>NZ_JAALBX010000005.1 GCF_011077955.1 Citrobacter freundii
CCACTAAAAGAGGTGTGAAGGGAAGGCTCTCAGAGTCTGGACTTAGTACGCCCCTATGGGGCGTTTTCAATGCCACCTGCTATGCAGGTGGTTTTTTACCGCGTTCGAATAAGCTGCGAACGATCTATAAATTCGTGAGTAATGGGATCGTAATAACGAGATGGCCAGATAACCCATGGCGCAACGCCAAGCGCATCGGCAATGATGCGTTCTCCTTTGGGCCATGGGCGTGTCAGCGCATTCGCGAGTGTAGATGAACTCAATCCTGCTTTCCTTGACTCAGCCGCTAAAGAGGTTCCTCTTTTGCGTAACCCAGCGATAATATCCGCCGGATGCCAGTCTGTGACTTTCTTTTGCATATTTCCCTCAACACAAAAATGACGTATCTCTCGTCTGCCATGTTACTTCCTGCATCATATATAACACGAAAAGCTCCAGATAGTTCCTGTTAGTTTTATATATAACCAGAAGTGTGCACAGAAACGCACAATTCGTTGCAAGGGATGCAAATCTAAAAGAGGAATTTCTGCGCCGGATAGCGCAGAAATGAGAGGCAAAAAATATCAGTGATCGCGCTGCACAGACATATGCGCCAGCGCGATCAGGGCTTCACGCCAGGGGGTGTCTGGCAAAATAGCCAGGGCGGCAATGGCTTTATCCGCTTCCTCTTCGGCACGCTGGCGCGTCCATTCAAGCGAACCGCACTCCGCCATGGCATGCAGGACCGGATCGAGAAGATGGCGACCGTTGCCTTGCTGGATAGCTTCGCGGATCATTTTGGCCTGATCCTCGGTGCCGTTACGCATGGCGTGTAACAGAGGCAGAGTTGGCTTACCTTCATTGAGATCGTCGCCAACGTTTTTGCCGAGTCGCTCGCCATCCGCGCTGTAATCCAGTAAATCATCAATAAGCTGGAAAGCGGTACCCAGATAGCGTCCATAATCCTGAAGCGCTTTTTCTTCTGCTTCATCGGCGCCGGCAAGAATACCGGAGCACTGCGACGCAGCCTCGAAAAGCCGTGCGGTCTTACTGTAAATGACCCGCATATAGCTTTCTTCGGTGATATCAGGATCGTTGACGTTCATCAACTGCAGCACTTCACCTTCAGCGATAACGTTAACGGCCGCAGACATCACTTCCAGAACTTTCAATGAACCGAGGCTTGTCATCATCTGGAAGGCGCGCGTGTAGATAAAATCGCCGACCAGTACGCTTGCGGCGTTGCCAAACGCGGCGTTGGCCGTGGCTTTGCCCCGGCGCATATCTGACTCATCCACCACGTCATCATGAAGTAGCGTCGCGGTATGAATAAATTCAATCAGCGCCGCGATCATAATGTGAGCGTTGCCCTGATAACCCAGCGCGCGAGCGGAAAGCACGGCAATCATCGGACGGATGCGCTTACCGCCACCGCTTACGATGTAATAGCCTAATTGGTTGATAAGTTGAACATCCGAGTTGAGTTGTTCAAGGATGGTCGCATTAACGCCCGCCATATCTTGCGCGGTTAACTCATTAATTTTTTCTAAATTCATCGCAAAAGTCTGGCTATCGTCCTGTTTACCACAAGTATCAATGGAAGAACGTGAGATAATAGGGTTGAAGATGTAGAGATGATTGTACCGTAAAAACGCACCAGATAAACGTTGCCATGAATGTTGTGTTTTTTTTCTGCGCTGCTTCACGAGGGGACTTGTCAAAGGCTCACGATTTGCGTAATATTCGCGCCCTATTGTGAATATTTGTAGCGCACTCTGAATCATATAAAAGGCGTGCGCGGAAGCGGAGTTTTATATGTACGCGGTTTTCCAAAGTGGTGGTAAACAACACCGAGTAAGCGAAGGTCAGACCGTTCGCCTGGAAAAGCTGGACATCGCAACTGGCGAAGCTGTTGAATTCGCTGAAGTTCTGATGATCGCAAACGGTGAAGATGTCAAAATCGGCGTTCCTTTCGTTGATGGCGGCGTAATCAAAGCTGAAGTTGTTGCTCATGGTCGTGGCGAGAAAGTTAAAATCGTTAAGTTTCGTCGTCGTAAACACTACCGTAAGCAGCAAGGCCATCGTCAGTGGTTCACTGATGTGAAAATCACTGGCATCAGCGCTTAATACAGGGGAGCAGATTAAATGGCACACAAAAAGGCTGGCGGCTCAACTCGTAACGGTCGCGATTCCGAAGCTAAACGTCTGGGCGTGAAACGCTTTGGCGGAGAAGCAGTTCTGGCAGGCAGCATCATCGTTCGTCAACGTGGCACTAAATTCCACGCTGGCACGAACGTAGGTTGCGGTCGTGACCACACTCTGTTCGCTTTGACTGACGGTAAAGTTAAGTTCGAAGTTAAGGGCCCGAAAAACCGTAAATTCATCAGCATCGTTGCTGAATAAGTTTTTCGTGTCCCGGTAACGGATAGAGCCCCGCACATGTTGCGGGGCTTTTTACATTCCGTACCTGGAAAATTCTTCAAGGATTTTCATGAAACAGCAGGCTGGCATAGGTATTCTTCTGGCGCTTACCACGGCGGTATGTTGGGGCGCGCTACCTATCGCGATGAAGCAAGTTTTAACGGTAATGGAACCTCCTACGGTGGTGTTTTACCGCTTTCTGATGGCATCCATTGGGCTTGGCGCCATCCTTGCCGTGAAAGGAAAGCTGCCGCCGCTAAAAATGTTTCGTAAACCGCGTTGGCTGATTTTATTAGCTATCGCGACGGGTGGGCTGTTCGGCAACTTTATTCTGTTCAGCTCGTCATTACAGTATTTAAACCCTACGGCATCGCAGGTTATCGGCCAACTTTCTCCGGTAGGAATGATGGTCGCAAGTGTCTTCATTCTTAAAGAAAAGATGCGCGGCACCCAGATTATTGGGGCTATTATGCTGCTTTGCGGACTGGTGATGTTCTTCAACACCAGCCTGATTGAGATTTTTACGCGCCTAACGGCGTACACGTGGGGCGTTATTTTTGGCGTGGGCGCCGCGACGGTTTGGGTGAGTTACGGTGTTGCGCAGAAAGTCCTGCTGCGACGTCTGGCCTCGCAACAAATCCTCTTTTTGCTGTACACTTTATGTACACTTGCATTATTTCCTCTGGCCGATCCGGATGTGATCGGGCAGTTAAGCACCTGGCAACTGGCATGCCTGGTTTTTTGCGGTTTGAACACGCTGGTAGGTTATGGCGCTCTCGCTGAAGCGATGGCGCGTTGGCAGGCGGCACAGGTGAGTGCGCTGATTACGCTGACCCCGTTATTTACCTTGTTGTTTTCGGACTTGTTATCCATTGCCTGGCCCGATTTCTTCGCCAGGCCAATGCTCAACCTGCTGGGTTACATTGGCGCGTTTGTCGTGGTTGCGGGCGCGATGTATTCCGCCATTGGTCATCGTCTCTGGGGACGCTGGCGTAAAAGCGAAGCGGTAGTCACGCTACCCCGCTCAGGCGAATGATTTACGGAGAAGTAAAATGAAGTTTGTTGATGAAGCAGCGATTCTGGTCGTCGCGGGTGATGGCGGCAACGGTTGCGTTAGCTTCCGTCGTGAAAAATATATTCCGAAAGGCGGTCCTGACGGCGGCGATGGCGGGGATGGCGGCGACGTATGGCTCGAAGCGGATGAGAACCTGAATACGCTCATTGATTACCGTTTCGAGAAGTCATTCCGCGCTGAGCGTGGTCAGAACGGCCAGAGCCGTGATTGCACCGGTAAACGCGGCAAAGATATCACGGTCAAAGTGCCGGTTGGTACGCGCGTTATCGATCAGGGCACCGGCGAAACCATGGGCGACATGACCAAACACGGTCAGCGTCTGATGGTGGCGAAAGGTGGCTGGCACGGCCTTGGCAACACCCGTTTCAAATCGTCGGTTAACCGTACGCCGCGTCAGAAAACGATGGGCACGCCGGGCGAGAAACGTGACTTGCAACTTGAGCTGATGCTGCTGGCTGACGTAGGCATGCTTGGCTTACCGAATGCGGGGAAATCAACGTTTATTCGCGCGGTTTCCGCAGCCAAACCGAAAGTGGCGGACTATCCGTTTACCACGCTCGTGCCAAGCCTTGGCGTAGTCCGTATGGATAACGAGAAAAGCTTCGTGGTTGCCGATATTCCGGGCCTTATCGAAGGCGCAGCCGAAGGCGCGGGTCTGGGGATTCGTTTCCTCAAGCACCTTGAGCGTTGCCGCGTACTGTTGCACCTCATTGATATCGATCCGATTGACGGTTCCGATCCGGTGGAAAACGCCCGTGTGATCGTAGGCGAACTGGAGAAATACAGTGAGAAGCTGGCTGCTAAACCGCGCTGGTTAGTGTTCAACAAAATCGATCTTATCGATCGTGACGAAGCGGAACAACGCGCAAAAGCGATAGCCGAAGCGTTGGGCTGGGAAGGCGATTATTATCTCATTTCCGCAGCGACCCAACAGGGCGTTAATCCCCTGTGTTGGGATGTCATGAACTTTATTATTGAGAACCCAATCGTGCATGAAAATGCCGAAAACGGTCCTGAAAAAGTCGAATTCATGTGGGATGACTACCACCGTCAACAGCTGGACGAAATGGAAGCTGAAACGGATGACGACTGGGACGACGACTGGGATGAAGATGATGATGAAGGCGTAGAGATTATCTACGAACGTTAATTAAAAAGGCCGGGGAAACCCGGCCTTTTTCGTTAGTTATTCTGGTAGATATCTTTATACAAACGGCTTTCAAACCGTACCAGCGGAATGCGGCGATTACGCTGATCGGCAGGCTCAACGGCATAGCCTGAAAGATACTGAATAAACGCCATCTTTTGACCACTCGCCGTAGTAATGAATCCCGCCAGGTTATAAACCCCTTGCAGTGAACCGGTTTTCGCCGACACTTTGCCATTGACGCCCGCTTCATGCAGCCCGGCGCGATATTGCAGTGAGCCGTCATAACCGGCAAGCGGCAGCATAGAAATGTAATTCAACTGAGCGTCGTTCTGGGCGATGTACTGAAGTACCTGCATCATGGTGGCTGGCGAAATCAAATTATGACGTGACAACCCTGATCCATCGACCACGATACTGTTTCCAAGGTCAACACCGGCTTTCTGACGCAATATCTGGCGCACCGCATCAGCGCCTGCGCGCCATGTTCCCTGAACCCCGTAGAACTCGCGGCCAATAGTGCGGAACACGGTGTCGGCTATCATGTTATCCGACTTTTTCAGCATTATTTTGAGCAAGTCATGCAGCGGTGGTGACTGTCTGCTTGCGATAACGGTCGCTTGCGGGGTGATTTGCGTTTGACGCAGTAGCGTTCCGCTATAGGTGATGCCTGCCGTTTTTAGCTCGGATTTTAAAATCGCGCCGGCATAGCTCGCGCCATCCTGAATGGCAAAGGCCAGCGGTAGCGGATCGGCACGTTGTGTCAGACAGCCAGTCAGGGTAAAGCGGTTAAGATCGCCGGGGACAACATCCAGTTCGCAATATTGGGCTTCAGGAGAGCCTTTGGCTAATGTTTTGACCTGACTGAACATCGTGACCGGGTAATAGGACGCGATGCGAATAAAGGCCATATCACCGGGTTTAGGTGCGCTATAGAGCGAAATAGAAAAACAGTTGCGGTCCACAATCGCGGCGGAAGGCGGCGCGCTAAAGCACTGCGTCATATCGTTCCACGGCCAGCCAGGCGCTTTATCATGGCTTGCGAAAACAGAGGTGTCGATGAGGACGTTTCCCTTAATTTCCGTTATACCGGTTTTTTTCAGCGCGGCGACTAAGTTGCGCAAATCCTGACGTTTAAACGTCGGATCGCCGCCAAATCGCAGGATCAAATCACCGTTCAACACGCCGTTCTCCTGGGTGCCGCGGCTTTCCAGGGAGGTGTTGAAGCGATAGTCAGGGCCAAGCTGCAATAACGCCGCCAGCGCCGTAATCACTTTCTGAGTACTGGCGGGCAGGGCCATTTGCTGACTGTGATAATCAATTGCCGGGGTTTGGCTACCGACTTTCTGCACCATCAGCGCAAGGTTTGTGCCGGCGGGGAGTTGATTAATGTATTCTTCAACGTTTGCTGCGTTTGCAGTCAACGCCATACTTGTGGCCAATCCGATGACAAATCTGGTAAATCGCATAATCTCGCGGTAACAGCCTGGAAATGTGCCGTCATACTACGGTGCATCGTAGGGTAAAGTAAACGATGACCCTCAGGGAACTTCGGGTTAAAATGCATATCAAAATGCAAAATCGTTCCTGACCTGGTGCTGCGCTCCGGGTTGGTTTTTTTTTGTTTATTCCCTGGCGCCTGTGGGTTTTTGCCGGGGCGAGATACTGGCCGCAGCGGCTCTGACCGTTGCGAAAAGGACTGTTTTAAGAGGTATAAAAATGCAAGCGATTCCGATGACCTTACGTGGCGCTGATAAATTGCGCGAAGAACTGGAGTTCCTGAAATCCGTTCGTCGCCCTGAGATTATTGCTGCGATTGCCGATGCGCGTGAACACGGCGACCTGAAAGAAAATGCTGAATACCACGCGGCGCGTGAGCAGCAGGGTTTTTGCGAAGGGCGTATTAAAGATATTGAAGCCAAGCTTTCTAATGCTCAGGTGATTGATATCACGAAGATGCCGAACAACGGTCGTGTTATTTTCGGCTCAACCGTTACCGTACTGAATCTTGAGAGTGACGAAGAGCTGACCTATCGCATCGTGGGTGATGATGAAGCGGATTTTAAACAGAATCTTATCTCCGTTAACTCCCCGATTGCGCGTGGCCTTGTTGCTAAAGAAGTAGACGATGTGGTTGTGATCAACACCCCAGGCGGGCAGGTTGAATTCGAGATAGTAAAAGTCGAATATCTCTGACAACGGCGAAAGCGCCTGCAAATTTTCAGCTTAATCTGACTGGTTAAAGAATATACGTCTGGGTGAGGATTTTGTCTGCAGGCGTTATATAACGGATCAACGTTATTGCAGAATGAAAATTTGCCGCTATTGTAAAGCAAGGTAAAAGGCCGCATTGCGGCCTTTTAACATCACACAGAGCATGGCATTTTGCAGTTAGCCGCCACAATATTGTTACAATCAATATGTGGACTCATCAAAGATGAATTAGCGTGGCAGAGAAATTTTGCGCTCTTGTGAAGGACGGTACAGAACGAGCGTTTTACCGATAACCTGGACATTACAGGCGCCGGTTTCCCGCACGATTGCCTCTACGACCAGGGTTTTGGTTTCGCGGTCTTCCGTAGCAATCTTCACCTTGATTAACTCATGGTGCACAAGCGCTTGTTCAATCTCGGCCAGTACCCCTTCGGTCAAACCATTATTGCCAAGCATTACGACAGGCTTGAGCGGATGTGCCAGACCTTTTAGGTGCTGTTTTTGTTTAGTACTCAGATTCATCGGTTTTTTTACTTACGTTGGGATTGAAAACGGTTCATTCTACCGCCATCTCCCATTAATACCCAACAGATTTCAAATTGTACTGTGACGCGCAAGCGCAGGGTATGCAGCCTGAAGGCAACGTGGGGATCTCGATGAACCCAGATGGAAATTTAAATGACAGGTAAAAAGCGTTCTGCCAGCTCGAGCCGCTGGCTCCAGGAACACTTTAGCGATAAATATGTTCAACAGGCTCAGAAAAAAGGGTTACGTTCCCGAGCCTGGTTTAAACTTGATGAAATACAGCAAAGTGACAAACTTTTTAAGCCGGGGATGACGGTTGTCGATCTCGGCGCTGCTCCTGGCGGTTGGTCCCAATATGTGGTTACACAAATCGGTGGCCAGGGTCGTATCATTGCATGCGATCTTTTACCTATGGATCCTATCGTCGGTGTGGACTTTCTTCAGGGCGATTTTCGTGATGAATTAGTCATGAAAGCGCTCTTAGAGCGTGTAGGTGAGAGTAAAGTACAGGTTGTCATGTCAGATATGGCGCCAAATATGAGCGGGACACCTGCTGTTGATATTCCTCGCTCCATGTATCTTGTCGAACTGGCTTTGGATATGTGTCGCGATGTATTGGCGCCGGGTGGTAGTTTTGTAGTGAAGGTGTTCCAGGGCGAAGGTTTCGATGAGTATCTTAGGGATATTCGCTCCCTGTTTACGAAAGTGAAAGTTCGTAAACCGGATTCTTCTCGTGCCCGTTCACGTGAAGTTTACATTGTAGCGACTGGGCGGAAACTATAGTACCCTGACGCTGTTTGTTAACACAGTTGTAATATGAGGTTAATCCCTTGAGTGACATGGCGAAAAACCTAATACTCTGGCTGGTCATTGCCGTTGTGCTGATGTCAGTATTCCAGAGCTTTGGGCCCAGCGAGTCGAATGGCCGTAGGGTGGATTACTCTACCTTCTTGCAAGAAGTTAACCAGGACCAGGTCCGCGAAGCGCGTATCAACGGACGTGAAATCAACGTTACCAAGAAAGACAGTAACAAATACACGACGTACATTCCGGTTAACGATCCGAAGCTGCTTGATAACCTGATTACCAAAAACGTTAAAGTGGTCGGCGAGCCGCCGGAAGAACCAAGCCTGCTGGCTTCTATCTTCATATCCTGGTTCCCTATGCTGTTGCTGATCGGCGTGTGGATTTTCTTTATGCGCCAAATGCAGGGCGGCGGTGGTAAAGGTGCCATGTCGTTTGGTAAGAGCAAGGCACGCATGCTGACGGAAGATCAAATTAAGACCACGTTTGCCGACGTCGCGGGTTGTGACGAAGCGAAAGAAGAAGTGGGCGAACTGGTTGAATATCTGCGTGAGCCGAGCCGCTTCCAAAAGCTGGGTGGTAAAATCCCGAAAGGCATTCTGATGGTCGGGCCTCCGGGTACCGGTAAAACCCTGCTGGCAAAAGCCATCGCGGGTGAAGCGAAAGTGCCTTTCTTTACTATTTCCGGTTCTGACTTCGTTGAAATGTTTGTCGGTGTCGGTGCATCCCGTGTTCGCGATATGTTCGAACAGGCTAAGAAAGCCGCGCCGTGCATCATCTTTATCGATGAAATCGACGCCGTGGGCCGTCAGCGTGGCGCTGGGCTTGGCGGTGGTCACGATGAGCGTGAACAAACGCTGAACCAGATGCTGGTTGAGATGGATGGCTTTGAAGGTAACGAAGGTATCATCGTTATCGCGGCGACTAACCGTCCGGACGTGCTTGACCCGGCGCTGCTGCGTCCAGGCCGTTTCGACCGTCAGGTTGTTGTTGGCCTGCCGGATGTTCGCGGTCGTGAGCAGATCCTGAAAGTGCATATGCGTCGCGTGCCGCTGGCTCCTGATATTGATGCGGCTATCATCGCGCGTGGTACGCCTGGTTTCTCGGGTGCTGATCTTGCCAACCTGGTGAACGAAGCTGCGCTCTTTGCCGCTCGCGGTAATAAACGCGTCGTGTCAATGGTCGAGTTCGAGAAAGCGAAAGACAAAATCATGATGGGTGCAGAACGCCGCTCCATGGTGATGACGGAAGCGCAGAAAGAATCTACGGCTTACCACGAAGCAGGGCACGCGATTATCGGTCGCCTGGTGCCGGAACACGATCCGGTACATAAAGTAACCATTATTCCGCGCGGTCGTGCGCTGGGTGTGACGTTCTTCCTGCCGGAAGGCGATGCCATCAGTGCCAGCCGTCAGAAGCTGGAAAGCCAGATTTCAACGCTGTACGGCGGTCGTCTGGCGGAAGAAATTATCTACGGCGTGGAACATGTTTCTACCGGTGCGTCCAACGATATTAAAGTGGCGACTAACCTGGCACGTAACATGGTTACCCAATGGGGCTTCTCCGAGAAATTGGGTCCGTTACTGTATGCGGAAGAAGACGGAGAAGTGTTCCTTGGCCGCTCTGTGGCAAAAGCGAAACATATGTCCGATGAAACCGCGCGTATCATCGATCAGGAAGTGAAGCTGCTGATTGAGCGTAACTACAATCGCGCTCGTCAGATCCTGAATGACAACCTGGACATTCTGCACTCGATGAAAGATGCGCTCATGAAATATGAGACTATCGATGCACCGCAGATTGATGATCTGATGGCCCGTCGCGATGTGCGTCCGCCAGCAGGTTGGGAAGATCCAGGCACCAACAACTCTGATAACAATGGCACCCCGCAGGCGCCGCGTCCGGTTGATGAACCGCGTACGCCGAACCCGGGTAACACCATGTCAGAACAGTTGGGTGACAAGTAAGCGCTTCACGATGATGGTTGAGTGATAAAACCCTGGGCTTGCCCGGGGTTTTTTTTAGTAAGTGTTAAGGTATCAAGGATTAACAATGAAACTTTACGCCCACGGATCCACCCTGGATCTTTCGCATCCCCATGTAATGGGGATCCTGAATGTCACTCCGGATTCTTTTTCTGACGGCGGCAAACATAATCAGCTTATCGATGCGGTGAAACACGCCAATGCAATGATAAATGCGGGTGCCACAATCATTGACGTGGGCGGCGAATCCACCCGGCCCGGCGCCAGTGAAGTGAGCGTAGACGAAGAGCTGTCCCGTGTTATTCCGGTAGTGGAAGCGGTGGCGCAACGTTTTGAAGTATGGGTCTCAGTAGATACTTCGAAACCGGAAGTCATACGCGAGTCAGCGCGAGCGGGCGCGCATATTATCAATGACATTCGCTCGCTCACTGAACCGGGGGCGCTTGACGCAGCCGCACAAACTGGCCTGCCGGTTTGCCTGATGCATATGCAGGGCGAGCCGCGCACGATGCAAAACGCGCCTCATTACGACGACGTTTTTGCATCGGTAAATCGCTACTTTGTTGAGCAAATCGCCCGTTGCGAAGCGGCGGGCATCGCAAAAAATAATTTGTTGCTCGACCCGGGTTTTGGTTTCGGTAAGAATCTCCACCATAATTATCAACTTCTCGCACGGCTTTCAGAATTTCATCATTTTGAACTACCGCTATTAGTGGGAATGTCGCGTAAATCTATGGTCGGTCAGTTATTGAATGTCGGACCGGCAGAGCGATTAAGTGGCAGTCTTGCCTGTGCTGTGATCGCAGCCATGCAGGGAGCGAATATTATTCGCGTCCATGATGTAAAAGAGACGGTAGAAGCAATGAGAGTCGTCGAAGCTACACTTTCAGCGAAGGATAAAAAACGTTATGAGTAACCGTAAATATTTTGGCACCGATGGCATTCGTGGGCGCGTAGGGGATGCGCCGATTACTCCTGACTTTGTGCTTAAACTTGGCTGGGCCGCCGGGAAAGTCCTGGCGCGTCACGGTTCACGTAAGATCATTATCGGTAAAGATACCCGCATTTCCGGCTACATGCTGGAATCGGCGCTTGAAGCAGGTCTTGCCGCAGCCGGTCTGTCTGCCTCCTTTACGGGCCCAATGCCGACTCCGGCCATCGCTTATATGACCCGTACTTTCCGTGCCGAAGCCGGTATTGTTATTTCTGCCTCCCATAACCCTTTCTACGATAACGGCATCAAGTTTTTCTCCATCGATGGCACCAAACTGCCTGATGACGTGGAAGAAGCGATTGAAGCCGAAATGGAAAAAGAGATTACTTGCGTGGATTCCGCGCAGCTTGGTAAAGCCAGCCGTATTGTGGATGCTGCCGGTCGTTATATTGAGTTTTGCAAAGCGACCTTCCCGAACGAGCTTAATCTTAACAGCCTGAAAATTGTGGTGGACTGTGCCAATGGCGCCACTTACCACATCGCGCCTAATGTGCTGCGTGAACTGGGGGCGCAAGTGATTGCGGTCGGGTGTGAGCCGGATGGCGTAAACATCAACGAAAAATGCGGCGCAACCGATGTGCGGATGCTTCAGGCGCGTGTCGTTGCTGAGAAAGCCGATCTGGGGATTGCGTTTGATGGCGACGGCGATCGCGTCATCATGGTTGACCATGAAGGCAAGAAAGTGGATGGCGACCAGATCCTCTACATCATCGCTCGTGAAGGCTTGCGCCAGGGCAAACTGCGCGGTGGCGCAGTCGGCACGCTCATGAGCAATATGGGGCTGGAAGTGGCATTGAAGCAGCTCGGCATCCCGTTTGCTCGCGCTAAAGTCGGCGACCGTTACGTACTGGAAAAAATGCAGGAAAAAGGCTGGCGCATCGGTGCGGAAAACTCCGGTCACGTCATCCTGCTTGATCAGACCACGACCGGCGACGGGATTGTGGCAGCGTTGCAGGTACTTACGGCGATGGTGAGAAACCATATGAGCCTGCACGACTTGTGCAGCGGCATGAAGCTTTTCCCACAGGTGCTGGTTAACGTGCGCTTTACGGCAGGAAGCGGCGATCCGCTCGAAACCGACAACGTCAAAGCTGTCACGGCGGAAGTCGAGCAGGCGCTAGGTAATCGTGGCCGGGTACTGTTACGTAAATCCGGCACTGAGCCATTGATCCGCGTGATGGTGGAAGGTGAGGATGAGGCGCAGGTCACCGCGTTCGCTAACCGTATCGCCGATGCGGTAAAAGCCGCGTAAAAGAAAAAGCGCCGGGAAGCCGGCGCTTTTTTTATCCCGCAATACTGGAATGGCTTTGTCGTTTACGTAGCGCGATGCCGCCCATTGCCATGAGCAATATCATTCCCGCAAGCCATGGCAGTATATTTCCAAGATGCCCGGCGCGCATAAACGTCAGCACCAACATCAGTAACCACCCCCCCAGCATCGGTATCGCGGTGCGTTTCACGATTTCTACGGGTGACACGCCAGCAATCCCGGCTATGGCTATGATCACCCCCGCAATGGGCGAAAGCGTACGTCCAATTCCCGCCGAAAGCTGGATCGGCAACATCATTACCGCAACATCGCTGCCGATATGTTTACTGATATCCGGCACCATGGGCGCGAATGAGAAAAAAGCGGCATTTCCAGACCCCATCAGCGCGGAAATTAAAAAGGTAATCAACGTCATTAACAGGATGATAGATGCTGCGCTTAATCCAAACTCGCCGGAAATATTCAAAAGCGCGTCAACTGCACCGGTGGCTTTGAGTCCTGCCGAGAACACTTCACCAGAAATTATCAGCGTGACGACGGTGGCGAAAACATTGCCCATGCTGTCGAAAACCCGCTGTAAGCCTGCCATGACCTCGCGCGCTTTCCGATACCGTAAATACTCACATACCAGGCTTATGAAGACACTGATAAGCACGGCGGTATCAAGCGTAATGCGCAGTGAGCTAAACGCCAGGCTGCTACAAAGCAACATGAGTACCAGCGGCAACATCGGCAGGAACATATACCACAGAGGCGCCGTCTGGTCGTCACTCCCGTTAACCGAGACATTTATCTGCTGTGAAGCATCTTCCTGCTGGCGCTTATCAAAAAAGCGCTGCACCGCGACGTGAAGCACGGCGATAAACAACACGACCGGAACGACAATCGGCAGTTGGTCGCGGACAAAATAGTCAACTACTTCAATACCTGCGGTTTTAGCAGCCAGTACAGAATTGCCTGAACTTGGTCCGAACTCGACAGCGCAGGTGCTGGCAATCACCGCCGCAACGGCAGCGCGGCTACAGCCAAGGCGTGTGAGCAGAGGATAAAGCGTCGCCATCAGCAATAAACCCAGCCCGGTGGCACTGCTGATAAACAGGGATAAAAACGCCCCCAGTATCAACGCCAGACCCAAAAGCAAATAGGGAGAGTTAAGCTTTTGCAACGGGCTGGACGTCAGGCGTACCAGCACCTGGCTTGCGCCAATGGCAGACATATAAACCGCAAAACCGCCGATAAGCATGATCTGCAAGCCCAGCCCGCCCAGGCGCACGCTCAACGTATCGCGGATAAACTCAAACGCGTCAAATGCGCTTACGCCCGTTGTTTTTTTAACCAGCGTAGTGATATCCATCATTCCGAAAAGTTGGGCAATAAACAGCAATGCCAGCCCCGTTAACAACAGCACGGCCTGCGGATTGTATTTTCTGAGAATCAGCCGCCCGGCAAAAATAACAGCGAGTAAAGCAATAAGTAACGACATCGTCTGGCCCTCATTCAAAATTGCCGCGCACCAGGCATTCCCCTGCATCAAACATAAGTTGCCCGGCAGCGAAAGTTTGGTGGAGGGTGAGGTCATCGTTGAGCACGCAGAAATCAGCGCGCTCCCCGACGGCGATACGACCGCCGCTTATTCCTAACGAATTCGCGACATTTGACGTAAACATAGCGAGCGCTTGCTCAACGGGAATGCCTGCGTCAATAAGACGCGGCAGCAAACGGAGGTTGCCATCTACTGGCGCGGCGGAAAGCCCTTCCACCACACCGCTGGCATTGAAGCGCGGCACACTGCCGTTACCATCGGAGCTGATTGTGATATTTTGCGCCGCTACCCCGGACTCCAGGGCATGAACGATAGCGTCTTCCTGCGGCGCATAACGACTGCCGCCCGAGGTAACATCAATCGTGCCGCCGCGTCGGGCAAACGCAATGGCCTGTTCAAATAACGGCGCGGTACGGGCGACATGCGTTGGGGAAAGGTGATGGACAGGTAAGCCTGCTTCGCACAAGGCATTTAACGCATCAAACCCCTGCGCTAAGCTGCCAAGATGAATATGCAGCAGCCCTTTCTTACCCGCAAGCAACGCCGAGACGCGAATATCGCTTACCAGTCTTAACAATTCCTGCGTTGTGGGGAACGAGCCGCGATGGTCCGCGATAGCTATCTTCACACCCAGAATGGCAGGAATAAAAGCGATATCATCGCGGACATTGCCTGTGATGGTACGGGTAGGAAGCTCATAGGAGCCGGTATGCATAAATGCCCTGATACCTTCAAGATTGAGCGCCTGAACGTTGGCATACAGATCTTTTGGCGAACGGGAAATGCCGTCGGTTCCAAGCACACCTACGACGGTTGTGATGCCGGCTGCAATCAAACGGGTAAGACTGCAGGCGGGCGTACGGCTGGCAAATCCCGCTTCACCGCCGCCACCGATTAAATGAACGTGCTGATCGATAAAGCCCGGAACCAGCCATTTCCCGTTACAGTCGACTGTGGTGACAGGGAAGGGCAGCGCGGGTGGCGCATTCTCAATACAGACAATCTTATCGCCGTACAATAAAACGGACTGTTTTCCTAAATCCTCTGGAGCAAAAACCCTGGCATTGGTCAGTAACGTAAACATATTAAGCCTGTATTTTTTATGAAAGAGAGGTCAAATGTGGCGGTTGTTATCAAAGGCAGGACACCCCGGGCCGCTCAATAAAACGTAATGTTTTACTGTTTGTGTGGCTATTGCGGATTTAGTATCGAACGATACGGAAATGGCATAACGGGAAAACAACATGGACAGTAAGTGGCTGGAAGATTTTCTTAGCCTGAGCCGGCACGGTAACTTTTCTTTAGCAGCCCGGGAGCGATGCGTCTCCCAACCCGCGTTCAGCCGTCGCGTCAAGGCGCTGGAGGAAACCTTTGGGGCCCCGTTATTTGATCGAACGACGACGCCTGTAACCTTAACGCGCTATGGGGAACGGTTTGAACCCTATGCCAGACATGTCATTTCAACCTTAAAAGAAGCGCAACGCGAGATTGCGGGCATGCTCCCGCAGACGGATAACACCATAGTTATGGTGAGCTTGCATACGCTGTCGATTAATATCCTGCCTGACATGATTAATTATCTTCACCGCGCTTACCCTCAAGTGAGCTTTGCGGTAAATGCATGTATGCAGGGCATTGATAACCATTTCAACGCGCTGCTTAATCGACAGATTGATATGTTAGTCACCTACGATCTGCTGCAGGCGCAGCCCTCACTTGAAACGGCTGAACACCTTAAACGTACCGTGTGGCGGTATGAACGGTTTATTCCAGTGATGGCCGCGCCGCTGTTAGCGCAGATTTCCGATGAGCGCAGCCCCATTCCCTGGTTACGCTATAGTGATTACACGTTCGTGCAGAAAATTATCGCGCCCGCGGAGCAGCAAGTCGCCTCCAGACTCAAACCTGTATTCGAAAGCGGATTAAGCGAAAGCATTCGTGAAATGGTTTTACGCGGCATGGGATTGGCCTGGTTGCCTGAATCAATGGTTGCTGAGGAGCTTGCTTGTGGAAAATTGGTCCAGCTGTGGTCAGATAACAAGGCAAGGCAGCGCGAGATAGCGATTGTGATTTGGTGTCAACGGCAGGAAAATCGACCAATTCTTAACCTTTGCTGGGAGAAATTGTCCCGAAAGTCACAAGGTTGATGTTTTTTTCCGCAAACGAACCAGGAAGATGAAAATGGTCTTGCGCGCTACCCTGGCTTTAGTTAGTATTCACACCCGCTTCAGTGGGGAATGACAAACGCCTCCCACTTTACTTGGTGAAGCATTGGTATGCGGTTAACCCGCAAGGAACAGGTTGATTATGTACGAAGCTCTTTTGGTAGTTTTCCTTATTGTAGCCATTGCCCTGGTGGGTTTTATCATGCTGCAACAAGGTAAAGGCGCTGATATGGGAGCCTCCTTCGGAGCAGGCGCTTCCGCCACGCTGTTCGGTTCAAGTGGTTCTGGTAACTTCATGACCCGTATGACAGCTATTCTGGCGACGCTGTTCTTCATCATCAGTCTGGCTCTGGGTAATATCAATACTCATAAAACCGGTAAAGGAAGCGAGTGGGATAACCTGAATGCTCCGGCTCAAACGGAGAAAGCTCAGGACGCAGCGCCGGCTAAACCGACCAGCGATATCCCGCAGTAAGTTGTCAGCTTCAGTACGGTATCGACAATGCCGTACACTAAGTGCCGAGGTGGTGGAATTGGTAGACACGCTACCTTGAGGTGGTAGTGCCCGATTGGGCTTACGGGTTCAAGTCCCGTCCTCGGTACCAAATCTTAGCAGTATTTGCAATTTAAACGTTTTAGGCGTAGTATTTGCCACGTTTTCGGACGCGGGGTGGAGCAGCCTGGTAGCTCGTCGGGCTCATAACCCGAAGGTCGTCGGTTCAAATCCGGCCCCCGCAACCACTTTCCCTGAAAGTTTTTTTTCAAATATACTGTGATGAGCGGTGACGCTTTTCACTATGGCTTTTGAAAGAGAATTCTCTCGGAAGTGTCCGGGTCGCATTAGCGACTTACAGGGTTCAGTTATTAAAAGCCCCGATTTATCGGGGTTTTTTGTTATCTGAGTTAATAATAACTGGGCTTTATGCCCTTTTTTTATGTCTTGGGGGTGGGCTTGTCCACATTAGAGCAAAAATTAACAGAGATGATTACAGCGCCGGTGGAAGCACTGGGCTATGAACTTGTCGGCATCGAGTTTCTTCGTGGTCGCACATCGACGCTACGCATCTATATTGATAGTGAAGATGGCATCAATGTTGACGATTGTGCTGATGTGAGCCACCAGGTGAGTGCTGTACTCGACGTCGAAGATCCGATCACTGTGGCATACAACCTGGAAGTTTCCTCGCCAGGTCTTGACCGTCCGCTGTTTACCGCTGAGCACTACACCCGTTTTATTGGCGAAGAAGTGACCGTAGTGCTGCGTATGGCAGTACAAAATCGCCGTAAATGGCAGGGTGTCATCAAAGCCGTTGAGGGCGAGATGATCACGGTAACGGTTGAGGGAAAAGACGAAGTGTTCGCACTGAGTAATATTCAGAAAGCGAATCTGGTTCCCCATTTTTAACAGTCTGGATTGAGGCGAAGCCCAGGATGAACAAAGAAATTTTGGCTGTTGTTGAAGCTGTTTCTAACGAAAAAGCGGTTCCGCGCGAAAAGATTTTCGAAGCGCTGGAAAGTGCCCTGGCCACGGCAACCAAGAAAAAATACGAACAAGAAATCGATGTACGCGTAAGCATCGATCGTAAAAGTGGTGATTTTGAAACATTCCGCCGCTGGATGGTTGTTGAAGAAGTGACGCAACCGACCCGTGAAATCACCTTAGAAGCCGCGCAGTATGAAGATCCGAACTTCACCGTGGGCGACTATGTAGAAGATGAGATTGAATCGGTCACTTTCGACCGTATTACGACCCAGACCGCGAAACAGGTCATCGTACAGAAAGTACGTGAAGCCGAGCGCGCGATGGTCGTCGATCAGTTCCGCCAACATGAAGGCGAAATCATCACTGGTGTGGTGAAGAAAGTTAATCGCGACAATATCAGCCTTGATCTGGGGAGTAACGCTGAAGCCGTTATTCTTCGTGAAGATATGTTACCTCGCGAAAACTTCCGCCCGGGCGACCGTATTCGTGGCGTTCTTTATTCAGTACGCCCGGAAGCACGTGGTGCGCAACTGTTTGTCACCCGTTCCAAACCGGAAATGCTGATTGAATTGTTCCGCATCGAAGTGCCGGAAATTGGCGAAGAAGTGATTGAAATTAAAGCAGCCGCTCGCGATCCGGGTTCACGTGCGAAAATCGCCGTGAAAACCAACGATAAGCGTATTGATCCGGTCGGCGCTTGTGTCGGTATGCGCGGCGCGCGCGTTCAGGCTGTGTCTACTGAGCTTGGCGGCGAGCGTATCGACATCGTGCTTTGGGACGATAACCCGGCACAGTTTGTCATTAATGCGATGGCGCCGGCAGATGTTGCCTCTATCGTTGTCGATGAAGACAAACACACCATGGATATCGCAGTTGAAGCCGGAAATCTGGCACAAGCGATCGGTCGTAACGGTCAGAACGTACGTCTTGCCTCGCAATTAAGCGGGTGGGAACTCAACGTTATGACAGTTGAAGATCTGCAAGCGAAACACCAGGCCGAAGCGCATGCCGCTATCGATATCTTCACAAAGCATCTTGATATTGATGAAGATTTCGCTACGGTACTGGTTGAGGAAGGTTTCTCCTCGCTTGAAGAACTCGCTTACGTACCGATGAAAGAGCTGCTTGAAATCGACGGTCTGGATGAAGCGACCGTTGAAGCATTGCGCGAACGTGCCAAAAACGCACTCACGACGCTGGCATTGGCTCAGGAAGAAAGCCTTGGCGATAAGAAGCCGAGCGAAGATCTTTTAAACCTGGAAGGGATGGATCGTTCTCTTGCCTGGAAGTTAGCTGCTCGTGGGGTTTGTACGCTGGAAGACCTCGCTGAACAAGGTGTTGACGACCTTGCAGATATTGAGGAATTGACCGATGAGAAAGCTGGTGAGCTTATCATGGCCGCTCGTAATATCTGTTGGTTTGGTGACGAAGCGTAATAAACTGTAGCAGGAAGGAACAGCATGACTGATGTAACCGTAAAAGCGCTGGCCGCAGAGATTCAGACCTCGGTGGACCGCCTGGTACAGCAATTCGCTGATGCAGGGATCCCCAAGTCTTCTGAAGACTCTGTGACGGCGCAAGAGAAGCAAACTTTACTGGCCCACCTGAACCGTGAACACGGTTCGGCGCCGGATAAGTTGACATTACAGCGCAAAACGCGCAGTACTTTAAGCATTCAAGGTACCGGTGGTAAGAGCAAATCGGTACAGATCGAAGTCCGCAAGAAACGCACCTTTGTAAAACGTGATCCGGCTGAGGCAGAACGCCTTGCCGCGGAAGAGCAAGCGCAGCGTGAAGCGGAAGAGCAGGCCCAACGTGAAGCAGAGGAAGCTGCAAAGCGCGAGGCTCAGGAAAAAGCAAAGCGTGAAGCACAAGAGAAAGCGAAACGCGAAGCAGACGAAAAGGCTAAACGTGAGCTTGCCGACCAAGCAAAACGCGAAGCTGCGGAAAATAGTAAAGTGAGCAATCAACAAACTGACGAAGCAACCAAGGCCGCTCAGGCTGAAAAAGCCCGCCGTGAAGCAGAAGCTAATGAGCTTAAGCGCAAGGCTGAAGAAGAAGCGCGTCGTAAACTCGAAGAAAACGCTCGCCGTGTTGCTGAAGAGGCACGCCGTATGGCTGAAGAAAACGCAGCGGGTTGGACCAGCACTGAAACCGTAGAAGAAGACAAGAGTGATTACCATGTCACTACGTCTCAACACGCACGTCAGGCTGAAGATGACAGCGATCGTGAAGTCGAAGGCGGCCGCGGCCGTGTCCGTAACACTAAAGTTGCCCGTCAGAAAAAAGGCAATAAACACGCTGAATCTAAAGCCGATCGCGAAGAAGCTCGCGCCGCCGTTCGTGGCGGTAAAGGCGGCAAGCGTAAAGGCAGCGCGCTACAGCAAGGCTTTAACAAGCCGGCTCAGGCCGTTAACCGTGACGTAGTCATCGGCGAAACTATCTCTGTTGGCGAACTGGCTAACAAGATGGCGGTGAAAGGTTCTCAGGTCATCAAAGCGATGATGAAACTGGGCGCTATGGCTACCATCAACCAGGTTATCGACCAGGAAACGGCACAGCTTGTCGCAGAAGAGATGGGCCATAAAGTTATCCTGCGTCGTGAAAATGAGCTGGAAGAAGCGGTAATGAGTGACCGTGACACAGGTGCTGCCGCAGCCGAAGTGCGCGCACCGGTTGTGACCATTATGGGTCACGTTGACCACGGTAAAACCTCACTGCTTGACTACATTCGTTCAACGAAAGTGGCCTCCGGTGAAGCGGGTGGCATTACCCAGCACATCGGTGCTTACCACGTTGAAACTGACAACGGCATGATCACCTTCCTGGATACCCCGGGTCACGCCGCGTTTACCGCGATGCGTGCACGTGGTGCCCAGGCGACGGATATCGTGGTTCTGGTTGTTGCTGCTGATGACGGCGTAATGCCGCAAACCATCGAAGCTATCCAGCACGCGAAAGCGGCGAAGGTGCCGGTTGTGGTTGCAGTGAACAAGATTGATAAACCGGAAGCCGATCCCGATCGCGTTAAGAATGAGCTGTCTCAGTACGGCATCATGCCAGAAGAGTGGGGCGGTGAAAGCCAGTTCATCCATGTTTCTGCGAAAGCAGGTACCGGTATTGACGAACTGCTTGACGCTATCCTGCTGCAGGCTGAAGTTCTCGAACTGAAAGCCGTGCGTAAAGGCATGGCAAGCGGCGTGGTTATCGAATCCTTCCTGGATAAAGGTCGTGGCCCGGTTGCCAGCGTCCTGGTTCGCGAAGGTACGCTGAACAAAGGCGATATCGTGCTGTGCGGCTTTGAATATGGCCGTGTACGTGCGATGCGTGACGAACTGGGTCGCGAAGTGTCTGAAGCAGGTCCGTCAATTCCGGTCGAAATCCTGGGGCTGTCCGGCGTTCCGGCTGCGGGCGACGAAGTGACTGTCGTTCGTGACGAGAAGAAAGCGCGTGAAGTGGCTCTCTATCGTCAGGGTAAATTCCGTGAAGTTAAACTGGCTCGCCAGCAGAAATCTAAACTGGAAAACATGTTCGCCAACATGACCGAAGGCGAAGTGTCCGAAGTGAACATCGTGCTGAAAGCCGACGTTCAGGGTTCTGTCGAGGCAATTACCGATTCGCTGCTGAAACTCTCCACCGACGAAGTGAAGGTGAAGATTATTGGTTCTGGCGTAGGTGGCATCACCGAGACCGATGCGACGCTTGCTACCGCTTCCAATGCGATTCTGGTTGGCTTCAACGTGCGTGCTGATGCTTCTGCCCGTCGCGTTATCGAAGCGGAAAGCCTGGATCTGCGCTACTACTCCGTCATCTATAACTTGATTGATGAAGTAAAAGCAGCGATGAGCGGCATGCTGTCTCCGGAACTGAAACAGCAGATCATCGGTCTGGCTGAAGTTCGTGACGTGTTCAAATCACCGAAATTTGGCGCAATCGCGGGCTGTATGGTTACCGAAGGCACGATTAAACGTCATAACCCAATCCGCGTACTGCGTGACAACGTGGTTATCTATGAAGGCGAGCTGGAATCCCTGCGCCGCTTCAAAGATGACGTTAACGAAGTCCGTAACGGTATGGAATGTGGTATCGGCGTGAAGAACTACAACGACGTTCGCGTTGGCGATATGATCGAAGTCTTCGAAGTAATTGAGATTAAACGTACCATTGCTTAATCAAGCCGATGTGACTGCTTAATTTTAGGGGGGCCGAGTGCCCCCCGATTTGTCTGGAGATTTTAATATGGCGAAAGAATTTGGCCGCTCGCAGCGGGTCGCTCAGGAAATGCAAAAAGAGATTGCTATCATCCTGCAGCGGGAAATTAAAGATCCGCGTTTAGGCCTGATGACGACCGTATCCGGTGTAGAAGTCTCGCGCGATCTGGCCTATGCCAAAGTATTTGTAACCTTCCTGAATGACAAAGACGAAGATGCCATTAAAGCCGGTATTAAAGCGCTTCAGGATGCTTCTGGTTTTATCCGTACTTTGCTTGGTAAAGCGATGCGTTTGCGCATTGTGCCGGAACTGACCTTCTTCTATGACAACTCATTGGTTGAAGGGATGCGCATGTCTAACCTGGTGAGCAATGTCATCAGAGACGACGAGGCGCGTCGCGTTAATCCGGACGACAGCAAGGAGGATTAATGAGTCGTCCTCGTCGTCGCGGTCGCGATGTGCATGGCGTCTTGTTGCTTGATAAGCCCGGTGGGCTTTCTTCAAACGACGCGCTACAAAAAGTTAAACGTCTCTTTAATGCCAATCGGGCAGGCCACACTGGCGCGCTGGATCCGCTCGCGACAGGTATGCTGCCGATTTGCCTTGGCGAGGCGACGAAGTTTTCCCAGTACCTGCTGGACTCCGATAAGCGCTATCGCGTTATCGCACGATTAGGTCAGCGCACCGATACGTCCGATGCCGATGGCAATATTGTTGAAGAACGGCCGGTGACGTTTACCGCAGAGGAACTGGAAAGCGCACTGGAAAGTTTCCGTGGTGAAACGCAGCAAGTGCCTACCATGTTTTCGGCGTTAAAGTATCAGGGAAAACCGCTATACGAATACGCTCGCCAGGGCATAGTGGTGCCGCGCGAAGCGCGACCGATAACGGTTTACGAGCTACTCTTTATTCGCCACGAAGGGCTTGAGCTGGAACTGGAAGTCCACTGTTCTAAAGGCACCTATATTCGTACCATTATCGACGATTTAGGAGAAAAGCTTGGGTGTGGCGCGCACGTCAGTTATCTGCGTCGTCTCGCGGTGAGTAAGTATCCTGTTGAGCGCATGGTGACCCTTGAAAATCTCATGGCACTGCGTGCGCAGGCGGATGAGCAGGGCGTTGACCTGGCGACGGTTCTGGATCCGCTGTTAATGCCAATGGATAGTCCGGCATCAGACTTTCCGGTAGTGAATATTCAGCCTGTTATTGCCGGTTATTTTAAAAACGGGCAACCAGTACGCGTGGCGGATGTACCCTCGCAGGGCCTAGTGCGCGTGACTGAAGGCGATGAATGTAAGTTTATCGGTATGGGCGAAATCGACGATGAAGGTCGTGTTGCGCCCCGCCGTTTGGTTGTGGAATACCACGACTAACATTTGCGATAAGCTGCTGTGACAGGTAGAATATCGCGGCTAAATACACTGTTAGTCGTTGCTTTAACGCTGGCAGGTATATGGGGTAGCTGAATTAGAGATCGGCACCCTCTTTTTTATCTATAATTTTGGAGTTGAAAATGTCTCTAAGCGTTGAAGCTAAAGCTAAAATCGTTTCTGAGTTTGGTCGTGGTACTAACGACAGCGGTTCTACCGAAGTACAGGTTGCACTGCTGACTGCTCAGATTAACCACCTGCAAGGTCACTTTGCAGAGCACAAAAAAGATCACCACAGCCGTCGTGGTCTGTTGCGCATGGTTTCTCAGCGTCGTAAATTGCTCGACTACCTGAAACGTAAAGATGTAGCACGTTATACCAGCCTGATCGAACGTCTGGGCCTGCGTCGCTAACTCTTGCGAGTTTCAGAAAAGGGGGCCTTATGGCCCCTTTTTTCAACCAGATGGCAGAAATCCACAGTAAACTACTGTATTGTTGCCTGAAGGGATTTTCTTGTGCAGAGGTTCGCGCGGCTAATGAGAGGCTTTACTCCACGAAGGGGTTAGGGTTGTCATTAGTCGCGAGGATGCAAAGAAAATCGATACTCAACAGCACGCCTAATCGGTGTGCTGTCATTCATTCAGAAAGGGTATTATTTTGCTAAATCCGATCGTACGTAAATTTCAGTATGGCCAACATACCGTCACGTTAGAGACTGGTATGATGGCGCGCCAGGCTACCGCCGCAGTGATGGTAAGCATGGATGACACCGCAGTACTCGTGACCGTTGTTGGTCAGAAAAAAGCGAAAGCAGGTCAGGACTTCTTCCCGCTGACGGTTAACTATCAGGAGCGTACCTACGCTGCTGGTCGTATCCCGGGTAGCTTCTTCCGTCGTGAAGGCCGTCCAAGCGAAGGCGAGACCCTGATTGCACGTCTGATTGACCGTCCGGTGCGTCCGCTGTTCCCTGAAGGTTTCGTGAACGAAGTTCAGGTTATTGCGACCGTCGTTTCCGTGAACCCACAGGTTCATCCGGATATCGTTGCGATGATCGGCGCTTCCGCCGCTCTGAGCCTGTCTGGTATTCCGTTCAATGGTCCAATCGGCGCAGCACGCGTTGGTTACATCAACGATCAATACGTTCTGAACCCGACGGCTGACGAACTGAAAAACAGCAAGCTGGATCTGGTTGTCGCAGGCACCGCAGGTGCTGTGCTGATGGTTGAATCCGAAGCTGAACTGCTGAGCGAAGACCAGATGCTGGGCGCGGTCGTGTTCGGTCACGATCAACAACAAGTTGTGATTGAAAACATCAACGCGCTGGTCGCTGAAGCGGGCAAACCGCGTTGGGACTGGCAGCCTGAAGCAGCAAACGACGCGCTGAATAGCCGTGTTGCTGCGCTGGCCGAATCTCGCCTGAGCGACGCTTATCGCATTACGGATAAACAAGAACGTTATTCTCAGATCGACGCTATCAAATCTGACGTTATCGCCGCGCTTCAGGCTGAACAAGCTGAAGGCGAAGCGCTGGATGAAAACGAACTGAACGATATTCTGCACGCTATCGAGAAAAATGTGGTTCGTAGCCGCGTTCTGCGTGGCGAGCCGCGTATCGATGGTCGTGAAAAAGATATGATCCGTGGTCTGGATGTGCGTACTGGCGTGCTGCCGCGTACTCACGGTTCCGCCCTGTTCACCCGTGGCGAAACGCAGGCGCTGGTTACCGCGACTCTGGGTACCGCGCGTGATGCGCAGAACCTTGATGAACTGATGGGCGAGCGTACTGACAACTTCCTGTTCCATTACAACTTCCCTCCGTACTCCGTAGGTGAAACCGGAATGGTAGGTTCGCCTAAGCGTCGTGAAATTGGTCACGGTCGTCTGGCGAAACGTGGTGTAATGGCTGTTATGCCGGATGCCGAGCGCTTCCCGTACACTGTTCGCGTTGTGTCTGAAATCACTGAATCTAACGGTTCTTCTTCCATGGCTTCCGTGTGCGGCGCTTCTCTGGCGCTGATGGACGCAGGCGTGCCGATTAAAGCCGCCGTTGCGGGTATCGCGATGGGTCTGGTAAAAGAAGGCGATAACTTTGTTGTTCTGTCTGATATTCTGGGTGATGAAGATCATCTGGGCGACATGGACTTTAAAGTGGCCGGTAGCCGTGAAGGTATCTCTGCACTGCAGATGGACATTAAAATCGAAGGCATCACCCGCGAAATCATGCAGGTGGCACTGAACCAGGCTAAG
Organism: Citrobacter freundii; assembly: GCF_011077955.1. Taxonomy (GTDB): domain Bacteria; phylum Pseudomonadota; class Gammaproteobacteria; order Enterobacterales; family Enterobacteriaceae; genus Atlantibacter. The sequence continues at coordinate 25,435 of NZ_JAALBX010000005.1, forward strand.
GGCGCGCGTCTGCACATCCTGAGCGTAATGGAACAGGCTATCAACGCACCGCGCGGCGATATCTCCGAGTTCGCTCCGCGTATCCATACCATCAAAATCAACCCGGATAAGATCAAAGATGTTATCGGCAAGGGTGGTTCTGTTATCCGTGCGCTGACCGAAGAAACGGGCACTACTATTGAAATCGAAGATGACGGCACCGTGAAAATCGCGGCGACCGATGGCGACAAAGCGAAACACGCTATTCGTCGTATCGAAGAGATCACCGCTGAAATCGAAGTGGGCCGCGTCTATAACGGCAAAGTTACGCGTATCGTAGATTTTGGTGCGTTCGTTGCTATTGGCGGCGGCAAAGAAGGCCTGGTGCATATTTCACAAATCGCTGACAAGCGCGTTGAGAAAGTCACTGATTATCTGCAAATGAATCAGGAAGTGCCGGTCAAGGTTCTGGAAGTGGATCGCCAGGGCCGCATCCGTTTAAGCATTAAAGAAGCAGCCGAGCCGTCTCAGCCGGCGGCCGCACCGGACGCTCCGGTAGCACCGCAAGCTGAATAAGGGTTGCCATTAAGCTCTCCATGGTTTCATGGAGAGCTCTTTGATACCGGGCTGGAAGCCGGGTTTGCAACCGGGGAACAGGACGTTCATCCAATTGTTGTCTTCGGGAGTGGGAAATGAAGCCTTTTTTGCGCTGGTGTTTCGTTGCGACAGCTCTCACGCTGGCAGGATGCAACAACTCTGCCTGGCGTAAGAGTGAAGTCCTCGCGGTACCATTGCAACCGACTTTACAGCAAGAAGTGATTCTGGCACGTATGGAACAAATTCTTGCCAGTCGGGCTTTAACCGATGATGAACGCGCTCAGCTTTTATATGAGCGCGGAGTGTTGTATGATAGTCTTGGTTTGCGGGCACTGGCGCGAAATGATTTTTCACAAGCGCTGGCTATCCGCCCTGATATGCCTGAAGTATTCAATTACTTAGGCATTTATTTAACGCAGGCAGGCAATTTTGATGCTGCCTATGAAGCGTTTGATTCTGTACTTGAGCTTGATCCAACTTACAACTACGCGCATTTAAATCGCGGTATCGCCCTCTATTACGGCGGACGTTACCGATTAGCGCAAGATGATCTGCTGGCGTTTTATCAAGACGATCCCAATGATCCTTTCCGTAGTCTGTGGCTCTATATTGCTGAAAGCAAACTGGATGAGAAACAGGCCAAGGCGTCGCTGCAACAGCGCCTGGATAAATCGGATAAAGAACAATGGGGATGGAACATTGTCGAGTTCTACCTGGGACACATTAACGAAACCACGTTGATGGACAGTCTCAAGGCGAACGCAACGGATAACACCTCGCTCGCTGAGCATCTCAGTGAAACCAACTTCTATTTAGGTAAGTACTACCTAAGTCTGGGGGATACGGACAGCGCTAAGGCACTGTTCAAGTTAGCGGTAGCTAACAACGTACATAACTACGTTGAACACCGTTACGCATTGTTGGAACTAGCGCTCTTGGGCCAGGAGCAAGAAGACCTGGCAGAATCGGACCAGCAATAGCTGACGGACATCAATCAGCCCATAAACTTTTTTAAAGTCATCACCTTAGCGGGTGAGGGCGTTTTTGTTCGTCAATCAATCAAATTTGAGCCGGTTCACACTTTTTAATGAAAATTGCAGATCTTTTTCATGATGAGTTATGTAGACTGGCCGCCATTTATCTTGAGGCACACGTACTACATGACTGAATTCGAAACCACTTTTGCTGATCTGGGGCTGAAAACTCCTATCCTTGAAGCCCTTAACGATCTGGGTTACGAAAAGCCATCTCCAATCCAGGCTGAGTGTATTCCGCACCTGCTTGGTGGTCGCGATGTACTGGGTATGGCCCAGACAGGCAGCGGCAAAACCGCAGCGTTCTCTTTACCGCTGCTGAACAACCTTGATCCCGAAATGAAAGCGCCGCAGATTCTGGTGCTGGCTCCGACCCGCGAACTGGCGGTTCAGGTTGCTGAAGCCATGACGGACTTCTCTAAACATATGCATGGCGTAAACGTGGTTGCCCTTTACGGCGGTCAGCGTTATGACGTGCAGTTACGCGCCCTGCGTCAGGGCCCGCAGATTGTTGTGGGTACCCCAGGCCGCCTGCTTGACCATTTAAAACGCGGTACGCTGAACCTGTCCAGCCTGAAAGGTCTGGTACTGGATGAAGCTGATGAAATGTTGCGTATGGGCTTCATCGAAGACGTTGAAACCATCATGGCGCAGATCCCGGAAGGTCACCAGACCGCTCTGTTCTCTGCAACGATGCCAGAAGCCATTCGTCGTATTACGCGCCGCTTTATGAAAGATCCGCAGGAAGTACGCATTCAATCAAGCGTTACGACCCGTCCGGACATCAGCCAGAGCTACTGGACTGTCCACGGTATGCGTAAAAACGAAGCGCTGGTACGTTTCCTGGAATCTGAAGATTTTGATGCGGCGATCATTTTCGTGCGTACCAAAAACGCGACCCTGGAAGTGGCTGAAGCGCTGGAGCGTAGCGGTTACAACAGTGCCGCACTTAACGGTGACATGAATCAGGCGCTGCGTGAGCAAACCCTGGAACGTCTGAAAGACGGTCGTCTGGATATCCTGATTGCAACCGACGTGGCAGCACGTGGCCTGGACGTTGAGCGTATCAGCCTGGTTGTTAACTACGATATCCCTATGGATTCAGAATCTTACGTTCACCGTATTGGTCGTACCGGCCGTGCGGGTCGTGCTGGCCGCGCCCTGCTGTTCGTTGAGAACCGCGAGCGTCGTCTGCTGCGTAACATTGAACGCACCATGAAGCTGACTATTCCGGAAGTGGAACTGCCGAACGCAGAACTGCTGGGCAAACGCCGTCTGGAAAAATTTGCCGCGAAAGTCCAACAGCAGCTGGAAAGCAGCGATCTGGATCAGTACCGTGCATTGCTGGCGAAAATCCAGCCGACTGCTGAAGGTGAAGAACTGGATCTCGAAACGCTGGCCGCTGCGTTGCTGAAAATGGCACAGGGCGAACGTCCGCTGATCCTGCCGCCGGATGCGCCGATGCGTCCGCGTCGTGAGTTCCGTGAACGTGACGAGCGTTTTGAGCGTCGTGCCGATCGTAACGATCGTGGTCCGCGCAGCGATCGTCCTCAGCGTGAGGGCGGCGAAGAGCGTCCGCGTCGTGAACGTCGTGACGTTGGCGATATGGAGCTGTACCGCATTGAAGTGGGTCGTGATGATGGCGTTGAAGTACGTCACATCGTGGGTGCCATTGCTAACGAAGGCGATATCAGCAGCCGTTACATTGGTAACATCAAGCTGTTTGCTTCCCACTCCACTATCGAACTGCCGAAAGGTATGCCGGGCGAAGTACTGCAACACTTTACCCGCACGCGTATTCTCAACAAACCGATGAATATGCAACTGCTGGGTGACGCGCAACCGCGTCCGGATCGTGGCGGTGAACGCCGTGGCGGTGGTGCTGGCGCGCCTGCTCGTGGTGGCTTCGGCAGCGGTAGCAGTGAGCGTCGTGAAGGTGGCCGTGGTGAAGGTCGTCGTTTCAGTGGCGAACGTCGTGAAGGCGGCGCAGGCCGTAGCTTCAGCGGTGAACGTCGTGAAGGTGGCCGTGGTCCGCGTCGTGAAGATGGCGCAGCACCGACCCGTCGTCGTTTCGGTGACGCATAAGCCGTCCTGAACCAGCTGTGTTTTACACAGTGTAAAGTTTAATGAACAGTCCCGATCAAAATGATTGGGACTTTTTTTATCTGTTTTGTACTCATGTACTGGTACAATGACGCATCCATTTCGGGATTCGAACATTCATACAGGACATCAGATGGCAACCCTTTCGACCACCAGCGTCGCGCCCTCATCCCTTGGCGGCATTGTGATTATCGCTGGCACTATTATCGGCGCAGGCATGTTTTCTCTCCCGGTAGTCATGTCTGGCGCGTGGTTTTTTTGGTCGCTAGCGGCGTTAGGGGTAACCTGGTTTTGCATGCTGCATTCCGGGCTAATGATCCTTGAAGCGAATCTTAATTACGCGCCTGGCGCCAGTTTCGATACCATGACCAGAGACCTGCTCGGCAAATACTGGACGTGGATTAACGGCCTCTCTATCGCCTTTGTGCTGTATATCCTGACTTATGCCTACATCTCGGCAAGCGGATCGATTCTTCACCATACTCTGTCAGAAATGTCAGTCTCTTTTTCACCCCGTCTGGCAGGGTTACTATTCGCCTTGCTGGTGGCCTTTGTGGTGTGGCTCAGTACTCGTGCGGTCAGCAGAATGACAGCGATTGTTCTGGGTGCGAAGGTGATTACTTTTTTCCTGACTTTCGGCAGTCTTCTGGGGCATGTGGAACCCACCACGCTGCTCAACGTGTCGCAATCGCAGTCGTCATACTTACCGTACTTATTAATGACGCTGCCGTTTTGCCTGGCCTCATTCGGTTATCACGGCAATGTGCCAAGCCTGATGAAGTACTACGGTAAAGATCCCCGCACTATTGTTCGTTGTATTGTTGGGGGAACGCTGATTGCGCTGGCGCTGTATACCGTCTGGTTACTGGCGACAATGGGGAACATTCCGCGTCCGGCCTTTATCGATATTGCCAGTCAGGGCGGGAATATCGATGTGCTGGTTCAGGCGCTGTCTGGCGTACTGAACAGCAAAACGCTCGATCTACTGCTGATTGTATTTTCAAACTTTGCGGTGGCGAGTTCTTTTCTGGGCGTGACGCTGGGGCTTTTCGATTATCTGGCGGATTTGTGTGGTTTTGATGATACCCCGGCGGGACGCTTTAAAACGGTGCTGCTGACCTTCGTGCCGCCTGTCGCTGGTGGGATGTTGTGGCCAAACGGTTTTCTGTACGCCATCGGCTTTGCCGGGCTGGCTGCCACCATCTGGGCCGCCATTGTGCCCGCTTTACTGGCCCGTGCGTCGCGTAAACGCTTCGGTAGCCCGCTGTTCCGCGTCTGGGGCGGTACGCCGATGATAGTCCTGATTTTAGTGTTTGGTATCGGCAATGCCGTCGTGCATCTGTTATCGACAGCAAACCTGCTGCCGGTTTATCAATAAAAAAAGCCCTCCGCTAAGGAGGGCGTTTTCTTAGAGCGATTCGCGAACCTGCATCGCTAAATCAAAAGAGTGCAAACGGGCCTGATGATCAAAAATCTGCCCGTTGACCATGATTTCGTCGGCCTCAGTTTCCCGCAGGATCGACAGTAAACCATGGCGCACTTTGGCTTTATCGCCCACAAGCGACATCCCCAGCGCCTGCTGAACGCCGTACTGTTCAGCCGGACTCCAGATATTTTCCATGCTCTCGACGGGCGGCGGCAGTTGCCCGGCCTCGCCGCGGCGCAGTTTCACAAATGCCTGCTGCATTGACGTAAACAAAAACTCGGCGTCACGGTTACTGTCGGCAGCCACAATATTAATGCATACCACCGCATAGGGTTTTTCCAGGCGACTGGACGGCTTGAACTGGCTGCGATAGAGATGTAGCGCCTGGAGCAGCATGTCCGGCGCGAAGTGTGAGGCAAACGCGAAGGGCAGCCCCATTTGAGCCGCGAGTTGTGCACTATACAGGCTTGAGCCTAACAGCCAGACCGGAATTTTAGCGCCATAGCCCGGAACCGGTCGGACAGCAGGATTGGGGTCACGCGCGTCAAACCATTCCACCAGCTCATTTACATCGCGTGGGAAATTGTCGATATCGCCACTCATATGGCGGCGTAAAGCCATCATGGTGCGCTGATCGCTACCCGGCGCACGGCCAAGGCCGAGTTCAATGCGTCCTGGATATAGTGCATCGAGAGTGCCGAACTGCTCGGCAATCACCAGCGGCGAGTGGTTGGGCAGCATCACGCCGCCGGATCCGAGGCGCAGTGTTGAGGTATGCGCGGCAAGATAACCTATCAGCACCGATGTCGCCGCACTGGCGATACCGGTCATATTATGGTGTTCTGCAAGCCAATAGCGGTGATAACCGCGCGCTTCGGCGAGCTTCGCTAAATCCAGAGAATGATGAAAGGCATCCCGGGCGCTTTGCCCTTGCGGGATAGGCGCTAGGTCAAGCAAAGAGAAAGGTACAGTTGATTGGGTGGTCATAGCAGCTCACTTTGTCACAGCACTATTTCAGATTAAAGGTCTGCCTCCGGCTTGCATGCGTTTCGTCAGCCGGAAAGCTGTACCTTTTAATACTGCATTAAAATTCGCTGTTTGCTGTTAACAAAGTGAGCTTTTTTTACGCCTGGAGTTCCAGCCCAGCCAGACGACGCCAGTAACCATTGCAGTCGCTGTTGGCTTCAAGCGCCAGCGGCGCCGTGCCAGTTTCATTGGCGCGAAAGGCGTTAAGCAGGGTAAGCGTCTCTTCACCCAGCGGTGAAAGCCGTACTACATCCACTAAACCCTGCATGGAAGTCAGTTCATTGCCCAGGTTGTAGACATAGCCGCTCATGGTCTGAATGCCGTTCAACACAAACACTTGCTGGCCCTCCTGGGAGTGAATAACACGCCCGGTAGGGTAGTTGATGCAGCACGTTTCGCATTCATCTTTGGGCCGGTCTTCTGAGCGTGCGGTAAAACAGCGAGCGGAATAGGCCAGGGGCAAATGACCATAGCTTAAAACTTCCACTTCAAACTGATTACGGATCCCCAGCGCTTCACACTGCGTAAGTAAATTCACCAGCCAGTCACGGGACAGCTCAACCGGCATACACCAGCGCATCATGCCTTGATTCGCAAGACGGCGCAGCGTCACGGCGTTATAGCAGTTGAGCGCATGGCTTGCGACAAACGGCAATCCGCGCTCATACGCCATATTGACGGTGCCGAAATCACTGGCTTCTATCAGAAACTCGCCATTCTCAACATAGCGTTTTAGCTCGTTGAGTTCTGAAGGGGCCTGCACCAGTGCCAGAGTTGAAAGCACCACTTGTTTGCCGCTGGCCGCCAGCGTTTTCGCCATGTCCAGCCAGTCGCCGACTTTTGTATCGCGGCGCTTACTGCACACCGACTCGCCAAGATAGATAATGTCGGCGCTACTGTTCGCCGCCGCCTGATAAAATTTCTCAAGCGTGGCTTTTGGCCAGTAATAGAGCACCGGCCCTACTGAATATTTCATGATGATTCCTTTACTGCCATTTGCGGTGATACGCGCCCAGGGTCGTTTGCGTGCCTTCGGACATCGCGCCCAGCGTGTCCATCCAGGCTTGCTGCGCCTGGAATTGCTCTGGATTTGCCATGCAACGATCGATGGCCTGACGCCATACTTTCGCCACCTGGCTGACATACGCCGGGCTGCGCTGGCGGCCTTCAATTTTGACCGAAGCAATATTTGCCGCGAGTAGCTCAGGCAGCAGTTCCAGGGTATTCAGGCTGGTGGGCTCCTCAAGGGCGTGATAGCGCTGGCCATCCACCACATAACGCCCTTTGCACAATGTAGGATAACCGGCGTTTTCTCCTTCCTGATAACGGTCGATAAGCACGTCGTTGAGGCGTGACTCCAGCCCTTGCGGCGTTTGCTGCCAGCGAACAAAACGCGCCGGTGAGCAGGCACCCACGGTATTGGGCGACTCGCCGGTCAGGTAAGAAGAGAGATAACAGCGGCCTTCCGCCATAATGCACAGGCTGCCAAAGGCGAACACTTCAAGTGGCACCGGCGTTACGCGCGCCAGTTGTTTCACCTGATGAATAGACAACACACGAGGCAGCACCACACGCGCCACATCGAAGTTACGATGATAAAAGCGGATCGCTTCTTCATTGGTGGCGGAAGCCTGAACGGAAACGTGGCGTTCAACATGGGGGTAGCGCTCCGCCGCGTATTCGAGCATGGCGATATCCGCTAAAATCAGCGCATCAGCGCCGGATTGCGCCGCCATATCCACCGCACGCTCCCAGCGTTGATAGCCATCAGGGTGTGCAAAGGTGTTAATCGCAATATGCAGCTTGCGGCGGTGCTGATGAACCACGCTCACCGCTTCCTGAAGTTTTTTTTCAGTAAAGTTGAGGCCTGCAAAATGGCGGGCGTTGGTATCGTCTTTCAGGCCGATATAAACCGCATCAGCGCCGTTTTCGATGGCCGCTTTCAGTGCCGGCAAGTTTCCGGCAGGACACAGCAACTCCATAAAATTTCCTGAAGGTGAGGGCAACGACTCGCCCGGCGGCTTTTTAAAAGTCGCCATATTGTTAATGAACGGCGATTCTAGTTAACCTGGCGGCGACAATTTTTGATTTGAGGCAGCTAAAGGTAGATTGATGAAATCAATAAAGGGGTAAGTTAAACGTTTAAAATCTTGATTTACGCCGCTATACCACGGAAATGATATGGCACAATGATGTGTCGATAGATATCAAGGAGTAGAGTTCGTGTTAGATAAACTGCGTTCGCGTCTGGTTCGTCTCGGCCCATCACTGATGAGGACGCCCGTTAAGCTTGCGCCCTTTGCTCTGAAGCGACAGGTACTCGAACAAGTCTTATCCTGGCAGTTCCGCCAGGCACTTCAGGACGGTGAGCTTGAGTTCCTTGACGGACGCTGGCTGTGTATTGAAGTACGGGACATTGGGCTAAGATGGTTTATGTCCGTTGAAAACGATCGTCTGGTGGTGAAAGAAGATGCCCCGGCGGATGTGAGTTTCAGCGCTGATGCCAGCGATCTGTTGATGATTGCCGCGCGCAAGCAGGATCCGGATACGTTATTCTTCCAGCGCCGTCTGTTGATTGAAGGCGATACCGAACTGGGTCTGTACGTAAAGAATCTGATGGATGCCATCGAGCTGGAGTCAATGCCGAAACCGCTGCGCATTATGCTTCTGCAACTGGCTGATTTCGTCGAGGCGGGATTAAAAGAAGAACCCTCGACCAAAGCAACCTCATTAGGTGAACCATGCTAATTCGTGTAGAAATTCCCATAGATGCACCCGGTATTGATGCACTGTTGCGCCGCGCTTTTCCTGATGGAAAAGAGGCGGATCTGATTCATGATCTGCGTGAAGATGGCATGCTGACTTTAGGCCTGGTCGCGACAGATGATGAAGGGCATGTGGTCGGTTATGTCGCCTTCAGCCCGGTGAGCATACACGGTGAAGACCTGCAATGGGTAGGGCTTGCGCCGTTGGTGGTGGAGGAATCCTTACGCGGTCAGGGGCTGGCGCGTCAGTTAGTTTATGAAGGACTCGATTCCCTGAACGAATTCGGTTACGCCGCGGTAGTGGCGTTGGGCGATCCTGCACTGTACAGCCGCTTCGGCTTTGAGCTTGCCGCCCATCACGATTTACACTGCCGCTGGCCGGGCACCGAAAGTGCGTTCCACATCCACCCTCTGGCGCCGGATGCGCTTAAGGGCGTAAGCGGGCTGGTGGAGTATCACGAGCACTTTAATCGTTTTTGATTACCGGCGCTGGCCGCTCTGTAAAGAGATCCGCCAGCGCGATTTCTCCCGCCACTAAACGCTCTTTTTCCCGCTTCGGTAATTGTTTAATGCGGTACTCTAGACGTAGGGCTTGCGAACGGTCGCCAACCGGCTCGGCAAATACCAGCGTTAATTCGCCTTTACCACGTAATGCGCGTGCGCCTTTACCTGTTTGATGTTGCTGTAAACGGCGCGCGGTATCAGTCGTAATACCGGTATATAGGCGATTGTCAGCGGTGCGAATCAGATAGAGAAACCAACTGTTCATAAACGGCAGTTAATAAAGCGTTTTTCAGGGGAAGAAGTAGACGGCACCTTATCACGCTTTGATCGCGGCGGCACTGTGGCAGTGTGTGCCAAAACACTTTTCGGAGGGGGTATGGAAGCACTGGACATCATCAGCCGATGGCTCGGTAAACAACATGTGGTGAGTTATTGTGTGGCCAATGAACAGGATATGTGGTGCGCGAATGCGTTCTACCTTTACTGCCCGCAGGATGTGGCCTTCTATTTCTTAAGTGACCCGCAAACCCGACACGGTCAAATCAGCAGCACGCAGACAAGAGTGGCGGGTACCGTAAGCGGCCAAACCAAAAACGTGGCGTTAATTCGTGGCGTGCAGTTTAAAGGGGAGTTACGACTGCTTGATGCGCAGGAAGGCGCGCCACTGCGCGAGCGTTATAATCGCCGCTTCCCTGTCGCCAGAATGATGTCAGCGCCAGTCTGGGCCATTCAGCTCAATGAGCTGAAATTCACTGACAACACTCTGGGCTTTGGTAAAAAATTTATCTGGCAGCGTCAGGCATTAATTACCCAGTAGACGCAAGGCTTCGCGGTTAAACGCAGGAAGGTCGTCTGGCGTACGACTGGTCACCAGTTGATCGTTATCCACCACAACTTCCTGGTCGAAGTACTCCGCGCCAGCGTTTTTCACATCAATCACGATTGGCGTGACGGTGGTGAGTTTACGGCCACGAATGACATCCGCGCTGATAAGTAGCTGCGGCCCATGGCAAATGGCGAAAACAGGTTTGCCGCTTTCCACAAATTCACGGGTGAAATCCACAAAGCGCGTATCGCCACGCAGGCTGTCCGGCGAGTGGCCGCCCGGTAGCAGCAAGGCATCAAACTCAGACGGGCTGACGTCATCAATGCTTTTATCGATGGTCACTTCCGCTTCGCCTTGTTTACCTTTCACTGTGTTGCCGGCTTTTTTTTCGATGGTTACCACTTCATGGCCTGCTTTTTTGAACGCTTCTGCCGGAGAAGTGAATTCAGAATCTTCGAACTCGTCGGTAATCAGGACTGCAATCTTCTTGCTCATGTTTACTCCTCAGTTCGTTTTTAACGCTGAAACAAAGAAAATAGTAAATACTGACTATTAAGCCTGGTTGAAGGGCATAGCTTTGCAACACGGATTAATCTGCAAGGGGGAAATAATGAGCCGGGTACTGATTACGGGAGCCAGTGGTTTAGTTGGCGGGCACTTACTTCGGCTGCTGAATGAGGAGCCTCGCATCGGCGAAATCATCGCGCCAAGTCGCAAACCGCTTACGCCCATGGACAAAATGTTTAACCCGCACGATCCGCAACTGACGGATGCCTTAGCGCAGGCGACCGGGCCGGTGGATACGGTATTCTGCTGCCTTGGCACGACGCGACGTGAAGCGGGCACCAAAGAGGCATTTGTCCACGCTGACTTTACGCTGGTGGTGGATACCGGCCTGACTGGGTTACGGCTTGGCGCCACGCATATGCTGGTAGTGAGCGCCATGGGCGCCAATGCGCACTCGCCGTTTTTTTATAATCGGGTAAAAGGTGAGATGGAAGAGGCGCTGCGCGCCCAGGGTTGGCCGCGATTAACGATTGCCCGCCCCTCTATGCTGCTTGGAGAGCGCAACAAAAATCGTTTTAATGAATCCCTGCTTGCGCCGCTATTTGGTCTGCTGCCAGGGAAATGGAAGTCTATCCAGGCGCGGGATGTCGCGCTGGCAATGTTGCACGAAGCGCTGATGGATAACGCTCCCGGCGTGACGATACTGGATTCTGCTGAGCTGCGAGCGCGCGCCAGAGCAGGCGCATGAGGATGACATAAAAACGCCCGCGGGTTTGCCGCGGGCACAGGATTACTTGATGTAAGTAAACGCGGTGGTGACGTGTTTAACGCCGCTCACGTGGCTTGCGATATCTGCCGCAGCCTTGCCTTCACGGTCGGTTACCAGCCCCAGCAAAAACACTTCACTGTTCTCGGTCGTGACTTTGACATTGGAAGATTTCACCAGATCGCTTGCCAGCAACTGGGAGCGCACTTTGGTGGTAATCCAGGTGTCAGTAGACGCGGTGCCTAAACCAATCGGCTGGCCCTGACGCACTTCGTTATACACTTCGGTCGTGCCCTCAACGCCCATCGCGATTTGTTTCGCTCGTGTGGCCAGTTCAGGGTTCGGGCTTTGTCCCGTCAGCAACACTTTGCCTTGATACGCCGTCACATTGATTCGCGCTTGTTTTTTGATCTGCTCATCTTTGGATAAGGCGCTATTTACGCGCAATTCCAACGTTCCATCGTCAACCTGAGTGCCTACCGAGCGCGGATCGGTAGCGGCTTTAGTACCTACCGCCGCAGTACCAACCACTGCTGCGGCAACGCAACCCTGTAATAGCAACGCGGCAATAAGGACTGCGAGGGGCGAAAATGCCTTCATGTGTACTCCTTAATCATCCTGGTGAGGGAAAAGCGTGTTATCTATCAAATCGCAAAGACAATTCACCGTCAGCATATGCATTTCCTGAATACGTGCGCTGCGGTGAGAGGGGATACGAATTTCTACATCCTGCGGCCCAAGCAGGCCCGCCAGCTCGCCGCCGTCGTAGCCGGTGAGTGCGACAATGGTCATATCCCGCGTTACAGCGGCTTCCACCGCTTTAACGATATCCCGACTATTACCGCGGGTGGAGATCGCCAGTAACACATCGCCGGCATGGCCTAAAGCACGAACCTGTTTAGCATAAACTTCTTCATGCAAACGATCGTTTGCGATCGCCGTTAACACTACATTATCAGTATTTAGTGCAATCGCAGGTAAACTGGGGCGTTCGGTTTCGAACCGATTGATCATGCTGGCGGCAAAATGCTGAGCATTCGCAGCAGACGTGCCGTTGCCGCAGCAGAGGATCTTATTGCCATTGAGTAAGGACTGAACCAGCGTCATTGCCGCACGAGAAATGGCATCCGGAAGGGCTTCAGCGGCGGCAATTTGAGTTTGAATGCTTTCCGTAAAGCAGACTTTGATTCGTTCTAACACAGCGATCCTTTGAAAAATAAGTCAATTGATTATCAGGCGGAAAACGCGTTCTCAATCCACTCGACCTGGTTGCCGGTGAAGGCTAACACATCAAACCGGCAATCCACAGTATCAAAACTCTCAGAGTGACGGGCGAGCCAGCAGCGCGCGGTTTGTAATAATTTATGTTGTTTGGCGAACGTCACGCTGGCAGCCGCGCCGCCAAAACGGGCGGAGCGGCGATAGCGCACCTCAACAAAGACGATGACATGGCGGTGTTTCATGATCAAATCAATCTCACCCCAACGCTCGCGTACATTCGCCGCGACGAAACGTAATCCTTTACGCTCCAGCCACAGGCGCGCCTGGTGCTCCCAGGCGGCGCCCTGTTGTGCACTTAGTTGGCTGGCACCACCTGTCCTTGTTGGTATTTGAGCCATGTTAACTTCCTGTTGATGACGCAGTCCTGATTGGCGGTCAACATGCCGGTATTACCGCTGAGCTGGAACCCCTGAACCTGGCGCATCTGCGAGAAATGGTTGGCCAGCGACCAGGCGTCTACGCCCATGGCGTACAGACGCGCCAGTGAATAATCGTTATTTACCGCGGCCAGCGCTTGCTGCTGAAGCGATGGGTTTTCGCCCGCCAGCATAGGGATTTCGCTAAATTGCAGGCCTTCCATCTCAAGACGGAAGTCTGGCCCGGTGCTGCCTTGCGAGCTGCGTGACGAGGCGTACAGCGTCGCGCCGTTGCGGCTGCCGGTACGCATTGCGATCATCGGTTTGATTAACGCCACTTCATCCTGGCTTGCCACAATGTAAACCGCATCTACATTTCCACTGCTGCCGGCGGTTATCTGAGCATCTGTCGGCGGCGCGGGAATCGTCAGGCCACCGATGGTGGTGGCGGGTTGAGTGGGCAAGCTGGACGCCACCGGCGAGCCGGTTAATGCAATGCCGGAGCCACTGTTAATGCCCATTTTGAGTTCAGAGACTGAACCAAATTTTTGCTGCAATACAGTACCGCCGCCCAGGTGCTGCCATTGTTCAGCAAACGCGCGCGTCACGCGATCGCCTAACGAGTTACGCGGCACCAGAATCAGTGGATTGCGATGGCCCTGTTGCCAGATGTGTGACGCACCGTCACGAGCTTCGTCTTCCGGGGAAAGGGCGAAATAACAAAGATTGGCACGAGGTTGTACGTTTTCCGGTTCATTAAGTACCAGGACGTTGAGAGGGGTATTACTGCGTAGCAACTCCTCAACGTTAGGTTTCAACAGCGGCCCTACGACAATACTGGCGCCATCTTGTTGTACCTGATCCAGCACCTGGTTAAGCGGCTGGCTGCTGGTGTCATAGATTTTAATTTCCGCGCCGGGGTTAGCAGGGGCGCTTGCGGCAGCCTGCGCCACAGGCGTCTGGGCTGCGGGTTCTGAAACGGGCGCGGAGGCGTCCTGGGTTAAATCGTTAACCGACGCTGCCGCTGGGCTTGCTACGCCGTCGGCATTCACCGCCTGCGGCGCATTCTCAGCCGTCGGTTGCGCCGCTACGTCCGGCTGTGGAGTGTTTACCGGGCTTGCGCCGGTATTTTTCGCCGCTTCAAAGCCTTGCTGGATAGCGCGACCGAATACGGCGGCCTGGCCATTAAGTGGTAACAACAGCGCGATTTTATCCGTCGACGCCGGTTTAAAGTTCTGAACGTTTATCAGCTGTGTCGGCAGCATTTTCGCGCCAGGGTTTTGCGGATAACGGGTCTGCCAGTCCTTGATCCCGGCTTTGAGCATCGCCGGATCGTTTCGGTTATCAAACCACATGCGTTGTAAGTCCAGCCAGCCAAGCAGGACGTTTTCATCGGCATTAATCACCAGGGCTTTGGCTTGCTCAGGCGTCATGGATGACAGCGCCTGCCAGGTGGCATCGATATTTTTTTGCTTATCAGCCGGTTTCAGCAAGGGCTCCTGGGCTACCAGCGCGCGCAGCAATGCCAGAGAAGGGCGACCCTGGCTGGCATCGATTTGCGCCTGATAGTAGCGGGCCTTTTGCGCATCGTTGAATCCTGAGGTATCCAGCGAAGCCAGCGCGGCGGCGGCGCCCTGGTAATTCTTATTGGCCAGAATCAATTCAATGTCCAGCAAGCTTCGTTCACGGCGCTGTTCATCGTTGAGTTCTTCGGGCAACTGTTGATACAGCTCGGTCGCTTGCTGGCGCTTCCCTTCTTGTATCAGGGCACGTATCGCGAGTAATTGCCAGTTGGTCTTGGTATCATTCGAGCTTTGCTGCATTTGCTGAAGGTAGAAAGCGGAATTTGCCTGCGCTTCACCCTGCATATGGGCAGAACTTTGATCCGGTTTCTGCGTTCCGCAGCCGGCAAAAAACAGTGCGGCAAGCACAACAGGCAGGCAGCGTACGGCTTTTGAACGAATTAAGGTTGACGGTACCATACTGTATCCAGTGAGTTTTTTTTTAATCAATATTCAATATTAAATCGGCAATACGGACTAAACAATGAAACAACACGATTCCATCGAGAATTCTCAGGGCCAGCTCTATATTGTCCCGACGCCTATCGGCAATCTTGGCGACATAACGCAGCGTGCTCTCTCGGTGTTGCAGTCGGTTGATCTGGTTGCTGCCGAGGATACGCGTCATACCGGCTTATTACTGCAACACTTTGCGATTTCCGCGCGTTTGTTCGCATTACACGATCATAATGAGCAACAAAAGGCGCAAACGCTGCTGGCTAAACTCCAGGAGGGGCAGAACATTGCGCTGGTCTCGGATGCAGGCACGCCGCTGATTAACGATCCGGGCTACCACCTGGTGCGCACGTGTCGCGACGCAGGGATCCGCGTGGTGCCGCTGCCGGGCCCGTGTGCCGCGATTGCTGCGCTGAGCGCGGCGGGGTTGCCGTCCGACCGTTTTTGTTATGAAGGTTTCCTGCCTGCCAAATCTAAAGCGCGTCGTGACGCGCTCAAAGCTATCGAACAGGAACCACGCACCCTGATTTTTTATGAATCGACGCACCGCTTACTGGAAAGTCTGGAAGATATTTGTACGGTGTTGGGCGAATCCCGTTACGTTGTGCTGGCCCGGGAAATAACCAAAACCTGGGAGTCGATTCACGGCGCGCCAATTGGAGAACTGCTGGCGTGGGTGAAAGAGGATGAAAATCGCCGCAAAGGAGAGATGGTGTTAATCGTTGAAGGCTTCGATTTTCAGGATGATGCTCTACCCGCCGATGCCCTGCGCACACTGGCGTTATTGCAGGCTGAATTGCCGCTGAAAAAGGCGGCCGCGCTGGCGGCTGAAATCCATGGCGTGAAGAAAAACGCGCTGTATAAGTACGCGCTGGAACAACAGTCGCAAGCGTAAACCTGCAAAGCGTCCGTAAAAAATCGGCGTAATGCCGATTTTTTATACCACCATGATTTTCGCACCGCTGTTAGTCACCAGAATTTTATCTTCTTCGCTTATCCCATCATCCGTGATTATCACGTCGAGTTTTTCCATCGGGATCACCTGGTTAAAGCCACGGCGATTAAATTTCGAGGCATCCAGTACCGCTACAACGCGACGGGCCGTCGCCGCCATGACGGCGCTAATGGAATAGCCTTCGTTGAACGTGGTGATGCCGTTTGTGGTATCGAACCCGTCTGCGCCAACAAACATGAGATCGGCGCTAATCCCCTGTAATGAACGCTCGGCGATGGTGCCATGCATAGAATGGGTCTTATGGCGCACCGTACCGCCACACACCACCAGCGTGATGTCTTTGTTGTCGGACAGGATATAGGCGGCGGGCAGGTTATTAGTGATAACCGTAATATTGTCGCGTTTCACCAGCGCTTCCGCGATCAATAACGTGGTGCTGCCGCTATCGAGGATCACCGTCATACCCTCTTCGATCATCGCTGCGGCGGTTTGCGCAATGCGCTTCTTGGGATCTTTTGCGAGTTGATAACGCGCTTCCAGCAGCACTTCATGATTGTCGCTGTCGGAGGCGTTATTGCCAGGTTTTGCCGCGCCGCCATGAAAACGCGTCACCAGCCCTTTTTCTTCAAGCAGCCGCAGGTCGGCGCGGATCGTGACTTCTGAAATGCCAAACGTGTTCGACAAGTCGAGCACCAGTACGCTGCCATGCGTATTAATAAGCTCAATAATTTTATTGCGGCGTTCAAAGGAGTTCATGGTAATGACCTTATAAAATAATTACCTCTATTGTAATCGAAAGTATTTTGAAAGGTTAGCGCTCTATTTCGAAAGGATATGTATCGGTAATGGTCGTGAAAAGGGTGCAAGGGAAGGGCGGGGCAAAAAGAGGAAAAGCGAAAAAAATGCCAGCACGACGGCTGGCATAATGGCAATACTCATCAAAGGAGAAATCAGGTCACCGGAGCCGGGTTAAACACTGCCAGTTGGTTGTGCAGTCCCCACTGATCGGAGAAGGTTTTCTTACGTCCGCTTGCCACATCAAGAATGAAGTGGAACAGCTTCCAGCCTACCTGTTCAATGGTTTCTTCACCGGTTGCAATAGTGCCGGCGTTGATGTCCATCAAGTCATACCACCGGTTTGCAAGTTCGGTGCGCGTCGCCATTTTAATGACTGGTACAGCCATCAGACCGTAAGGGGTACCGCGGCCCGTGGTAAATACTTGCACCGTAATGCCTGAGGCGACTTGCTGGGTACCGCAGACAAAGTCGCTGGCCGGGGTCGCCGCGTAAATCAGGCCGCGTTTGGTTGGACGTTGGCCCGGCGATAACACTTCCACAATCGCGCTTTGACCGGATTTCGCGATAGAGCCCAGGGCTTTTTCCACCACGTTCGCGAGGCCGCCTTTTTTGTTGCCCGGAGACGGGTTAGCGCTACGATCGGTTTTGCCCATATCGAGATAGTTATCGTACCAGGCCATTTCCTCAAGCAGGCGTTTGCCGACGTGTTCGTCAGCGGCGCGGGGCGTGAGAAGATGAATCGCGTCGCGTACTTCCGTAACTTCAGAGAACATCACCGTGGCGCCGCAGCGCACCAGCAGATCGGAGGCGTATCCCACCGCCGGGTTCGCCGTCACGCCAGAAAACGCATCGCTACCGCCGCACTGCATGCCCACGACCAGTTCGGAAGCCGGGCAGGTTTCGCGCTGACGCTGGTTAAGTTTTTGCAGGTGCCGTTCAGCGACACGCAAAATATCGTCCACCATGGAGCGGAAACCGACATGCTGCTCATCCTGCAAGCGAACGATACTGGCGTCTTCTACGGCAATGGCTTGCACGTCTTCTGTACCTTCAAGCAGACGCTCCGGCTGTAGTTTTTCGCAGCCAAGACCAATTACCATCACTTCGCCGCCAAAGTTAGGGTTCAGGGCGATATTATGGATAGTGCGAATCGGGATCACCGCCGCAGGGGCGTTAATCGCCACGCCGCAACCATAAAGATGATTAAGGCCTACTACGCCGTCTACGTTCGGATAGCGCGGCAGTAAATCGCGCTCAATCACCTTGATAACGTAATCCACGACGCCCGCCACACAGTGCACGCTGGTGGTGATGCCAAGCAGGTTTTTCGTTCCGACGCTGCCATCCGCGTTGCGATAGCCTTCAAAGGTATAACCTTCCAGCGGCGGTAAGGGTTCTGGAACTTTGGTGGCGAGCGGCAGGGTATTGAGCGGCGGCGCTTTTGGCAGTTCGACCAGCGATTCATCAATCCAACTGCCACGCGCAATAGCTTTTACCGCGTAGCCTATCACTTCACCGTAACGGACAATTTCACCGTGGGCCGGAATATCGCACAGCGCGACTTTATGGCCCTGGGGAATATGCTCAATTAACTCAAGCCCATCCGGGAATCGGGTACCCGCTTTAAGCCCGTAATCATTCACAATGATCGCGACATTATCGGTGTCATGCACTTTTATATAAAAGGCGCCCGGCGGTTGTTGCTTAATCTCGATATTAGCCATTGTCCAGTATTCTCCGCGTGCTCAAGGCATGGTTAATAATTTAAGGTTTATTATTTTTATCTTTATCTTTATCCATCATACTTCTGGCTGCTTCGTCCGTAAACGCGCGTGATTGATTTCTCTCATCTCTCTGGCGTTTACGTGTATGCCGCCATTCGGCTACTCGAATTATTCAGGATATATATAAAACAGTAATGATGATAAGAATGTCAGGAGATCAAAAATAAAAATGTGATGAAGATCACTGGTCGTCGCAAACCCAGTGCTGGCAAGGCTGGTAATGCGCAAATCTGTGCATTAGCGCCCATGAACTTGTGCTTAAGCAAAATAAAAATCCGGCTTTTATTTATTTTATTGGGCGAATGCATGATGCGTGCATCATAGCAGATGTTTATACTGACCAATAACGTAATGGTGTGAAATTAATATTCGTAATTAACATAATAAATAAAATAAGCACTCGTTCGCCCATTAAATTTAATTTTAAATTGAGTGCCAGAATCCGAGGTGAATAATATGATGCTTGATGCCGTGAGTGAAAGAAAAAAAGGCATTCCTACCCGATATACTATATTGCTGATTATTTTTATTGTTACCGCTATTAACTACGCCGATCGTGCCACGCTCTCTATTGCCGGTACAGAAGTGGCGAAAGAACTTCAGCTTAGCGCCCTTTCCATGGGTTATATTTTTTCTGCTTTCGGTTGGGCTTACCTGTTGATGCAAATCCCGGGCGGTTGGTTGCTTGACCGTTACGGTTCGAAGAAAGTCTATACCTTTAGTCTTTTCTTCTGGTCGCTGTTTACCTTTATGCAAGGCTTTGTGGATATGCTGCCGCTGGCCTGGGCTGCCACCTCCATGTTCCTGATGCGCTTTATGCTGGGCTTTTCTGAAGCGCCGTCATTCCCGGCGAACGCCCGTATTGTCGCGGCCTGGTTCCCGACGAAAGAACGCGGTACCGCCTCCGCTATCTTCAACTCTGCGCAATACTTTTCACTGGCGCTTTTCTCGCCGCTGTTGGGTTGGCTGACCTTCGCATGGGGTTGGGAGCATGTCTTCACCGTGATGGGCGCAATCGGTTTTGTGCTGACATTCCTGTGGGTCAAGTTCATCCATAACCCGACTGACCACCCCGGTATGTCTGCCACTGAATTGGACTTCATTAAAAAAGGCGGGGCCGTGGTCGATATGGACCACAAAAAAACCGCTCAGGATAGCGGCCCGAAACTGCACTATATCAAACAGATGCTGACTAACCGCATGATGCTGGGAGTATTTTTCGGCCAGTACTTTATCAACACCATCACCTGGTTCTTCCTCACCTGGTTCCCGATTTACCTGGTGCAGGAGAAGGGCATGTCTATCTTAAAAGTGGGCATGGTGGCGTCTATCCCGGCGCTGTGCGGGTTTGCGGGCGGTGTGCTGGGTGGCGTGTTCTCCGATTCCCTGATTAAACGCGGTTGTTCGCTAACCCTCGCTCGTAAACTGCCGATTGTGCTGGGCATGTTGCTGGCATCAACCATCATTCTTTGTAACTACACCGATAACACTGTACTGGTCATTGCCCTGATGGCGCTCGCTTTCTTCGGAAAAGGCTTTGGCGCGCTGGGTTGGCCGGTTATCGCCGACACCGCGCCGAAAGAGATTGTCGGCCTGTGCGGCGGGGTATTCAATGTGTTTGGTAACGTCGCCTCTATCGTCACCCCGCTGGTGATCGGCTATCTGGTGAGTGAGCTGCACTCTTTCAACGCTGCGCTGCTGTTCGTGGGCTGTTCCGCCCTGATGGCGATGGTTTGCTACCTGTTTGTGGTAGGCGATATCAAGCGTATGGAACTGCAAAAATAAGCATCGACGACTTTAAGGTAAATATAATGAGCGCTATTTTCCCGAACAAATTCAAGGCCGCGCTGGCGGCTAAGCAGACTCAAATTGGTTGCTGGTCTGCACTGGCAAACCCTATCAGCGCTGAAGTGCTGGGTCTGGCGGGCTTTGACTGGATCGTGCTGGACGGCGAACATGCGCCGAACGACGTCACCACTTTTATCCCGCAATTAATGGCGTTGAAAGGCAGCCAAAGCGCGCCCGTGGTTCGGGCGCCTACCAATGAGCCCATCATTATCAAGCGTCTGCTGGATATCGGTTTTTATAACTTTCTGATCCCGTTCGTTGAAACGGCGGAAGAGGCGGCGCAGGCGGTGGCATCGACCCGTTATCCGCCGGAAGGCATTCGCGGCGTGTCCGTTTCCCATCGCGGCAATATGTTTGGCACGGTGCCGGATTATTTCACTCAGTCCAACAAAAACATCACCATCCTGGTACAGATTGAAAGCCAGCAGGGCGTCGATAACGTCGATGCTATCGCGGCGACCGACGGGGTAGACGGCATCTTCGTCGGCCCAAGCGATTTGGCGGCGGCTTTAGGGCATCTCGGCAACGCGAATCACCCGGAAGTGCAACGCGCCATTCAATACATTTTTGAGCGCGCTAACGCGCACGGAAAACCATCCGGCATTCTGGCCCCGGTTGAGGCTGACGCGCGCCGCTATCTGGAATGGGGCGCGACCTTTGTCGCCGTGGGCAGTGACCTGGGCGTATTCCGTTCTGCCACGCAAAAACTGTGTGACGCTTTTAAAAAATAACCACCCACGTAATTAACGAGAGAGATTAACGCTATGACACTGAAAGTTGGTTTTATTGGCCTTGGCATTATGGGTAAACCAATGAGTAAAAACCTCATTAAAGCCGGTTACTCCCTGGTGGTTGCCGACCGCAATGCTGAGGTAATTGCTGAAGTGGTTGAGGCTGGCGCCAGCACCGCCGCGACGCCAAAAGAGATTGCCGCGCAGTGCGATGTCATCATCACTATGCTGCCGAATTCCCCGCATGTGAAAGAAGTGGCATTGGGCGAAAACGGCATTATCGAAGGCGCGAAACCTGGTACCGTGGTCATTGATATGAGCTCCATCGCTCCGCTTGCGAGCCGCGAAATCAGCGATGCGCTAAAAGCGAAAGGCATCGACATGCTGGACGCGCCGGTGAGCGGCGGCGAGCCGAAAGCCATTGATGGCACTTTGTCTGTGATGGTAGGCGGCGATAAAGCGATTTTTGATAAGTATTACGACTTGCTGAAATCCATGGCGGGTTCCGTGGTGCATACCGGTGATATCGGCGCGGGCAACGTAACGAAGCTGGCAAACCAGGTGATCGTGGCGCTGAATATCGCCGCGATGTCTGAAGCGCTGACCTTAGCCACAAAAGCGGGCGTTAATCCGGATTTAGTTTACCAGGCTATCCGTGGCGGACTGGCTGGCAGTACTGTACTGGATGCAAAAGCGCCGATGGTGATGGATCGTAACTTTAAGCCAGGTTTCCGTATCGATCTGCATATTAAAGATCTGGCGAACGCGCTGGACACGTCGCACGGCGTCGGCGCGCAACTACCGTTGACCGCTGCGGTAATGGAAATGATGCAGGCGCTGCGTGCTGATGGGCATGGCAACGACGATCACAGCGCACTGGCGTGCTACTACGAGAAACTGGCTAAGGTCGAAATCACCCGGTAATAAAACAGGGCGCGGGGACGCGCCCTTGATTTCACGCCCCGCACGGCAAGAAGGGCTCACTATTTATGAAAATTGTAATTGCTCCAGACTCTTATAAAGAAAGCCTTCCTGCTGCTGAGGTAGCCCAGGCCATCGAAAAAGGATTTAGGGAAATTTTTCCTGACGCGCAGTATGTTCGCGTCCCGGTTGCCGATGGCGGCGAAGGGACCGTGGACGCCATGATTTCGGCAACTGACGGCAGCAAAATTACCACTCAGGTGACCGGCCCCATGGGCGAGCGCGTGAATGCCAGTTGGGGTACGTCGGGCGATAACAACACTGCTTTTATTGAAATGGCTGAAGCCAGTGGACTATCGCTGGTTCCACTTGAACAACGCAATCCGCTGATTACCACCTCGCGTGGTACCGGAGAGTTGATTCTGCATGCGCTGGATAACGGCGCACGCAATATCATTATCGGCATTGGCGGCAGTGCCACCAATGATGGCGGCGCAGGCATGGTGCAGGCGCTTGGCGCGAGGCTTACAGACGCGACAGGCAAAGAAATTGGTCATGGCGGCGGTAGCTTAGAGGCACTGAGCCGTATTGATGTTTCCGGTCTTGATCCACGTTTGAAAGCCTGCACAATCCGCGTAGCCTGCGACGTGACCAACCCGCTGACAGGCGAAAACGGCGCATCGCGAATCTTCGGACCACAAAAGGGCGCGACGCACGCGATGATAGTCGAACTCGATCGCAATCTCGCGCACTTCGCCGATGTGATTAAAACATCGCTGCGCGTTGATGTGAAAAACGTGCCAGGTTCGGGGGCCGCAGGTGGAATGGGCGCGGCGCTGATGGCCTTTCTGAATGCGGAATTACGCAGCGGAATTGAAATTGTGACCGAGGCGCTGAATCTTGAAGAACATATTCATGACTGTACGCTGGTGGTGACAGGCGAGGGGCGTATCGACAGCCAAAGTATTCACGGCAAAGTGCCGGTGGGCGTGGCGCAGGTGGCAAAAAAGTACCACAAGCCGGTTATCGGTATCGCCGGCAGCCTGACGCCGGACGTCGGTATCGTGCATCAGTACGGGATTGACGCGGTATTCAGTGTGTTGACCAGTATCGGGTCGCTGGAAGAAGCGCTAAAGAACGCCTTCGACAATATTTATCGGGCTTCACGTAACATCGCCGCGACGCTGCACGTGGGTATGCATACCGCGCCTTAAGACGTGACACGAAGGCGCAAACCCTCTATACTCCGCGCCGAAGCTGACCAGACAGTCGCCGCTTCGTCGTCGTCCTCTTTCGGGGGGAGACGGGCGGAGGGGAGGAAAGTCCGGGCTCCATAGGGCAGGGTGCCAGGTAACGCCTGGGGGGGAAACCCACGACCAGTGCAACAGAGAGCAAACCGCCGATGGCCCGCGCAAGCGGGATCAGGTAAGGGTGAAAGGGTGCGGTAAGAGCGCACCGCGCGGCTGGTAACAGTTCGCGGCACGGTAAACTCCACCCGGAGCAAGGCCAAATAGGGGTTCATAAGGTACGGCCCGTACTGAACCCGGGTAGGCTGCTTGAGCCAGTGAGCGATTGCTGGCCTAGATGAATGACTGTCCACGACAGAACCCGGCTTATCGGTCAGCTTCACTACTTAAAAAACCCCGCTCTGGCGGGGTTTTGCTTTTTTAGCCAAGGAGTGGATGAATGACGGTCCACGAGGCAGTCTGTGAAAATAACCCGTCAGGTTCACTACTTAAAAAACCCCGCTCTGGCGGGGTTTTGCTTTTTTAGCCAACGAGTGGATAAATGACGGTCCACGAGGCAATCAGTGAAAAGAACCCGGCTAATCGGTCAGGTTCTATGATTAAAAAACCCCGCTTTAGCGGGGTTTTTAGTGATAAAGCGTGGGCTTCACCGGGAATGGGCTTTGAAAGCCCTATTAAAATGCGATAACTACTTTCCCACGCATATGCCCTTCCAGGACTAACTGATGAGCTTCACGGATAGTTTCTACGCTTAACCCATGCAGCGTTTTGCTGAGTGCGCTTTCCACCTCGCCATCGTCCAACATTTTCGCGACATGATTGAGGATTTCGCCCTGACGTGCCATATCGGCGGTCTGGTACATGCTGCGGGTGTACATGAATTCCCAGTGCAGCGCAGCGGATTTGGATTTCAGTTCCTCCTGGCTTAGCGGCTGGGCATTCTCAACAATGGTACAGATATCGCCCTGTGGCGCGATAAGCTGCGTTACAGCAGGCCAGTGACCATCGGTATCGTTGAGAATAAAAATATAGTCGACGAATTTAATGTCGTGCTTAGCCAACTCGCCTGGCAAATCTTTATAACTCACGACCAGATCCGCACCGCGATCCCGGCACCACTGCGCTGAATCTTCCCGCGATGCGGTGGCGATAACTTTTACTTTACTGTTGTGTTTGGCAAACGGAATGGCAAGCGAGCCGACACCGCCTGCGCCGCCAATGATCAGTAGCGTTTTGTCTTCATCCGCATCCTGAATATGTAGCCGCTCAAACAACCCTTCCCAGGCCGTGAGCGCAGTCAGAGGAATGGATGCTGCCGCCGCCCAGTCGAGGCGTTGCGGCTTATGCCCGACAATACGCGCATCAATCAATTGATGGGTGGTATTGCTGCCTGATCGGGTAATATCCCCTGCGTAATACACTTCATCACCGGGTTTAAACCCGGTCACTTTACTGCCGATTGATTTCACAATTCCGCTGGCGTCCCATCCGAGAATACGCGGCTCCTGGAGACCTTTCTTTTGGATGCCCTGATGCACTTTGGTATCTACCGGATTAATCGATACGGCTTTTACTTCGACCAGCAAATCATAGTCACCAGGCACAGGCATTTCAGGGTGGATCTCAATAAAGCTTGATGGATCTTGTGGATTAACGGCAATGGCTGTAACTGACATGGTGCGCTCCCGCATAAATTCTGATCACAGATGGTGTGAAAT
Organism: Citrobacter freundii; assembly: GCF_011077955.1. Classification (GTDB taxonomy): domain Bacteria; phylum Pseudomonadota; class Gammaproteobacteria; order Enterobacterales; family Enterobacteriaceae; genus Atlantibacter. The sequence goes on from NZ_JAALBX010000005.1 coordinate 50,625, forward strand.
GAGTCTAGGACACCTGACGACAGATGATAATATGGACAATCACTAACGCTGTGTTCGCGCGAGATGAACAATCATGTTTAGACACCTTCAGGATATGGCGCTCTTTGCGCTTGTGGCCGAGCGGGGGAGTTTTACGGCGGCGGCGAATGAAGCAGGATTACCTAAATCCAGCGTCAGCCAGCGCATAAGCCAGCTTGAGCAGCATGTTGGGCTGCGGCTACTTAATCGCACCACGCGTAAAATCAACCTCACCTTTGCGGGCGAGCGCTACCTTATTCACTGCCGGGAAATGCTTGAGGCGTCTGAACGCGCCGACTTTGCCTTGCAGCGCTTACGTGATAACCCCAGCGGCAGGCTGCGTATCACCTGTCCGGCGGGCATTGGCGCGACATTATTAGCCCGTATGAATGCCCAATTTCAGCAAAGTTATCCGGATGTGGTGCTGGAAGTATCCATTTCAGATGACCTCGTGGATCTGGTTGAAACGGGTTACGACGTGGCGCTGCGCACCGGTAAACCGCAGGATTCATCGCTTATTGGCCGTATGATTGGTCATAGCCCGCGCGTGCTGGTGGCTTCTCCTGACTATCTGCGCACTCACCCGACCATTGAACATCCCAGCCAGCTCACAGAGCATCACTGCATTGTGCATCGCGCATGGAATGAGTGGATGTTGCAAAATGGGGATGAATTTTATCGTTGCGTACTGCCGCGCCTGCATACTACCGATAACCTGCTGTATGCGCGCGAATGCGCCATAGAAGGGATGGGGATTACGCTGTTACCGTCCTTTCTGATGGATGCGTCACAGGCGGCGGGAACATTAAAAACCGTGCTCCCCGAGTGGAAACCGCAGGGTAATGATCTCTATCTGGTCTACCCGAGCCGTAAACTGAACTCACCCGCGCTGGCGAGTTATATTGATTTTGCGATGCATTTTTCGGGAATAAAAAACTCGTACAGAAAGCACCCTTAACCGGATAGACCATTTGTCGTTAATACCAATCCGGCCAGGGTGTTACCTGCGTAATATCGGTTTCCCTTTCTCACTAAACACGTCTCAACAAATACGCCCCTTTAACCCTCTCCCTGTCTACAGGAGCGGGGCATGGTTGGTTTCTTTAGCAGGGGCAATCCCCGCGCAGACATCAATTAAAAATACGCAGCAGCCCGATAATTGTGTCGTTCTCGGTGACCAGTAACGAAGAGACGCGGCGTTTTTGCATAATTGCTTCGGCGTCCACTACCATCATGTCCGGGCTGATAGTCAGCGGCTGACGGGTCATCATTTGCCCCGCGGTAGCTTGAAGAAAGTCATCCGCTTTTTCCATAAAACGACGCAGGTCGCCGTCGGTAATGATCCCGGCGAGGCGTTGTTGTTCGGTCACTGCCACCATGCCCTGACAGCCGCTGGAAATGGCCTGGATAACTTTTTTGAAATCAGCACGCGTGTCGATTGTCGGCACCTGGCTTGTCATCACATCGCTGACGCGGGTAAGCAGTCGGCGGCCGAGCGATCCACCGGGGTGATAGCGGGCAAAATCGTCAGAACGGAAATGGCGTTTTTCCATCAGCGCGATAGCCAGCGCATCGCCAATAGCCATGGTTAAGGTGGTGGATGTCGTTGGGGCCAGATTATTGGGGCAGGCTTCGTTGGTCATGTGCAGTTCAAGCACCGCATCGGCATGTTTTGCGAGGGTGGACTGGCCGTTGTTGGTGACAGCCACTATCCGGTTGCCGAAGTTTTTCAACGAGGGGATGAGCTTTAGGATCTCGTCGGTTTCGCCGCTGGCGGAGATTAATATCAGCAAATCATAGGGCGTGATCATCCCAAGATCGCCATGGAACGCCTCTGCGGGATGAATGAAGAAACTGGGTGTGCCGGTGGAAGCCATGGTCGCAGACATTTTTCTGGCAACATGCCCGGATTTTCCCATGCCGGAGAGGATCACGTGTCCTTTACATTCCAGCATCATGTTCAGCGTGGCGGCATATTGCCGAGGGTCAAGCTGTTGCGACAGTGTCGTTAACGCCTGCCCCTGCTCGCGTAATGTTCTTTGCACCGACTCAATCAGTGTGGAATCGACGGTCAGGTTTGTTAAGTCACTACGTGGCTGGTCGAGCATATTCATTCCTTTGAAGGAGAGGGGCAGGAAACAGAGGTTTTAACGGCACGTAATTTATAGTGTCGTGCGTATTTCGTTGCGGCGTGATGACTTGCGATAAAGACGTTGTGTTTATCACGCTGTACCGCGATATACGTCTTTTATTGCTGACGTTAATTTCAGTTAAAACGCGAACCGCTTAGCGAAGTACAAGAAACTTAAGAAAAACAGGGGACTTTTAACACACAAAAAATGGCTAAACAAGGACGCTGAGAAATTACGATAGTCATATTTTTTTAATAAAGTCTTTTATTAACAGTGTGTTGTTGCAGGTATTTTGTGGCAGCCAATAATAATCGTCTTAAATAAAGGCAGTTTATTTGATAGCAAGCGAGGGATCACCACATAAAAAAGGCCCTCGTGATGAGGGCCTGGGAAATATTATTTCGTGATACGTTTATATCTAATACGTTTCGGCTCCAGCGCGTCCGCGCCGAGCGTGCGTTTCTTATACTCTTCGTATTCAGTAAAGTTGCCTTCGAAGAATTCGACTTTACCTTCATCCTGGTAATCCAGGATATGCGTGGCGATACGGTCGAGGAACCAGCGGTCGTGCGAGATAACCATTGCGCAGCCCGGGAATTCCAGCAGGGCGTTTTCAAGCGCGCGCAGGGTTTCGATATCCAGATCGTTGGTCGGTTCATCGAGCAGCAGTACGTTGCCGCCCACCTGCAACAGCTTCGCCAGGTGCAGACGACCACGCTCACCGCCGGACAGCTCGCCCACGCGTTTGCCTTGATCGACGCCTTTGAAGTTAAAGCGGCCAACATAGGCGCGGCTTGGCATCTCCGTGTTGCCGATACGCATAATATCCAGCCCGCCGGAGACTTCTTCCCAAACGGTTTTGCTGTTGTCCATGCTGTCGCGGAACTGATCCACTGACGCCAGTTTCACGGTTTCGCCCAGCGTGATAGTGCCGCTGTCTGGCTGTTCCTGGCCTGACATCATACGGAACAGGGTCGATTTACCCGCGCCGTTCGGCCCGATGATCCCGACAATCGCGCCTTTTGGCACTGAGAATGTCAGATCATCAATCAGGACGCGGTCGCCATAGGATTTACGCAGGTTAACCACTTCCACCACTTTATCGCCGAGACGCGCGCCTGGCGGAATAAACAGTTCGTTGGTTTCGTTACGTTTCTGGTATTCGGTATTGTTAAGCTCTTCAAAGCGTGCCAGACGGGCTTTGCCTTTAGACTGGCGGCCTTTCGCGCCCTGACGTACCCATTCCAGTTCTTTCTCGATAGACTTGCGACGCGCTGCTTCCTGAGAGGCTTCCTGCGCCAGACGCTGATCTTTTTGCTCAAGCCAGGAGGAGTAGTTGCCTTCCCACGGAATGCCTTCACCACGGTCAAGCTCAAGTATCCAGCCGGCCACGTTATCAAGGAAGTAACGGTCGTGGGTTATCGCCACCACGGTGCCTTCGAAATCGTGCAGGAAGCGCTCAAGCCAGGCCACGGATTCGGCGTCCAGGTGGTTAGTTGGTTCGTCGAGCAGCAGCATGTCTGGTTTTTCCAGCAGCAGGCGGCACAGCGCGACGCGGCGGCGTTCACCACCGGAGAGATTGCCGATTTTGGCGTCCCAGTCCGGCAGGCGCAGCGCATCGGCGGCGCGTTCCAGTTGGGCGTTCAGGTTATGACCGTCATGCGCCTGGATTATCTCTTCAAATTTACCCTGTTGCGCGGCAAGTTTGTCGAAGTCGGCGTCCGGCTCGGCGTACTTCGCGTACACTTCGTCGAGGCCTTTGAGCGCATTGACCACTTCACTGACCGCTTCTTCTACGGATTCACGCACAGTGTGTTCAGTGTTGAGCTGCGGCTCCTGCGGCAGGTAACCGATTTTGATGCCAGGCTGTGGACGCGCTTCGCCTTCGATATCGGTATCAATGCCCGCCATAATGCGCAGCAGCGTGGATTTACCGGCGCCGTTCAGGCCCAGCACCCCGATTTTCGCCCCGGGGAAGAAGCTCAGAGAGATGTTTTTAAGAATATGACGTTTCGGCGGAACCACTTTGCCGACGCGATGCATGGTATAAACGAATTGAGCCACGTTGCGACTTCGCCTCTTTATATTCATAGATGATGTGATAAGTGGCGAAGTGTAGCCGTTTTCCCCTGGTAATCCCAGCATCGTGGGTGCGGAGTGTTACCTCGCGCTCAGCCCGATTTAAAAGTAAAAAATTGTCCGCGACGTGGCGCAACCGCAAACCCCTGGTTAGCATAAAGTATCTAATGAGTGCGGCATGATGCCGCCGTCGTTTCTCCATATGAGGGATTTCGAGTGGTGAAAGCTAAACAGACCGCCTGGCGCATGTTGACTGCGGGCGTGTGTCTGATGACCATCAGCCAGGCCGTATGGGCGGATTCGCTGGAAGAACAGCGTAGTCGCTACGAGCAAGTTAAGCAGGCCTGGGATAATCGCCAAATGGATACGGTGGCGCAGTTGATGCCCACCCTGACAGATTACCCGCTATATCCCTATTTACAGTATCGCCAGCTAACCGACGATTTGATGAATCAACCGGCCCTGGCGGTGACGCAGTTTGTACGCGCGAATCCGACCCTGCCCCCTGCCAGAACGCTGACCAACCGGTTTGTAAATGAACTGGCGCGCCGTGAAGACTGGCGGGGATTGCTGGCGTTTAGCCCGCAACCGCCTGCCGCGACGCAGGCGAAATGCAATTATTACTATGCCAAGTGGAATACCGGCGATACCGCAACCGCCTGGAGCGGCGCGAAAGAAATCTGGCTTTCCGGTAAAAATTTACCGGCGGCATGTGACGCGCTTTTCTCCGCCTGGCGCAGTTCCGGCCAGCAGGATCCGCTTGCTTATCTTGAGCGTATACGTCTGGCCATGAAAGAGGGCAATACTCGCCTGGTTTCAAGCCTTGCCTCACAAATGCCACCGGAATATCAAACCATTTCCAGTGCGCTGGTCACGCTCGCAAACGATCCGAACAGCGTGATGACGTTTGTTCAAAGCGTCGGCGCAACCGACTTTACCCGTCAGATGGCGGCGGTCGCGTTCGCAAGCGTTGCCCGTCAGGACGCGGAAAACGCCCGGCTGATGATCCCCTCCCTGGTGCAGGCGCAGCAGTTGAACGAGGCGCAGGCACAGGAGCTGAAAGATTTAGTGGCGTGGCGGTTAATGGGCGATGACGTAACCAGCGAACAGGCCCGCTGGCGCGATGACGTCATTATGCGTTCAGAATCGACCTCGCTTATTGAGCGGCGGATACGTATGGCGCTCGGCACCGGCGATCGCGTTGGGCTCAATACATGGCTTGCACGACTGCCGATGGAAGCCAAAGAGAAAGACGAATGGCGCTACTGGCAGGCCGATCTCCTGCTGGAGCGTGGTCGCACTGATGAAGCCAATCAGATCCTGCGATCCCTGATGCAGCAGCGCGGGTTTTACCCGATGGCCGCCGCGCAGCGTTTGAATGAGGATTATCCATTACGGGTGGATAAAGCGCCTAAAATGGACTCTTCGCTGTTTACCAGCCCTGAAATGGCGCGGGTTCGCGAGCTGATGTACTGGGGAATGGATAACACCGCGCGCAGCGAATGGGCGAATCTGATTACCAGCCGTCCCAGCCAGGAACAGGCCGCTCTGGCGCGTTACGCGTTCGATCGCGACTGGTGGGATCTGAGTGTTCAAGCCACTATCGCCGGGAAGTTGTGGGACCAGCTTGAGGAGCGTTTCCCGATGGCGTACGCCAGCTTGTTTAAACGTTACGTGAGCGGAAAGGATATTAGCCAAAGCTATGCGATGGCGATTGCGCGTCAGGAAAGCGCGTGGAATCCGAAAGTGCGCTCGCCTGTAGGGGCGTCCGGGTTGATGCAAATCATGCCCGCCACCGCCACTCACACCGCGCAGAAATTTGGTATTACGGATTACAATAACGTGAATCAGCTGCTCGATCCGCAAACCAATATCAACATTGGCACGCAGTATCTGGAGTCGGTTTATCAACAGTTCGGCAATAACCGCATATTCTCTTCTGCGGCTTACAATGCGGGGCCGGGGCGGGTACGTACCTGGCTTAGCAACAGCGCGGGCAGAATCGACGCGGTCGCGTTTGTTGAAAGTATTCCGTTTTCAGAAACGCGCGGCTACGTGAAAAACGTTCTGGCTTATGATGCGTATTACCGCTATTTCATGGGGGATAAACCCTGGCTGATGACCCAGAATGAGTGGCAACGGCGTTACTGATGAGGCGCAATATGTTATGCTGATGTACTAGTTAATGAGTATGACGATAGGGCAGCATAACATGACTCCATCATCACCCTGGTCCGCCGCGCAGGATGAACAGAGCCAACAGGAATGGCTACGCTTTGTGGATCTCCTGAAGCAGTCCTTCGACAATCAGCTTCATCTTCCTTTATTAACGCTTCTCCTGACGCCGGACGAACGGACGGCGCTGGGGACGCGGGTGCGTATTATTGAAGAGCTGCTGCGCGGCGAGATGAGCCAACGCGAGCTGAAAAGCGAGCTGGGGGCGGGGATAGCCACCATCACCCGCGGTTCTAATAGCCTCAAGTCCGCGCCGGTGGAATTGCGAACCTGGCTTGAAGAGGTACTGCTTAACACTCAGCGATAAACGGCATTGTGAAACGGCGATAACGCCAGCACGACTGCCTGATGGTAAACGCTGCTGCGGGTGAGCGCGCCCGCGGTAAAGATGCCGATAGCGCCTTCTTTACGACCAATCTCACTGATACCGGTCCAGGCCGACATTACCGGACCAAGCGCCTGGCCCGCGCGCACTTGCTCAAGGATCGCGGCGGGAAGAGGCAGGGTTGCGGATCGTGACTCGCCTCGCTGCTGCGCGTTTTCGATAACCACCCAACTAAACGTGCTGTCATCGTCAATTCCCGCTTCAATCGCTACCCAAAAATCCGCATCAGGGCATAATTCACGCGCATTCGCCACCCGGTTACGTGCGCCCTGCCGCGTTTCATGACTGCCGAAAGGCTGTTCAGGCACGCCGCTCTCGACGTCTACCGAGGTGATATGGCAGGATCCGGATGTAAATATCTCGTTAAATGCTCGCAGAATTGCCTGAATTTTCGCTGGATTGGTGGTAGCGCAGATAACGTGGTACATAATGTTAAATGTCTCGTATAAATCATTATCGTCGCAGTATAACGGATAAAAAGCATGTTACAGGTATACCTTGTTCGTCACGGTGAAACGCAGTGGAATGCGGAACGTCGCATTCAGGGCCAGTCAGACAGCCAACTCACAGAGAAAGGTGAGCGTCAGGCTTATCAGGTGGGAGAGCGCGTCAAAACGCTTGGGATCACGCATGTGATTGCAAGCGATTTAGGGCGTACGCGTCGTACGGCCGAAATCATTGCCGATGCCTGCGGCTGCGAAGTGACTTACGATCCGCGCCTGCGCGAGCTTGATATGGGCGTGCTGGAACAACGCCATATTGATGCGTTAACGGAAGAAGAAGAGGGCTGGCGTCGCCAATTGGTCAACGGGACCGAAGATGGGCGTATTCCTGATGGCGAGTCGATGCTGGAACTCAGTGAGCGTATGCATGCGGCGTTGAATGCGTGCCTGTCATTGCCGAAAGGCAGTCGCCCTTTGCTGGTGAGCCACGGCATGGCGCTGGGCTGTCTGGTAAGCACGATCCTGGGTCTGCCCGCCTGGGCGGAACGCCGTTTGCGCTTGCGTAACTGCTCTATCTCGCGCCTGGATTACCAGGAAAGCGCCTGGCTTGCGTCAGGATGGGTAGTGGAAACAGCAGGAGACGTCTCGCATCTGGACGCTCCCGCACTGGATGAGCTACAGCGTTAAGCGCGAACCGGAATCAGGTAATCGCAACGTAACTGGATGGGGCGCTCGCCGCGTTTGGCGTCTTCGGCGGGGAAGTAGCGCTCAATATCCACGCCACGACGGCGCGTTAGACCCAGTGCGGGCATAACGGTGCCATAGAGTGAAAAGATAAACTCCTGTAATCCCGTGCCCAGCCCTTCATAGGTAAACTGCACATAGTCGCCGCCTTCAACCGTTACCGGATGGCAATCCTGAATATGGCCGTTAATTAAATCCGGCGACAGGGCTGTGGTGTAGAACACTTCCTGATCGTCGTCTTTATCCGGACTTGGGCGGGATTCATTCAGGCCATACAGCACCGGGGGAATCGTCGGTGAATTGCCCAAAAACGTTTGCCAGAAATGCACACGCATTTCATGGCGCAGTTCCGCCATCTCTTCCAGCGAGCAGACATAGCTTTGCGTTAACCCCACCAGGTGAAGCGCAGGCAGCGTTACAAACTGGTGCGTAGGTAACGTTACGTCGTCAAGCGTCAGCGGAGAACGCATCCCCTGGGCGCTCCAGTCCGGCGAACGGCGATATAGCGCAGGCGTCACCGAGAACTGCTTTTTAAAGGCGCGAGTAAAGGTTTGCTGTGAGTCGAAACGATACTGTAATGCAATATCCAAAATAGGCCGCGAGGTTAAGCGCAGAGCAACAGCCGATTTAGACAAGCGCCGAGCCCGAATATAAGCGCCAATTGCATGGCCAGTAACATCTTTAAACATTCGTTGAAGATGCCACTTGGAATAACCCGCTTTCGTTGCCACATTATCAAGAGACAGGGGTTGATCAAGATGACTTTCCAGCCAACTTAATAAATCACGAATAATCCCGGCCTGATCCATATACGTTCCTCATCCATAAAACACCTACCTGATTTCGGTAGCGGATAGTAGCATTCTTTATTCTTTTAACGCTGGATGTTTTTTTTAACAATCTGTGCCAGATTTGGCGTAGATGTCATCGCAATTTTAATAATAACGTGAAATTCAAAGACTTTTATATCACCCAGTAAATAATTACATTTCGCAACAGAATGGATTGGTAACAATATGAAATATAAAGCTTTAGTTTTATTGGCGTTGGGGGTGAGCTTCAACGCAACACTTCATGCGGAAGAAATTGGTTCCGTGGATACGGTATTTAAATGGTTAGGGCCAGATCACAAAATCGTGGTGGAAGCCTTTGACGACCCGGATGTGCAAAATGTGACTTGTTATATTAGCCGCGCCAAGACTGGCGGTATTAAAGGGGGGCTGGGGCTTGCGGAAGATACGTCTGATGCCGCGATTTCCTGTCAACAGGTCGGGCCAATAGTGCTCTCTGATAAAATCAAAAGCGGAAAAGCGCAGGGTGAAGTCGTATTCCGAAAACGTACCTCACTGGTCTTCAAAAAACTTCAGGTGGTGCGGTTTTATGATGCGAAGCGTAATGCGCTCGTTTATTTGACGTATTCCGATAAAGTCGTGGAAGGCTCGCCGAAAAACGCCCTGAGCGCCGTGCCGATTATGCCCTGGAATAGCCCGCAGCCGTAATTAAAGAGCGCGTAACGCGCAGGTGCCGGGGCGAGTGTAGTCGCCGTCCCTGACCGGCCATAAGGACGGACATGCGTGCTCAAGTATTTACTGGGTCAATGCGAAGGATCGACTGAGCGAAAGCCTTACAGAGGCGAGTGAAGAAGGCAGAAGCGGATCGTGAAAACGGTCAAGATAAACAAAAGGGCGGAATTTCCGCCCTTTTTGTATTTTCAGCCAACAGGATTATTCCTGCAGGTCACCGCAAAAACGGTAACCTTCGCCGTGGATGGTGGCGATAATTTCCGGCGTGTCCGGCGTCGATTCGAAATGCTTACGAATGCGGCGGATGGTGACGTCAACAGTACGATCGTGCGGTTTGAGCTCGCGGCCGGTCATCTTTTTCAGCAATTCCGCACGGGACTGGATCTTGCCCGGATTTTCGCAGAAATGCAGCATGGCACGGAATTCGCTACGCGGCAGTTTATACTGCTCGCCGTTAGGGCTGACCAGGGAGCGGCTGTTGATATCGAGCTCCCAACCGTTGAACTTGTAGCTTTCCACATTGCGACGTTCTTCACTGATGGTACCAAGGTTCATGGTACGCGACAGCAAATTACGGGCGCGGATGGTGAGTTCACGCGGGTTGAAAGGCTTGGTGATATAATCATCTGCGCCGATTTCGAGGCCGAGAATTTTGTCGACTTCGTTATCACGCCCTGTCAGGAACATCAGCGCCACATTTGCTTGTTCACGCAGTTCGCGTGCCAGCAACAGGCCATTTTTGCCTGGCAGGTTGATATCCATAATCACCAGATTGATATCATTATCAGAGAGGATTTGATGCATCTCTGCGCCATCGGTGGCCTCAGACACATCGTAGCCTTCTGCTTCGAAAATGCTTTTTAACGTGTTGCGGGTTACCAACTCGTCTTCAACAATAAGAATGTGCGGGGTCTGCATGTTTGCTACCTAAGATTGCCAACTAAATCGAAACAGGAAGTACAAAAGTCCCTGACCTGCCTGATACATGCCGAAAATTAACATGCCCGGCGTAACATGACTAAAGTACGTAATTGCGTTCTTGATGCACTTTCCATCAACGTCAACAACATCATTAGCTTGGTCGTGGGTACTTTCCCTCTGGACCCGACGGTGTCAAAAACGGCTGCCATCCTACCCATTTTAACAGCAACATAACAGGCTAAGAGCAAGGCGACACCTAATAAAACTACGCTTCGTTGACATATATCAAATTCAATTGTAGCACGATAACAATTTCTTGAAATCTTACTCGTTGAATCTGTTAAACAATTACAATTCTGCAAACTATTGGATAGTTTCTATTCTTAACTAATTAATAGACTGAATCTGATTTTAAGGCAATATTTTCTTAAAATTTATTCATGATAAACAGGATGATATCATACTTTTTTTAACAAATTAGTTAACGATTTTATTTAAGAAATCTTAAATAGTCTTGATGGGTTTACGTGGTCAAATAATGCGCTTTTTGTTACTATAATGTAAATTATCGACGCGTAATATGTAGAGCTGTATCACGTTTTTTCGTCATTTTTTGGCATAAAGAGAGAGTAATGGGATTTCCAATAATACTGGTTTCACCCGCCAGACCTGAAAATATCGGCGCCGCCGCTCGGGCCATGAAAACCATGGGATTTAGTGAATTACGCATCGTAGCAAGTGATGCCCATTTACAGCCCGCGACGCGCTGGGTTGCCCATGGCGCAGGCGATATTATTGATAATATTAAAATTTACCCGACGCTTGCCGATGCGGTTGATGATGTCGATTTTGTTGTTGCCACTACCGCCAGAAGCCGTGCCAAATTTCATTATTACGCCACGCCGGAACAACTCGTGCCGCTACTGCACGAAAAGCAACAATGGATGGGACGTATCGCACTGGTTTTTGGTCGGGAAGATTCGGGGCTGACTAATGAGGAGTTGGCGCTGGCGGATATTTTAACCGGCGTCCCGATGGTCGCGGATTACCCCTCATTAAATTTAGGTCAGGCGGTGATGGTCTATTGCTATCAATTAGCATCATTAATGCAAACGAAGCCCGTCGCCGCTGTCTCTGGTCAGCAGCAACAACTTGATGCATTACGTCATCGCATCAGCGCATTGCTGGAAAATCTCAACGTAGCAGACGACAACAAAATGTCTGACTGGCTCACCCAACGTTTAGGGCTTCTTGAGCAGCGTGATACGGCAATGTTGCACCGTTTGCTGCATGATATTGAAAAAAAGCTCGCCGAGTAAAATGTCGCTTATTTATTTATAGCCAGTGTTTTAATTCGCTTAAAGGCGCATAAACTCTTTATATCCCATATTTTGTGACCTTAGGGCAGTAGGGTTGAGGGTGGTTACGTAAAGTAACTAATTGAGAAATTCATTGACTTGGCGCAACAGATACTTTAACCAATAGAGTACAGCGTCACAAATAAGACAAAGAGCACACAACATCCATGATGCGTATCAGCCTGAACACCATTATTACAACCACCACCATTACCACAGGTAACGGGGCGGGCTGACGCGTACAGGAAACACTGAAAAAAGCCCGCACCTGAACAGTGCGGGCTTTTTTTTCGACCAGAAATCAAGGGGTAATAATTATGCGAGTGTTGAAATTTGGCGGTACATCAGTGGCGAATGCGCAACGCTTTATGCGCGTAGCCGACATTCTGGAAAGTAATGCCAGACAGGGGCAGGTGGCGACGGTTCTCTCTGCCCCGGCGAAAATTACTAACCATCTGGTGGCGATGATTGAAAAAACCATCGGAGGACAGGATGCGCTGCCAAATATTCACGATGCAGAAAAAATCTTTGCCGATCTGCTTACCGGCCTTGCCGAGGAGCAGCCTGGTTTTCCTCTGGCGCAATTGAAGGCTCTGGTCGACCAAGAATTTGCCCAGATTAATCATATTCTGCACGGCATCAGTTTGCTTGGGCAGTGCCCGGACAGCATCAATGCCGCGTTAATTTGCCGTGGCGAAAAATTATCGATTGCTATTATGGCGGGCCTGCTTGAAGCGCGTGGTCATAAAGTCAGCGTAATCGATCCGGTTGAAAAACTGCTGGCGGTAGGCCATTACCTTGAGTCGACAGTGGATATCGCAGAATCCACCCGTCGTATTGCCGCCAGCCGTATTCCTGCCGATCATATGGTGTTGATGGCCGGGTTCACGGCGGGCAATGAAAAAGGCGAGTTAGTGGTTCTGGGCCGCAACGGGTCTGACTATTCCGCCGCCGTGCTGGCTGCCTGTTTACGCGCAGATTGTTGTGAAATCTGGACTGATGTCGACGGCGTCTATACCTGTGACCCGCGTCAGGTACCCGACGCCAGGTTGCTGAAATCGATGTCGTACCAGGAAGCTATGGAGCTCTCCTATTTCGGCGCCAAAGTTCTCCATCCCCGCACTATCGCCCCTATCGCCCAGTTCCAAATTCCTTGCCTGATTAAAAATACCGGAAACCCGCAAGCGCCGGGCACGTTGATTGGCGCCAGCAGCGATGAAGATGACCTGCCGGTAAAAGGCATCAGTAATCTGAATAATATGGCGATGTTCAGCGTCTCCGGCCCTGGCATGAAAGGCATGGTCGGCATGGCGGCGCGCGTATTCGCGACGATGTCCCGGGCGGGCATTTCCGTGGTACTGATAACCCAGTCCTCGTCTGAGTACAGCATCAGTTTCTGCGTACCGCAGGCCGACAGCGCACGGGCGCAGCGGGCTTTGCAGGATGAGTTCTATCTGGAACTCAAAGAGGGGCTTCTTGAGCCGTTAGGCGTCATGGAGCGGCTGGCGATTATTTCTGTCGTCGGCGACGGCATGCGTACTCTGCGCGGCATTTCCGCCAAATTCTTCGCCGCTCTGGCACGCGCCAATATCAATATTGTCGCGATTGCGCAGGGCTCTTCCGAACGCTCAATTTCGGTGGTCGTCAGCAATGATGATGTCACGACGGGCGTGCGTGTGACTCACCAGATGTTGTTCAACACCGATCAGGTAATCGAAGTGTTTGTGATTGGCGTTGGCGGCGTAGGCGGGGCGTTACTGGAGCAGCTTAAGCGTCAGCAGGCGTGGCTGAAACAAAAACATATCGACTTACGCGTTTGCGGCATCGCCAACTCTAAAGCGATGCTGACCCATGTTCACGGACTGGATCTGGAAAACTGGCGCGACGCGCTGGGCCAGGCGTCTGAGCCGTTTAATCTGGGACGTTTGATTCGCCTGGTGAAAGAGTATCACCTGCTGAACCCGGTGATCGTCGATTGTACCTCTAATCAGGCAGTGGCTGACCAATATGCGGATTTCCTGAATGAAGGGTTCCACGTCGTCACCCCGAACAAAAAAGCCAATACATCATCGATGGATTACTACCATCAATTACGCCAGGCTGCGGCGAAATCGCGCCGTAAATTTCTTTACGATACCAACGTTGGCGCAGGGTTGCCGGTCATTGAAAACTTGCAAAACCTGCTGAATGCAGGCGATGAGTTACAGCGCTTCTCGGGTATTTTGTCCGGCTCGCTGTCATTTATTTTCGGCAAACTTGATGAGGGCATGAAGCTCTCTGACGCTACCGCCATGGCGCGTGAAATGGGTTATACCGAACCAGACCCGCGTGACGATCTGAGCGGTATGGATGTGGCGCGCAAATTGTTGATTCTGGCGCGTGAAACCGGGCGCAGCCTTGAGCTTTCCGATATTGTTATTGAACCCGTGCTGCCCGCAAGCTTTGACGCCGAGGGCGATGTGGCGAGCTTTATGGCGCGTTTGAGCGAGTTAGATGATGACTTTTCTTCACGTGTGGCGCAGGCCCGCGATGAAGGTAAGGTATTGCGCTATGTCGGCATTATCGAAGAAGACGGCACGTGCCGCGTGAAAATAGCCGCCGTTGACGGCAACGATCCGCTTTATAAAGTTAAAAACGGTGAAAACGCCCTGGCATTCTATAGCCACTATTATCAGCCGCTGCCGTTGGTGCTTCGTGGTTACGGCGCGGGTAACGATGTGACCGCCGCCGGCGTGTTTGCCGATTTGCTGCGCACCCTGTCATGGAAGTTAGGAGTTTAAGATGGTCAAAGTGTATGCCCCAGCCTCCATTGGCAATGTCAGCGTGGGGTTTGATGTGTTAGGCGCGGCGGTTACGCCCGCGAGCGGCGAATTGTTGGGTGACTGCGTCATTGTGGAAGCGGCAGAACAATTTTCGCTGACCAATCGCGGGGCGTTTGTCGGCAAATTGCCCAGTGAGCCGCGTCAAAATATTGTTTATCAGTGCTGGGAGCGCTTTTGCCAGGAAATCGGCAAAACCGTGCCGGTGGCGATGACGCTTGAAAAAAATATGCCTATTGGCTCCGGTCTTGGTTCCAGCGCCTGTTCCGTGGTGGCGGGCCTGATGGCGATGAATGAGTTCTGCGGCAAACCGCTGAGCGACACGCGCCTGCTGGCGCTAATGGGCGAGCTGGAAGGGCGTATTTCCGGCAGCGTGCACTACGATAACGTCGCGCCCTGTTTTTTAGGCGGGCTGCAATTGATGCTGGAAGAGAACGGCATAATCAGTCAACAAGTGCCAGGCTTTGATGAGTGGCTATGGGTGATGGCGTATCCGGGTATTAAGGTATCGACTGCCGAAGCGCGGGCGATTTTACCGGCCCAGTATCGCCGTCAGGACTGCATCGCTCATGGGCGCTACCTGGCGGGTTTTATTCATGCCTGCCATACCCGTCAGCCGCAACTGGCAGCGAAATTGATGCGTGATGTCATTGCCGAGCCGTATCGCACCAAACTGTTGCCGGGCTTTAGCCAGGCGCGGCAGGCGGCGTTAGATATCGGCTCGCTGGCCTGCGGGATTTCCGGCTCCGGCCCGACGCTGTTTGCGGTCTGCGATAACCCGGAAACGGCGCAGCGTATGGCTGACTGGCTGCAACAACACTATCTGCAAAATCAGGAAGGCTTTGTACATATTTGCCGTCTGGACACGGCAGGCGCACGAGTACTGGGATAACGTATGAAACTCTATAATCTGAAAGATCATAACGAACAGGTCAGTTTTGCACAGGCCGTTACGCAAGGACTCGGCAAAAATCAGGGGCTCTTTTTCCCGCACGATTTACCGGAATTTAGCCTCACCGACATCGACGAGATGCTTAAACTCGATTTCGTCACGCGCAGCGCAAAAATTCTGGCGGCGTTTATCGGCGATGAAATTCCAGAAAGTATTCTTGAAAGCCGTGTACGTAGCGCCTTCGCGTTCCCGGCGCCGGTCAAAAGCGTTGAGCCTGATATCGGCTGCCTTGAACTGTTCCACGGCCCGACGCTGGCGTTTAAAGATTTCGGCGGGCGCTTTATGGCGCAAATGCTGACGCATATCAGCGGTGATAAGCCGGTGACGATTTTAACCGCTACCTCTGGCGATACAGGTGCGGCGGTGGCTCACGCGTTTTACGGGCTTAAGAATGTGCGTGTGGTTATCCTTTATCCGCAAGGCAAAATTTCGCCGCTTCAGGAAAAACTGTTCTGCACGCTGGGCGGCAATATTGAAACTGTCGCAATCGACGGCGATTTCGATGCCGGCCAGGCGCTGGTGAAACAGGCGTTTGATGATGAAGAACTGAAAACGGCGCTGGGCCTGAACTCGGCGAACTCCATCAATATCAGCCGTCTGCTGGCGCAGATTTGCTATTACTTTGAAGCTGTCGCGCAACTGCCGCAGGAAGCACGTAATCAACTGGTTATTTCCGTTCCCAGCGGTAACTTCGGCGATCTGACTGCCGGACTTCTCGCAAAATCGCTCGGGTTACCCGTGAAGCGCTTTATTGCCGCCACCAATGCCAACGACACGGTGCCACGCTTTTTGCAAAACGGTGAATGGCAGCCGAAGGCTACTGTCGCGACGCTCTCTAACGCCATGGACGTTTCCCAACCAAACAACTGGCCGCGCGTGGAAGAGTTGTTCCGCCGTAAAGTCTGGCGCTTAAACGAGCTGGGCTATGCTGCGGTGGATGACAGCGTGACCCAGGAAACTATGCGTGAACTGAAGGCGGGCGGCTATTTGTCTGAGCCACACGCGGCGATTGCTTACCGCGCACTGCGCGATCAGCTTCGTCCGGGCGAATACGGTTTATTCCTCGGCACGGCGCATCCGGCTAAATTCAAAGAGAGCGTGGAAGCGATTCTCGGCGAGACACTGGATTTGCCGAAGGAACTCGCTGAGCGAGCTGATTTACCGCTGCTGTCGCATCAGTTGCCGGCGGATTTTGCGGCGTTGCGACAGTTGATGATGGCGAAAGCCTGATAAACGGTCTGACACGACAAGCCCGGTGTGCAACAGCCGCCGGGCTTTTTAATGGGGAGGGCATTAACGCTCCTGGCGTTTAAAGACCAGTTCCGTCTCATTCGACATCCCTTCGTCCCAGACGTAACCATCCACATCAAAATGCGTTAGCTGTTCCGGCAAAGTCAGACGGTTTTCAATGACGTAGCGGCTCATCAGCCCACGCGCTTTTTTGGCATAAAAACTGATCACTTTAAATTTGCCATTTTTCTCGTCGAGGAAAATCGGCTTGATGATCCGGGCGTTCATTTTCGCCGGACGCACCGCTTTAAAATACTCATCAGACGCGAGATTAATCAGTACGTTATCGCCTTGCGCCGCCAGTGCTTCGTTCAGCGTATGGGTAATTATATCGCCCCAGAAACTGTATAAATCGCCGCCTTTGGCATTGTTCAGTTTGATGCCCATCTCCAGCCGGTAAGGCTGCATTAAATCCAGTGGACGCAGCACGCCGTAGAGTCCTGAAAGCATCCGCAAATGCTGCTGGGCAAACTCAAAATCCGCGTCGTTAAATGTCTCGGCCTGAAGCCCGGTATACACATCGCCTTTGAATGCCAGAATGGCCTGGCGCGCATTATCCGGCGTGAAATCAGGATGCCAGTCGTGAAAACGCGTCGCGTTGAGCGAGGCGATTTTATCGCTCACGCCCATCAGCGCTTTAATTTGCGCCTCAGACAGCGCGCGCGCGTCGCCAATCAATTGCTGAGAATACTCAAGCAGTTCGGGCTGGGTATAACGTTTGGTCGACAGCGGGCTTTGATAGTCCAGCGTTTTAGCAGGTGAAATCAGTAACAGCATTGCTTTTCCTTACAGGCTTTTCGATGACTGTAACAAATTTTGGCGTAAAGGTGACCAATGGATGCAATCAGTGGGTATTCATTCACGCGGGAGACCCTCCCAGACGCCGGGTGCAATATGAGGCTTGAGTTCAGGAAAACGCGCCGGATCGAAGTGCGGTTTAATCCCAAGCTTACGTTGACGCAGATAATCCGAGGCGATGGTTTTGACGACGGGCGAAAGCAGCAGGATCGCCGTGAGGTTAGTAATCGCCATTAGCGCTATCGAGATATCAGCCAACTGCCAGACCAGCGTCAAGCTGACCACCGCGCCCAGCATCACCATCACCAGCACGCCCGTGCGCAGAAGCCAGATATTACGGCGCGTATCGAGACGCAAAAACACCAGATTGTTTTCCGCATAGGTGTAGTTGGCAATAATGGAGACGAAGGCAAACACAAATACCATCACCCCAAGATAGCCGCTGGCCCAGTGTCCGGTGAGATTCACCAGCGCATGCTGCGTTAATAAGATCCCTTCATCCGGGGTCAGGGGTTTTTCCGGCAATCCTGCCACCAGAATAATCACCGCCGTGGCGCTACAAATGATCACCGTATCGACGAAGACGCCGATCATTTGCACTATGCCTTGCGCGGCAGGGTGGGGCGGCCATGACGAGGCGGTGGCGGCAGCATTCGGCGATGAGCCCATTCCCGCTTCGTTAGAAAACATACCGCGCTGAAAACCGCTGGTAAGCGCCTGGCTGAAGGTATACCCCACCACGCCAGATGCCGCTTCCTGCCAGCCAAATGCGCCGGTAAATATGAGCGTTATCACATGCGGCATTCTGTCGATATATAAGATGATAATCACAAGCCCCGTCACGACCCACAGCAAGGCCATGAGAGGCAACAGCCATTGCGTTAGCCGCGCAATGCCGCGCAGACCGCGAGCACAAACCAGTAATGTCAGTGCGGCCAACACGCTTACGGTCAGCCATTTGGGGATATCCCAGGCATGGGCCAACGCAAAAGCGACGGAGCTTGCCTGTACAGCGTTAAACACCAGACCAAACGACAGCAGCAAAAACACTGAGAACAAGACGCCCATCCAGCGCATGCCAAGCCCATGCTCCATATACCAGGCGGGGCCGCCGTGAAACTGTCCATGGCGATTGCGTGTTTTATAGAGTTGCGCAAGCGAGCATTCCGCAAACGACGTGGCCATGCCAATCAAGGCGGTGACCCACATCCAGAACACCGCGCCGGGGCCGCCCATGGATATCGCCAGCGCCACGCCTGCAATATTGCCGCTGCCGACGCGCGCCGCGAGGCTGGTGCACAGCGCCTGAAATGCCGTTAAGCCGTCAGGTTGCGGGATAAAACTCTTTTTTAATGCGCGGGTGAAGTAACGGATGTAGCGAAACTGCACCAATCCGCTGCGCCACGTGAACCAGATCCCGGCGAAGAGCAACAGATAGATGAGGACCGAGCCCCAGAGGATTTCGTTGATAAACGTTAGAAAGTCCGGCATTCACATCCCTCTTGAAAAATATATCCGGTTTGCGCAACCCCACCTGCTGTCGTCCTGAGTGATACTTCGCAGGCTATGGAATAGGACAGTTTATCACACTGTGCCCGCCTGAATTGCTGCGGTTGCGCTGCCCGGGCGTCGTGTTATCATCACGACATACCCATTACATCTCCCTTACACGCAGTTTTGAAGAGACCTCTAATATGACGGATAAATTGACCTCCCTACGTCAGTTCACAACCGTAGTGGCTGATACCGGAGACATCGCGGCGATGAAGTTGTACCAGCCGCAAGATGCAACTACCAACCCTTCTTTGATTCTGAACGCCGCGCAAATTCCTGAGTACCGCAAGCTGATTGACGATGCGGTGACCTGGGCGCGTGCGCAAAGCGATTCCCGTGAGCAGCAAATTGTTGATGCCTCGGATAAGCTTGCTGTAAATATCGGTCTGGAAATTCTTAAACTGATCCCGGGCCGTATCTCTACTGAAGTTGACGCGCGTCTTTCTTACGACACCGAAGCCAGCATTGTTAAAGCTAAACGTCTTATTAAGCTTTATAACGACGCGGGCATTAGCAACGATCGCATCCTGATCAAACTGGCCTCCACCTGGCAGGGTATCCGTGCGGCGGAGCAACTGGAAAAAGACGGTATCAACTGTAACCTGACTCTGCTGTTCTCCTTCGCTCAGGCTCGTGCCTGCGCCGAAGCGGGCGTATTCCTGATCTCTCCGTTCGTGGGCCGTATTCTCGACTGGTACAAAACCAACACTGACAAGAAAGAATATGCCGCTTCTGAAGATCCGGGTGTCGTTTCCGTCACTGAAATTTATGAGTACTACAAACAGCACGGTTATGAAACCGTAGTGATGGGCGCAAGCTTCCGTAACGTAGGCGAGATCCTGGAGCTGGCTGGCTGCGATCGTCTGACCATCGCACCTGCGCTGCTTAAAGAGCTGGCCGAAAGCGAAGGCACCATTGAGCGCAAACTGTCGTTCAGCGGTGAAGTGAAGGCTCGTCCGGAGCGCATCACGGAATCTGAGTTTCTGTGGCAGCACAACCAGGATCCAATGGCCGTAGATAAACTGGCTGATGGCATTCGTAAATTTGCTGTCGACCAGGAAAAACTGGAAAAAATGATCGGCGATCTGCTGTAATTATTCTCGTGGCCGGGCATCCCGGCCACGTTTTATGAACCACATCCTTCCTGTATCCCCCTGTCTGCATTTCCCTACTCGGTGTATCATTCCGTCACTTTTGACTCATTATCGGAATGGATATGGATACATTACGTATTGGCCTGGTTTC
The DNA here is from genome assembly GCF_011077955.1 of Citrobacter freundii. Taxonomy (GTDB): domain Bacteria; phylum Pseudomonadota; class Gammaproteobacteria; order Enterobacterales; family Enterobacteriaceae; genus Atlantibacter. The sequence continues at coordinate 71,121 of NZ_JAALBX010000005.1, forward strand.
TGTCTCTGATCGCGCCTCAACCGGTGTTTACCAGGATAAAGGCATTCCCGCGCTTGAAGCGTGGCTCGCCTCGGCACTTACCACCCCGTTTACCGTAGAAACTCGTCTGATCCCTGATGAGCAACCTGTTATTGAACAAACGCTTTGCGAACTGGTTGATGAAATGGGCTGCCATTTGGTGTTGACTACCGGCGGCACCGGGCCTGCCCGTCGCGATGTGACGCCCGATGCGACGCTCGCCGTGGCCGATCGCGAGATGCCGGGCTTTGGCGAGCAAATGCGCCAGATAAGCCTTAACTTTGTTCCTACGGCGATTTTATCCCGCCAGGTCGGCGTTATCCGTAAACAAGCGTTGATCCTCAATCTGCCCGGTCAGCCGAAATCCATTAAAGAAACCCTGGAAGGGTTGCGCAATGAAAGCGGTGACGTGGCGGTGGCGGGTATTTTTGCAAGCGTACCTTACTGCATCCAACTGCTTGATGGACCGTATGTAGAGACTTGTCCTGATGTGGTAGTGGCTTTTCGCCCGAAGAGCGCGATCCGCGAGATAAAACCCTAAAGTTTCCCCTGCGGTGACATAGCGGGCAAAGTGGCTGGTGTAATGTAATTGATACGATATAGTAATTGTTACTTTACAGTTAATGCGTATTTTTCATTACACCACCACTGCTGATAAATGGGTTGCTATGTCATCACACAATCGTCCCCTGAATCGTCAGGACTATAAAACCCTGACGCTCGCCGCGCTTGGCGGCGCGCTGGAGTTCTACGACTTCATCATCTTCGTCTACTTTGCAGCGGTCGTCGGCGAGCTGTTCTTCCCAACCGATATTCCGGAGTGGTTGCGGCAGGTGCAAACCTTTGGCATTTTTGCGGCGGGATATCTGGCGCGTCCGTTGGGCGGCATTATTATGGCGCACTTTGGCGATTTGGTTGGTCGTAAAAAAATGTTTACGCTTAGCATCCTGCTGATGGCGGTGCCGACACTGGCGATGGGCTTACTTCCAACGTACGCCTCGGTAGGCATCGTGGCACCGATATTGCTGCTATTAATGCGTTTATTACAGGGCGCGGCTATTGGCGGAGAAGTGCCCGGCGCCTGGGTTTTTGTCGCCGAGCATGTACCGGCACGGCGCATTGGTATTGCCTGCGGAACGCTGACGGCGGGGTTAACGGTCGGTATCCTGCTGGGTTCGGTCGTCGCGACGCTCATCAATACCAGCATGACCCAGCAAACCGTGCATGACTGGGGCTGGCGTATACCATTCCTGCTTGGCGGCGCGTTTGGCCTGGTCGCCATGTACTTGCGTCGTTGGTTACAAGAGACGCCGATTTTCCTTGAGATGCAGCAACGTAAAGCCCTGGCGCAGGAACTGCCGGTTAAAGCTGTGGTGGTAAGGCATAAAAAAGCGGTGGTGATTTCCATGCTGCTCACCTGGCTGCTGTCCGCGGGCATCGTAGTGGTGATTTTGATGTCTCCCGTCTGGCTGCAAAAGCAATACGGTTTTGCTCCGGCCCTGACGCTTGCGGCAAACAGTATCGCGACGATTATGCTGTGCTTTGGATGCCTGATTGCCGGGCTGGCGGCCGATCGCTTTGGCGCCAGCAAAACCTTTATTGTCGGCAGCCTGTTACTGGCCTGTTCCAGTTGGTTTTTCTACCACCTTTCCGGTGCGCATCCTGAACAACTGTTTTTACTTTACGGGGTAGTGGGGCTGTGTGTTGGCGTGGTTGGGGCAGTGCCGTACGTGATGGTGCGGGCGTTTCCGGCAGAAGTACGTTTCACCGGCATCTCTTTTTCCTATAACGTGTCTTATGCCATTTTTGGCGGCTTAACGCCGATTGCGGTCACGATGCTCATGGGCATTTCGCCGATGGCGCCCGCCTGGTATGTTTTAGCCTTATCGCTAATGGGGCTCGGGTTGGGCTTGTGGTTACGTCAGGATATTTATCAACCCGACGCGACCTCAGAACGGTTGGGCGCGCATTAAGATAATGTACACATCATGATGGTCGTCGCCTGGTAAATGGCGACCTGTCATGACGTTACGAGCAAACATCGCCACGCCGACTTCGCCTGCGTGTGCGGTACGCGTAATGAAACCCGGCAGATGCAAAGCGACACCGTGATTTCACCGTTTATCTGGCTGTGGAATAGCATCGTCAACGCCAAAAAAAAACGGCCGCCACTTGGCAGCCGTTGAGCGATAGGTTACATGGACAACTTAGTGCTGTTCGCCAATCGGCAGTACGGTACGACCGTATTGCTCGTTGAGTACTTCGCCCATTGCCAGGTAAATGGCGCTTGCGCCACAGATAAGACCAATCCAGCCCGCAATATGAACGATGTTTTCGTTGTCAGCCAGATGACCAATTGCCAGCAAGGCAAACAGGACGGTCAGGCTCAGGAAAACAAATTGCAATACGCGCGCGCCTTTCAAGGTGCCGAAGAACATAAACAGGGTGAAAACGCCCCAGATGCCTAAGTAAACCCCCAGAAAATGCCCGTTTGCCGCTTCCGTCAGACCCATTTTAGGCAGCAACAGAATAGCGACCAGCGTCAGCCAAAAAGAGCCGTAAGACGTAAACGCGGTCAGACCGAAAGTATTCCCTTTTTTAAATTCCAGCAGGCCTGCGAAAATTTGCGCGATACCGCCGTAAAAAATTCCCATCGCCAGAATAATGCCGTCCAGCGGGAAAAGACCGATATTGTGCAGGTTAAGCAGAATAGTGGTCATGCCGAAACCCATTAATCCCAGCGGTGCAGGGTTAGCCAACTTAGTGTTGCCCATAAATCCTCAAAACGTGTGATTGTTTGATGTAAATACCCGCCGCCAGAAAGTGTGATCTGTGTCGGGCGCGGCATAATAATCAGCCGCTATGGCGCCGTCCATGATCTGCACAGGTAAAAGAAAAAATTTTTACGTGTTACCCCTTGATGCACAGCGATACGACCCCATCTTGTAGTCAACCGCAGTGAGTGGACGTGAAAATTAATGGTAGGGCAGTTGAAACCGAGGGTTTCGCCCTTATTACAGCTTCACAACCGCATAATGACGAATTTTTAGTGGAGACGTTTAGATGGGTAAAATTATTGGTATCGACCTGGGGACGACTAACTCTTGTGTCGCGATTATGGATGGTACAACCGCACGCGTACTTGAAAACGCTGAAGGTGACCGCACCACGCCTTCTATCATTGCTTATACACAGGACGGCGAAACTCTGGTAGGTCAGCCGGCTAAACGTCAGGCAGTGACTAACCCGCAGAACACACTGTTCGCGATTAAACGCCTGATCGGTCGCCGCTTCCAGGATGAAGAAGTGCAGCGTGATGAAGCCATCATGCCGTACAAAATTATCGCCGCCGACAATGGCGACGCATGGCTTGACGTGAAAGGCCAGAAAATGGCGCCGCCGCAGATTTCTGCGGAAGTGCTGAAAAAAATGAAGAAAACCGCGGAAGACTACCTGGGCGAGCCGGTAACTGAAGCCGTTATTACCGTACCGGCATACTTTAACGATGCTCAGCGTCAGGCGACTAAAGACGCCGGTCGTATCGCGGGTCTGGAAGTAAAACGTATCATCAACGAACCGACCGCTGCCGCGCTGGCGTACGGTCTGGATAAAGAAGTGGGTAACCGTACTATCGCGGTTTATGACCTGGGCGGCGGTACTTTCGATATCTCTATTATCGAAATCGACGACGTTGACGGCGAAAAAACCTTTGAAGTACTGGCGACCAACGGTGATACCCACCTGGGTGGTGAAGACTTCGATAGCCGCATGATCAACTACCTGGTAGAAGAGTTTAAGAAAGACCAGGGTATCGATCTGCGTAACGATCCGCTGGCAATGCAGCGTCTGAAAGAAGCCGCAGAAAAAGCGAAAATTGAGCTGTCTTCCGCTCAGCAGACCGACGTGAACCTGCCGTACATCACTGCAGACGCCACCGGTCCGAAACACATGAACATCAAAGTGACCCGTGCGAAACTGGAAAGCCTGGTCGAAGACCTGGTAAACCGTTCTATCGAGCCGCTGAAAGTTGCTTTGCAGGATGCTGGCCTGTCCGTATCCGACGTGCAGGATGTTATCCTGGTCGGTGGTCAGACTCGTATGCCGATGGTGCAGAAAAAAGTTGCCGAGTTCTTTGGTAAAGAACCGCGTAAAGACGTTAACCCGGACGAAGCTGTGGCAATTGGTGCAGCGGTTCAGGGCGGCGTGCTGACTGGCGACGTTAAAGACGTACTGCTGCTGGACGTTACCCCGCTGTCACTGGGTATCGAAACCATGGGCGGCGTGATGACGGCGCTTATCAGCAAAAACACCACCATCCCGACCAAGCACAGCCAGGTGTTCTCTACCGCTGAAGACAACCAGTCTGCGGTAACCATCCATGTGCTGCAGGGTGAACGTAAACGCGCCAGCGATAACAAATCTCTGGGCCAGTTCAACCTGGACGGGATTAACCCGGCACCGCGCGGTATGCCGCAGATCGAAGTCACGTTCGACATCGATGCGGACGGTATCCTGCACGTGTCTGCGAAAGATAAAAACAGCGGTCGTGAGCAGAAAATCACCATCAAGGCATCTTCTGGTCTGAACGAAGAAGAAATCCAAAAAATGGTGCGCGAAGCGGAAGCGAATGCTGAATCTGACCGTAAGTTTGAAGAGCTGGTACAGACCCGCAACCAGGCGGACCATCTGGTGCACAGCACTCGCAAACAGGTTGAAGAAGCAGGCGAGCAACTGCCGGCTGATGACAAAACTGCCATCGAGTCTGCACTGAGCGCGCTGGAAACCTCGCTGAAAGGCGAAGATAAAGCCGATATCGAAGCCAAAATGCAGGCGCTGGCACAGGTTTCCCAGAAACTGATGGAAATCGCACAGCAGCAACATGCACAGCAGCAAGCGGGTTCCGCTGACGCTTCTGCGAACAACGCGAAAGATGATGATGTTGTCGACGCTGAGTTCGAAGAAGTTAAAGATAAAAAATAATCGCCCTTTGAACGGGTAAAATACTGATACGGGCGAAGAGGAATTCCTCTCCGCCCGTTTATTCTTGTATTCCCGGATGAATTTGCGTTGCTTCCCGAACAACGCGAGTACGGCGTGAATGAAACAGGGAATAGAGGCAGATAAAAGAGATGGCGAAAAAAGACTATTACGAGATTTTAGGCGTTCCGAAAACGGCGGAAGAGCGTGAAATCAAAAAGGCTTACAAACGCCTGGCAATGAAGTTTCACCCGGACCGTAATCAGGGTGATAAAGACGCTGAAGACAAATTCAAAGAGATTAAAGAAGCCTATGAAGTGCTGACCGACGCGCAAAAACGCGCGGCTTACGATCAGTACGGCCATGCCGCATTTGAACAAGGTGGCATGGGTGGCGGTGGATTTGGCGGTGGCGGCGGCGCTGATTTCAGCGATATCTTCGGCGATGTTTTCGGTGATATTTTTGGCGGCGGTCGTGGTCGTCAGCGCGCGTCGCGTGGCTCCGATCTGCGTTACAACATGGAACTGACCCTCGAAGAAGCGGTGCGCGGCGTCACCAAAGAGATCCGCATTCCGACGCTTGAAGAGTGTGATGTTTGCCATGGCAACGGCGCGAAACCGGGCACCCAACCGCAGACCTGTCCGACCTGCCATGGTGCAGGCCAGGTGCAGATGCGTCAGGGCTTCTTTGCGGTGCAGCAAACCTGTCCGCACTGCCAGGGTCGCGGTACGTTGATTAAAGACCCGTGCACCAAGTGTCATGGACACGGTCGCGTAGAGAAATCCAAAACGCTGTCGGTGAAAATCCCGGCGGGCGTAGATACGGGCGATCGCATCCGTCTGGCAGGCGAGGGTGAAGCCGGCGAGCATGGCGCGCCAGCGGGCGATTTGTACGTCCAGGTGCAAGTGAAACAGCACCCGATCTTCGAGCGTGAAGGCAATAATTTGTACTGTGAAGTGCCGATTAACTTCGCCATGGCGGCCCTCGGTGGTGAAATTGAAGTGCCGACGCTAGATGGCCGCGTGAAGCTGAAAGTGCCGAGTGAGACGCAGACCGGTAAACTCTTCCGCATGCGCGGTAAAGGGGTTAAATCGGTACGCGGCGGCGCTCAGGGCGACCTGTTATGCCGTGTTGTCGTCGAAACGCCTGTAGGCCTCAATGAGAAACAAAAACAACTTTTAAAAGATCTTCAGGAAAGTTTTGGCGGTCCTACGGGTGAGCACAACAGCCCGCGGTCGAAAAGTTTTTTTGACGGCGTAAAGAAGTTTTTTGACGATCTGACTCGCTAAATCCTACAATTCAATATGTTAAAGCCTGTACCTTACTTGTGTAGGTACAGGTTTTTTTTTGACTGTTTTGCCGACATAACGGGACGTCCCCTTTCCATAAAGTCGTCTTATTATTTTTCTATGTTCGTTTTTTACGATCTGATAAGGCGAAATAATCTTATTTTAACGAACTGTTAAGCACGATAGGATAGAGATATATCGTATTTAAATAAAATTCATGAAGTTATCAGGTAATCCAATATGTCTAAATTGATTCAACGTTTTCTGGCTAACGAGGCGTCGGGTGGCGTGCTACTCATTATTGCCGCCGGTGTGGCTATGGTACTGGCGAATCTGGACAGCACGCATACAGCCTATCAGCAGTTTCTCAGCACCCCGGTAGAACTCCGCGTGGGGGCGCTTGAGATCAATAAAAATATGCTGTTATGGATTAACGATGCCCTCATGGCGATCTTCTTTTTAATGATTGGCCTCGAAGTGAAGCGGGAATTGCTGGAAGGTTCTCTTGCCAGTCGTCGTCAGGCTGCCTTCCCGGTTATCGCTGCGCTTGGTGGTATGGTGGTCCCGGCCGCGCTCTACATGATTTTCAACTTCCAGGACCCTGTTACTCGCGAGGGATGGGCGATCCCCGCCGCGACTGACATCGCCTTTGCGCTGGGAGTGCTGGCGTTACTGGGCAACCGTGTGCCGCCAGCGTTGAAGGTGTTTTTGATGGCGCTGGCGATTATTGACGATCTCGGGGCGATCGTTATTATCGCGCTCTTTTATACCCACCAGTTATCGGTGCTGTCACTTATGGTGGCAGCCGGAGCAATTACAGTATTAGTGCTATTAAATGTGCTGAATGTACGCCGGACCGGTATTTATATTCTGGCAGGCGTCGTACTCTGGACGGCGGTATTGAAATCCGGCATCCATGCAACGCTTGCGGGCGTCATTATCGGCTTCCTGATCCCGCTTAAGACGCAGAATGGACATTCTCCGGCCCGATCGCTTGAGCATATTCTGCATCCGTGGGTCGCGTTTTTGATTCTGCCACTGTTTGCTTTTGCCAATGCGGGGGTTTCATTTGAAGGCGTCACCGTGGAAGGGTTAACCTCCGTGTTGCCGCTTGGCATCATTGCCGGACTGTTTATTGGTAAGCCCTTAGGCATTGGGCTGTTCTGCCTGCTGGCTGTGAAGCTCAAATGGGCCTCTTTGCCGCAGGGTACGTCATTTAAAGAAATTATGGCGGTTGGGGTGTTATGCGGCATCGGTTTTACCATGTCCATCTTCATCGCAACGCTGGCATTTAGTCATGCCGATTCCACGCTTATTACGTGGGCGAAACTGGGCATTCTTATCGGCTCGCTACTGGCGGCAATCACAGGCTACGGCCTGCTACGGATACGATATTCAGGCACAGCTGTCCGCGTCTGAATCGACATGACAAGGAAACGTTCTTGCCGAACATTACTATTCATCAGGGAGCGAAAGCGATATGTCACATATTAACTACAACCACCTTTATTACTTCTGGCACGTCTATAAGAAAGGCTCGGTGGTTGGCGCAGCGGAAGCGTTATATCTGACACCGCAAACCATCACGGGGCAGATCAAAGCCCTGGAAGAACGGTTACAGGGCAAGCTGTTTAAACGTAAAGGGCGTGGTATTGAGCCGAGCGAACTCGGGGAGTTAGTGTTTCGCTATGCCGATCGTATGTTTACGCTCAGCCAGGAGATGCTGGATATCGTCAACTATCGCAAGGAATCACACCTGCTGTTTGACGTAGGCGTTGCGGACGCGCTTTCTAAACGCCTGGTAAGCGGCGTCCTGGACGCTGCGGTGGTGGAAGACGAACAAATCCATCTGCGTTGCTTTGAGTCCACCCATGAAATGCTGCTTGAGCAGTTAAGCCAGCATAAACTGGATATGATTATCTCCGATTGCCCAATCGACTCGACCCAGCAAGAAGGGTTGTTTTCAGTCAAAATCGGGGAGTGCGGCGTGAGTTTTTGGTGCCAGTCCCCCGGGCCTGAGAAACCCTTCCCTGACTGCCTTGAGGAGCGTCGGTTGCTCATTCCCGGCCGCCGTTCAATGCTTGGACGCAAGGTCCTGAACTGGATCCATTCGCAGGCGTTGAATATTGAGATTCTGGGCGAGTTTGATGATGCCGCGCTGATGAAAGCTTTCGGCTGCGCCCATGACGCCATTTTTGTTGCGCCGACGCTTTATACGCAGGATTTCTTCGATGATAAGACGGTGGTGGAGATAGGTCGCATAGATAATGTGATGGAAGAGTATCACGCCATTTTCGCCGAGCGTATGATTCAGCACCCTGCGGTCCAGCGCATCTGTAACCGGGATTATTCGTCGCTCTTTAGCTTGCCTGGGTAAACGGCAGCTATAAAAAAACCCGCGTTAAGCGGGTTTTTTTTTGCAAAGCCTCAACAACAGCGATTAAGCCAGTTTGCTGATCTGCGCGGCCAGGTTAGCCTTATGACGCGCTGCTTTGTTTTTGTGGATCAGACCTTTAGCGGCCTGACGATCCACGATCGGTTGCATTTCATTGAACGCGTTCTGTGCTGCCGCTTTGTCGCCAGTTTCGATGGCTGCGTATACTTTCTTAATGAAAGTACGCATCATAGAACGACGGCTAGCGTTGTGTTTGCGGGCCTTTTCAGACTGAACGGCGCGCTTCTTAGCTGATTTGATATTAGCCAAGGTCCAACTCCCAAATATGATCTATATGGACAATTCAAAGGCCGAGGAATATGCCCTCTTAGCCCTCTTTTGTCAATGGATTTGTGCAAATAAGCGCCGTTAATAAAGCGACACTCGTTACGTAGTGATGGCGCAGGATTCTACCAGCTTGCGGCTCGCGAATACAGCCTTTCAGGGACAAAAATAGTAAAGGCTCGCGGTGATTTGGCATGATGGGCGCTAAGTGGCACAAAAGTACCGGTTTATAGGCCGTATATACAATCGCAGGTTAACCTTGTGAGCGGTACACGCTATAATCCGACGATTTTCACCCTGTTGAGCCTGTCATGAAGCTGATACGCGGCATTCACAATTTGACCTCTGAACACCGTGGTTGTGTCCTCACTATTGGTAATTTCGATGGCGTGCATCGCGGTCATCAGGCGTTGCTTGCCGGATTGCGCGAAGAAGGCCGTCGTCGCAACTTGCCGGTTATGGTGATGATATTTGAACCCCAGCCGCTTGAATTGTTTGCGGCGGGTAACGCGCCTGCGCGCTTAACCCGGCTTCGCGAAAAGCTGAAGTACCTGGCGCAATCCGAGGTGGATTATGTCCTGTGCGTCAGATTTGACCGGCGTTTCGCCGCGCTCACCGCGCAAACGTTCGTCAGCGATTTACTGGTGCAGCGCCTCGGGGTGGAGTTTCTGGCGGTAGGGGATGATTTCCGCTTTGGCGCTGGTCGTCAGGGGGATTTCTTGTTATTACAGAAAGCCGGCCAGGAATTTGGCTTCAATGTCACCAGCACCCAGACTTTCTGTCACGGTGGCGTGCGCGTCAGCAGCACCGCGGTGCGTGAGGCGCTGGCGAAGGATGAGCTTGAACAGGCGGAAAAACTGCTTGGCCATCCATTTATGATTTCAGGCCGCGTGGTTCATGGCGATGAACTTGGCAGAACCATCGGCTTCCCGACGGCAAACTTACCGCTGCGCCGTCAGGTTTCCCCGGTAAAAGGGGTTTATGCGGTTGAAGTAATGGGACTTGGCGATAAGCCGCTGCCGGGTGTCGCGAATATCGGCACACGCCCAACAGTACAGGGAATGCGCCAGCAGCTTGAAGTTCATCTGCTGGACATTGCAATGGACCTCTACGGACGCCATATAGATGTAGTGCTGCGTAAGAAAATACGTAATGAGCAGCGATTTGCCTCACTTGATGAGCTGAAAGCGCAAATCGCCAGAGATGTCGTAACGGCCCGCGAGTTTTTTGGGTTGGCTACCCGCCAGATAATGGGAAACAAGACCAGTTAGCCGGCTTTAGGCCTGTTGGTGTTTATCAAACCGAGATACGGAACCGAGAATCTAATGAGTGACTATAAATCTACCCTGAATTTGCCGGAAACAGGGTTCCCGATGCGTGGCGATCTCGCCAGGCGCGAACCGGGAATGCTGGCGCGTTGGACCGATGATGACCTGTACGGCATCATCCGTGCGGCGAAAAAAGGCAAAAAAACCTTCATTCTGCATGATGGCCCTCCTTATGCGAATGGCAGCATTCATATTGGTCACTCGGTTAATAAGATTCTGAAAGACATTATTATCAAATCCAAAGGGCTGGCGGGGTATGACTCCCCGTATGTGCCTGGATGGGATTGCCATGGTCTGCCGATTGAGTTGAAAGTGGAACAACTGATCGGGAAGCCGGGCGAGAAAGTGTCTGCCGCTGAATTCCGCGCTGCATGCCGCAAATACGCCGCCGAGCAGGTTGAAGGCCAGCGTGCTGACTTTATCCGTCTGGGCGTGCTGGGCGACTGGTCGCACCCGTACCTGACGATGGACTTCAAAACTGAAGCCAATATCATCCGCGCGCTCGGCAAAATCATCGGCAACGGTCACCTGCATAAGGGTGCCAAACCGGTGCACTGGTGCGTTGACTGCCGTTCCGCACTGGCGGAAGCGGAAGTTGAGTATTACGACAAAACGTCGCCGTCTATCGATGTGACCTTCCATGCGGTAGACGTGGACGCGGTAAAAGCCAAATTCGGCGTAAGCAACGTGACCGGCCCGATTTCACTGGTTATCTGGACCACCACGCCGTGGACCCTACCTGCGAACCGCGCTATCTCCTTACATGCCGATATTGAGTACGCGCTGGTGCAGGTTGACGGTCAGGCGCTGATCCTTGCGAAAGAACTGGTGGATAGCGTGATGAAACGCGCTGACATCACTGATTTCACCGTGCTCGGCACCGTGAAAGGCGATGCGCTGGAGCTTTTGCGCTTCAAACATCCGTTCCTGGATTTCGATGTGCCTGCAATCCTTGGCGATCACGTGACGCTGGACGCCGGTACGGGCGCCGTACATACCGCACCAGGCCACGGCCCGGACGACTATGTGATTGGTCAAAAATACGGTCTGGAAACCGCTAACCCGGTTGGCCCGGACGGTACGTATCTGCCTGGCACGTATCCGACGCTTGACGGTGTGCAGGTATTCAAAGCCAACGATCTTATCGTTAACCTGCTGCGTGAAAAAGGCGCGTTGCTGCATGTTGAAAAACTGCTGCACAGCTATCCGCACTGCTGGCGTCATAAAACGCCGATCATCTTCCGCGCCACGCCGCAGTGGTTCGTAAGCATGGATCAGAAAGGCCTGCGCGCGCAGTCCTTACAAGAAATCAAAGGCGTTCAGTGGATCCCGGACTGGGGCCAGGCGCGTATTGAGTCAATGGTGGCGAATCGCCCTGACTGGTGTATCTCCCGTCAGCGCACCTGGGGTGTGCCGATGTCGCTGTTCGTTCATAAAGAAACTCAGCAGTTGCACCCGCGCACTCAGGAACTGATGGAAGCCGTCGCCCAACGCGTTGAGCAGGATGGTATTCAGGCCTGGTGGGATCTCGATCCGCGCGACATCATGGGTGACGATGCCGACAGCTACGAAAAAGTGCCGGATACCCTGGACGTCTGGTTCGACTCCGGTTCAACGCACGCGTCTGTTGTGGATGTGCGCCCGGAATTCGCAGGCCACGCGGCGGATATGTATCTGGAAGGTTCCGACCAGCATCGCGGCTGGTTTATGTCTTCCCTGATGATCTCCACTGCCATGAAAGGCAAAGCGCCGTACCGTCAGGTACTGACCCACGGCTTTACCGTTGATGGTCAGGGCCGCAAAATGTCCAAGTCCATCGGCAACACGGTATCGCCGCAGGACGTCATGAATAAGCTCGGCGCGGATATTCTGCGTCTGTGGGTGGCGTCTACCGACTACACCGGCGAAATGGCGGTCTCTGACGAGATCCTCAAACGCGCCGCTGACGCGTACCGCCGCATTCGTAACACCGCACGCTTCTTGCTGGCGAACCTTAACGGTTTCGATCCGGTGCGAGACAGCGTGAAGCCGGAAGAGATGGTGGTGCTGGATCGCTGGGCGGTGAGCTGTGCCAAAGCCGCGCAGGAAGATATCCTCAAATCTTATGAAGCCTATGACTTCCACGAAGTGGTACAGCGTCTGATGCGCTTCTGCTCCGTAGAGATGGGATCGTTCTACCTCGATATCATCAAAGACCGCCAGTACACCGCGAAAGCGGACAGCGTGGCGCGTCGTAGCTGCCAGACCGCGTTGTACCACATCGCCGAAGCATTGGTTCGCTGGATGGCGCCTATCATGTCTTTCACCGCAGACGAAATCTGGGGCTACCTGCCTGGCGCGCGTGAAAAATATGTGTTTACCGGCGAATGGTATGACGGCCTGTTTGGCCTCACGGGTACTGAAGCCATGAACGATGCCTACTGGGACGAGCTGCTGAAAGTGCGTGGCGAAGTCAACAAAGTCATCGAGCAGGCGCGTGCCGACAAGCGTATCGGCAGTTCGCTGGAAGCAACTGTCACGCTGTATGCAGAGCCTGAACTGGCGGCCAAACTGACGGCGCTTGGCGACGAATTGCGATTTGTCCTGTTGACCTCAGGGGCGAAAGTTGAAGACTATGCGCAGGCGTCCGCTGAAGCCCAGCAGAGCGAATTGCTCAAAGGGTTGAAGGTGGCATTACGCAAAGCCGATGGTGAGAAATGCCCGCGTTGCTGGCATTACACCACCGACGTCGGTCAGGTAGCGGAACACGCCGAATTGTGCGGCCGCTGTGTCAGCAACGTCGCCGGTGACGGCGAAAAACGTAAGTTCGCCTGATGAGTAAACCGATCCTTTCAACAGGGCTGCGCTGGCTATGGCTGGTGGTGGTCGTGCTGATTGTCGATTTGGGCAGTAAATTCCTGATCCTCCAGAACTTTGCTCTGGGGGATACGGTATCGCTGTTCCCGTCGCTCAATCTGCACTATGCGCGCAACTACGGCGCGGCATTTAGTTTCCTCGCCGATAAAGACGGCTGGCAACGCTGGTTCTTTGCCGGTATTGCTGTTGGTATCTGCGTGGTGCTGGCGGTAATGATGTATCGCGCTAAAGCCAGTCAGAAGCTCAACAATATCGCCTATGCTTTAATTATCGGCGGGGCGTTGGGCAACTTATTTGACCGGCTCTGGCACGGGTTCGTGGTCGATATGATCGACTTCTACGTCGGCGACTGGCATTTCGCCACATTCAACCTGGCGGATACGGCGATTTGCGTCGGCGCGGCGTTGATAGTGCTGGAAGGTTTCTTTGTCTCGTCCGATAAAACCGCCCGGGAAAAGAAAAGCCATGAGTAAAACCGTACAGAACAACAGCGCCGTGCTGGTCCATTTCACGCTCAAGCTTGAAGATGGCTCCACGGCGGAATCGACCCGCAATAACGGCAAACCCGCGCTGTTTCGCATGGGTGATGGCTCATTGTCCTCAGGGCTTGAAGCGCAACTGCTGGACATGCGCGCGGGGGATAAAAAATCCTTCTCGCTGCCGCCTGAATCGGGATTCGGTATTCCCAGCCCTGATATGATCCAGTACTTTTCGCGTCGGGAGTTTATCGACGCCGGAGAGCCTGAGATTGGGGCTATTATGTTATTCACCGCCATGGATGGTTCGGAAATGCCTGGTGTGATTCGCGAAATAAACGGCGATTCCATCACGGTGGATTTCAACCATCCACTCGCCGGGCAGACCCTTCATTTTGATATCGACGTGCTGGAGGTTGATCCGGCACTGGAGACGTTGAATGCAGATCCTGTTGGCTAACCCGCGTGGTTTTTGCGCAGGCGTTGACCGTGCAATCAGCATTGTCGAAAACGCGCTAACCATTTATGGCGCGCCGATTTACGTTCGCCATGAAGTGGTGCATAACCGCTACGTGGTGGGCAGCCTGCGTGAACGCGGCGCGATTTTTATCGAGCAAATCAGTGAAGTGCCGGACGGCGCTATCCTGATTTTCTCGGCGCACGGCGTTTCTCAGGCGGTGCGCAACGAGGCCAAAAATCGCGATCTGACGGTCTTTGACGCCACCTGTCCGCTGGTGACAAAAGTGCATATGGAAGTGGCGCGCGCCAGCCGCCGCGGCGAAGAGGCTATCCTGATTGGTCATGCCGGGCACCCTGAAGTGGAAGGCACCATGGGGCAGTACAGCAACCCGAAAGGGGGGATGTATCTGGTGGAATCCCCGGAAGATGTGTTCAAAATTAACGTCAAAGATGAGAGTAATCTCTCGTTTATGACCCAAACCACGTTGTCCGTCGACGACACGTCAGATGTCATTGACGCGCTGCGCCGCCGTTTTCCTAAAATCATTGGGCCACGTAAAGACGATATTTGCTATGCCACGACGAACCGCCAGGAAGCGGTACGCGCGCTGGCGGAGCAAGCGGATGTTGTGCTGGTGGTGGGCTCTAAAAACTCGTCCAACTCCAACCGCCTGGCGGAACTGGCGCAACGGATGGGTAAAAAAGCCTATTTGATTGATGATGCCAACGATATTGACGAAGCATGGCTGCAGGGCGCTGCTTGCGTCGGTGTGACCGCAGGGGCATCTGCGCCGGATATTCTGGTGCAGAACGTTCTGAAGCGTTTACAGGCGCTCGGCGGCAGTGAAACCTGCGAACTCACGGGCCGGGAAGAGAATATCGTGTTCGAAGTTCCAAAAGAGTTGCGTATGGATGTGCGGGAAGTGGAGTAACCATAACACCGCGCAGTACATTAAAAACCAGCCGGCTACCCCGGCTGGTTTTTTTTGTGCATCGTACCAACGAAAGATGAGCGAAAGGGATTTCAGAAAAAAACGGCTTTTGGCTGGGACAGCCAACGACAGGATGTTTTGATGACCTGAGTGGCCCAACCTTTACGAGCAATTGGCGCAGGTTTTTTAGCAAGGTGAGCAACATGTTTCTATCGCATAAGTGGCGCAGGTTACAAACAGCATTTATTGGCGGGTTATTACTGGTCGTCGCGAATGCCTGCGCCAGCGTTGAGTTTCCCGTCTGGCAGCGTCATTACACCGGTACCATTGCCGGAAAAGCCGTAGACGTGCACCTGTCACGCACGGATAACACCCTTGACGGCAGCTATTGCTACGCGCCCTGTAACAGCCGTAAATTTTCACTTTTATTATCCGGTTCGCTGAATAATGACGCGTCTGTCCTGCAAGAAAAAGGCGCAGACGAACTCACCGGGATATGGGATGTGACGCTTAAAGATGACCAATTACAGGGCAACTGGACCACGCCTGATAAAAAGCGCACCTGGCCCATTTCGTTGACTCTGCAAAAAGCGAAAAATGACCCTGGTATTACGCTTTCGCTGGTTGCGGATGCCATGCCGCCCGCCGGTGATGCACAGTGCAGTGAAACGCCGACCGTGTCGGAGATTAAGCTCTATAAAGACGGAGCGTTACTGCAAACCCTTGCGACGGAATCTACAGGCACCTGCAACATGTTTCTCCCTGAATGGGAAGATGTGAATTTTGACGGTTATCCCGATTTGTCGATTGCGCAATTTTTACCTGCCGGGCCGAATATCCCCCGCCAAACCTGGCTTTATGATCCGCAGCAGCGGCGATTCATTGATGCGCCTGCGGATTACCAGGAAATCACCTCTCCCGATCGTGATGAAAAGTATCAGCACATTGTCAGTTTCTGGCGCGGCAGTTGCTGTAGCCACGGGGTTAATGTGTATCGCTGGCAGGATAAGCATGTGGTACTGGTGGAGCAGGGCGCAAGCTATATGCAACCGGTTCTGGCGCAGGGGAAAATGCTCAATTGTTATGTGATTCCCGATTACCAGGAAGGGCGTGTTACCTACCCGCTTAAACGCGTCCGGGGCGAACTCACCCCCTGGAAAATCGATAAAAATGATGCCTGCGATCCTCTGACATCTGTGGAACAGGTGCAGACCGTGATCCAGCCTGACAAACCCGGGGATGAACCAGAGATTCTTCCCGTTAGCTGGCAAGCGGATAAAACGCATCCTGGCTATCACTGCCCGGTGGTGCCGTTTTTTGATGGTCGAAAGATTGTGCCGCGCCAGGTTACTAACAATGACGTCAACGATATTTGCATGGATGAAGAAGCCTGGAAGGCCTTCAATGCCCCCTGATAGCGGCGGGAAGAGTTATTCTATTCGGTTAACGCATGACACCATGGCGTAAGCGTCGCTATCAGCAGGCTAGCGTGAACCCATGATAAGTGGTGTCGCTAGCACGCGGTTCCGTTTTGCGGGCGGGCGCGAACGGGCGTCGAAACAGGGCGGTCTGCCCGCCCCGTGTAGTCTGTCAGGCGACCAGCTCGATCAAATTACCGTCCGGGTCGCGGATCACCGCCTCATAGTACCCGTCGCCGGTGGTGCGCGGCGGGCTTGCCAGAATACCCAGTTGATCGGCGCGCGTCGCCATCGCATCCACGTCCTCCCTTGTGCCGACATTAATCGCGATATGCGCCCATCCGGTGAACTCCTGGCCGTTATGACCAGTGCCGAGTTCGGGTAGCGTCATTAACTCAATAGTCGGGCCCTCCGGCAGGCTAATAAAGTACGACTGGAATCCCGGTCGGTTTTTACTGACGTACAGGGCATTGCTGATCCCGCCGAACATATCACGCCAGAAGGTCTGCTGTGCCGCCAGGTCTCGCGTCCAGAGTGCAACATGGGCAATTTTCATGGATTCTCCGCCGTAAGGGTTTTGCTGCTTAGATTAAGGGTAAAGGAAACCGCGCCGACCATCAGCATCAGCGCCATGATGAGAGAAAACGCCAAGGACAGGGAAGTGTAATGGGCCACATAGCCAATAAACGCAGGCCCGCTAAGTACACCCAGATAGCCCATGGTCGTCATAGCCGGGACGGCCGCCGCCTGCGGCATCGCGGTCTGGCGACCCACAGCCGAGAACATCACCGGCACGATATTCGCGCAGCCCGCGCCGACCAGCACATAACCTATCAGCGACAGTTGCCATGACGGTACCCAGGTCACCAACGCCAGACCAGCCGCCGCGATAAGTGCGCCGCCAAACACCACGGGCAAGCGGCCAAGCCAGGCAATAAGGCGATCGCCGGTAAGCCTGACGACAGTCATGGCGACAGCAAAGCAGGTATAACCGAGTCCGCCGAGGGTTTCCGGTATATTGCGTACATCGGTCAGGTAGACAGCGCTCCAGTCCAGCACCGTGCCTTCGGTCAGGAAAACCGCAAAGCAGACCAAACCCAGTAGCAGTACCGCGCCACGGGGGAGAGCAAATGCCGGGCCTTCTGAAGGATTAGCGTAGGTCAGCAAACCGGAGTGGCTTAACAGCGTCAGCACGATCACGGCCAGCGTGACCAGCAGCGTCCCGGCAAAGATCGACATTCCCAGCGCCAGCAGCAGCGTTAAAAAACCGGCTCCGGCAATGCCGCCGACGCTGTACATCCCGTGGAAACCGGACATCACCGGCACGGGCGATTGCTTTTCTACCAGGATGGCCTGGATATTCATCGCACAGTCGGTCACGCCCACGCCGACGCCAAACAGCAACAGCACGCCAGCAAGTAACAGCGGATCGGCTATCACCGACAGCAGCGGGGTGGTCAGCACAATAAACCCGACGGCGCTCAGGATCACGCGGCGACAGCCGAATTTACTGGTCAACAGCCCGGTCACTGGCATGGCAATCAATGCCCCCACGCCAAGGCACAGCAGCAGGGTACCCAGCGTCGCCTCGTTCACGCCGGTATTGTTGCGGGCGAAAGGAACGATCACCGCCCAGGCGGCGGTAACAAAACCGGCGATAAAGAACACCAGCCGCGTGGCGAACGCGGGAGAAACGCCGGTATGTTGCTGAGACATGTCAATCCTCTTCTAAATACGCACGCTTTCAGCCTGACGACAGCAAAACCGCGTTGACAACACAAGCCGACGTGCAGGAATATGCTTACTATAGCTCGATTATGATTAATTAAGGATATTTATGCTCGATTATGCAGCTTTACCGCAGCAGCGACAAGCGTTGATCCGCCAGATCCTGCAAGAAACCGGTCGTGCGATCTGTGCGGATCTTGCCGTGCAGTTGAAGGTTTCAGAGCACACTATCCGCCGCGATCTGCATGAGCTCAGCAAAGAAGGGATCTGCAAAAAAGTCTACGGCGGCGCGGTGCTTCAACTCGAGGACAGCGCAAACTTCACCCGGCGAAAAACGCACAATCACGCGCAAAAAAGCCAACTGGCGGCGCGTTGCATACCGTTGATAAAACCTGGCGCCTGCATCTTTATTGATACCGGTACGACCAATCTGGCCATGGCGTCTGCTTTACCTGCGGAGTTATCTCTCACTGTGGTGACCAACGCGCCGGATATTGCCGCTGTACTGTTAGCGCATCCGCTTATTGAGGTGATCATGCTGGGCGGTCAGGTACAAAAAAATATTGGCGGCTCTGTAAGCGGTACGGCGCTGGAGCAGCTGAGAAACATTCATTTTGACCAGGCCTGGATCGGCGGTTGCGCGATGAGCCCCGAGTCCGGGCTGACGGGTTTCGACTATGCCGACTGCGAATTTAAGAAAGCGGCGATCCGCCAAAGCAATCAAACCATTGTGGCGCTGACGGCGGATAAAATTCCCGGTATCGCCAGATTCGCCGTGGCCCGGTGCGAGGAAATCGACGTGCTGGTGGTGGAAGCGAGTTTGAGCCGCGAGTTGTATAACGCATTTAACGCCGAATCGATCGAGATCGTAACCGTGTGATGCGGCGGCGCTTATCGGCGATTAGCGCCGCCGCTGAGTTAACGTGCCGCCAGGCTTACCAGCATCTTCAGGCTGGCAGAATAATAATCTTCCTGAGCGGTGATTTGCGGCTCGCCTGCCGGAAGTTGCCCCAGCGTAAAATTGCGCACCGCCAGTATGCCACCGGCCATCATATAAGGAGCCGGATCGTTGGTGGCGACGTTCACCCAGGCCGGGGTTTGGTTGCGCGCGTACTGGCCCCAGAACGCTTTATACGGCTCAAGCAACGGGCTTTGGGGCTGGTACCATTTCACATACAGCGGAACGCGAATGGCATCGTAGCTAAAGCGCGCAGGCCATTGTTTGGCAGGCGTCACGCGCCCATCGGCGAACAAAGAAACCCAATCCGTGGGGAGTTGCCCGTTGCCAAACCGCATTTTCCCCAGCAGCTTCTCGCTATCGTTGATTAAGTCTTTCCAGACCGTTAAATGGCTGCGATTACCTAAATCCCGCCATGCGGGGAGGACAAAATAGGACGGATTGAGCGTGACATTGCTGTTGAGATCGAAGCCACTGGCGCCGGGCAGCATGACTTTGTAGCCTGCATAAGTCATCACGTTATGGTCGACAATCGCTTTAGCAATGGTGTCGGATGCCGCCAGATAATCGTTATTGCGCCACTTCTCGCCCGCTTTGAGTAACGCCCAGGCGATAAAAGTATCGCCATCGGTGGCATTGTTTTTATCCGTAACAGGATCGGCTTCTACCGGGTTAAAGCGCCAGTAAAACAGGCCATTTGCGGGGTTTCTTAACGTTTTATTGGTCCAGCCCCAGATTTTATCGAAGCTTGCGCGGTCATCATTCATGACCGCCATCATCATGGCAAA
This sequence comes from Citrobacter freundii, assembly GCF_011077955.1. GTDB lineage: Bacteria > Pseudomonadota > Gammaproteobacteria > Enterobacterales > Enterobacteriaceae > Atlantibacter. Next base: position 91,067 of record NZ_JAALBX010000005.1, read on the forward strand.
CCCCTGGCCTTCAGTGTGGCTGACGCTGTTATTACCGGTATCAACAATGCGTCCGTCGGGCATTAAAAATCGCGCTTTATACGTGTCCCACGCGCTTCCCGCCAGCGCAGCCTGGCTTGTCAGCAACACTATCATCGCCACCAACCACGTTTTGCATTGCCGCAACATTCATTCACCTCATCGGCTGTTTTGATATCTGAAATGGACCTCGGTTGCCGACGGCGCGGCGTCGCGCCATAACGAGACCGTGGGCTTTCCCCCCTGAGACTGCAACCAGCGCGCATATAACCCTTCCAGAACGGCGCTCATCGCGCTGCTCCATGCTGCTTGTTGCGCTTCATCGGGAGGAGTGGGTAGCGCCTTGTGACGAATAAGCAGGGCTGTTTCGCTGGCGTCGATATCAATATACCCCCAGTTGAAAGCCGCAAATTGCTTATTTATCGCCGTTTCCAGCTCTCCTACCGTATTTGATAGCGGCAGCGGAAATCGCTTGCCAAGCTCATCACCCATTTGCGTCAGAAAGGCATGGCTCTGGTTTTCGCCCACATTCGCCACCATGTTTTCAACCATGGCCTGAAGCAGTGCAAACCATCCTGACTGCGTTTGTTGTTGCTGAAAATAGTGTAAAAGTTGCGCGTCATTCATATTAATAATTTCCCAGCAGATAACGGAAGTAGAGCTGCGCGGTGCTTTCGTTGTAGTCGCCGAAGGTGTCATAACCTACCTGACCGCCTATGGTCATATCCTTATTGATTTTGTAATCCGCGGCGGCGCGAAGATTATAACCAAGGCCATTTTCACTGGTGCCGCTGTAATACGCCTCTTTGGCGAACCCGTTGGCGACGTAATTTTCCAACTGCGACTGCAACTGTTTGTCGCCAGGGAAATAGGCGCTTTTATCCTGCGTGTAGGACTGATAACCCAGCGACGCGCCAACCGACATTTTCCAGTTATCGAATGTTTGAGAATAGTCGACAGGGAAGGAGACGCTGACATAATCCTGCGGGCTGAAATATCCCCCCTGACCGTAGCTGAAGTAGCTCAGGTTTTTGGAAAAATCCATGTAGGTCATGCTGATGCCGGTTTTTAGCTCCCGGTCGTCGGTATGGAAAGGCCGAATATAAACCCCGGCGGTGCCCGTAACATTGCTGTTGCTCGGGACATTCTCGCCCAGATAGTTATACAGGCCGAAACCTGCGTAAAAACCGGCATCGCCATTGTCATAACTTAATTGCGCGCTACCGCCGTTTTTCGTGACCTGGCCCCATCGCTTGCCGCTGTATTTATCGTCAACGCCCACATAGGAGAGCAAGCTGTCCATGACGGCGCGGCGTTCGCCGGTGAGGATCAGTTTGAGATAATCCGTCAACTGCGGCGACCACTGAACGCCGCCCACCAGCGTATTGAGATCCTGGCCAAGCGGTGTGGATCCCACATCGATTTTGTACTGATCGCCCGTCAGCGCCATGCCTACTTCCACGCCGGAGGCTTTTTGCGAGCCCTGCGATGGCACGTTAATGGTGTCGAGATCGGGCCGGGTTGGCGGAGTGGTGGTGGAGGCATTGTAAATGCCCTGCGCCACCTGGCCCTGAATCAACGCGCCGGTGCCAAAGCGGGTACTGGCCTGTTGTGACGCGCTGCCGGCATTCAGACTGACAGGCGTGACATTAATATCGAAACGAGAATCGCCAAAGGGCACCGTTGACCATTGCAACGGCGCTTTGGCTTCGGTGAGTTTACTCAAACCGCTTTCGCCGTCGCGTCCGCGTACCGCGATAGAACCACGCGTCCAGGTGGCGGTTTTTTCGGTGAGTTGCTCAATCATGGTATCGACCTGGCGCAGAGTGCCCGCCTGGGCGCTTTCCACGGGGATGTCACTGCGCACGGCGGCGGCCGGTGCGGTTTGTGGATTACGCGCCAGTTCCGACACCTGCCACGGCATCGCCTGCCCGTAGACCGATGGCGTGGCAGGCTGTGTGCGGCTGGCGGTTGTGATAAAGGGATTATCCGCAAGCGCCAGACCGCCGAGCATTGGCGACGTGCCTTCGCCCGCGCCCTGCAATCCCAGCAACTTGCCGCGAGCCGAGCGCAGATAGCTCATCGCCTGCTGGTGGTTGCCCTGCGCTTCGGCAACGCGCGCCTGTAGCAGCAATCGGTCTGGCGTGTCGTTACCGCGTAATCCCGCAGCCAACTGGCGCGCGCGATCGGTATTGCCTTCGGCGAGCGCCACGTCAATCGCGCCGACGCGGGCATCCTGCTGCGGCGTGTCGCGGGTCATCAGGTAGTCGTATACCACGCCTGCTTCTTTGTTCATTTTGCCGGATTGATACAGCCGCGCCATGGCGAACATCAGATCAGTGTTTTGCGGATCGCTTTGCATGGCGCGGATCAGCTTGTCATAGGCACCGGCATAATTGCCCTGCACCCGAAGCCGATCGGCTTCATTGATCACGTACCCTTGCTGAATGTTTGCCAGCTGTGTAGGCGTACTGCGTGCCTGTAACTGCGGGTTCGCAAGCCAGGACTGCGCTTCGCCGCTCAATCCCGCCTGATTCAGCACGGTTATCTGGTCGGCGTAATCGCCCGCGTTGCCCTGTACGCCGCGGCGCATATTGTCGCGCACCACCGCTACCGCGCCGCTTAAATCGCCTGTTTGCGCAAGCATCCGCGCCAGCTTTCCCGCGTCGGCGGGGCTTTGCGGCGGACGTGACGCCAGCGCTTTTAACGTATTGGCGGCGGCAACGGTATCGCCCTGCGCCAGATAGCGCTCGGCAGTGGTCATTTGCAGGTTATAGTTCACCCGCTGAGCCAGTTCACGCATCTCGCTGTTTTGACTGGCGGTGGGAATACGCGCCAGCAGCGTTTGCGCCTGCTGCCAGCCGTTGTTCTCGCTGGCAAACAGTGCGGCGGAGTAAAGCTGCGTATTGCTGGCGCCCGGTCGGAAAGCCGGGGCCATCAGCGTTGTGGCCTCAGCGCTGCGTCCTTGTTTTTGCAACTGGCGAGCCAGATCGAGTCGTAGCCACGGATCCGAAGGGTAGCGCGCCACGCCCTGTTCCAGCAGCGTAATTGCCCGCAGCGGATCGCCGCTCGCTGCTGCTTGCTGTGCCTGACGGCGGATCGGATCGACGGGATTTCCGCTTGATACGCGCGGCTGAAGCCGGGCCTGAAGACTGGCGGGCAGCGTTCGCAGCACCGTTTGCGCTTGATCGGTTTTATTCTGATCGCGCAGTACATAGTAAAGATTTTCACGGGCTGAGGCGTTGTCGGCCTGCTCTGCGAGCACATCGCGCAAGGTCTGTTCTGCCGCGGCGTAGTTTTTAGCGCGTCGCTGCACATCGGCGCGGAACAGTTTTGCCGCGATACCGCGTTCACCGTCTTGTTGGGCGAGCGGGGCGCTCAGGCTCAGCGCCTGATCGAGGTTGCCCTGTTTAAGCGCATTCTGAGCGGCTGCCAGTTGGCCGTAAAATGCCGCGTCTTCCGCTTGCTGTTTGCGCTCTGTGGACTGCGCGCCGCCAAGATTTGCCGCCCGGTTGAGATACTGCGAAGCGGCGGTGTAATCACCACGTCGCTGGGCGATATAACCCATGCCCGCCAGCGCATCGGCATCTTCCGGGTTCGCCTGCAAAACCTGCTCAAACTGGCTGCGGGCCGCATCGGTATTACCACTGTTAAGCGCTTCGAAACCCTGTCCTTTTGCCGCACCGCCAATATTGGTGCGGTAATATTTCAGCACATCCGTGTCAGCGGGATGCCTTTGCAAAAAGGTCTGGTAATAGGACTCGTCGCCCGCGCGCGGGCCAAGCCACAGCAATGCCTGACGCAGCGCGGTATCGGCGTCTTTACTGCCGCTGGCCATATTTTGCAGAATGTCGATCCCTTCCCGGCGCGTTGATTCCTGATAGGTCAGTATTTTGCCCAACGCGATACGTGCCGCGTTGTCCTGAGGGTATTGCGTGACCAACTGGCGCAGGCCACTCACCGCTTGCGGATAAAGCGATTTATCCCCGGCCATGGTCAGATAATATTCCGGGGCCAGACTTTGAGGCGGTTCACTGCCCTTAAACATGGTTTTCCAGGTATTGAGCGCCGCCGGAATATTGCCGCTTCTTGCCTGCTGGCGTGCCAGATCCAACTGGCCGCGCGGCACCTGCTGGATCTGTTTGGCGTTATCCAGCGCCTGAAGATTCGGATCCTGCGGCGACACGGACGCCAGTCGCTCACGCCACTGGGCTGCGGTCTTCATATCACCGGCCTGTTGCGCCCAGAGCGCCATCAGATACATGGCCTGCGTATTGTTGGCGTCCACCATTAACACTTTACGCAGCGACTCTTTCGCCAGATCGTCGTGAGATTTTTCATGCCAGTAATTGGCTTGATCGAACAGGGCCTTAAGGGCGGGATTATTCTCTGCCCCATAGGCGGGGAGTGCGCCTACGGTCAGGCCGCCGAACAAGCAGAACGTGGTCCATCTTTTGGCGGTAGTTTGTTTTTTATTCATAGTGTTACCACCTTTACTTATCGTAATCCTGCGGATTAAGCCGTTTATGCGCGCGTCTTTTCAGTAATCCATACAAACTCAAACCAATCACCAGCGCGAACATCAGCCCAGCCAGCGCCAGCAGCGCCGAGTGCTGGTTGGCGTACCACACCACCATCATGTACCAGGGCATCTGACCGCTTGGGAATTGGGGGCCGACGCGAAAACTGCGTATGCCATTTTCATCAGTAATAATGGCGACATCGCCGCGAATACCGGCGTTAATGCGCGGTAGATTCAAATCGGCATGCAGGCGCGAAATCTGATCGCCGTTGCTGCCAACGGCCATTACCACCACCCGTGATGGATTCCACTGGGAGCGGAAACTGACAAAACCGCGCCAAGATTCATTTGATGAAAAGTAACGGTCGGCATCCAGGCCCGAGGCCGTCCAGTCACCTTCAAGGTAACGCTGTGCGGTTTGCCACATCGAAGGCTTGCGCACGCCGAAGGTGTGCTCGCTAACCGTAAAAGGCGATTGCGCGAGAATGGCCTGGTTGAAGGCGTTTTGATTAAGTGTAGAGACCGCCAGCACATCGCTTTGGCTCAGCCAGGCCAGGTTCGCGCCGCCGGACGGCAGGCCGAACATCACGCGGTTATGGTAAAGCGGCGTGCCGGTGGCGATACCGGAGCGTGCGGCCAGATCCAGCAGCGTGCTGATTTCGCTTTCGGCTGGGGTTTCCGCCAGCAGCAGCACGGTTTGCGAGAAATCAGCAAGCCGGGTGAAGGGGAATGAGGCGCCCACGAAATAAGAAAGATTCGGCAACAAGGAGAAGTGCTGCGTTTTGCTCAAATCAATCCACGAGTCTTCATTGATGCGGCTCTTAATGTTGTTGTTAAGCAGCACGCTACAGGGAGCGGATTCTTTAGTTTCGATATTAAAATAGAGCGAAAGCTGGTTGTCGCCGTAAATCAGATAGGGCTCCAGCGACACATTCGCGATTTCCTGGCGCGCATCGCCGCCAAGCTTATGCCACACCATCTCCAGCAGGCCTTGTTTATTCACCGGCAGATTACGCAGGAACGTACCGTTAAAGGTCATGGAGAGGTAAGAGCGCTCATCGTCGATCCAGCTTTCCAGAGGGAAACGATACCCAATTTGCATGGGGATGGTTTCGCCATCCCACAAGAACAGATCCGGCGCGGCGCGAAACGCTAATTGCAGAGGGTCATGCCAGACTCCCGATACGGTCAGGCTTTGATCATCGCGCATCAATTCGATCAGCCGAACCGGGCGATCGGTGGCTATCCAGCGCGGCGCATCGTACGGCTTGCTGGTGGGAATGGTCTGGATGTCTACGGGCATAAACGGCGATTGAACGTTAAAGTCGCCGCGCGTTAACCGCGATGCCGCCGCTCGTAACTGTTGATCGGTGTTGCCGATAACCAGCAGCAGTTTGTAGACCGGGTTGCCGGGATTATCGACAATTTGCAGGATTGGCGTGGCGGTTTCCGGTAACGTTAATCCGCCGATGACATCGCCAGGTTTACCAAACAGAATGCCGTTTTTCTCAGGCAGCCTGTCTTGCAGCACGTTGAAACGGATGCCGCGATAATCCGCCTCGATCCCAAACCAGGACGCGACAATGGCTGCGGCGCTGACCAGTTCAGGTTGCAATTTCGCCGGGAAAGCGAAGGCCAATGTGGTGGGGGTCATCTGCATAGGATCGAAAAACGGGCGTGGGAAATGGCTAAGATCGGCCCCTATGTTCAACTGTTGGCCTTCCAGATCCAATCGGGTGTCCGGCATGATCGTCACCTGATATTTATCCGAGAGATCGCGCAGGCAAAGCAGGGCGTCGCCGTCGTTAATCTTAAAGCTAATGTTATTGCTCGACACCACCAGCGCGGCCGGGACTTCAAGCTGATAGCTGGAGATATTGCTATCCGACGTGCCGAGCGGAACGGTGCCGAGCGGTTGACCATTCATCATCAACTGCAAGGTGGTGTTACGCGCGGCCATTTCAGGGGACACCTTCAGGTTGAGGTTCATTTGCGCGCTGGTAATCACCTGATCGGACGGCAGGGTAAAGTTTATTCCCGCCTGCAACTGCCCACCGCTCAGGATGATGCCTTTGGGCTGCCCCATCTGCGCCACCGTTACGCTAACCGCATTACCCGGGAGAAATTCTGGCGGCGTGTCGGGAGTGTTGGCGGCCTGAGTCGGCGGCGGTAAATCCAGCGGGATTGCAGGTACAGCGCTGGCGTCCGGGGTGAGAGCGTCAGACGAACTGGCAGCCGCCGCTGGAGGCGTTCCTGATGAGTTGGCGTCTGAGGGGGCGTTTTCGGGCGCTGCCCCTTGTGGGGAGAGCGTCGCCGGGAAAGCAGGGGGCGATGCTGTGGCTTCGGGCGAGGAAGAAGCAGCAGGAGCCGTTGATGCAGCGGGCTCCATCGGCGTGGGAACGGCGCCCTGGGCTGCGACAGGGGCCACGCCTTCAGGCGCGGCCGTCTGCGGTTCCTGCGCGGCTACGATCCTTGTCATTACACACATTGCCAGCAAAACCTGGCAGGCTTTGAAGGTCATCCTCTTCATGCGGCGTTGTCCTCGGCTTTCAAACGACGCGCCTCTTCCTCACGCAACCGCCGGTTTTCGTGACGGGATTTCCAGGTCAGCCAGAACAGGTCGAACACGCTGCGGATAATGATAAGCAGCGATCGGAGCGGGTTGTCTTGCGGCTTTGGCGGACGGATCCAGGCATCGGCGCGCGCCAGCACCACGCGCACCAGTTCGCGACGCCGCGACAGGGGAATATCTTCAAACATCAGGCGAATAAACTCATCATCGGCGCTAACGACATTCACAGGAATGCTGATAGCGCCGGACTTTAGTTGCAGTTCAATTTCTTCTATTTCGTCGGTGAGATGGCGAGTATCCGGGACTACGATACGGCAGCCGCCCATGGATAGATCCTGAGTATGGCTGCGAGACGAAATGCCGCTGGCATAATGGATGATGACAGGGATGTCGACATCGATACGGATTGTTTTGCGGGTCTGGCGGGTCTCGCGCGCCACGGCAATCGCCGCCAGCAGAAAGACAAGGCTATAAATTCCCCATCCCACATTGAGCGCGATAACTTTTGGATCGACTGAAAAGTAGTCATGCGCAAAGGCCCGCACCAGGCCTGCGACAATACCAATTGCCAGTAAAATAGCGACAATCAGGTGAGGGCGCACCACGCTGAAATCGAAATAGCCAATGTTGAGCAGGCCGCCTTTGTCGGTCACGTTGAATTTGCCGCGCTTCGGGAAAATCATGGTGATCGCCGTCGGCAAAATCAGATGGAACGCCAGCACGATATCGTAGATTTCTCCCCAGAAACTATAGCGATAACGCCCGTTCATTCTTGAGTTGAGGTAAATGGTGAGCAGTAAATGCGGCAAGGCGTAGGCGAAAATCAGCCCTGCCGATGAGTGAATGATATTCAGGTTAAACAGCAAATAGGCCAGCGGTGCGGTCAAAAACGCCACGCGTGGCAGCGCAAACTGGAAATAGAGCATGGCGCTTAAATAACAGCAGCGCTGTTGCCAGGTAAGCCCGCGCCCAAAAAGCGGGTTATCCATACGAAATATTTGCGTCATGCCGCGCGCCCAACGGGTGCGTTGAATAACGTGCAACACCAGTCGCTCTGTCGCAAGGCCTGCCGCCAGCGGGATCGCCAGAAACGCCGACTTCCAGCCCAGCCGCTGCAGTTTGAGCGCGGTATGGGCATCTTCGGTGACGGTTTCTACCGCAAAGCCGCCAATTTCTTCTAATGCCGAACGGCGGATCACCGCACAAGAGCCGCAGAAAAAGGTCGCGTTCCAGTTATCGTTACCCTGCTGAATAGGGCCATAGAACAAGGAACCTTCGTTGGGAATGTTTTTACCCAGCGACAAATTGCGCTCAAACGGATCGGGGGAGTAGAAATAGTGCGGCGTTTGCAACAGCGCCAGTTTCGGGTCCTGAAGGAAACTACCTACGGTGGCTTGCAGGAAAATACGCGTGGCGACGTGATCGCAATCGAAGACGCAAATCAGATCACCCCGGGTGAGTTTCAGGGCATGATTGAGGTTGCCTGCTTTCGCATGAAAATTATCGTTGCGGGTGATATATCCCACGCCTGCATCGGCGGCGAACACTGCAAATTCCCGGCGTTTACCATCATCCAGTAGATAAATATTCAGTTTATCTCGTGGGTAATCAATGCATTGTGATGCAAGCACCGTGTCACGCACCACTTCCAGACTTTCGTTATACGTTGGGATATAAATATCGACTGTCGGCCAGGTTGATACGTCATCCGGTAGAGGAACTATGCCTCTTTTCAACGGGAAGACGGTTTGCAAATAAGTCAGTAATAAGATGACCCAAATATATAACTCAGCCAGGAATAACCCGATGCCGAGTATGGCTTCTATTTCAGAATTAAAATGCAGGGTTTGAGTTGCGCGAAAATAAATATAGCGGGTGGACATTAACGCCGAGACCACCATCATAACCACGGAGATACTGTGCTTTTTGCTAAACCCTAATAAAAACAAAATGCCGATGCTAACCAGACCAAAGATATATTGTTTCTGGCTATCCATCGGCGTAATGATGATCAGAACCGCGACTGGCGCAAGTACCAGTAGCAGTACATAAAACAGGACCTTCTTCATAGGCCTTCCTGGTAATCGTCAGAAATGTGATGTTTTGAGACTGGCGTGAACGGCGCCGTCACCAATCGTAATGCCGAGCAACCCCGCGACGCGTTTGCTGATTAACTCAATATCGAAAGCGGCTGCGGATGCAGGACTGAAATCGAAAATGGACTGCTGCGAGGCGTTGGCTTCTGACACGCTCTCATCACGGTTAATAATGCCGATAAGCTGTTCGCCCAAACGCTGCTGTAAAAAGGCAGTGACGTCCCGGCTGATGTTCCGTCGGTTATCGCTCTGATTTAAAACGTAATAAAAACCCTGTTTATGGTTCAGCGGTTCGCCAGTAAGCCGATGGTTTTCAATATGTGGCAGCAGGGAGAGCGAGGCAGTATCGGCAAGCAACGTGACTAAATGCAGATCCGCAAGGCCAGACATGGCCTTAAGGGCCGGACTGGGGCCAGGTGGAAAGTCCGCGATAATCACAAGACCTGGGTAATTGAGCAGCGTGCTCAAGCCCCGCTGCAAAAAATGCGGGTCGCTTGCCAGGTGCTGCTCGAACGTGAGGCGCTGCGCTTCACTGGCATCGCCATAGGGCAACAGAAACAGGTTTCCGCCCGTGGTCAGTACAAACTGACTCCAGTCTGCGGATTCACCCGCTCTGGCGACGAAGCCGCGTCCATCTGAGAGTGGAACGCCAAAATGCAAGCGCAGCGCGTTTTGTACGTCAAAATCTATCGCCAGCACTTTACTACCCGAGCGAGCCAGTGCGTACGCCAGATTGGCCGTAACGGTTGTTTTTCCTACACCGCCTTTAGGCGAACAGACACAAACTAACGGCATGACGCGATGGTCTCCAGCAGTAGTTGTAGCGGTATCTCTTTCGCATTTTTCCCGGTAGGCGTGGCGCCTTTCGTGGCAAATAACTGGTCAAAATGCACAGGTTGATTTGGCTGCTGCGCCGGAGCATTAAACGGCGCGCCAGAAGAAGACCACGGCGATGAAACTGGCGCGGCGGCAGAAGCGGGCGGCGGCACCTGTGAGAATATCGGCGGCGATAACGGGGCTTGCGGCGCCATAGCCTGTTGGGGCGCGAGGCTGCTTAATATTGACGTTGCCGCAGGGCGTTGGCTGGTTTCAGGGTGCACGGGGCTTACTTTACTGGCCTCGAAGGTTTGCGCATCGACGGCATGGGGAATGGGCACTGCAACGCTCCCGCCCTGCGCGAGCGAAGAATGCTCACGCTCATCGGAGGAGAGTTGTTTGATGATGGCCCAGTTACCGATGCTATGCTGCTGGCTTTGCGCCGACATATCCTTGAAATCAATAGCGCTAGTGCGTGTCTTATCCTTGAAACGCTGCAAATCATCATAATTTTTCATAATAAGACTCATGATTCACAAGTGATTATCTCTCTTCCACGCACGCAGGAAGCATAACGGTTATTTCTGACAATAAGACAAAGGTAGCAATTCATCAAATACGGGTAATACCCGGACAAACGCTTAACATTAACGCGAGTAAATAATTTCCATGCTTATCTTTTTTTGATGGTTAATGGCGGTCGCTGCGCGGCAATCTGTGAGTTTTTCAGGGGTTTTCTCCTTCTTTTCTGGCTCTTAATGCCGCGGCAACGTGCAATAAAAGCGTTAGTAATAAACACATTGCCATTTCGCAATCATCAAAATTTATGAATCATTAAATGAGCTTAGTCGAGATCGGCAAATTCTCACCCTCTCTACCCATTTGTTATCATAAGTAAAATTTTATAAGAACGTGATTCAACCCTGCAAAGCGGTTCTGTGTCGAAAGAAGGCGATATTTCATAAGCATATGTAAACAAAAGGACAAACAAAGTCGTCGTGTGATTAAAGCCTTTAAATAAGTAAGGAATTAATGGCTTTTACTGATATCAATGAGGTTTTGACATAAATTTCTTATCTTCGGTGTTTTCGGTTGGCAGCCCCCTGCTGGAGTCGTTAACCTGAAATAGAGTAATACGCCATTTTTAAACAGAAAGAGTAACGATATGCATGATGCACAAGTTCGCGTAGCCATCGCGGGAGCGGGTGGCCGCATGGGGCGGCAACTGATTCAGGCGGCGCTACAAATGGAAGGGGTTGTCGTGGGCGCAGCGCTGGAGCGCGAAGGTTCGTCGCTGCTGGGCAGTGATGCCGGGGAGCTTGCGGGCGCAGGTAAAATCGGCGTACAGGTTCAGTCAAGCCTGGAGGCGGTCGCGGATGATTTTGATGTCTTTATTGATTTCACTCGCCCGGAAGGGACTTTGCATCACCTCGATTTCTGCCGTCGGCACCATAAAGGCATGGTGATAGGCACCACTGGTTTTGATGAAGCAGGTAAGCAGGCGATTCGTGAAGCCAGTGCGCAAATCGGCATAGTATTTGCCGCCAATTTTAGCGTGGGTGTGAATGTCATGCTTAAGCTGCTGGAAAAAGCGGCAAAAGTGATGGGCGGTTATACCGATATCGAAATTATTGAAGCGCATCACCGCCATAAAGTAGATGCGCCGTCAGGCACGGCGCTAGCCATGGGCGAAGCTATCGCGGGCGCGCTGAATAAAGATCTTAAGGATTGCGCGGTCTACAGCCGTGAAGGGCATACCGGCGAACGGGTACCTGGTTCGATTGGTTTTGCTACGGTACGCGCGGGGGACATTATCGGTGAGCATACCGCGATGTTTGCCGATATCGGCGAGCGCGTGGAGATAACCCACAAGGCGTCCAGCAGGATGACTTTTGCTAACGGCGCTGTTCGTTCCGCTTTATGGGTGAATGCCAGGAAAAATGGTCTTTTTGATATGCGAGACGTGCTGGATTTAAATAATTTGTAGTTTTCTTAGCCGTTGTGATGTGGTTATTACAATCGTAGTGCATTGATTGAAAGGGCGATATTTTATCGCCCTTAATTTTATCTTCATTTTTAACGCTCTTTACTCATTTTCTCATTGAGATGGTTATTTTTGAGTATTTATCGCCGCTTTATGGTTGCTGAATTGTAAATTCTGACCATCTGGTCTACATTTATCTACCAATAAGCGTTGATTTAACATTTACTGCGTGAGTTAATCGGTTTCGTCAGTGAGTTTTATCACCTTTTTAGCGCTTATATCCCTTTAATTGCCTGTGGCTGATAAAATTACCTGAGAAAACGCGCTTTCAGGGTAGACTTTTGCCACTTCTCTCCTTAGAATGCCGCCGTTTGCCAAAAATTCACCAGGCAAGCGTATTTGCGTTGATTCATTCATATGATATGAATTAATATGCAAATAAATTGACTGTTTATTCCCTGGAGGACGTTTTGATTAAGTCAGCGCTATTGGTTCTGGAAGACGGAACCCAATTCTACGGTCGGGCCATCGGGGCATCAGGTACGGCAGTAGGGGAAGTCGTTTTCAATACTTCAATGACCGGTTATCAAGAAATCCTCACTGATCCTTCCTACTCCCGCCAGATTGTCACTCTCACTTATCCCCATATTGGTAACGTCGGTACTAACCCGGCAGATGAAGAATCCACGCAGGTCCATGCGCAAGGCCTGGTCATTCGTGACCTGCCGCTGATTGCCAGTAACTTTCGCAATACGGAAGACCTCTCTTCATACCTCAAGCGCCACAGCATCGTGGCCATTGCCGATGTGGATACCCGCAAGCTCACGCGTCTGCTGAGTGAGAAAGGCGCGCAGAATGGCTGCATTATCGCAGGCGACAATCTGGATGCAGCGCTGGCGCTGGAGAAAGCAAAAAGCTTCCCGGGCCTGAGCGGGATGGATTTGGCGAAAGAAGTCACCACCACTGAACCTTATCGTTGGACCCAGGGAAGCTGGACGCTAAAAGACGGCCTGCCGGATGCTAAAAACGATGATGAACTGCCGTTCCATGTCGTCGCGTATGACTACGGCGTGAAGCGCAACATTCTGCGTATGCTGGTGGATCGCGGCTGCCGCTTAACCGTGGTGCCGGCGAAAACGCCTGCGGACGACGTGTTGAAAATGAACCCGGATGGAATTTTCCTCTCCAACGGCCCTGGCGACCCGGCTCCGTGCGACTACGCGATTGACGCGATTAAAACGTTCCTTGATACCGACATCCCGGTATTCGGCATCTGTCTCGGTCACCAGTTGCTGGCGCTGGCCAGCGGCGCGAAAACCGTGAAGATGAAATTCGGCCACCACGGCGGCAACCACCCGGTGAAAAATGTGGAAAACAACACGGTGCTTATCACCGCGCAAAACCACGGCTTCGCGGTGGATGAAACGACGCTTCCCGCCACGCTGCGCGTGACGCATAAATCCCTGTTTGATAGCACGCTGCAAGGTATCCATCGCACCGATAAAGCGGCTTTCAGTTTCCAGGGGCACCCGGAAGCGAGCCCCGGCCCGCACGACGCCGCGCCGCTGTTTGACCATTTTATTGAATTAATTGAGCAGTACCGTCAGAACGCCAAATAATCAGGAGAAAGAAGCAATGCCAAAACGTACAGACATTAAAAGCATCCTGATCCTTGGCGCTGGCCCGATTGTCATTGGCCAGGCCTGCGAATTTGACTACTCGGGTGCCCAGGCGTGTAAAGCGCTGCGCGAAGAGGGTTACCGCGTTATCCTGGTTAACTCCAACCCCGCCACCATTATGACCGACCCGGAAATGGCCGATGCCACTTACATCGAGCCGATTCACTGGGAAGTGGTGCGTAAAATTATCGAGAAAGAGCGCCCGGATGCGGTGCTGCCAACCATGGGCGGCCAGACAGCGCTCAACTGCGCGCTGGAGCTGGAGCGTCAGGGCGTACTGGCGGAATTCGGCGTGACCATGATTGGCGCGACGGCAGACGCCATCGACAAAGCGGAAGACCGCCGTCGTTTTGACGTCGCCATGAAAAAAATCGGCCTCGATACCGCGCGCTCTGGTATTGCGCATAACATGGAAGAAGCTCTGGCGGTTGCCGCGGACGTGGGTTATCCGTGCATCATCCGTCCGTCCTTTACCATGGGCGGCACCGGCGGCGGCATCGCGTATAACCGCGAAGAGTTTGAAGAGATTTGCGAACGCGGTCTGGATCTTTCCCCAACGAAAGAACTGCTTATCGACGAATCGTTGATTGGCTGGAAAGAGTACGAAATGGAAGTGGTGCGTGATAAAAACGACAACTGCATCATCGTGTGCTCTATCGAAAACTTCGACGCCATGGGGATCCACACCGGCGACTCCATCACCGTCGCACCTGCCCAGACGCTGACCGATAAAGAGTATCAAATCATGCGTAACGCCTCGATGGCGGTACTGCGTGAAATCGGCGTGGAAACGGGCGGTTCCAACGTGCAGTTTGCGGTCAACCCGAAAAACGGTCGCTTGATCGTTATCGAGATGAACCCGCGCGTCTCGCGCTCCTCCGCTCTCGCGTCTAAGGCCACTGGCTTCCCGATTGCGAAAGTGGCCGCCAAACTGGCGGTTGGTTACACACTTGATGAGCTGATGAACGATATCACCGGCGGGCGTACCCCGGCGTCGTTCGAGCCTTCCATCGACTACGTGGTCACGAAAATCCCGCGTTTTAACTTTGAGAAATTCGCCGGCGCGAATGACCGTCTGACGACGCAGATGAAATCCGTGGGCGAAGTGATGGCGATTGGTCGTACCCAACAGGAATCAATGCAAAAAGCGTTGCGTGGCCTGGAAGTGGGTGCCACCGGCTTTGATCCGAAAGTGAATCTGGATGAGCCGGACGCATTGACCAAAATTCGTCGCGAGCTGAAAGACGCGGGTGCCGAGCGTATCTGGTATATCGCTGATGCATTCCGCGCGGGCCTGTCTGTCGATGGTGTGTTCAACCTGACCAACATTGACCGTTGGTTCCTGGTGCAAATTGAAGAACTGGTTCGCCTCGAAGAGCAGGTGGCTGAAGTGGGCATCACCGGTCTGACCGCTGATTTCTTATGGTCCCTGAAGCGTAAAGGCTTTGCCGATGCGCGTCTGGCGAAACTGGCGGGCGTGCGCGAGTCTGAAATTCGCAAACTGCGCGAGCAATATAATCTGCACCCGGTTTACAAACGCGTGGATACCTGCGCGGCGGAATTCGCGACCGACACCGCTTACATGTATTCCACTTATGAAGACGAGTGCGAATCGCGCCCGAATCCGGATCGTGAAAAAATCATGGTGCTGGGCGGCGGGCCGAACCGTATCGGGCAGGGTATTGAGTTTGACTACTGCTGCGTCCATGCGTCGCTTGCGCTGCGTGAAGATGGTTATGAAACCATCATGGTCAACTGTAACCCGGAAACCGTTTCAACAGACTACGACACCTCCGACCGTCTCTATTTCGAACCGGTTACGCTTGAAGATGTGCTGGAAATCGTACGCATCGAAAAACCGAAAGGCGTTATCGTGCAATACGGTGGCCAGACGCCGCTGAAACTGGCACGTGAACTGGAAGCCGCAGGCGTGCCTATTATTGGCACCAGCCCGGACGCTATCGACCGTGCGGAAGACCGTGAGCGCTTCCAGCAGGCGGTCGACCGCCTCAAGCTTAAACAACCCGCTAATGCCACCGTCTCCGCCATCGATCAGGCGGTCGAGAAAGCGGCACAGATTGGTTATCCGCTGGTTGTGCGTCCGTCCTACGTACTGGGCGGACGGGCGATGGAAATCGTTTATGACGAATCCGATCTGCGCCGCTACTTCCTGACGGCAGTGAGCGTTTCCAACGATGCGCCGGTGTTGCTGGACCGCTTCCTGGATGACGCAGTGGAAGTAGACGTTGATGCTATCTGCGACGGCGAAATGGTGCTGATTGGCGGCATCATGGAGCATATCGAACAAGCGGGCGTGCACTCTGGCGACTCAGCCTGTTCCCTGCCGGCTTATACCTTAAGTCAGGAAATTCAGAACGTGATGCGCCAGCAGGTGCAGAAGCTGGCGATGGAATTGCAGGTACGCGGTCTGATGAACGTGCAGTTCGCGGTGAAAGATAACGAAGTCTATCTGATTGAAGTGAACCCGCGTGCCGCGCGTACCGTGCCGTTTGTCTCCAAAGCCACCGGCGTGCCGCTGGCAAAAGTGGCCGCTCGCGTCATGGCAGGCAAAACGCTGGCTGAGCAGGGCGTCACCAAAGAGATTATCCCGCCGTATTATTCCGTGAAAGAAGTGGTGCTGCCGTTCAACAAATTCCCGGGCGTCGACCCGCTGTTAGGGCCAGAGATGCGCTCTACCGGGGAAGTGATGGGCGTAGGCCGTACCTTTGCGGAAGCATTCGCGAAAGCGCAGTTAGGCAGTAACTCCACGATGAAGAAATCCGGTCGCGCGCTGCTCTCTGTGCGTGAAGGCGACAAAGAGCGTGTGGTGGACCTGGCGGCGAAGCTCCTAAAACAGGGCTTTGAGCTGGATGCTACGCACGGAACCGCGATTGTACTGGGTGAGGCGGGTATCAATCCGCGTCTGGTGAATAAAGTGCATGAAGGCCGTCCGCACATTCAGGATCGTATTAAGAATGGCGAGTATACCTACATCATCAACACCACCGCAGGCCGTCAGGCGATTGAAGACTCTAAACTGATTCGCCGCAGTGCGTTGCAGTACAAAGTGCATTATGACACCACGCTCAACGGCGGCTTCGCCACCGCGATGGCGTTAAATGCCGATGCCAAGGAAAAAGTGATTTCCGTTCAGGAGATGCACGCGCAAATCACGCGTTAAGGTGAAAGGGTAGTCCTTCTGCGCTGCGCTTCACATCTGAAAGTCAGGTGATGAAGCGCGGCTCAGACCAGCCGCAAAACGCCGTGGGAAACGATATCAAAACCCTGCTCTTGCCAGTGGGTTAACTGCTCTTGCTGGCGCAGCGACAGCGCGGTTCCCGTCCAGACAAAAATACGCTGACCGGGGAAAAGCTCCGGGCGAGGGGAATCCAGCGGTTCAGCCAGAACATCTATATTCCAGCCCTGCTGCGACAAACGCCACGCTTCAAGCCACAAACGGGTCCTGTCGTCGCAATCCCAGCCGATTAACAGCGCTTCCTTGCTCGCTTTTTTACGCGCTTCAGCAAGGGCTGTCACCGCATAATCAATCAGTACGCCATCAAGCATGCTGCAAATTGCGCGCGCCGTATTTTGATCGAGCCGCAACCGTTGACGGACGGGGAGGATAAGACGATCGATAACGGCGTCGGCAGGATGCTGGCGGCCTGCCGCCATAATAGCGGCGCGGAGTTTTGCAGGGCGCGCATGACGCAGTACGACCATCATCTCTTCTTGCTGTGATGCCCAGTCGTCATGCTCAACAGGATGATTTTCGTCGAGCAGCGATTTGACCTTGCCAACGGGCACACCGCTCTGTATCCAACGTTTAATCTCTTCAATACGCTGAATATCCGTTTCATCAAATTGACGATGACCCCCTTCACTACGCTGAGGTTTGAATAATCCATAACGGCGCTGCCAGGCGCGCAGTGTGACAGGGTTTATTCCACATCGTTCCGCTACTTCGCCAATACTGTAAAAAGCCATGGACTCACTCATGTTCAAACCGGTACAACCGTGTGCCAAACTAACTAATTTGCCCATCTTGTACAAATCATTTTCTGTTGTATAACCCTGGGCATTGTTGGTTATCACGATCCGTTTGCGGTGAAATTTTGTACTCACAAGTGTAATAAGCATCCTTACTTTCTGCTGACTATTCTCGCTTCACATTCTTTTCTCAGACAAAAATGCGCGCTTAACTATTCAAAAACCTGCCTTTTTTTCAGGCCATGCGACGGCAGGGACACCGTTCAATGCCGGACGGGCAAACAGATAGCCCTGGAACAGAGAAATGCCAGCCGATTCCAGCCACATCCATTCTTCCGGCTTTTCAACGCCGACGGCGCAGACTGAAATCTCAAGAGATGTACAACTTTTGATAATGCCTAAAATAATCGCCTGGCGCGGACCGCTTTTATGGACATCTTCAATGAGCTCGCGGTTGATCTTAATGCGATCGGGTTGAAAGCGCGCCAGCAGCGAAAGCCCGGCAAACCCAGCGCCAAAGTGATCGATGGCAACACGAATACCTGCCGCTTTCAACTGACGGATGGCGTCGGTGAATTCATCAAGCCGGGAGATAATTTCTTGCTCAGTAAACTCCAGAATAATTTGATCCGGGACCAGACCATTTTTATGGATTTCCTGCATCAGGAAGTTTACCGCGCCGGGGATTTTAACCAGCGTCATGGGCAAGAGGTTTACCGATAAGCTTTGTTTGCCAATATTGAGCGCAGCGGCCATGGCAAACGCCACTTTTTTGCTTTTGAGATCGGCCGCATACACTTCATCGCCCTTGAAGGTATCAAACCATGACTGAGGTGAATCGCCAGAGGGTGTACGAATCAGCGCTTCCAGCGATACCACTTCCTGAGCAAGAGGGTCGATAATCGGTTGAAAGGCGAAGCTACAGTCTACGTCGCTTGCGGCAAGGGGGACGCCAGCCACCATATCCTGTTGATCGGGAATAAAATCCCAGGAGTCGGCGGAAGGGATTTCAAAATAGTTCTCTTTTTCCCGCGCCTCGACAAAGGTGCGGAAAAACTGCAATGCACGGTCATCATAGGTTAACTGGTATTTAGAGGTGCCTTTATCCAGCACGGCCTGCAAAACCTGGTTGGTGTCGTGCCGCCTTAAGTCGAAAATTTCCATCCCTGACTTGCCAAAGCGTCGCGCGGGGGCGTAATCCCGCAGTAATTCCACCACATTGTAATGACGCACATCTTCGCAAATATGCTGATAGATAGTCAGAACGCTTTCTTCTGGCCCTTCCAATAGTTGAAAGAAGTGAGTGCCGTTAAAAAGCAAAATGCCGGTGACGTCGGCATAACCATTTTTCTTATTTGCTGCGTCGACCATTTCCTCCAGCGTTTTAACCGGAACGTTGTCGCAGATATGGCTGCGATAAATGATGGTGGTGAGCATGGCAATCCCAGGTAGGTGTATGAAAGCTCACATTATCAGATGACCCAGTGTGTGGGGATGCTTCACAACGATTTTTTTACAAAAACCTGTTTATTGTCAGGCTAATTATTAAATATTTTTTCTGATAATACATGATATATGCTGAGCGCCCGCGTTTTACTCCTGCTGGTTTTTATTGAATGTACAGGATGCGTTGAAAATAATTAGCACTCTATAAAATTTCATCTTATTGATATATAACAATATTGTTAATTTTCAGAAAAAACTTTTTTACTTTTGTACAGTTTCAATGTACAACTTTACCCAGCTTGTATACTTTATAAAACATTAACAAACCTGAATACTACTGGAGTGACCAATGCAACAAAACAGTTACCTCCCGGATAAAGGGAATGCTGTAGCCCGCTATTTTAATAAAGCGGCTTTGCCGACTCAGCAGGAAACGCTTGGACAAATTGCCGTCGAAATCCTTAAGGATGGGCGCAATCTAAGCCGTAAAACCATTTGCACTAAATTACTCCGCCGTCTGGAAATGGCCTCTGGCGCGGAAGAGGAAAGCCACTATCACACGTTGATTGGTTTGCTTTTTGAACGCCATGATGACACTGAATAACAGCCTGACGTCAGGCTGTCGTGTCAATGTTGGCGGGAGTAATATTCAGGTTTACTAAGGTCGGCCTTGCTGGTGCTGACCGTCTTCCCCGGATAACTGACTCAATGCCGCGTATCCGGACCGGAAGAATGCGGCAATCAGAGACGCAGTTATGAATAGAAGTGAAATTGAACAACTGACAGACGAAATTATTGGCGAGGCAGTCTTGTACCTGCTTAGGGAAAATCTGCCTATCAATGTTCAAGCCCTTATTCGGACATTACGGGCAATGAAAGACGAAGAGTCTGACAGCTCGCGGCGCGAGTTGTTGGTACACGTCATCGCGCAAGTGAGCACCAATCTGGTTGCGACGCGTCGTAAACCACTGCGTGATGAAAATGACGTGGGCAGAGAATCCCGACAGAGCAGGGATAACGTCTATCAAATGTTCGATGAAAGCCTGCAGTCAGGATCCAATAAAAAACACTGATTGCATCTCATAACTTATTTAAGGACGTTTAACCATGAGCCAGGCAATGACTCAACCATCAGATGCATGTCTTACTTTGCCCGATACCGCCCTGACGAGCTATTTCCGCAGCGCGGGCGAGATGCTGGCAGAAGAATCCGTACTACTTGGCGCAGTAGTTACCGGTATTCTTGCATCACAAGTGAACCTGAGCAATAAAGCGATTATTGCGCAACTGATGGCGATGTTAAAAACCACTGAGGATGCGGTGAAAAGCGATGTGATTCGTAAGACGCTGGAAATCGTTGTTAATCATACCAGCGATGATCTTTGAATCCTGCGCTTTAAACTGGCAGTGGTAATTCCTGACTGTAGTTTTTTTGCATGAATGTAGCGTTTCTTTTGTGCGAAGTTTTCGATAACGCCTTTCCAATAACAGACCTTTGCCTTGCCTTCTTAAAAAGCCCCTTGCGGGCTTTTTATGTTTTATCCCTACTAAATATGGCTGATTCCCTCGAAGCGGAATAAGACGGTCTACTATTACTTTGCCCGCAGGAATGCACTGACTAAGGAGATTATTTTGCAACGTGCACTGGCAATATTAACATTTTCACTTCTGCTCTCAGGATGCGCCGAGTTCTCTTCTTCCGTGACCAACAGTATTGATGCGATGGGGATGACGCCTGATTATGCGAAAGGCATGAAAGAAGATCTTCAGAATCACAAAGTTGAAGCGCCTTCTGTCTCCGTTACTGATAATGTCCCCGAAGGGAAGCTCATTGAGCATTATGAAAACGGTAATAAAAAGTTCGAAACTGTCGTAAAAAATCGCTGCTTCGACGACTTCATTGATGTGTATTACCCCAACGGCCAATTGCGTGCCCATACCCCGCTGGTTAATTGCAAAGCGCAGGGCGAGTCACAGGGATATACCCAGGATGGCAAGTTACGCACGGTGATAAATTATAAAAATGGCCTCGCGGATGGCAAATCTACGGTCTTTGATGCGAAAGGCAATGTCGCTAAAACCATTATTTATAAAGATGGCTATCCTGCCGATAAGTAATGATGCGCCTGCACACCTGTTCGGTGCGTATTAGGAGTGTTCTGTTAATACGCACCCGTTTCGCTCAGCTCACTATAGTTAAAGGGTAAATACGCAAACGCACTAAAATGCACGGGAGAAAACCATGCGAGCGAAACAGTTGATTACCCCTCTTCTTGCGGCCAGCGCACTGATTTTTATTAGTGGCTGTACCTCTAATCAGACAGTAAAAACGAGTGACGGCGGGACTATCATCACCGACGGCAAACCGAAAGTAGATAGCGATACCGGACTGGTTTCTTATAAAAATGCGCAAACCGGTAAAACCGAACAGATTAACCGCAGTGAAGTAAAATCCATGAGTGAACTGGATAATTAATCCTGCTAATGCCGTGAACCGTTAATTCCACACGAAATTAACGGATTCACGGCGCATGTCGCTTTCTTCAAAAATCGCTTATCGTTATGGAATGAATTAGCGAAACGAGAGCGTCATGATTTTAATTATTTATGCCCATCCTTATCCGCAGCATTCCCATGCAAATAAGCGGATGCTTGAGCAAGTGGAGGCGCTGGACGGCGTCGAAATTCGCTCACTTTACCAACGCTATCCCAATTTCGACATCGATATTGCGGCCGAACAGCAGGCGCTGGAGCGGGCTGATTTGGTTATTCTGCAACATCCCATGCAGTGGTACAGCGTCCCCCCTTTACTGAAACTCTGGATAGACAAAGTGTTGTCGCACGGCTGGGCATACGGGCACGACGCCTGCGCGCTAAAGGGCAAAACCCTGATGTGGGCGGTTACCACCGGCGGCGGAGAGAACCATTTCATCCTGGGCGATCATCCTGGTTTTGATGTACTGGCGCAGCCGCTGCAGGCTACGGCGCTTTATTGCGGGATGCGCTGGCTACCACCGTTCGCGATGCATTGTACTTTTATTTGCGATGACGAAACGATTGCCGCACAGGCAAGACAGTATAAACAGCGGTTAATTGACTGGCAGGAGACGCACCGTGGATAGTCATACTCTGATTCAGGCGCTGATTTATCTTGGCTCCGCCGCGCTGATTGTGCCGATTGCCGTGCGTCTTGGGCTGGGTTCTGTGCTCGGCTACCTTATTGCAGGCTGCCTCATTGGCCCCTGGGGACTACGACTGGTAACGGATACCGAGTCGATTTTGCATTTTGCGGAAATCGGTGTGGTGTTAATGCTGTTTGTAATTGGCCTTGAGCTTGACCCGCAGCGCCTGTGGAAACTGCGCGCGTCAGTGTTTGGCGGCGGCGCGCTGCAAATGGTCGTGTGCGGGCTGGCGCTTGGCGGCTTTTGCATGGTGCTGGGGCTGTCCTGGAAAATTGCCTTATTGATTGGTTTGACGCTTGCGCTCTCGTCTACCGCCATCGCCATGCAGGCGATGAATGAGCGCAACCTCACGGTTTCACAACTGGGGCGCAGCACGTTTGCCGTGCTTCTGTTCCAGGATATCGCTGCCATTCCGCTGGTGGCCATGATCCCGCTTTTGGCCAGTAGCGGAGCCGCTACCACGCTTGGCGCGTTTAGCCTGTCGGCGTTGAAAGTCGTGGGCGCGTTGGCGTTAGTGGTATTGCTTGGGCGCTATGTCGCCCGTCCGGCGTTGCGTTTTGTGGCGCGCTCCGGTTTGCGTGAGGTTTTCAGCGCCGTTGCCCTGTTTTTAGTCTTCGGTTTCGGTTTGCTTCTTGAAGAGGCGGGGCTGTCAATGGCGATGGGCGCGTTTTTAGCGGGCGTATTGCTGGCGAGTTCCGAGTACCGCCATGCGCTGGAAAGTGATATTGAGCCGTTTAAAGGCTTATTACTGGGACTGTTTTTTATCGGCGTCGGGATGTCTGTGGATTTCGGTACGCTGATAGATAATCCACTGCGCATTCTGGTGCTGTTAGTGGGCTTTCTGGTGATTAAAATCGTGACGCTGTGGCTTATCGCCCGGGCACTTGGCGTACCGCGCAAACAGTTCCGCTGGTTTGCCGTGCTATTGGGGCAGGGGAGTGAGTTCGCATTTGTGATTTTTGGCGCAGCGCAAACCGCGCAGGTACTGGATGCGACATGGGCGAAATCGTTGACGCTTGCGGTCGCGCTCTCGATGGCTGCAACGCCCCTTCTGCTGGTATTGCTGACGCGACTGGAGAAAAATGATTCGGTCCAACAACAAGATGCCGATGAAATCGATGAAGAACAGCCGCGGGTGATCATTGCCGGTTTTGGTCGTTTTGGGCAGATCGCGGGGCGCTTGCTGTTATCGAGCGGCGTAAAAATGGTCGTTCTCGATCATGACCCGGATCATATCGAAACGCTGCGTAAGTTCGGCATGAAAGTCTTTTTTGGCGATGCCACGCGGGTTGATTTGCTCGAGTCTGCCGGTGCGGCAAAAGCAGACGTTATCATTAACGCGATTGACGATACCCAGACCAGTATGCAGCTAACTGAACTGGTAAAAGAACATTTCCCGACGCTGCAGATTATCGCGAGAGCGCGCGATGTGGATCACTATATTAGGCTGCGTGAAGCAGGGGTGCAGCAACCCGAACGCGAGACGTTTGAAGGCGCTCTGAAAGTGGGGCGTCTGGCACTGGAACAACTTGGCGTCGGGTCTTATGAAGCGCGTGAGCGCGCCGATCTGTTTCGTCGCTACAATACGCAGATGGTAGAAGAAATGGCGCAGGGCGCTCACGATACGGCAGCAAGAGCGGACGTCTATAAGCGCACCAGTGCGATGCTGACTGAAATTATCAGCGAGGATCGCGCACACCTTTCGGTTATCCAGCGTCACGGATGGCAGGGCACCAAAGAGGGTAAACACACCGGTAATCCCGCAGATGACCCTGACAGCCAGCCGACACCGTAAGTAAGTCGTCGCCCTGTAGGCCGCGTAATGAAAAAAGCCAGCGTAACCCACCGCTGGCTTTTTTATGCGCGTGTGCCGCGTTATTTGCCGACCTGTTTTCCGCTGGCGTCGATGACGATTTCGCCGTCTTCTTTGGTAAATGCGCCTTGCTGAGGCGTCGGCAGGATAGCCAGCACTTCTTCAGATGGGCGGCATAGCCGCGTGCCTAAAGGTGTGACGACAATAGGGCGGTTAATCAGAATCGGATGCTGGAGCATGAAATCAATCAGTTGATCGTCGCTGAAGGCATCCTCAGAAAGTCCCAGCGTCTCATAGGGTTCAACATTCTTACGTAACAGGGCGCGCGGCGTGATGCCCATATCGGCAATCAGCGTCACCAGTTCGCTACGCGAAGGCGGGGTTTCAAGATAGAGGATAACGGTCGGTTCCACGCCGCTGTTGCGGATCATCTCAAGCGTGTTGCGTGACGTGCCGCAGGCTGGGTTGTGGTAAATCGTAATATGACTCATAACAGTATCTCGGTATTAATGAAAAGAGAGACGAAACGCCAGCGCGGCGAGCGTGACGAACAGAACCGGCAGCGTCATCACGATGCCGACACGGAAATAATATCCCCACGTCACGACGATGTTTTTCTGCGCCAGAACGTGAAGCCAGAGCAGCGTCGCAAGGCTACCGATAGGGGTGATTTTAGGACCGAGGTCGCAACCGATAACGTTGGCGTACACCATCGCCTCTTTAATCACCCCGCTGGCCGTACTGCCATCAATAGAAAGCGCGCCGATAAGCACCGTCGGCATATTGTTCATAATCGAGGAGAGGAACGCGGTGAGGAACCCGGTGCCCAGGGTAGTGGCCCACAATCCGTTCTCTGCCAACATGTTCAATACGCCGGAAAGGGAGTCGGTTAAGCCTGCGTTTCGCAGTCCATACACCACAAGGTACATGCCGAGGGAGAAGATAACGATTTGCCACGGCGCGCCGCGCAATACTTTGCCGGTATCAATAACATGCCCTCGTTTCGCAACGGCGAATAAAATTATCGCGCCGACGGCGGCAATCGCGCTCACCGGGATACCTAACGGTTCCAGCACAAAGAAACCCGCCAGCAGCAGCAACAGCACCACCCAACCGGCTTTGAATGTCGCGGCGTCTTTTATCGCTTTTGCAGGCTCTCTGAGCTTTGAAAGCGCATACACAGGCGGGATCTCTTTGCGAAAAAACAGATGCAGCATGACAAGCGTTGCGGCAATCGCGGCGATATCGACAGGCACCATGACGGCGGCGTAGTCGATAAATCCCAGGTGGAAAAAATCCGCCGAGACGATATTCACCAGATTCGACACGATAAGCGGAAGGCTTGCGGTATCGGCAATGAAACCCGCCGCCATTACAAAGGCGAGGGTCGCGCGTTGACTGAAACCCAGCGCCAACAGCATGGCGATAACGATAGGCGTCAGGATAAGCGCAGCGCCATCATTGGCAAATAACGCCGCCACGGCCGCGCCAAGCAGAACGATATAGGTAAACAGCAATCGTCCCCGCCCGTTGCCCCAGCGGGCTACGTGCAATGCCGCCCATTCAAAAAAGCCGGATTCATCCAGTAGCAAACTAATAATAATCACGGCGATAAACGTCGCCGTGGCGTTCCAGACGATATTCCAGACTGCCGGAATATCGCTCATCGTAATTACCCCACACGCCAGCGCGAGTACGGCGCCAATCGTCGCGCTCCATCCAATGCTCAGGCCTTTGGGCTGCCAGATGACCAGGATAAGCGTGAACAAAAAAATCACCCCTGCCAGTAACATGTCGTGCTCAATCATATCTGTTTTAATGAATGTGTATTGCCGTTTTAACACCCGCAAGGTAAGGCAGATTTCAGCCGCTCGCGGGTTTCCTCGCGCAGGCAATTCCATGTCGTGTCAATCGTTGCTGCCGCCCACGCGGGCATGTGCGGCGAGAGCCGATAGTACATCCACTTGCCTTCGCGTCGAACGCTCACCAGACCGGCTTCACGCAGGATTGCCATATGGCGGGATACCTTCGGTTGAGGCTCACCCATGGCGGCGCAAATGTCGCACACGCAAAGCTCACCGGATTCACGCAGTAACATCACAATGGAGAGTCGTGTTTCATCCGAGAGTGTTTTGAATAGCTGAACGGGGTGTTGCATAGTTTCTCCTGGAACGGCTAATTACACATATGCTAATCCATATGTGTTTTGTTGCAAAGCGCTAACGCGAGGGGGCACTGGAAGAAGCATGCCGATGGCGCGGCATCAGAAGGAGAAGCGCGGCGCGGTGAAGTCAGCGCCGCTGAAAAAAGGGTTAGCTCAGGGCGACTTTGATCCCCAGCGCCAGCAGCATTCCACCCAGCAGTTTATCGATAATTTTTTGCGCTTTCGTAAGCCCACGCCGTACTGGCGCGCTCTGAATAAGCATCACCAGCGCGGGCCAGTAGAGAACGGACAATCCGACAATAATCCCGGCATACCACAGCTTTTCGGCCATGCCGGAATTCACGTTCAGCACCTGCGTGAACATCGCCAGGAAAAACAGCGTCGCTTTCGGGTTTAGCAGGTTGCACATATAACCCTGGATAAAGGCCCTTTTCAGGGTGGTGCGTTGCGGTGTTGCATTGCTGACGTCCAGTTTGCTGCCGCCGCGAGCAAACAGCGCGTTCAGACCCAGCCATACCAGATAGGCAGCCCCCACGTATTTTAACAGCCCAAACAGCCAGGGCGTGGTGGTTATCACGACCGCAATGCCCGCCACACAATACGCCATATGAGTAACGACGCCGGTTATCACGCCAAGCGCGGTCATTAACGCGGCGCTTCGTTGATAAATGGCGGCGTTTTTAATGACCAGGAAGAAATCCGGCCCAGGGGAAAGCATACCGAGCGCGGCGATGGTGGCAACAAACAGCGTGGTTTCAAGCATGGGTCTATCTCGTGCATAAAAGAAAGGGCGAACTATAACTTAAATCGATATTAGGTCGATATGGATATAAAATGACACCAAAAAAGCATTTTTAGGAAATATTTGGTAAGTCATTGTTTTATTGGTTTTTAATAACTTGTCTGTCCAGTCAACGACGTGGCGCAGGCAGCAGAACGCAAATAATTCATGGCTCGCGGCTTGCCGCCAGTCGACTAAAGAATGCGCTTTCCGTATAGTGGCGGCAATTTTTTTTACCCGGGAAAATTTCAATGATCAGTCTGATTGCGGCACTAGCGGTAGATCGCGTTATCGGTATGGAAAATGCCATGCCCTGGACGCTTCCTGCCGACCTCGCCTGGTTTAAACGTAACACGCTTAATAAGCCGGTTATTATGGGTCGGTTGACGTGGGAATCTATTGGTCGCCCGCTGCCAGGACGTAAGAATATTGTCGTTAGCAGCAAGCCGGGCACTGACGATCGCGTTGAGTGGGTGACCTCTATTGAAGCGGCGCTGAATGCCTGTGGCGATGCGGAAGAAATCATGGTGATTGGCGGTGGGCGTATCTACGAACAGCTGTTGCCGAAAGCCCAGCGTCTGTATTTGACCCATATTGATGCTGAAGTGGAAGGGGATACTCACTTCCCGGATTATGAACCGGATGAATGGCAGTCGGTCTTCAGCGAGTTCCACGACGCGGACGAAAGCAATTCTCACAGCTATTGCTTTGAGATCCTCGACCGCCGTTAACCGAAACCGCCCTCATCATGCTGATAAGGGCGAGTGGTATGGGTCAGGAGGCGACGGCTGTGGCCTCGTCTTCACCCAAATCAGACTGACGATTTGACGGCTGGACGAACCAGGCTTTATCTTCCCAGCGCAGGCAGGTTAATGTCCCGCCCCAGCAGCAACCCGTATCCAGCGCGTAAATCCCCTCCGGCGTTCCTTTCCCTTCCAGCGACGCCCAGTGACCAAAGGCAATACTGTATTCGCGTGAAACCGGCCCCGGAATGGCAAACCAGGGTTTTAACGGGGCGGGCGCACTTTCCGGATTGTCTTTGCTGAACATATCCAGTTGCCCGTTCGGGAAGCAATATCGCATGCGGGTGAAGGCATTGGTGATAAAACGCAGGCGCGCCAGGCCGGAAAGCTCCGTCGACCAGTTGTTTGGCATGTCGCCGTACATGGCGTCTAAAAATAGCGGATAGCTATCGCTGGACAGCACCGCTTCGACGTCTCTGGCGCAACTTTTGGCGGTGGCCAGATCCCACTGCGGCGTTATGCCCGCGTGCGCCATCACCAGTTTCTTCTCTTCATCCACCTGTAACAGGGGCTGGCGGCGAAGCCAGTTAAGAAGATCGTCGACATCATGCGCTTCCAGCAACAGATTCAGGCGATCCTTCGGTTTATTGCGGCTGATGCCTGCGTAAACCGCCAGCAGATGCAGGTCGTGATTACCAAGCACCATACGCACCGCGTCGCCAAGGGAACGTACCAGACGCAGAACGTCCAGCGAGCCTGGGCCACGGGCGACCAAATCGCCCGTCAGCCACAGCGTATCGCTGGTCGGATTAAATTCCACATGCTTTAACAGCGCTTGCAGTTCATCGTAACAACCGTGAACGTCGCCAATCAGATAAGTTGACATATTTTCAGTGAATAAGAGTGGGAACGCACAGACGAAACACGGGAATGGCGACGCTGAACGCATTACCTTGCTCATCCACCATATGATAATTGCCTTCCATGGTGCCGAGCGGCGTTTCGATTACCGCGCCGCTGGTGTACTGAAATTCGCTGCCCGGTGCGATAAGCGGCTGCTCACCGATAACACCTTCTCCCTGAACTTCCGTTTCCCGTCCATTGCCGTTGGTAATCCGCCAGTAACGGCCCAATAGCTGAACAGGCGTTCGCCCCAGGTTGCGGATTGTCACGGTATAGGCAAACACGAAACGTTCTTCGTCAGGGGAAGACTGTGATTCGATGTAAACACTTTGAACCTGCACACAGACGCGGGGCGAATTTAACATAGCTTAGCGCTCCTTAGAGGGCGAATTATCAGCTAAATAATTGGCTAACTGACAATATTGCGCGACCGAAATGTTTTCTGCACGCAACGCCGGATCGATACCCATTCCCGTCAACGCCTCAATGCTAAACACATTACCAAGGCTGTTGCGGATGGTTTTACGGCGCTGGTTAAACGCTTCGGTGGTAATACGGCTCAGTAGACGGATCTCTTTTACCGGATGCGGCAACGTGGCGTACGGCACCAGGCGCACCACGGCGGAATCGACTTTGGGCGCCGGCGTAAAGGCCGTTGGCGGCACTTCCAGCACCGGGATAATCTGGCAGTAGTACTGCGCCATGACGCTTAAGCGACCATAGGCTTTACTGTCAGGCCCTGCAACCAGGCGATTCACCACCTCTTTTTGCAGCATAAAGTGCATGTCTGCAATCGCATCAGTATAGCTAAAGAGATGGAACATCAGCGGGGTGGAGATGTTGTAAGGCAAGTTGCCGAACACGCGCAGCGGCTGGCCCATGGTGCGGGACAGTTCGCCGAAATCCATCGTCATGGCGTCTTGCTGATAAATGGTCAGCTTAGGCGCAAGGAAAGGGTGCGTTTGCAAGCGCGCGGCCAGATCGCGGTCAAGTTCGATGACCGTGAGCTTATCCAGACGCTCACCCATCGGCTCGGTTAATGCGCCGAGACCTGGGCCGATTTCGACCATCGCCTGGCCTTTCTGCGGGTGAATGGCCGAGACAATGCTCTCAATAACAAATTGATCGTTAAGAAAGTTTTGCCCAAAACGTTTGCGGGCTAAATGACCCTGGTGAACTCGAGTATTCATTGATTATTACTGTTAAAAACCATGCTGGTGGCGAGATTAAGCGCCGTGATAAAACTGCCCACGTCGGCAGTCCCAAGGCCTGCCAGCTCCAGAGCGGTGCCGTGGTCGACCGAGGTACGAATAAAGGGTAAACCGAGCGTGATATTCACCGCGCGGCCAAAGCCTTGGTATTTTAGCACGGGCAGGCCTTGATCGTGGTACATCGCTAACACTGCGTCGGCATTATCCAGATATTTTGGCTGAAAAAGCGTATCTGCCGGTAGCGGACCGGTCAGGTTCATGCCCTTCGCTCGCATCTCGTTGAGAACCGGGATCAGGGTCTCAATCTCCTCAGTGCCCATATGCCCGCCTTCACCCGCGTGCGGGTTCAGACCGCAAACCAGAATACGCGGCTTTGGAATGCCGAACTTGGTTTGCAGGTCGCTGTGCAAAATCGTGATGATTTCGCGCAGCAGTTCTGGCGTGATGGCGTCGGCGATAGCGCGCAGCGGCAAATGCGTCGTGGCAAGGGCGACCCGCAGCGTATCGGTGGCTAACATCATCACCACTTTATGGCTGTGAGCTCGCTCTTCAAAAAACTCGGTATGGCCGGTAAACGGAATGCCGGCATCGTTAATAATGCCTTTGTGGACCGGGCCGGTAATGAGCGCGGCGAATTCGCCATTCAGGCTGCCGTCGCAGGCGCGGGCAAGCGTTTCAACCACGTAGTGACTGTTTTCCACATCCAATTGCCCGGCGATTGCAGGCACCCTTAACGGCACCGGCAACACGGTAAGCGAGCCTTTTTGTTGAGGGCGGGGCGGCATGTCGGGCTGGAAGGGATGGAGCGTAAGAGGGAGTTGAAGCTTTGCGGCGCGGTCCAGAAGAAGTTGCGGGTCGGCGCAGACCACCAGTTCGACGGGCCAGTCGCGTTGCGCAAGCATCGCGACCAGTTCCGGACCAATCCCGGCGGGTTCGCCGGGAGTGATAACCACACGCCAGGTGTTCGTCATTAGTTACTCAGGATTTTCACGTAAGCACTGGCGCGTTGTTCTTGCATCCAGGTTGCCGCTTCTTCCGAGAACTTACGATTGAACAACATCCGGTAAGCTCGATCTTTTTGCGCCGCATCGGTTTTATCGACGTTACGGGTGTCCATCAGCTCTATCAAATGCCAGCCGAAGGAGGAGTGCACCGGCGCGCTCATTTGACCTTTTTGCAGTTTCATCAGCGCATCACGGAATGCCGGATCGTAAACATCAGGCATTGACCAGCCCATATCGCCGCCCTGGTTAGCTGAGCCTGGATCCTGGGAGAATTCGCGCGCCGCGGCGGCAAAAGTGGTTTTCCCGCTCTTGATATCAGCGGCAATCTGCTCCAGTTTCACGCGTGCCTGGTCGTCGGTCATGATGGGTGACGGACGCAGCAGGATGTGACGGGCATGGACTTCGGTCACAGACATGTTCTGCGACTGACCACGTAAATCGTTAACTTTCAGGATATGAAAACCTACGCCTGAACGAACCGGACCTACGATGTCGCCTTTTTTAGCCGTGCTTAACGCCTGACCAAAGATTGACGGCAGCTCCTGAATACGTCCCCAACCCATCTGGCCGCCTTTCAGCGCCTGTTGATCGGCAGAATAAGTAATGGCTAATTTACCAAAGTCGGCGCCGTTTTTAGCCTGATCGACAATTGAGCGAGCCTGGCTTTCGGCTTCAGCAACTTGATCCGCCGTCGGGTTTTCCGGTAACGGGATCAGGATGTGGCTTAAGTTTAATTCGGTGCTGGCATCGTTCTGGTTACCGACCTGCTTTGCCAGCGACTCCACTTCCTGCGGCAACACCGTGACACGACGACGCACTTCGTTGTTACGCACTTCAGAAATCGTCATCTCTTTACGAATCTGATCGCGGTAGGTGTTGTAGTTCATTCCATCATAGGCCAGACGGCTACGCATCTGATCCAGCGTCATGTTGTTCTGCTTTGCAATGTTAGCAATGGCCTGATCGAGCTGCTCATCGCTAATCTTCACACCCATTTTCTGGCCCATTTGCAGCAGGATCTGATCCATGATCAGACGCTCCAGGATCTGATGACGCAACGTGGCGTCGTCAGGAAGCTGTTGCCCCGCCTGATTAGCATTTAATTTTACAGACTGCATCAGACCATCAACGTCACTTTCCAGTACCACGCCGTTATTCACGACGGCTGCTACTTTATCGACAACCTGCGGCGCAGCGAAACTGGTGCTCACCACCAGGGTAAGACCAAGAAGCAGCGTTTTCCAGTTCTTCATACCTTTTCCATTATGATTAATCGCAATGCGGATTACATTTTTCCCTGGTCTATTTCAGGTTGCCGCAAGCGCGACAACCCGACGTATTCAGGGTCAACATCAAGGCCTACAATGAGCTTTGATACGGCAGAATGTTTGAGCGCAACATCTGTTGCGTGCCGAGACCGTAATTCGAGCTCAGACCACGCAATTCAATATTGAATCCAACCACATTGTCGTACTTGCTCTGATCATTTTCCCAACCGTTGATTTTACGTTCATAACCAACGCGGATGGCATAACAACAGGAGCTGTACTGCACGGCAAACATCTGGTCGGCAGGCTTCTGTGCGTTGGTATCATAGTAGTACGCGCCAACGACGGACCAACGATCGACAATCGGCCAGCTCGCCGTCACGCCAACCTGCGAGATACCATCTTTATACTGGTCTGCGCTGGAGAACGAAGGCAATGTCGCCTGAATATACTCCGGGCTGGCATAACGATAGTTCAACTGCAACAAACGGTCCGCATCGCGGCGGTATTCAATGGCGCTACTGCCGGTCGCGACGTTATCCAGACGGGTATCGTACTGTACGCCGCCGCGCAGTCCCCAACGATCGGAGATACGCCAGTAGGTGTCACCTGCCCACAGAATTGAACCGGTTTTCTTGTCTTTTTCCCAGTTGATATTTTCATCACCGGTCCGGGACTCGGTGAAATAGTAGATTTGACCAACAGAAACATTAAAACGTTCAATCGCTTCTTCATCATAAATACGCGATGTGACGCCGGTGGTCACCTGGTTTGCGGAAGCAATACGGTCCAGACCGCCATAGGTGCGATCGCGGAACAGACCCGAGTAGTCGGATTGCAGCAACGAGGAGTCAAAGTTATTGATGCTGCTCTGATCGCGGTAAGGCACGTACAGATACTGCGCGCGAGGTTCAAGCGTTTGCGTGAACCCATCTGCCCAGAGCATATCGCGCTCGAACACCATTTTGCCGTCAACTTTGAATTGCGGCAGGGTACGAGTGACGGAATCCCTGAGCTTATTCGCCGCGTCATTATTTCCGCCCAGGTAATTCTGGAAGTGCTCGATGTTGTCCTGTTGATAATGCGTGGACATCAGTTTCGCTTCGGTATTGATACTGCCCCAGTCGTTAGACAGCGGCAGACTGATTACCGGCTCAATATGCAGTCGGGTCGCTTCCGGGTAGTTGGCATTCACGTTGACGAATTTCACCGCCTGCGCGTAAAGGCGGGTATCAAATGGGCCGACGTTATTTTGATACCAGTTGACGTCCAACTGCGGCTCAGCGCCGTAGGTGTTGCCAGATGTAGTATTAAATACCTGGAATTTTTTCGTCGAAACGGTGGCGTCAAAATTCTGAATCGCATAGCCGACGCTGAATTTTTGCGTGGCGTAACCGTCGGTACTCGACCCGTAAGTGGAGCTAAAGTCGTTGAAATAATAGGGATCGCTGACTTTGGTAAAGTCAACGTTAAAGCGCCATACCTGATTCATGACACCGTTATGGTTCCAGTAATAGAGCCAGCGGTGTTTGTCGCTTTCTGCGGGGTGATCGTCCTTGAAGTGGTCATCAGAACCCAGGTAATCAAACTCCATCAAGCCTGTGCCCGCCTGGGTCAGGTAACGGAATTCGTTACGCCACTGCGTGCCACGCTTTTCCATATAGTTCGGCGTGATGGTGGCATCAAAGTTGGGCGCAATGTTCCAGTAATAAGGCAGCGTGAACTCAATGCCGTTATTGGTGCTGTATTTGGCGTTGGGGATCAAGAAGCCGGAACGGCGTTTATCGCCTACTGGCAATTGCAGATACGGGCTATAGAAAACCGGTACCGGGCCAAGCTTGAACCGCGCGTTCCAGATTTCGGCCACTTGCTCTTCACGGTCGTGGATAACTTCACTCCCCACAATGCTCCAGGTATTCGAACCCGGTAAGCAGGAGGTGAACGTGCCGTTTTCGAGAATGGTGTAACGGTTCTCGCCGCGTTGTTTCATAAGATTCGCGGTTCCGCGGCCCTGACGGCCCACCATCTGATAGTCGCCTTCCCAGACGTTAGTATCTTTGGTATTCAGGTTCGACCAGGCTTTGGGGCCTTTTAAGATCACCTGATTATCATCGTAATGCACATTACCCAGCGCATCGACGGTGCGAACAGGGTCCGGTTGCCCGTCGACCTGTTTCTGATGCAGTTGCACTTCGTCGGCCTGTAACCGGCTGTTGCCCTGTTGAATATCCACATTGCCGCCAAACACGGCGTTATCTGGATAGTCGCCTTTCGCGCTATCGGCATTAATCGTCACCGGCTGACTATTGGGCTCACCTTCAACTAAAGGGCGATTGTAGCTCGGTACGCCAAGCATACATTGTGAAGCGAGGTCTGCAGCCATACCGTGTTGGCTATAGAGGGCTGCGCCAATCATGGTGGCCAGCAAGGTGGGAATACGTTTATTCATACGTGTTATTCGTTGTTCCGTCATCAGTGGCCTGTCCCCGTTATCGTTCAGGATCAAGAATACGTCACGCGCCTGGTCACACGGAAGCGTAGATGCATCCTGAAAGAGTCAAAAGGGTGTAGCGGCGGCAAACGGTCAGAGACTAACTTACTCATCACTGCAGCGCTAGTATTAATCCTGCCCGCTTTCGAGCCTGTTTGTTAGGCACGGCTTTGAATGACAGGTATGATAAAGCAAATTATAGGCTATGTCCCGCAGTTGACCGTGCCGTCAACGCCGGGCTAAAAGACCTTTATTACCGCGGTACTTACACGTGAAAAAGGGATATCGCCTTCCTGTAGCCTGACGAATTGGGGAGTCTATGCAGTATTGGGGAAAAATAGTTGGCGTGGCGATGGCCCTGATGATGGGCGGTGGCTTCTGGGGCGTGGTTTTAGGCTTACTTATCGGCCATTTCTTTGACCAGGCGCGCAGCAGACGGATGGCGTTTTTTAGTACGCAACAGCAGCGACAATCGCTGTTTTTTAGCACCACCTTTGAAGTGATGGGGCATTTAACCAAATCAAAAGGACGGGTCACGCAGGCGGATATCCATATGGCGTCTTTATTTATGGACCGTATGGATTTACACGGAAATTCGCGTACTGCCGCGCAAAATGCGTTTCGGGTCGGTAAAGAGCCGGGTTACCCGCTGCGCGAGAAAATGCGTCAGTTGCGTGGCATCTGTTTTGGCCGCTTCGATTTAATTCGGATGTTTCTGGAAATTCAAATTCAGACTGCCTTCGCGGACGGTTCCCTGCACCCTAACGAACGTGAGGTGCTGTACGTAATAGCGGAAGAGTTAGGGATTTCACGCACCCAGTTCGATCAGTTTCTGCGCATGATGCAGGGCGGGGCGCAGTTTAGCGGCGGTGGGCAGCAGGGCCATCAGCAAGGTCCGTGGCAGCAAGCGCCTCAGGGGCCGACTCTTGAAGATGCCTGTAATGTGTTGGGGGTAAAACCCACGGATGAACCCACCACGATTAAACGCGCGTATCGCAAGCTGATGAGCGAGCATCACCCGGATAAATTAGTGGCGAAAGGGTTGCCGCCGGAAATGATGCAAATGGCGAAGCAGAAAGCGCAGGAAATTCAAAAAGCGTACGATCTGATTAAAACCACCAAAGGGTTTAAATAGCGCTTTTACATGAAGATGACCGTTGCTCTCAGGCTGAAAGCAACGGCATAATATCAAAATTCCGCAGGCGCGCGGAACGTCATGGCATTCCCGAAAGCCGGGTGGGTGATGGTCAGCGTCTGCGCATGCAGCAGCAGACGCGGCGCCAGCGCGAGTGCTTCCGGTGTGGCGTAGAAGCGGTCTCCTAAGATAGGGTGTCCCAGCGCGAGCATATGCACCCGCAACTGGTGCGAGCGTCCGGTAATGGGTTTAAGTAATACGCGCGCGGTATTATCCTCGCCATATTCCAGCACCTCATACTCGGTTTGCGCCGCTTTACCGGTTTCATAACACACCTTCTGCTTAGGCCGGTTCGGCCAGTCGCAAATAAGCGGTAAATCAACCAGCCCTTTTTCAGGCGGATGGCCCCAGACGCGAGCCACGTACTGCTTACTCGGCTCGCGTTCGCGAAACTGGCGCTTTAATTCACGCTCTGCGGCCTTGGTCAGCGCGACCACGATAACGCCGCTGGTTGCCATATCAAGACGATGCACCGACTCCGCCTTTGGATAATCACGCTGAATGCGCGTCATCACGCTGTCTTTGTGCTCTTCAAGCCGACCCGGCACGGAGAGCAGCCCGCTCGGCTTGTTAACCACCATAATATGGTCGTCCTGATACAGGACGACCAGCCAGGGGTCGGTGGGTGGATGATAGGCTTCCAGCATAGTTTTTCCTGATTACTGATGCGTCACGACGATAAGACGCAGCGCGTCCAGTCGCCAGCTCGCCTGGTCAAGGCTTTCGAGCACCTGGACACGGTTACTCTCAATCGCCGCGAGTTCATCGTCACGGATATTGGGATTGACCGCCTTCAGGGCTTCCAGACGCGACAGTTCGGCAGAGAGTTTTTCATCCGCTTCTTCGCGTGCTGTCTTAATCAATGCCTGCGCCGCGCTTTCTACTTTGCTTTCTGCCAGTTGCAAAATGGCATGCACGTCCTGTTGAACGGCGTTCACCAGTTTGCTGCTGGTATGGCGGTTTACCGCGCTGAGCTGGCGGTTGAAGCTTTCAAACTCCACCTGGGCTGCGAGGTTAGTACCGTTTTTATCCACCAGCATACGAACCGGCGTCGGCGGCAGGAAGCGGTTGAGCTGCAACTGCTTCGGCGCTTTCGCTTCCACCACATAAATAAGCTCAAGTAGCAGAGTGCCTACCGGCAGCGCTTTGTTCTTTAACAAAGAGAGCGCACAGCTTCCGGTATCGCCGGAGAGGATCAAATCCAGGCCGTTACGAATCAGCGGATGCTCCCAGGTAATAAACTGCGCATCTTCGCGGGACAGCGCCACATCGCGGTTAAAGGTGATGGTGCAGCCGTCTTCCGGCAGGCCCGGGAAATCCGGCACCAGCATATGATCGGACGGAGTCAGTACAATCATATGTTCGCCGCGATCGTCCTGGTTGATACCGATGATATCAAACAGGTTCATGGCAAAGTTCACAAGACCGGTGTCATTATCCTGCTGCGCGATCGAATCCGCTAACGCCTGCGCCTGTTCCCCGCCGTTGGAGTTAATCTCCAGCAGGCGATCACGGCCCTGTTCCAGTTGCGCTTTTAAGGCATCATGCTGTTCGCGACAGGACTTGATAAGCTCGTCAAACCCGTCGGTTTCTTCCGGCGCGGCAAGGTAGTTAATCAGTTCGTTATAGACGCTGTCGTAAATGGTACGGCCGGTCGGGCAGGTATGTTCAAACGCGTCGAGGCCTTCGTGATACCAGCGCACCAGCACCGATTGCGCGGTTTTTTCGAGCCACGGCACCAGAATCTGAATATCGTGCGCCTGACCGATACGATCAAGACGACCAATACGCTGTTCAAGCAAGTCGGGGTTGAACGGCAAATCGAACATCACCAGATGGCTGGCAAACTGGAAGTTACGTCCTTCCGAGCCGATTTCGGAGCACAACAGCACCTGCGCGCCCGTGTCTTCTTCCGAGAACCAGGCGGCCGCACGGTCACGCTCGATGATGGACATGCCTTCATGGAATACCGCCGCGCGAATACCTTCACGTTCGCGCAGCACCTGCTCAAGCTGCAACGCCGTCGTCGCTTTGGCGCAGATAACCAGCACTTTCTGCGAGCGGTGGCTGGTGAGATACCCCATCAGCCAATCAACGCGCGGATCGAAGTTCCACCAGGTACCGGTGTCGCCTTCAAATTCCTGATAAATCTGCTCGGGATAGAGCATATCGCGTGCGCGTTCTTCAGCCGATTTGCGCGCACCCATAATCCCGGAGACTTTAATCGCCGTCTGATACTGCGTCGGCAGCGGGAGTTTAATGGTTTGCAGTTCGCGCTTCGGAAACCCTTTCACCCCGTTACGGGTATTACGGAACAGCACACGGCTGGTGCCATGGCGGTCCAGCAGCATAGAAATCAGTTCCTGACGCGCCGCATCAGCGCCGTCGCGGGTACTGTTGGCGGTCTGCAATAGCGGCTCGATATCCTGCTCGCCAATCAGTTCGCCCAAGGTATTCAGCTCTGCATCAGAAAGATGCTTACCCGCCAGCAGCATGGCCACGGCATCCGCCACCGGGCGGAAATTCTTTTGCTCTTCAACAAACTGCTCGAAATCATGAAAACGGTTAGGATCAAGCAGGCGTAAACGGGCGAAATGGCTTTCAAGACCGAGTTGCTCCGGCGTCGCGGTGAGCAGCAGCACGCCGGGGACCTGGGCGGCCAGTTGTTCAATCGCCAGATATTCGCGGCTTGGCGCGGCTTCGCTCCACACCAGATGGTGAGCTTCATCCACCACCATCAAATCCCACTCTGCGTCGCACAGATGTTCAAGCCGTTGCTTATTGCGGCGAACAAAGTCCAGTGAGCAGATCACCAGTTGTTCGGTTTCGAAAGGATTATCCGCATCGTGCTGGGCTTCGGCGTAACGATCGTCGTCAAACAGCGCGAAGCGTAAGTTGAAACGACGCAGCATTTCCACCAGCCACTGGTGTTGCAGGGTTTCCGGCACCACAATCAACACGCGTTCTGCGGCACCCGCCTGCAGTTGCTGATGAATAATCATGCCCGCTTCGATGGTTTTACCGAGACCCACTTCGTCTGCCAGCAGAACGCGCGGCGCATGGCGACGACCCACGTCATTGGCAATGTGCAACTGATGCGGGATCAGGTTAGTACGCTGACCGCGCAGGCCGCTCCACGGCATACGGTATTGCTCACTCTGATAGCGGCGAGCGCGAAAGCGCAGGGCGAAGCGATCCATACGGTCGATTTGGCCGGCGAACAGCCGATCCTGCGGTTTGCTGAACACCAGTTTGCTGTCGAGAAAAACTTCACGCAGCGTGACATTCGCTTCTTGCGTGTCGAGCCGGGTTCCGGTGTAGGCAAGCAGACCATTTTCTTCGGCGACCTCATCCACTTTAAGCTGCCAGCCGTCATGGTTGGTAATGGTGTCGCCGGGGTTGAACATCACGCGGGTGATGGGGGAATCATTACGGGCATACAGACGGTTTTCGCCGGTAGCAGGGAAAAGCAGAGTAACCATACGCGCATCCAGCGCTACCACGGTTCCCAGTCCAAGTTCGCTTTCCGTGTCGCTAATCCAACGTTGACCAAGTGTAAAAGGCATATCTATTCGGCTCTGGTTAATAATTTGCAGGCAATAGTGTGACCACCGCGAACTGCTCGCGGTGCATTAAATTTGGGAATCAGATTAGGAAAGGGCGCTATGGTACTGGATGGTAACGCGTTCGTCACGTGTCAAAATAACCCCAGTTGCCCTGTTAACAGTGTAGCAAAATCATCTTTCATAAACGGTAAAATCCCATCCGCGACGGGTTGAAGCTGGCGCGTCAGGTAATGATCATAGTCCAGCGGCGAGCGCTGGTAGTCGCGCGGTTCCGGCCCGTTAGTGGTCCAGACGTATTTTATTGTACCGCGATTCTGGTACTGCGCGGGCCTGCCGAGACGGGCATTTTCTTCATCCGCCAGCCGTGCGGCCCGCACGTGGGGCGGCACATTGCGTTGATATTCTTTCAGCGGGCGACGCAGTCGCTTACGGTAAATCAGCTGGTCATCCAGCTCGCCATTTAGCAGGCGGGCAATGGTTTCGCGTACAAAATCCTGATACGGCTCGCGGCGAAATATTTTCAAATAGAGCGCCTGCTGGAAGTGTTGCGCCAGCGGCGTCCAGTCGGTTCGCACCGTTTCAAGGCCTTTAAATACCATGCGCGGCTCGCCGCCATCTTCAATCAGGCCGGCATAGCGCTTCTTACTGCCCATTTCCGCGCCCCGAATAGTCGGCATCAAAAAGCGATTAAAATGGGTTTCAAACTCAAGCTCCAGCGCGCTTTCCACATTCAGCGTCTGCCTGAGATGGTCGCGCCACCACTGATTGACTTTGGCAATCAGCGCGCGGCCTGTTTCGCTTGCCTCGGCATTGTTGTAGGGCTTTTTTAACCAGATGAACGTGGAGTCGGTGTCGCCATAAATCACGTCAAAGCCTTCTTCTTCAATCAACGCTTTGGTCTGGCGCATGATGTCATGTCCGCGCAGGGTGATGGAGGACGCCAGCCGCGGATCGAAGAACCGGCAGGCGCTGGTGCCGAGCACGCCGTAAAACGCGTTCATAATGATTTTTAGCGCCTGCGATAGCGGTTTATTGCCATGCTTCTTGGCCTCTTCGCGGCCCTGCCAGATTTGCGAAACAATTTCCGGCAGGCAGTGCGTGGTGCGGGAGAAACGCGCATTCAAATACCCTTCCACACTCTGTTCATCATCCGGATGGGCGAGACCTTCCACCAGCCCCACCGGGTCGATAAGAAAGGTGCGGATAATCGACGGATACAGACTTTTATAATCCAGCACCAGAACCGAATCGTACAATCCGGGCCGGGAATCCATGACGTAGCCGCCAGGGCTTGCCTGTGGCGGTACATCACCAAGATTGGGGGCAACAAAACCGGCGCGGTGCATACGCGGGAAATACAAGTGACTGAAGGACGCCACCGACCCGCCGTGGCGGTCAACGGGCAGGCCATTGACCGACGAACGTTCCAGTAAAAACGGCATAATCTCCGTTTTGTGGAAAATACGCGTCACCAGCTCGCAGTCTTTCAGGTTGTAGGTTGCCAGCGCCGGTTTGTCTTCGGCGAAGCGGCGGTCAATTTCCGCCATCCGATCCCACGGATTATCGATGGCTTTGCCTTCCCCGAGCAATTCCTGCGACACCGCCTCAAGCGAGAAAGAGGAGAAGCTCCAGAACGCCGATTTCAGCGCATCGATGCCGTCAATCATCAATCTGCCCGGCGCCTGGGCGAAAAATACGCCTGCTTTAAAACCGTGCTCGCGCCACTCAAGCGCCTGCTGATTACGCCCAAGACGCAGCGGGATGCCGTAGCGTTCGGCATGCTTTTGCAGCATCTTTAAATCAAACTGAATCACGTTCCAGCCAATCAACACATCGGGATCAAATTCGGCAAACCAGGCGTTGAGTTTTTCCAGCAGTTGCGGACGGCTGGCGACATATTCGAGTTTGAAATCAAGTCCGCTGGCATCGCCATTTTCCGGGCCGAGCATATACACCGTACGTTCGCCGCAGCCCTCAAGGCCGATGCAGTACAACTCGCCGTGGCGATTGGTTTCGATATCCAGCGATACCCATTTCAGGGCCGGGCGATACAGCGGGTTAGGTTTCATCTTCGCGTCGCGCAAGCCACCATCGCGCATCTCGCCGGTGACCCAGACAGGCGCTGTGATAAAACGCTCCATCAGATAACGTTCCGGCGGGCGCACATCGGCTTCGTAGACCGTTACTCCCGCTTCGCGCAGCAGTTTTTCACAGCGCATAAGTTGCCGATGCTGGCGAAAGTAGAGGCCGTAAACCGGTTGATGATGAAAATCACGCAGGGAAAGCGCATCAAGACGATAGGTTTCGCCCGTTAGCGCACGTTCGACGTCGGCACGCTGATGTTGAGGCACAAAGGCAACCGATTCCTGGGGCGGCAACGTTACGCACAGCGGCCCGTTATCGGTCGCCAGCCAGAATTCCACCTCAGTGCCCTGTGGCGTGTCCCGCCAGTGACGGGTTAAAACAAACCCCTGCCGCGTTTCTGCCACGTTTTCTTCT
Source organism: Citrobacter freundii (assembly GCF_011077955.1). GTDB lineage: Bacteria > Pseudomonadota > Gammaproteobacteria > Enterobacterales > Enterobacteriaceae > Atlantibacter. Next base: position 133,010 of record NZ_JAALBX010000005.1, read on the forward strand.
CAATAAAAAACCAGGCCTGATTATAGCCTGGTTTCTGCGAAGGTGCTGGTGTTTTATACAGTATCAAGGCGTTACAAAACGCGATAAAGACAGTAAACGCAATACCAGAACGTCTCACGCAACAGAAAGCGCGTTTTTGCGCTGAACGAACGATAACGCGATGTGGTGGTAGGTGAGGCCCAGGCCTCGATGCCTTCATCACGCGCCATCAGCATGATGCGTTTCATATGCAGTGGATCGCTTACGATCAACGCGTTATGCAGCTGGTTCATCGCCATAATGGTTTTCGCGTAGCGTAAGTTTTCACGGGTGACCTGCGAGCGGTCCTCCACCAGGATCGCGGCGTCAGGAATGTGCAATGAAAGAAGATAACGACGCGCGACGGCGGCATCTGAAAGCGCGTTAAAGTTGCTGTATCCGCCTGTAACGATAACTTTTTTAACATACCCGTCGCGGTATAAGCTTGCGGCATGGTTGAGCCGCTCCTGAAATACCAAAGACGGAACGTCTCCCTTCACGGCGGCACCGGCTACGATCGCGCAGTCGGCAGTATGGGTTTCGTCCTTGAAACTGAACTGATAAATCGCAAGCGCGTTGCAAATGCCGATAATCAACACCGCCGTCATTAGCGCCGCTGAGATGAGGGCTATCATTTTTTTCGCACTCATTTCCATCCCTTCCCTTTGTTGGTCATCACTCTTCAGGCGTCGTGCCCGTGCGCTGTGTGGGATGCTATTTTCAGCGCTGAGAAGTGAGCTGAAAAGATGAGGAGCGGGCCTTTCAGTTTTTGACCCGATGAAAGCCTGTTTTGAGCAAGTAATAAAAATAAAAAACCCAGAACATGTCTGGGTTAGAAGGAAACGCGTGCGTATTACTGCCCGTAATACGCCTTCGCACCGTGCTTGCGCAGATAGTGCTTATCGAGCAGCGTTTGCTGCATGGGGGGTAAATCTGGCGTGAGCTGGCGGCAGAAGATGCCCATATAGGCGACTTCTTCCATGACGATGGCGTTATGCACCGCATCCATCGCGTCTTTGCCCCAGGCAAACGGGCCGTGGGAATGCACCAGCACGCCGGGCATTTGTTTCGCTTCAATGCCCAGTTCGCGGAAGGTTTCCACAATCACCGTCCCCGTATCCCATTCATACTGACCATTGATTTCATCATCGGTCATTTTGCGGGTGCAGGGGATTGCGCCATAGAAATAGTCCGCATGGGTAGTGCCCGTCGCCGGAATGCTTTTCCCGGCCTGCGCCCAGATGGTGGCGTGGCGTGAGTGGGTATGCACAATGCCGCCGATATCGGGGAACTGTTGGTAGAGCAGGCGATGCGTTGGCGTGTCGGAAGACGGTTTCTTTTTACCTTCCACCACCTCGCCGGTTTCGATACTCACCACCACCATATCGTCGGCGGTCATCACCGAATATTCCACGCCCGATGGTTTGATGATAAACACACCCTGCTCGCGGCAGACGGCGCTGACGTTACCCCAGGTCAGCGTAACCAGATTGTGTGCCGGTAGCGCGAGATTGGCTTCCAACACCTGACGTTTCAGATCTTCTAACATCGTAGTCCTCCGCTAAAAAAAGGGGCCAGCCGCGTGGGCTGGCCAAAGGTTCCCCTGTGATTAGCGTTTAAAGCCGTAGTAAACCTCGTTCCAGCGCAGCGCATCTTTGAATGCGGGCAGGCGGGTATCGTTATCGATAACGGTCAGTTCAATGTCGTTGAGCTCTGCGAACAGACGCATGTCGTCGAGGGTCAGAGCGTGGCTGAATACGGTATGGTGCGCGCCGCCTGCCAGGATCCAGGCTTCAGATGCCGTGGTCAGATCCGGTTGCGCTTTCCACAACGCGTTCGCGACCGGCAGTTTCGGCAGGGCGTGCGGCGCTTCAACGGTATCCACGCAGTTAACCAACAGGCGGAAACGATCGCCAAGATCGATAAGGCTTGCGTTAATGCCCGGGCCAGTTTTACTGGAGAAAATCAGGCGTGCCGGATCGTCTTTGCCGCCAATGCCGAGGTACTGCACATCAAGGATCGGTTTTTCATCCGTCGCGATGGACGGGCAGACTTCCAGCATATGGGAGCCAAGCACCATATCGTTGCCGGACTCGAAGTTATAGGTGTAGTCCTCCATGAAGGAGGTACCGCCGTTCAGTCCGCCGGACATCACTTTCATGATGCGCAGCAGTGCGGCGGTCTTCCAGTCGCCTTCGCCCGCAAAACCATAGCCTTGCTGCATCAGACGCTGTACCGCCAGGCCCGGCAGTTGTTTGAGGCCATGCAGATCTTCAAACGTGGTGGTGAAAGCATGGAAGCCGCCCTGTTCCAGGAAGCGTTTCATACCAAGTTCAATACGCGCTGCGTCAATCACGTTCTGGCGTTTAGCGCCGTTCACTTGCGCCGCTGGCGTCAGGCGATAGCTGCTCTCGTATTCGTCGACCAGCGCGCTGATGTCGCCATTGCTGATTTCGTTAACAACCGCCACCAGATCGCCGACGCCCCAGGTATTGACCGAGAAGCCGAATTTGATTTGCGCCGCAACTTTATCGCCGTCGGTCACTGCCACTTCACGCATGTTATCGCCGAAACGCACCACTTTAAGGTGACGGGTTTCCTGTTTCGATACGGCCTGACGCATCCAGGAGCCGATACGCTGATGGGCTTTTGGATCTTTCCAGTAACCGGTAACGACGCTGTGCTGTTGACGCATACGCGCGCCGATGAAGCCAAATTCACGGCCGCCGTGCGCGGTCTGGTTCAGGTTCATAAAGTCCATATCAATGCTGTCCCAGGGGATTTGCGCATTGAACTGGGTATGGAATTGCAGCAGCGGCTTATTGAGAATGCTCAGGCCATTGATCCACATTTTGGCAGGCGAGAAGGTGTGCAGCCACACCATCATCCCGGCGCAATTCTCGTGATAGTTCGCATCACGGCAGATGCTGGTGATTTCGTCCGGCGAGGTGCCAAGCGGTTTCAGTACCAGTTTGCAGGGCAGTTTGGCTTCGCTGTTCAGGGAATCGACCACCTGCTGAGCGTGTTGCGTCACCTGGCGCAGCGTTTCCGGGCCGTAAAGATGTTGGCTGCCGATTACAAACCATACTTCGTATTTACTAAAGGCTGTCATTGTCTTGTCCTTAAAGCGTCAGAGCTGCACGGTCTGCATCAGATGCCTCGGCCGTGTCAGAGGGGGAATAGTGAAGTTCGGCGCTCTCGCACCAGCGTTGATAGCGACGATACAATTCTTCAAAGCGTGCGGCGGTTGCCGGGTCCGGCTGGAGCGTTTTTTCCATCTCGCTCGCCATAGCCTGCTGCGCCTGCGGGATATCGTCGTATACGCCTGCCGCGACGGCGGCAAAAATCGCCGCGCCCAGCGCGCAACATTGATCGGATCCGACAATTTGCAGCGGGCGATTAAGCACGTCGCAGCAAACCTGCATGATCACCTGGTTTTTACGGGCGATGCCGCCAAGCGCCACTACTTCGTTAACCGGAATACCCTGATCGGTAAAGCATTCCATAATCGCACGCGCGCCAAATGCGGTAGAGGCGATAAGCCCGCCGAACAGTAGCGGCGCGTCGGTCGCAAGATTCACATCGGTAATTACGCCTTTCAGGCGTTGGTTAGCGAACGGCGTACGGCGACCGTTAAACCAGTCGAGGATCACCGGCAGGTGATCAAGCGACGGCTGTTTTGCCCAGTCAGCGGTAAGCGCCGGCAACAGCGCTTTTTTGCTTTCGCTGATGTGGCTCGCTAATTCCGGGTGTTGAGCGGCGAGTTTATCCAGCGGCCAACTCAATAAACGACTAAACCAGGCATACATATCGCCGAATGCTGACTGGCCGGCTTCCATCCCAATAAAATCTGGGACTACGCTTCCGTCCACCTGTCCGCAAATGCCTTTCACCGCGCGGTCGCCTACGGTCTCTTTATCGGCAATCAGAATGTCGCAGGTGGAGGTGCCGATGACTTTAACAAGGGTGTTTGGTTGGGCATTCGCACCCACGGCGCCCATATGGCAGTCAAATGCACCACCGCTTATCACCACACTTTCAGACAGGCCAAGACGCGCGGCCCAGTCTGCCGTTAACGTGCCGACCGGCACATCAGCAGTCCAGGTGTCGGTAAACAGCGGCAAATCAAGATGCTGGCTGATGATGGGATCGAGTTCGTCAAAGAAACTGGTCGGCGGCAAACCGCCCCAGCTTTCATGCCACAGCGATTTATGGCCTGCGCTACAGCGTCCGCGGCGAATCGCGCCAGGTGCGGTGGTGCCGGAAAGCAGCGCCGGGATCCAGTCGCACAGCTCAATCCATGATGCGGCAGACTGCGCGACGGCGGCATCCTGGCGGGTGACATGCAGAATTTTGGCCCAGAACCATTCGCTGGAATACACGCCGCCGATATAGCGCGAGTAATCGATTTTGCCCGGTTGATGGCACAGGCGGGTAATGGCTTCGGCCTCTTCAACCGCCGTGTGATCTTTCCACAAGACGAACATCGCGTTCGGGTTATTGGCAAAAGCAGGGTTGAGTGCCAGCACATTGCCGTCGGCATCAATGGGCGCGGGTGTAGAACCGGTGGTATCTACGCCGATGCCTACCACTTGCAGGCGTTGATCGTCATCCAGTTGGGTCAGCACGCCTTTTAGCGCGGCTTCCATGGACTCAATGTAATCTAGGGGATGGTGGCGGAATTGGTTATGAGCGGCGTTGCAAAACTGTCCGGCCTGCCAACGCGGATACCATTCCACACTGGTGGCAAGTTCAGCGCCCGAGGTGCAGTCAACTGCTAACGCACGTACCGAGTCGCTGCCAAAGTCGAGTCCCAGCGCAATAGCCATTTTTTCACTCCATGGATAATCAAACATGGAGTGACATTAGATTTCCGGGCGAAAAAGAGTCAGGTGTATTTGGCTTATCTTATGGATTAAAGAGCTATGCCTTCCTTATTTGTGAGCTTACGCAAATAATAGATGTGGACAATTCTGTCGCACTTATAGACACTTTGGTTATCAAGCGAAAAGCCTGATGTGAGCGGTTATCTTGATGAGTTATTAGGTTCAAATCCGGTGGTAAAGTGGGTTATTGTGGTTCATGGCTTCGGTTATTCCCAATTTTAAGGGGTGTCGTAAGATATGGACAAATGGTCTCTTCCCACCGATGGTGGAGCACGATTTACTATGGCTGAAACGCAAAACGATCCCCTCTTGCCGGGGTATTCATTTAATGCGCACCTGGTGGCGGGATTGACCCCCATTGACGCCGACGGTCATCTCGATTTCTTTATCGACAGGCCACTGGGCATGAAAGGTTACATCCTGAATCTCACGATCCGCGGAGAAGGGGTGGTGAAAAACCAGGGTAAAGAGTTCATATGCAAACCGGGCGATATGCTGCTGTTCCCGCCAGGAGAGATTCATCATTATGGCAGAAGCCCGCAGGCCAGGGAGTGGTATCACCAGTGGGTTTACTTCCGCCCGCGCGCTTACTGGCAGGAGTGGTTAAGCTGGCCGGCGATTTTTGCCCAGACTGGTTATTACCGCCCGGCTGAAAGCGAGCAAGAGGCGTTTTGCACGCTGTTCCAGCAAATCATTGATGCCTCGCAAAGGCAGGGGCGGTATGCGGAACTGCTGGCGATTAATCTGCTGGAGCAGGTGTTTTTACGCCGCGTCGAGGCGATCAGCGAATCCATGAAAGCGCCGCTGGATAACCGTGTGCGGGACGCCTGTCAGTATATCAGCGACCATTTGGCCGATAGCCATTTTGATATCGCGGGCGTCGCGCAACATGTGTGCTTATCGCAGTCGCGGCTGTCGCATCTGTTTCGCCAGCAATTGGGCGTAAGCGTACTGAGCTGGCGTGAGGATCAACGTATCAGCCAGGCGAAACTGCTGCTCAGCACGACGCGAATGCCCATCGCAACCGTCGGACGCAATGTCGGCTTTGAAGATCAACTCTACTTTTCCCGGGTATTTAAAAAATGCACCGGCGCCAGCCCGAGCGAGTTTCGCGCCGGGTGCGAGTCAGGTTAACGCATTGGCGTGATGCGTATAAAAACGTAATGATTTTGGGCATGTCTAAACCGGTAAGCTATAAACATTAACGATGCCTTGACGCTGTGCGGGGCAGCCGGGAGAATCCCTCCCTCGTTTTTTTACCGGAACCCTTATGGAAGCTTTCCTGGATCATTTTATTACCCAATCAGCGACGTATTCGCTGGTTGCCATTGCGCTGGTGGCGTTCCTTGAATCCCTTGCGCTGGTGGGATTGCTGTTGCCGGGTACGGTCATGATGGCCGGATTAGGGGCGCTTATCGGCAGCGGCGACGTGAATTTTTATCAGGCCTGGGCGGTGGGGATTGTTGGCTGTATGCTCGGCGACTGGATCTCATTCTGGCTGGGCTGGCGCTTTAAAAAACCGCTTCATCGCTGGTCATTTCTCAAGAAAAACAAAGCACTGCTTGATAAAACCGAACATGCTTTGCATCAACACAGCATGTTCACGATTCTGGTGGGGCGCTTTGTCGGGCCGACGCGTCCGCTGGTGCCGATGGTCGCCGGTATGCTGGATCTCCCTGCGCTAAAGTTTCTTCCTCCCAATCTGGTGGGCTGCCTGTTATGGCCGCCGTGTTACTTCCTGCCCGGTATTCTGGCGGGCGCGGCGATTGATATCCCGGCGGATCAGCAAAGCGGTGGGTTTAAATGGATGTTGCTTGGCGTCGCGCTACTGCTCTGGCTGGCAGCGTGGCTGTGCTGGCGGCTGTGGCGCAGCGCCAGAGCCAATCCACGCGATAAACTGGTGCAATGGCTGCCGCGCGCGCGGTTGATGTGGGTCGCGCCGTTGGTAAGCGTCGCGGCGTCAGGGGCGTTTATCGCTATCCTTAATCATCCATTAATGCCAATTTACCGACATATTCTCTGGAACGTGGTGTCCGGGCATTAACGGTGGATGCCCAGTAACGCAGACGCGTCGCTATTTCCTGCAAGCAGTGCTGCGGTGGCGCCATCCCAGATGATGCGTCCATCGCGCACCACCAGGCTTCTTGGCGCGATGCTAAGCGCATCTTCCAGGCTGTGCGAGACCATCAGCAGCGTCATATTGCGCTCGCGGCACTGGGTATCCAGCAGATTGAGCATTTCTTTGCGCAGCGCCGGGTCGAGCGCCGAAAACGGCTCATCCAGCAACAAAATCGGCTGTTTGCGGATAAGACAACGCGCCAGCGCCACTCGCTGACGTTGACCGCCAGACAGCTCGCCGGGCAGTCGTTCCAGGTATTCCATAAGGCCCATTTTCCCGGCCAGAGCCTCTGTCTCTTCGCGCTGCGCGTCATTAAGCTTAAGGCCAGGATGCAACCCCAGCCCGATATTCTGGCGCACCGTCAGGTGGTTAAACAGGTTGTTCTCCTGAAACAGTACCGAAACGGGGCGCTTAGCAGGCGGCGTACGGGTATGGTTATTGCCCGCCAGGATGACAGCACCGCTCGCCGGGCTTAAAAACCCGGCAATTAAATTGAGCAGGGTGCTTTTACCGGCACCGCTTGGCCCCAGCACGGCAATGCGCTCGCCCGCGTCGGCGGTAAACGAAAACCGCATCGGCAAATGGTGATAAAGCCAGGTTACATCAGTGAGCGTCAGCATGTCGTCCCGCCAGTTTTTCGATAAGCGTAAAAAGCGCAAAACATAATAGCAGCAGCAACAACGCGGTTACCGCGCCATCATCACTGCGGTACGAGCCAATTTGTTGATACAGGTAGTAAGGCAGTGTGCGGAAATTATCATTGCCGAACAGCGCCACAACGCCAAAGTCGCCAATCGACAATACGCTGGCGAAAGCCATCGCCTGGGCTATCGGTTTTTTCAGCGCCCTCAGTTCAATAAGCCTCAGGCGGTTGATGCCCTGAATATCCAGCGACTGGCACAGAGGGCCGTAACGCAGCGCGATATCTCGCATCGGGTTATCGAGCACTTTTTGCGCGTAGGGCACCGCCATCAGCGCGTTGGTGAAAATCACAATGCCATCCGCTGAAGCCGGCAGACCAATGGTGTTGTTAAGCAGCAGGAAAAAGCCTGTCGCCAGCACAATGCCCGGCATCGCCAGAATCAGCATCCCGCTGAGCTCAAGGTTTTGGGCGGCAAATTGACGCTTGCGTAAATGCAGTTCGCGCCCGCTCCACAGCAGCATCATGGTCAGCATGACGCACAAAAGCCCTGCGCCCAACGCAATGCGCAGCGACGTCCAGAGCGCATCCCAGAAGAGCGATTGTGATAACACGCGCAGCATATCGCCTTTCAGGCCATCTACGATCACCGCCAGCAGCGGCGGCAACAGCAGCATCAACGCCAGAAGAATGAGTAGGCTGTCGATAAGCTTGCTGCGCCAGCTATCCTGCGGATCGCGCCAGCCCTGAATCTGATTCATGCCCGGCGCGATGGCTTTCCCCAGGCGCTGGCTTAACAGCACTAATGCCAGGCAGCAGGTCATCTGAATAAGCGCCAGCAACGCCGCGCGCCCTGGGTCGTAATCAAAACTCAGCGCCTGGTAGATAGCCAGTTCAATGGTGGTGGCCTGCGGGCCGCCGCCGAGCGAAAGCACGGTGGCGAAGCTTGCGAAACAGAGCATAAAAATTAATGCGGCGATGGACGGGAGCTGGCGGCGCATCCAGGGCCATTCCACCAGACGAAAGAAATACCAGCCGCGCATACCAAGCTGTGCGGCAATCTGGCGCTGTTCGCCGGGAATTTGCTCAAGGGTTTGCAACAGCAGTCGGGTCGCCATCGGCAGATTAAAAAACACATGCGCCAACAAAATGCCCTGCAAGCCGTACGGAGAGAAGGTCCACTGCAGGCCTATGTGTTGCCACAGCGACGCCAGCCACCCGGTGCGCCCGTAGACGCTAAGCAGGCCGAATACGGCCACCAGCACCGGTAAAATTAGCGTCATGGCGCACAGGCGCAGCAGCGCCTGACGACCGGGGAAACGCCGCCGGTACAGTGCGCGGGCAAGCGGAATAGCGGGGATGACTGATAACAAGGCAGAAAGGAGCGCCTGCCAGAAGGAAAAGCGCACCACATGCCAGAGATAACGATCCTGCCAGAAGGCAGCGCCGCCTGCGGGCGGCGCGTTAAACCATAGCGCGCTAAAGGCCGCCAGCGCCACCGCCACCATGATAAGCGCGGCAATGACACCCGGCCACAGCCAGCCCGGAATTAGCGGCTGACGGCGCGAAGCCATGTATTAATCCAGGCGGCGCGCTGGGACGCGACCTCTTGCGGCGTAAACTGTAGCGTGGTTTGCGGTTTGGTGAGCTTTTCGAAGCCCTGCGGCAGCGCCACATCCGTCACCGGATACATCCAGTTGCCAGTGGCAATGGTGTTCTGAAACGCCGGAGAAACCATAAAAGCCAGGAATTTTTGCGCCAGTTCAGGCTGCTTACTGCTGGCAAGACGCCCGGCGACTTCCACCTGCAAATAATGGCCTTCGCTGAAGTTGGCGGCGGCGTACTGATCCTTTTTCTCTTCAATGATGTGGTAGGCCGGAGAAGTGGTGTAACTCAGGACCAGATCGCTTTCGCCTTTTTGAAACAGGCCATAAGCTTCACTCCAGCCTTTGGTGACGGTGACGGTTTTCGCCGCCAGTTTTTTCCAGGCGTCTGATGCCTTGTCACCATACACTTTTTGCATCCACAACAGCAGGCCAAGCCCCGGCGTACTGGTGCGCGGATCCTGGTAAATGACCCGCCATTTCTGATCGCTCTCTACCAGTTCTTTCAGGCTCCTGGGCGGGTTCGCCAGTTTGGTTTTATCGTAGACGAAGGCGAAATAGCCGTAATCAAACGGCACAAAGGTGTCGTTCTGCCAGCCGCCAGGCACGTTTACCGCGTCGTTTTTCACACCGCTTTTAGCAAACAGGCCGGTTTGCGAGGCCGCTTCCAGCAGATTGTTATCAAGCCCGAGGATCACATCGGCCTTGCTGTTTTTGCCCTCCATCCGCAGACGGTTCAGCAGTGAAACGCCGTCTTCCAGCGCCACGAAGTTGAGTTCGCAGCCACACTCTTTTTCAAAAGCGGCTTTGACTTTCGGGCCAGGGCCCCAGTCGGCAGAGAAGGAATCGTAGGTATAAACGGTAAGCGCGGGTTTTGCGAAAACCGGGGCAGTCGCGAGGACCAGTAATGGCAGAAATTTTTTAAACACTTTGCACCTCTAAAGGAAGTGGCAAAGGATTTTGAGCAGGCAGCCTCAAATCCCTTCGCCGGCGTTATCCGGATCAGGTTCGACGGGTATTATCTCAGCGCGCATTGTGATGCGGCACCCCGTTGAGAACGGTCAGTATTGTAATGATTTAATCAGTGTTTGAAAGGATTATGGCTCCGGTGGCGCAAACCAGGCGGATTTAAAATCAAACCAGCCGAGGGTATTCATCCGCACGCCACGCATACTGCGCTGGCCCTGAATCATTAACCAGTGGTGAATGAGCGGGAAAATCGCTTGTTGCTCAACCAGTTGCTTGCACCACGCCGCATGGTTAAGCTCACCTGCCTGCCAGCGTTGCGCGTCCGCCTGCCAGTCAAAAGGAACGCAGTGCTGCATCAGCGGCGTTTCGAACAAATGCGCGAACAGTGAAAACTCCAGCGGTAGCGTAAAGTTGGCGCTGTTAAGCCAGATATCGCTGACGATATCGCCCCGATGCCACTCATCGTAGTCGACTTCCTGGATCACCAGCTTCACGTGGTGTTCAGCCAGCAAGGATGACATGATCCCCGCTATCACCCGGTGCTCAATATGTTCGCCGTAAAAGGTCAGCGTCAGAGATTCCAGCCCGGCGGGTTTTTCATGGCTGGATGACGGATGCGTATGATGCCAGCGCGGCAGCAAGCCATAGGCCGGGAACCAGTAGCGCTGATGATGTTCGCTGGCTCGCCACAGTAAGTTCACCGGCGACAACACATGGCTGAGCCAGCTTTTTACCTGGGGCAGCGCGCCGCGCGGGGAACGCTGGTCATAAAGCAGATAGTAACAGCCTTCTTCCAGACGGCTTTCCACCGCGGTTTCTTCACCTTCGGCAGAGGATTCCAGGTGTACGCCGGAGCTTAGCTCGTCGCCGGGATCCGGCAGAACCCAGAAATTCACTTCGTCGATCAACGCCCGATAACCAAAGTAATCATCAAACGCGTGGATCTTGAGCTGATTATTATTGTTGCGTACCACTGCGTAAGGGCCGGTGCCTACGGGGCGGCTGGCAAAGTTTTGCATCGATGGCCATTCGCGCGGCAGGATCATGGCGGAGACGCTACCCATAAGCCAGGGCAACCAGCGATCCGGCTGGGCGAGATGGATATCCAGCGTCCAGGCGGTGGGGGATTCGATACGCGTAATATGCGAATAGAGCGCAAGCGTACTGATGCGTTGTAAGGAGCCGATCACATCGAGCATATCCAGCTCGCGGCCGTGATGAAAATGGATGCCGGGGCGTAAGAAAAAACGCCAGTGCAGCGGGCTAAGCTGCTGCCAATGGTGGGCGATATCCGCTTCGATTTCCCCGTTTTCCTCATTTATGCGCGTCAGACCGCTGAATATCTGGCGCACGATATGGGTTTCGGAGCGCCGCAGCGCCGTACCCGGCAATAGATTTCTTAACGGACGATAATAGAGGATGCGCAGGATATGCCGCCCTTGCCGGAAACTGCGGCCAAGATGTGAAATCAGCATCTGGCGCACCGCCGCTTTATCGCCGACAATCTGCACCAGTTGATCGATACGATCCTGCTCCAGCAGGTCTTCAGCGCGTTGCTGCTGAAGCGCAAGGCCGGTATACAGGAACGTCAGTTTTGAGCGTTTTCCTCGCCCGGCTTCCGCCTCCCACATCAGCCAGCCTTTATCCTGCATGGCATTAAGCAGGGTACGCATATGGCGGCGCGAACAGTTCAGCAACTCCGCCAGTTCGTTAAGCGTCGTCTCCTGCGGCTTCCCCTCACAGCATTGCCACAGACGGATAAATTGTTGTTGGAGCCGGGCAGAAGACATAAAAGGGGAACTCCTGTAATGAAACGTATCAATTTTTCTTTCCCTATATTAAGTCAATACTTTGTCCTGATGAAAGTGATGATTCCGCTGTGGCGAGGGTGGTTTTAGGGGAGAAGCGTTAGGGTGTCGCCGCTGGCCCGCGGTGAGGCAATAGCGTCCTGAACGCGTTCGGTTTTCCCGGCGAACATTGCAGGCATCGAGTGTGACTGAGTATTGGTGTTTTTCACCCGCCAGCGGTTTTTTAACTGCTGGCTTTTTTCGTGTATAACTTTTTCTTTCATGAAAGGATGCATGGTATGCAGTGGTTATTAACACGTGGTCGCAGGTTGAATGGAGTCTATTTGGCCTTTATGGGCGTCGCCTTTATGGTGGGGGTGGCGAGCGCGTTACAGGCGCCAACGCTGAGCTTGTTTCTCAGCCGTGAAGTGGATGTCCGTCCGTTTTGGGTTGGGCTTTTTTATACCGTTAATGCCTTAGCCGGGATTGTGGTGAGCCTGTGGCTTGCAAAACGATCCGATGCCCGGGGCGACAGGCGCAAACTGATCCTGTTCTGCTGCCTGATGGCTATCGCCAACTGTGTGTTATTTGCGTTTACCCGCCATTATCTCACCCTGATTACCGCAGGCGTGCTGCTTTCAGCGCTGGCTAATACCACCATGCCGCAACTGTTTGCCCTGGCGCGTGAATACGCCGACAGTTCTGCGCGTGAAGCGGTGATGTTCAGTTCGGTGATGCGCGCGCAATTATCACTGGCGTGGGTTATCGGGCCGCCGCTGGCGTTTTTACTGGCGTTGAATTATGGCTTTACCACTATGTTCCTGGTTGCCGGATTCATCTTTTTGCTGAGTCTTGGCGTGATTGCGCTGGCGTTGCCGTCGGTCCCACGCGATACCCTGAAAACGGATGTCTCACTGACGCAAGTGAGTGGTTGGCAGGATAAAAACGTGCGGCTGCTCTTTATCGCCTCGGTATTAATGTGGACCTGCAACACCATGTATTTTATCGATATGCCGCTTTGGATAAGCAGCGAACTGGGATTGCCGGATAAGCTTGCAGGCGTATTGATGGGCACCGCAGCCGGGCTTGAGATCCCGGTGATGTTGCTGGCAGGTTATTACGTAAAGCGTATCGGCAAACGGCGGATTATGCTGTTGGCGGTAATGTCCGCCGTGCTGTTTTATATCGGTCTGCTGTTTTTCCACAGCCAGCAGGCGCTGCTGATACTGCAGATCTTTAACGCGGTGTTTATCGGGATCATTGCCGCGATCGGCATGATCTGGTTTCAGGATCTGATGCCGGGACGTGCCGGATCCGCCACCACGCTTTTTACTAATAGCATTTCCACGGGCGTGATCCTGGCGGGTGTTATTCAGGGGGCGCTGGTGGAAAGCTTCGGTCACTATGCCGTGTACTGGGCGGTCGCGGGAATGGGGATATTTACGTTGTTTATCACGTCTCGTGTGAAGGACGTATAAAAAAAAATGCCGGGCATAGCGCCCGGCATTCGTTTTTAGCTGATAAACGCCGGCTGGCGCTTTTCATAGTCGGCTATTGCGTCTTCATGCTGTAAGGTCAGCCCGATGCTGTCCAGCCCGTTCAGCATGCAATGGCGGCGGAACGCATCCAGCGTAAAGGGATAGCGCTTGTCGCCCGCTTTCACCTCCAGAGCTTCCAGGTCTACCTCAAAATAAATACCCGGATTAGCCTGCACGAGCGCAAACAGCTCATCGACGTCGGCCTCACTCAGTTTCACCGGCAGCAACTGGTTGTTAAAACTATTGCCATAAAAAATGTCGGCAAAGCTTGGCGCTATCACGACTTTAAAACCGTAATCCGTCAATGCCCAGGGCGCATGCTCGCGTGAAGAGCCGCAGCCGAAGTTTTCCCGCGCCAGCAGGATAGACGCGCCCTGATATTCCGGGAAATTCAGCACAAATTCCGGGTTCGGTTCATTGCCCTTGTCGTCCAGAAAACGCCAGTCATTAAACAGGTGCGCGCCAAAACCGGTACGGGTAACCTTTTGCAGAAACTGCTTGGGGATAATCGCATCGGTATCAACGTTGGCCGCATCCAGTGGAACCACAAGGCCAGTATGTTGCGTAAATTTTTCTGCCATGGTGTGGCTCCTTATTTCAGTGTGCGGATATCGGCGAAATGACCGGTCACCGCTGCAGCCGCGGCCATTGCCGGGCTGACCAGGTGAGTGCGTCCGCCACGGCCCTGACGGCCTTCGAAGTTACGGTTACTGGTCGAGGCGCAGCGCTCGCCCGGGTTCAGGCGATCGTTGTTCATCGCAAGGCACATTGAGCAGCCCGGCAAACGCCATTCAAAACCGGCTTCGATAAAGATTTTATCCAGACCTTCCGCTTCCGCCTGGGCTTTCACCGGACCGGAACCCGGCACCACTAATGCCTGAACGCCCGGCGCGACTTTACGCCCTTTGGCGATGTCTGCCGCTGCGCGCAAATCTTCAATACGCGAGTTGGTGCAGGAGCCAATAAAGACTTTATCAATCGCCACGTCGGTCAACGGAACGCCAGGCTTAAGGCCCATATAGGCCAGCGCTTTTTCAGCCGAGGCGCGCTCGACCGGATCGGCAAACGAAGCCGGTTCCGGAATGCAGTCGGTTACTGAAATCACCTGGCCTGGGTTGGTGCCCCAGGTGACTTGCGGGGCAATGGCAGCGGCATCCAGGGTAACGACGGTATCGAATACCGCGTCCGGATCGGTTTTGAAGGTTTTCCAGTATTCCACCGCATCGTCAAAATCTTTGCCTTTTGGCGCGTGCAGACGACCTTTAACATAGTTAAAGGTGGTGTCATCCGGCGCGACCAGGCCCGCTTTCGCACCCATCTCAATCGCCATATTGCAAAGCGTCATACGGCCTTCCATGCTCAATGCCGTAATCGCTTCGCCGCAAAACTCCACCACATGACCGGTACCGCCTGCACTGCCGGTTTTGCCGATAATCGCCAGTACAATGTCTTTTGCGGTAATGCCCGGCGCGGCGGTGCCTTTCACTTCAATCTTCATCGTTTTAGCGCGGCCCTGTTTCAGGGTTTGGGTCGCCAGAACATGTTCCACTTCAGATGTGCCGATACCGAAAGCCAGGGCCCCAAATGCGCCGTGGGTCGCGGTGTGGGAATCGCCGCAGACGATGGTCATACCGGGCAGCGTGATGCCTTGCTCCGGACCCATCACATGCACAATTCCCTGGTAGGGGTGATTCAGGTCATACAGTTCGACGCCGAATTCATTGCAGTTTTTAATCAGTTCCTGCATCTGAATTCGCGCCATTTCGCCGGACGCGTTGATATCTTTCGTTTGCGTCGACACGTTATGGTCCATGGTGGCGAAGGTTTTACGCGGCTGGCGCACCGGGCGACCATGGGCGCGCAGTCCATCAAACGCCTGCGGCGAGGTGACTTCATGCACCAGATGGCGGTCGATATACAGCAGCGGCGTTTCGTCCTTTGCTTCATAAACCACATGAGCGTCGAATAATTTTTGGTACAGCGTGCTGGCCATGGTTACACCCCTTCGGCGACATAGCGGGCAATAATATCGCCCATTTCATCAGTACTGGTTGCCTGGTCGCCGCGCGCCAGGTCGCTTGTGCGAATACCGTCTTCCAGGGCGCGGTTGATGGCGTGTTCAATAGCATCAGCCGCGTCGGCTGCATTAAGGCTATAGCGCAGCAGCAGTGCCAGCGACAGGATCTGCGCGATGGGGTTGGCGATATTCTTCCCGGCGATATCTGGCGCGGAGCCGCCTGCGGGTTCGTACAGGCCGAAACCCTGCTCATTCAGGCTGGCGGATGGCAGCATCCCCATTGAGCCTGTGATCATCGCGCATTCGTCAGAGAGAATGTCGCCAAACAAGTTGGAGCACAGCAGCACGTCAAACTGCGACGGATCTTTAATTAACTGCATCGTGGCGTTGTCGATGTACATATGCGCCAGCGCTACGTCCGGGTAATCATTTGCGATCTCGTTGACGATTTCACGCCACAGCAGCGAGGTCTGCAATACGTTGGCTTTATCAATCGAGGTCACTTTTTTACGGCGCTTGCGCGCGGATTCAAACGCGATACGGGCGATACGTTCAATTTCGAAACGATGGTATACCTCGGTATCAAAGGCTTTTTCATGCATGCCCTGGCCTTCGCGGCCTTTCGGCTGACCGAAATAGATGCCCCCGGTCAACTCGCGCACGCACAGAATATCAAAGCCGTTAGCCGCGATATCGGCGCGCAGCGGACAAAATTCTTCCAGCCCCTGGTACAGTTTCGCCGGACGCAGATTGCTGAACAGTTTGAAGTGCTTACGCAGCGGCAGCAGCGCACCGCGCTCCGGCTGTTGAGCGGGCGGCAGATGTTCCCATTTCGGGCCACCCACCGAGCCGAATAAAATCGCATCGGCCTGTTCGCAGCCTTCAATGGTGGCCTGCGGCAGCGGGTTGCCGTGGCGGTCGATGGCAATGCCGCCGACATCGTAATGGCTGGTGGAAATCCGCATATCGAAACGGTTACGAACGGCATCCAGTACTTTCAGCGCTTGCGCCATCACTTCCGGGCCAATACCGTCACCCGGCAAAACAGCAATATGATAATTTTTCGACATCACACGGTTTCCTGATTGTGTTCTTTATTATGAGCTTTGCGTTGCAATTCTTTTTCCACTTCGGCTGCGCGCCAGATGTTATTCAGCACGTGCACCATCGCTTTGGCGGAGGATTCCACAATGTCCGTCGCCAGGCCGACACCGTGGAAGCGACGACCGTTATAGGTCACCACGATATCCACCTGACCCAGCGCATTTTTGCCCTGGCCCTTAGCGCCCAACTGGTAGTTCACCAGTTCAATATCGTATTCAGTAATGCGGTTAATTGCCTGATAGACGGCGTCAACCGGGCCGTTGCCGTTAGCCGCTTCGGCTTTTTCTTCTTCCCCGCAAATCAATTTCACGGAGGCGGTGGCCATCGCGTTCGAGCCGGACTGTACGCTGAAGTAATCCAGACGGTAGTGTTCAGGTTCTTCCTGCTGTTTATTAATAAACGCCAGCGCTTCCAGATCGTAATCAAAGACCTGGCCTTTTTTGTCCGCCAGTTTCAGGAAGGCGTCGTACAGGTTATCCAGGTTGTAATCCCCTTCGTGATAGCCCATTTCTTCCATCCGGTGTTTCACGGCGGCACGACCGGAGCGTGACGTCAGGTTCAACTGAACCTGATTCAGGCCAATTGATTCCGGGGTCATGATTTCGTAGTTTTCGCGATTCTTCAGTACGCCATCCTGATGAATGCCGGAGGAGTGCGCGAAAGCGCCGCTGCCGACAACCGCTTTGTTAGCCGGGATCGGCATGTTGCAAATCTGGCTCACGGTCTGGCTGGTGCGCCAGATTTCCTGATGGTGAATGTTAGTGTGCGCATTCAACAGATTCTGGCGCAGTTTAATCGCCATAATCACTTCTTCCAGCGCGCAGTTACCGGCGCGTTCGCCGATGCCGTTCATCGTGCCTTCTACCTGACGCGCGCCCGCGTTAACGGCTGCCAGGGCATTACCAACCGCCATGCCTAAATCATCGTGGGTGTGAACGGAAATAATCGCTTTATCAATATTTGGCACGCGCTGGTACAGGCCGGTAATGATGTTGCTGAACTCAAAAGGCAGGGTGTAGCCCACGGTGTCAGGAATATTGATGGTCTTAGCACCGGCATTTATCGCCGCTTCCACCACGCGGGCCAAATCATCAATCGGCGTGCGGCCGGCGTCTTCGCAAGAAAACTCCACATCATCGGTGTAATTACGGGCGCGTTTAACCATATACACCGCGCGTTCAATTACTTCATCCAGCGTACTGCGCAGCTTGGTGGCAATATGCATAGGCGAGGTGGCGATAAAGGTATGAATACGAAATGCCTCGGCTACGCGCAGGGATTCCGCAGCCACATCAATATCTTTTTCGACGCAGCGGGCGAGGGCGCACACGCGGCTGTTTTTTACATGGCGGGCAATAGTCTGGACGGATTCAAAGTCTCCCGGGGATGACACCGGGAAGCCCACTTCCATTACATCAATACCCATACGTTCCAGGGCCAGTGCGATTTGCAGCTTTTCTTTCACGCTCAGGCTCGCCTGCAGCGCTTGTTCACCATCACGTAATGTTGTATCGAAAATAATGACTTGCTGGCTCATGAATACGGTCCTTATTTCAGTTTTCTGCGCCTGCGACGAGCATAAAAAAACCCGCGCAGTGCGCGGGTTTCGTTTTCTCTTGTGACTTGATTCAACTTAACGCTGAACATCGCCCAACAGTCTACCGCGCAGAGATGCGTTAAGTAGTAGTAGACCGAGCAGGCGAGTAGTGCGAATCATTTATCAAGCCTCAGAATGCGTTAAGATGCTTTTAGTGGTACTTGATTGGTGCGGAGGTGTCAACTTTTCTTTGAACGAATCGTTATGGTACGGCGGTTGCAGGCGCTGATGATATTTAGCATAGCGTGCTAAAAAAACTGCACAAAAGGACGTTATTCTGCTGAACCACATGAAATGGCGTTATAGCTGTTTTAAAAAAGAGTGGGGGTTGAGTCGCGTTCTATTAATAAATATAACGCCAGCACATTATACATAGTTTCGAATTATGTCATTTGCAGCTTAAATGATTACAAACGATAAAATTTTAAGAATGTATCAATGAATTGCCGATGAAATATTTTAATATTCCTAAAATCATAATTCATTTGGTGAATTATTGAGAACTTTCTTGGTTTATGGTTTCATAATCGCCAGTTGCAATAAATCTTAGGCTGTCTACGTAGAATCTGTATTGTGAAACGGACTATTATTAAATAGCCCCAATACTGCTCGACTTACAGCCTCCCGTCTTTTCCCTGATGATGCAACACGGATGGATAATAATATTTCAGGGAACGATGATTATCAATTTAGGGAGTGGATTATGTCAGATAATCATATTGAACAGTCGCCTTTAAATGAAAGTCTTAAGCCACAGTTACGCTCAGTAGACCTTAATTTGTTGACTGTCTTTGATGCTGTCATGCAGGAGCAAAATATTACCCGTGCGGCGCATCTGTTAGGGATGTCGCAACCTGCGGTAAGTAATGCAGTATCTCGACTCAAGTTAATGTTTAATGACGAGCTTTTTGTGCGTTATGGCCGTGGTATTCAGCCTACCATGCGTGCGTGTCAGCTTTTTGGTTCTGTCCGTCAGGCACTTCAGTTAGTCCAAAACGAACTTCCGGGTTCCGGATTCGAACCATTAAGCAGTGAGCGGTTATTTAATCTTTGTGTTTGTAGCCCATTAGATAATCTTTTAACGTCGATTATTTATAATAGTGTTACAAATATTGCGCCAAATATACATTTAGCATTTAAATCATCTTTGAATCAAAATATCGAGCATCAATTACGTTATCAGGAAACGGAATTTGTAATCAGCTATGACCTTTTCCGTCGCCCTGAATTTTCTTGCGTGCCTTTATTTGAAGATGAAATGGTGTTGGTGTGCAGTAAATCGCATCCCCGGAAGAAAAATTTAACGAACGAAGCGGGGCTTTATCAGGAACAGCACGCTGTTGTCGCCCTGGATCGCTTCGGTTCATTTAGTTCGCCCTGGTATGACGGCCCGGAAAAACAGGCGGCTATTGCCTATCAGGGAATGGCAATGACAAGCGTACTGAATGTCGTTTCGCAAACCAGTCTTATTGCTATCGCGCCGCGTTGGTTGGCAGATGAGTTCATGGCAACGCTTAGCCTGGATGTTTTACCTTTGCCGCTTGAGAACAACCGCCGGACTTGCTATCTCTCCTGGCATGAAGCCGCAGGCCGCGACAAAGGGCATCAGTGGATGGAAGAGTTACTTATCAGGATTTGTAAGAAATAAGCCTGAATACATAAACCGAATGGGACACCATTCGGTTTTGCTTTATATCCGCGATTTACTGGAATTTTATTCTTTCGCTTAATCTCCATTCGCCCGACGATTTTCCTTTCCCGCTTTTCTTGATCTCTGACTGTTATACATAACACTTATGAAATATCCCGCCATCACAACCGTTTCTTCCAGAGCTTTCTCTTAATTCTTTGCGATTCGTTTAGTTGGCGAGAAAAAAATCGCCTCAGGAAAGGGGCTGGAGGCCAATTGCCTGCCCGATCCTGAGCGGTTATGTTAAGGGACATAAGACAGCTCATCGCAACGGTGAGAATATGATTTCCGCCGTTAAAATAAAACAAAAGCCTGGAGGCAAATGATGGAGATGTTGTCTGGAGCCGAGATGGTGGTTCAGTCGCTGATCGACCAGGGCGTGAAACAGATATTTGGCTACCCTGGTGGGGCTGTGCTGGATATCTATGACGCGCTGCATACGATTGGCGGAATTGACCATATACTGGTGCGGCATGAACAAGCCGCCGTACATATGGCCGATGGCCTGGCCCGCGCAACCGGCGAGGTTGGCGTTGTGCTGGTGACATCGGGTCCCGGTGCGACCAATGCCATTACCGGTATCGCTACCGCGTATATGGATTCCATACCCCTGGTTGTGCTTTCAGGGCAGGTGGCTACGTCGCTGATTGGCTACGATTCCTTCCAGGAATGCGACATGGTGGGGATTTCGCGCCCGGTGGTGAAACACAGCTTCCTCGTCAAGCAAACGGAAGACATCCCAACGGTACTCAAAAAAGCATTCTGGCTTGCCGCCAGCGGTCGCCCAGGGCCGGTGGTCGTGGATTTGCCCAAAGATATCCTTAATCCCGCGAAAAAGATGCCTTATGTCTGGCCGGATTCCGTCAGCATGCGCTCTTATAATCCGACAACGCAGGGGCATAAAGGTCAAATCAAACGCGCACTTCAGACGTTGCTTGCGGCTAAAAAACCAGTTCTTTATGTAGGCGGCGGGGCGATTAATTCCGGGTGCGGTGCGCCGTTGCGTCAGTTAGTGGAAAAACTCAACCTGCCGGTCGCGTCTTCATTAATGGGGCTTGGCGCATTTCCGGGTACTCATCGTCAGTCATTAGGCATGCTGGGGATGCACGGGACCTATGAAGCCAATATGACGATGCATCATTCCGATGTGATTTTTGCCGTTGGCGTACGTTTTGACGATCGTACAACCAATAACCTGGCAAAATATTGTCCCAATGCGACGGTGCTTCATATCGATATCGACCCGGCTTCTATTTCGAAAACCGTCTCTGCCGATATTCCTATCGTGGGTGACGCAGGCATGGTGCTTGAACAGATGCTTGAGTTACTCCAACAAGAAGAAAACGTCCAGACGCCGGATGATATTCGCGACTGGTGGCAGCAAATTGAAGGCTGGCGCGGGCGTAAGTGCCTGAGCTACAACACCGCCAGCGAAAAGATTAAGCCCCAGGCGGTAATCGAGACCATTCATCGACTGACAAAAGGGGATGCGTATGTCACCTCCGATGTGGGTCAGCATCAGATGTTCGCCGCGCTTTATTATGCTTTTGATAAACCACGCCGGTGGATCAATTCCGGCGGCCTCGGCACGATGGGCTTCGGCTTGCCGGCGGCGTTGGGTGTAAAGCTTGCTCTGCCGGACGAAACGGTGATTTGCGTGACGGGCGATGGCAGTATCCAGATGAATATTCAGGAGCTTTCCACCGCGCTGCAATATGAACTGCCGGTGCTGGTGCTTAATCTGAACAACCGCTATCTCGGCATGGTGAAACAGTGGCAGGACATGATCTATTCTGGCCGCCATTCACAATCCTATATGGAATCGCTGCCTGACTTCGCCCGCCTGGCGCAGGCGTATGGCCATGTGGGGATCAGTATTACCCGTCCTGACGAGCTTGAAAGTAAACTGAGCGAAGCCCTGGAGCAGGTGCGCAATAACCGGCTTGTCTTCGTCGATGTGATGGTCGATGGCACCGAGCACGTTTATCCGATGCATATTCGTGGCGGCGGAATGGATGAAATGTGGTTAAGCAAAACGGAGAGGACCTAACATGCGCCGGATACTGTCAGTATTACTGGAAAATGAGTCGGGCGCGTTATCCCGCGTGATTGGGCTTTTTTCCCAACGTGGCTATAACATTGAAAGCCTCACCGTTGCGCCAACAGAAGATCCGACGCTGTCACGTATGACGATTCAAACCGTGGGTGATGCGAAGGTTCTCGAGCAAATCGAAAAACAGCTTCATAAACTGGTGGATGTGTTGCGCGTAAACGAACTGGGGCAGAGCGCCCATGTTGAGCGCGAAATCATGTTAGTCAAAATCCAGGCCAGCGGTTATGGCCGGGAAGAAGTGAAACGCAACACCGAAATTTTCCGTGGCTCTATTATTGATGTCACACCGTCGGTCTATACTGTTCAGCTCGCCGGAACCAGCGATAAACTGGACGCGTTCCTGGCCACTATTCGCGATGTGGCAAAAATTGTCGAAGTTGCCCGTTCAGGTGTTGTCGGCCTGTCTCGTGGTGATAAGATTATGCGCTAACGACGACTTCCAATGTAGAAACGAGCCCGGCATGACTCGCCGGGCTTTTTTTTGCCTGTAGACCAGCAAGAGCGCGTAAAAGCAGTTGCTCAGGTAATTATTCTGCGTTTAGATGTTATGGATTTTGCTATAACCCTAATAAGGCTATGGTGTATGTCATTCACTAAGGGGCAATTGTGAAACTGGACGAAATCGCGCGATTGGCTGGGGTATCGCGCACAACGGCGAGCTACGTCATTAATGGAAAAGCCCGACAGTATCGCGTAAGCGATAAAACGGTCGAAAAAGTGATGGCGGTCGTGCGTGAGCATAACTACCACCCGAATGCGGTGGCGGCCGGGTTGCGCGCCGGTAGAACGCGCTCGATTGGTCTGGTGATACCGGATCTTGAAAACACCAGCTATACCCGCATAGCCAATTATCTGGAGCGTCAGGCACGCCAGCGTGGCTACCAGCTTTTGATCGCGTGTTCTGAAGATCAGCCTGATAATGAAATGCGTTGCATGGAACATCTATTGCAGCGCCAGGTTGACGCGATTATCGTGTCGACCTCTTTACCGCCGGAACATCCTTTCTATCAACGCTGGGCTAATAACTCATTCCCCATTGTCGCGCTCGATCGCGCTCTGGACCGCGAGCATTTTACCAGCGTCGTCGGCGCCGATCAGGATGACGCGGAAATGCTGGCTGGAGAATTGCGCAAATTCCCGGCGGAAACGGTGCTTTATATGGGAGCATTACCGGAGTTATCGGTGAGTTTCTTGCGCGAACAGGGATTCCGTACCGCCTGGAAAGACGATCCGCGCGAAGTGCATTACCTTTATGCCAATAGCTATGAACGCGAAGCCGCAGGGCAGCTTTTTGAAAAATGGCTGGAAACTCATGCGATGCCGCAGGCGCTTTTCACCACATCGTTCGCTCTCTTGCAAGGCGTCATGGATGTGACGTTACGACGCGAGGGGCGGTTGCCGACCGATCTCGCGATTGCTACGTTTGGCGATCATGAGTTGCTCGATTTTTTACAGTGCCCGGTGCTGGCCGTAGCGCAACGTCATCGAGACGTAGCGGAACGCGTACTTGAACTGGTGCTGGCGAGCCTTGATGAACCGCGTAAGCCGAAGCCGGGGTTAACCCGCATTCGCCGTAATTTGTTCAGGCGTGGCAGTCTTAGCCGACGCTAATATTTTAGATAAAGGCAGCTAAGGCTGCCTTTTTATAATATTCGGAATATTCCGTACTTAAAGTAAGTATTCGGCAAGCCAATAATTTTTTTGCTTTCAAATGAAGAAATAATATCCACTTAGCAGTAAGATATTATTTCTAAAGAATTGTTTTGTAACATGTGGCCAACAACATCCGATAATTTTATAAGGCTTTTCAAACTCCTAAATGTAAAGGAAGCGTTGAATTACCCTACAGGGAACGCTGTTCAGCACGCATGAATTGCCTTAAAATGCCGCCCGCGTCGCAAACTTGGCACATTGTATTTTTTTTGTACACAAATAGCCGTTTTTTCCTCGTTAGGTTTATTCGTTATTTTTCTTACAAATATTCATAACGTTAATTTTGCCTCGCTTTAAATGCAGCATTTTATTTACCTTTCCCCCTCCTCAGGAATGGATAATTTGTTTATTCCAGCGCTGGTGCTGGCTTGACAAGCTTTTCCTCCGCTCCGTAAACTCCCTAAGGTGGGAATTTGTGGGATATTGTGGTGAAAAGGTTTTTTTCAGGGTGAGGCTGGCATGTTCCGTGGCGCTTCGTTAGTAAACCTCGACAGTAAAGGACGGTTATCCGTTCCGACCCGTTACAGGGATCAACTGCTCGAGACCGCTGCCGGTCAAATGGTTTGCACCATTGACATCCATCACCCCTGCCTGCTGCTTTATACGCTTCCTGAATGGGAAGTGATTGAACAAAAGTTATCGCGTCTGTCGAGCATGAAACCTGACGAACGCCGTGTTCAACGGCTGTTATTAGGGCATGCCAGTGAATGTCAGATGGACAGTGCCGGTCGATTGCTGCTGGCCCCCGTGTTAAGACAGCATGCCGGACTCACCAAACAAGTGATGCTGGTCGGGCAGTTCAACAAATTTGAGCTGTGGGACGAAACGACCTGGTATCAACGGGTCAAGGAAGACATAGACGCAGAGCAATCCTCCTCTGAAGTGATGTCGGAGAGATTGCAGGATTTGTCCTTATAAAAATGATGGAAAATTATAAACATAAAACGGTGCTGCTCGACGAGGCCGTTGATGGCCTGAATATTCGTCCTGATGGCATCTATATTGATGGCACTTTTGGTCGTGGTGGCCACTCGCGTTTAATTTTATCTCAGCTTGGCCCGCAAGGCCGACTGATCGCAATCGATCGCGATCCACAAGCGATCGAAGCGGCTAAGGCGATTGACGATCCACGCTTTTCCATCGTTCATGGCCCATTTTCCGCGTTGGCGGACTATGTAGGCGAGCGCGATCTTCAAGGGAAGATCGATGGCATTCTTCTGGATCTCGGCGTTTCTTCACCGCAACTTGACGACGCAGAGCGCGGTTTTTCCTTTATGCGCGACGGGCCGTTAGATATGCGCATGGATCCGACTCGCGGGCAATCTGCCGCACAATGGCTGCTTAGCGCCGAAGAGAGTGACATCGTTTGGGTGCTGAAAACCTATGGCGAAGAGCGGTTTGCTAAACGTATCGCGCGCGCCATTGTTGAACGCAATCGCGAGCAGCCCATGACCCGTACTAAAGAACTCGCGGAAGTGGTTGCCGCAGCGACCCCCGTGAAAGACAAATTTAAACACCCGGCGACCCGTACCTTTCAGGCGGTGCGCATTTGGGTAAATAGTGAACTCGATGAGATTGAGCTGGCGCTAAAAGGCTCGCTTGATGCACTGGCCCCGGGAGGGCGACTTTCTGTTATCAGTTTCCATTCGCTGGAGGATCGCCTGGTCAAACGCTTTATGCGCGAGCAAAGCCGTGGCCCTCAGGTTCCTGCCGGGATCCCGATGACAGAAGCGCAACTCAATAAATTGGGCGGTCGTCAATTACGGACATTAGGCAAGTTGATGCCGGGCGAAGAAGAAGTGGCGGAAAATCCACGAGCCCGTAGTTCAGTGCTGCGAATAGCAGAAAGGACGAACGCATGATAGGCAGAGTGACGGAGGCCCTGAGCAAAGTTACCGGAACGTTAGGAAGCAACGAACGCCATGCATTGCCTGGCGTTATCGGCGGCGATCTGTTGCGTCATGGGAAACTGCCACTCTGCTTGTTCATTATCATTATCATCACGGCGATTTCTGTCGTGACCACTGCTCACCACACCCGTTTATTGACGGCGCAGCGTGAGCAATTAGTACTGGAACGTGATGCGTTGGAAATTGAATGGCGCAACCTGATCCTTGAAGAAAATGCACTCGGCGACCACAGCCGGGTAGAGCGGATCGCTACCGAGAAGCTGCAATTGCAGCACGTCGATCCATCCCAGGAAAATATCGTGGTTCAGAAATAAGGATTTAGAGCAGGCATGAGAGCAGCGGCAAAAACGCTTAAACCGAAACGCCAGGAAGAACAAGCCAACTTTATCAGTTGGCGTTTTGCGTTGCTCTGCGGGTGTATTTTTTTAGCGCTGGCATTACTGCTGGCGCGGGTAGCCTGGCTACAGATTATTGCGCCCGATATGCTGGTGCGTCAGGGTGACATGCGTTCGTTGCGTGTCCAGGAAGTCGCGACATCGCGTGGCCTGATTACTGACCGCTCCGGTCGACCTTTAGCGGTCAGCGTCCCGGTAAGAGCCGTGTGGGCCGATCCCAAAGAATTGCACGATGCGGGGGGAATCACCCTAGATAACCGCTGGAAAGCGCTATCAGATGCCTTGAAGCTGCCGCTCGACCAACTGTCTTCACGCATTAACGCCAATCCGAAGGGGCGCTTTATCTACCTTGCACGTCAGGTCAATCCTGATATCGGCGACTACATCAAAAAACTCAAATTACCCGGGATTCATCTTCGTGATGAATCTCGTCGTTATTATCCTTCCGGCGAAGTGACCGCTCACCTCATCGGCTTCACGAACGTGGATAGTCAGGGTATTGAAGGCGTTGAGAAAAGCTTTGATAAATGGCTCACGGGCCAGCCTGGCGAGCGCATTGTGCGTAAAGACCGTTATGGGCGAGTAATTGAAGACATCTCTTCTACCGACAGCCAGGCGGCGCACAACCTGGCGCTCAGTATTGATGAACGTTTGCAGGCGTTGGTATATCGCGAACTGAACAATGCGGTGGCGTTTAACAAAGCCGAATCGGGCAGTGCCGTGTTGGTGGACGTGAACACGGGTGAAGTACTGGCGATGGCGAACAGCCCCTCCTATAACCCGAACAATATCTCGGGAACGCCGAAAGACATTATGCGTAACCGCACCATCACCGACGTTTTCGAGCCGGGTTCAACGGTGAAACCGATGGTGGTGATGACCGCGCTGCAACGTGGCGTCGTTAACGAAAATACCGTTCTGAATACCGTTCCGTACCGCATCAATGGTCATGAGATCAAAGACGTGGCGCGCTACAGCGAATTAACCCTGACCGGGGTGTTACAGAAGTCGAGTAACGTCGGTGTTTCAAAGCTGGCGTTAGCGATGCCGTCCTCAGCGTTAGTAGATACTTACTCACGTTTTGGACTGGGGAAAGCGACCAATTTGGGGTTGGTCGGAGAACGCAGTGGCTTATATCCTCAAAAACAACGGTGGTCTGACATAGAGAGGGCCACCTTCTCTTTCGGCTACGGGCTAATGGTAACGCCGTTACAGTTAGCGCGAGTCTACGCAACGATTGGCAGTTATGGCGTATATCGCCCGCTGTCGATCACCAAAGTCGATCCGCCGGTTCCCGGCGAGCGCATATTCAGTGAATCCGTAGTACGTACCGTAGTGCACATGATGGAAAGCGTGGCGCTGCCCGGCGGCGGCGGCGTAAAAGCGGCAATCAAAGGTTATCGCATCGCCATCAAGACCGGTACGGCGAAAAAAGTAGGCCCGGACGGGCGCTATATCAATAAATATATTGCTTACACCGCGGGCGTCGCGCCAGCGAGCCATCCGCGTTTTGCGCTGGTGGTGGTCATTAACGACCCGCAGGCAGGTAAATATTACGGTGGTGCCGTTTCTGCACCGGTGTTCGGAGCCATTATGGGCGGCGTATTACGCACCATGAATATCGAACCAGATGCCCTGGCGACGGGCGAAAAAAGTGAATTTGTAATTAATCAAGCAGAGGAAAAAGGTGGCAGATCGTAATTTGCGCGACCTTCTCGCGCCGTGGGTAACGGGTTTGCCTGCGCGCGCGCTACGAGACATGACGCTCGACAGCCGTGTGGCTGCCGCAGGCGATCTCTTTGTGGCAGTGGTCGGTCATCAGGCGGACGGGCGTCGATTTATCCCGCAGGCGATAGCGCAAGGTGTAGCTGCCATTGTGGCGGAAGCGAAAGGTGAAGCCACTGACGGTGAAGTCCGTGAAATTCATGGCGTCCCGGTTATCTTTCTTGAACAGTTAAACGAGCGTCTTTCCGCACTGGCGGGCCGTTTTTACCACGAGCCGAGCCAACGGTTGCGCCTGGTGGGCGTGACGGGCACCAACGGAAAAACCACCACGACGCAATTACTGGCGCAGTGGACGCAACTGTGCGGTGAAACCAGCGCCGTAATGGGCACCGTCGGCAACGGTCTGCTTGGTAAGGTGAGTCCGACCGAAAATACCACCGGTTCGGCAGTAGATGTACAGCAAGTCTTAGGTGGCCTGGCAGATCAGGGCGCAACCTTCGCTGCGATGGAGGTTTCCTCGCATGGCTTGGTGCAACATCGCGTCGCCGCGCTGCAATTCGCCGCCTCGGTGTTCACTAATTTAAGCCGCGATCATCTGGATTATCATGGTGATATGGAGAGTTACGAAGCGGCTAAGTGGCAGTTATTTTCCTCTCATCAGTATGGTCTTGCGATTATTAACGCGGATGATGAAGTGGGGCGTCGCTGGCTGGCTAAGCTTCCTGACGCCGTTGCGGTATCGATGGAAGGCAACATCAACCCTGCCTGCCGTGGCCGCTGGCTGAGTGCCAACGATGTGCATTACCACGACAGCGGCGCGACCATCCGTTTTGAATCCTCCTGGGGCAATGGCGAGATAGAAAGCCGGCTGATGGGGGCCTTTAACGTCAGTAATTTATTGCTGGCGTTGGGAACCTTGCTGGCGCTTGGTTATCCGCTTGCCGCATTGCTGGAAACGGCAGGCCGCTTGCAACCGGTGTGTGGCCGTATGGAAGTGTTCAGCGCGCCAGGCAAACCGACCGTTGTGGTGGATTATGCCCACACCCCGGATGCGCTGGAAAAAGCGCTGGAAGCGGCTCGCTTGCATTGTGCCGGCAAACTGTGGTGCGTCTTTGGCTGCGGTGGCGATCGCGATAAAGGAAAACGTCCGCTCATGGGGGCGATTGCCGAGCAGTTCGCTGATGTCGTTATCGTTACCGACGACAACCCGCGTACGGAAGATCCAAAAGCGATTATCACCGACATTCTGGCGGGCATGATGGATGCAGGCCGCGCGCGCGCCGTTGAAGGCCGTGCAGAAGCGGTTACCAACGCGATTATGCAGGCTAAAGAAAACGACGTGGTGCTGGTAGCTGGCAAAGGTCACGAAGATTATCAAATCGTCGGCACGCGGCGTCTGGACTATTCAGATCGGGTGACTGCGGCACGTTTACTGGGAGTTGTCGCATGATCCCGGTTTCTTTAAAACAGCTCGCGACGCTTTTGGGCGGCGAGTTACGCGGCGGCGATCTGACTATCGACGCGGTGACGACGGATACCCGCAAATTAACAGCGGGTTGCCTGTTTGTGGCGCTTAAAGGCGAGCGCTTTGATGCGCACGATTTTGTGCAAACCGCCCAGCAAGGCGGCGCGGGGGCGTTGCTGGTCAGCCGCCCGGTAGATGTGGCGCTGCCGCAAATTATCGTCAGCGATACGCGCCTTGCGTTTGGCGAGCTGGGCGCATGGGTTCGCTCGCAAGTCCCGACACGCATCGTGGCGTTAACCGGTTCTTCGGGCAAAACCTCCGTCAAAGAGATGACCGCATCCATTCTCAGCGAGTGTGGGAATACGCTTTTTACGGCGGGTAACCTAAACAATGACATCGGCGTGCCGATGACATTGCTTCGCCTTACGCCGGAACATCAATATGCGGTGATTGAACTTGGCGCTAACCATCAGGGCGAAATCGCCTGGACGGTAAGCCTGACACGTCCTGAAGCGGCGCTGGTAAACAACCTGGCCGCTGCGCATCTGGAAGGGTTTGGATCGCTTGCGGGTGTGGCGAAAGCGAAAGGCGAGATTTTCTCTGGCCTGACGCCAGACGGTATCGCGATTATGAATGCGGATAATAACGACTGGCTTAACTGGCAGAACGTGATTGGCGATCGCAAAGTGTGGCGTTTTTCACCGAATGCTGCCGCAAGCGATTTCAGCGCGACCAATGTGCACGTCACAAGCCACGGTACTGAACTGACAATAGTCACGCCAACCGGGAATGTTGATGTTCTGCTGCCTTTACCTGGCCGCCACAATATCGCGAATGCGCTGGCAGCGAGCGCACTTTCTATGGCCGTTGGCGCAAGCCATGACGCCATTAAAGCGGGTCTTGCGAAACTGAAAGCCGTACCGGGCCGCCTGTATCCGATCCGGCTGACGGAAACTCAGCTGCTGCTGGATGACAGCTATAACGCCAATGTGGGCTCGATGACGGCAGCCGCGCAGGTACTGAGCGAAATGCCGGGCTACCGGGTGATGGTGGTGGGCGATATGGCCGAGCTCGGCGATGAATCCGAAGCATGCCATCGCGAGGTGGGCGAAGCCGCGAAAGCCGCCGGTATCGATAAAGTATTAAGCGTGGGTAAAGCCAGCGAAATTTTGAGCACGGCGAGTGGCGCAGGCGAACATTATCAGGATAAAAAAGCCGTTATCGAACGCCTTAACGCGTTACGTGCGGAACATACCATTATGACTATTTTAGTGAAGGGTTCACGCAGCTCCGCCATGGAAGAGGTGGTTCGCGCATTACAGGAGAACGCGACATGTTAGTTTGGCTGGCCGAGCATTTGGTCAAATATTATTCCGGCTTCAACGTCTTTTCCTATTTGACGTTTCGCGCCATCGTCAGCCTGCTGACCGCCCTGTTTATCTCATTGTGGATGGGGCCGCGCATGATTGCGCATTTGCAAAAACTGTCTTTCGGTCAAGTTGTGCGTAACGACGGTCCGGAGTCGCATTTCAGCAAACGCGGCACACCGACCATGGGCGGGATTATGATCCTGACCTCTATCGTGATTTCCGTTCTGCTGTGGGCCTATCCGTCCAATCCTTACGTCTGGTGCGTGCTGTTTGTGCTGGTGGGATATGGGGCCGTAGGGTTTGTAGATGATTATCGCAAAGTGGTGCGTAAAGACACCAAAGGCCTGATTGCGCGCTGGAAATACTTCTGGATGTCGTTAATCGCGCTGGTTGTGGCGTTTGCGCTGTATTTAGCGGGTAAAGACACGCCGGCGACCGAGCTTGTGGTGCCGTTCTTTAAAGACGTGATGCCGCAACTGGGCATTTTTTATGTCATTTTGGCCTATTTCGTGATTGTCGGCACCGGTAATGCGGTCAACCTGACAGACGGTCTGGATGGCCTCGCTATCATGCCAACGGTGTTTGTCGCAGCGGGTTTCGCGCTGGTAGCGTGGGCGACCGGTAACATGAACTTTGCAAGCTATCTTCACATTCCTTACTTACGGCACGCAGGGGAGCTTGTGATTGTCTGCACGGCGATAGTCGGCGCAGGGCTTGGATTTCTGTGGTTCAACACCTATCCGGCGCAGGTCTTTATGGGCGATGTTGGCTCCCTGGCGCTGGGCGGCGCGCTGGGCATTATCGCGGTGCTGCTGCGCCAGGAATTCCTGTTAGTGATTATGGGCGGTGTTTTTGTCGTCGAAACCCTGTCGGTAATTTTGCAGGTGGGATCGTTCAAGCTGCGCGGACAACGTATTTTCCGCATGGCGCCGATTCACCACCACTATGAGCTGAAAGGCTGGCCGGAGCCGCGCGTTATCGTGCGCTTCTGGATTATTTCGCTGATGCTGGTGCTGATTGGCCTGGCGACGCTGAAGGTACGTTAATCATGGCAGATTATCAGGATAAGAAAGTCGTCATCATTGGTCTTGGGTTAACCGGGCTTTCCTGCGTGGACTTTTTCCTGGCGCGCGGCGTAACGCCGCGCGTGATGGATACACGGCAAGCGCCGCCGGGCCTTGATAATCTCCCTGAAACCATTGAACGCCATTTAGGATCGCTTAACGACGTCTGGCTACTGGAAGCGGATTTAATTATCGCAAGTCCGGGTATGGCATTGGCGCATCCTTCACTGAGCGCGGCGGCGGACGCAGGTGTAGAAATCATCGGCGATATCGAACTGTTTTGTCGCGAAGCGCAAGCGCCCATCGTCGCCATTACTGGCTCAAACGGTAAAAGCACGGTCACGACGCTGGTCGGTGAAATGGCGAAAGCGGCAGGCGTAAGCGTGGGCGTGGGCGGCAATATTGGCCTCCCGGCGCTGATGCTCCTCGACCCTGAAAAAGAGTTGTATGTCCTGGAGCTTTCGAGCTTCCAGCTGGAAACCACCTACAGTCTGCACGCCAAAGCGGCGACGGTGCTCAACGTTACGGAAGATCATATGGATCGCTACCCGTTCGGGCTTCAGCAGTACCGTGCCGCCAAACTGAAAATCTATGAAAACGCGCAAGTGTGCGTGGTGAATGCCGACGATGCGTTGACCATGCCGGTGCGTGGCGCGGATGAACGCTGCGTGAGCTTTGGCATCGACGTCGGGGATTACCACCTGAATCACCAGCAGGGCGATACCTGGCTGCGGGTGAAAGGGGAGAAGGTTCTCAACGCCAAAGAGATGAAAATCGTTGGCCGTCATAACTATACCAATGCGCTGGCTGCGCTGGCACTCGCGGATGCCGTTGGCCTGCCGCGTTCAAGCAGCCTGCAAGCGCTGACCACCTTTACCGGTCTGGCGCACCGCTTTCAGCTCGCTTACAACCATAACGGCGTGCGTTGGATTAACGATTCCAAAGCCACCAACGTTGGCAGTACCGAGGCGGCGCTTAACGGTTTACAAGTTGACGGTACGTTGCATCTGCTACTGGGCGGCGATGGAAAATCCGCCGATTTCTCACCGCTTACCCGGTATTTGCAAGGCGATAACATTCACCTCTACTGCTTTGGCCGTGATGGTGCGGAACTTGCGGCGCTGCGTCCTGATGCGGCAACCCAGACCAACACCATGGAAGAGGCGATGCGTATGATTGCCGGGAAAGTCCAGCCTGGGGATATGGTGCTGCTTTCGCCTGCCTGCGCCAGCCTCGATCAGTTTAAAAACTTTGAACAACGCGGCGATGTGTTTACCCGTCTCGCGAAGGAGTTAGGCTGATGCGGTTGTCTCTTCCTCGCCCACGCATGCCCCGCGTACCACGCCTTCCGGGATTTGGCATCCTGGCATGGCTGTTCGTGGCGCTGAAAGGCTGGGTGATGGGGTCGCGGGATAAAGACGCCAACAGTCTTGTAATGTATGACCGTACGCTGTTGTGGCTGACGTTGGGCCTGGCGGCGGTTGGTTTCATTATGGTGACCTCAGCGTCCATGCCGGTTGGACAACGGCTTGCAGATGATCCGTTCCTGTTCGCCAAGCGTGACGCTATCTATATCCTGCTGGCGTTTATGCTGGCGTTGGTGACGCTACGGATGCCGATGGAGGTCTGGCAACGCTATAGCGCCGCCTTGTTAATCGCCTCCATTGTGATGCTGCTGATTGTACTGGTCGTCGGCAGCTCCGTTAACGGCGCATCGCGCTGGATTGCGCTCGGGCCGTTGCGTATTCAGCCTGCTGAGTTTTCCAAGCTGTCACTGTTTTGTTATTTGTCGAACTACCTGGTCCGTAAGGTGGATGAAGTCCGCAATAACCTGCGTGGATTCTTAAAACCGATGGGGGTGATTCTGGTCATGGCGGTGCTTTTGCTCGCTCAGCCGGACCTCGGGACAGTGGTTGTGCTGTTTGTGACTACGCTTGCGATGCTGTTTTTAGCGGGCGCGAAGCTCTGGCAATTCATCGCTATCATCGGCATGGGTATCTCGGCCGTGGTGCTGCTGATTCTGGCCGAGCCTTACCGTATCCGACGTGTTACCTCGTTCTGGAATCCGTGGGAAGATCCCTTTGGCAGCGGTTATCAGCTGACGCAATCGCTGATGGCGTTTGGGCGTGGAGAACTCTGGGGGCAGGGCTTAGGGAATTCAGTACAAAAACTGGAATATTTACCCGAGGCGCATACCGACTTCATCTTCTCGATTATCGGGGAAGAGCTGGGGTATATCGGTGTAGTACTGGCCCTTTTGATGGTATTCTTCGTCGCTTTTCGTGCCATGTCGATTGGCCGTCGCGCACTGGAGATAGACCAGCGTTTTTCCGGCTTTTTAGCCTGTTCGATTGGCGTTTGGTTTAGCTTCCAGGCATTGGTTAACGTCGGGGCTGCGGCAGGCATGCTGCCCACGAAAGGGTTAACGTTGCCGCTTATCAGTTACGGCGGCTCAAGCTTATTGATTATGTCGACCGCGATCATGTTACTGCTACGGATTGACTATGAAACGCGTCTGGAAAAGGCGCAGGCGTTTACAAGGAGTGCCCG
Source organism: Citrobacter freundii (assembly GCF_011077955.1). GTDB lineage: Bacteria > Pseudomonadota > Gammaproteobacteria > Enterobacterales > Enterobacteriaceae > Atlantibacter. Next base: position 167,284 of record NZ_JAALBX010000005.1, read on the forward strand.
ATGAGCGGCCAGACGAAACGGTTAATAGTGATGGCGGGCGGTACCGGGGGACATGTGTTCCCGGGTTTAGCGGTCGCGCACCATTTAATGGCCCAGGGTTGGCAGGTGCGTTGGCTGGGAACAGCTGACCGAATGGAAGCGGATTTAGTGCCGCAACACGGCATTGAGATTGATTTTATCCGTATCTCCGGTCTGCGTGGCAAAGGCATTAAAGCACTGCTGCTCGCGCCGATGCGCATTTTCAATGCCTGGCGTCAGGCGCGCGCCATCATGAAGCGTTTTCAGCCCGATGTGGTATTAGGCATGGGCGGTTATGTTTCCGGTCCGGGAGGCCTTGCAGCCTGGTCGCTCGGCATCCCGGTGGTGTTGCATGAGCAGAACGGTATCGCCGGACTGACGAATAAGTGGTTGGCGAAAATCGCCCGTAAAGTCATGCAGGCGTTTCCAGGCGCTTTTCCCAATGCCGATGTGGTGGGAAACCCAGTGCGTACCGATGTGCTGGCGCTGCCGGCACCAGAATTGCGTCTTGCGGGGCGTACAGGGCCGATACGCGTGTTAGTGATAGGCGGCTCACAGGGCGCGCGCATTCTTAACCAGACCATGCCACAAGTGGCCGGGCGTCTTGGTGAGCGTATTACCCTCTGGCACCAGTGTGGGAAAGGCGCGCTGACTGACGTGCAGCAAGCCTATGCCGCAGCGGGTCAGCCGCAGCATAAGGTGACGGAATTTATTGATGATATGGCGGCGGCCTATAGCTGGGCCGATGTCGTGGTGTGCCGCTCCGGGGCGTTAACCGTGAGCGAGCTCGCCGCAGCAGGTCTGCCTGCGCTGTTTGTGCCTTTTCAGCATAAAGATCGCCAGCAGTACTGGAATGCGCTGCCGCTTGAAAAAGCTGGCGCGGCGAAGATTTTTGAACAGCCGCAATTTACCGTCGACGCCGTTAGTGAAACGCTGGCGGGATGGGACAGGCCAACCTTGTTAACAATGGCTAAGCGAGCCCGTGACGCGGCCATTGTGGATGCTACTGAACGAGTGGCAAAAGAAGTGTGCGCTGTTACTCAGGCGTAATTCTTGCGGACAATTTTGATCCGCGTGATTTTAGATGTTAAGGCGTTGATGCCAAAAGGCTTTAGAAGAATGAATACACAACAATTGGCGAAACTGCGTTCTATCGTGCCCGAGATGCGTCGCGTTCGGCACATTCATTTTGTCGGCATCGGCGGTGCTGGCATGGGCGGTATTGCCGAAGTTTTGGCTAACGAAGGGTATCAGATTAGCGGCTCTGATTTAGCGCCCAACCCGGTAACCCAGCAGTTGGCTGATTTAGGCGCCACTATTTATTTTAACCATCGCCCGGAAAACGTCAGCGATGCCAGCGTGGTCGTGGTATCCAGCGCAATTTCGGCAGATAACCCGGAAATCATCGCCGCCCATGAGGCGCGCATTCCGGTGATTCGCCGCGCAGAGATGCTGGCGGAATTAATGCGTTTCCGTCACGGCATTGCGATTGCCGGTACACATGGCAAAACCACCACGACGGCGATGGTTTCCAGCATTTACGCTGAAGCGGGTTTAGATCCGACCTTTGTTAACGGTGGTCTGGTGAAAGCGGCGGGCGTGCACGCGCGTCTTGGTCACAGCCGTTATTTGATTGCCGAAGCGGATGAGAGTGATGCGTCGTTCCTGCATCTGCAACCGATGGTATCCATCGTGACCAATATTGAAGCCGACCACATGGATACCTACCAGGGCGACTTCGAAAACTTAAAGCAGACATTTATTAACTTTCTGCACAACCTGCCGTTTTACGGACGTGCGGTGATGTGCGTTGACGATCCGGTTATTCGTGAGTTGTTGCCGCGCGTTGGGCGTCAAATTACGACTTACGGCTTTAGCGATGACGCTGACGTACGCGTTGAGCACTATGTTCAAAAAGGTGCGCAGGGGCATTTCGTCATTGTGCGTCAGGATAAGCCGGATCTGCACGTCACGCTGAATGCGCCAGGCCGTCATAATGCGCTCAATGCGGCGGCGGCGGTGGCTGTTGCCACAGAAGAAGGCATTGAAGATGACGATATCCTGCGGGCGCTGGAAAACTTCCAGGGAACCGGGCGTCGTTTCGATTTCCTCGGCGAATTCCCGCTGGCGGCGGTTAATGGAAAAACGGGTACCGCCATGCTGGTGGATGACTACGGTCATCACCCGACGGAAGTGGATGCCACCATTAAAGCCGCCCGGGCAGGCTGGCCGGATAAAAATCTGGTTATGATTTTTCAGCCGCACCGTTACACCCGTACTCGCGATCTGTATGACGATTTTGCCAATGTGCTCTCGCAGGTCGATACGCTTTTGATGCTGGATGTATATTCCGCTGGCGAAGCGGTAATTCCCGGCGCGGACAGCCGTTCGCTTTGCCGCACTATTCGCGGGCGTGGAAAGGTTGACCCGATTTTAGTTTCTGACCCGAAACAGGTCGCTGAAATGCTGGCACCGGTGTTAACCGGCAATGACCTTATTCTGGTGCAGGGTGCCGGCAACATCGGCAAGATTGCTCGCCATCTGGCTGAAGTGAAGTTGCAACCGCAAACGCGTGAGGATGAGCAACATGGCTGAGAAAATCGCAGTATTACTCGGCGGTTATTCCGCGGAGCGCGACGTCTCTTTACAATCCGGCGCCGCAGTCCTGAAAGGCTTGCGTGAAGGCGGTATCGACGCGTATGCCGTCGACCCGCGAGAAGTGCCGGTCACGACGCTGAAAGAAGAAGGCTTTGATAAAGTTTTTATCGCTCTGCATGGCCGCGGTGGCGAAGACGGTACCTTGCAAGGCTTGCTTGAGTTTATGGGGCTGCCTTATACCGGCAGTGGCGTTATGGCCTCCGCCATCACCATGGACAAGCTGCGGACAAAATTGCTCTGGAAAGGTGCAGGACTGCCGGTAGCGCCCTGGGTGGGTTTAACCCGTAAAGCTTTCGTCGCAGGTCTTGATGATGCGACGCGTCAGGAGATCGCCGCGTTAGGTTTACCGTTAATCGTTAAACCCAGCCGCGAAGGCTCCAGCGTCGGGATGTCTAAAGTTGAGGCGTCTGAAACGCTGGATGCCGCTCTGGCGTTAGCCTTTGAGCATGACGATGAAATATTGATTGAGAAGTGGTTGAGCGGACCGGAATTTACGGTCGCTATTTTAGGCGAAGAAATTTTACCGTCGATTCGCATACAACCCGCTGGAACCTTCTATGATTATGAAGCGAAGTATCTCTCTGATGACACTCAATATTTCTGCCCGTCAGGCCTTGAGGCCAGTCGCGAGTCCGCATTAAACAACCTGGTACTTCAGGCGTGGAACGCTTTAGGTTGCCGGGGATGGGGACGCGTTGACGTCATGCTCGATAGCGATGGCGAATTTTATTTGCTGGAAGTCAACACGGCGCCTGGCATGACCAGCCATAGTCTTGTGCCAATGGCGGCGCGTCAGGCTGGCCTGAGCTTCTCGCAGTTGGTTGTACGCATACTGGCACTGGCGGAGTGATATGTCGCAGGCAGCGCTAAACACCCGAAACCGGTCTGAGGAAGTCAGTACCTCGAACCGCAATAATGGAACGCGGCTTGCAGGAATGTTGTTTCTGCTGGCGGTGTTATGTACCGTGCTTTTTGGCGGTTGGGTGGTGCTGGGCTGGATGGAAGATGCGCAGCGCCTTCCCCTATCAAAGTTGGTAGTGACAGGGGAAAGACACTACACGCGTAATGATGATATTCGTCAGTCTATTTTGGCCCTGGGCGCGCCCGGGACCTTTATGACCCAGGATGTGAATATCATTCAGCAACAGATCGAGCGCTTGCCCTGGATCAAACAAGCAAGCGTAAGAAAGCAGTGGCCGGATGAATTGAAGATTCATCTGGTTGAATATGTGCCCATAGCACGTTGGAATGACCAGCATATGATTGACGCGCAGGGAAATGCGTTCAGCGTGCCGGCATCGCGAACCAACAAACAGATATTACCGATGCTGTATGGCCCCGAAGGCAGTGAAAACGAAGTGCTTCAGGGGTATCGCGATATGGGACAAGTGCTGGCAAAGGACAGGTTCACAGTAAAGGAAGCGGCAATGACCGCTCGTCGCTCCTGGCAGTTGACGCTGACGAATGATATCAAGCTCAATCTGGGCAGAGGCGATACGATGAAACGTCTGGCGCGGTTTGTAGAGCTGTACCCGGTTCTACAACAGCAGTCGCAGGCTGACGCAAAACGAATCAGTTACGTCGATTTGCGCTACGACTCAGGCGCGGCGGTGGGTTGGATACCCGCGCCAGTTGAAGAACCTAATCAGCAACAGAATCAGGCACAGGCAGAACAACAATGATCAAGGCGACGGACAGAAAACTGGTAGTTGGACTAGAGATCGGGACCGCAAAGGTCGCCGCTTTAGTAGGGGAAGTTCTGCCCGACGGTATGGTCAATATTATTGGCGTCGGGAGTTGCCCTTCCCGTGGAATGGATAAGGGTGGGGTTAACGATCTTGAATCGGTAGTGAAATGCGTACAACGCGCTATCGATCAAGCTGAATTAATGGCGGACTGCCAGATTTCTTCGGTATATCTGGCGCTTTCGGGTAAACATATCAGTTGCCAGAATGAAATCGGCATGGTGCCTATTTCTGAAGAAGAAGTGACGCAAGAAGACGTAGAAAACGTCGTACATACCGCCAAATCGGTGCGTGTGCGTGATGAACATCGTGTTCTGCACGTTATTCCTCAGGAATATGCTATCGATTATCAGGAAGGCATTAAAAATCCGGTAGGGTTATCCGGTGTACGTATGCAAGCTAAGGTACATTTGATTACCTGCCATAACGATATGGCGAAAAACATTGTTAAAGCAGTTGAACGATGTGGCCTAAAAGTTGACCAACTCATTTTCGCAGGTCTGGCGGCAAGTTATTCGGTCCTGACTGAAGACGAACGCGAATTGGGTGTCTGTGTCGTAGATATCGGCGGTGGTACAATGGATATCGCCGTGTATACCGGTGGTGCGCTTCGTCACACGAAAGTTATCCCCTATGCCGGGAACGTGGTGACCAGTGATATCGCTTATGCTTTTGGTACGCCGCCAAGCGATGCCGAGGCGATTAAAGTGCGTCATGGTTGCGCGCTGGGATCGATTGTCGGTAAAGACGAAAGCGTAGAAGTACCGAGCGTTGGCGGACGTCCGCCGCGGAGTTTACAGCGTCAAACGCTTGCCGAGGTGATTGAGCCGCGTTATACCGAGTTGCTCAACCTCGTCAACGAAGAAATTTTGCAATTGCAGGAGCAGTTGCGACAGCAAGGGGTGAAACACCATCTTGCGGCTGGCATCGTCTTAACTGGCGGCGCAGCACAAATTGAAGGCCTCGCCGCCTGTGCGCAACGCGTATTCCATACGCAAGTACGTATCGGGCAGCCATTGAATATTACCGGGCTTACTGATTATGCTCAGGAGCCTTATTATTCGACGGCGGTAGGCCTGTTGCACTACGGGAAAGAAACACATCTCAGTGGTGAAACGGAAACGGAAAAACGGACTTCAGTCGGCTCGTGGATTAAACGACTCAACGGTTGGCTACGAAAAGAGTTTTAATTTAAAAAGAGACTGCCGAATTCGCAGTCTCAGGCGACAGGCACATTACGGAGAGAAACTATGTTTGAACCTATGGAACTGACCAACGACGCGGTGATTAAAGTCATCGGCGTCGGTGGTGGTGGCGGTAATGCCGTCGAACACATGGTGCGCGAGCGCATCGAAGGTGTGGAATTCTTTGCGGTGAATACCGATGCTCAGGCATTGCGTAAGACTGCGGTAGGACAGACTATTCAGATTGGTAGTGGGATCACGAAGGGCCTTGGCGCCGGCGCGAACCCTGAAGTTGGCCGTAACGCTGCGGATGAAGACCGCGAAGCGCTGCGCGCCGCCCTGGATGGCGCAGACATGGTATTTATCGCAGCAGGTATGGGCGGTGGTACAGGTACGGGCGCAGCACCAGTTGTAGCGGAAGTGGCTAAAGACCTGGGTATCCTGACCGTAGCGGTTGTGACCAAGCCTTTCAATTTCGAAGGCAAGAAGCGTATGGCCTTCGCAGAGCAGGGGATTACTGAGCTGTCGAAGCACGTTGACTCGCTTATTACTATCCCTAACGACAAGTTACTTAAAGTGCTGGGTCGCGGCATTTCTCTGCTGGATGCCTTTGGCGCGGCGAACGATGTACTCAAAGGTGCCGTACAGGGTATCGCGGAACTGATTACGCGTCCGGGTCTGATGAACGTTGACTTCGCGGACGTGCGTACTGTGATGTCTGAAATGGGTTACGCGATGATGGGTTCTGGCGTAGCGAGCGGCGAAGACCGTGCGGAAGAAGCGGCTGAAATGGCTATTTCTTCTCCGTTGCTTGAAGATATCGATCTCTCCGGCGCGCGTGGCGTACTGGTTAACATCACGGCGGGCTTTGATTTACGTCTGGATGAGTTTGAAACTGTCGGTAACACGATTCGTGCGTTTGCCTCAGATAACGCGACCGTGGTTATCGGTACGTCTCTCGACCCGGATATGAATGACGAACTGCGCGTCACCGTGGTGGCCACCGGTATCGGCATGGACAAACGCCCGGAAATCACGCTGGTGACCAATAAGCAAACTCAGCAGCCTGTGATGGATCGCTACCAGCAGCATGGTATGGCGCCGTTGCAGCAAGAACAGAAGCCTGCGGCAAAAGTGGTTAACGACCCGACGCCACAAGTGGCTAAAGAACCGGATTACCTGGATATTCCGGCGTTTTTGCGCAAACAAGCTGACTAAGAAAAACCCGGAAGTTGGGATTCAGCGCTCTTTGTGCTAAACTGCGCTGCCGATTGTGATATACACTCTCGGTTGTATAGGTTATATGGCGAGATTATACGATGATCAAACAAAGGACTCTTAAACGTATCGTTCAGGCGACTGGCGTCGGTTTACATACCGGCAAAAAAGTCACGCTGACGTTACGCCCTGCGCCGGCAAATACCGGGGTCATCTATCGTCGCACCGACTTGAATCCTCCGGTAGATTTCCCGGCTGATGCCAAATCTGTGCGTGATACCATGCTCTGTACTTGCCTGGTCAATGAGCATGACGTGCGGATTTCTACCGTTGAGCACCTGAACGCCGCCCTGGCGGGCCTGGGTATTGATAACATCGTTATCGAAGTTGATGCCCCGGAAATCCCGATTATGGACGGTAGTGCCGCGCCTTTCGTCTATCTGCTGCTTGATGCGGGTATTGATGAACTGAAAGTGGCCAAGAAATTTGTTCGCATTAAAGAAACCGTTCGCGTGGAAGACGGTGACAAGTGGGCTGAATTCAAGCCGTACAATGGTTTTTCGTTGGATTTCACCATCGATTTTAACCATCCGGCGATTGATGCCAGTACTCAGCGTTACCAGATGAACTTCTCTGCTGATGCGTTTATGCGTCAAATTAGCCGCGCGCGTACCTTTGGCTTCATGCGTGATATCGAATACCTGCAATCCCGTGGTTTGTGCCTGGGCGGCAGCTTCGATTGTGCCATCGTTGTTGACGACTATCGCGTATTGAATGAAGACGGCCTGCGTTTTGAAGATGAATTCGTTCGTCACAAAATGCTGGATGCCATTGGTGACCTGTTTATGTGCGGCCACAACATTATTGGTGCCTTCACGGCATTCAAATCAGGCCATGCCCTGAATAACAAATTGTTGCAGGCTGTGCTGGCTAAACAGGAAGCGTGGGAATATGTGACGTTCGAAGACGAAGCAGAAATGCCGCTCGCCTTCAAAGCGCCATCTATCGTTCTGGCGTAACAACGCAGTTCAAATACGGCTGGTTTTTTCTGGTACTCTCTCCGATCAGAAAAGCTGGCCGTTTTTTTATGGTTTTTTTCCGCTATCCTTATTCCTTAGCCGTTTAACTGCCGGTTTCTTGTGCAGATTGGTCCGCTTTACAGGGGATTACTGCTGCCTGCGACCGGGAATAATGATAATATTTGTACGCAAATTTTAATGATTAACGAACGACGAAAACATTTCGTTTGTTCTGGTGGGTAACGTGTCCGGACTTTTGACCTGTTGGCGACAAATAGGTAGACGTTTTTTCTGGCCGCATCTCTTATTGGGGATGGTCGCGGCAAGCCTTGGGCTGCCTGCGTTAAATAACAGTGCCGAACCGGAATTACCTGCCAAAGCGTCGACCCGCAATATCGATAATCCTACGCTTTTCTCATTCGATACGCTGGCGCTGCAACATACTGCCCGACGCCCCTCTTTTACGGTGGATTACTGGCATCAGCATGCCATTCGCACCGTTATCCGCCATCTTACCTTCGCTATGGCGCCGCAAGCGCTTCCCGTGGCGGAAGAAGTAAAAATTCCTCTTCAGGCGCAGCAACTTGCTCTGCTTGATACGTTAAGTACGCTTCTTACCCAAGAAATTCAGCCCTCCCGGGTGCTTAGTCTGCTTCCAGCGGCTCCTTTTACTGAGCGGCATTTTGCCGTTAGCCACTGGATAAGTCAGGTCAAAGGCATTCGCGCTGGTCCCAAGCGCCTCAGCTAAGCCCTTTATACCCGATATCTTTTCGGTTACAGGTGCGTTGGCGTTACTCGCTCGCTCCCGCTACTTACTGAAGTAAGTCTCAGAGGAGCCAAAGCGTCGCCCCCTTCCTGCAAGCCGCATTATTCAGGGTATATACTCATCTTTTTTCTTTCTTCGCACAGGCGAGGCGTTTGAGATTTATTATGCTAATCAATTTATTAACTAAAGTTTTCGGTAGCCGTAACGACCGCTCCCTGCGTCGTATGCGCAAAACAGTCGCGGCAATTAATGCCATGGAACCGGCGCTGGAAAAACTTTCTGATGACGAACTTAAAGCGAAAACCACAGAGTTTCGTGCTCGTCTGGAAAAAGGCGAATCCGTTGACAGCCTGCTGCCAGAAGCGTTTGCAGTCGTTCGTGAGGCCAGTAAACGCGTGTTCGGCATGCGCCACTTCGACGTACAGCTGATGGGCGGTATGGTGCTCAATGACCGCTGCATCGCGGAAATGCGCACTGGTGAAGGTAAAACCCTGACCGCGACCTTACCGGCCTACCTGAACGCGTTGAGCGGCAAAGGGGTTCACGTTGTTACCGTGAACGACTACCTGGCCCAGCGTGATGCTGAAAATAACCGTCCGCTGTTTGAATTCCTCGGTATGACCGTTGGCATTAACTTGCCCGGTATGCCAGCGCCGGCGAAACGCGAAGCGTACGCTGCGGATATCACTTACGGTACCAACAACGAATACGGCTTTGACTACCTGCGTGACAACATGGCGTTTAGCCCTGAAGAACGCGTGCAGCGCAAACTGCACTATGCGCTGGTGGATGAGGTGGACTCCATCCTGATCGATGAAGCGCGTACGCCGCTTATCATCTCTGGTCCGGCGGAAGATAGCTCTGAGCTGTACAAAAAAGTGAATAAAATCATTCCTCACCTGGTGCGTCAGGAGAAAGAGGATTCCGACACCTTCCAGGGCGAAGGTCACTTCTCCGTGGACGAAAAATCGCGTCAGGTTAACCTGACGGAACGTGGTCTGGTATTGATTGAAGAACTTCTCGTGAATCAGGGCATTATGGATGAAGGCGAGTCGCTTTACTCGCCAACTAACATTATGCTGATGCATCACGTAACGGCCGCGTTACGCGCTCACGTTCTGTTCACCCGCGATGTGGATTACATTGTAAAAGATGGCGAAGTCATCATTGTGGATGAGCACACGGGTCGTACCATGCAAGGCCGCCGTTGGTCTGATGGTCTTCACCAGGCGGTAGAAGCCAAAGAAGGGGTGGAAATCCAAAACGAAAACCAGACCCTGGCTTCCATCACTTTCCAGAACTATTTCCGTTTATATGAAAAACTGGCAGGCATGACCGGTACAGCGGATACCGAAGCCTTTGAGTTCAGTTCTATCTACAAACTCGACACCATTGTTGTGCCGACCAACCGCCCGATGATCCGTAAGGATATGCCCGATCTGGTCTATATGACTGAGATGGACAAGATCGCGGCAATCATTGAAGACATTAAAGAGCGTACCGCCAATGGTCAGCCTGTGCTGGTCGGTACCATTTCTATTGAAAAATCAGAAGTGGTCTCCAACGAACTGACTAAAGCGGGTATCGCGCATAATGTTCTGAACGCCAAATTCCACGCCAACGAAGCGGCTATCGTCGCACAGGCCGGCTATCCGGCGGCAGTCACCATTGCGACCAACATGGCAGGCCGTGGTACAGATATCGTGCTGGGTGGCAGCTGGCAGGCAGAAGTCGCTGAGCTGGAAGATCCAACGCCTGAACAAATCGCTCAGATTAAAGCCGACTGGCAGGTGCGTCACGAAGCCGTTCTGGCATCCGGCGGTCTGCATATCATTGGTACGGAGCGTCACGAATCTCGCCGTATCGATAACCAGTTGCGTGGTCGTTCTGGTCGTCAGGGCGATGCCGGTTCTTCCCGTTTCTATCTGTCTATGGAAGATGCGCTGATGCGTATTTTCGCCTCGGATCGTGTCTCTGGCATGATGCGTAAACTGGGTATGAAGCCAGGCGAAGCCATTGAGCACCCCTGGGTGACTAAAGCCATCGCCAACGCCCAGCGCAAAGTGGAAAGCCGTAACTTTGATATTCGTAAGCAATTGCTTGAATACGATGATGTGGCAAACGATCAGCGTCGCGCGATCTACACCCAGCGTAACGAATTGCTGGATGTATCAGACATCAGCGAAACCGTGAACAGCATCCGTGAAGATGTGTTTAAAGCGACCATTGATGCCCATATCCCGCCACAGTCTCTTGAAGAGATGTGGGACATTCCGGGCCTTGAAGAGCGTCTGAAAAACGATTTCGACCTGGAATTGCCTATTGCCGAGTGGCTGGACAAAGAGCCGGAGCTGCACGAAGAAACGCTGCGTGAGCGTATTTTGCAGAACGCTATCGACGTTTATCGTCGTAAAGAAGAAGTGGTCGGCACCGAGATGATGCGTCACTTCGAGAAAGGCGTGATGCTGCAAACGCTGGATTCCCTGTGGAAAGAGCACCTGGCGGCAATGGACTACCTGCGTCAGGGCATCCACCTGCGTGGTTACGCGCAGAAAGATCCGAAGCAGGAATATAAGCGCGAGTCGTTTGCTATGTTTGCCACCATGCTGGAATCGCTGAAATATGAAGTCATCAGCACCCTGAGTAAAGTTCAGGTGCGTATGCCGGAAGAAGTGGAAGCGATGGAACAGCAGCGTCGTGAAGAGGCAGAGCGCCTGGCGCAGATGCAGCAGCTTAGCCATCAGGATGATGACAGCGCGGCAGCCGCGGCGCTGGCGGAACAGACCGGCGAGCGTAAAGTGGGCCGTAACGATCCGTGCCCATGCGGTTCCGGTAAGAAATACAAACAGTGCCATGGTCGCCTGAGCTAGTCGGCAACCGTTAGACATAAAAAAGCCCCTGCGATATCGCAGGGGCTTTTTTTATAAGCACGTCTTAACAACTCAGTCGGCCAGAAACAGCTCCAGCAACGAGTTCAGGAACAGCTTTCCATGCTCGGTAATTTGCCACTCATCTGGCGTTTCCACTACATAACCGAGGTTTAACGCCTGGTCGATTTGCGGGCGAATGCTCTCTTCTGTTAAGCCGGTATAACGCGTGAACTCTGCGCGCGGCGCGGCTTCCAGCAAACGGAAGCGATTCATGAAAAACTCAAAAGGTTTATCCGCCGTTTCTACCTCATGCTGTTTGTCGAGATAGTTGCCCTGCATATAACCGTGCGGATGACGGGTTTTCGCGGTACGGATTATCCTGCCATCCGGGTAGGTGATTTTACCGTGCGCGCCGCAACCGATCCCCAGATAATCACCAAAGCGCCAGTAGTTGAGATTGTGCTGGCACTGGTAGCCCGGTTTTGCATAAGCCGAGGTTTCATACTGCAGATACCCTGCCGCGCTCAGCAATTGATGACCCTGCTCGAAGATGTCCCACAGTGCGTCATCGTCCGGTAATACCGGCGGGCGCGAGCCAAACAGGGTGTTTGGTTCAATGGTTAGTTGATACCAGGAAAGGTGCGGCGGATTCAGCGCAATAGCCTGACGCAAATCCTCAAGCGCGTCTTCCAGCGTTTGATCCGGCAACCCGTGCATCAAATCCAGATTAAAACTGCGCAACCCTAAAGCATGGGCCAGGCGCGCGGCGCGTATCGCTTCTTCCGGGCCGTGAATACGCCCCAGCCGGGTGAGTTTCGTCTGTTCAAAACTCTGCACACCGATGGAGATACGGTTAACGCCAGCACGTTGATAATCGACAAAACGGTCGGCTTCAACGGTACCAGGATTGGCCTCCATCGTGATTTCCGCATCCGCGCGTAACGTTAATCGCGTACGCACGCCGTCCAGCAGTGTTTGCATTGCCGGGCCGGAAAGCAGGCTTGGCGTACCCCCGCCAATAAAAATGGTACTGATTTCCCGTCCCTGAGCCATCGCAGCGTCATTATCCAAATCGGCTAAAAGATGCTGCACATAATCGTCGTGCGGCACTTCGCCCTTCAGCGCATGAGAGTTGAAATCACAGTAAGGGCATTTCTGCACGCACCAGGGGATATGAATGTATAAACTCAGGGGTGGCAAATTAGCCATGTCGCATTGCTTCCAGTAACTGTTTCAGCGCTTGTCCACGGTGGGAAATGGCGCTCTTTTCTTCGCGGGTCAATTCTGCGGCGGTTTTGCCTTCAGAAGGAACATAAAAAATAGGATCGTAGCCGAAACCGCCTTCGCCCGCTGGGGCATGGGTAATTACGCCAGGCCAGACGCCATGGAACACCAGCGGAGTCGGATCCTCCGCATGGCGCAGGTAGACCAGGACGCAGTGAAATTGCGCCTGACGTTTCGAGTCTGGTACGTCTTTCAACGCCGCCAGCAGCTTCTCAAGGTTTTCTCGATCGCTTGCGTCTTCGCCCGCGTAACGTGCGGAGTAAATACCCGGCGCGCCGCCAAGTGCATCAACCGCGAGGCCGGAATCGTCCGCGATAGCGGGTAAACCGGTGATAGCCGCTGCATGGCGTGCTTTGAGAATTGCGTTCTCAATAAACGTCAGGCCGGTTTCTTCTGCCGACTCAACGCCTAACTCGGTCTGAGCAACAATATCGAGCCCAAAATCCTGTAATAAAGACGCGAGTTCACGCACTTTCCCGGCATTTCCGGTAGCGAGGACAACTTTTTGCATAGTGAAATCCTGTGATTAAAGCAGCGCCGCAATAGCGGGCGGGATCTGTTGCGGTTCAGTAATGACTATCTGTTTGTGACGGCCCGTTTCGCCCTTTTCAATGGTCACCTGACTTTTAGGTACCCGAAATTGCTTAGCGAGAAATTTGACCAAATGCGCATTGGCCTGGCCGTCAACCGGTGGGGCGGTGATGGCAATTTTTACTTCATCGCCATGCAATCCAATAATCGCGTCGCGACTGGCTTTCGGCTGAATATACAGCCGAAGCGTCAGTCCAGTCGCAGCGCGCTCTACGGCACTCATAGCGCCATCCACAGCCCCGGCAGCAGCATGTTTCCGGTGCTTTGCAGTAATTCCATCATGCCCATATTCAGTACGTACAGCAGCAATACCAGCACCATCGGTGAGAAATCAATCCCGCCCATGGCAGGCAGCATACGACGAATCGGCGACAGCAACGGCTCGGTAAGCTGTATCAATACATATTCAACCGGGCTGCGGCCACGACTGATCCAGCTCATTAACGCCATCACCAGCAGTACCCAGAAAATCAGCAACCCGATGGTTTTAATCAGGATGAGCAGGGCGGCTATCCAGATAATCGGCTGGAAAGTGATGACCATAAACAGCACCATCGACTTAATCAGGCTGAGAACAAACGCCATCAATAGTGAGGCAGTATCGATAGGCCCCATTGACGGGATAATGCGGCGCAGCGGCCCCACGACCGGTTGCGTCGCTTTGACAACGAACTGGGCGAGCGGATTGTAGAAATCGCAACGCGCCCACTGCATCCAGATGCGTAACAGCATCACCATGGTATTCAGTTCAAGCGCGGTGGAAATCAGGAAAGTCAACGTCTTCATGGCATTCCTCTGTGGTTATTGTCCTTGATGTGCCTGGTAATCGCGCGCGCCGAAAATGGCGGTGCCGATGCGCACCATCGTGCTTCCGGCTGCAATCGCCGCCTCCATATCATCACTCATTCCCAGAGAAAGCGTGTCGACATGAGGATAGCGTTGTTTAAGCGCGTTAAATGCTACAGCCATTTGCTGTGCTACGGCAAACTGCCTTTCATAACTTGACTCAGGCGCCGGGATCGCCATTAAACCGCGCAGCGTCAGGCCGGGTAATTCCGCCACCTGGCTTGCCAGCGCATCCAGCTCCGCAAGGGGAATGCCGGACTTGCTGTTCTCATCGCTAATATTGATTTGAATCAGCACGTTAAGCGGCGGCATTGCCGTTGGACGTTGGTCGCTAAGACGGGTGGCGATACGCAGGCGATCGACGGTATGGCACCAGTCGAAATGCTCGGCAACCAGGCGGCTTTTGTTGGACTGTAAGGGGCCGATAAAGTGCCACTGCAACCCCAACACGCCCGCCTCGGCAAAATGACTGATTTTTTCCACGCCTTCCTGCACGTAGTTTTCACCAAACGCGCGTTGGCCGGCGGAAATGGCTTCTTCGATATCACTCGCAGGTTTAGTTTTGCTCACTGCAAGCAGGGTAACTTCTTCTGAAGATCTGCCGCAGCGTAACGCAGCCGCTGAGATCTTTGCTTTTATCTGCGCTAAGTTGCGCGCTATATCACTCATGATTGTCAGGAAGCTGTATGGAAATGGAAGAAATGGTGGCCCTTAGTGTAAAGCATAACGTTTCGGATCTACACCTGTGCAGTGAGTTACCCGCACGCTGGCGACGAAAAGGCGAACTGGAATATGCCCCTGAGGGCGCGCCGCAACCCGATGCGCTGCTTTCAAGGTGGTTGTCAGCAGAACAACAATGCGCGTTGGCGCAACAGGGCCAACTGGACTTTGCGGTTACGCTTTCAAATGGGGCTCGTTTACGCGCCAATGCTTTTCAACAATCGCACGGCGTTTCGCTGGCGCTGCGTATCTTGCCCCAAATGGCTCCTGAACTGGATGCGCTCGGCGCGCCGCCCCGTATACGGGAACTGCTCGCCATGCAGGATGGATTAATTTTAGTGACTGGTGCGACGGGCAGTGGGAAATCCACCACGCTTGCCGCCATGGTGAATGAACTTAACAAAACGCTGAGCGGCCATATTTTGACGCTGGAAGATCCTATTGAATATCTTTACGCCAGTGATAAATGCCTGATTCAACAACGCGAAATCGGCACCCATTGCAGCAGCTTCAGTGAGGGGTTGCGCGGCGCGCTGCGTGAAGATCCGGATGTGATTCTGCTTGGTGAATTGCGTGACAGCGATACTATCCGCCTTGCGTTAACCGCTGCAGAAACCGGCCATCTGGTACTGGCGACACTCCATACCCGCGGTGCGACGCAGGCGGTTGAACGCCTGGTGGATGTGTTTAGCGCCGAGGAGAAAAACATGATTCGCAGCCAGTTGGCTGGCAGCCTTAAAGCGGTGCTGGCGCAGAAGCTGACAGAAACAAAGCACGGAAGGCGCGCCGCGCTGTTTGAACTTTTAATTAATAACGCGGCCGTTGCGAATCTGATTCGCGACGGCAAGACCCACCAACTGCCCGGCGTGTTGCAAACCGGGCAGCAATTTGGGATGCAAAGTTTCGAACAGAGTCTGCAAAAGCTATCACTGTCGCAGGCGTAATACAGGCGACGTTAAACGTGATTCTCAAAATAGCTTTCAAGGATGATAACGGCGGAGGCGGAATCAATACTGCCTTTATTCAGCGCCCGGAAGCCGCCGCGCTCGAACAGACCCGCCCGCGCTTCAACGGTACTTAACCGTTCGTCCTGTAATTCGACTTTAACGCCGAAACGGCCATGCAGACGATTTGCGAATTTACGCGCCCGGTCAGTCAGGGGTTGGTTGGTGCCATCCATATTCAATGGCAAACCGACGACAACCAGTTCAGGCTGCCACTCTTTGAGAAGCTTTTCGAACTGCGTCCAGTCGGGGGTGCCGTCGTTAGCTTTTATCGCGGTGAGCGGTCTGGCTGTGCCGGTAATACGCTGCCCGATAGCAACACCGATGCTTTTGGTACCGAAATCAAAGGCCAATAGTGTTCCGCTCATCAGGCATGCCCCGCCATGTCCGGCATCGTGTGGATATCGATACCAATCAGTTTCGCCGCTTCACGCCATCGGTGCGCAATGGGTATACGGAAAAGAATATTCATGTCTGCCGGCGCGGTAAGCCATGAATTTTCCAGGATCTCACGCTCCAGTTGGCCTTTATCCCAGGAGGAGTAACCCAGTGCGACAATCACCTCTTCCGGCTGGGATGCCGTGCCTAACGTTTCCAGTACATCGCGGGAGGTGGTGATAATGGTGTTATCGGAGATTCGGATACTGGAATTAAATTTATCCGGCGGCGTATGAAGGATAAAACCGCGATCTTCAGCCAGCGGTCCGCCGACGAAGACTGGCTTATCCAGACGACGAGCCGGATCGCGGGGTTCAGGCGTGATTTTGAGCTTCTGCAGGACACCATCCACTTTTAAGTTTTCGAGCGGCTTATTGATGATAAGCCCCATGGCGCCTTCCTCATTATATTCACAGATATAAACGACGGCGCGGCGGAACAGAGGATCCTGCAGGCCTGGCATAGCAATAAGAAAATGATGCTGTAAATTCATATCAGCGGTCTGAATCCCTGGTTAAAAAAACATCTTCGCCCAAGTATGCGGGGAAAGCGATGGCCTGTCACTTTTTGGCAAAGCACATGACAGGACAGAAAACGTCGTTCGCGGGTTCCCTCCCGCGCAGGCTATTACTTCGCCAGTCTTGCTTCGATAGCGTCCATCAGCATGCCGGTAATGGAGATGGGGAATTGTGCTTCAATCTCGCGAATGCAGGTGGGGCTGGTCACGTTAATCTCGGTTAAACGATCGCCGATGATATCAAGGCCGACAAAAATCAGTCCCTTCGCTTTAAGCGTAGGGCCGACACGACGAGCAATTTCCCAGTCGCTTTCGGTTAATGGACGTGGTTCGCCGCGCCCGCCTGCGGCCAGATTACCGCGCGTTTCACCGCCTTGCGGGATACGCGCCAGGCAATAGGGTACCGGTTCGCCATCAACCACCAGTACACGCTTGTCGCCATCGACAATAGCAGGGAGATAGTTCTGCGCCATGCAGTAACGGGTACCCAGCAGGGTGAGCGTTTCGGCAATAACAGACAGATTCGGATCGCCTGCTTTAACGCGGAAAATAGACGTGCCGCCCATACCGTCCAGCGGCTTGAGAATAATGTCGCCGTGCTCCTGCCAGAAGCTTTTGAGCTGCGCTTTGTTGCGCGTGACCAGCGTGTGCGGCGTCAGGTCCGGGAACCAGGCGGTAAAGAGCTTCTCATTACAATCGCGCAGACTCTGCGGCTTGTTCACAATGAGGGTGCCCTGTTCTTCGGCACGCTCCAGGATATAGGTGGCATAAATAAATTCGGTATCGAAGGGCGGATCTTTACGCATCAGTACGACATTCAGGTCCGCCAGCGCAATATCCTGCTCACCGGTGAAGTCGTACCATTTGTCGTAATTCTGTTCAACGTTGAGCTGGCGGGTACGCGCACGCGCCTGGCCGTTTATCAGATACAAATCGGCCATTTCCATGTAATGCAGTTCATAGCCGCGACGTTGTGCTTCCAGGAGCATGGCGAAGCTGCTGTCTTTTTTAATATTAATGGTTGCGATGGGGTCCATCACAATGCCGAGCTTAATCATTATGTTCTCCTGTGAACTGGCGTTGAGTGTTTGCAAGCCTGACGCCAGATATTAACCCAGATCGCCAAAACGCACCTGTAGCGCGGTAATAGCGGTGAGCGCGGTAGTTTCGGTGCGCAATACGCGTGGTCCCAACAGAATATCAGTAAACTGGTGCTCTGCGGTCATGGCAATTTCCTCGCGGCTCAACCCGCCTTCAGGGCCAATCAGCAACCGCACCCGTTGCACCGGCAGGGGCAGCGTATTAATGCTCTGGCTGGCGCGCGGATGAAGATTGAGCTTCAGACCCTCATCAGGTTCGGCGCACCAGTCTTCAAGATCCATCGCCGGGCGGATTTCAGGGATCCGGTTGCGTCCGCACTGTTCGCACGCGGCGATGGCGATTTTTTGCCACTGCTGGATTTTTTTACTCAGTCTTTCAGCATCGAGCTTAACGCCGCAACGCTCGGAAAAAAGCGGGGTAATGATATTAACGCCAAGCTCGATGGATTTTTGGATGGTGAATTCCATCTTTTCGCCACGCGACATGACCTGGCCTAAGTGCAGATGGAGCGGGGATTCTCTGTCATCCTGAAGAGCAGTGATGACCTCGACCCGCACGCTTTTTTTATCAGCATGAGTAATGCGGGCGTCGAAAACCTGATTCGAACCGTCAAACAACTGTAACTGGTGGTCCGGGCCCATACGCAGGACGCGACCCACATGGTTTGCAGCGTCGTCAGTTAAATTCACCTGCAAGCCGACGCTCAACGGCTCGGGGTGATAAATGCGAGGAATGCGCATAGTAATAATCCGGTCAAAGGCGCTCCCCAGCAGTGCGGGGAGCGGTAATTTTCAATGCCCGGTAGTGTAGGTTAGCTCTTTTGGGCCTGGCAAGCCTGCTGAACATAAGGGTTGTGATTGCCTTGTATATTGGCGATACGCTTGTCACGTTCACATTCCCAGGCACTCACCGGGTAAAGCTTATTCCATGCGTCAAATAACTGCGTCTGCTGACGGGAAAGCGTAAGAGAATATTTGTCGCGCATATAGAAATAGGTGCGGGCGATAGCGCCGCGCGCCCTGGCTGGCGGTTCGGCGAGTTTTTCTTTGAAATCAATTTTCATGGCGCACTGCCCATACTGCCCTTCGCCGCCGTTCCACTGGCTGTACATAAAGTTGCCCCGGTCGCCGTTCACTTCACCCACGGCGGGCTGCAGGTTATGCATATCGCTTTCCATCGCGCGATAAACGGGATCTTTGGCGCAGTTTTTCCGTCCGCCGTCCTGCCAGCACTGGCGCTGATGACCAAATTGCCAGGCGGGCACCACATGTTCCCATTCAATACGTGACGCGCGGTTTTCGTTTTTACGAACTTTATAACCACAAGATTCCAAATCCGGGATCCCTTTCTTTCCCTGCCAGGTGATTTTGCAGCCGCAATAGAAATCACCGGGTGCGTCAGCGTGGACTTTCACGCCTGCGGCCTTGGCCTGAGAAAAGTTTTGAATGCCGGCGCTAAAGGCGCTCCATGAAAAAGCCGCTGCAAATCCTGCAACCGCAAGAATGATTTTGCGAGACATCTCGAACTCCATAGCAAAATGAGTCCGCACCGTAACGAACGGCGGCAGGAGATGCAATCAGTCAGATCAGAAAATTTCCAGATAAAGCGCTTAAAATTAATCGGTTGCCGGTTCGGGTTTGAGTGTCTCGCCGCAGTGGACGCAACGGTACTGGGTTTCGCCACGCAGCACTCGGTTATGGCGGCGCACGGTGAGTTGATGGCGCTGACAACCACAACGGTAGGGGAAGGTGCTTCTTACCAGCGAATCCAGCGCAAATTGATGGGTTCGTCTGGCAGGGATGCCCAGAACGCTTTCCATCATCCATTTCCACTCTTTTCCATGAGGCGCGACGCGGCCAAAGTGTTTCCAGACCAGCAAATGCGCCAGTTCATGGGGGACCACTTCGTCAGTAAACGCCTGCACGTTTTCCTGAAGCAACGTGGGATTGAGGCGGATTTCGTAACGCTCAAGCCAGGCGGTGCCCGCCGCCGTGCCGCGCTGTTGGTAAACCAGTTTCGGCTCAGGATAGTCACGGTCAAGATGCTGGTTTGCGCGCGCTAAATGCTCGCGCAGGCTGCGCATCACGGCTTGTTGAATGGCGATGGGAAGACGAGGGGTTTTCATAACGGCAAAGCATAGAGCGAAGGAGGGGCATGCTGCAACAGAAAGACGCCCTCCGGGAAAGAGGGCGTATCGTGATTAGTCGTGCGAGCCGATTTCGCGCAGGCGACGGCCTTTCATCAGGTTACGTTCGATGTGCTCAAGAGAGATATGTTTCGTCTCGGGCACCAGCCACAGGGTCAGCACGATAAAGAACAGGTTCAGCCCGCCATACACCCAGAAAGTATTGGCGTTACCCAGCGTGTTCAGCATCGTCAGGAAAGTTGCGCCAACAATCATATTGGCAATCCAGTTTGTGGCGGTGGAGCAGGTAATACCGAAGTCGCGCCCTTTCAGCGGCTGGATTTCTGAGCACAGCACCCAGATCAGCGGGCCGGCGCTCATCGCAAAGCCGACGATAAACATCAACAGCATGGCTACGGCGAAATACTGGCCTGCCGCTGTTTCAATGCCGATATGCATCAGGTAGCCCAAAATACCCATACCGGACGCCATGACCAAAAAGCCCAGCACCAGCGTTGGCTTACGGCCCCAACGGTCAACCAGACCGATGGCGATAAAGGTTGCCAGCACGTTTGTCAGACCGACGATTACCGTACCCCACATCTGCTCTTTAGTATTGGCATAGCCCGCCAGCTCAAAGATTTTCGGCGCGTAATACATGATGACGTTCATGCCGGTGAATTGTTGCATTACCTGGAGCAGAACGCCCAGGAACACTGCGCGCCGAAAGTTGCTGTTGTCTTTAAACAGCGCCCAACCGCTTTGTTTTACCTGTAGGCTTTCACGGATTTCATCCAGTTCGCGTTTTGCCTCGGCGCTGGAATCACGAAGGCGCAGTAATACCCGCTCGGCGTCATGAAAGCGACGTTTTGCGGCAAACCAGCGCGGGCTATCCGGCAGGAAGAATACCCCAATCAGCAGCAGCGCAGCCGGAAGGGTGATGATGCCAAGCATCCAGCGCCAGGCTCCCGCATCGCTAAACGCTGTATCGGAAAGGTAGGCCGCCAGGATACCGATGGTTATCATCAACTGATACATAGAAATCATACTGCCACGGATTTTTTCCGGGGCGATTTCAGAAAGATAGAGTGGCGCGGTATAGGAGGCGATACCCACTGCCAGACCAAGCAGGATGCGGGAAAGGATAAGTATTTCGACATTCGGCGCAGCGGCGGAACAAAGCGACCCAACCACAAACAGCACCGAGCCAATCATCAGGCTTTTTTTACGCCCGAGAGACGATGAAAGCCAGCCGCTACCCACTGCCCCAACGGCGGCACCGAACATCATTGAACTTACTACCCATTCTTGCTGCTGTGAGGTTATCTGAAAGTCGTCGGTGATAAACGGCAATGCACCCGCGATAACGCCGATATCAAGACCAAATAACAGTCCTGCCAGTGCAGCGAGAAAGCAGACAAAAAATGTCATGCGCTTATTTTTCTTATTGTCAGGCATCATGCCCTCCCAGTGAATAATTTGATCACTGCCAAAGGTAGGCGCTGAAAGTGTAAAGATATGTGGGAAAAATCGTAATTGTGTAATCGTTTCCATTTAGATGATGTTAATGGAACGCTGTTTATGCGCTGAAAAATCAGAATTTAACATGACGGGTTTTCTGGGGTTAGGACAAGCGACAGGTTACGATCAGGCGCTGGCGGCAGGAGCTGCCCGTACAAGGAGGTGGTATGGATACATTGATGCAAAATAAGTGGAGTTCGGTTGGAATTCTTTTTGGAGCGGTTGCCTTGATGGTGGGTCTTTTACATGTCTCACTGGGGCCTTTCACCGCCCCCACGCTCACGTTGGAACGTGCCGTCGCAAGGGATGTCGCGTCAGTTAAAAGAGGCATCATTGCTGGTCTGACAGGCCATGAAAACCCGGTGCCAGCAGAACCTAAACCCGTCAACGTTGATAAAGTGCTGGATAATGTTGGGATAGGATTGGGGGTTGTTGCGCTGGTATGTGCTTTTATTGGCGGGATGCGTCATGAAACCCGCTGGGGCGTAAAGGGGGCATTCATTCTTGGTGGGGTGAGCCTTGTCTTTTACCTCTTGCTTTTCTCTCTCGCGATCATCTCCGGCATTTTGATATTGATGGCCTTTATATCCTGGCTGACGTCCGGTGGCGGTTAATGCCCACTGAATAGCTTCACCGCGTTTCCTCGCGATTTACCGCTTGTTTCGCAAAAAAAATCCGGAAACGCTGAACGTTCCCGGATTTGTGAGAGGGCGGCTGTTTCCCGCTGAACGGTACTGATAACCGCCTTTTACCATTAAGGCTGGGTTTATTTCAGCCCCGCCGCTTCACGCAACTGCGCGGCTTTGTCGGTTTTTTCCCACGGGAAATGCTCGCGACCAAAGTGGCCGTATGCTGCGGTTTCTTTGTAGATCGGGTGCAGCAGATCCAGCATCTGAATCAGACCGTACGGACGCAGGTCAAAGAATTCGCGAACCAGCAGGGTGAGTTGCTCGCTCGGGATTTTCTCGGTACCAAACGTTTCCACCATAATGGACGTCGGCTCGGCAACGCCAATCGCGTAAGAAACCTGAATTTCACAACGATCGGCAAGACCAGCGGCAACGATGTTTTTGGCAACGTAACGCGCTGCGTAGGCTGCGGAACGGTCAACTTTAGACGGATCCTTACCAGAGAACGCGCCACCGCCGTGACGAGCCATACCGCCGTAGGTATCCACAATGATTTTACGGCCAGTCAGGCCGCAGTCGCCCATTGGGCCGCCGATAACAAAACGCCCGGTCGGGTTGATAAAATATTTGGTGGACGCATTCAGCCATTCTGCAGGCAGCACAGGCTTGATAATCTCTTCCATCACTGCTTCATGCAGCGATTTCTGATCGATATCTTCAGCGTGCTGCGTGGACAGCACCACGGCATCAATCCCGACAATTTTATTGTTGTCGTACTGGAAGGTGACCTGGCTTTTCGCATCCGGGCGCAGCCACGGCAGGGTGCCGTTTTTACGCACTTCCGCCTGACGCTGCACTAAACGGTGCGCATACGTGACGGGGGCCGGCATCAGCACGTCGGTTTCGTTGGTGGCATAGCCAAACATCAGGCCCTGGTCACCCGCGCCTTGCTCCAGCGGATCGGTACGGTCAACACCCTGGTTGATGTCAGGAGACTGTTTACCAATCGCGCTTAATACTGCGCAAGAATTGGCATCAAAGCCCATATCAGAATGCACGTAGCCGATTTCGCGAACCGTTTTACGAGTAATTTCTTCAATATCAACCCATGCGCTGGTTGTGATTTCACCGCCAACCAAAACCATGCCTGTCTTCACATACGTTTCGCAGGCCACGCGCGCTTTCGGATCTTGTTCCAGAATCGCGTCAAGAACCGCGTCGGAGATCTGATCGGCGATTTTATCAGGATGCCCTTCTGATACAGACTCGGATGTAAAAAGGTGTTTAGCCATATTCTTTTAAACTCGGTAAAATTCTGTTGTCTCAACGTATTGTATTTAAAGCACTTACCTGTCTTTCGGAAGTGGCTTGCAGGCAATACAGGCGATGAGTGTTAATCCTCTTTTCTGAAACCGAGCGACGCTGTGTGGCAACGTATCCAGATACTCAGCAGGTATATAGATGGATTAACATCTGGATGGCTATTCTAGGTCATTTATTCATCCCTTTTCCAGTGATTTTTCGGTCCTGGTCATCAGATAAAAGAAGAACAATCGGCAATAATTCCTGACATCAGCGTCAAACCCGATAATTTTATTTTGCATTTACCCCCTGTTGTCGGTATAAAACGGCGCGCGCGGCTTCCCCAATGTGTTGTACGGTGGGTGAAAAAAAGCGCACGACAATTGTTCGTGTCGCCACTTCCAGCCGGGTTGAGCATTTACCATTAGCTTTGCTTGTCGCTTGCCCACTAAAGGCTGGCGTGGAGGTGATACGAAATAATGAATCGGAGTAATCTGCAGAACCTGTCACACCGCTCTGGTGTACTGTTGTCCCTCTCAAGCTGCATCCCTTTTTTACAAACCTGCCGATGTTATACCCATCTCGGCGCTTCTCAGGATTCCCGGGCCGGTTAAGGCTTGCGATAACTGAACAAGGGCGCTCTTGCTAAGCAAGGGTTTTCTCGTGGTTTCGCCGAACCTGTCATCCAGCGTTCGGATACGTGTTTTACAATGATATGAATATGAAACCGGTCGCACAGCGGGGCGGTCAGCGTACTATGCTGACATGTCCGGTTGTTTATGGGTTGTTATCGCATTTTAACACTGCGATAGTAGTCAACTGCGCTATGCCCGAAGGTATCGGGTATACACTTTCAACAGAGTTTGAGGTTCGCTATGTCTGACGACATGTCTTCTTTTTCGCCTTCGTCAGCAGGCGAACAGGGTGTACTACGTTCCATGCAGGAGGTTGCAATGAGTTCTCAGGAAGCCAGCAAGATGCTGCGCACCTACAACATTGCCTGGTGGGGCAATAACTACTACGACGTCAACGAACTGGGCCATATCACCGTCTGCCCGGATCCTGACGTCCCGCAAGCGCGCGTCGATCTTGCAAGCCTTGTGAAAGCGCGTGAAGCGCAGGGGCAGCGTCTGCCCGCACTGTTCTGCTTCCCACAGATTCTGCAACACCGTTTACGCTCTATCAACGCGGCGTTTAAGCGTGCGCGTGAATCCTATGGTTATAACGGTGATTACTTCCTGGTTTACCCGATCAAGGTTAATCAGCACCGCCGCGTGATCGAATCTCTCATCCATTCCGGCGAACCGCTGGGCCTGGAGGCGGGTTCTAAAGCTGAGCTGATGGCCGTCCTGGCGCATGCTGGCATGACCCGCTCCGTGATCGTCTGTAATGGTTACAAAGACCGTGAATACATTCGGCTGGCGCTGATTGGCGAGAAGATGGGCCATAAAGTCTATCTGGTTATCGAGAAGATGACCGAAATCGCCATCGTGCTGGAAGAGGCCGAGCGTCTGAACGTTGTGCCGCGCCTGGGCGTGCGTGCGCGTCTGGCCTCGCAAGGTTCCGGCAAATGGCAGTCGTCAGGCGGTGAAAAATCCAAGTTCGGCCTGGCGGCAAACCAGGTTCTGCAACTGGTCGAAATGTTGCGCGAGCGCGGTCGTCTGGACAGCATTCAACTGCTGCACTTCCACCTTGGCTCGCAGATGGCGAACATTCGCGATATCGCGACTGGCGTGCGTGAGTCTGCGCGTTTCTACGTTGAACTGCACAAGTTAGGCGTGAATATTCAGTGCTTCGACGTAGGTGGCGGTCTGGGTGTCGATTATGAAGGGACCCGCTCGCAGTCTGACTGCTCCGTTAACTACGGCCTGAACGAATACGCCAACAACATTATCTGGGCGATTGGTGATGCCTGTGAAGAGCATGGTTTACCGCATCCCACAGTGATAACCGAATCCGGTCGTGCCGTGACGGCGCACCACACCGTGCTGGTGTCGAATATTATTGGGGTTGAGCGTAGCGAAATTTCCGAAGCCACGCCGCCACACGATGATGCGCCACGTTCCCTGCAAAATATGTGGGAAACCTGGCAGGAGATGCACGAGCCAGGCACGCGCCGCTCCCTGCGCGAATGGCTGCACGACAGCCAGATGGATCTTCATGATATTCATGTCGGTTATTCTTCCGGTTCGTTCAGCCTTCAGGAACGTGCATGGGCTGAACAGCTGTATCTGAATATGTGTCATGAAGTGCAGAAACAGCTCGATCCCAGCAACCGCGCGCATCGTCCCATCATCGACGAACTGCAGGAACGTATGGCGGATAAAATCTACGTCAACTTCTCGCTGTTCCAGTCCATGCCGGATGCCTGGGGCATCGATCAGCTGTTCCCGGTTCTGCCGCTGGAAGGGCTGAATCGCGCGCCGGAACGCCGTGCGGTACTGCTGGATATCACTTGTGATTCCGACGGCGCTATCGATCACTACGTCGACGGTGACGGTATCGCGACTACCATGCCGATGCCGGAATACGATCCAGAGAACCCGCCAATGCTGGGCTTCTTTATGGTTGGCGCGTATCAGGAAATCCTTGGCAACATGCATAACCTGTTTGGCGATACCGAAGCGGTTGACGTGTTTGTATTCCCTGACGGTAGCGTGGAAGTTGAGCTCTCTGATGAGGGCGATACGGTGGCGGATATGCTGGAGTACGTGCAGCTGGATCCGAAAAAACTGCTGACCCAGTTCCGCGATCAGGTGAAAAACACCGATCTGGATGGCGCGCTGCAACAGCAGTTCCTGGAAGAATTTGAAGCCGGTCTTTACGGGTACACCTACCTGGAAGACGAGTAATTACCCGGCTGCGTCTGCCTGGCTATACTGGTGATATGACATGCAGACGCTTGAACCCGGCTTTAAACGCGGCGATAATCCGCGCCAACAAACTGACTCTAATCAATCCCTTCCTCGTCGGGCTTAACGACGCGGAGGGGATTTTTTTTACATCGACTTTATGAAAGAGGTCAAATCAATGAGCACCTTAGGCCATCAATACGATAACTCCCTGGTATCCAACGCCTTTGGTTTTTTGCGTTTACCAATGAATTTCCAGCCCTATGACAGCGATGCTGACTGGGTTATTACAGGCGTGCCTTTTGATATGGCAACGTCTGGCCGCGCGGGTGGTCGACACGGCCCGGCGGCAATCCGTCAGGTTTCCACCAACCTTGCCTGGGAACATAACCGTTTCCCGTGGAATTTCGACATGCGCGAGCGTCTGAATGTGGTGGACTGTGGCGATCTGGTTTACGCATTCGGCGATGCCCGTGAAATGAGCGAGAAATTACAGGCGCACGCAGAAAAACTGCTGGCAGCCGGTAAACGCATGCTCTCTTTCGGCGGCGACCATTTCGTGACCCTGCCGCTGCTGCGCGCTCATGCAAAACACTTCGGTAAAATGGCGCTCGTGCATTTTGATGCCCATACCGACACCTACGCTAATGGCTGCGAATTTGACCATGGCACCATGTTCTACACCGCGCCGAACGAAGGCCTGATCGATCCGAACCATTCGGTACAGATCGGTATTCGTACCGAGTTCGATAAAGATAACGGCTTTACCGTTCTGGATGCGTGCCAGGTGAACGATCGTGGCGTTGATGACATCATCGCTCAGGTGAAGCAGATCGTAGGCGATATGCCGGTTTACCTGACTTTTGATATCGACTGCCTCGATCCGGCCTTTGCGCCGGGTACGGGCACGCCAGTGATCGGTGGGCTGACTTCCGATCGCGCCATCAAACTGGTTCGCGGTTTAAAAGATCTGAACATCGTCGGGATGGACGTGGTGGAAGTCGCGCCGGCTTATGATCAGTCTGAGATCACGGCGCTTGCCGCTGCGACCTTAGCGCTGGAGATGCTGTATATCCAGGCTGTCAAAAAAGGCGAGTAATCGGGTTATTTTGTTGGCCAATCTAAGCCCGGTCAGTGCTCGCCATCTCACGTACTGTTTACGCTTTGATGGTTGCGCGCTGGCCGAGTCCAAACGGCCAGCGCCCATTACGCCAGGTTGAAAATGATAAAAAGCGCCTTGAGGCGCTTTTTTATTGCCAGTTGAAAACCACATCCTGTGGCTTAGTCCTCAATTGGCTCTGGCTTATCGTCTTTTGATTTACATCTCACAGGACTGGCAGAGCCTTCTTGTTAAGGCGTTTAGTTTCCCTTCCCGAGCGAAATTAAAGCCGCCCTCTATGAAGGCGGATTTTTATTTACTTAATGCCATCCGCCTTCATGCGATCGCGAATGTGTTGGGCGCGTTCAGCAGAGGCCGGGTGATCGTCGAACATGGAGCTTTGACGGCCCGCTTCAAGCGAAGTGAGTTTCTCAAAGCTGGTTGCAAGGCCGATCGGGTTGATCCCGCGTTTGCGCAACAGATCGTAGGAGTAGTCATCCGCTTCGGATTCCTGACGCTGGGAGAATTGCGCGTTCACCAGTTTCTCGCCTAAATCGCCGAGCTGTGACTGTGAAAGGCTACCAATTACGCCGCCTGCGGATGCGGCAGCCACACGTGCGGCGTTTGTACCGAGCGCCACCTGCATGCCTTTTTTCACATGCCCCAACGCCACGTGGCCCATTTCATGGCCAATCACGGCTTCGACTTCATTGTCATTCATCATGTCCATTAACCCGCTATACACGCGGATGCAACCGTTAGCCATGGCGAACGCGTTAACGTCTTTAGCCATGTAAACCTTGTAGTTAACCGGCTGGCCATTGATGTTGTCGCCCAGGGCGGCGGCAATCGTATTCAGACGCTGGGCGTACTGGCTGCCAGCGGGTGCAATCGTCGCTTTGCTGTCCATTTCTTTACAGGCTTCGTCGCTGAGCGTTTTGACCTGCGCATCGCTTAAGGTATACGCCTGAAACGCCTCGGCACCGGAGGTCAGGAGGCCGTTTGAGTTCATATTCTGGCAACCGCTCAGCAGAGCAACAGCAACCAGGCCTGGCAATATCGCGCGCATCTTCATGTGTAGGATTCCGCTAAAAAAAGTATCGTCGTTAACGTTATATCGACGCGTTAACGCGCCGGTAACTGTCAGTATAAAGAACAGCGCACAAGAGAGGCGAGAAGCTTGCGCAACCTGCGAGAAGGATCCAGAGATTTCTTAATGGGCAAAAGGATGCTCCATGTACATAGAAAGCCGCTTGGGTTACATTGTGGGTCAAATTTTCGGGGCGTAGCCCATAACGCGCGTTCGTCAAGCCGTTACCATGCTTTGCCCTTTAACTATCCGATGTGGAGTCAAAATGTCCTCTCGTAAAGAGCTTGCCAATGCTATTCGTGCGCTCAGCATGGATGCAGTACAGAAAGCCAAATCCGGTCACCCGGGCGCCCCGATGGGCATGGCTGACATTGCCGAAGTCCTGTGGCGTGATTTCCTGAACCATAACCCCAACAACCCGGCTTGGGCTGACCGCGACCGCTTCGTGCTGTCTAACGGTCACGGCTCAATGCTGATATATAGCCTGCTGCACCTCACCGGTTATGACCTGCCGATTGACGAGTTGAAAAACTTCCGTCAACTGCACTCTAAAACCCCGGGCCACCCGGAAGTGGGTTACACCGCAGGTGTTGAAACCACGACCGGCCCGCTGGGCCAGGGTATCGCTAACGCCGTAGGTATGGCGATTGCTGAGAAAACCCTCGCAGCGCAGTTCAACCGTCCTGGTCACGACATCGTCAATCACTTCACCTATGCCTTTATGGGTGACGGCTGCATGATGGAAGGCATTTCCCATGAAGTATGCTCGCTGGCAGGCACGCTGAAGCTGGGTAAACTGGTCGCGTTCTATGATGACAACGGTATCTCCATTGACGGTCACGTTGAAGGCTGGTTCACCGACGACACCGCTAAACGCTTTGAAGCCTACGGCTGGCACGTTGTGCGCGGCGTTGACGGTCACGATGCAGACGCTATCAAACGTGCCGTGGAAGAAGCGCGCGCTGTAACTGACAAGCCGTCCTTGCTGATGTGCAAAACCATCATCGGCTTCGGTTCTCCGAACAAAGCGGGTACCCACGACTCTCACGGTGCGCCGCTGGGCGACGCGGAAGTGGCGCTGACTCGCGAGCAACTGGGCTGGAAACACCCGGCTTTCGAAATCCCGTCTGACATCTATGCGCAGTGGGATGCCAAAGAAGTAGGCCAGGCGAAAGAATCCGCCTGGAACGAGAAATTCGCAGCCTACGCGAAAGCCTTCCCGGAACAGGCCGCTGAATTCACGCGTCGTATGAAAGGCGAAATGCCGGCGGATTTCGATGCGAAAGCGAACGAGTTTATCGCGAAACTGCAGGCGAACCCGTCCAAAATTGCGAGCCGTAAAGCTTCCCAGAATGCCATTGAAGCCTTCGGTCCGTGGTTGCCGGAATTCCTCGGCGGTTCAGCTGACCTGGCACCCAGCAACCTGACTATCTGGTCCGGTTCTAAAGCTATCAATGAAGACGCGGCGGGTAACTATATCCATTACGGCGTGCGCGAATTTGGTATGACGGCGATTGCCAACGGTATTGCGCTGCACGGCGGCTTCCTGCCGTACACCTCCACCTTCCTGATGTTCGTGGAGTATGCGCGTAACGCGGTGCGTATGGCCGCGCTAATGAAACAGCGTCAGGTAATGGTTTACACCCACGACTCTATCGGTCTGGGCGAAGATGGTCCGACCCACCAGCCGGTTGAGCAGACCGCTTCTCTGCGCCTGACGCCGAACATGTCCACATGGCGTCCGTGCGACCAGGTTGAATCTGCCGTGGCGTGGAAATATGGCGTTGAGCGTCAGGACGGCCCAACCGCGCTTATCCTGTCTCGTCAGAACCTGGCGCAGCAGGAGCGTAGCGAAGCGCAACTGGCAAATATCGCCCGTGGCGGTTATGTGCTGAAAGATTGCGACGGCCAGCCGCAGCTGATTTTCATCGCGACCGGTTCTGAAGTGGAGCTGGCTGTCGCCGCATGGGAACAGCTCTCAGCGGAAGGCGTTAAAGCACGCGTTGTTTCTATGCCGTCTACCGATGCGTTCGAGAAGCAGGATGCGGCTTACCGTGAATCCGTGCTGCCGAAAGCGGTATCTGCGCGTGTGGCAGTGGAAGCGGGTATCGCTGACTACTGGTACAAGTACGTGGGCCTGAACGGCGCTGTCGTGGGGATGACTACCTTCGGCGAGTCTGCGCCAGCAGAGCTGTTGTTTGAAGAGTTCGGCTTCACCGTAGACAACGTCGTCGCGAAAGCAAAAGCACTGCTGTAATCACAGTCCTGTTCAAAACGGGTCGCTTCGGCGGCCCGTTTTTTTGTGGATAAGTAATTTATTTTTTTGTCAGTGCAATAGTTGTAGAGAGATCTGAATCACAAATCTATAATTTATCAATTTTAAGTAATTGCAATAAAGATCACAAAATTAATATTGATATTTATTTTTTAAATCACAACAAATTGTTTTAAAAGCATTTATAAAAATATGCGCATCGTATCAGGCGTTTTTCCCCTCAATTGATTTCATTTTGCTGCACGCGTATTTTGTTTTTAGCGCTAACTCTTACCCTAAAAATAAAATAAGGAAAATGTATGCGGCTAATTGATTACTTTCCAGCATCATCAATCTCTATAAAAAGTTCGGCAACGAACTGGCAGGAGGCCATAGATTTTTCTATGTCATCTTTATTGGCTAATCATTATGTTAATACTAATTATATTCAGGCCATTAAGGATTTAACGATTACCATTGGTCCTTATTATATATTAGCACCTGGCGTCGCCATGCCGCATGCCCGACCGGAATGCGGTGCGTTAAAAACCGGCATGTCTTTAACGCTTCTCAAACAGGAAGTGAAGTTTGCTGAAGATGATGAAGGAATAAAATTATTAATCGGCTTATCTGCGGCAAATTCCGATTCACACATTGGTGCTATTCAGGCCTTAAGCGAATTATTAAGTGAAGAGGAAACACTGACTGCTTTATTAGCCGCTAAATCAGAAAAACAACTGGCGGATATCATCGCCCGCGCATAATTCACCGTCTCTTTAGGACATTATTATGGAAAACAGGTCTGCTCGTGCCAAAGTCCAGGCTTTTGGTGGGTTTTTGACTGCAATGGTCATTCCCAACATCGGCGCTTTTATTGCCTGGGGATTTATTACTGCATTATTTATTCCTACCGGTTGGATGCCAAATGCGCATTTCGCCAAAATTGTGGGTCCGATGATCACCTATTTATTGCCCGTAATGATTGGCTCTACCGGGGGGCATTTGGTGGGGGGCAAGCGTGGCGCAGTCATGGGAGGGATTGGTTCTATTGGCGTGATCGTGGGTGCGGATATTCCGATGTTCCTTGGCGCAATGGTCATGGGGCCGCTTGGCGGTTGGGTGATTAAGCATATCGACCGTTTGCTGGAAAAACGCATTCCGGCCGGGTTTGAGATGGTTATAAATAACTTCTCTCTCGGTATTGTTGGGATGCTTTTATGCTTACTGGGATTTGAAGTTATCGGCCCCGCGGTTCTCGTTGCCAATAATTTTGTGAAAGAGTGCATTGAAGCGTTGGTGCATGCGGGTTATCTGCCGTTGTTATCGGTTATCAATGAACCCGCGAAAGTCCTCTTTCTTAACAATGCCATCGATCAGGGCATGTACTATCCGCTTGGGATGCAACAGGCTTCCGAAACAGGCAAATCGATTTTCTTCATGGTGGCATCGAACCCGGGGCCGGGCTTAGGTTTGTTACTCGGGTTTGCCATCTTTGGTAAAGGAATGAGTAAAAAGTCTGCGCCAGGGGCGATGATTATCCACTTCCTCGGGGGTATTCATGAGCTGTATTTCCCCTATGTACTGATGAAACCCTTGACGCTGATTGGCATGATTGCCGGAGGAATGACCGGGACCTGGGTATTTCATTTGTTAGACGGTGGGTTAGTTGCAGGACCCAGTCCGGGATCGATATTCGCCTATCTTGCACTGACGCCAAAAGGGGCTTTCCTGGCAACGATTGCTGGCGTCACCGCGGGAACGGTGGTGACCTTTATTATTACCTCTTTAATTCTGAAGATGGAAAAAAACATCAAAACCGAAAGCGAAGATAATTTTGTTGAATCCACCAGAACCGTCAACGCTATGAAGCAGGAAGGTAAATTCGCTTATAAAAACATAAAACGTGTTGCGTTTGTCTGTGATGCAGGAATGGGTTCCAGCGCAATGGGCGCCACCACCTTCCGTAAACGTCTTGAAAGAGCGGGCCTGAATATTAATGTGGCGCATTATGCCATCGAAAACGTTCCGCAAGATGCCGATATTATTGTTACCCATGCCAGTCTTGAAGGTCGCGTTAAGCGGGTGAGTGAAAAGCCATTGGTGCTAATCAAAAATTATATTGGTGACCCATTGTTGGATGATTTATTTAAACAGCTTACCGCGAATTAACCGTCTTCTTTTTGGAGTGAATATGAAAACGAAAGTTGCTGCCATATATGGCAAGCAGGATATTCGTATCCGCGAATTTGAGTTGCCTGCAATTACAGAAAACGAATTGTTAGTGAGCGTAATATCCGACAGTGTGTGTTTATCTACCTGGAAAGCGGCTACGTTGGGAAGCGATCATAAACGTGTGCCGGACGATCTTGCCAATCACCCGGTTATTACCGGCCATGAGTGCGCAGGTATTATTGTTGAAGTGGGTAAAAACTTAACCCATCTCTATAAGAAAGGTCAGCGCTTTGTTTTACAGCCCGCAATGGGATTGCCAAGCGGCTATTCGGCGGGATACAGCTACGAATATTTTGGCGGCAATGCTACTTATATGATTATTCCGGAAGTGGCGATTAATCTGGGCTGTGTTTTACCCTATCACGGTTCTTATTTTGCTGCTGCATCCTTAGCCGAGCCGATGTGCTGCATTATTGGCGCATATAACGCGAACTATCACACGACGCCTTACGTTTACAAGCATCGTATGGGTATTAAGCCCGGGGGGAGCATTGCGCTTCTGGGTTGTGCCGGACCGATGGGAATTGGTGCTATAGATTACGCCATTAACGGCCACATTCAGCCTTCGCGTGTCGTGGTGGTTGATATTGACGACGCGCGACTGGCGCAGGCGAAAAAGCTGTTACCCGTTGAGCTGGCGGCAGAAAAGGGGATCGAGCTTATCTATGTGAATACCAGCGGCATGGTTGATCCCACGGCGACGTTGCGTGCGTTAACCCATGACGCTGGTTTTGATGATGTCTTTGTGTATGCGGCAGTGCCAGCAGTCATTGAGATGGCTGATGATCTTCTTGCGCAAGATGGGTGCCTGAATTTTTTTGCCGGCCCTACGGACAGTCACTTCAAAGTGCCGTTTAATTTTTATAACGTGCATTACAACAGTACCCACGTTGTCGGGACGTCCGGTGGTTCCACGGAAGATATGAAAGAGGCCATCGCGCTCAGCGCTACCGGTCAGCTACAACCCTCATTTATGGTGACACATATTGGCGGGCTTGATGCCGTTCCGGAAACTGTATTGAATTTACCCGCGATCCCAGGCGGTAAGAAGCTGATTTATAACGGAGTTACCATGCCGCTAACCGCCATTGCTGATTTTGCTGAGAAAGGGAAAACTGACCCACTGTTTAAAGAGCTGGCGCGACTGGTGGAGGAAACGCACGGCATCTGGAATGAAAAGGCAGAAAAATACCTGTTGGCGCAATTCGGCGTTGATATCGGGGAGGCGGCGCTATGATGTCGCTGGCATGGCCGCTCTTTCGCATTACGGAGCAGGCCGCACTCGCTGCCTGGCCGCAGACCGGGTGCGGCGATAAAAACAAGATTGATGGTCTGGCCGTGACGGCGATGCGAGAAGCCCTGAACAGTATTGCTATCCGTGGGCGAATCGTCATTGGCGAAGGAGAGATTGATCGTGCTCCGATGCTGTGGATCGGCGAGGAAGTGGGTAGCGGTATCGGGCCGGAAGTCGACATTGCCGTCGATCCTATTGAAGGAACCCGAATGGTGGCAATGGGGCAAAGCAACGCGCTGGCAGTCATGGCCTTTGCACCCGGCGGAAGTTTGTTACACGCGCCAGATATGTACATGAGAAAACTGGTTGTTAACCGGGGTGCGAAAGGGGCAATCAACCTGACGCTGCCGTTGGCGGATAATCTGCGTCGTGTGGCTGATGCATTGGGTAAACCATTGGAGCAAATGCGCATGGTGACGCTCGATAAACCGCGACTCCAACCAGCGATAGCCGAGGCGAGACGGCTTGGGGTTAATGTCTTTGCTCTGCCTGATGGTGATGTGGCCGCCAGTGTGCTGACCTGTCTGCAGGATAATCCCTATGACCTGATGTATACCATTGGCGGCGCGCCTGAAGGGGTGATTTCCGCCTGTGCGGTTAAAGCGCTGGGGGGCGATATGCAGGCTGAGCTTATCGATTTTTGCGAGGCGAAAGGTGAAAACGCAGATAATCGTCTGATAGCGGCGCAGGAACGGCAGCGCTGCGTAGAAATGGGCGTTGAGATCAACCGTATCTATGCGCTTGATGAACTGGTAGGGGGAAATAAGACCCTCTTCAGTGCGACGGGTGTGACGGGCGGCGATCTTGTTAAAGGGATCCAACAGGTTGCGAATGGTGTGCGCACGCAAACTTTACTGATCGGCGGCGCGGATCGAACGTGTAATATAATAGACTCTCTGCATTCATGGTGATTCAGCCTCATTGAATTTCAAGGTGCAGGACAAAACACGCCCTGTATTGAACAGCGCTTGTACAGGCCGCGAAGGGGCGATGCCGCAAGCCGGGTAACGTGGTAAGCGCGTGGATCCTGAGGAGCACAGATAACGCTGTGACAGGGAGAACGGACGCAACCCGCTCACCTGTAACTTGAAAGACGACGAGGTTATCGGGAAACGAATGACGACACTGACAGAAGACGATGTGCTTGAGCAACTGGATGCTCAAAATGACCTGCTCTCGTTTATGACGACGGCAAATAATATTTTGCTCCAGGGCATTAAGCGCTTTCTGCCATCGCTGTTCGTCAATAACGATGAAGAGATCGTGGAATATGCAGTGAAGCCGTTACTCGCTCAGAGTGGACCACTTGATGATATTGAGGTTGCGTTACGTCTGATTTATGCGCTGGGAAAAATGGATAAATGGCTTTATGCCGATATCACCCATTTTTCCCAGTTCTATCAGTATCTGAATGAGCAAGAGACAATTCCCGGTTTTGCCGATGACATTACCTGGGATTTTATCAGTAACGTCAACAGCATTACCCGCAACGCGACACTTTACGGTGCGCTTAAGTCGATGAAATTTGCCGACTTTGCTGCGTGGTCTGAAGTGCGTTTTAGCGCTATGGTCAAGACGGCAATGACACTGGCAGTGACGGCGATTTTAAAGGAATTAACGCCGTGAAAATCGAACTAATGGTGAATGGGCTACAGGTTGAAGCGCATTATCATGATGATGAGATAAAGAACGTCCACAAACCCTTATTACAACAACTGGCAAAAATACAGGCCGCTCATCCGCAGCGACGCACAATTGTTTTTCTCTGCGCTCCGCCGGGTACGGGTAAATCAACGCTGACCACTTTCTGGGAGCACCTCTCTCGTCAGGATCCGCATCTGCCGACGATCCAGACGTTGCCAATGGATGGTTTTCATCACTACAACAGTTGGCTGGATGCTCATAACCTGCGCGCATACAAAGGGGCGCCGGAATCCTTTGATGTGGAAAAACTGGCGCAGAATCTGCGTCAGATAAAAGAAGGGGAGGGCTTCTGGCCGCAATATGACCGACAAAAACACGATCCGGTAGAAGCAGCAATATGGGTAACTGCGCCGCTTGTGATTGTCGAGGGAAACTGGTTATTGCGGGATGAAGAACGGTGGCGGGCATTAGCGGAATTTTGTGATTATTCGCTGTTTATTCGCGCTCCTGCCAACGCGCTCCGTACGCGACTGGTAGGCCGTAAGCTGGCTGGGGGGCTTTCACACGCTGAGGCCGAGGCGTTTTATCAACGTACCGACGAACCGAATGTTCGTCGGGTACTTGAAGAGAGCCTGCCCGCTGACGTTATGCTGGAGATGACGGTTGCGGGTGAATATCGGCTTGCGTGAGTTGTTTGTTGTACAGGCGGACAATTCGCGAGAAATGACGCTGTGTAAATGCAGCGTCATGGCTGATGGCAACCACACTTGTGCCACGCTCACGACACACGGCCAACCACTGTTCAAAGATACCAAGCCAGTGCGTATCAAAATCCCGGCTGGGTTCATCAAGAAGCAGGATAGCCGGGGCGAGGGCTTCCAGACTGGCTACCGCCACCATTCGGCGTTGCGCCGTATGCAGATCCAGCGGATGCGCGTCAGCGACATCCTCAAGCTTACATAAACGCAATGCTGCGGTAGTACGTTGCGCAATTTCAGCCTCAGGACGTTTCTGTAGTCGTAAACCGAAGGCAATTTCATCCACTACTTTACTGTGAAAGATTTGATTTTCAGCTTCCTGAAACAGCATGCCGATCAGGTTTGCGCGCTCACGGTTTTTCAGTTGCGCCATCGCGCGGTTTTGCACCGTGACGGTGCCGGATGAGGGTTGCAGCAGCCCTGCCATGATACGCAGTAGCGTGGATTTTCCCGCGCCATTATCGCCTGTTAACGCCAACCATTCGCCTTCAGGCACTGCCAGTGAGATATCGCGTAAGCAGTCATCGGCGGCGTTCGGCCAGCGATAGGTTATCTGGTTGAGCGTTAGCATAGCGGTGACAGTGCTCCGTCGCGCAGTTGCCATGCCTGCTGGCAGTGGCTGAGAAAAGGGGAATGATTACGCTCGAAAAGCACAACTAATGCATGCTGTTCTTGCGCCCATTGTTGCAGTCTCTCGAGCAGCATTAACGTTGCCTGGGCTGTCAGGCGACTGAACGCCTCATCCAGAATCAATATCCTGGGCTGCATCGCGAGCGCGCTTGCTATCACGACACGCTGTGATTCACCGCCTGAAAGCGTGGCGGGATGGCGGTGACGAAGCCCCTGGCAATTCGTCATCTCCAGGGCCATTTCAACACGAGCCAGGATTTCCGCTTCGCTCAGGCAGAGGTTTTCCGGACCGAACGCCACTTCCTCTTCGACGCTAAACGTACAGCCTGACAGTTGCAGAGCAGGGGCCTGCTGCACCAGTTGCACGGTTTGCGAGCGCTCAACCAATGACATGAGTCCGATTGGCACGCCGAGTAAATGACCGGTACCGCTGATCTCGCCGGGAAGAAAATCGGGATACCATCCGGCCAGCAGTTGCGCGAGCGTACTTTTGCCGCTGCCGTTGCCGCCAAACACGGCGATCATTCCAGGTAACGAATAGTGCATCGTCAGTTTTGCAGGCGGTAGCGTCGCATGACGCGGCTGATAGCAAAAATCTTCTAGCGTAACCATAGCCAGACTCCCGTTTGCGCCACGATCAATACCACCAGACCGTAGCGGGAAAAACGCTCAAACGCACTGTCTGCTGGCGCCCAAAGCGTGGTGCGACGTGGATGCAGACGGAAAGCGCGCATATCCAGCGCCGCGCCGCGCACCGCCAAATCGTTTAACGCGTTGTGGGTCAGCGGGACAATAAGGGCTGGAATGGCGCCTAAACGCTGATACCAACGGCCATCAAGCGGCACGCCGCGCGCACGCTGCGCCTCATGAATACTGGTCAACTGGCGTTTAAGCTGTTCAACCACCAGCAATGGGCCGGCGAATACGTAAGCGACTCCCGGCGGCAGGCGGCTTGCAAACAGGGCGCGCGTAAACTGACGAACCGGAACAAACCCCATCCAGATCTGTGAGGTGGAGACGATGGCGAGAATACGCAGCCACAACACGATCGCGTTCGCCCAACGTTTAGGATCGCGCGGCTGGCCGCTTATCCATTCGGTGAGCCAACCGCCATGCACCAGCCACATACCCGCCCCCAGCGAAAACATCAGCCAGGCGACATAACGCGCCCGGGGACGCGTTGCCCGAAACAGCAGCAGCGACGCAAACGCCGCTGCGCTATAAGTCGTGAGGATCGGACCTGCGGGAAGGAGGAGCGTGGTGCAAGCCGCCCACGCCCACAACGTTAACGAGGTAAACGGATGCATTACCGCACAGCCGACATGGCCGGAAAATGGCGGATGGTGCGTTGAGGAAGTCGACGCAACAGGAGCCAGACTATTACCGCGGTAAGGATTTTATCCACCAGGTTGGCGCCCAGCACTGTGATGGCGACGGATTCAACCAGGTTCTCGCCCATTGAGTGCATCCAGGCGACAAACAGATCAGCGCCGCTACCGGTAACACCGCCAAAGAGCGCGGTGCGTAATGGAACGGCAACAACGGTGACGGCGAGCGTGATAACAACGCCGCTTACCAGCACTCTAGGCAGGGTGCGAAACCACCCGGCTTTCGCGAGCCACCCGGCCACCAGACCAATCACCATCGCCACCGGCGCGAATGCCGCAGCGATAGGATCCGTTAACAAGCCCCAGATAAGATTGGTGATAAGCCCGGTCAACATACCCACCAGTGGGCCAAGCAGTACGGCGCTTATCAATGTACCTATAGAATCGAGGAATATAGGCAGCTTTAACATGCTGATAAGCTGCCCGCCTATCATGTTAATCGCGATAGCGATAACGATAAGTGCCAGAGTTTGACTGGAAAATTGGCGCTGAGCCATAAAATGACCTCTTGTAAGATTAGTAACGTGGATTGATAACCAGTTCTTCGTAACCCGATATGCTGCAGGGCTGACGGCTAAAGGTCAGGGCAGTGAGTTCGCCGATGATGATTTCAAGCGTGGTGCGAACGGTACAACCGGGCATCATATGGCCGCCTGTCATCGCGCCTTCGGGATCGGAAATAGAAAGATGTAAATGCTCGCCCGCAAGCTCCAGCGTTCTGCCAAGAGAAATCACTTCATACGTGCCGTGAAGTTGCGTGGTTTCTTCCCGTCCTGCATAGCGTAACGCCACGTCGGTCATACTGCCGGTACAGCCAGCAATCCACGCAGCTTGCAGCTGATGGTGTTGAAGAAAAGCGCGTAACTGACTCAGCACTTCGTCCCCGGGAAGCAGGCGCAACGCATAAAAGCGCGCCCCGGATACGGGTGAAGCGGAAAGATGAGAGGTTTTTGACATGGATTAAGGTTACTCCGAGACTCGGACGTGGCGCTGATAATACCAGGACGCAAGCAATGAATCGCTGATATAAATCAGGAAACGGGAGGCAGCACAAATATTGGATTCGGCAATGCTTAGTGATAATTCTGCTGATGGAATAATTTGTTGGTCAGATTTGCATTAAAATGTGATGTGGATCAGATATCAGTTTTTACGCCGCCGCCATGAATATCTTTTATTCCGCGTTTCGCTTATCCTTGCTGAAGCGTTTCAGTTTGTATTTCGTTCGACTAATAACCGATCGGTGCGCGTTTATAGTCGGCGAGGATTCCCCTGGTGACGTCGCTGCATTACCCTGTCAGCCACTTCTTTCACCTGGAATGCCTCTATGACACTACGCATTGCGGTAAATGGATTCGGACGCATCGGGCGCAACGTTGTTCGCGCGTTATACGAATCCGGGCGTCGTGCGGAAATTACGCTGGTGGCAGTTAATGAGTTAGCCGATGCGCAGGGCATGGCGCACTTACTGAAGTATGACACCACGCACGGACGCTTTTCCTGGGATGTTCGCCTGGAAGGTGAGCAACTCCTGATTGGAAATGATGTCGTTCGTCTCTTGCATACGCGCGATATTGAGAATTTGCCCTGGCGTGAGCTGGGCGTTGATGTGGTGCTGGACTGCACCGGGGTATATGGATCGCGTGCCGATGGCGAAGCCCATCTGGCGGCAGGGGCGAAAAAAGTCCTTTTCTCTCACCCCGGCGGCAATGATTTAGATGCGACGGTGGTGTTTGGCGTCAATCATGATGCGCTTCTGGCAGAACATCGCATCGTCTCAAACGCCTCCTGTACCACCAACTGTATTATTCCGGTTATCAAACTGCTTGATGAAGCCTTTGAGATAGACTCCGGAACCGTGACGACGATTCATTCCGCCATGAACGATCAGCAAGTTATCGATTCCTGGCATTCGGATTTACGGCGTACGCGGGCGGCCAGCCAGTCGATCATTCCGGTCGATACGCGTCTGGCTGCGGGGATTACACGTATTTTCCCAAAATTTAATGACCGTTTCGAAGCAATTGCAGTACGTGTTCCCACAATTAACGTCACCGCTATCGATTTAAGCGTAACGGTGAACAAAGCGGTTAAAGCCTGTGAAGTCAACGGGTTGCTGCAAAAAGCAGCGAGAGAGTCATTTCGTGGTATAGTTGACTATACGGAATTACCGTTGGTCTCAAGCGATTTTAACCACGATCCGCACAGTGCCATTATTGATGGTACGCAAACGCGGGTTAGCGGTTCGCATCTGATCAAAACGTTGGTCTGGTGTGATAATGAATGGGGCTTTGCTAACCGTATGCTCGACACCACGTTAGCGATGGCCGCTCAAGGTTTCCGGTAGGGCGTTACGTGCGCCTACAAAACTGCAAAACTTTAAGAATCAACGAGAGGATTCACCATGTCTGTAATTAAGATGACCGATCTGGATCTGGCAGGTAAACGCGTTTTCATCCGTGCCGATCTGAACGTGCCGGTTAAAGATGGCAAAGTGACCAGCGACGCACGTATCCGTGCATCTCTGCCTACCATCGAACTGGCACTGAAGCAGGGTGCTAAAGTGATGGTTACCTCCCACCTGGGTCGTCCGACCGAAGGTGAGTACAATGAAGAATTCTCTCTGCTGCCGGTTGTTAACTATCTGAAAGACAAATTGTCCAGCCCGGTACGTCTGGTTAAAGACTACCTGGACGGCGTTGAAGTGGCTGCAGGTGAACTGGTTGTTCTGGAAAACGTTCGCTTCAACAAAGGCGAAAAGAAAGACGACGAAGCGCTGTCTAAAAAATACGCTGCCCTGTGTGACGTCTTCGTGATGGACGCATTCGGTACGGCTCACCGTGCTCAGGCGTCTACTCACGGTATCGGTAAATTCGCAGATGTTGCTTGCGCAGGCCCGCTGCTGGCTGAAGAACTGGACGCGCTGGGTAAAGCGCTGAAAGAGCCGGCTCGTCCGATGGTTGCGATTGTGGGTGGTTCTAAAGTATCCACTAAACTGACCGTTCTGGATTCCCTGTCTAAAATCGCCGATCAGCTGATCGTCGGCGGCGGCATCGCCAACACTTTCGTTGCGGCACAAGGCCACAACGTGGGTAAGTCGTTGTACGAAGCCGATCTGGTTGATGAAGCTAAACGCCTGCTGACTACCTGCGATATTCCGGTTCCGACTGACGTGCGTGTGGCAACTGAGTTCTCTGAAACGGCTGAAGCGACCCTGAAATCTGTAACCGACGTTAAAGACGGCGAGCAGATCCTGGATATCGGCGACGCGTCTGCACAAAAACTGGCAGAGATCCTGAAAAACGCGAAAACCATTCTGTGGAACGGCCCGGTTGGCGTGTTCGAATTCCCTAACTTCCGTAAAGGTACCGAAATCGTGGCTAACGCTATCGCAGACAGCGAAGCGTTCTCCATCGCAGGCGGCGGCGACACACTGGCAGCCATCGATCTGTTCGGTATCTCTGACAAAATTTCCTACATCTCTACTGGCGGCGGCGCATTCCTTGAGTTCGTTGAAGGCAAAGTGCTCCCTGCTGTAGCTATGCTCGAAGAGCGTGCTAAGAAGTAAGCGTTGAACAGGCGGGGAAACCCGCCTGACTTTCAAATAACTTTTCAACCCCATGGAGTTCAGGTCGCAGGAAGGCGGTAAAAGCGGCGTTAATTTGAAGCTTCGGTTTCCGATGAGCAGTGACAGCCATCATGCCAGCGGCAAGAATGACAACGGGGAAAAGATGGTCGACGATACAGGACAACCTAAACATGTCTAAAATTTTTGATTTCGTAAAACCGGGCGTAGTCACGGGTGATGATGTACAGAAAATCTTCCAGGTGGCTAAAGAGAATAACTTTGCTCTGCCAGCGGTTAACTGTGTAGGCACCGACTCCATCAACGCCGTTCTCGAAACCGCTGCAAAAGTTAAAGCGCCGGTCATCGTCCAGTTCTCTAACGGCGGCGCTGCGTTTATCGCGGGTAAAGGTCTGAAAGCAGAAGGGCAACAGGCTGCTA
This sequence comes from Citrobacter freundii, assembly GCF_011077955.1. Lineage (GTDB taxonomy): Bacteria > Pseudomonadota > Gammaproteobacteria > Enterobacterales > Enterobacteriaceae > Atlantibacter. The sequence goes on from NZ_JAALBX010000005.1 coordinate 210,087, forward strand.
TTCTGGGCGCAATCTCTGGCGCGCATCACGTGCATCAGATGGCTGAACATTACGGTGTGCCGGTTATTCTGCACACTGACCACTGCGCGAAAAAACTGCTGCCGTGGATCGACGGTCTGCTGGACGCTGGTGAAAAACACTTTGCTGCAACCGGCAAACCGCTGTTCTCTTCTCACATGATCGACCTGTCTGAAGAGTCTCTGGAAGAGAACATCGAGATCTGCTCCAAATACCTGGCTCGCATGTCAAAAATCGGCATGACCCTGGAAATCGAACTGGGTTGCACCGGTGGTGAAGAAGATGGCGTGGACAACAGCCACATGGACGCTTCTGCACTGTACACCCAGCCGGAAGACGTTGATTACGCTTACACCAAACTGAACGCAATCAGCCCGCGTTTCACCATTGCGGCTTCCTTCGGTAACGTTCACGGCGTGTACAAACCGGGCAACGTTAAACTGACCCCGACTATCCTGCGCGATTCTCAGGAATATGTGTCTAAACAACACAACCTGCCGCACAACAGCCTGAACTTCGTGTTCCACGGTGGTTCCGGTTCTTCCGCTCAGGAAATCAAAGACTCCGTCAGCTACGGCGTAGTGAAAATGAATATCGACACCGACACCCAATGGGCGACCTGGGAAGGTATTCTGAACTACTACAAAACTAACGAAGCGTATCTGCAAGGTCAGTTGGGCAACCCGAAAGGCGAAGACCAGCCGAACAAGAAATACTACGATCCGCGCGTATGGCTGCGTTCTGCCCAGACTTCAATGATTGCCCGTCTGGAACAGGCATTCAAAGAACTGAACGCGGTAGACGTACTGTAAGTTGTTGCGTTAACGCCTGATAATAAAACCCGCCTCGTGCGGGTTTTTTCTTAAAAAGCCCCTTTATCCCCCCGATGCCCACGCTTTTTGTGACCAACTTGGCACAATTACCTGTTTTTGCTTACCCTTTATAAACCTGCGCTTCGACGCCATTTGGCCGTTGAGGAGCACTTGTCGAGTCAGCAAAAGGAACCATAAATGGAAGATCTCAACGTCGTGGACAGTTTCAACAACGCCGGTAACTGGCTGGTGACAAACCAGGCGCTGTTATTGAGCTATGTCGTCAATATCGTGGCGGCCCTGGCGATCGTTATTGTGGGGATGATTGTGGCGCGCGCAATTTCCAACACCGTCAACAAACTGATGGTGGCGCGCCATATTGACAGTACTGTCGCTGACTTTCTCTCTGCACTGGTGCGTTACAGCATTATCGCCTTTACGCTGATTGCCGCGCTGGGGCGCGTTGGCGTGCAAACCGCCTCGGTGATTGCTGTGCTGGGTGCGGCAGGTCTGGCCGTTGGCCTCGCGTTGCAGGGATCGTTATCGAATCTGGCGGCGGGTGTATTACTGGTGACGTTTCGTCCGTTCCGTACCGGGGAGTATGTCGATCTCGGGGGGATTGCGGGTTCTGTACAGCACGTTCAGATTTTTTCCACCACTCTGATTACCGCTGATGGTAAATATGTGGTTGTGCCGAATGGAAAAATTATCGCCGGTAATATTATCAACTTTTCACGCCAGCCGGTTCGTCGTAACGAACTGATTATTGGCGTGTCTTACGATGCGGATACCGATCGGGTGCGTGAAATCCTCACGGATATCGTGATGTCTGATGAACGTATTCTGAAAGATCGTGAAAGAACGGTGCGTATGAATGAGCTGGGGGCGTCGTCTATCAACTTCGTGATCCGCGCCTGGAGTAAAAGCAGCGATTTACAGGAAGTGTACTGGGATATCCTGGATCGCGCGAAAAAGGCGCTGGATGCCGAAGGCATCGGCATTCCGTATCCGCAGATGGATGTGCATATTAAACAAACTGCCCAGCCTTTGAAGGAACCGACGCAGACCGAAAAGCCGCAGCCTGCGAAGCCGTCCATCATTACCGACGCGACAATGCAGGACAGCAAACCCACCTCGCTTGAAAAACCGTCCGACGCGCAGTAAGCCTCAAGCCAGCGTAGCGCTGGCTTTTTACTGGATACTGTTATTAGCAAAATTTATTAGCGATTAAAATTATCAATTAGAGCTAATGATAAAGGCGCATTACACTGACCTTCTCTATTATGCGCTTTAGGAAAACAGAGTGATAAGTTATTACTTTCAAGGGCTTGCTCTTGGTGCGGCGATGATCCTGCCTTTAGGCCCGCAAAACGCCTTTGTCATGAATCAGGGGATCCGACGCCAGTACCATCTAATGATTGCCTTGCTGTGCGCCATCAGCGATTTAGTGCTGATATGTGCCGGCATATTTGGCGGCAGCGCCATTTTAATGCAATCACCCTGGTTACTGGCGCTGGTTACATGGGGCGGCGTGGGATTTTTGTTATGGTATGGCTTTGGCGCCTTTCGCACAGCGCTTAGCCAGAATATTGAGCTCGCCAATGCGCAAGTTATGCGCCAGGGGCGGTTGCGTATTGTTGGTACGCTGCTGGCCGTAACCTGGCTTAATCCGCATGTCTATTTAGATACATTTGTGGTGCTGGGCAGCTTAGGCAGCCAACTTGCTGAGGGACCAAAACGTGCGTTTGCGCTCGGTACGGTAAGCGCGTCATTTCTGTGGTTTTTTGGGCTTGCCCTTCTCGCCGCATGGCTTGCGCCGCGGTTGCGCACCGTTAACGCGCAGCGCATTATCAACGTCATAGTAGGGCTTGTGATGTGGGTGATTGCTTTACAGCTTGCTAAAGATGGTATTGCCCATTTGTCGGGGCTGATTTAGTCATCTTTCTCTTATAGACAACCGCCTCGCACAAGCTAAGCTTGCCCGTAGCGCCCGTGAGTTTTTTCGGGCGTTTGGTCTGGAACATACACGGAGGAAGAACAGTGAAGTTTAAAATGATGGCCCTGGCGGCAATGATTGGCTTAAGCGCAGGCGCAGTGCAGGCGAATGAACTGCCGAACGGCCCGCATATCGTCACGTCAGGGACGGCAAGCGTCGACGCCGTGCCTGATATCGCGACACTCGCTATCGAAGTGAATGTTTCAGCCAAAGACGCTGCCGCAGCGAAAAAACAGGCTGATGACCGCGTTGCGCAATACCTGACTTTCCTGCAGGAAAATGGGGTAGAGAAAAAAGACATTAACTCGGCGAATCTGCGCACTCAGCCAGATTATGACTACCAGAATGGCAAAAGCATCCTTAAAGGTTATCGCGCAATCCGTACCGTTGAAGTGACCGTACGTCAGCTTGATAAGCTTAATAGTCTGCTCGACGGCGCGTTAAAAGCGGGGCTGAATGAGATTCGCACTGTGTCTTTAGGCGTTGCCGATCCAGAGCAATATAAAGACAAGGCTCGTAAAGCCGCGATTGATAATGCCACACGTCAGGCACAACAGTTGGCCGAAGGCTTTAAAGGCAAGCTTGGCCCGGTTTACAGCGTGCGCTATCACGTCTCCAACTATCAGCCGAGCCCGATGGTTCGCATGATGAAAGCGGATGCCGCGCCTGAAGCCACGGCTCAGGAAACCTACGAGCAGCCGACTATCCAGTTTGACGATCAGGTTGATGTGGTGTTTGAGATGCAGCCTGAGCAAAATCAAACGACAGCGCCGTCAACGCCTGCTGCGACATCATCGTCGCAAGCGGCGCCGACCACCGCGCAGTAATCATGAAAAACCCGCCAAATGGCGGGTTTTTTTATACCTGACGCAACACTTTGTGGCCGTAGTCAAGCAGCGCATCGGTGACGTTGCGCATCATACGGCTTTCTGGCGCAAAGCGGTGCCAGTAGAGCATCCGGCGCTGGAACAGCCCCGGCGTCAGGTCAATCAATTCACCGCTCGCGAGCTCTTTCTCTATCTGCAAATGCGGGATCATGCAGCACGTGGTTCCCTGTCGCGCTAACTGCACAAAAGCTTCCGACGAGTTAACGATATGGCAGGGCACGCTGCCCGGCGACAGATCGAAATTCTGCTGTAAGAAAGCCTGATGCATATCGTCCAGATGGTCGAACGCCACAGCAGGGGCTTTCAGTAATGCCGCCCGCGTCACACCGTTCGGGAAATAGCGTTCCGCAAAGGCTTTAGACCCCACAAAAAGATAATCAAGCGCGCCCAGTTGATCCACCAGACAGCTTGGCAGAGGTTGGGGCTGAATACTTACCGCGCCCACCACTTCGCCGCGGCGCAAGCGCTCCTGGGTACGGGTTTCGTCTTCTACCTGCAAATTGAGGCGAATGGGCGAATCAACCAAAACCGGCGCTAACGCGGGCAGCAGCCAGGTCGCCAGACTGTCGGCGTTGACCGCAAGCGAAAGCAGCAGCGGCGTTGAGCCGGTTTGCTCATCGCCCAGCCATTCGTCTTCCAGCAATTCCACCTGGCGCAGTAGCGCCAACAGCTTTTGCCCCTGCTCGGTAGGACGCGGGGGAACGGTACGCACCAACAAGGGCTGACCGAACAGATTTTCCAGTTGCTTAATCCGCTGTGAGACGGCGGATTGCGTGATGCAAAGTTTCTGCGCCGCGCGCTCAAAGCCGCGTTCGCGAATGACCGCGTCCAGTGCCTGCAATGTTCTGTAGTCCGGGCGTTTCATGTATCGGGTGCGCTCCTGAATTCTCGTTATTCTGCACTATGACATAATTTTCCTGCGGTTTACGACAAAAACAGAAACTGACGCCTGTTTGCCCGTCCAATAGATACCCCTTTTCGCCACGCCTTGTTCTATAATGCGCCTCAGTTTTCATACCACAGGCAAAAGACCATGACGCAGGATGAACTGAAAAAAGCAGTGGGTTGGGCAGCGCTCCAGTACGTGCAGCCCGGCACCATCGTTGGTGTAGGCACAGGATCGACCGCGGCGCATTTTATTGATGCGCTCGGTACCATCAAGCATCAAATTGATGGCGCTGTTTCAAGCTCCGATGCATCCACCGAAAAACTTAAAGCCCTCGGCATCACCGTATTTGACCTCAACGACGTTGATTCACTCGGCATCTACGTTGATGGCGCGGATGAGATAAACGGCCACATGCAGATGATCAAAGGCGGTGGCGCCGCGCTGACCCGCGAAAAAATCATTGCGTCGGTTGCGGAAAAGTTCATCTGTATCGCGGATGCCTCCAAACAGGTTGACATCCTCGGCGCCTTCCCGCTGCCGGTTGAAGTCATCCCGATGGCAAGAAGCGCCGTGGCGCGTCAACTGGTTAAACTGGGTGGCCGTCCGGCGTATCGTCAGGGCGTGTTGACCGATAACGGCAACGTCATTCTTGACGTGCATGGCCTTGAAATCCTTGACCCTGTGGCGATGGAAAATGCTATCAACAGCATTCCGGGCGTAGTCACGGTAGGATTGTTTGCCAACCGTGGCGCAGACGTGGCGCTTATCGGCACGGCCGACGGCGTTAAAACTATCGTGAAATGATCTGAGCAGGGTACGAAAGTACCCTCGTCCAGAAAAAAATTTACCACACTCATTTTGGTGACTTCTGTCACAATTCCAGCGTGCTCCTGTCATTCCTTTCGTCTTTATTCTCACATGCCATATTTTATTCTGGCTTTTGCGGCTGGGTGATATTTCCTCAATTTCCCGACGCAAACGTTCATATTGCCGGGCCGTGAAATTTTGATATGTTGGCAGAAGGGTGACTTATTACCCAGCACAACAATCAGCTCAGAATAACAGGGTCGGGAAATGGCAAAAGTATCACTGGATAAAGACAAGATTAAATTCTTACTGGTGGAAGGGGTTCACCAGAAAGCCATCGATAACCTGCGTTCAGCAGGGTATACCAATATTGAATTTCATAAGGGCGCGCTGGACAGCGAGCAACTGAAAGCGTCCATCCGTGATGCCCATTTCATCGGCCTGCGATCCCGTACTCAACTGACTGAAGAGATCTTCGCGGCGGCGGAAAAACTGGTTGCGGTAGGGTGCTTCTGCATCGGTACCAATCAGGTGGATTTACAGGCGGCGGCGCGTCGTGGCATCCCGGTGTTTAACGCGCCGTTCTCGAATACCCGCTCCGTTGCTGAACTGGTAATCGGTGAACTGCTGCTGCTGTTACGCGGCATTCCGGAAGCGAATGCCAAAGCGCACCGCGGTATCTGGAATAAGCAGGCGGCAGGGTCGTTTGAAGCGCGCGGTAAAAAGCTAGGTATCATCGGTTACGGCCATATCGGTACGCAACTGGGTATTCTGGCTGAGTCGCTTGGCATGCATGTCTTCTTCTACGATATCGAAAACAAGCTGCCGTTGGGCAATGCCACTCAGGTTCAGCATCTCTCTGATTTGTTGAATATGAGTGATGTTGTAAGCCTGCATGTGCCGGAAAACGCCTCCACTAAAGATATGATTGGCGCTGAACAACTGGCGCTGATGAAGCCCGGCTCGTTACTGATTAACGCTGCGCGCGGTACCGTGGTTGATATTCCAGCTCTATGTGATGCGCTGTCGCGTAAGCATCTGGCGGGCGCCGCTATCGACGTTTTCCCAACCGAGCCTGCGACCAACAGCGATCCGTTTAACTCGCCGCTGTGCGAATTCGATAACGTGATTCTGACGCCGCACGTTGGCGGTTCGACGCAAGAAGCGCAGGAAAACATCGGTCTTGAAGTGGCGGGGAAACTGGCCAAATACTCCGATAACGGTTCAACACTGTCGGCTGTGAATTTCCCGGAGGTATCGCTGCCGTTGCACGAAGGCCGCGTCAGCCGTTTGCTGCATATTCATGAAAACCGTCCTGGCATTCTGACTGCTATCAACAAAATTTTTGCTGAGCAGGGCGTGAACATTGCAGCCCAGTATCTGCAAACTACCTCGCAAATGGGCTATGTGGTCATCGATATTGATGCAGAGGAAGATGTGGCCCATAACGCGCTACAGGCAATGAAAGCGATTCCCGGTACCATCCGCGCGCGTCTGCTTTACTGATTGTTTGTACGGCGCAAAGCCCACTTCGGTGGGCTTTTTTATTACCACTGCCAGGTAGTAGTAGGCGTAATCACCGCAGGCAGGGGAATATCCCACTCTTCCGCAGGCAGCGTATCTACGTGCTGGCAATCGTGGGCGTAACCCACCGGGAAGAGGCTGTGTGTGTGCCAGTTTTGTAACGTCCGATCGTAAAAACCGCCCCCCATGCCCAGACGCTGGCCTTTCGAGTCAAACGCGACAAGCGGGGTAATCAGCACATCAAGTTTACTGAGCGGCAGCACGTGGCGCACATCAAGCGCAGGCTCATGAATTTTAAATTGATTGAGCACCAGAGCGCTGTCCGGGAAGTAACGCAGGAACAGAAGATGGCCGGGACTAAAGGGATGGATTACCGGCAGGTAGACTTTTTTCCCCGCATGCCATAACCCTTCTATTAACGGGCGCGTATCAAGCTCGCCGTCAAAAGAGAGAAAGACCGCAACGGTATGCGCTTCAAGAACGGGAGCAAAGGCCATCATGCGCGTGGCGGCATGTTGTGCGGCGTGCAGTTGTTGCTGAGGGGTAAGCGATTTTCGGCGTAATCTTATCTGCTGGCGGATCTGTTGGCGTGTTGAGACAGGTAAAGGTAGTTGAGTCATGAAACAGTATCCTTCAGTTCGAAGGTGTCGCTGTTAAAACGTGCAAGGTAGGGAAGGGAATCTCCGAGATGCCGCCGCAGGCTGTAACCCTTGAACCCTTGGTTCAAGGTGAATGTGTCGTCATAGTCTTAAGGCTTCTCGGACGAACCGAGCATGCTCACCGACCATGGAGCGCCACATTCTTGTGGTATGAAATATCGGCTCAGGGGACTGGCCCGCTTGCGAACATCTCAGAGAAATTTTTTCTTCACGGTTACTCTACCATAGTAAACCCTGAAGTGTTATTCAAACTTAGGCCCTGCTCTTTCACTTATGCGACCTTGCTCAAGTAATGCTTGTTCAATGGTCTGCTGGAGCATTCTGATACGCTGTTCCATACTTTCAGCGTAGTCGCGAGTCTTGGCCTTTTCCTGCGTTAGCTCATAGCAAATGTTGAGTGCTGCGATGAAGACTAACTGCTCGGTATTTGTGACTCTAGTGCGAACTTTTAGATCTTGCAACCGTTGATTCAGCTCTTCTGCAGCCTGATTCAACGCATCTTTTTGTTCAGGCGGACAATTCACCCGCAGTGAACGCCCAAAAATTTGGATATCGACTGGTTGTGCAGACATTCCACCTTCCTGCTGTTGACTCGCCTGCTACCGCAGCCGGGGCTGCGAAGGGGCGACACTATAGCTACCCTTATATGAAGATACAAGCCCTTTTCTGGTATCCCCAGGGCCCAAAGTGGTAGCATAACACGAACTTTTCCTCCCAACGACGATGAATGCGCATGTCTATACAGAACGCTTTACCTGGCTATGAAGAAGTTAACCAGCTTCTCACCCAACAGGGTGTAGGACTAACGCCCGCCGAAATGCACGGCCTCATCAGTGGGATGCTGTGCGGCGGCAATAATGACAGCAGCTGGCAGCCGCTGTTGCACGACCTGACCAACGAAGGTTTGGCCTTTGGTCAGAACCTGGCGCAGGCGCTGCGCCAGATGCACTCCGCCACCAGCGATTCGCTGGAAGACGATGGTTTCCTGTTCCAGCTTTATCTGCCTGAAGGCGACGATGTTTCGGTCTTCGATCGCGCTGATGCGCTGGCAGGCTGGGTCAATCATTTCCTGTTGGGGCTTGGCGTTACCCAGACCAAACTCGACAAGGTGACCGGCGAAACCGGCGAAGCGATTGACGATCTGCGAAATATCGCTCAGCTTGGTTATGATGAAGAAGAAGATCAGGAAGAGCTTGAAATGTCACTGGAAGAGATTATCGAATACGTCCGCGTAGCCGCCTTGCTCTGCCATGATACCTTCAGCCGTCAGCAGCAACCGACCGCGCCAGAAGTGCGCAAACCGACACTGCATTAATTTTCATCACCGCGTTAGGAGGCGCCATGACTCAGCAGGAATTCCTTCGTCGTCGCCAGCAATTACTGGCCAAAATGGCGCCTGGCAGCGCCGCGTTGATTTTCGCCGCACCGGAAGCTAACCGTAGCGCCGACAGTGAATACCCTTTTCGTCAAAACAGCGATTTCTGGTACTTCACCGGCTTTAATGAGCCAGAGGCGTTGCTGGTGCTGATTAAAAGCGACGACACGCATAATCACAGCGTGTTGTTCAACCGGGTTCGCGACAAAACCGCAGAAATCTGGTTTGGCCGCCGCCTGGGCCAGGAGGCCGCGCCGGAAAAACTGGGTGTTGACCGCGCGCTCGCCTGGGATGAACTCAATGAGCAACTCTTTCAACTGCTGAACGGTCTTGACGTGGTGTACCACGCGCAAGGGCAATACGCATTTGCTGACGAGGCGCTGTTCCACGCGCTCGATAAACTGCGTCGCGGCTCGCGCCAGAATTTAACCGCGCCCGCCACGCTCACCGACTGGCGCCCGTGGGTGCATGAAATGCGCCTGTTCAAATCGGAAGAAGAGATTGCCGTGCTGCGCCGTGCCGGGGAAATCACCGCTCTCGCTCATACTCGCGCCATGGAAAAATGCCGCCCGGGCATGTTCGAATACCAGCTCGAAGGTGAGATCCTGCATGAATTTAACCGCCACGGCGCGCGTTTCCCGTCTTATAACACCATTGTCGGCGGCGGTGAAAACGGCTGTATTTTGCATTACACCGAAAACGAATCGCTATTGCAGGACGGCGATCTGGTGCTTATCGATGCGGGCTGTGAATACCAGGGCTACGCGGGCGACATTACCCGTACTTTCCCGGTAAACGGTAAATTCACCCCGGCTCAACGTGACATCTACGACATTGTGCTGGCCTCGCTGGACGCAGCGCTTGAGCTTTATCGTCCGGGCACCTCCATGCAGGAAGTTACGCAGCATGTGGTGCGTATTATGGTTAACGGTCTGGTGAAGCTTGGCATCCTGAAAGGCGATATTGAGCAGTTGATTACCGAGAATGCCCACCGTCCGTACTTTATGCATGGCTTAAGCCACTGGCTGGGGCTGGATGTGCATGATGTAGGCGTTTATGGTCAGGATCGCTCCCGCACCCTGGAGCCGGGCATGGTGATTACCGTGGAGCCGGGTCTGTATATCGCGCCGGACGCCGACGTGCCGCCTCAGTACCGTGGCATCGGTATTCGCGTGGAAGACGATATTCTTATTACCGAGACGGGTAATGAAAATCTGACGGCAAGCGTCGTGAAGCGCCCGGACGAGATCGAAGCGCTAATGGCTGCGGCGAAAAACCTATGAGTATTATCATCGTCGGCGGTGGAATGGCAGGCGCGACCCTGGCGCTGGCGATTTCCCATTTTACCCAGGGCAAGCTGGCGGTGCATCTGGTTGAGGCTACATCGCCTTCCAGCGCCGCGCATCCGGGCTTTGACGCCCGTGCCATCGCGCTGGCTCAGGGCACTGTGGCTCATCTGGCGCGTACCGGTATCTGGCAACACCTGGCTGATTGCGCCACGGCTATTGAAACGGTGCATATTAGCGATAAAGGCCACGCCGGGTTCGTTACTATTGAAGCGCGTGATTATCAGATTGATGCCCTCGGGCAGGTTGTTGAGCTGCATGAAGTGGGGCATCGGCTGTTCAATTTATTGAAACGCGCCCGTGGCGTGACACTGCATTGCCCGGCCCGCGTGACGAAAGTTACGCGTGACGAACAACACGTTGATGTTACCCTCTCCAGCGGCGAGCAAATTCGTGGTGCATTGTTGGTTGCGGCGGACGGTTCTCGTTCCTCTATTGGCGAGCAATGTGGCATTCGCTGGCAAAATACGCCTTACCACCAACTGGCGGTGATCGCCAACGTCACTACCGCGCTGGCGCATCGTGGCCGCGCTTTCGAGCGTTTTACCGAGCATGGTCCGCTGGCTGTCTTGCCGATGGCGCAAGGGCGTTGCTCGTTAGTCTGGTGCCATTCGCCGGAAAACCGCCACGTTCTGGACTGGAGCGACGCGCAGTTTTGCGATGAACTTCAGAAAGCGTTTGGTTGGCGGTTGGGACGTATTACTCATGCCGGCGCACGCAGCGCATATCCACTGGTGCTAAGCCGCGCCGAATCGTCAATATCCCATCGCGTCGCGTTAGTGGGCAATGCGTCTCAGACGCTACACCCCATAGCCGGACAAGGTTTCAACCTTGGCATGCGCGATGTGATAACACTTGCGGAAAACGTCGCTCAGGCCGCGCAAGCGGGGCAGGACGTAGGGGCATTTGCGGTGCTCAACGCCTGGCAGCGTCAGCGTGAGCCGGATCGCGATGCCACCGTTGGCGTGACCGACGGGCTGGTACATCTGTTTGCAAATCACTGGTCGCCGCTGATTGTGGGCCGAAATTTAGGGCTGATGGGCGTTGAGATTTTCACGCCAGCGCGCGATGCGTTGGCCCGGCGGACCCTGGGTTGGGTCGCGCGTTAAGGAGATAAATGTGCAAAGCGTAGATGTGGCGATTGTAGGCGGCGGGATGGTCGGACTGGCGCTGGCGTGCGGATTGCAGGGCAGCGGCTTACGCGTCGTGGTGCTTGAGCAGCAAAGACCGCAACCTCTGGCGCCTGACGCGCCGTTTGCTTTGCGGGTGTCTGCCATTAACGCCGCCAGTGAGAAAATGCTGGAAAAGCTCGGCGTCTGGCAAGCCATTCTGGAGCAACGTGTTAGCCGCTATCACGGCATGGAAGTGTGGGAAAAAGACAGCTTCGGGCGCATTGTGTTTGATGATAAAAGCATGGGTTACAGCCACCTTGGCCATATCATTGAAAACAACGTGATCCATCAGGCGCTGTGGGACAAAGCGTCCCGTAGTCCCGACATCACGCTGATTGCGCCCTCGCAGTTACAGCAGGTGGCGTTCGGCGAAAATGAAGCCTTTCTGACGTTGCAGGACGGCACCATGCTGACGGCGCGCCTGATGGTCGGCGCGGACGGCGCTAACTCCTGGCTGCGCAATCGCGCAGATATCCCGCTTACATTCTGGGATTACAACCATCATGCGCTGGTGGCAACCATCCGTACCGCCGAGCCGCACGGCGCGGTAGCGCGTCAGATCTTCCACGGAGAAGGCATCCTGGCGTTTCTGCCATTACCCGATCCCAACCTGTGCTCTATCGTCTGGTCTTTGGGGCCGAAAGACGCAGAGCGTCTGCAACAATGCGATATCGATACGTTTAATCAGGAGTTGAGCATCGCCTTTGATAACCGCCTTGGCCTGTGCTCGGTGGAGAGCGAACGTCAGATCTACCCGTTGACCGGGCGTTATGCCCGTCAGTTTGCGGCGCATCGGCTGGTACTGGTCGGTGATGCGGCGCACACCATTCATCCACTCGCCGGGCAGGGCGTTAACCTCGGGTTTATGGATGCGGCACAATTGATTGCCGAGCTGCGCCGTCTGCACAAGCAGGGCAAAGACATCGGGCAACATTTGTACTTGCGCCGTTACGAGCGAAGCCGTAAACACAGTGCTGCGGTGATGCTGGCGAGCATGCAGGGTTTTCGTGAATTGTTTGACGGGCGTAATCCCGTTAAAAAACTCCTGCGCGATATCGGCCTGAAACTGGCAGATACGCTGCCGGGGATAAAATCACAACTCATTCGCGAAGCGATGGGCCTGAACGACCTCCCTGACTGGTTACGTTAACCCGATCACACTTCCCTTTTCCGCACCTGAAAAGGGAAGCCTTCTCTCATTTGAATTATTCTAATTCGAGCGGATTTTTCGAATTAGTTTTTTTAATGCGCTGATTTTTTAAGTTTAGCGATTTCCTCCAAAATTCCGACATAAATCCTCCCGGGTAAAATTTCCGCTCCGTAATTGTTGCGTTTCTGTGTCTGTATTCGCATTTTTCCAGTGAATTCCACTGTAGCCTTCTTCTCCCATTTTGGTCATAAGCTAATGTAATGACCCATTTCCCTATGTGGTTTGTCACTGCGTTAGGTGGTAACGTCAGACCAAAGGTAACGTTTGCGTTGGCGGCGGGAATGATGCCAGCGCCGGGTTTCGTCCAGTAGTTTTGAGGCAACCAGCCTCAACTGACTGAAAGAGGAAAAGATGGCTCAACAGACTCCTTTGTTCGAACAACACACGCTTTGCGGCGCGCGCATGGTGGATTTTCATGGCTGGATGATGCCGCTGCATTACGGCTCTCAGATCGATGAACACCATGCTGTACGGCGAGATGCGGGGATGTTCGATGTGTCCCATATGACCATCGTCGATTTGCATGGCGCGCGCACCCGTGAATTCTTGCGCTACCTGCTGGCAAACGACGTGGCGAAACTCACCCAACCGGGTAAAGCGCTCTACAGCGGTATGCTGACCGCCTCCGCAGGCGTCATCGACGACCTGATCGTCTACTTCCTGACGGAAGAGTATTTCCGCCTCGTGGTGAACTCCGCGACCCGTGAAAAAGACCTCGCCTGGATCACTCAACACGCCGAACCTTATTCCATCGATATTACCGTGCGGGATGACCTGGCGCTGATTGCCGTTCAGGGGCCTGAGGCGAAACAAAAAGCCGCCACCTTATTTAATGATGAGCAACGTCAAGCCGTAGAAGGCATGAAGCCTTTCTTTGGCGTGCAGTCTGGCGATTTGTTTATCGCGACCACCGGTTACACCGGCGAAGCGGGCTATGAAATCGCGATGCCTGCGGAAAAAGCGGCGTCCTTCTGGAGCCAACTGGTGGAAGCGGGCGTGAAGCCGTGCGGCCTTGGCGCGCGCGACACGCTACGTCTGGAAGCCGGAATGAATTTGTATGGCCAGGAAATGGATGAAAGCGTCTCCCCGCTGGAAGCCAATATGGGCTGGACCATCGCCTGGCAGCCTGAGGACCGGGACTTTATTGGTCGTGAAGCGTTACAAATGCAGCGTGAAAAAGGCACCGATCAGTTGGTTGGCCTGATCATGAAAGAAAAAGGCGTGCTGCGTAACGATCTGCCGGTGCATTTCACTGATGCGCAGGGCATCGTTCAGGAAGGGAAAATTACCAGCGGATCGTTCTCGCCGACGCTTGGCTACAGCATTGCGCTGGCACGTGTGCCCGCAGGCATTGGCGACACGGCGATCGTGCAAATCCGTAACCGTGAAGTGCCGGTGACCGTCACTAAACCGATTTTTGTTCGCGCCGGTAAACCGGTCGTTCAGTAACTGTTTTGTTATTCGGAGAAAAAGAAATGAGCAATGTGCCAGGTGAACTGAAATACAGCAAAGAGCATGAGTGGCTGCGTAAAGAAGCGGACGGTACTTACACCGTTGGCATTACCGAACATGCGCAAGAATTACTGGGCGATATGGTGTTTGTCGACTTGCCTGACGTGGGTTCGACCGTGAGCGCGGGCGATGACTGCGCGGTCGCGGAATCCGTTAAAGCGGCATCAGACATTTACGCCCCCATCAGCGGTGAAATCGTCGCGGTAAACGACGCGCTGAGCGATTCGCCGGAGCAAGTGAACAGCGAGCCGTACGGCGCTGGCTGGATTTTCCGTATTAAAGCCAGCAACGAATCCGAAGTAGACGCGCTGCTGGATGCCGAAGGTTACGAAGCCCTGCTGGAAGACGAATAAATACGCTGCATCCTTCGTATTGTGGAGGCGCTGGCGTCTTCGCTCGCCCCGGTCGCTTACTGATCTAAGTTGCCGGGGAACCCAGGCGTTGCCGCCTTTCTGCAAAGCGAAGGATTTTGCGTATCAGGAACCATGCTCAGGCGCAACATCATCAAAAGTGACAAACCGATTCACCGCACGTTTCAGGAACCCTCGTCCATGACCCAGACTCTCGACCAGTTGGAAAATCACGACGCGTTTATTGACCGTCATATCGGACCGGACAGCGAGCAGCTTCATTCGATGCTCAACACGGTAGGCGCAGAATCCCTGGATGCGCTGACCGCGCAGATTGTCCCTGCGGACATTCAACTGGCGACGCCGCCCGCGATTGGCGAGGCGACCACCGAATTTACAGCGCTGGCTGAACTGAAAGCCATCGCCGCGCGCAACAAGCGCTTCAAAACGTATATCGGCATGGGCTACACCGCCGTGCATACGCCGCCGGTTATTCTGCGCAATATGCTGGAAAACCCGGGCTGGTACACCGCCTATACGCCGTATCAGCCGGAAGTATCTCAGGGGCGTCTCGAAGCGCTGCTGAACTTCCAGCAGGTGACTATCGATCTTACCGGTATGGATATCGCCTCCGCGTCTCTGCTGGACGAAGCTACCGCCGCGGCGGAAGCGATGGCGATGGCCAAACGCGTCAGCAAACTGAAAGGGGCAAACCGTTTCTTCGTGGCGGCGGATGTACATCCGCAAACACTCGACGTGGTACGTACCCGTGCGGAAACTTTTGGTTTTGACGTGATTGTCGACGACGCGCAAAAAGTACTCGACCACCAGGACGTGTTTGGCGTGCTGTTGCAACAGGTCGGCACCACCGGCGAAGTACATGATTATTCCGCGCTTATCGCGGAGCTGAAATCCCGCAAAGTGGTAGTGAGCGTGGCTGCGGATTTGATGGCGCTGGTACTGCTCACCGCGCCCGGTCATCAGGGTGCCGATATGGTGTTCGGTTCCGCCCAGCGCTTTGGCGTCCCGATGGGTTACGGCGGCCCGCACGCGGCTTTCTTCGGCGCGCGCGACGAGCATAAACGCTCTATGCCAGGCCGTATTATCGGCGTTTCCAAAGATGCGGCGGGCAATACCGCGCTGCGTATGGCGATGCAAACCCGCGAGCAGCATATTCGTCGTGAGAAAGCCAACTCCAATATCTGTACCTCGCAGGTGCTGCTGGCGAATATCGCGAGCCTGTATGCGGTTTACCATGGGCCAAAAGGCCTGAAACGTATTGCCGATCGCATTCACCGCATGACCGATATTCTGGCAGCGGGTCTGCAACGTAAAGGCCTTAAATTACGTCACAACAGCTGGTTCGATACGCTGTGTGTAGAAATCGCTGATAAAGCCGCCGTCCTGTCCCGCGCGCAGGCTGCGGAAATCAATCTGCGCAGCGATGTGCTGAACGCGGTGGCGATTACCCTTGATGAAACCACCACTCGTCAGGATCTGCTGAATCTGTTTACCGTACTGCTGGGCGATAACCATGGTCTGGATATTGGCGAACTGGATAAAGATGTGGCGCACGATAGCCGCTCTGTCCCGGAAGCGATGCTGCGCCAGGACGCGATCCTGACGCACCCGGTATTTAATCGCTATCACAGCGAAACGGAAATGATGCGCTACATGCATTCGCTGGAGCGTAAAGATCTGGCGCTCAATCAGGCGATGATCCCGCTCGGCTCCTGTACCATGAAGCTCAACGCGGCAGCGGAAATGATCCCCATCACCTGGCCTGAATTTGCTGAACTGCACCCGTTCTGCCCGGTCGATCAGGCGGAAGGGTATCATCAGATGATCGCTCAGCTTTCCGAGTGGCTGGTGAAACTGACCGGCTATGATGCGCTGTGTATGCAGCCCAACTCCGGCGCGCAGGGCGAATACGCAGGACTGCTGGCTATCCGTCATTACCATGAAAGCCGTAATGAAGGCCATCGTGATATCTGCCTTATCCCGGCATCCGCGCACGGCACCAATCCGGCATCTGCGCAAATGGCGGGCATGCAGGTTGTGGTGGTTGCGTGTGACAAGCAGGGCAACATCGATCTTGTCGATCTGCGCGCTAAAGCCGAGCAGGCCGGCGATCAACTGTCATGCATTATGGTGACCTATCCGTCCACCCACGGCGTGTACGAAGAAACCATTCGCGAAGTATGCAACGTTGTCCATCAGTTTGGCGGCCAGGTGTACCTTGACGGCGCCAATATGAATGCTCAGGTAGGTATCACCACGCCTGGCTTTATCGGCGCGGATGTGTCGCACCTCAACCTGCATAAAACGTTTTGCATTCCGCACGGCGGCGGCGGTCCGGGTATGGGGCCGATCGGCGTGAAAGCGCATCTGGCGCCGTTTGTGCCGGGCCACAGTGTTGTGCATATAGAAGGCATGCTGACCCGTCAGGGCGCGGTTAGTGCCGCACCATTCGGCAGCGCGTCCATTCTGCCGATAAGCTGGATGTATATTCGCATGATGGGCGCGCAGGGGCTTAAGCGCGCCAGTCAAATGGCGATCCTTAACGCGAACTACATCGCAACGCGTCTGAAAAGCGCCTTCCCGGTGCTCTATACCGGACGCGATGGTCGCGTGGCGCATGAATGCATTCTGGATATTCGCCCGCTGAAAGAGCAAACCGGCATCAGTGAACTCGATATCGCTAAACGTCTTATCGACTTTGGGTTCCACGCGCCGACCATGTCTTTCCCGGTAGCCGGAACGCTGATGGTTGAGCCGACCGAATCGGAAAGCAAAGTGGAGCTGGACCGCTTTATCGACGCGATGTTGACCATCCGTGAAGAGATTGACCGCGTCGCCAACGGCGAATGGACGCTCGAGGATAACCCGCTGGTAAACGCGCCGCACACCCAGGATGAACTGGCTGGCGACTGGACGCATTCGTACAGCCGCGAGCTGGCGGTATTCCCGGCAGGCCACGCCAATAAATACTGGCCGACGGTAAAACGTCTGGACGATGTGTACGGCGACCGTAACCTGTTCTGCTCCTGCGTACCGATGAGCGAGTACCAGTAACCGCGACGCCGTAGCACGGCAAAAACAGGGGGGGCGTAACGGCCCTTCTGCCAGGATAAGATAAGGGCGCTTCGGCGCCCTTTTTTTGTGGAGGAAACATGGCAATTGCACTGGTGACCGGCGCGAGCCGGGGGATTGGTCGCGCAACGGCGAAACAGCTGGCGCAGGAGGGTTATACCGTTGCGGTGAACTATCAGCGCAATGGCAGCGCGGCGGCGGCAGTGGTCGAGGCGATTAGTGCACAAGGCGGCAAGGCGTTTGCCGTACAGGCCGATATCAGCGACGAGCGGCAGGTCATGGCGATGTTTGCCACTCTCGATCAACAAGGTGAGCCGCTGACCGCGCTGGTCAATAATGCAGGCATTCTGTTTGAACAGTGCACGATTGAAAACCTGACCGCCGAGCGCATTAACCAGGTGCTGACCACCAACGTTACCGGCTATTTCCTTTGCTGCCGCGAAGCGGTAAAGCGTATGTCGCATAAGCACGGCGGCGCAGGCGGGGCGATTGTTAACGTCTCATCGGCGGCATCACGCCTTGGCGCACCGGGAGAATATGTGGATTACGCCGCATCGAAAGGGGCGGTAGATTCGCTTACCATCGGCCTGTCGCTGGAAGTGGCGGCGCAGGGTATCCGTGTAAACGGCGTACGACCGGGTCTAATCTATACCGAGATCCATGCTTCAGGCGGCGAACCGGGACGGGTTGATCGGGTAAAATCGGCGTTGCCAATGCAGCGTGGCGGCCAGCCGGAAGAGGTGGCGCAAGCTATTGTCTGGCTGTTAAGCGAGAAAGCCTCGTATGTCACGGGAAGTTTTCTCGATCTGGCGGGTGGAAAATAGCGCGTAAGCGGTAGGGCGGGTAAGCGAAGCCGCTACCCGCACCTTAAACAAAAGCTTGTGATCAGAGGGTTTCGCCGTTGCTGGCGATCACTTCTTTGTACCAGTTGAAGCTTTTCTTGCGTGAACGGGACATATCGCCGGTGCCGTCGTCATGTTTATTCACATAGATAAAGCCGTAGCGCTTGCTGTACTGGCCGGTCGTGAAAGAGACGCAGTCGATGCAACCCCACGGGGTATAGCCCATCAGATCCACGCCGTCCCAGGTTACGGCCTTGATCATCTCTTCAATATGAGCACGCAGATAGTCGATGCGATAGTCATCGTTGATGCTGCCGTCCGCTTCGACTTTATCGTAAGCGCCAAAACCGTTTTCCACGATGAACAGCGGTTTCTGGTAACGTTCGTAAAGTTCGCATAACGCGTAACGCAGGCCAACCGGGTCAATCTGCCAGCCCCAGTCGGACGCTTTCACATGCGGGTTCGGCACGCTGCCCTGAAAACCGCTCAGCGCATCGCCGCTGCCGCCTTCCGCTTTCACCGCGTTAGTCATGTAGTAGCTAAAGCCAAGATAATCGCAGGTGCCATCGCGCAGCGTCTGTTCGTCACCGTCTTCCATTTTGATGTTAAACCCGCGACGCGCCCACTCATTCAGAACATAAGATGGGTAGTAACCGCGTAATTGCACATCGGTAAAGACATAACGCTCACGCATCGATTCTTGCGCATACATCACGTCTTCTGGTTTGCAGGAGAACGGATAGAGCGGCACCATCGCCAGCATACAGCCGACTTTCATCTCCGGGTTGATGCTACGCGCCGCCTTCACCGCCAGCGCGCTGGCAACGAACTGGTGGTGCAGCACCTGATACATGGTTTCTTCCGGATTGTCATAATCGGTATACACCACGCCGGAGCAGCAATAGCCAAAAAGCGGGGCGCGCCAGTTGCGCTGGTTGTTGATTTCGTTAAACGTCATCCAGTATTTAACTTTGTGCTTATAGCGCTCAAACACCACATTCGCGAAGCGCACAAAGAAATCCACCACTTTACGGTGAGTCCAGCCACCGTATTGCTGCACCAGGTGCAGCGGCATTTCAAAGTGGGAGAGCGTGATAACTGGCTCAATGTTGTACTTCAGCAGTTCGTCGAACATGTCGTCATAGAACTGTAAACCCTCTTCATTTGGCGTCAGTTCATCGCCTTTCGGGAAAATCCGGGTCCAGGCGATAGAGGTGCGAAAACATTTAAAGCCCATCTCTGCGAATAATTTGATGTCTTCTTTGTAGCGGCCATGAAAATCCACGGCTTCATGGTTGGGGTAGTATTTACCCGGCTCCACGCGTTGGGTGATTTCACGTGGAACGCCGTGCGCGCCGCCGGTCAACACGTCACAAATGCTGGGGCCTTTGCCGCCTTCATTCCAGCCACCTTCAACCTGGTGTGCGGCGACCGCGCCACCCCATAAAAAGTCTTCGGGTAAAGTCAGTTTTTTCATCGTAGCGATTCCAGAATGAAGAGAAAAAGGGGATGTCGCAGGCGAGTCTGGCAAAACTGCCAGTATTTGTCACGTTATAACAAAATCAACAAGTTGTGACTTGTTACCGACAGAAAATAGGGTGTTTTATTGGCCCAGTTTGCTGGCGATTTTGCGCCCCAGAGTCTCAAGAATATAGACCACCGGGATTTGGGTGGTGATGTCGTAGACGCCTGCTACGCGCGTCTGGGGAATATGCCAGGAGAGATTGAAATCGGCCATTTTGGCAAGAGACGAATTATCGTGACTGGTGATAGAGAGCACTTTGCAATGGTGCAGGCTGAACTGGCTTGCGAAGCGCAAGATCTCCTCTGTTTCGCCGGACACCGACAGCACGATCGCCAGCGCGTTTTTTGCCATATCGTTGGTCACGGGGAAATAGGGGTCATCTATATGATTACTGAATTTGCCGACGTTTGAGAAAAAACGCGCGCCGTATTTTGCCAGTGAACCGGACGTTCCCGCGCCGACGAAAATAATACGCTCGGACGCTAAAATAATATCCGCCGCGTTATCCAGTAATTGCTCAAACTCGTCGTTATTGACGCTACGGAAAAAACTGATGATTTCGCTGGCGCCGAAATGCGTCGGTTGAGGTTCGTTTTGCTCCAGGTAGAGCTTAAAGCGGACGCGGAATTCCGAGTAGCCGTCGCAGTTAAGTTTGCGGCAAAAGCGCAGCACCGTGGTGGTGGAAACACCCACTGCTTCAGCCAGCTCGCGGATCGTCATGTACATCACTTTGTCGCGATTTTTGATGACGAAGTTATAAACCATCATTTCGATGTTATTCAGGCGAGCAACGGCGGAATGGGTGAATAGCGTCACGGCGAGCGATCCTTTTTCATACACTGCGCCAAGGATACTGGAAATACGGTTTTGAACCCACCCCAGGGAAGGTAATATCCCGGCATCGGTAAACACTCCAGTGAGGACACCATGAACGACATTACTTTCTTTACGCGCTTTGAAAGCGACATTCTGGCAGGCCGCAAGACCATTACGCTTCGTGATGAGAGCGAAGCGCATTTTAAGCAAGGGCAAGTACTACGCGTCGGGCGCTATGAAGACGATAAGTATTTCTGCACAATCAACGTGTTAAGCGTGACTCCGATTCAACTTAATGCGTTAACCGAAGAGCATGCGCGTCAGGAAAATATGACGCTTGATGAGCTGCGCCATGTCATTGGCGAGATTTATCCAGGCGTCACGCAACTTTACGCCATTACGTTCGAGGTGATTTCTTCATAAGGCAAGGCATCGCGTAAGTGGGATGAACCATCGCAAAAATAAATATTTTAGCGAACAGGTGTACACTGAAATCATTCTCAATTAGGCTAGGAGAGTTGCTTTTCTGTTCAGTTTCCATGGAGTCGCCTTAACGTGAGCAAACCAATAATTCAGAAGGGATATTCACTGGCTGAGGAAATAGCCAACAGTATCAGCCACGGAATTGGCCTGGTATTCGGTATCGTTGGGCTGGTGCTACTGCTAATCCAGGCGGTGGACTCCAATGCCGACGTGATGGCTATCACCAGTTATAGCCTTTATGGCGGCAGCATGATTTTGCTGTTTTTGGCCTCCACATTGTATCACGCCGTACCGCATGCCAGAGCCAAAATGTGGCTTAAGAAATTCGACCACTGCGCGATTTATCTACTGATAGCCGGAACCTACACACCATTTTTACTGGTGGGGCTCGATTCCCCGCTGGCGCGCGGGCTGATGATCGTAATCTGGAGCCTGGCGCTACTGGGCATCTTATTTAAATTAACCATTGCCCATCGGTTTAAAGTGCTGTCGCTTGTCACTTATCTGGCGATGGGCTGGTTGTCGCTTATCGTGATTTATCAGCTTACCGAAAAGCTCGCCCTCGGCGGGGTGACGTTGCTGGCGGCGGGGGGGATTGTCTACTCGCTTGGCGTGATTTTCTACGTGTGCAAACGCATCCCGTTCAATCATGCTATCTGGCATGGTTTTGTGCTGGGCGGTAGCGTGTGTCACTTCCTGGCCATTTATCTCTACGTGGGTTAATAGCACTGCCTGCCATAGGTTACGTTTACGCTCGCGACTGGCTTTTACTGCATTTTAGCATTCGAACCCAGCCCGAGCGTTTTACCACACGTGTAAACGTAGCCGTTCTGCAACGTCATTGAAGGCAAAATGATGCCCCGCACTGTCGCAGGGCATGTGCTGTTACGCTTCTTCTAACGAATAGGGCAGCGGCTCAATAGACAGCGTATGGCTCGGTTCATCACGCACCCGGAATATGCTGGCGCTTTCCATGTCGTTATTCATTACTACCTGAACACGTACCGTACCATCATCCAGCGTGACGGCGGCAAGCACAGTGCCAGTGCGGCGCCAGTTGTCGCCCATCTTCAATTCCAGATCTTCTCCCGGTGCAGGCGTGCGGCTCGCATTGCCCACCAACGTCCAAAGCGCACGTTTGTTAGCGCCGCGGAATTTAGCACGCGCAACCATTTCCTGACCGGTATAGCAGCCTTTCTTAAAGCTGATGCCGCCAAAAGCCTGGAGATTCGTCGCCTGCGGGATAAATTGCGCACTGTTTACATCATCAATCACCGGATAACCGGCTTCGATATCAAGCGCCAGCCACTGTTGGCTCGCATTACGCTGCGCTTCGCCCTGCAAACTGTCACACAACTGCTGCGCTTTTTCTTCGGTGGTGATTAGAAGAAAACGTTCGGCAGGCAGCGGCAACCAGAGCAGGGTGGTGTCGCCGTCATGTACGGCGGGGTTTTCTGCATCAGGTAACGTGGCGAACTGGTTTGCCAGCGCAGCGCGCGCCTGGAAACCGGCCACGCCTAACAGCACGGCGTTATCGTCCGGTGCGATGGTCACTTTTGAAAATACGGCATATTTCTTAAGCGCGGTGAGTTGCGCTTCGCGCACGCTACGACGCTGGATCCACGCGAAGCCATCTTGTTGGCGAAAAAGACGTAAATCACTCCACATCTTGCCTTTCGCGTCGCAATGGGCAACCAAAAGGTGTTGGTTTTCACCCATTAGCGCAACGTCCGCGGTCACCTGGCCTTGCATATACTTTTCGCTGTCAGCGCCAGTCATAGTCGCGAGCGCCCAGTCTTCAAGGGTAATAAGCGTTAAAGGCAGACGAGCGGAAGCCGTCGGCTGCCGCGGAGGGAACGGATTAAAAGCCATATAAGTGCCCCGATTCATAATGCATTGTCTAATGAGACTAATGGTAAAAGAGCCACAAGACATTGCAAGCGCTTTGATATGGCCTTTCGTGCCGTCTTTTTTATTTGCGCGTTTTTACGCATTATCGGCGTAATAGTTTCATTTTTAATGGGGTTTTTTGGAACGTAGCGCGTAAATGCCAACATTCCATTAAATGAAGTGATGAAAACGGGTTACACTAGCAGGCATCTTCCAGAGTGATGACCCAGGAAAGCCGTCATGGATATTAACAATAAAGCCCGTATTCATTGGGCATGCCGTCGCGGGATGCGTGAGCTTGATATCTCTATCATGCCATTCTTTGAACATGAGTATGACTCTCTGAGCGACGATGAGAAACGCGTGTTTATTCGCCTGCTCGAATGTGACGACCCCGATCTTTTTAACTGGTTAATGAATCACGGTAAGCCTGCGGATCCAGAACTGCAGCGCATGGTGCAAATGATTCAAACACGGAACCGGGATCGTGGTCCTGTGGCAATCTGATCTGCGCGTCTCCTGGCGCTCGCAGTGGTTTTCACTGATGCTGCACGGTATCGTCGCGGCGGTGATTTTACTGCTGCCCTGGCCGTTAAGTTATATGCCGGTCTGGCTCATTTTATTATCGATAGTGGTGTTTGATTGCGTGCGAAGCCAACGGCGCATCCATTCCCATCAGGGCGAGATAAAGTTGACGATGGATTACCAGCTGCGCTGGCAGGGCACAGAGTGGGAGCTGACGGGCGCGCCGTGGATATTGCAAAGCGGCATGTTGCTGCGCTTACGCCATCCTGACACGCACCGCAGCCAGCATTTATGGATTGCCGCAGACAGTATGGATGCCAGTGAATGGCGTGATTTACGTCGGATCTTGATGCAGCAACCGCAAAGCGGTCGCCATTCATAATATCTCAGGAGAAATGCGCCGCCATTTCTCCTAATATTTGCTCGCACCACTGCTGGATGCGCTCATCGCTTAAATCGTACTGATTAGTTTCATCCAGCGCGAGGCCGACAAAAAGCTGACCATCCGCTATGACGGGTTTAGGGCTGGTAAATTCATATCCTTCAGTTGGCCAGTAACCGACGAATTTTACCCCTTTAGTCAGCAGTTTATCGTGCAGCATACCGAGGGCATCGAGGAACCATTCGCCATAGCCTACCTGGTCGCCCATGCCGTAGAGCGCGACGATTTTGCCCTGCAAATCCAGTGAGTCCAGTTGGTCCCATACGGCTTCCCAGTCTTCCTGGATTTCGCCAAAATCCCATGTCGGAATGCCGAGGATCAGCACATCGTACTGCTCCATCAGCGCCGGTGCGTCATCTTTCAGGTTGTGCAGCGTAACCAGTTCTGGCCCGATCATGTCACGGATTTTTTCCGCCGCCATTTCGGTGTAACAGGTGCTGGAACCATAAAAAAGACCCATATTCATAGCGATTACGTCTCATTGCTTGCTGTGCTGGTCCCCAGTGTACCAGATCGCGACCGCTATCATGCATAATGCCACCCTGCGTGATTGATAAGAGGCTCATGTGGAACAGGATATTGCCCGTATTGAACAGTTTCTCGATGCGCTCTGGCTTGAGCGAAATTTGTCGGAAAATACCCTTAGCGCTTACCGTCGTGATTTAACGATGCTGGTGCAATGGCTCCATCATCATGACCGCGATTTACTCAGTGCCAGTCGCGATGATTTGCAGGGGCTGCTTGCCGAACGAGTTGAGGGTGGCTATAAAGCGACAAGCTCCGCGCGATTGCTCAGCGCTATCCGGCGTCTATACCAGCACTTGTACCGCGAAAAAATGCGCCCGGACGATCCCAGTGCGCAACTGGCCTCGCCTAAGCTGCCGCAGCGCTTGCCGAAAGACTTAAGCGAAGCGCAGGTCGAACGTCTGTTACAGGCGCCCGCGCTTGATGGCAATCCCATTGAACTTCGCGACAAGGCGATGCTCGAAGTGCTTTATGCCACCGGACTTCGCGTCTCGGAGCTGGTGGGACTTGTGATGAGCGATATTAGCCTGCGCCAGGGCGTGGTGCGCGTGGTGGGGAAAGGCAATAAAGAGCGCCTGGTGCCGCTTGGCGAAGAGGCGGTTCACTGGCTGGAGCAGTTTCTTGAGTATGGACGCCCGTGGTTACTCAACGGGCAGTCCAGTGATGTGGTGTTTCCCAGTAACCGCGCGCAACAAATGACGCGTCAAACCTTCTGGCATCGCATAAAGCATTACGCCACACTAGCGGGCATTGATAGCGATAAATTATCGCCTCACGTATTACGCCATGCTTTCGCCACCCATTTGCTTAATCACGGCGCGGATCTGCGCGTGGTGCAAATGTTATTAGGCCATAGTGATTTATCAACAACCCAAATTTATACGCATGTGGCGACCGAACGCCTGCGACAACTTCATCAACAGCATCACCCCCGTGCGTGAATGCTTGCTGACTAAAGGACATGTTATGAAAAAAGGCTTTATGCTGCTCTCACTGCTGGCAGCGGCACTTTCCGGCATCGCTCACGCTGACGATGCGGTGATTAAACAATCTCTCGCCAAACTGGGCGTACAAAGCGCTGATATCCAGTCTTCTCCGGTTCCCGGCATGAAAACGGTACTCACCAGCAGCGGTGTGCTTTACGTCACCGAAGATGGCAAACATATCATTCAGGGACCGCTTTATGACGTCAGCGGCAGTTCGCCGGTCAACGTCACTAATCAATTGCTGATGGGGAAACTGACCCAGCTTGAAAAAGAGATGATTGTGTATAAAGCACCGCAGGAAAAACATGTGATTACGGTATTTACCGATATCACCTGCGGCTATTGCCACAAACTGCATGAAGAGATGAAAGACTATAACGCGCTGGGCATTACCGTGCGTTATCTGGCGTTCCCGCGCCAGGGCATTCAGAGCCAGGCGGAGAAAGACATGAAGTCCATCTGGTGCGCCAAAGATCGCAACAAAGCCTTTGATGACGCCATGAACGGTAAGGCGGTTCCCGCCGCCAGTTGCGATATTGATATCGCCGATCATTACGCGTTGGGCGTGCAATTTGGCGTAAGCGGTACGCCGGCAATTGTACTGAGCAATGGCTATGTGGTGCCAGGTTATCAGGGTCCGCAAGAGATGAAAGCGTTCCTTGACGAACATCAGAAGCAAATCAGTGGAAACGGGCAATAACGGGTGAAGCAACAATCACAACTTCGCCGCCGTACTGTTGATGAGTCAGCCGCTCTGCCAACGACGCTTCCGGCACTATTAAAACGTCTGTATGCCAGCCGTGGCGTGCGGGGCGCTGAAGATCTCGAACGCAGCGTGAAAGGTATGCTGCCCTGGCAGCAGTTGAGCGGCATCACTATAGCTGTTGAGATGCTGTATCAAGCGCTTAAAGACGGGCGGCGCATTGTGGTGGTTGGCGATTTTGACGCCGACGGCGCCACCAGCACCGCGCTTAGCGTACTGGCGTTGCGTAGCCTCGGCGGCAAAGAGATAGGTTATCTGGTGCCCAACCGCTTTGAGGACGGTTACGGCCTTAGCCCCGAAGTGGTGGATCAGGCAAAAGCGCTGGGCGCAGAGCTTATCATGACGGTGGATAACGGCATTTCCTCCCACGCCGGCGTCGCCCACGCGCATCAATATGGCATTCCGGTGCTAGTGACCGATCATCACCTGCCAGGCGCGACACTTCCGGATGCAGAAGCCATCATTAATCCCAACCTGCCAGACTGTGAATTCCCCTCGAAATCACTGGCCGGGGTTGGGGTCGCGTTTTATCTGATGCTGGCGCTGCGTAGCCATTTGCGCGACAAAGGCTGGTTTGAGGAGCAGGGTATCGCCATCCCTAATCTGGCGGAGTATCTGGATTTAGTCGCGCTCGGCACGGTGGCGGACGTGGTGCCGCTTGATGCCAACAATCGTATTCTCACCTGGCAGGGGCTAAGCCGTATCCGGGCCGGAAAATGTCGACCAGGCATTCGCGCGCTGCTGGAAATTGCTAATCGCGAACCGCAGAAGCTTGCGGCAAGCGATTTGGGTTTCGCCCTGGGGCCGCGCTTAAATGCCGCCGGGCGACTGGATGACATGTCGGTCGGCGTGGCGCTGTTATTGTGCGATAACGCAGGTGAAGCCCGGGTACTGGCAAATGAACTTGATGCGTTAAATCAGACCCGAAAAGAAATCGAGCAGGGTATGCAGGTTGAAGCGCTGGCGCTGTGCGATGCCTTTTTGAAAAGCGCCGATGAACTGCCGGTCGGGTTAGCCATTTATCATCCCGAGTGGCATCAGGGCGTGGTGGGGATTCTGGCCTCGCGTATTAAAGAGCGGTTCCATCGCCCGGTGATCGCCTTCGCGCCCGCAGGCGACGGCACGCTGAAAGGATCGGGCCGGTCGATTCCAGGGCTGCATCTGCGCGATGCGCTGGAGCGATTGGATACCTTGAATCCAGGCCTTATTCTTAAATTCGGCGGTCATGCCATGGCGGCGGGATTGTCGCTGGAAGCCGAAAAGATTGAAGTATTTCAAACGCGTTTCGCTGAGCTGGTAGAGCAACTGCTCGATCCGGCGCAACTCGAAGGGGAAGTGTGGTCGGATGGCCCGCTGCAACCGCAGGAGATGACGCTTGAAACCGCAGAAATGCTGCGCGATGCCGGTCCGTGGGGCCAGGCCTTTCCTGAGCCGGTATTTGACGGGCGTTTTCGCCTGTTGCAACAGCGTCTGGTTGGCGAGCGCCACCTGAAGGTGATGATCGAACCTGCGCAGGGCGGCCCGCTGTTAGACGGCATCGCCTTTAACGTGGACACCGCGCGCTGGCCCGATGCAGGCGTGCGCGAAGTGGAAATGGTTTATAAGCTTGATATTAACGAGTTTCGCGGTAACCGTAGCGTACAGTTAATAATCGACCATCTCTGGCCGCTTTAGCGCCACTTTCGCTATAAAAAAGGGCGAAATTCCGGTAAACTTTCGCCCTTACGTCCGCACTTTGACTTCCGTCATCAATTAAAGATCTTACAGACCATGTTTGAAATTAATCCGGTAAAAAACCGTATTCAGGATATCACCGAGCGCACCGACGTTCTTAGGGGGTATCTTTGACTACGATGCAAAGAAAGAACGTCTCGAAGAAGTAAACGCTGAACTCGAACAGCCTGATGTCTGGAACGAGCCCGAACGCGCCCAGGCGCTGGGGAAAGAGCGCTCTTCTCTGGAAGCGATCGTTGACACGCTGGACCAATTAAATCAGGGGCTTGAAGATGTTTCTGGCCTGCTGGAGCTCGCCGTTGAAGCCGACGACGAAGAAACGTTCAACGAAGCCGTAGTTGAACTCGATCAGCTTGATGGGAAATTAGCGCAGCTCGAATTCCGCCGTATGTTCTCCGGTGAGTACGACAGCGCCGACTGCTATCTCGATCTGCAAGCCGGTTCTGGCGGCACCGAAGCGCAGGACTGGGCCAGTATGCTGCTGCGCATGTATCTGCGTTGGGCGGAAGCGCGCGGCTTCAAAACCGAAATTATTGAAGAATCTGAAGGTGAAGTGGCGGGTATCAAATCCGCCACCATCAAAATTTCCGGCGAATATGCGTTTGGCTGGCTGCGTACCGAGACCGGCGTTCACCGTCTGGTGCGTAAGAGTCCGTTTGACTCCGGTGGTCGCCGTCATACGTCGTTCAGTTCCGCCTTCGTTTATCCGGAAGTGGATGACGACATTGATATCGAAATCAACCCGGCGGACCTGCGTATCGACGTTTACCGCGCCTCTGGTGCGGGCGGTCAGCACGTTAACCGTACGGAATCTGCGGTACGTATTACCCATATTCCAACCGGGACCGTAACGCAGTGCCAGAATGACCGTTCTCAGCACAAGAACAAAGATCAGGCCATGAAACAGATGAAAGCGAAACTGTATGAGCTTGAGATGCAAAAGAAAAATGCTGAGAAGCAGGCGCTGGAAGACAACAAATCGGATATCGGCTGGGGCAGCCAAATCCGCTCTTACGTACTGGACGATTCCCGCATCAAAGATCTGCGTACCGGTGTTGAAACCCGTAACACGCAGGCGGTGCTGGATGGCGATCTGGACAAATTCATCGAAGCTAGTTTGAAAGCAGGGTTATGAGGAATCAAAATGTCTGAACAACAAGCGCAGAACGCGGATACTACTGTCGATCTCAATAATGAGCTGCAAACCCGTCGCGAGAAGCTGGCTCAGCTTCGTGAGCAGGGCGTCGCGTTCCCGAACGATTTCCGTCGCGACCACACCTCTGACCAACTGCATGCTGAATTCGATGCTAAAGACAACGAAGAACTGGAAGCGCTGAATATCGAAGTAGCGGTTGCCGGTCGTATGATGACCCGCCGTATCATGGGTAAAGCCTCTTTCGTTACGTTGCAGGACGTAGGCGGTCGCATTCAGTTATACGTTGCCCGTGACGATCTGCCGGAAGGCGTCTACAACGAACAGTTCAAAAAATGGGATCTGGGCGATATCCTGGCGGCACGCGGTAAGCTGTTTAAAACCAAAACCGGCGAGCTGTCTATCCACTGTACGGAGCTGCGCCTGCTGACTAAAGCCCTGCGCCCGCTGCCGGATAAATTCCACGGTCTGCAGGATCAGGAAGCGCGCTACCGTCAGCGCTACCTGGATCTCATCTCCAATGATGAATCCCGCAACACCTTTAAAGTACGTTCGCAAATCATGGCGGGTATCCGTCAGTTCATGGTGGCGCGCGGCTTTATGGAAGTGGAAACCCCAATGATGCAAGTGATCCCAGGCGGTGCGTCTGCCCGTCCGTTTATCACCCATCATAATGCGCTGGACCTGGACATGTACCTGCGTATCGCGCCGGAACTGTACCTGAAACGTCTGGTGGTTGGCGGTTTCGAACGCGTATTCGAGATTAACCGTAACTTCCGTAACGAAGGTATTTCGGTGCGTCATAACCCAGAGTTCACCATGATGGAACTCTATATGGCATATGCGGACTACAAAGATCTGATCGAACTGACCGAATCGCTGTTTCGCACCCTCGCGCAGGACGTACTGGGTAAAACCGAAGTGCCTTACGGCGATGAAGTGTTCGACTTCGGTAAGCCATTCGAAAAACTGACCATGCGCGAAGCTATCAAGAAATACCGTCCGGAAACCAACATGGCCGATCTGGATAACTTCGATTCCGCCAAAGCGATTGCTGAATCCATCGGCATCAAGGTTGAGAAGAGCTGGGGTCTGGGCCGTATCGTGACTGAGATCTTCGAAGAAGTTGCAGAAGCGCATCTGATCCAACCGACATTTATCACCGAGTACCCGGCGGAAGTCTCTCCGTTGGCGCGCCGCAATGATGTCAACCCGGAGATTACTGACCGTTTCGAATTCTTCATCGGTGGCCGCGAAATCGGCAACGGCTTTAGCGAGCTGAACGATGCTGAAGATCAGGCGCAGCGTTTCCAGGATCAGGTCAATGCCAAAGACGCGGGCGATGACGAAGCCATGTTCTATGACGAAGACTATGTGACAGCGCTTGAGCACGGCCTGCCGCCGACGGCGGGCCTTGGAATTGGTATCGACCGTATGGTGATGCTGTTTACCAACAGCCACACTATCCGTGACGTGATCCTGTTCCCGGCGATGCGTCCGGTTAAATAAGGTTTTTTGCTTTAGCGAAAGGCACCGGCGTTCAACCGG
This sequence comes from Citrobacter freundii, assembly GCF_011077955.1. Lineage (GTDB taxonomy): Bacteria > Pseudomonadota > Gammaproteobacteria > Enterobacterales > Enterobacteriaceae > Atlantibacter. The sequence goes on from NZ_JAALBX010000005.1 coordinate 240,969, forward strand.
TGCCTTTTTTATTGCCAACCGAAAACCTGTCCTGTGGGCGTGGTCATCATCTGGTTTTGGCTCTGCCTTATGGCCTGTAGATTGAAATCTCAGGGCTGGCAGAGACTTCTTTTTACCGGTTTTGGTACGCCCTTTCAGGGCGAAATCAAAGCCGCCTTCTGTGAAAGCGGCTTTTTACTTCACTCCCCCGCGTCCTGATTCTTTTTCACTTTTCGCAGCAGCAGCCACATCCGCACGGTTCTCACCGACTTGCCGCTCACGCAGCGAGGCTCTTCCACCATGCCAGGCTGCGGATGGTAGCCGTTGAAAAACAGATTCAACGTCACCGCGCTAAACGTCGCGAGCATGATCCCGCTGTGGAGCAGCGGCTGGAGCATGGCGGGAAATTGTGAAAAAAAGTTATGAGACAGCATCGGCGTCATGCCGACGCCCAGGCTGATGGCCACAATATAAAGGTTATAGCGGTTGGTGGTGTAATTGATGCGAGACAGGATCCGAATGCCCGTGGCGAGCACCATGCCGAACATCACAAGCCCCGCGCCGCCCAGTACGAATTGAGGAATTGAGGCGACCAGTACCGCCATTTTCGGCACCATACCAAAGAGGATCAAAATGATCCCCGCCGCCACGCACACCCAGCGACTGTATACGCGGGTGACGCTGACAAGCCCGACGTTTTGTGAAAACGAGGTATGGGGGAAACTGTTGAACATGCCGCCAAACATGGTACCGAATCCGTCAACCCGCAGGCCGCGAACAATATCCTGCGAAGACAATCTGCGTCCGACGATTTCCCCCAGCGCCAGGAACATCCCCATGGACTCGATAAAGACGATAATCAATACGGCGGTCATGGTCAGGATCGACACTGGATCAAACACCGGCGTGCCGAGCGCCATTGGCGTCACAATGGCGAACCACTTCGCATCATGCAGCCCGGACAGGTTCACTTCGTTTACCATCAACGAGAGTACAAAGCCAAAGACAATACCCAGCAGAACGGCCACGTTGGACATAAAGCCTTTGGCAAAGCGGGTGACGATAAGAATAAACAGCAGCACGGCAAAGGAAATAGCCAGGTAAACCGGATCGCCGTAATGCGGATTGCCTCTCCCGCCTGCCGCCCAGTCGATACCCACCTGAATAATGCTAAGCCCAATGGACGTAATCACCACACCCGTCACCAGCGGCGGGAACAACGGGATCAGGCGACCAATCAGCGGCGCCAGCAAGGTTGTGATGAAACCTGCCGCAATGGTTGCCCCGAAAATCCCCGTCAACCCAACATTCGGATTGAGGCCGATGGCGATCATTGGCGTCACGGCGGCGAAGGTGACCGACATAATCACCGGCAGTCGAATGCCCATAAAACGACCCACCCCGAGGCACTGCAACAGCGTCACGACGCCGCAGCAGAACAGATCGGAGCTTATCAACAGCGCCACCGTCTCTTTATCAAGACCCAACCTGTCGCCAATCATTAGCGGTACCGCTACGGCGCCGGCGTACATCACCAGCACATGCTGCAAACCCAGGATGCACAGTTTCGCTGGCGACAACACGCGATCAACCTCGTCCGTCGGCACGGCGTGGTCGTGGGAGTGCGTTTCCGATCGTGAATCAAGCGTACTCATAAATGCCTTCCTTAAGTTAACCCGCAGGCGGATGACGGCGCATAGCCTGCGTGAATACGGCTTCCTCTGACGACGGTCGCAGACGACCCGGATCTGCCGCGATGTGATTACGGTTGCCAACCCCTGACATCATGCGCAGACAGTGCCAGGTTTGCGTTTTTGGCGCAGCGGGTTGCGAAAACGCGAAAGCGTTCACAAAGTGGCGTCGGTCTGGGCGTTAAAGGAGGCGGGAAGGGCAAGCGGTCGCATTTGATAAAACTGCTGATTCTCAGTTTGATAAGCCGCGCGAGTCGTTGTGATTCATTGTGAAAGGGATATCAACGGATCCGACCGGTGAGTAAAAAACGAGGTTTATCTCTCTTTCTCCTCTCATTCTGAGAGCCACACCGCCACGCACTGCGCCCGCCTGCCACAGTTTTGGCGCGATTAATTTGACCGTATTCACAACATTTCCCTCCCCCTCACGGGAACACACAACATCGCCCGGTTCTTGCATTGCATTCAGACATGTAATTTCACAAACCGAAACGTAAAGGATATCTATGAACAGATTGATTGTTGCCGATGCAAAGGAGTGTATCGGCTGTCGCGCTTGTGAGGTTGCCTGTGTGGTTGCGCATCACGGCGGTTGGCCCAAACAGCGCCGCGATTTTCTGCCGCGGATTCGCGTAATAAGTAATGGCGATCGCAGCAGCGCGGTCACCTGCAAACACTGCCTGAACGCCCCCTGTGTTCAGAGTTGCCCGGTTAACGCGCTGCATTACGACGACGAGGTTATTCAGCTTGATTCGGCGCGCTGTATCGGTTGTAAAAGCTGCCTGGTGGCTTGTCCGTTTGGCGCGATTGATATCGTGGTCAGCCCACAAGGATCGGGCGTGATGGCGCAAAAATGCGATCTTTGCCATTCCGTTGAAGGGGCCGAGCCTGCCTGCGTTGCGCACTGCCCGACCCAGGCGTTGCGTGTGTTGGATGACAACGGGCTTGGCACGCTGCGCCGCGCCCGGCAGTTGCAGGCGGCGAATCCGGGTTCCTGTGCCCCGGCGTCAGAAAGCAAAATCATCTTGCGAAAACCGCCGCGTAAAGGTGCGGAAAAGCGCGATGCTACCGAGCGCAAAACCGATTTCAATGAAATTTACCGGGGGCTGGATGATGCGCAGGCTCACTATGAAAGTGAGCGTTGCCTGCATTGCGCGCAAAAAGCCTGGTGTAACTGGACCTGCCCGGTCCATAACGCCATCCCGGATTTACTTCGTCTGGTGCAGCAGGGGCGCATTGAGGAGGCCGCGCAACTTTCCCACCAGACCAGTTCGCTACCGGAAATCTGTGGGCGCGTCTGTCCGCAGGATCGCCTGTGTGAAGGCGCCTGTACGCTTAAAGATCGCAGCGGGGCAGTGACCGTCGGCAACCTGGAGCGCTATATCACCGACACGGCGCTGAAATCGGGCTGGCGGCCTGCCTTTAGCGCAGTTTCGCCGCGGCAGGAACGCGTGGCGGTGATTGGCGCAGGCCCGGCAGGGTTAGGCTGCGCCGATTTTCTGGCTCGCGAAGGCGTTCAGGTAGAAGTATTTGATCGCCACCCGGAAATTGGCGGGCTGCTAACGTTTGGTATCCCGTCGTTTAAGTTAGATAAATCGCTGTTAAGCCAGCGGCGCGCTATTTTCAGCGACATGGGCATCCGGTTTCATCTTAACTGTGAAATTGGCCGCGATCAGTCGTTTACCCAGTTGATTGACGAGTATGACGCAGTGTTCCTCGCAATGGGCACCTACGGGTTAATGACCGCCGGGCTGGAGCATGAAGATGCGCCGGGGGTTATCCAGGCGTTGCCATTTTTAATTGCGAATACCCGCCGGGTGATGGGGCTTGAGGACGCATCCGATTACCCGTGGACAGAACTGAAAGGCAAGCGGGTCGTGGTGTTGGGTGGCGGAGATACCGCCATGGATTGTCTGCGTACCGCGGTGCGGCGCGAGGCGGCAAGCGTCACCTGCGCCTATCGTCGCGATGAAGTGAATATGCCGGGGTCGCGCAAGGAGGTGACGAATGCCAGGGAAGAGGGCGTCACGTTCTTATTTAACGTCCAGCCGCAATACATTGCCCGCAACGAGCGAGGTCAGGTGAGCGGTATCGGGTTGATTCGCACAGAAATGGGCGAGCCGGGCCCAGACGGGCGACGTCGTCCACGTCCGATTGCCGACTCAGAATTTGAGTTGCCCGCAGAGGTACTGATAATGGCATTTGGCTTTCGGCCTCATGCCATGCCGTGGTTGCAGGGCAGTGGTGTACGGCGCAATGAAGACGGGTTAATTATTACCGGCGTCGGCCCGTTGGCGACGCAGACCACGCGCGATACGGTGTTTGCCGGGGGCGATGCGGTGCATGGCGCGGATTTGGTGGTCACGGCCATGGCCGCCGGGCATCAGGCGGCGCGGGATATACTGGCATGGTTTGAGCGACAGGGCGCCTGCCAGCGGGCCGGTTGACGGCGCTATAAAAAAACCCGCTTCTCGAAGCGGGTTTTTTAGGGCTTTCAGGCGCTTAAATCGCCCAGCCTCCGGCATAGAAAATCACCAATACGGCGGCAATCGCCACGGTGCCGATATTCAGGCGATCCCATTCGCGGGCAAAGACCCGTCCCACCACCAGCGTCACGAAGCCCAGCATAATTCCGGTCACAATGTTGCAGGTGAGCACGATAAACACCGCGCAGACCAGCCCGGACATGGCGTCGATAAAGTCATTAAAGTCGAGTTTCGAGACGTTACTTAGCATCAATAGGCCGACGTACATCAGCGCCGGCGCCGTGGCATAACCCGGTATCAGATACGAAAGCGGTGACAGGAACAGGATCAGCAGGAACAGCGCGCCCACCACCACCGCTGTTAAGCCGGTTTTGCCGCCCGCCGCCGTACCCGCCGCCGATTCGATATACACCGCCGCCGGAGCGGCACCCATTAATCCTGAGAAAATCGAACTTACGGAGTCGCTTGTAAGGGCCTTACCGCCGTTGATTATCTGGTTATTTTTATCCAGCAAATTGGCCTGGCCCGCCACGGCGCGGATGGTGCCGGTGGCGTCGAATACCGCTGTCATCACCAGCGCCAGTACGCTTGGCAGTACGTGTGGTTGCAGCGCCCCCATAATATCAAGGCTAAACATCAGCGATTTGCCATCTTCCCCGGCAAGGCTTGGCATGGCCACCAGCCCGTGGAATTTCACCGCCGGATCGAAGATAAGCCCAATAATGGAAATGCCGATAATCACCAGCAGGATCCCGCCGGGTATGCGCGACCGCTCAAGACCAAAGATCATCGCAAGCCCCAGCAGGCTCATCATTACCGGGAAGGAGGTAAATGAGCCCAGCGCCACAGGTAAGCCTTCAAGCGGGTTTTTGATGACCATACCCACGCCGTTAGCGGCGATAAGCAACAGGAACAGCCCAATACCAATACCGGTACCGTGCGCGATGCCCATGGGAAGATTACGCAAAATCCAGGTACGTACGCCCGTCACCGAAATGGCGGTGAAAAGCACCCCCATCAAAAAGACCGCGCCGAGCGCCACCGGAATGCTGATCTGCTGGCCCAGCACCAGGCTGAAGGCGGTAAAGGCGGTGAGAGAGATGGCACAGCCGATAGCCATCGGCAGGTTCGCCCAAAGCCCCATTAATAACGAACCGACACCCGCCACCAGGCAGGTCGCCACAAAGACCGCGCCGGGTGGGAATCCCGCTTTGCCGAGCATCCCTGGCACCACGATGACCGAATATACCATCGCCAGAAAGGTGGTTAACCCCGCCAGTATTTCCTGGCGGGTGGAACTGCCGCGTTCAGAGATTTTAAAAAAATTATCCAGGGCGTTGCGCGGTTGCATCGCGCCGGGTGTGTGTAGCGTGTCGCCAGACATAATGATGTCCTCAGTGTAAGTTTTTAATTATTAAGTGCGTTCATAAACCAGACGACCATCGACGTAGGTACGGTAAATTGAGCGATCGTCGCCGAGCGTAATCATTACAAACAGCTTGTCGACCAGTGAGATTGAGTTGTCATAGCGCAACTGCTGGAGCGGCGTAGCGGTAGGTTCCAGCACCACAAAGTCGGCCTCTTTGCCCGGGGCAAAGTTACCGATGCAGTGCTCAAGCCCGAGCGAATGCGCGCCGCCAAGCGTAGCCAGATAAAACGCTTCATACGCAGAGAGCCGGTAGCCCTGTAATTGCACGACTTTATAGGCCTCGTTCAGCGTCTGGAGCATGTTAAACGTGGTGCCCGCGCCGATATCCGTGCCGATGCCCACCTTGATTTTTTTGCGCCACGCCTGCTGAAGGTTGAATAACCCGCTGCCGAGATAGAGATTGGAAGTCGGGCAAAAGGCGATGCTGGAACCCGTTTTGCTCAGGCAATCCCACTCTTTTTCTTCCAGATGCACGCAGTGCGCGAACACGCTGCGTTTCCCGGTCAGCCCATACTGGTGATACACATCCAGATAACCGTCGTGTTCCGGGAACAATTCCTTCACCCATGCGATTTCCTGTTTGTTTTCGCAAAGATGGGTATGCAGCCAGGTGTCGGGATACTCCTCGCGTAGCCGCTGGGCCACGGCAAGCTGTTCCGGGGATGAGGTCGGCGCGAAGCGCGGGGTAATGGCATACAACAGACGGCCATTTTTGTGCCAGCGTTCAATCAGCGCTTTGCTTTGCGTATAGCTCGTTTCCGCGTCGTCGAGCAGATAGTCGGGCGCGTTGCGGTCCATCATCACTTTGCCCGCAATCATCCGCATATTAATTTGGCTGGCGGCCTCGAACAGCGCATCCACCGATTCCGGATGAACCGTGCCAAACACCAGCGCCGTCGTGGTGCCGTTACGCAGTAGCTGTTTTAAGAAAAACGTCGACATTTCACGGGCATATTCCGCATCCTGATAGCGGCGCTCCGTGGGGAAGGTGTGTTTATTGAGCCACTCCAGCAGTTGTTCGCCGTATGCGCCCACCATTTCACTTTGCGGGTAGTGAATATGGGTATCGACAAACCCTGGTACCACCATTTTCCCACGGTAATCGCGCACGCGAACCGAGGCGGGAACTTGTGATTTTCCGTCTTCCCACTCCCCGAACCACGCCACTTTGCCATTGCGGATCAACAGCAGCCCGTCCTCAACAAAACGCAGCGCGGATTCGATTTCCTCCGGATGTTCAACGGTGCGGGTAATATCGAGAAAACTGCCGCGCACGGCTTTAAGCGTCTGTTCACCTGACATATCTGCTCCTTATTTCAAATCCAGTTCTTTCATCCCGTCAGGCACAGGTTGTTCTTCCTTCTGCCCAAGCGGAATGAGTAAGTTCAGCAGGATGGCGGTCAGCCCACCTGCGCAAATGGGGTTTTCTACCAATACATAAATGGAGGCCGGCAGCACCTGGAAAATCGCCGGATCGTAGGAGACGCCAAGGCCCAACCCTAAAGAGGTGGCGACGATCAGCGTTTCACGGCGTTTGAGACCGTTGGTGATAATGATGCGGATCCCGGCAATGGCGATCATAGAGAACATCAGCGTCATCGCGCCGCCGAGCACCGGCGCAGGAATGGTGGTAAAGAAGCGCCCGATGCCCGGGAATAACCCCAGGATCACCAGCATCACGGCAATAAACCGCCCAACGTAGCGGGAGGCCACGCCCGTCATCTGGATGACGCCATTGTTCTGGGCAAATGTCGTCAGCGGCAGCGAACCCAGGGCTGAGGCAATCACCGATACCAGGCCGTCAGCGAGTACCCCGCCTCTTAGTCGTGACTGATACTCTTCGCCTTTAATCGGCCGGTTGGAAACCATCGCCGTGGCGGTGATATCCCCAACGGCTTCCAGCACGCTCAATAAATAAATCGTGCCCACCACCAGGAAGTGGTGAAAGCTAAATTCAAAACCATATTTGAATGGGATCGGGATGGTGATCAGGGGGAGATTACGCATACTGCTGAAATCGACCATGCCCAGGCAGAGTGACACGATGTAACCCACGATCAGCCCAATCGCGATACCGCCCATGCGCAGTAAAGGGCTGCGGCAGCAGTTAAAGCCGATAACCACCAGTAATACCAACAGGCCGACGCCAATATTCTCGTAATTCCCGAACGTGCCGCTGCTTTTTGCGGCAAATCCGCCGCCGAAATCGATAATGCCGACTTTGATAAGACTCAGGCCTATCATCAACACCACCACGCCGCTGACGGTGGGCGTAATAACGCGGCGCAGATAAGGCAGAATAAACGACGAGCCCACCACTAAAAAGGCGCCCACGAACGACACGCCGAGCAGCGCCGACATAATCAGTTCTTCATGCATTCCATCGCTTTTCATACTGCTACCAAGCGCAATCATGACTGTGACGAACGAAAAATTGACCGACTGAATGGATAATAAACCTGAGCCGATATGCCCATAGCGATTAACCTGGAGCCAGGTGCCGACGCCGGAGGCGATCATCGCCATGGAAACGAGATAAGAGGTGGTTTCAGTTGAGAGTTGCAGTGCTGCACCAACTATCAGCGCGGGGGTCACCATCGGCACAAAAATCGCCAGCAGGTGGGTGATGGCACCAATCAGGGTTTGGTGAAACGGAGGATTATCATCTAGCTCATAAATAAGATCCGAACCCTTGTGTGATATATCAGACATCCCTTTACTCCTGTTAAGCAAATTTGATCATCTGATTCAATTAATAATTATCTGCGTTAAATCACCCGTTTTTCAGGTACAGCAACCCCTGAGCCGGTACTCGCGCTTTATGCAGACGCTTATGTTGTGAGGCATTGAATCGTTGGTAACAGGCCGCCGAAGCGGCCTGAACAATTACAATTTTCCTAATGCGCTGAGGATCTTCTCTGGGGTGAAATGCCATTCCCGCAGCCAGACCTGGCAGGCGTCATGAATAGCCGTGGCGATAGCGGGCGCAGCCCCGTTTACGCCAATCTCAGAGATGGACTTCGCGCCGAACGGCCCGACTTTGTCATCGCTTGGCACCAGCACCGCGCGGAAATCACGTGGAATGTCGCCAATTTTTGGCGCGCCGTAGCTGCGTAAATCGCGGGTTATCGGATGCCCGCCGGCGTCGTAAATAATCTCTTCCATCAGGCTATGCCCAATGGCGCGCAGCGTGGCGCCATAAATCTGCCCCAGTGCGAGATCCGGGTTAACCGGCGTGCCGCAATCGAGCAGGGCATAGAATTTATCCAGACGGATTTCCCCGGTGCGGGTGTTCACTGCCACTTCCGCAAAGTTAGCCCCGTACGGGAAGGCGAATTCCGGCGTGATATAACAGGCCGTCGCCACCAGCATGCCAAAGCCAGTGCCGGTTTCCGCTTTGTGGGCTATCTGCCCGTACGTCACTTCGCCTTTCTTACCGCGTACGATGCCCGGGGCGACAATGGTGACGTCGCTTTCGGGCTCGTTGAGCATTTGCGCGCCGTGGAACTGAATTTTCTTAAGCAGATTTTCAGCGGCCATGCGCGCCGCGTTACCAGAGAAGCAGGTGCCGGACGAGGCATACGCGCCTTTATCAAACAGGGCATGGTCGGTATCGCCGGAAATGACATGCACATCTTCCAGCGGACAGCGCAGCACTTCTGCCGTAAGCTTACTGACCACCGTATCAAGCCCGGTGCCAATATCCGCGCCGCCGGAGTGCACAATGAAGGTGCCATCGGAATCCAGTTTGATCATGCAGTTTGCCTGATCGATATCCGGGATCCCCGATTTTTGCATGATGATCGCCACACCGCGCCCAATCTTCCAGTCGCCCTGGCTTGGTTTCGGCGAATCCCACTGGATCATCTCCCGGCCCTGGCGCAGGATCTCTTCCAGCGCGCAACTGGCGGCGGACGGCACTGATGTCGGCGCTTTACCTTCGCCGATCGCGCCCAGAATTTTCAGCTCCTGACCTTCATGCACGCGGTTGCGTTCGATAATTTCCAGTTGGTCTATCTGTAACTGCTCCGCCAGTTCCGCCAGTGCCATGGTGATGGCGAAATTGCCTTTCGGCGCGCCGTAACCCTGGTAGGCGCCGGTTGGGCAAATATTGCTGTAGTAGGTGGTCACCTGAAAATCGACGTTATCGCACGGGTAAAGCGGCAGGGAAAGCGCCGGTCCGTTGCAGGGGACCGTCAGTGAGTGGTTGCCGTAAGGCCCGGTATTGGCGCGAAAATCCATATTGATGGCGGTTAAGCGCCCGTCTTTTTTCGCCCCCAGTTTTACGGTGACTTTCGCCACGTGGCGTGAGGTATTGGCGATAAACTCTTCTTCGCGGGTATAGCGGAAATAAACCGGACGGCCCGTCACGCAGGTGGCCCAGGCGCACACTTCTTCCAGCAAAATATCCTGTTTTGACCCAAACCCTCCGCCGACGCGCTCTTTAATCACGTGTACTTTGTTTTGTTTCATGCCGACGATGCGCGCCACCTGGCGACGTACGTGCCACGGCACCTGGGTTGAGGCATGGATAACCAGTCGGTCGCCGTCCATGCGAGTAAAGCAGATATGGGTTTCGGTCGGGCACTGTTGAGCCTGAGTTGACGAATAAGTTCGCTCGATAATCACGTCCGCTTCAGCAAAGCCGCGTTCGACATCGCCAATATGCCCGTGGATGCTGGCGGCAATATTCTTCGCCGGGCGGGAGCCTATCGGGAAGTTGATTATCATGTGCTCATCACGCTGGACCGCTTTTTTATTGTCTTCTTCAAGCGTATCCGGCGCGCCAGCGACATACACCACCGGTTCGTCGTGAACCACCGGCGCGTCTTCCGCCATGGCTTCGTCAATCGACATTACCGGTTTCAGTAGCTGGTATTCCACGTCGATCAGTTTTAATGCCTGGAGCGCGATGTCTTCCGTTTCCGCCACCACCGCCGCTACACGGTCGCCGACGTGCCGCAGTTTTTTGCTGAACATGCGACGGTCAAGCGGCGACGGCTCCGGCGCACTTTGTCCGCCAGGGGTGTAGTAAATGTCCGGGCAGTTGCGCCAGGTAATGACGTGCACCACGCCGGGCAGCGCCTCCGCTTTGCTGACGTCAAGGTGAGTAATCAGTGCGTGGGGATGCGGGCTACGCAGCATTTTGATGGTACAGGCGTCAGACGTAATGCGGTCTTCGACATAGCAAGGTTTGGCCTGCACCATTTTAGCAGCGTCAGTTTTCGGGTGGATCTTACCCACTACCGCCAGATCATCACGAAACGTCGGCGCGGTGTTACACACAGCATTCGGATCGGCTTTGCGCGCCACCGCCAGATCGATAACCTGATAATACTGCTGCCAGCCGGCGTCACGGCTGAACAGACCCGATAACGCATCATCTATCTCATCGCGGGTCGGTGTGGCGATGCGATCCAGCAAATCAGTGATGATCAGCGCCGCGGCGGGATCGTTATAGCCGGATTGCACCACGCCGACATCCACCATCGCCTGTTGTACCAGGCTTAGCTGATTCCATTTGCCTAACGACTCCGCCGTTGTGATCTGCGCGTTTTCCAGTTGAGCGGCAATCAGCAGCGAGGCGTTAATCAGGCGCCCATTAAACAAAATGACGTCTGAACCGGCAAAGCCGAAGCCGTCGTCGCTGTTGCGAACCGAATGCATCCCCAGTCCGAACAGCAATTTCTGAACGTTTGCGCCGGGTTGGGCATCCAGCGTTTGTGCGCGGCCGTTGAGCGTAAAGTGAATGATCATTGGATTTCCTCTCCCTTCTGCTGGCAGTCCGCATACAGGTCGGCCACCACCACACCCGCGATATAGCGTTTATAGGCCACGCTGCCGCGCACATCGTCACGCGGGAAAATCGCCGCGCTGACGGCGGCTTCAAGCTGCTCGCCTTCCAGCCGCTGCGCCTCCACATCCCGCAACCGCAGCGGCCTTTCCGCCACGCCGTCCAGCGCAATACGTACCTGATTGTGGTCATCAATGGCGACGGCCGCCGTTAGCACCGCAAGGCCCGCCTGAGAGCGGCTGATTTTGCGGGTAGAGCAGGCGCGGTAAGGGTCTTTAATGATGATCTCGGTCAGTAGACTGTCGTCGGGTTGCTGAAGGTAATTCTCAAGATGGAGGGCTTCACCATCGCCAAACACCAGCACGGCATCCAGCGCCAGCAGCACCGGGAGCAGTACGGATTCTTCTTCGATAGCGGCGATTTCGCCCCCTAAGGTTGACTGATTCCGCAGATGGCGGGAGTAGACAAAGCCCAGCGCCTCATACAACGCCGGGGGCAGATGGTGGCTGTCGCGCAGCGTTTGTAAGGTAGTCATCGCGCCGATGCGCAGGCAGTCGTTATCCCAGTCGATCCAGTCGAGAGACAGTCTCTCAAGGGAGATCGCCACGCGTTTTTCGCTGCGGCCGGGCGCGGAATTTAACTTACTGCCGCCCGCAAACCAGACCGCCTCATTTTGATAGCGCTGTTTAAGTTCCAGCGCCTGTTCGACGGAGTCTGGTCGTAGAAAGTGCTCAATCATAATTCACCCTCATTCAACGCCTCCCGACAACCGGGAGGCGGCAGGTTTTAATTCAGTGCATCCATGCGTTGCCACATCCGGGCGGCCACTTTTCTTGCTTGCGCATAGATGGGTTCACAATCAAAGGCGAACTGGCGGTCTTCGTAGACCATGACGCCGTTTACCATCACGCTGTGCACGCTCGACGAGCCGAGGCCAAAGGCGATATGTCCGGCGACGTTTTCCGCCAGCAGCGGCGTCGGCGCGCTGTAATCGCAAATGGTCAGATCCGCTTTGTAGCCCGCCTCCAGACGACCAAACCTGGCGTGGAAGTTACGGCTCAGCAGGGCGTTGCCGTTTGTGAGCGCATGGGCAAAGCTGTCTGGCCAGAGCGGGCCGCCTGCATCGCGGTGTTTAAAGAAGGCGAATTTCAGCTCTTCAAACATATCGGAGCCAATGCCGTCCGTGCCGAGCGCCAGGTTGCGCACGCGGGTGATCTGGTGGTTGTAACCCACATGGTTGTTCATATTGGAACGGGCGTTATGCACCAGGAAGCCGTCTTTTTCGTTCAGCAAATCAATATCGCTGGCAGACAGATACAACCCGTGGGCGATAAGGGTTTTGCTGTCGAGAAGATCGTATTCCGCCAGACGCGCCAGCAAGTCTTTGCCGTAATGGTGATGGCTGTGTGACACGTCATAGCGGTCTTCGGCGGCGTGAATATGCAGCCCACGTCCTGTGGCCGTGACTGCTTCGCTTAACATCGCAAGGCCCGCATCCGGGACGGTAAACGGCGCGTGTGCGCCGATGTGCGCCTCCACCAGATAAGGCTGTTGGCCTTTCTCCTTCGCGGCATCAATGTGCTGCGCGAAACGGATATTCTCTTCAACACCCGCCTGGAGTTCTTTAAGCCCGCCGTTGCGATCGGTAGTCTCAAAGCAGGTCATTCCGCGTAACCCCACTTTGAGGAAGGCATTACGCAAGGTATCGAGCGACCCGGCGATATACGCGGGCGACGCGTGATGGTCGATAACCGTGCTACAGCCGCTTTTGATGGCCTCAAGAGAACAGATAAGCGCGCTGTAATAGAGCGACTCCTCATCCAGCGCCCGATCGAGCCGCCACCACAGGTTTTTCAGCGTAGAGATAAAATCCGGGCAGGGGGCAATCTTCGCCTGGATACCGCGCGACAAGCCTGAGTAAAAGTGGTTGTGGGAGCAGACGATGCCGGGCATCACCACCCGGCCATGCATCTCTTTGAACGAGGCTTGCGGGTAGCGTTGGGTTAACGCAGGCCCCACCGCCAGGATCTCATCGCCATCAATGGCGATATCGACGTTTTCCATCACTTTCGCCGGATGCAGTTGTACGGCGGTGACATTTTTTAAAATAAGCATAATTACGCCTCCACCCGGCCTAACAGGTAGTGATGATGCTGATGCACGTGGCTGATGATGCGGCACATATCATCAAGTTCTGCTGGCACGTCCCGGAACTGACCGTCGCTGCCGATGGTGAGTTCCCATGTTTGTCCGCTCTGACGGATATGCACCCGGCTGTCGTCGACCCAAAAGCCCGGATTCGCGCTGTTGCGGAAATCTTCCGGCAGGCTGAATACCGTGACTTTGTCCTGGTAAGGTTTGCCCTGCCACGGGCAGAACTGGGCGCAGTTGCCACATTCGTTGCAGTACGCGTCGAGATGCAGCGTCTGGTAGCGGTTCTGGAAGCCCGGCACGGCAATGGAGACGTTGGCGCGGTTCGGGCAGACATCCACGCATTTGCTGCAAATGTAGTTACACTCCAGGCAACGCTCGGCTTCCTGGGCTGCGAACGCGTCGCGATCGTCTTTATCCACCTGCGCAAGTGCAATCACGCCTTTGCGGCGATAGACCTCTTCCGGGTTGACGTTATTCCAGCGTTTGTCGCCAAGGTGGGAGCGAATATTTTCCCGCGTCAGGATCACATCGGTGGCGCGGCGGGCGTTGCCGATGGCGGAAACAATGGAGGAAGGGCCGCGTTGCACATCGCCAATCAGGAACACATCTGCACGAGTGGTTTCGCCAAACTGATTCACGACAGGCCAACCGTTGTCGTCCAGCGGCACGCCCATGGCACGCAGCGCATCGCTATCCTGCTGTTCGCCGATGGCGGTAATAAGGCTATCAACCTGCATGGTGCGCACGTTATGCGTTTCAACCGGACGGCGGCGGCCTTTCGCATCCGGTTCGCCCAGTTCCATCACGCGCACGGTCAGCGTCCCGTCAGCATCAAACTGTTCCGGGTTGCTGAGGAACTGGAACTGAACGCCGTCATGCAGCGCTTCTTCGTACTCTTCACGCCAGGCGGGCATTTCCTGCAATGAGCGGCGATACACCACGGTGACGGTCTCCACGCCCGGCACCCGTAACGCGGTGCGCGCGCAGTCCATCGCGGTATTGCCCGCGCCTACCACGACCACATGCTTACCCAGCTCAAGCGTGGTGCCCAGATTGTACTCGCGCAGGAACGGCAGCGATTTCCAGACGTTACGGTTATCGCCGCGCAGTTTGACGCCGCTGTTTTTCTCGGTGCCGGTGCCGATAAGCACATAGTGGAAGCCTTGCTGTTGCAGCTTGTCCACCGTCAGATGCGGGTCGCAGCCGTATTCAATTTTCACCCCATGAGCGGTGACAAAATCGATATCGTGCTGGATAAGTTCGCCAGGAATACGAAAGTGCGGAATGATATTTCTCACCACGCCGCCGGCGTCTTTCTCACGTTCAAACAGCGTGACCGGATGCCCGGCGCGCGCCAGGAAATACCCTGCGGCGAGGCCAGCCGGGCCTGCGCCAATGACGGCTACCGGATGGCGTGAGCCCGAGCCTGCGGGTTTATGCCAGCGGGCTTTATACTCATCCCACCCTTTTTCCAGCGCGATTTTTTTCAGTTCGCGGATATTCAGCGCGCTGTCATAGTCAAGACGCGTACAGTTGTACTGGCACTGATGATCGCAGATGTGCCCGGTAATAGCGGGCAGCGCGTTACGCTGATAAATCAACTCCAGCGCCTCGGCGTAACGCTGTTCGCCCATCAGGCGAATGTATTCGGGGATATCCTGCTTGATGGCGCAGGCCGTGACGCACGGCGCGACGTAGCAGTCCGTCAACGGAAGCCCGTCTGCGACGTCGACGCGCTCCTCCGGCTTCCAGTGTTTTTGGGTGTATTCCATGCTCACGGCGCGTTTTGCGAGCGCCTCAAGGCGCGCCACGTCGACCTGTTGCATTTCCCAGGCATCCGAGGCGTCAAGTTCCCGCATACATTCACGCAGACGCAGGTAGCCGCCAGGTTTCAGCAGATCGGTCGCCATGGTGATAGGGCGAATACCGGTGTCGAAAATATCGCGGATAGTAAGCTGGCTGGCGCCACCGGAGTAGGAGATAGGAAGCTTGCCGTTGAAAGCGCGGGAGAGCACCGCCGCCACGTTAATCGACAGCGGGAACAGGGCGCGCCCTGACATATACATCTCTTCACCCGGGAGCGCGCCTTTATGGTTGATGGTGCCGAGGGTGTTGGTGAGTTTCACGCCAAAGCCAAGCTGTTTTTCTTTCGCGAGCGTCATCAGGCGTTGCAGCATCGCCAGCGCTTGATCGAGCTTCAGATCGTGGTCGAATGAGGCCTCTTTCAGGCCGATATAGTCAAAACCGCAGGTATCAAGGATTTCACGAACGCGCGCGTAGCCAAGCAGGGTTGGGTTAAGTTTCACGAACGTGTTAAGGCCTTTTTCTTCCAGCATATAGCGGCAGATGGCTTCAATTTCGTTCGGCGGGCAGCCGTGCATAGTCGAGAGCGTAACGCCATCCACCAGCGTTGAGGGAATGCGGGTATCCACCGTGGCGAGCTGCTCGCGTTTTGCCTCAGGCAGACGGGCCACAAAGGCTGGGTTGTTCATCCAGCGCTTGAGAGTCTGGCGATATTCAGTGAATTTTGGGTGGTCTGCCGCATTCATCATATTGTCGATGAAATGCTGCATTGGCGGCTGCTTAATGCCGTCAAGGTTGTAGCCGACGCTCATATTAAAAATAAACGATTTGGCGTCGTTGGGGCCGCGGGCCGTCAGCATTTCATCCAGCAGATGCAAGATAAACCAGGCTTTCAGGTACTCATCCCAGGCTTTCACTAATGTGAATTCGGTAGACCATTCGGTATTGAAGCATTCGTCTTCCGCATCAATACAGGGTTTCTCCAGCTCAAGCCGGTCAAGAATTTGTACCGTTTTCAGTTCGATAAAACGACCGCCCGTCAGCCATGAGGTGACGATATTCTGTGCGAGTTGGGTATGTGGTCCGGCGGCGGGGCCTACGGGTGTGGCGCAGGTTTCGCCGAATACGGAAATCGGCTGGTGTTGTCCGGTTTGATAAAACTGTTGTTCAGGAATACCAAAAATAGTGTGGTGCTGGTGGTATTCATCAAACAGACGCGTCAAAAGTTCCTCAAACGGGACGGGACGCATGATATCCCCCATAACCCTCTCCTTATTGTTGCGATTTATAATCGGAATGGCCGGCGTTACGTAAACTTCCGGCGGATGCCGTTACAGGAGCAACAATCGCACCAGCTATTTATCCCAAAGGCGAGTAATAAACAGATTTGTGAGTAAGCTCGAAAGTTAGCCCGGGTTTGTGAAATATCTCACAGCGTACAAATGAGAATTAAAATCACTCTGTTTATATGCCTGGCAGGCTGTGTCATCAGGATAATTGTTTTTCTCAAAACCACTGCGAATTTATCATAATGATAAAAACGCCTGCGAATGAACCGCTATTTATTGCTCTTCATTTAATTGGCGGTTCGCTTTCTTTTGTAAAGCCAAAAAATCTTCTGGGGTATCTACATCAAAAACAATTTCCGGCTGATTCATTTCGCAAAGACGATATTCTCCGGCCATTAACGCCTCGCGCATGGAGCGTTTTTTCTTTAATCTCGTCGCCTGCAATAGCCGTTTTTGGGGCAGCAGAATAGGGTGGCCAGGCTTGCCCTGATAGTGTGGCAGTAAGGCGTAATCGCCACGTAAGTGCCAAAGATTATTAAAGATATCATGATGTAAGCAGGGTAGATCGCCATGGGTGAGAAAGCAGTATTCAGACTGCACATGGGCCGCGCCTGCCCTGACCGAGGAAAACAGCCCGGATAAATAATCAGGATTAAAAACAATGAATACGTGTGGATCGTGAAAATAACGTTGCGCAAGTTCTTGATGGCGAAATCCCGTTACCAAAATAATACGTGAACAAAACTGGCGCGCGTTTTTGATACTTGCGTCAAGCATTGTCCCCCCTTGCCAGGGTAGTATCATTTTCCATTGTCCCATTCGGGATGAAAGACCCGCAGCGGTAATTATGCAGTCAATTTCTGTCACGTTAATTTTTCCACGGGGCCTGATGACAATAGCCAAAAATATACCCGATAGCTCTACGCTGTTATGTGATGTAAGTGCATTTACAAAACCAGTAATAATAAGTTTGGTTGGGGCGGGCGGAAAAACAAGTACCTTGTTTTGGCTTGCCGGATTATTTTGTCGTACCGGCGCACGCGTTTTGATAACCACCACAACGCATATGTTTTTACCCGCCTCGCCCTGCCCGGTAGTGCTATGTCGCGATCCCGCGCAACTTCCTGCTTCCCGTTTTCGCTCACCGCTGCTGGCCTGTTTCTCGGGCTGGGATGCCGCTCAACATAAAGTGCGTGGGTTTTCTGTGCAAACCATAGAGAACCTGATTGCGCAACAGGATCTGGATGTCATTTTGATAGAAGCAGACGGCGCTCGCGGTTTTGCTTTAAAAGCCCCCGCTTTGCATGAACCTTGCATACCTCAATCAAGTAGCTGCGTGATAGGCGTGACGGGCGGCAGTTTGTTAGGCAAACCCGTTGGTCCGGAGACGGTGCATCGGTGGCCTGAATTTGCCGCGATCACCGGGATAAATGCCGGTAACAGACTCGATTTACCGGCGTTACGGCGATTAGTTCAACACCCGATGGGGTTGTTCAAAGGTACGCCGTCAGGCTGTCGTCGCATCTGGTTTATCAATCGGTTTTCTCACAATGAGAATCACGATGAGCTTCTGATGCCAATGCTTGAAGCCGGCGAAGTGGACGTTATCTGGCAAGGGGCGGTTCAGGAACAGCCGCCTGTCACGCGCAGACTGGTGATAGCAGCCCCGGATTAACGAGGGCGCCGAATGGATATTTCTGTTGAGGTAACAATGAATATTTTCACTGAAGCTGCAAAACTCGAAGAAACAAACTGCCCGTTCGCGATGGCGCAAATTATCGATAGCCGGGGATCGACGCCGCGCCACAGTGCGCAAATGATTGTTCATCAGGATGGGTCGATTGTGGGCACCATCGGCGGCGGCATGGTGGAGCGCCGGGTGATTGACGAAGCGCTGGAGGCACTACGCGAACGTCGACCGCGCCTGTTCCATGGACGCATGGCGCGAAACGGCGACGACGCCGTAGGGTCTGACTGCGGCGGCGCGATGTCGGTGTATATCAGCGTTCATGGTTTACGGCCTCGCCTGGTGTTAATTGGCGCCGGCCACGTGAACCGCGCTATCGCCCGGGCGGCGCAACCGCTGGGGTTTGAAATTTCAGTGGCGGATATTTACCCGGAAAGCCTCAATCCCGACTTTTTCCCGCAGGCCACGCAACTGCTTCACGCTCCCTCGTTCTCTGCCGCTATTGAGACGCTTGATATCAGGCCCGATAATTTTGTGCTGATTGCCACGAATAATCAGGACCGCGAAGCGCTGGATAAACTCATTACCCGTGAGGTAGCCTGGCTTGGGCTGCTGGCCAGCCGCCGAAAAGCGCAGGTGTTTATCCGCCAGATGCGCGAAAGCGGGCTAACGGAGGCGCAACTGGCGCAGCTTCATGCGCCGGTCGGCTATAACATTGGCGCGGAAACGCCTCAGGAAATCGCCATTAGCGTGCTTGCGGAAATTTTGCAGATAAAAAACCACGCGGCGGGCGGGCTTATGAGCCAGGCGGCGCATCCGTCCCAACATCAGCGGGTAGTGATTCGCGGCGCGGGCGATATCGCGACCGGGGTGGCGCTGCGGCTGTTCCATGCCGGCTTTAAAGTAATCATGCTGGAAGTGGATAAACCGACCGTGATCCGCCGGACCGTGGCGTTTGCCCAGGCGGTATTTGACGGCGAAATGGTGCTGGAAGGCGTGACGGCAAAATGCGCCGCCTCGGTCAACGAGGCGATAGCGCTTGCCGACAGCGGCGTGGTGCCGGTGCTTATCGATCCGCGCTGTACCTCGCTTGTCGCGTTACAACCGGCGTGCGTGGTGGATGCGATCCTCGCTAAAGAGAATACCGGTACCCACTGTGGTATGGCGCCGATCACCCTCGCGCTTGGCCCGGGCTTTACGGCAGGAAAAGATTGCCATGCGGTGATTGAAACCAATCGCGGGCACTGGCTGGGCCAGGTGATTTATCAGGGCTGCGCGCAGGAAAATACCGGCATTCCCGGCAACATCATGGGACACACTTCGCGCCGGGTGATCCGCGCGCCGGTCGCCGGGATCATGCATGCCAGAGTGAAGCTCGGGGATATTGTGAAGGAAGGCGATGTGATTGCCCACATCGGCGATACGCCAATCGAAGCGCCGCTCGCGGGTATGGTGCGCGGCCTGCTTAATGACGGACTGGCAGTGAGCGGCGGGTTTAAAATTGGTGATATTGACCCGCGTGGCGAAGCGGCGGATTTCACCAGCGTTTCCGATAAAGCGCGCGCGATCGGCGGCGGAGTGCTGGAGGCCGTCATGACGTTAATGCATCAGGGCGTAAAAGCCACGCAAGACGTTCTGACCGTGGCGTAATGTGATGACAAAAAAAGGGGGTGCTTTGGCACCCCTTTTTTATTGCCAACCGAAAACCACGACCTGTGGGCGTGGTCATCAACGGATTTTGGCTCTGCCTTATGGTCTTTAGATTTATATATCACAAGGCTGGCAGAGACTGATTTTTAAGGATTTTGTGATGCCCTGACCGTGCGAAATCAAAGCCGCTTTCTGTGAAGGCGGCTTTTTATTTCTCACTGAAAACCACATCCCGTGGACGCGGTCATGAATCCGTTTCGGCGCTGCATATCGCGTTGAGATTTAACAGACAGAGACGTTTTAGCACAGTGTTGAGATGCCGTTCGGGGCAAACACCATGCCGCCTTCTGTGAAGGCGGCATGGTCAGGGCGCGCGTGCCCAAGGACGAAGCGGGGCATTGTTACGGCTACTGGCTGATAATGGTGCCGGTTTTGCCTTCAATACCTTGTTGCGCTTTGCTCAGCACGGTAATCAGCGCCTCGCGGCCCGGTCGTGAACGGGCAAACGCGGCGGCGGCTTCCACTTTTGGCAGCATCGATCCTTTGGCGAAATGCCCTTCATCAATAAAGCGCTGAGCGTCATTAAGCGACAGGCGATCGAGCCACTGTTCGTTAGGTTTCCCGAAGTTGATTGCCACTTTTTCCACGGCAGTGAGAATTATCAGCATATCGGCGTCGATCATCTCCGCCAGCCGGGCGCTGGCCCAGTCTTTGTCGATAACCGCGCTGGCGCCGCGCAGATGCAGGCCTTCGCGGATCACCGGAATACCGCCGCCGCCCGCGGTAATAACGATGTGTCCTGCTTCCATCATGGCCTTAACGGTCTCTTTTTCAATGATATCCACCGGCTTTGGCGAGGCGACAACGCGCCGGTAGCCGCGCCCGGCATCTTCTTTCATGGTGTAACCCTGCTCGGTTAAGCGCGCGGCTTCCTGCTCGCTAAAAAATGAACCAATGGGTTTGGATGGATTCAGAAACGCCGGATCGTTGGCGTCGACTTCTACTTGCGTAATAAGCGTGGCGACCGGTTTGTGGATCTGGCGCGAGAGCAGCTCTTCGCGTAGCGCGTTTTGCAGATCGTACCCAATATAGCCCTGGCTTAACGCCACGCAGACCGACATCGGTAACATTGGCGTATGCGCTTCGGTTTTGGCGGCGGCTTCGAACGCGAGATTGATCATGCCTACCTGCGGGCCGTTGCCGTGAGTCACCACGACCTGATGGCCTTTGGCTATTAAATCCACAATTGCCTGCGCGGTGGTTTTTACCGCTGCCATCTGCCCGGCCAGATCGTCGCCAAGGGCATTCCCGCCCAGGGCGAGAACAATTTTCTTACTCATCCTTTCCTCACTTCGTAGGGGTTCAGGGTCATTCGTTTACGCCACATTGCCGGTTTACGGGGCGGGGTGCTTAAACGGTTTACGTCGCAGGTAGCGTCCTTGTCCAGGGCTACCGGTGAATTTGCCGTCGCGATAGACGGTGTTACCGCGCGACAGGGTCTGGCGAATTTCGCCCTGACACGCCATGCCTTCCCAGGGGGAATAGTCGGCGTTGTCGTGCAAGTTTTCATGGCGAATCACGGTGGTGCGGCGCGGGTCGATAATCACAATATCGCCGTCTGCGCCGGGGGCTATCTGGCCTTTGTGCGGCCACAGGCCGAACAGTTTTGCGGGCATCTCACTGGTCAATGCCACGAAGCGCTCGGGCGAAATGCGCCCGCTCATCACGCCGTGAGAGAACAGCAATAACAGACGGTTTTCCACACCGGGCAACCCGTTCGGGCAGCGGCTGAAATCCCCGCCGGATAAGCGCTGGCGCTCTGCCATCGAGAAGGTGCAATGGTCGGTTGCCACCACGTCCACCGCCCCGTCGGCAATGCCGCACCACAGTTTGTCCTGCTCCCGTACGTTGCGCAGCGGCGGGCTGAGAATAAACTTCAGGGCGTCTGGCGCCTGGTAACAGCGCTCATCGAGCAGCAGGTACTGCGGGCAGGTTTCTACCCACACCGGCTGGTGACGGGCGCGGGCCAGTCGCAAATAGTCGAGCCCAAGACCGTTTGATAAATGCACAATGTAGAGGGGCGCGTCGCCTGACAGATGCGCCAGATTGATCATCCTGGCAATGGCTTCGGCTTCGCACTCCAGCGGGCGGCTCTGCGCGTGGTACATCGGCGCGGTTTTACCCGAGGCGATAAATTCGGCCCGCTTGCGGGCGATAACCGCGTCGTTTTCCGGATGCACCGTCGTCAGTGCACCCGCGTCATTTAACCGGCGAAGGGCCTGTAACACCTCATCATCGTTGAGTTTGAACTGATAGGTGAGATAGAGCTTAAAGCTGCTGATCCCTTCTTCCACCATCATCGGGATCTCATCGAGAATGGCATGGTTAATATGTTGGATAACGCCATGGAAGCTGTAATCGATAACAGCTTTGTGAGCGGCGTATCCGTGATACACCTCCAGTTGATGGCGCAATTTGCATCCTGCTGGCCCGAACCCCATATGGTCAATAATGGTTGTTGTACCGCCACACGCGGCGGCGCGGGTACCGGTAAAAAAATCATCACAGCTACGGGCGATGCCGACATCAATATTGAAATGGGTATGGACATCAATACCGCCGGGCATGACGTAGCACCCTTCGGCATCGATAGTTTCGCAGGGCAACTCGGGGTTAATCGCCGGGCCGACCTGGCGGATATGACCGTTTTCAATCAGCACATCGTGAGCGGCCTTGCCAGTTGCATTGACCACCGTGCCATTTTTAATCAGTACACGCATATTTCGCTCCATGACCTCTCCGGCACTGGGCCGGAGAGGGTGTCCGAGGATTAGTGTTTTTCAGTGGCAAGCCAGGCGAGCGGGATTGCGGCATACATGGCAGCACAGGTAACCAGGTGCGCTTTCCAGGTTTTTTCGTTTGGCGCGTGGGCTTCAGGCTCTTTACCCGGACCAAAACCGACTACCGGAATACCGTGGCGGCCCATGATCGATACGCCGTTGGTGGAGAAGGTCCACTTATCGACCACCGGCTGCTGGTGGAACAGGCCTTCATAAGCCGCCGCCAGGGCGCGAACGGTGAAGTGATCCTCTTCCACTTTCCAGGTGGGGAAGTAGCACTCGGTGGGGTAGACCAGGCCAGTCCATGACGGACGGTCATAGTTGTACATCGAGACGACCGCGTTAGCCTGTTGGACGGCTGGCAGCGCGCGGATTTCTTCGAGCGCGCCTTCCCAGGTTTCGCCCCAGGTGAGACGACGGTCAATGGAGATAGCGCAACTGTCTGCAACGGCGCAGCGGCTTGGCGAGGTAAAGAAGATTTCAGACACCGTCAGCGTTCCCTTGCCGAGGAAATCATCGGTGCCTAAACGCTGAGACAATCCCTGCAATTCGTTGAGGATCGGCCCCATTTTGAAGATAGCGTTGTCGCCGCGTTCCGGTGCGGAACCGTGGCAACTCACGCCCTGTACATCGACGCGAATTTCCATACGTCCGCGTTGCCCGCGATAAATCTGGCAGTCGGTCGGTTCGGTGCTGACCACAAATTCCGGGCGAATGCCGGATTGCTCGATGATGTACTGCCAGCACAGGCCGTCGCAGTCCTCTTCCTGCACCGTCCCGGTAACCAACAGCGTGTAGTCATCTTCCAGACCTAAATCTTTGATTATTTTACCGGCATAAACCATAGACGCCATGCCGCCTTCCTGATCGGAAGCGCCGCGCCCGCCGATGAGCTCATCGGTTTCCATGCCGGTGTAGGGGTCGAAATTCCAGTTTTTGATGTTGCCGATGCCGACGGTGTCGATATGCGCGTCCATCGCCACCAGACGCGGGCCGTGACCGACGTAACCCAGAATGTTGCCCATTGGGTCGATGTCAACTTTATCGAACCCCACCGCTTCCATTTCTTGTTTGATGCGTTGGATAACGCGCTTCTCGTCGCAGCTCTCGCTGGGAATGGCGATCATGTCGCGTAAAAACCGGGTCATATCGTCTTTATAGTGATTCGCTTTTTCCAGAATGAGCGCGAACGGAATATGCTTAGCCATCTTAAATTCTCCAGTCATCTCTTCCCCGTTTAGCGGGGAGCGTTAAATTCGTCAGGGTGAAATGCGCGGGGTCTTAACCCGGAATGCCGTGTTTGCCTTCCCAGACCACTTCGCGGTAATGCTTCACGTCGGTATCGCCTTCGGTGCTTATCACCAGCACCACGGAGTCGCTGTTAAGCCCCAGTTTCGTCATTAAGGCATCGCGTTGCGGATGGTGATGCACGGCGGCAAGCACCCCGAGGCCCACCGCACCGGACTCACCGGAAATGACGCGATGATCGTTGCCGGGCGGGTTGCCCAACACCCGCATGCCCAGCGCCGCGACAGCGTCCTGGCAGGAAATGAACTGGGTGGCGCAGTTACGCAGCACCTCCCATCCCAGCGGGTTGGGTTCGCCACAGGCAAGACCTGCCATGATGGTGGCCATATCGCCGCCTACGTTGACGATTTCCCCTTTAACGCCGGAGCGGTAAACGCAGTCGGCCAGTTCAGGCTCAACGATGACGGAGTGGAGATTGCGCGGCCCGTAGACATCCACCAGATAACCGAGCACACCGCCCGCCATCGCGCCCACCCCGGCTTGTAAAAAGACATGGGTTGGTTTGACGGCCTGCGCGTTCATCTGTTCCACGGCTTCGTCCGCCAGGGTGGCGTACCCTTGCATGATCCACGTTGGGATTTTGGTGTAGCCTTCCCATGCCGTGTCCTGCACCACTTCCCAGCCGTTTTGTTGGGCGTTTTTCATGGTCAGGCGCACGGTGTCGTCATAGTTCATGTCGGTGACGATGCACTCCGCGCCCAGCTTGAGAATGGCGTCCACGCGCTCTTGCGCGGATCCTTTTGGCATGTAAACCACGGCGTTTTGGCCGAGCTGCTTCGCCGCCCATGCCACCCCGCGACCGTGGTTGCCGTCGGTGGTGGTGGCGAAGGTCATTTTTTCGCTGATGGTGGTTTTGATGGTCTCAAAGGAGAAATCAGCGATGTTGAGGTGGTACTTTTCACACAGCAATTGCGCGATAGCGTAAGCGCCGCCCAACATTTTGAAGGCGTTGAGCTCAAAGCGCTGAGACTCATCTTTAACCAGTATTTTTTTAACGCCGAAAAGCCTTGCTAACTCATCCAGCGCATACAGTGGCGTCGGTTGATATCCCACGATTTTCTGATGAAAGTGCCGGGCCTGCTGCGCGTGTTGTTGCGAAAACAGCGGCGAGGTTTCACCGGTGAAAAAGTGGTTGTCGGCGATATCGATTTTCAAAGAGAAAACTGACATATCCCATCCTTATCCTTCAGGCATCCTGGAAATTAGAGAGGCCGGCCCGCAGGCCGGCTGAGTGGCTTACTTGATCCGTTTTTGCGCTTCTTGCAGCAGTTGCTCCAGCAGTACGCCGGGTTTGGCATATTTGCGGGCGAGGATCATGGCGGCGATGATATAGGGCTTCCAGCTCGCTTCTTTGTAGGTCGCGATACGGTATTTCTCGAACACCGCTTCCGTGACTTCGCCCTCTTTACAGGAGACGCCGCTGATGTCCGCCGGCAGGCAGTGCATGTACAGCGCTTCGCCTTTTTTAGTGAGCTTCATCATCTCTTCTGTGCAGTGCCAGTCTTTATGGTTAGCGTTTTGTGCAAGGCAGGCTTTTTCCAGCGCTTTCAGGCCGTCATGATCGTTGGCGCGCAGCAGGTCGGTACGCTGTTCCATCACTTTGTACGGCGCCCAGGATTTTGGATAGACGATATCCGCGTCTTTAAACGCTTCTTCCATGCTGGTGACCTGGCGGAAACTGCCGCCGGAGGATTTGGCGTTATTCTTCGCCACGTCGATCACATCGGGGATCAGGTCATAGCCTTCCGGATGCGCCAGGGTCACGTCCATGCCAAAGCGAGTCATCAAACCAATGATGCCCTGCGGTACGGAAAGTGGTTTGCCGTAGCTGGGTGAGTAAGCCCAGGTCATGGCGATTTTTTTGCCTTTGAGGTTTTCCAGCGAACCGAAATGTTCGCGCAACCAGGCGAGGTCGGCCATTGACTGCGTCGGGTGGTCGATATCGCACTGCAGGTTGATAAGGGCAGGGCGCTGAGGCAGCACGCCTTGTTTGTAGCCGTCATCCAGCGCGGCGCCGACTTCACGCATATAGGCGTTACCGGCACCGAGGAACATGTCGTCGCGAATACCAATGGCATCGGCGCAAAAAGAGATCATATTGGCGGTTTCACGGACGGTTTCGCCGTGGGCAATTTGCGATTTGCCTTCATCCAGATCCTGCTGCGCCAGACCGAGCAGGTTCAGCGCCGAGGCGTAGGAAAAACGGGTACGCGTGGAATTATCGCGAAACACTGAGATACCAAGACCGCTGTTGAATATTTTGGTGGCAATATTTTCAGCGCGCAGCGTTTTCAGCGCGGCGGCCACATCCAGCACTTGT
This sequence comes from Citrobacter freundii, assembly GCF_011077955.1. GTDB lineage: Bacteria > Pseudomonadota > Gammaproteobacteria > Enterobacterales > Enterobacteriaceae > Atlantibacter. Next base: position 267,399 of record NZ_JAALBX010000005.1, read on the forward strand.
TTCAGTTCATCCGTCGTTTGTTCCCACGTCAATAAAAAGTCTTTTTCATGGAGGTGGGAGTTCAGCGCATTGATATCCTTTATCAACTCATTAACTGTTTTCATTTTTTGATCCTGGTAAGTGGGGTGACAGGCTAGATAACAAAATGCTGTGTCTGGCAAAAATGACTGGGCATCCCGGGCACAATTCACAGCGATATCTCTGTCTTAACAATATCTGTGCCAGGATGATGGAAGGCTGTCATTACAGGACTAAATAGCCTTCATTGTGAGAAATGAATCACAAATTAACGGCGTTTATTAACCAGAATGTAATACGTAATCGTTTGGCTTTATTTCCCGGCTATTAACCGGGTGGGTGGGGTTGCGAGATTAATAGCGATGAGAATGCAAATTACCGCCAAATTGATAAAGTCAGGCGCGGCATTCTCATATTGATATGGAAATGTGATGTTACTTCCATAATTCCATCTGACAATGATAAAGAAAACGGCTTTTTATCAATGTTAACGGCGACTGAGTTAGTATCATGGGGTTTAGATTATTACAAAAGCTTCTTTTATAAATATCAACCAATTACGTGATATTCGAAGGTCAAGCTATGATATCCGCCAATACGCAATCCGTTCTGATGCAGATTCAACCGACTATTCAACGCTTTGCCAGGATGCTGGCCAGCGTATTGCAACTTGAAGTAGAGATTGTCGATGAACACCTTTGCCGCGTGGCAGGCACCGGCTCCTATGGGAAATTACTGGGCCAAAAACTTAATACTAATTCGCGTTTATTACGCTATGTCCTGGAAACCAAGACGGAAAAAGTGGTAACACACTCGCGTTACGATCCATTATGCGAAGGGTGTACCAGTAAAGATAATTGTAAAGAGAAGGCGTTTCTTGGCACGCCGGTTATTTTTCAGGATAACTGCGTTGGTGTAATCAGTCTTATTGCCGTGACGCATGAGCAGCAGGAGCATATTAACGATAACCTGCATGAGTTTTCCGATTACGTGCGTCATATCTCGAATATTTTTGTCGCCAAATTATTAGAAGATCAAAACGACAGCGGCAGTATTCGAAAAATCTTTTCCACAATGATTGAAAATATGGACCAGGGCGTGCTGGTGGTGGGCGCAGATAATCGCGTGCAATTCGCCAATCTTACCGCGCTAAAAATTCTGGGTGTGGGGCAGGAAAATATGACGGGTAAGAACGTTAATTTCCGCCCACTCACCTTCGAAAGTAATTTTACCCATGGCCATATGCAGCATATTGTGTCCTTTGATGATAAAAGCGAGCTGATTATCGGCCAGTTGCATCAGGTCCAGGATCATCAGTTGTTTTTGATGGCTTTTCATCAGTCGCACTCCACCTCTGGTCTCGCCATCGCCCAGGATGAGCCGCATATTGAGCATCTGGTGGGCGAATGCCGCCCGATGCGCCAGCTCAAGCGTCTGCTAAGCCGTATCGCGCCAAGCCCGTCGAGTATTCTGATTGCAGGTGAGAGCGGCACCGGCAAAGAGGTGGTTGCCCGCGCCATTCATCAACTCAGCGATCGCAAAAATAAACCGTTTATTGCCATCAACTGCGCCGCTATCCCGGAGCAACTGCTGGAAAGCGAGCTGTTCGGCTATGTGAAAGGTGCGTTCACGGGGGCCTCCGCCAACGGGAAAACCGGCCTGATACAGGCGGCGAATCACGGTACGCTGTTTCTGGATGAAATCGGCGATATGCCGCTGACCTTGCAGGCCAAACTGCTGCGTGCGATTGAATCGCGCGAGATTCAACCTATTGGGGCCAGCAATCCGGTGCCGGTGGATATCCGTATTCTTTCCGCGACCAATCAGAACCTGGAGCAATTTATAGCGGAGGGGAAGTTTCGCGAGGATTTGTACTATCGGCTTAATGTCATTCCGGTAACGCTGCCGCCGCTGCGCGAGCGTCAGGATGATATGGAGCTGCTTATCCATTACTTCCTGCATCTGCATACCCGGCGTATTGGTCTTGTCTATCCGGGCGTCGCGCCGGAAGTGATGCTGATACTGAAACGCTATCGCTGGCCGGGCAACCTGCGCGAACTCAGTAATCTGATTGAATATCTGGTTAACGTTGTGCCTTCCGGCGAGGTGATAGACGCCTCATTGCTGCCGCCTAATCTGACCAATGGCGTGAAGCTTGCTGACGCGGACATGGACGCGGTGTTTGCGGCTCCGTCGCGAGGAGATGAGAGTGGGGTAACGGCGCTGGAAGAGATGGAAAAGCAGATGATCCGCGATGCGCTGTCCCGGTACAGCAATAAAAAACAGGCGGCAGATGAGCTGGGTATCGGCATTGCGACGTTATATCGCAAGATAAAGAAGTACGCGCTGTCATCCTGCTAAGCAACGCGGGCACGCAAAGGTGCCCGCCCGTTACATTACTCCTGTGGGCGATCGCAGGCTTGCACTGTATCAACAATCATCTGATAGCCGGTGCAACGGCATAAATTGCCCGCCAGCCCCTGACGGATTTCCAGAACGGTAAAGGGTTTTGCGTGCGGTTTTGCGAGCAGAGCGGTGGTCACCATAATCAATCCCGGCGTGCAAAAACCACATTGCACAGCGCCGGAGCGGGTGTAGGCCTGCTGGATTTCTGATAACTGCCCACCGATGGATTCTCCTTCCGCGGTGCGAATTGCTTTCCCTTCGACCCATGCCGCCAGGTATAAACAACTGTCGATTGCGACACCGTCAACCAACACGGTGCAGGCGCCGCACTCGCCAACGCAACAGCCTTGTTTGATGCTGAGCAGGCCCTGTGAACGTAACAACTCAGCCAGCGGCATGGCGGGCGAGGTGGTAAATCGATAAGGCGCGCCATTAATGACGCAGTCTACGGTTATCCAGTCGTTATGGTTCATTGCAGTTTGCCTCCGGCGTTTTCCACCGCCTCAGTGACGACTCTTCGGGTCATGGATTGGATGAGATGCAGGCGAAACTCTTTTGCCGCACGCCACGAGGATCGGGGGGAGACATCCTGCAACACGGTTTCGCTGATAGCCGCCAGGGTTTGCAGCGTTAGCGGCGCGCCGTTTGCGGCCTGTTCCGCGTGCTGGCAGCGAATCGGCGTAGGGGCGGCCACGCCAAATGCCAACCGTAACTCCTCAAATTTCCCGTCTTTAATGACGCACCGCGCCGCGCTGCCGATAGTGGCGATATCCATCGCATCACGCATGGCGTATTTGAAGTGCGCGCTGCCGACCCGCGAAGTGGGCTGCGGGGGAAAATGAAACGCCACCAGAATCTCGCCCGCTTCCAGCGAGACGCTGCCAGGGCCGGTATGAAAGCCATTTATTGACGCAAAGCGCGTGCCGGATGCTGAAACAATTTCAAGCCGGGCGTCATAAATCAGTGATGGCGTGGCGGAATCGGCGCTGGTGGCACCATTACAAATATTGCCGCCGTAGGTAGCGACATTGCGGATTTGCGGCCCGGCAATAGAGGCTGCGGCGGCGCTTAACGCCGGAAGATGCTGGCGCACCAGCGGGCTTTCGATTAACTCCGTAAATGTTGTGCCTGAGCCAATGCACAGCCCGCCGTCCGGGTTTAACGAAATGCCGCAGAGCGCGGGCAGACCATGAATATCCACCACATGGCGATAACGGGCATTGTGATGATGCAATTGGATCAGAACGTCCGTCCCGCCCGCCAGCAGGCGTGATTGCGGGTATTTAGCCAGTAGCGCCGCTGCGTCGCTAATCCCGGTTGCGCGGTGATAGCTTTCAAAATCAAACATAGCGTTATCCTTAAATCAAACCCGCTTCGCGGAATTCGCTGAACAAGCGTTTGGGCGTGAGCGGCAGGGTGTTGATTGCTACGCCCGTCGCCATCCGTACCGCATTGCGTATGGCAGCGGCGACCGGGATAATTGGCGGCTCGCCAAGCGATTTATGACCATAAGCCGATTGCGGCTCGTGGGTGTCCACAAAAGCGCATTCGAGATCCGGGAGATCCACCATGGTGGGCATTTTGTAATCCAGCAGGTTGGGGTTACGCACGACGCCGGTTTTTTCATCGATGATCATCTCTTCAAAAATTGACCAGCCGATGCCCATGCCCATTCCACCGTGAACCTGGCCCTGCGCCAGTACCGGGTTAAGAATGTGCCCCGAATCGTGCATGTTCAGGATGCGGTTGATGGTGATTTTGCAAAGATCAATATCCACTGTCAGATCGACAAACGTGCAGCCGAAGGCGGGGGGATTGGAGGTGGTTTTGATTGACGCTTCCGAAGAGAGCTGGCCACCGCGCTCCGGATGGTAAAACGCGTCCATAGCGATATCAGCGACCGACAGCAGCGGCGTTTTTGGTCGCGTCGTAAGCACCACATCGCCACGAATTATCGTTAAGTTCATCGCGGATTGATGAAGCATAAGCGCCGCATGCTGAAGGATTTTCTCACGCATTTGCAGCGCCGCCTGACGCAGCGCCGGGGCGGCCACGTAGCTTTGCCGTGAGGCGAAAGCGCCTGGGTCGAAAGGCGTGATATCGGTATCCTGGGTGGAAATCACCCGTACTGAACTCACCAGTACGCCAACGGTTTCCGCCACCATTTGTGAAAACACGGTGTCAGCGCCCTGGCCAATTTCCGTCGCGCCGCTCTGGACGTTGATAGAGCCGTCCTGGTTAAGCAGCAGACGCGCGCCCGAAATCTCCACGCCAACGGGCCAGGTGTTGGAGGTATAACTGAAACAGGCGACGCCCACGCCTCGGCGTACATTGCCCTGTTGACCGAGGCAGGCTTCGCGGCGTTTATCCCACTCAAATATTTCACGCCCTTTAATCAGGCATTCCGGCAACCCGGCGCTGTGGATCACTTTTTGATTCACCGGACTGGTATCGCCTTCGCGCGCGGCGTTACGCAGCCGGATCTCCACCGGGTCGATACCAAGCTCGGCGGCCGCGTCATCCAACATCGCTTCCAGCGCAAATACCACCTGAGGCGCGCCGTAACCGCGCATTGCGCCCGCAGAGGGCAGGTTGGTATAGCAAGTGGTGGCGCGATAGCCGAAGGCAATACGCGGATAAAGGTAGGGGATTTTATTGCCGCCCGCCGCGGCGATGGAATGACCGTGAGACGCGTACGCCCCGGTATTCGACAGCACGTCGAGAATGTAGCCTTTTAGTATGCCGTCGCGCGATATGCCCAGTTGTCCGTCAACGGTAAAAGCGTGGCGGGTGCGGGTCGCGGTAAAACACTCTTCGCGACTGAGCAGGACTTTTACGGGGATACCGCCCAATTTTAGCGTTAAAAACGCCGCCATCGGTTCTTCCAGCACGTCCTGTTTATTACCAAAACCGCCTCCCACGTACGGTTTGATTACCCGAATGCGCGACCAGGCTATATCTAACGCCTGCGCTACCACGCGGCGCACGATATGCGGAATTTGGGTGCTGGATACAATCGTGATGCGCGCATCCTCTTCCATCCAGGCGAAGCTGGTTACGCTTTCCATATGACAATGTTGAATCACGGGCGTCTGGAAGTGACCACGCACCTGGTGGTCCGCCTGCGCGATGACGTTTTCAGGATCGCCTACCATGATCTCGCTGTGTTTTAGCTTGTTGCCGGATTTATGAATGGCGACGGCATCCCGGGCAAGTGCGGCTTCGGGGGTGGTAATAACCGGCAGCGGCTCCCAGGTAACGTCAACCAGCAGGGCGGCTTTTTCTGCGGTAAGCTCGTCGCGGGCGACGACGATGGCGACGGCATCGCCGTGATGGCGCACGTGGCGGGTTAATAAAAAGCGGTCGGCGACATCCCGTTTCGCCGGATCTAATGTCCAGGCATGCCCCGCTGTCGCAAAGGGGATCTCGGGGACATCCTCCCAGGTAAATACGGCGAGCACACCATTGAGGGCTTTGGCTTGCGTACAGTCAATCTGACTGGCATAGCCATGGGCGATCGGGCTGCGAACGTATTTGGCATAACACATTCCCGCCATCACATAATCGTCAGTGTACCGTGCGCGGCCCGTTGCTTTTGCAACGGCATCCACACGCATACAGGGCTCGCCGGTTGCGGCTGCTTCCCGTTGTTCCATTTTGATCTCCTGATGTGACAGACACGGTTCTTCAGTCAAAGAACCATCAGGCAATTTTTACGCCAGAAGAGAAAATGCCCGCGGATCAGGCAGCAAACTGTGATGACCTTAAAAAATGTCCGGGAATAAGTGAAAAGTGGGAAGCGTGATAAATTTTCTCGTTATCAAAATGAATAAAAATCTCTCATTCTGATAGAGGAGAGATGTCCGGGCGTGCGCAGGAATTGGGCTTCGCGGCGCGGGCTGCTATGATAAACCGTCATTTATCAGTAAAGAGGATCTGTTTTGAGCGCGGGACGCCTGTCTGGAAAACCCTTTTTTATCGCAGTATGCCTGGCAGTTACGCTGTTACTCGCAGGCTGTTCGGGCAATAAATCATCCGATTCCGGGAGTGAATCCGGTCCCGTCTATACGGTTAAACGGGGTGATACGCTGTATCGCATCGCGCGCAAAACAGGGACCAGCGTTAAAGACCTGGCCCGACTCAACGGCATTTCCGCGCCTTATACCATTGAAGTGGGGCAGCGGCTAAAGGTCAATGGGTCGACTAAAACGGCCTCGTCGGGGCGGAGTTCTTCGGGAAGAACCGCAGCGGTCGCAGTGCCGCAACCCTCCTGGCCGCCGGTCGGGCAACGTTGCTGGCGCTGGCCGACCAGCGGCAAAGTCATCCTTCCTTATTCTTCCGCCGATGGCGGTAATAAAGGCATCGACATCGCAGGCCAACGCGGGCAGCCCGTCGTCGCCTCCGGGGCAGGTACGGTGGTTTACGCCGGGAATCAGCTTCGTGGCTATGGCAACCTGGTGATGATTAAGCACAGCGAAGATTACATCACCGCTTATGCCCATAACGATTCTTTGTTGGTCAACAATGGTCAAAAAGTAAAAGCAGGCGAAAAGATTGCCACCATGGGAAGTACTGGCGCGGATGGCGTACAACTCCATTTCCAGATTCGTTATCGCGCCACCGCAATCGATCCGCAGCGCTATTTGCCGCCGCCGGGCAAAGCGCCATCCTGCTAACTGATTAAAAGAGCATCATTTAATCTGCAAGGTATTGCTACCAGGCGGTGAACGTCTATAATGCCTTGCACACCTCAAAGCGGGTGTAGTTCAATGGTAGAACGAGAGCTTCCCAAGCTCTATACGAGGGTTCGATTCCCTTCACCCGCTCCAGATCTCTCCCCTTGTGGCAAAACTTCGATAAAACTCGTTTTGCTTTCAACAAATTACTTAACATAATTTGTCATGATCGTTCTACAATTGAACGGCAAACTATCACTACAAGGTACACTTTTAGTTGTCACGGATAGTTACTATGGAAGTGAGAGTATAACTATTCGGCGGCGGCAGTTTCAACCTCACACCGCGATAGCACAACGTGAAGGAAAAGCCTGATCCATGCATTGTCTCTTACAACAGACTGATCATACGCATTTTAAGCCCGATGTGCGGCCTTGTGGCTGCGTAAACATGTTTATGGTGATACACGTACCTACAAACAACATGTAGGCTCTATCAGCGTCTCAGCCACGCTCCGAAAGGTACACGGTCATCCTGATAAGGTGTGATCTTCTCTGACAAGCAGATGTTGTCGCCTAACGGCTCCGCTTGTTGCTGTATCACCAACGGGGCTTTATGGCTTCTATTGCTTAAAATCGGGTAAGGGGAAAGGCTGGTGGGTTCCAGCCTTTGGCGGTCATCTCAACTTCTTGAAGATGATCAAGACCAAAACAAGGCAAATGGCACTACCGAAAAAGGCTGTGATCAAGAGGTTATCCATTGAACGCGATAAGTCATCTATGATCGCCTCACATAAACAGGCTTCCATCTCATCTGTAGAAGGGGGGCCGTTGTATTTCCGGGTTAGCGCAAAATCAAGCACTGGGATCATCAGGGCGATAGAGTAGATGGCGAACACTGAAGCAATCCCTCCCCACCGAAGAATCGCCTTTGTTCTACTCGTCATCGCTACGCGGCTCTCCAAATCATCTCACCTTTTTAAAGATCAGTAGGATGAGAGGCACGCAGATCGCAAAGCCAAAAAGGGCGACAGTAAAAATGCCATCAGTGGCTTGCATTATCGAGTCTATAGACGCTTGGTACTCTTTTAATGGGATTGGGCCAGAAAACCGCATACTTTCACTCTCGCTGAATGCGGAAAAAGAGAAGGTAGATAGCGCCAGTGCGACAAAGTAGCATAGAGATACAATGGCAATCCCACCCCACCGAAGAACGGTTTTAGTTCTACTCGTCATCGCCATAAGGTCCCCCTAATACGCCACCTACAGTGCCGCCGGAATACGGAGAGAATGAATCGCCAGTGGCTGCACCTTCCGCAGCAACATGCTGAACTAATCCGCCGGGAGTTTCCTGGAATGGTTGTAAGTTACCTGCATTAGGGTATTGCTCTTTGAATACTCCTGTCATCTCAACGACAAGCATTGAGGACATGTCTCCACCCTTCGCGATCAGAAATCTTTGCAGCGATACCGGAACGGTGAAATCTTCCTCGGCTTCAATAGGTAGTTGGGTCGTCGTAGATGTGTAACCGTGTTCAAATACCGTAGAACCAGCAAACTTGATCCCCGCAACTGAATGTGTGATGCAGTTGCTGCCAGTAACGTCATACTCATCAATGGTATGGCCTCTCCTCCTTGTTGTCTCTGGCATTTTTGATGTTTGTATGGCTGGTTTGCTGCTGTTCCAGAGTTCTTCGAAGAACGCTCTTGTCTTCACCGGGTCAGCATCGTCTATGCGAAAAACACGAGCACCCATCTCATAAAGTTCAGAACGATAGTAAACCCTTGCATCTTTACCTTGCAGAAAGTTTAAAATACCATCTCCCGTAAAGCCTCCACGATTGGTTCTGCCATAGCGACCATACGTGTAGAGATAAACATTGTTATTCTGGTGCACCGAAACGAAAGCGTGACCTGCGTTTTTGGTTTCAGTCCAGATGTAAACGCCATTCAATAACGGGTTATCTTCTGGCTTGCAGGTGTCAGCAAAGCTATTTTGTTTATTCGCTACCTGGGTGCGATGCTCTGGCTTTACAGGTGCTGTTGCCCAGCATGG
>NZ_JAALBX010000006.1 GCF_011077955.1 Citrobacter freundii
CCTCGCTTCAGGTCGGCCGGGATACGGCATCCTGCCTTTCCCGACCTCAGGCCCGCGTCCATGCGGGCCTGACCTGGCTCGTCAATTGCGCCTCGGCGATGTTGATGCCGGACAAAACCTCACGGCTGGAGTGCATGTGTTGTGAATTGAGGGAAGAACTGTCGGGTTAATGGAACCTTCGCAATCCAATATATTTCCCTGAGAACAAACCCTTCTCGGAAATTTTAAGCGCAACAAGACCTCATTCTTTTTAAACAAAAACCCTCAAAGTGGTGGGTTTTCATTCCCCCACCGGAGCCGCCGACACGATGGCCGGATGACGAGGGCTGGCGGCAGGGAAGCCGCCAGAGGGCGTGAGCCACATGGATGTGGCGTCGCGCCCGGCCCGAAGGCAGAGGCCGTGAGTGGAGGGCACCGCGAAGCGGCGGTGACGTCAGGGGGGCGGCGGCGAGCCCCCCTGGCACGTTCGCAAAAGACCATGCCGCGTGGGGCAACCCACTTTTAGCGAACGGAACCATTCCACCAAACCCACCGGGGCACGCTGCCAAAGCGAACTCAACTATTCCATTAACCCCGAATAAGCCCATTCCCGACACAAAAAAAAACCACTTTTTAAATGAAACACCCTCGCAGTAGTGGGTTTCCATTCCCCCATCGGAGCCGCCGACACGATGGCCGGGTGACGAGGGCTGGCGGCAGGGAAGCCGCCAGAGGGCGTGAGCCACATGGATGTGGCGTCGCGCCCGGTCCGAAGCCAGAGGCCGTGAGTGGAGGGCACCGCGAAGCGGCGGTGACGTCAGGGGGAGCCGGGGTCGCCAGGGGGCGGCGGCGAGCCCCCCTGGCACGTTCGCGTACAACCATGCCGCGTGGGGCAACCCACTTTTAGCGAACGGAACCATTCCACAAATTCAGACCAGCAGCGGGAAAGTGGCCTCCTGCCAAAGCGACGACTCCTCCCCCTCCTCTAAATAAAAACCGCCCTCAGCGGGCCGCCTTTTTAATAACGTTCGGGCACGAGAGTTTGTCGGGTTACTGAAACCTCACAAAACCCGGATATTTCATTTAAAATCAGCCATTAACGGAAAAATTAAGCCAAATAACTCATTATTTTTAAATCAAACACACTCACAGTGATGGGTTTTCATTCCCCCATCGGCACCGCCGACACGATGGACGGGTGACGAGGGCTGGCGGCAGGGAAGCCGCCAGAGGGCGTGAGCCACATGGATGTGGCGTCGCGCCCGGTCCGAAGGCAGAGGCCGTGAGTGGAGGGCACCGCGAAGCGGCGGTGACGTCCGGGGGAGCCGGGGTCGCCAGGGGGGCGGCGGCGAGCCCCCCTGGCACGTTCGCGTATGGCCATGCCGCGTGGGGCAACCCACTTTTAGCGAACGGAACCATTCCACCAAACCCACCGGGGAACGCTGCCAAAGCGAACGTAACCATTCCACAAATTCAGACCAGCAACGGGAAACTGGCAAGCTGCCAATGCCCCCCTTCAGTGGGGCAACTGCTCCGCCAGATTGAGAAACTTCATTATCCCTCTCGCTGCATGACGCCCCTCCGCCATGGCAGTCACCACCAGATCGGCCCCACGCACCGCATCGCCACCCGCGAAAATCTTTGGATTGGTGGTCTGGTAGCGATACTCGCTCTCAACGCTCGCTTTTATACGCCCCCAGTCATCGAGCTTAACGCCCTGCGCTTCCAGCCACGGCATTGCATGGGAATGGAAGCCGAATGCCATCACTACCGCATCCGCTGGCATTACAAATTCGCTGCCCGGAATAGGCTGCGGGCGACGGCGTCCCTGATGGTCTGGCTCGCCAAGGGCTGTGCGCAGAAACCGTACGCCGCAGGCATTGCCGGAGGCATCCAACACCACATCAATGGGTTGTACGTTGAATTCAAACTGCGCCCCTTCCTCTCGGGCGTTTTTCACCTCTTTACGCGAGCCGGGCATGTTCTTTTCATCCCGGCGATAGGCGCAAGTAACGTTTAACGCCCCGTGGCGCAACGAGGTTCGCACGCAGTCCATCGCCGTATCGCCGCCGCCCAGCACCACCACCGTTTTACCCGCCATATCGACATACGGCTGTGACGCCAGCTCATCAAGGCCCATCACCTGCTTGGTATTGGCGATTAAAAACGGCAGCGCGTCATACACGCCCGGCGCGTCTTCGTTGGGCAAGTCGGCCTTCATGGAGCGATAGGTGCCAACGCCGATAAATACCGCATCGTATTCATCCACCAGTGTTGCGAGCGGAATATCTTTGCCAATTTCGCAGTTCAATTCAAAGCGAATGCCCATCCCCGTGAATATCTCCCGACGCCGCTGCATCAGGGCTTTATCCAGCTTGAAGGAAGGTATGCCAAAGGTCAGCAGCCCCCCGATTTCTGGATGCAGATCGTATACCGTCGTTTGCACGCCGTTGCGCGCCAGGAAATCGGCGCAGGCCAGGCCCGCCGGACCTGCGCCAATAATCGCTACGCGCCCTGCTTGCGGCTGTACACAGGAGAGATCAGGCCGCCAGCCTTTGGCAAAGGCGCGGTCAGAAATATAGCGTTCGATATTGCCGATGGTCACTGCGCCATACTCATCGCGCACCGTACAGGCGCCTTCGCATAAGCGGTCCTGCGGGCAAACGCGCCCGGTGATTTCCGGTAAACAGTTGGTTTGATGGGAAAGCTCAACAGCCTCGCTTTCGCGCCCCTGTCTGACCAGGTCAATCCACTGCGGGATATGGTTGTGCAGCGGACAGGTCCATTCACAGATACTGTGATCGCCGCACGTCAGACAGCGGTCGGCCTCAGCACCCGCTTGTTGCGTGCTGAACGGTAGATAAATTTCGTCAAAACCGATTTTGCGCTGTGTGAGCGGCAGTTTATCTGGCTCACCGCGCGGGGGCGTTGCCGCCATCTGGCGCGTTTTATCGCCAGCAGCCGATGCCACGCGTAAAGCCAGACCACCGTAGGAGGAATTGGCTTCACGGCAGGCGGATGCGGCGCGGCGACTGCGCGCCAGGCTCGTCAGCGCATCGTGACTGACTACGCGCAGCGCCTTTGAAGGACATTGCTCCACGCAGGCCGGGCCTGTGTCACGTTGGTGGCACAGATCGCATTTATGGGCATGAGTAGTTACGGTGTCGCGCGGGCCGCAGGCGCTTTCCACCATTTGCATAACGCCAAACGGGCACGCCAGCATGCAGGATTTGCAGCCGATGCATTTTTTCTCGTCCAGTTGAATACTCTGCTGAACGTGCGTCAGCGCCCCGTTCGGGCAACTGCGTAAACAGGGCGCGGATTCGCAGTGATGACAAGTCACCGCGTTGCGGATGTTGCCCTCTTTCAACACGGTAATACGCGGGCGAAAAGCTGACGCCATCAGCACATGCTGATCATTGTTATGCGCCATGACGCACGCCACTTCGCATGCGTGACATCCGATGCAGCGCGAGGCATCTGCAAAGACAAACCGGTTCATCATACTTACCCTGTCCATACTCTTATTGTTTTAGGGGGTATTTCTTAACCAGTCTGACGCATCAGCGCAACGTGCGTTTGCATAAAAAGAAGACTAAACGCGCGGTAAGCTGAACCAGATCAATTTATTTTGCTGAAATTGAAACTCTGTTTTGCTGAAACTTTGTTATCAGGATGTCAGCAGTCCTTTAGACGTTGGTTATAGATTAAAAAATGCTGATACCTGACGCCAATGTTTTATGAAAGGCTGTTTCACCTCCTGTCGGATTCTGGTAGCTTGCCCCCAACTTTGATGTGAGGATTCAGAAAGGTGATAGTTCAACGCCCGGTATCCACAAGCCTTGCCCGCGCCTTCTTCTACATTATGCTACTGTCGCTTTTGTCGACAGGCGTCGCGCTGTTGACGCTTGCCAGCAGTTTGCGCGATGCCGAAGCGGTGAATATCGCCGGATCGCTGCGGATGCAAAGTTACCGTCTGGGCTATGAATTACAGGCTAACGATCCTCAGCTTGAGAGTCATCGCCAGCAGTACAACACAACGCTTAATTCGCCGGTGTTGCTGATACTTAATCGCTGGTATGTGCCAAAGGAAGTGCGGGAGCGCTACAGGGCGCTACATGATAACTGGCTTGAAATGAATGACCGTCTGCTGGCGCGGGATATGTCATGGTATCAACGTAATATCCCCGGTTACGTACATCAAATCGATCTGTTTGTGCTCGCGCTTCAACATTATGCTGAACGCAAAGTCATTATTGTGGTTCTCACGTCGCTGTTCGGTTTTATGGCGATATTCACGCTGGTGTTCTTTACCCTGCGACGAATTCGTCAGCAAGTGGTTGAACCGCTGAACAAACTGGTGCGCGCCAGCCGCAGTATTGAACAACAACAATTTGATTATCCGCCGCTCAACACCGAACTGGACAATGAACTGGGATTGCTGGGCCGTTCGTTTACCCGTATGTCTGGCGAGCTGCAAAAAATGTATCGCTCCCTTGAAGAAAACGTGCGCGAGAAGACCCTCAGTTTGCAGGAAGCCAATCGTATGTTAGGCGTTCTGTACAACTGCTCGCAGGCGCTTAATGTCAGCACCATCGATCAGCACTGTTTTCGACGAATTTTGCAAATTATCCGCCAGCACGAATCCATCGGCGCGATTGAAATGGAGATGGGCAGCCACTGGCGGCTAAGCGAAGGCGCGGAGGAATCAACCGCGATGTGGCATACCCTGCCGTTAGCCATGCAGGAAACCACTTTTGGTCAGCTCCGCTGGCAAGCGCAGGGGAAAAGTCCTTCGCCGCAGTTGATGGAAAGCGTTGCCAATATGTTAGGGCGCGGTCTGTTCTTCAACCAGGCGCAAAAACATTATCAGCAGTTATTATTGATGGAAGAACGCGCTACTATTGCCCGGGAACTGCATGATTCCTTAGCGCAGGTGCTGTCATATTTACGCATCCAGCTTACGCTGCTTAAACGAGCAGTCCCCCAGGATAATACGAAAGCGCAGCAGATTATCAGCGACTTCGATCGGGCGCTGAATGACGCCTATCGTCAATTACGCGAACTGTTAACTACGTTCCGATTGACGCTCCAGCAAGCGGATTTACCGTCGGCGTTGCAGGAGATGATCGAGCCGCTGCGCGGGCAGACGTCTGCGGTAATCCATCTTGACTGCAAAATGTCGCCGCTGGCGCTCGACGCACAGCAGCAGGTGCATCTCTTGCAGATTGTGCGTGAAGCGGTGCTGAACGCCATAAAACACGCGAATGCCAGCGAGATTTCCGTAAGCTGTCTGACCTCGCCGGACGGCAGCCATACGGTATATATCCGCGATAACGGAACCGGTATCGCAAGCCTTGATGAGCCGACGGGGCATTATGGGCTAAACATTATGCATGAACGTGCCGAAAGACTAGGTGGCGTGCTGACCATTTCGCGTCCGGTCAATGGCGGAACCATGATTGGCATCAGTTTTACCACGCCCCAGGCAATGTCTGACGTAGCAAACGTCTCATTACAATAATCACACCGTATTACAGGGAGACCAGGATGACGGAAAAACAACAACACCAGGTATTGATTGTCGACGATCATCCGCTGATGCGCCGCGGGATCCGCCAGCTACTGGAGATTGATGACAGTTTCAATGTGGTGGGCGAAGCCAGTAGCGGGACGGAAGCGATAGGTCTTGCCAACCGTTTATCACCCGACGTTATCCTGCTTGATCTTAATATGAAAGGGCTGAGCGGATTAGATACGCTGCATGCCCTGCGGCGTGACGGCGTCAGCGCCCGGATTATTGTGTTGACGGTTTCTGATGCGCGTAACGATGTGTATGCGCTGATCGACGCTGGCGCGGACGGTTATTTACTCAAAGACAGCGATCCGGAAGAGTTGCTGGCGGCCATTCGTCATGGCGCGGTTCACGGCGATGCTTTTAGCGCGCAAGTCCGCGAATACTTACATACGCGTAAAGACATCGTGAAAAGCGACGATCCCTTTACCACCCTTACCGAACGCGAACTTGATGTGTTGCAGGAAGTTGCACGCGGGCAGTCCAATAAACAGATCGCCACCGTGCTGCATATTTCTGAAGAAACCGTCAAAGTGCATATTCGCAATCTGTTGCGCAAACTTAATGTGCGTTCCAGAGTGGCGGCAACGGTGCTGTTCCTTGAAACCCGTGGGATGTAGACCTCTTCGCAGGCTGAGCCATCAGCCTGCCCAGGCCAAGTACTTATTTACACTATCTCCTCAATTTCTCCACGTTTAGGCATCGGTTTGCAGATAAAGTGATGCGGGCCCTGATTATCACGTTGAGCAGTGTCTGGCCATGAAAACGGTTTCATTCCTTTTTTGGACCAGCGCTACGTATTAAGAGGTTTAGACACGCATGGCGAATTTTTTTATCGATCGCCCTATTTTTGCCTGGGTGCTGGCCATCATTTTGTGTCTCACTGGCACGTTAGCCATTTTTTCACTCCCCGTTGAACAGTATCCCGAACTGGCTCCGCCAAACGTAAGGATCTCTGCGAATTACCCCGGCGCATCGGCGCAGACCCTTGAGAATACCGTCACCCAGGTCATCGAACAGAGCATGACCGGTCTCGATAATCTGATGTATATGTCATCCCAGAGCAGCGGAACGGGCCAGGCTTCTGTCACCCTGACGTTTGCGGCAGGCGCTAACCCGGATGAAGCCGTTCAACAGGTGCAAAATCAGTTACAGTCGGCGATGCGAAAGCTCCCGCAGGCGGTGCAAAATCAGGGCGTAACGGTACGGAAAACCGGCGACGCCAATATTCTTACCATCGCCTTCGTGTCTACCGACGGCAGTATGGATAAGCAAGATATCGCCGATTATGTCGCCAGTAATATTCAGGATCCGTTAAGCCGCGTGGATGGCGTAGGCGATATCGACGCTTACGGCTCGCCCTACTCTATGCGTATCTGGCTGGAGCCTGGCAAGCTGATCAACTATAAACTCACCACGCGAGATGTGGTGGATGCTATTGAATCGCAAAACAGTCAGATTGCCGTCGGTCAATTAGGCGGCACCCCGTCGGTCGATAACCAGGCGCTCAACGCCACCATCAATGCCCAGTCGCTTTTAGAAACGCCGGAACAGTTCCGGGATATAACCCTGCGCGTCAATCAGGACGGCTCGGAAGTCAAACTGGGCGATGTGGCGGTCGTCGAGATGGGCGCGGAAAAGTACGACTATTTGAGCCGATTTAACGGCCACGCGGCATCGGGGCTTGGAATTAAGCTCGCCTCTGGCGCGAATGAAATGCACACAGCGGAACTGGCGCTAAAAAAACTGGACGAACTCGCCCAGTACTTCCCGCATGGTCTGGAATATAAAGTCGCCTATGAAACCATCTCGTTTGTCAAAGCCTCCATCGAAGATGTAGTGAAAACGCTGCTGGAAGCCATTGCCCTGGTTTTCCTGGTGATGTACCTGTTTTTGCAGAACTTCCGCGCCACGTTAATCCCCACGATTGCCGTTCCGGTGGTGTTGATGGGCACCTTTGCGGTGCTCTACGCCTTCGGTTACAGCATCAATACACTTACGATGTTCGCTATGGTGCTGGCCATCGGCCTGCTGGTGGATGACGCGATTGTGGTGGTCGAAAACGTCGAACGCATTATGAGCGAAGAGGGATTATCCCCCAGAGAAGCCACGCGCAAATCCATGGGGCAAATTCAGGGCGCGCTGGTAGGGATAGCCCTGGTGCTGTCGGCCGTGTTTATCCCGATGGCCTTTTTTGGCGGCACTACCGGCGCGATTTACCGCCAGTTCTCCATCACTATTGTTTCCGCTATGGTGCTCTCGGTGCTGGTGGCAATGATCCTTACCCCTGCCCTGTGCGCCACCATGTTAAAGCCGCTGAATAAAGGCGAATATCATGGTCAACGCGGCTTTTTCGGCTGGTTCAACCGCATGTTCAGCCGTAACGCGGCGCGCTATGAGCGCGGCGTGGGGAAAATTTTGCACCGCAGCGTGCGTTGGATGCTGATCTACGCGCTGTTGCTCGGCGGTATGGTTATCATCTTTTTGCGTTTGCCGACGTCATTTTTACCGCTGGAAGACCGGGGGATGTTTATTACCTCGGTGCAATTGCCAAGCGGCGCTACCCAACAGCAGACGTTGAAAGTGGTTCAACAAGTCGAACAGTACTTTTTCACAAAAGAGAAAGACACCGTGGCGTCGGTGTTCGCGACCGTAGGCTCAGGCCCTGGCGGTAATGGTCAGAACGTCGCGCGTATGTTTGTGCGCCTTAAAGACTGGGATGAGCGCGATGCGAAAACCGGCAGCGCATTCGCCATTATTGAGCGCGCCACCAAAGCGTTTCAGAGCATCAAAGAAGCGCGCGTCTTTGCCAGCAGCCCGGCATCCATCAGCGGGCTCGGCAGCTCGGCGGGCTTTGATATGGAACTTCAGGATCATGCGGGGGCTGGCCACGACGCGCTGATGAAGGCGCGCGATCAGCTTCTTCGGCTTGCGGGGGACAATCCGCAACTGACGCGGGTGCGTCATAACGGTCTTGATGATAGCCCGCAATTGCAGATAGATATCGATCAGCGTAAAGCCCGGGCGCTGGGCGTTTCGATTGACGATATCAATAGCACGCTGCAAACCGCCTGGGGTTCAAGTTATGTGAATGACTTTATGGATCGCGGCCGCGTTAAAAAGGTCTATGTGCAGGCCGCCGCGAAATATCGCATGCTGCCGGATGATATTAACCAGTGGTACGTGCGCAATCAGGAAGGCGAAATGGTGCCATTTTCAGCGTTTGCGACATCGCGCTGGGAAACCGGCTCGCCGCGTCTTGAGCGCTACAATGGCTATTCGGCGTTAGAAATCGTCGGTGAAGCGGCCCCCGGCGTCAGCACCGGGACCGCCATGGATATTATGGAGCGGTTGGTGAAAGAACTGCCGGTCGGCTTTGGCGTGGAATGGACCGCCATGTCATATCAGGAACGGCTTTCCGGCGCGCAAGCCCCGGCGTTGTATGCCATTTCCCTGCTGGTGGTCTTCCTGTGCCTTGCTGCGCTCTATGAAAGCTGGTCGGTGCCCTTCGCGGTCATGCTGGTGGTGCCGCTGGGAGTAATAGGTGCGCTACTGGCAACCTGGATGCGGGGGCTTGAAAACGACGTGTATTTCCAGGTGGGATTATTAACGGTTATCGGGCTATCGGCGAAAAACGCGATACTTATCGTTGAATTCGCAAATGACATGAATGCCCGCGGCAAAGATTTGATGGCCGCAACGCTTGAGGCCTGTCATCAGCGTCTGCGTCCGATATTGATGACCTCACTGGCGTTTATTTTCGGTGTTCTGCCGATGGCTACCAGCAGCGGCGCAGGCTCAAGCAGTCAACATGCGGTAGGCACCGGCGTGATGGGAGGCATGATTTCCGCCACCGTGCTTGCGATTTACTTTGTACCGCTGTTCTTTGTATTAGTGAGACGGCGCTTTCCCCTGAAAGAAAATCTGTGACGTCAAAATTATTGTTCAAAAAAAGCGGCCTGTTAAGGTCGCTTTCTGGTGGGTGGGCCCACGGTTTATTATTCTAAGAACGTCTTGTTCTTGATTTCATACTGGATGGTTACTTACGCAGCATCCCGTCGATAAAATCTTTCCAGTTCCCTAGTTCACGATCAATCATAATTACCTCTCTTATTATATTTTCATTATATGAAAATATATCTTCTTTGTGCAGATATTTTCGCCAACTGCTTCACAAATCTTTTTTTGTATTCAGCGTTGTTGAAAACTACTATGCCGCGTTTTCAATTCATAATACGTGACAAGCCGCAATATTTTGTAATTTGCTTAAAAATAAGAACTTAACCAAAATTACGTTGTAAATTTGTACGAATACGGAGACTTACATTCACTGTCTGTCACAGCTCACGATCTTTTCCATCACACTTTTTACTTAACTTAAGAAAGCTTAATCATTGCAACAAATAGTCTCGCTTCTATTAAAATGTATAAAGCGCGCGCTAATGAAATTGTTTATTCAAATGTTATTCATTACCTCTATTAATCTATATAATATCTATATCACTCAATTAGAACATTTATATTACATAAGAAATTAGTTAGCCATTTAATTATTCTAAAATTTTGATTAACTAAAGCCTGATACTACAAAAGGACTCAATATGATCATCCTGCACGGCATCAAAAATTGCGACACCGTAAAAAAAGCGCGTCGGTGGTTGGAAAGCCATCACATTGATTATCAGTTTCATGATTAC
Source organism: Citrobacter freundii (assembly GCF_011077955.1). Lineage (GTDB taxonomy): Bacteria > Pseudomonadota > Gammaproteobacteria > Enterobacterales > Enterobacteriaceae > Atlantibacter. The sequence continues at coordinate 10,252 of NZ_JAALBX010000006.1, forward strand.
CGTGCTAATGGGATTAATGCAGAAATGATGCATAAATTTAGCGCAGCGCTGGGCTGGCAGGCGTTATTGAACACCCGCGGCACTACCTGGCGTACGCTGGACGAGGCCCGGAGAAACGCGATCACTGACGAGCAAAGCGCCATAGCGCTGATGATTGAAATGCCGGCAATCATCAAACGACCATTGCTCTGCGCGCCGGGTAAGCCTATGCTGCTTGGTTTCAATGAAACCCACTATCAGCAGTATTTCAACGAGGTGTAGTGTTATGTCTTGCCCGGTTATTGAGCTGACACAGCAGCTTATTCGTCGCCCCTCTTTAAGCCCCGATGATGCGGGCTGCCAGGCGTTGCTTATCGAAAGATTGCGCGCCATTGGATTTACCGTCGAATCGATGGATTTTGGCGATACACAAAACTTCTGGGCATGGCGTGGTCAGGGTGAAACGCTGGCGTTCGCCGGGCACACCGATGTGGTGCCCGCAGGCGATGCCGACCGCTGGATCAATCCGCCTTTTGAACCCACCATTCGTGACGGCATGTTGTTCGGACGCGGCGCAGCGGATATGAAAGGCTCGCTTGCGGCAATGGTTGTGGCAGCAGAACGTTTTGTCGCTCAGCATCCTCATCATAAAGGACGCCTCGCGTTTCTGATCACCTCTGATGAAGAGGCCAGCGCGAAAAACGGCACCGTCAAAGTCGTTGAAGCGTTGATGGCGCGTAATGAGCGTGTGGATTATTGCCTGGTGGGTGAGCCTTCAAGCACCGAAATCGTGGGCGACGTGGTGAAAAATGGCCGCCGCGGCTCGCTGACCTGCAACCTGACAATCCATGGCGTTCAGGGGCATGTGGCCTACCCGCATTTAGCGGATAACCCGGTGCATCGCGCCGCGCCGATGCTCGCCGAACTGGTAGGGATTGAATGGGATCAGGGCAATGCTTTCTTCCCGCCTACCAGTATGCAGATTGCCAATATCAAAGCGGGCACCGGCAGTAACAACGTGATCCCAGGCGATCTGTTTGTTCAGTTCAATTTCCGCTTCAGTACTGAACTTACGGACGAGATGATACGGCAACGCGTCACTGAGATCCTGGAGCGACATCAGTTGCGCTATAGCGTTGACTGGTGGCTGTCAGGCCAGCCGTTTCTGACATCGCGCGGGAAACTGGTTGATGCGGTGGTAAAAGCGGTTGCGCACTATAATGAAATTAAACCCCAACTGTTGACCACAGGCGGCACGTCAGACGGGCGGTTTATCGCGCGGATGGGGGCGCAGGTTGTGGAGCTTGGGCCGGTAAACGCCACCATTCATAAAATTAATGAGTGCGTGAACGCCGCCGACCTGCAACTGCTGGCTCGCATGTATCAACGCATTATGGAGCAACTCGTCGCCTGACGAGCCGTTCCGGGAGGAAACACATGGATTGGCTTGCAAAATACTGGTGGATACTGGTTCTGGTTTTTCTGGTTGGCGTCTTACTGAATGTGATTAAAGATCTTAAGCGCGTTGATCATAAGAAATTTTTAAATAATCGCCCTGATCTGCCTCCTCATCGTGATTTCAACGATAAGTGGGACGATGAAGACGACTGGCCGAAAAAAAAGCCGTAAGCGCAATGACGCTGTAAAAAACCCTCTTGCGAGGGTTTTTTTATATCATCTCAATGATGTCGTCATCCTGTGGCTTACCGCCGCTTAACGCCTCATCGAAATAGCGCTTCGGCACGGTAAAGCGCAAATGATCGAGCGCGGCCTGCATGCTGCGTCCATCAATGGCATGGCCTAAATCTTCAATAACGTCCAGCGTAACATCGCCGCCCGCCAGAAGAAGCGCCTCTTCCGCCTTCACCGCATGGGATAAATCAATCACCCGGTCTTCGTCGCCATGGATTAAATGCACCGTCGTGGCGGTAGTCACCTCCTCTGGCAGCTTCGCAAAGCGCCCATTAAAAGCGATAACGCGCGAAACCAGACCGGGCTCGGCTTTCACGCTCTCAAGCGCCATGATAGCGCCCTGAGAGAAGCCAATTAACGCCGTTGCCGCGCCGCTGACGCCGCTTTGCGCCTGCCAGTAGCGTACGGTTTCTATAAACAGCGGCATAATGTCATCCACACGCTGCTGGCGGTTTTCTTCCGTTACGTCTGCGACGGAAAACCATTGCCGCCCCGGCGCTTGTCCGCTGGGATTAGGACCGCCGATGCTGACCACCAGGGCTTCAGGAAAGAGCGGCGCAAAATGACGCCCAATTTCACCCATAGAGACCGGATTGTCACCCACGCCGTGAAACAGTAGCAGCAACTGTTTTGCTGGTGCGTCAGGACGTTGAACAACTACGTGGTCATGATTCATGGCTATCTCCTTGGTTAGTGAACACAGTCTACGCCCGGGAAAAACAATGACCATGCCATTTCACTGAACAAGTCAGTGGAAAAATTGCAATTGTAAAACCTCAGTTTTTAAAGCGTCATGCCGGGCTGCATCAAGCGCGTATAACGCCTGTGACGCCTCCTTACGGCACTGCGCCAGCAATGCTTTACGTCCGCTAAGACCGAGCGCCTGACACAGCGCCGGTACAGCGTCCCGCGTAGTGATTCGCCCCCGGAGCGCCTGGAGCGCAAGCGGGCTTGTCATTACAAGACGATTAAGGCTGCCAGGACAGGTTTCGAGCGGCCGACAGGCAAACGCGAACCCGGCCAGATCCAGCCAGTCTTCATCATTAAGGGTAGTCTCCATCACGCCGGCTATGGGCAATTTTTCCTCAATCCAGGATTGCAGGAAATAAGCGTCCCGTTCAAAACGCTGGCGTTCACGGCTCACCAGCGCATCGCCTTCGGGCGTGAGCGCGTAGAGCGCGATGGCGTTGTAACAGCCACTGCTGGCATCCCGGTGGCTACCGATACGCACCAGCGTAAATCCGCACTGCTGCCAGAACGCCCATAATTCGGCGGTATAACCGAAACTGACCGAAAGATAATCAACGCCCGCCGCACAGTGCTGTTGGGCATAAGCGATAAGCGCCCGCCCCAGCCCTTCACGCTGCCTTGCCGGATGTACCGCAATCCGGCTGATACGCAATCCTTTAAGCGTTGCCGCCAGCGGATTGCCGCCGTGCGCTGCCAGCGACTGCGCGACCAGGTTACCCCGAGGTCGGCGATAACCGGCCCATACCGCCTTGCTGAGCGCGGGGCTAAGCCCGCCCTCTTCCAGCAGCCACAGCGCCGCCGCCGTTTTATCTTGTGCCAGTCCGGCAATTATCTGCTGATCGGGCGCATCCATCATCCGGCGTAAATCCAGCGGAGACGTACGGTAATGCGCGCCGCACAATAATTGATACACCGCTGCCATTTGCGACGGCTCCGTACGCCATCTGTCCTGAGCAAGCGCGGCAACGCGCACCTCACCGACTGGAATGCGGCTGAAATCATCGTCATCAAATAACAGGAGCGTATTTAACACCCGCTCCAGCGGATCGTTATCCGCCCAGCGTATCGGATGCGATAAGGCGTACTGGCGAATACCAAGCACGGACGCACAAAATTTGAGCATAAATCCGCGTCCGGTGCCTTCGTAGCCCTGAATCGTCGTCACCAGTAACACCCGCGGCCAGGCGGTAATGAGGGTTTTTATCAGCGGAGCCGGGATGGCGGCGGCTTCGTCAATCACCAGCCAGTCAGCGTCCGGTTTGTTCCCTGTATGAATAAGCTCGCTTAAGGCATCCGGCGCGATAAAGTGGAATTTTTCACCCGCATAGTGCGCGAGCACCTCCGTCGCGGCCCGCGCTGGCGCCGTAACAATGCAGGAGCCAGGGCTTGCGGCGATGAGCATTCCGGCAAGCGCCGATTTACCCCGCCCGCGCGGCGCAGTCACCACAGCGACGCCGGATGGCAGGCGTTGTAGGGCGTGTAAAATATCAGCTTGCTGACGCAGCGGCGCACCGCTTGACGCAAACCAGTCGGGGCGCTGAGGAGTGGGCGAAATATGAAGAGGCTGATGCTGATGCCAGCACACCACGTCAGCATCCTGTGATAGTATCTGTTTAAGCCGGGCGATAAATTGCGGCGTGGCGATAGGTTCCTGGCAGTCGGCCCAGCGGCGGGAATCCTTGTCCGGCAGTTGTTCCCATTGCGCCCAGGGCGGGGTGAGCAACACCAGCCAGCTTCCCGCTTTCAGCGTCCCGGCCAGTACCGCCAATGCTTCAACATCAAGCCCGTCGCGGGCATCGAACACAGCGTGTGAAAACTCGCGGCCTAATAAAGTCCGTATGCCTGATGCAGAACAATGCTGCTCGAAAAGGGGTTGCTCGCCGACCCACAGCCAGCGAGCGGGCAATGCCCCGGCCAGATGACGGACGGTATCATCGCTCCAGGCACGGTCACCTGCGAGAACCAGCAAACGACGAATGCCTGCCCGCGCCATGGCGTCAGTCAGGCTAACCAGAGAATGCATGCGGGCTTCCTTGCTATGGGGATCCGTTAAAGCTTGTTGCCAAAGGTGTTGCACTGGTTGGGATCGCCACTGTCAAAACCGCGTTTAAACCAGGAATAACGCTGCTCAGAAGTGCCATGGGTGAAGCTGTCCGGGATAACCCGACCCTGGCTCTGCTGTTGCAGGCGATCATCGCCAATGGCCTGGGCGGCATTTAATGCTTCCTGAAGATCGCCTGCCTCCAGTACGCCCTGTTGCTGCATGCTGTGCCCCCATACGCCAGCAAAGCAATCGGCCTGCAACTCCATACGTACGGACAAGCGATTCACTTCCGTTTCCGATGCGTTACGCTGCATTTCGCGCACTTTCGGCTCAATACCTAGCAATTTCTGAACGTGGTGCCCCACTTCATGGGCGATTACGTAACCCTGCGCGAAATCACCCTGAGCGCCGAGTTTGTTATTCATATCGTCATAGAACGATAAATCGATATAAACCGTGCTGTCTGCCGGGCAGTAAAACGGTCCCATGACCGACTGCCCCGTGCCGCAACCGGTACGGGTGGCGCCGCGGTACATCACCAGTTTTGGCTGCTGGTAAGTTTTTCCCTGGCGCTCAAAAATCTGCCCCCAGGTGTCTTCGGTGGTAGCAAGGATAACAGAGGTGAATTTCGCCGCCTCATCTTCCCCCTGGCTCACGGAACGGGATGTTTGTTGGGAGACCGGTTGCTCGCCAGTTAATAGTGAGGTGAGATCGACGCCATAGAAACTGGCGATAACCACTATGACCAGTAATACGACGCCGCCTTTTCCCGCAGGCAAACGAAATCCGCGACCACCCATAGCCGGGCCTCGGGAGTCGCTACGCCTGTCTTCAACATTGTCGCTGTCGCGACGCCCTTGCCAGCGCATGAAACACCTCAAAATTTAATCATTTATTCACATGATCGTAGGCGGTTAACGGGCGGATTTCCATAGGAAAAAAGAGGCAAACAGGCAGGGTGTTTATTCGCAACAAGATTTAGAGCCTGAATGTTCAGGCTCTAAAGAGAACTGAAGAGGATTAGTCGAGTTTAACACCAAGGCGTCTGGCGACTTCTTCATAGGCCTCAATCAGCCCACCGAGGCTCTGGCGGAAACGGTCTTTGTCCATTTTATCCATGGTGTTCTTATCCCACAGGCGGCTACCATCCGGGGAGAACTCATCGCCCAGTACGACTTCGCCCTTAAACAGGCCGAACTCCAGTTTGAAATCCACAAGAATAAGGCCCGCGTCATCAAACAATTTTTTCAGCACGTCGTTGGCTTTGTAAGTCAGCTCTTTCATACGCGCCAGGTTTTCTTTGTTGACCCAGCCGAAGGTTTCACAGTAAGACTCGTTTACCATCGGATCGTGCATGGCGTCGTTTTTCAGGAACATATCGAACAACGGCGGGTTAAGCTCGATACCTTCCTCAATGCCCAGACGCTTGACCAGAGAGCCTGCCGCACGGTTACGCACCACGCACTCCACCGGCACCATATCCAGTTTTTTCACCAGACATTCGGTATCGGAAAGCAGCGCTTCCATCTGGGTCGGGATACCCGCTTCTTCCAGTTTGCTCATGATGAAATGGTTAAACTTATTGTTCACCATCCCTTTACGGTCGAACTGTTCAATGCGCGCGCCGTCTCCTGCTGACGTATCGTTACGGAACTCGAGCACCAACAGATCGGGGTTTTCCGTGCTGTAAACGGTTTTCGCTTTGCCGCGATACAACTCAGCTTGCTTTTGCATCTTCATTACTCCAGGTGTGATGACCGACCGGGCGGCCATGGGTTTTACGCAAAAATTGGCTATTTCGGGTGACGCACACGATTGCGTCGATAAAATAAAAAAAGGCCGGAGTCATCCGGCCCTGATATTACTTACTGAATGCCGCCTGGAATACAGCCACCAGCGCATCGTTTTGGGACTGCGTCAGCGTATGTCCTTTCGGATCGATAAACTGCAAGCTACTGCGGTTATCAAGGTCGCCGACCTGAAGTTTGTAATCCCCACCGCTCAGGCCCGGATCCCGTGCGCCAAGCGCCTGCCAGTTGCTGTCAGACAGCGGCTTATATGTCACCGCGACGCTACCGGTAGAACGAGTAGAATCAGTAACTTTCATGCCCACTTTTTCAAGGGTAGCCGGCAGACGGTTCCACACGACGTTAAACGGCGCGCGCACCACCAGCATCGGCAAACCAGTATCATCAGCCGCGCTCTGCACGTCTATCTGGCTCGCACTGCGGTTATCCGCGGCGTTTTGGGTCGCGGTTTGCGTTTTATCAAGCGCCGCCGCAATGCTATTAAGCATTTGCGCGCTATAACGCTGAAGCGACGCTGAATCCGCGACAGGTTTACCATCTTGTTCCAGGTTAATCAGTTTAACGACCAGCGCCTGCTGATAACCCTGCGGTTGTACGGTGATTTGGTAACGGCCACGGTACTGCTGGTCTTCATCTGCACGGTTCCATTGCACCCAGTCAGTGGTGAGGGTTTGACCCGCATCATCACGCTTGGTAATGGAATAGTTTTGAGACTGGACAGCGCTTACCACCTGCGGCCAGAGTGAACCGTTGCGACCGCGTTCAAGCTGCATCGTAGCGGTATCGCCAGTGAACTGAGTGCGGGCACCGGATACCAGCGCCAGCGGTTGTGCAGGCGGACGAATATCCAGTTGCTTGCCGACCTGGCCACTGCCATTGGTCACAGGAATGGTATAGTCGCCATTTTCAACCGGCAGAATTAACCCCGCCGGGGCATGAAGTTCCGCAAGCGGTGCGGAGTCAAGATAAGACTCATCGCCGCTCACCTGACGCTTGTAACGCGAATCGGAACTACAGGCGGCGAGCAGCATCACTAATGACACAGTTGCTACTTTCGCCACACGCGACTTCTGTACTGAGTAAGCCATCAAATCTCCCTAAACTTTACAGCAAACCAGCATGCTTAAGCGCACCTGCAACCTCGTCACGACCGTGGTCAGTGATTGGGGTCATCGGCAAGCGTAGCGTATCGGTCGCCACAAGTCCCAACTCCTTACACGCCCATTTCGCCGGGATCGGGTTGGGTTCGACAAATAATTTATGATGCAGCGGCATCAAACGCTGATTAATCACGCGTGCTTCATGGTATTGACCGGCGGCGGCAAGTTTGCACATCTCAGCCATATCGCGCGCCGCGACGTTTGCCGTGACGGAAATGACGCCATGACCACCGAGCTGCATAAAGTCCAGAGCGCTGGCATCGTCGCCGCTCACCAGAATGAAGTCGTCAGAAACCAGCTCTTTGATCTGGTTAACCCGCGTTAAGTTCCCTGTCGCTTCTTTAATACCGACAATATTTTTCACTTTCGACAGTCGGCCTACGGTTTCGGGCAGCATATCGCAACCCGTACGGGACGGCACATTATACAGAATTTGCGGCAGATCGGTGTTTTCAGCGATGGCTTTAAAATGCTGGAACAATCCTTCCTGGGTCGGACGATTGTAGTATGGCGTCACGGTCAGGCAGCCAACAATGCCGCTGTCGTTAAAGCGTTGCGTCAGGCTAATCGCTTCTGAAGTTGCGTTTGCACCGGTTCCGGCAATCACCGGAATACGGCCGTCAGCCAGTTCGAGCGTCATCATCACAACATCGCCATGTTCATCATGGCTTAACGTTGCAGATTCGCCGGTAGTCCCTACCGATACAATCGCCGAGGTTCCGCTGGCGACATGGTAATCAATCAGTTTTTTCAGGCTTGACCGACAGATATTACCTTTAAGATCCATCGGCGTAATCAGCGCGACAATACTTCCCGTGAACATGGGCCATCCTCTGTGCAAACAAGAAACTCAATGGTACGTTTGCTCTTGTCATAAAAGCAAGCGTGCGAAGACCTCCAGGTTGTTGTATGGCGGTTTTTTTTATGCTTTCCTAAGAATTAATTAACAGAGGCACAGGAAGAATCCGTTTGGCACTCTCATCACAGCACTATCTTGTTATTACTGCGCTAGGGGCAGACCGCGCCGGCATCGTCAATACCATTACCCGCCATGTCAGTAGCTGCGGCTGTAATATCGAAGACAGCCGTCTGGCCATGCTGGGGGAAGAGTTTACCTTTATTATGTTGCTTTCCGGCAGTTGGAACGCGATCACGCTGATTGAGTCCACGTTGCCGCTTAAAGGCGCCGAACTTGATTTATTGATTGTTATGAAGCGTACCGCCGCCCGTCCGCGCCCGGCGATGCCTGCCACCGTGTGGGTGCAGGTCGAGGTGGAAGATTCCCCGCATCTTATCGAGCGTTTCACCGCACTGCTTGACGCGCATCATCTGAATATCGCCGAGCTGGTTTCACGCACGCAGCCTGCTGAAAATGGCAAAACCGCGCAGCTCTATATTCAAATGACCGCACACAGCCCCGCGCTGGATAATGCGACAATAATCGAGCAAGCATTCAAAGCTCTCTGTACAGAACTGAATGCGCAAGGCAGTATTAACGTCGTTAACTATCAACAGCAAGATGAACAGGATGGAGTGTCGTAATGAACCCACTGAAAGCCGGAGAGAACGCACCAAAATTTAGCTTGCCCGATCAGGATGGCGAACAAGTAAATTTGACCGACTTCCAGGGACAGCGTGTTCTGGTGTATTTTTACCCGAAGGCCATGACGCCCGGTTGTACGGTGCAGGCCTGCGGACTGCGCGATAATATGGACGAGCTGAAAAAAGCCGGTATTGAAGTGTTAGGTATCAGCACGGATAAACCGGAAAAACTCTCTCGCTTCGTGGAAAAAGAGTTGCTCAACTTCACCCTGCTCTCCGATGAAAACCATCAGGTTTGCGAGCAGTTTGGCGTTTGGGGCGAAAAATCGTTTATGGGCAAAACCTATGACGGCATTCACCGCATCAGTTTTCTGATTGACGGTAACGGCGTCGTTGAACACGTGTTTGATGATTTCAAAACCAGCAATCACCACGATGTGGTGTTAGCCTGGCTTAACGAAAACCACTAGTTCCTCATCAAAACGATAAAGCCGACGTGATGTCGGCTTTTTTATGCGCTACGGCATATCCTCTGAAGACAAACCGTCTGGCCAGGCGTGGACTACCGCTTTGATAAGGGTCGCCAGCGGGATCGCGAAAAAGACGCCCCAGAATCCCCACAATCCGCCGAATATCACAACAGAAAGAATGATCACAAGCGGGTGCAGGTTGACCGCTTCCGAGAACAGCACCGGCACCAGTACATTACCGTCGAGCCCCTGAATAATCAGATATACCGCGAAACAGCTCCAGAACTCGGTTCCCAGCCCAAATTGAAACAACGCTACACACACCACCGGGATCGTCACGACAAACGCGCCGATATAGGGGATAAGCACCGATAACCCCACCAGCACCGCTAACAGCAGCGAGTAGTTAAGGCCGAAGATCTGAAATCCAATCCATGTGACCACGCCCACCACGACCATTTCCAGCGCTTTACCGCGAATATAGTTGGTGATTTGCTGATTCATTTCGGTCCAGACCTGGCCTGCCAGGCCGCGATTGCGCGGTAATACGCGGCGCACCGCATTTAACATCTGCTCTTTGTCTTTCACCAGGAAAAACACCATCAAAGGCACCAGAATTAGATAGATGGCAAGCGTCAGTAATCCCACCAGCGACGCCAGAGAAAATTTCACGACCGAATCGCCCACCACCGTCATACGCGCGCGCATGTTTTCCGCCATCGCATCAATAATGCCGGCGTCCATTAAGGCCGGATATCGCTTCGGCAAGGTGGCGGCAAAATCAGACAGTTTATTGAGCATCCCTGGCATATCGCGAATTAAATAGATGCCTTGCTGCCAGGCAACGGGGATCACCACGAACGCCATCACCAGCACTATGCCGATAAACAGCACCAGCACAAGTGTCGCGGCGAGGGTTCGCGAACAGCCAATACGTTCCAGGCGAACCGTGGGCCATTCCAGCAAAAACGCCAGCACAATGGCGACCAGAAGCGGTGCAAGCAGGCTATGAAAAAAGAACAGGATGCAAAAACCGGCGACTAAAATAACTAACAGTGCTATTGCCTCCGGGTCGGAAAACCGGCGGCGATACCACTGCATTAACATATCGAGCATCTTTCTTTCCCTGAGGTTCTGGCTAAAGCGCTAATCGGATTGTATCTAAACGAAACAAAAAAAGAGTCCATTTTTTCAGGTCTTCTCAAGACATTCGTATTCAGGCTGACTAAGATATCGTTTTCCGCGCCAGGCGACCGCGTTGCTTTTTGCTCTACTGAACAAAGCGGCGTCATGCAGGTCAAAAAGAGATCCCAGACAGACAGGACGTGGTTATGTTCAGGCAGTTGAAAAAGACTCTGATTGCATCGCTCATTACCGCCATGATGGCAGGCCAAACAGTTCCCGCATTTGCTCAAAGCAACGATCAACTCCCCGATATGGGCACGTCTGCTGGCAGCACGCTTTCTATCGGCCAGGAAATGCAGATGGGCGATTATTATGCCCGCCAGTTGCGCGGCAGCGCGCCGCTCATCAACGATCCGCTACTGGTGCAATATATCAATTCACTGGGGATGCGCCTGGTTTCTCATGCGGATTCGGTCCGCACCCCCTTTCATTTCTTTTTAATCAACAACGACGAAATCAACGCCTTTGCCTTTTTCGGCGGCAACGTAGTGCTGCACTCGGCGCTGTTCCGTTACGCTGACAATGAAAGCCAGCTCGCGTCCGTCATGGCGCACGAAATTTCTCACGTCACTCAACGCCATTTGGCGCGCGCCATGGAAGATCAGAAGCGCAATGCGCCGCTAACTTGGGTAGGCGCGCTGGGGTCGATTTTACTGGCCATGGCCAGCCCTCAGGCGGGGATGGCCGCGCTCACCGGTACGCTTGCCGGTTCCCAACAGGGGGTTATCAGTTTTACCCAACAAAATGAGCAAGAAGCGGACCGTATCGGTATCCAGGTCTTGCAGCGCTCGGGCTTCGACCCGCAGGCAATGCCGACATTTTTAGAAAAACTGCTCGACCAGGCGCGCTATTCGACGCGCCCGCCGGAAATTCTTCTGACGCACCCCCTGCCGGAAAGTCGTCTTTCCGATACGCGTAACCGCGCCAATCAGATGCGCCCGGTCGTCGCGCAGTCTTCTGAAGATTTCTATATGGCGAAAGTACGAACGCTTGGCATGTATAACTCCGGGCGCAACCAGCTTAACAGCGATCTGCTCGACGCCTGGGCGAAAGGCAATGTGCGCGAACAACACGCCGCCGCCTATGGCCGCGCATTACAGGCGATGGTGGCGAAAAATTTCCCTGAGGCGCAAAAACTGCTTCAACCCTTGTTAGCCGCGCAGCCCGGTAATCCCTGGTATCTGGATTTGGCAACGGATATCGATCTCGGTATGAATAAAGCCAACGATGCGGTTAATCGCCTGAAAAACGCGCCCGATCTGAAAACAAATCCGGTACTGCAATTAAACCTCGCGAACGCCTGGCTCGAAGCGGGCAAACCGGATGAATCGGTTAAAATTCTAAACCGTTATACTTTCTCCCATCCCGATGACTCCAATGGCTGGGATCTGTTAGCGCAAGCGCAAGCCGCGCTCGGCAATCGGGATCAGGAGCTCGCCGCCCGTGCGGAAGTGATGGCATTGCTTGGCAGGCTTGATCAATCCATATCGCTTTTAAGCAGCGCCAGTTCTCAGGTGAAAGTAGGCAGCCTGCAACAGGCCCGCTACGATGCGCGTATCGATCAGTTCCGCCAATTGCAACAGCGCTTCCGTCCGTATGAGAAAATGTAAAAGGAGCAATAATGTCTCGTGAGGTGACGATTTATCATAATCCACGCTGTTCCAAGAGCCGCGAAACGCTTAGTTTGCTCAAAGAACACGGTATTGAACCCGAGGTAGTGTTGTATCTGGAGACACCGCCGGATGCCGATGTCCTTAAAGGATTGCTGAAAAAGTTAGGGTTCACCAGCGCCCGTCATTTAATGCGCCAGAAAGAAGAGGTTTATCACGAACTCCATCTTGACGATCCGGCACTGACGGAAGAGCAACTGATCGCAGCGATGGTACAACACCCTAAATTAATAGAGCGTCCTATTGTGGTCACGAAGGACAACGCGCGTATTGGTCGTCCGCCGCAAGCCGTGCTGGAAATTGTTCGCTAAGTAAAATGCTATTTGATGCCGGTTAAAAACGACAGGGTATCGTCGTTTTTTATCCGGCTTTCAGAGGCTCAAAATTTCTTTTACAAAGGGGATCGTGAGCTTGCGCTGGGCGGTTATTGAGGCGCGATCCAACTGATCGAGCGTCATAAACAGCGTACGCATCTCTCGATCGAGCCTTTTAAGTAAAAAGCGGCCTACGTCTTCCGGCAATTCGAAACCTCGCTGACGCGCGCGTAATTGCAGCGCCTGCAATTTGTCATCGTCCGACAACGGCTGAAGCTTATAAATTTGCCCCCAGTCCAGACGCGATGCTAAATCGGCCAGTTGTAAATTTAGCTGCCGCGGCGGCCTGTCACCGGTGATGAGCAAACGGGTTTTACCCGATTCAAGAATGCGGTTATAGAGATTAAAAATCGCCATTTCCCACAGCTCATCCCCCGCGATGCACTCAATATTATCAATGCAGACCAGCGACAGTTGTTCCATGCCATCCAGCACTTCCGGCACAAACCAGGTGCGTTTATCAAGCGGAACATAACCCACCGCATCACCACGGGCAGAAAGCTCCGCACAGGCGGCGTGCAGCAGATGACTGCGCCCTGCCCCTTCGCGAGACCAAATGTAGATATACCCGCTGTGCTCCTGACGCAACACATTTTGCAGCGCGGCTAATAAGGAGGGATTATCACCCGGCCAAAAACTTGAGAAAGTTTCATCATCGGGTAGATAGAGTGGCAAAGAGAGCTGTGCCGGTGTGTTCAGAGAGACCTCAACCAGTGCCTGTGTAAAATCGCCCTGAGTTTATCACAGAAAGCTAAGCGGATTGAACCGGGCGAGGGATCCGCCCGGTTCGTTAGGATCAGACGGTTTTTTCTTGATCTTCCGCGTCCAGCACCACTTCTTCAGGGCGCAGTACGTTAATCACTTTGAAAATCAGACTGAGTAAAACGCCAACGATGGTTGCCAGCGCCATACCCTTCAGTTCTGCCGCGCCGATATGGACCTTCGCGCCGCTCACGCCGATAATCAGAATCACCGAAGTCAGGATCAGGTTCTGCGCTTTGCTGTAATCCACTTTCGAATCGATAAGCACGCGGATACCGGATGCGCCGATAACCCCGTAAAGCAGCAGCGATACGCCACCCATGACCGGCACCGGGATAATCTGAATAGCCGCAGACAGTTTGCCTACGCAGGAGAGCAGGATTGCGAAAATCGCCGCGCCGCCGATAACCCAGGTACTGTAAACACGGGTGATGGCCATAACGCCGATATTTTCACCATAGGTCGTGTTCGGCGTGGAGCCGAAGAAACCGGAAATCATGGTAGATAAACCGTTAGCGAACATGGAACGGTGCAAACCCGGATCGCGAATCAGGTCTTTCTTCACGATATTGGCCGTCACCACCAGGTGCCCGACGTGTTCAGCAATAACCACCAGCGCCGCAGGAAGAATGGTAAAAATGGCGAACCACTCGAAACGCGGCGTGTAGAAGGTCGGCAGTGCGAACCAGTGCGCCTCTTTAATCGGCGTCACGTCGACCACACCCATGGCGAAGGAGAGCACGTAGCCGGACAATACGCCGATAAGGATCGGGATAATCGCCATAAAGCCGCGGAACAGAACGGAACCAAAGACCGTTACGCCAAGCGTGACCATCGAAATAATAATGGTTGTGGAGTCCGGCATCTGCCCTTCTGCTGGCAGCAGCCCGGCCATGTTTGCCGCCACACCCGCCAGTTCCAGACCGATGACCGCTACAATCGCCCCCATCGCCGCTGGCGGAAACATCACGTCCAGCCAGCCGGTGCCTGCTTTTTTAACAATCAACGCCACCAGGCAGAACAGCGCGCCGCAGAAAATAAATCCGCCCAGCGCCAGTTCGTAACCCAGCGGAAGCAGTAATAGCACCGGTGAGATAAACGCAAAGCTTGACCCTAAATAGGCCGGAATTTTGCCCTTACAAATAAAGAGATACAGTAAAGTCCCGATACCGTTGAACAGCAATACGGTGGCCGGGTTGATATGGAAAAGGATGGGCACCAGCACGGTTGCGCCAAACATGGCGAACAAGTGCTGCAAACTAAGCGGGATGGTTTGAAGCAGCGGTGGTCTTTCGCTTACCCCGATAGCACGGCGCGTCATAATGTTACCTCTGAGTGTTGTTGTCGTGTTTTATACGCCCGTTATCATTCACGCCGCAGGTCTGTAGGAAATCTCGCGCGCCCCGTCATTGACTAAGTTACGCTTAGTGAGACTTATACAATGCCAGGATACCCGCTCCTGCTGGGCCTCTGCCTTCCAGGCCGTGGCACAAACGCAATCTGCGTTCTGTCCTGTGACGTAAATGATTTAGGACTGAGTCCAAAAAAAAGCCGACTATCAAAGTCGGCTTATTTTGCTTATCTCAATTATTTAGTACCAAAAATCTTGTCGCCGGCATCGCCGAGCCCCGGAATGATGTATCCGTGCTCATTCAACCCCTTGTCGATGGATGCCGTATACAGCTCCACATCCGGGTGCGCTTTTTCCAGCGCGGCAATACCTTCAGGCGCGGCAACCAGCACCAGTACTTTGATGCTATGGCAGCCTGCGTTTTTCAGCAGGTCAATGGTTGCGATCATCGAGCCGCCAGTGGCCAGCATCGGGTCAACAACCAGCGCCATGCGCTCGTCGATATTAGAAACCAATTTCTGGAAGTAAGGGACCGGCTCGAGCGTCTCTTCGTTACGGTAGATGCCTACCACGCTGATACGCGCGCTCGGTACGTGCTCCAGCACGCCTTCCATCATGCCAAGACCGGCACGCAGAATCGGCACGACGGTAATTTTTTTGCCTTTGATTTGTTCGATTTCTACCGGGCCGTTCCAGCCTTCAATAACCACTTTTTCAGTTTCGAGGTCGGAAGTCGCTTCATAGGTCAGCAGGCTCCCCACTTCCGAGGCCAATTCACGAAAGCGCTTAGTGCTAATATCGTTTTCACGCATCAGCCCAAGCTTGTGTTTGACGAGTGGGTGTTTCACTTCCACGATCTTCATACTCTTTCTCCCCAGAAAGGTGGCGGCCACAAAAAAAATCGCCGGATTATACCGCTTTTTCGCCGCTGCGCCATATCTAATGGTCATGATCGGGATCAACTGAACTGGAATCAGTGTATCGCGAAAGATTTCAAATGGGCAAAACAAGAGGCTCGCAAACGTTTGCCTGCACTGTTAGAATTGCCGCGTTTTCTTACTACCGCAACCGCGTGGGGATTGTGCAGTGACCGATAAAACCTCTCTCAGCTATAAAGATGCCGGTGTTGATATTGATGCCGGCAATGCTCTGGTCGACCGTATTAAAGGCGTCGTGAAAAAAACGCGCCGCCCTGAAGTGATGGGTGGACTGGGCGGATTCGGTGCGCTGTGTGCGCTGCCACAAAAATACCGCGAGCCGGTTCTGGTATCGGGCACCGACGGCGTTGGCACCAAGCTACGTCTGGCAATGGATTTAAAGCGTCACGACACGATCGGTATCGATCTGGTCGCGATGTGCGTTAACGATCTGGTGGTACAGGGCGCAGAGCCGCTGTTCTTCCTGGACTATTACGCCACCGGTAAACTGGATGTGGATACTGCGGCAAGCGTGATAAGCGGTATCGCTGAAGGCTGTTTGCAGTCTGGTTGCGCGCTGGTTGGCGGCGAAACGGCGGAAATGCCGGGCATGTACCACGGCGAAGACTACGATGTGGCGGGCTTTTGCGTCGGCGTGGTCGAGAAGTCAGAAATTATTGACGGTTCTAAAGTGACCGATGGCGATGTGCTTATCGCGCTGGCTTCAAGCGGCCCCCACTCTAACGGTTACTCGCTGGTACGTAAAATCGTTGAAGTCAGCGGTTGCGATCCGTTGACCACTCAGCTTGAAGATAAAACGCTGGCAGATCACTTGCTGGCGCCGACCCGCATTTATGTAAAATCGATCCTTGAGCTGATTGAGCATACCGACGTGCACGCTATTGCCCACCTGACCGGCGGCGGTTTCTGGGAAAACATTCCGCGCGTTCTGCCGGACAATACCCAGGCGGTGATCGATGAGTCCTCCTGGCAGTGGCCGGCCGTGTTTAACTGGATGCAGCAGGCGGGCAATGTCAGTAAACACGAGATGTATCGCACATTTAACTGCGGTGTCGGGATGGTTATCGCCCTGCCTGCGAGCGAGTCTGAAAAAGCGATCGCTTTACTCAATGCGCGTGGTGAAAAGGCCTGGAAAATCGGTATCATCAAAGCATCTGATTCTGAACAACGCGTGGTTATTGAGTAATGAAACACATTGTGGTGCTGATTTCTGGCAACGGAAGCAATTTGCAGGCAATTATCGATGCCTGTCAGCAAAAGAAAATTAACGGCACCATCAGTGCAGTATTCAGTAATAAGGCCGACGCGTTCGGCCTTGAACGCGCGAGGGAAGCGGGCATTGCCGCCCATGCCTTAACCGCAAGCCAGTTCGCAAGCCGTGAAGCGTTTGACCGCGAATTAATGCAAGAGATCGACGCCTACGCGCCGGATCTGGTGGTGCTCGCCGGGTATATGCGCATCTTAAGCCCGGCGTTCGTCGCCCATTATCGTGGACGGCTCATCAATATTCACCCTTCCCTGTTGCCAAAATATCCCGGTCTTCACACCCATCAACAGGTGCTGGAAAACGGTGATGAAGAACACGGGACTTCCGTCCATTTTGTGACGGATGAACTCGACGGCGGGCCGGTGATTTTGCAGGCCAGGGTGCCCGTATTCGAGGGCGATGATGAAAATGACGTGACGGCCCGCGTGCAGGCTCAGGAACACGCCATCTATCCGCTGGTGGTCAGTTGGTTTATGGAAGGCCGCCTGAAAATGCATCACAATGAAGCCTGGCTGGACGGTAAGCGGTTACCCGCTCAGGGTTATGCTTCTGAAGAGTAAATAAGAATGGGCGGTAAAGACCGCCCTTCATCATAGTGCGCGCCATTGTTCTTAACGGGTGACATCGTCACACGCCTCTCTTCTGCGCTCGACTGACGATACCCGCAAGATACCGACACGCCCTCTCTTCTGCCTACTTTCCCACAGCCAAAATGCATTAAATGTCATACTTTTGTGGCACCGTTGGACATCGCGGGCGTTAGCTCGCCATAATAGTATCGAGACGGATTTTCCACGTCCCGAATGAGATAAGCGGAGTGTCAGTAGTCATGGGTCAGGAAAAACTTTACATCGAGAAAGAGCTCAGTTGGCTGTCTTTTAATGAGCGCGTACTGCAGGAAGCTGCGGATAAAAGCAACCCGCTGATTGAGCGGATGCGGTTTCTGGGGATTTATTCCAATAATCTTGATGAGTTTTATAAGGTTCGTTTCGCCGAACTGAAACGCCGTATTTTGATCAGTGAAGAGCAGGGTATTACCTCTCACTCACGTCATTTGTTAGGCAAAATTCAGTCGCGCGTATTAAAAGCCGATCAGGAATTCGATGGGTTGTATAACGACCTGCTGCTTGAGATGGCGCGTAACCAAATCTTCCTGATTAATGAACGCCAGCTTTCGCAAAATCAGCAAAGTTGGCTGCGTCACTATTTCAAACACTATCTGCGCCAGCATATCACGCCAATCTTATTGTATCGCGACACCGACCTGGTGCAGTTCTTAAAAGACGATTACACCTATCTGGCGGTAGAAATCATTCGCGGCGATGAAACACGCTACGCGCTTCTGGAAATCCCTTCCGATAAAGTCCCGCGGTTCGTGAATTTACCGCCGGAAACGCCGCGCCGTCGTAAGCCAATGATTTTGCTTGATAATATTCTACGTTTCTGTCTGGACGATATTTTCAAAGGCTTTTTCGATTACGACGCGTTAAACGCCTATTCAATGAAGATGACCCGCGACGCGGAATATGATCTGGTGCATGAGATGGAATCCAGCCTGCTGGAGCTGATGTCATCAAGCCTTAAACAGCGTCTCACGGCGGAGCCGGTGCGTTTTGTTTACCAGCGCGATATGCCTGACGCGATGGTAGAAATGCTGCGTCAGAAATTATCGATTTCACGCTACGACTCTATCGTGCCCGGCGGCCGTTACCATAACTTCAAAGACTTCATTAGCTTTCCGAACGTCGGCAAAGCCAATCTGGTGAACAAACCGCTGCCGCGCCTGCGCCATATTTGGTTTGATAAATTCCGCAACGGTTTTGACGCGATTCGCGAGCGCGATGTGCTGCTCTATTACCCATACCATACCTTTGAGCATGTCCTGGAGCTGCTGCGCCAGGCGTCCTTCGACCCAAGCGTGCTTGCTATCAAAATCAATATTTATCGCGTGGCGAAAGATTCTCGCATTATTGATGCGATGATCCATGCGGCGCATAACGGCAAGAAAGTGACGGTGGTTGTGGAATTGCAGGCGCGTTTTGACGAAGAAGCGAATATCCACTGGGCGAAACGGCTGACCGAAGCGGGCGTACACGTTATCTTCTCGGCGCCAGGGCTGAAAATCCACGCCAAATTGTTCCTCATCTCCCGTAAGGAAGGGGAAGAAGTGGTGCGATACGCCCATATCGGTACCGGCAACTTTAATGAAAAAACCGCCCGTCTTTATACCGATTATTCGTTACTGACCGCCGATGCGCGCATCACTAACGAAGTGCGCCGGGTGTTCAATTTCATTGAAAACCCCTACCGGCCAGTGACCTTTGATTACCTGCTGGTATCACCGCAAAACTCGCGCCGCCTGTTGTATGAAATGATCGACAAAGAGATTGCCAATGCCCAGAATGGCCTTCCTTCCGGCATTACGCTTAAGCTCAACAATCTGGTCGATAAAGGACTGGTCGATCGTTTATATGCGGCCTCCTGCTCCGGCGTACCGGTTAACTTGCTGATTCGCGGCATGTGCTCGCTGATTCCGCAACTGGAAGGCATCAGCGATAATGTGAAAGTGATCAGCATCGTTGACCGCTTTCTTGAGCACGACCGGGTGTATGCCTTTCAAAACGGCGGCGATACCAAAGTCTTTCTCTCTTCCGCGGACTGGATGACGCGCAATATTGACTACCGTATCGAAGTGGCGACGCCGCTACTTGATCCGAGGCTTAAACAGCGAATTCTCGATATTCTTGATTTGCTGTTCAACGATACGGTAAAAGCACGCTACATGGATAAAGAACTGAGTAATCGCTATGTGCCGCGCGGCAATCGTCGCAAGTTACGTGCCCAGATGGCGATTTACGAATACATTAAATCACTCGAACAGCCAGAATAATTTATGCCAATAACTCAAAACGCTCCACGACCGCAGGAGTTCGCGGCGGTCGATCTTGGCTCTAACAGTTTCCATATGGTAATTGCCCGGGTGGTTGACGGCGCTATGCAAATCATTGGCCGGCTTAAACAGCGCGTTCATCTGGCGGATGGTCTGGATGCAAATAACATACTTAGCGAAGAGGCCATGGAGCGTGGGCTGAACTGTTTGTCGCTGTTCGCGGAACGCTTACAGGGCTTTTCTGCGCAAAACGTCTGTATTGTTGGCACGCACTCGCTTCGCCAGGCGCAAAATGCCAGCGAATTTCTAAAGCGCGCGAAAGAGGTTATCCCCTACCCTATTGAGATCATTTCCGGAAATGAAGAAGCGCGTTTGATCTTCATGGGCGTGGAACATACCCAGCCGGAAAAGGGCCGCAAACTGGTGATAGATATCGGCGGCGGCTCGACGGAGTTAGTTATCGGGGAAGATTTTGAACCCAAACTGGTGGAAAGCCGTCGCATGGGTTGCGTGAGCTTTGCGCAAATCTTCTTTCCGGAGCGCGTGATTAGCCCGGAGAATTTCCGGCGGGCGCGGCTCGCGGCAGTGCAAAAGCTTGAAAATCTCACCTGGCAGTTTCGTATTCAGGGCTGGAACGTCGCGCTGGGCGCGTCCGGGTCTATCAAAGCAGCTCACGAAGTACTGCTTGAAATGGGCGAAAAAGACGGCTTAATCACCCCGGAACGGCTGGAAATGCTGTGTGCCGAGGTGCTGAAATTTAAAACCTTTGACGCCTTAAGCCTGCCCGGCTTATCAGAAGATCGCAAAGCGGTGTTTGTACCAGGGCTTGCTATTTTGTGCGGCGTGTTCGATGCGCTCGGGATCCGCGAGTTGCGTCTGTCTGACGGCGCGTTGCGTGAAGGTGTGCTCTACGAAATGGAAGGCCGCTTTCGGCATCAGGATATCCGCAGCCGTACCGCGCAAAGTCTCGCCAATCAATACCACATCGATCGCGACCAGGCGCATCGGGTGCTGGCAACCATCACATTGATTTACGATCAGTGGCAGGCGCAGCAACCTAAACTTGCCGATCCGCAATTGTCAGCGCTGCTGAAATGGGCGGCATTGCTTCATGAAGTGGGCTTAAGCATCAACCACAGCGGGCTGCATCGCCATTCCGCTTACATTTTGCAGCACAGCGATTTGCCTGGTTTCAATCAGGAACAACAAACGCTGATGGCAACACTGGTTCGCTATCATCGCAAAGCCATTAAGCTTGATGAACTTCCACGCTTCGCGCTTTACAAGAAAAAGCAGTATTTGCCGCTGATTCAGTTGTTCCGCTTAGGGGTGTTGTTAAATAACCAGCGCCAGTCGACCACCACGCCGCCTACCCTGGTGCTGGAAACGGATGATAATCACTGGACGCTGCGCTTCCCGAATGGTTGGTTCAGCCAGAATGCGCTGGTGCTGCTGGATCTTGAGCGCGAACAGCAGTACTGGGAGTCGGTTACCGGCTGGAAACTGATTATTGAAGAAGAGCAAACCAGCGACGCGGCGGTAAACGGTTAACGCCAGGATATGCCTTGTGCGTGAGAGGCTATCAAACGCTCTATCGGCTCCGGTTTGCTAATAAAATATCCCTGCTGGTAATCGATACCGAGCCCCAGCAGGGCTTCTTTCACTTCGTTGCTCTCGACGTTTTCTGCGACAACCTGCATATTTTTCATCCGCGCCAGATTGCAAATCGACGCCACAATTTGGTAATCCATACTGCTGGAAAGCAAATTGCGCACAAAGCTGCCGTCAATTTTTATAATGTCTGCGGTGAGATTTTTAAAACGGGCATAGCTTGAGTAACCAGTACCAAAATCGTCAATCGCAATACGGCATCCTAAATTACGCAGCGCCGTTAGCGTCAGATTAACCTGCTCTATATTCGATAGTGAATGGCTGTCGGTTATTTCAAAAATAAGCTGCCACGGCTCGACTTGATATTTCATAAGCAGTGCTTTTACTTCGCCAGCAAAAGGCACCCGACAAATAGACGACGGCGTTAAATTAATAGCAAAGCGATACCCGGGCAATGCTAACCGATGATTGTCGATAAAGCTCAGCGCCTTTTCAAGCACCCATAAGTCAACGCGCGAGGAAAAGCCAAACTCATGGGCAACGGGCAGGAAATCCCCGGGCATAAAAGATTCACCCTTTTCATCAAGCATCCGCAGCAGGATTTCGTAATAACTGTCGCCACGCACACCTTCCACGCGCTGAGCCATTAACGTGAAACGGTCATTATCCAGCGCGGTTTGCAGCCGGTTCATCATTTCAACTTTGGTCTTAACCGTTCGTTGTAACTGGTTTCCGCCACGGCGTTGCAGGCTTTCCGGATGGTGCGTTGACAGCGACAGATCGGCAATCGAGCTCATTTCGCCTAATAGAATATGCAAATGATTCACCGGCGAGCGCAAAAAACAATAACTGATGCCAACCTGAGGTTGGATCGGCATCCCATCCCACATCAGGCGAAATGCTTTAACTTTTTCATGAAGTGAAGCGATACGTTCTTCATGATTATGCGTATTTAAGCGAATCACCAGGTCGTGCCCGGTAAGTTGATAAGTCAGCTCATCGTCATTTAATTCATTCAGAAGCCAGGCGGATAACTGCTGCTTATAGTGAATCCGCAAGCTAATGCCATAGTGCCGCCCTAATAGCTCCAGTTCCGGTATTCGCAAAAAGCACAGCATTGACCACGGGTATTTAGCCAAATCATGATTTAACGCCCGTAAATTGGGCATGTGGACTAGCGGATCAATATAGGCAAGGCGTCTACCACGGTTATGAATATTGCGCTGATAGGTAGCGACTTTCCCCATTAACATAATGGTCAGCGAATAGACAAAATAGCACGAAGAGCTGATGACGATATGCAATTCATAACCCGGCGTTGCGGGCAGATAACGCTCGTAATAATGACACAGCAGAAGCAGCAGCAGGCTCCAGACGGTGGTAATTAACAAATAACCAAAGCGAATCGCGCCCCATAACATCACCGGTAGCAGCAACGAAAGGGTATAACTGGTGGTAAAAATAGAACGCTTATCGGTACCCGGCACCGACAGTAATAAAGAAACCATGCCCACTACGATGAAAAACCACAGAATGACTTCAGCGCGCTTTACCCGCGCATCGCATTGTCGTTTCATTTGGGAGAAAAAAGCGCGCACATAATAGGGGTTACGAATGGCGCGGATGACAAAATAGCATAACGGCGCGCCAGTCAGGCAGCCCACCAGTACGCCCTGATAATTGACCAGGGCGCGAATATTAAACGGGTTTTCACCTAACAGACTTTTGGTGGAATCATAAAGGCCAAAAAAGCTGGCGAACTGATAAAACATCATAAAAATCGAGGCATTACAAAATACCAGCCAAAACATCCGCTGCGTATTTACGTTGCCAAGACTATAAGAGATAACGAAGCGGCGGGTTTCGAAGATGCGATAACCCCCCCAGCTGATGATGATGGAAAGCAAGAAATGGATTATCGTCGCGCTAAGATCCATCATGCCCACACCGTGGTGATAATTGAGCATAATCGCCAGTGTGATCCCGGGTAGCGCAGCCCAGCCGAAAAACAGCATCAGGGCAGTCATTAACGCCAACGGCAAAAAATAGAGCACCACAATCCCACCGCCTATCTGCGCGTGGGTATTCGCTAATCTGGCAAGGGGAAGTAATAACAGCGGAATAAACAGCGGCAAACACCACCACTTATCTTTATGTCGATGATACCAGGTTAACAGGTGCATAGTTGCCCGAAACGCTATCCCATATTCCAGCGGGAAAAGAAGGCAGGCTTCCCACCAACCATTTACGCTGCGCGCGGAGGTTTGTCCGGGCAGAAGAGACGCAAATTCTAGAGTGGTTAATAGCTTAACAGTTGATGTGGGTCAAATGACATCAAAAAGTGTGCGGTATTCGAAATTATTTTTTAATTATTAATTACTTATAATACATGGCAAGTATGTTTATACATAATTGATAATCACAATGAATGATAAAGCCCGCAAATTTGCGTGATGATTTATTGACCTATTCCTTCAGCTATGACTTAATAAGTTCGTCGCCCGCGGTTGCCGGGTAAACCTGAAGGAAAATGGCGTGAGTCAGGCCACTACAATACGAAAACGACACCGATTCAACGGTCGAATGACTCGTATTATTTTATTGATAAGTTTCTTATTTCTTTTTGGCCGCTTCGTATACTCCGCTATTGGCGCCTGGAACCATCAACAGGGCAAGACCGAGTCTCAGCAAATCAGCCTGAGCATTGATACCCCAACACAACGTTAAGCCTCCAGATATGCCCTTCGGCTGTTTTGTCATGCCTGCTTTTTGCTGCGCGTAATTCCGTACCTGGAAGAAAAACCCCTGTCAGCAGGGGTTCTGGCTAAGCCAATCCCAACGCACTTTGCCATTGAGAATGCCTGGATTTGCTCAGGGGTTAATACATTACTGTTTAAAAGCGCGCTCAATTATCCAGCCTTCCCCCTTCCATGACTTCTTTTTGAAGGCAAGCAAAGTAGGCCTGCTGATACACCTCAAGCGGTTTTTCACATCCCTCTTCAATCCAGGCGTCTATCGCCAGGCGTAAGGTCCCAACGCCAATCATTGCTGCTAAACGCAGGCCGTCCGCACGCTTCGGATCGGGCCAAAGCTCGCGCAAGGCGTTAACAGCAGCGCGCTCCATCCCAATAAATTTGGCCTGATTCCCGGCCTGAAGTTGTTCCGTTGACTGCACAATCCGGCTAATCAGCGCCGCGATATCCGCACGCAGATTGACGGTTTGCGCCATCATAGCGGCCTGAACGGTTGCCAACGGGGAAGCCTTCACACCCTGGCTGAGAATTTCGGCATACAGTTCATCTGGTAGCGCTTTTTGCCAGGCAAGAATGATTTCCTCCTTCGCGCGGAAGTAGTGAAAGAAGGTGCGACGGGCGATACCTGACGCTTCGGCAATCGCATCCAGAGTGGTTGCCTCATAGCCATGCTCTGCAAACAACTTCAGCCCTGTTTCAGTTATACGGCGGTACATCTCGCGGCGTTTCTTCTCGCGAACGCCTTCCTTCGGTTTCAACGTTTTTTCCATGCTCGCGGTCCCACCTGTTCAGAAAACTTGCAATTATGCACTCAGTGCAATATATTTTTATGCACCGAGTGCATAAATTTATCATCAAACTTCGTTTCTCCCTAATGGAAGTGACCTATGAAAGCTTTACGCAGTTATCGCACTGAAAAGCACTCCCCAGAAAGGACACATCCAGGCCTGATGTTAGTCATGCCGCCACAGGGAAAACCGCTCACGATAAGGGGACAACAACCCATGGATTCCCTTTTTTCTCTTTCCACGTCGGCCAGACATGAGGCCCGCCACCCGCCGGTAATGCGTACGGCAAGATAGTCATTCTTTGCTCATTCACAATTATCCCACTTCTCAGGAGTACGTTATGAAAAGTTCTACTTCCGGTAATACCTTTACTCCGGCTGGCACCGCGTTGACGCTCAGACGCATGGGCTTTGGCACGATGCAGTTGCCCGGCCCTCACGTTTGGGGCGCGCCACGCGACAAAGACGCCGCGCTGCAAGTGCTGCGCGATGTAATAGCGCTCGGCGCCAATCATATTGATACCGCCGAATTCTACGGGCCTGGGGTAGCCAACCAGCTGATCCGCGAAGCGCTGTCGCCCTACCCTGATGATCTGACGATTGTGACTAAGGTGGGCTTTGTTCGCGGCGAGGATAAATCCTGGAAACCTGATTTGACGCCGGATGGACTCACGCGCGCCGTGCATGAAAACCTAACCAGCCTTGGTGTCGAGACGCTTGATGTCGTCAATCTCAGAACCGGTAACCCCGAGGGACCGGATGACAGCTCTATCCTGGCGCCCCTGCAAACCCTCGTTGAATTACAGCGTCAGGGCCTGATCCGCCATATAGGCCTTAGCAATGTTACGCCAGCGCAGTTTGCACAAGCGCAGTCGATAGCAAAAATTGTTTGCGTCCAGAATCAATACAATCTGGTCAAACGAGACGATGATGACTTTATCGACGCACTGGCGGAGCAAGGAGTAGCGTATGTTCCCTTTTTCCCACTCGGCGGATTTTCTCCACTGCAATCCTCGCTGCTCTCACAGGTGGCTGATGAAATCGGCGCTACTCCGAAACAGGTTGCGCTGGCCTGGCTGCTGCAACGCTCGCCAAACATACTCGTGATTGCGGGAACCTCTTCTCCGGCTCATCTTCGTGAGAATTTCGCGGCCGAACAGCTGGTGCTTTCAGACAGCCAGCTCGCGAATCTCAACAGTATGTCAGCGCAGGTTGAGTAACGGCATTTAATAAGGCAGGACTCGTCACAGGTCCTTCATATTTCGCCGAGGGGTAGCGCGAGGAAAAGCAAAAAACGCGCAGTGCAATAAAAATCCGCCTTTAAAGAAGGCGGATTTGATTTCGCCCTGGAAGACGGACTAAAACCTTAAAAAGATGTCTCTGCCAGTCTTATGAGATGTAAATCGAAAGCCAGCAACGCAGAGCCAGAACCCGATGATGGCCACGCCCATAAGACGTGGTTTTCATTTGGCAAAAAAAAGCCCGCAGTTACGTGGGCTTTGTGTTGTTTTACTACATATACGTGCTGGCTGTTGCCAGACGTTAAATCATTCCCACTCGATCGTGGCGGGCGGCTTACCGCTTATGTCATACACCACGCGGGAAATGCCGTTAACTTCGTTGATGATGCGGTTGGACACGCGCCCCAGGAAATCGTAAGGCAGGTGCGCCCAGTGCGCGGTCATAAAGTCGATCGTTTCGACTGCACGCAGCGAGACAACCCAGTCATATTTACGACCATCGCCCATCACGCCCACGGAGCGAACCGGCAGGAACACGGTGAAAGCCTGGCTGACTTTGTCGTAAAGATCCGCGCGGCGCAGTTCTTCGATAAAGATAGCATCGGCACGACGCAGCAGGTCGCAGTACTCTTTCTTCACTTCGCCCAATACGCGCACGCCAAGGCCCGGCCCGGGGAACGGGTGACGGTACAGCATGTCGAACGGCAAGCCCAGTTCGAGACCGATTTTACGCACTTCATCTTTGAACAGCTCTTTAAGCGGCTCAACGAGGCCCATCTTCATTTCTTTCGGCAAACCGCCCACGTTGTGGTGCGACTTAATCACGTGCGCTTTGCCCGTCGCTGACGCGGCAGATTCAATCACGTCAGGGTAGATAGTACCCTGCGCCAGCCATTTGACGTCTTCCAGTCTCAGTGCCTGTTCATCGAACACTTCAACGAATACACGGCCGATGATTTTACGTTTGGCTTCTGGATCGTTTTCGCCCGCTAACGCATCAAGGAAACGCGCCTCTGCCGGAACGTGAACGATATTGAGACCGAAATGATCGCCGAACATATCCATGACTTGCTCAGCTTCATTGAGGCGCAGCAGGCCATTATCGACAAACACGCAGGTCAGGCGATCGCCAATGGCACGGTGCAGCAGCATGGCGGTTACCGACGAGTCCACACCGCCGGACAGGCCCAGGATCACCTTGTCGTTGCCAACCTGTTGGCGAATGCGCTCTACGGCGTCGTCGATGATTTTTGCAGGCGTCCACAGCGCGTCGCACTGGCAGATGTCGCGTACAAAACGCTCCAGCATACGCAGGCCCTGACGGGTATGGGTCACTTCCGGGTGGAACTGTACGCCGTAAAAACGTTTTTCTTCGTTTGCCATAATGGCGAACGGGCAGGTTTCAGTGCTGGCGACGGTCACAAAACCCGCCGGAATGGCGGTCACTTTGTCGCCATGGCTCATCCACACATCCAGCAACGGTTTGCCGTCTGCGCTCAGCGCATCTTCGATACCCTGGATCAGGGCGCTGTCGGTTTTTACTTCGACCTGCGCATAACCGAATTCACGCTCATCAGAACCCTGAACGTGGCCGCCAAGCTGCATCGCCATCGTCTGCATGCCGTAGCACACGCCCAGAACCGGGACGCCTGCTTCAAACACATATTGCGGCGCGCGCGGGCTGTTGTGTTCAGTGGTGCTTTCCGGGCCGCCGGAAAGGATGATGCCGTTAGGATTAAATTCGCGAATCTGTGCTTCAGTAACATCCCATGCCCACAGTTCGCAATACACACCCAGTTCACGCACGCGACGTGCCACCAGCTGAGTATATTGAGAACCGAAATCGAGGATGAGAATGCGATGTTGATGAATATTGTCTGTCATTGACGCTTAGTCCGTGGCAAGTGGAACAGATTAAATAAATCGCCCGACACAAGGTCGGGCGAAGAAAATCAGGAGCCCATACGGTAGTTCGGGGACTCTTTGGTAATGGTCACGTCGTGCACGTGACTTTCCTGGATACCCGCACCGCTGATGCGTACAAACTCGGCTTTGGTACGCAGCGCGTCGATAGTACCACAGCCGGTCAGACCCATACAGGAACGCAGGCCACCCATTTGCTGGTGGATAATTTCCTTCAGGCGGCCTTTGTACGCCACGCGCCCTTCGATACCTTCCGGCACCAGTTTGTCAGCGGCGTTGTCGCTCTGGAAGTAGCGGTCAGAGGAGCCTTTGGACATGGCGCCCAGCGAGCCCATACCACGGTAGGATTTATAAGAGCGGCCCTGGTAGAGTTCGATTTCGCCCGGGGATTCTTCAGTACCGGCGAGCATGGAACCGACCATGACCGCACTCGCGCCAGCGGCGATAGCTTTGGCAATATCGCCAGAGAAACGAATACCGCCATCGGCGATAACCGGAATACCAGTGCCTTCCAGCGCTTCTACAGCGTCAGCCACGGCGGTGATTTGCGGAACGCCAACGCCGGTTACAATACGGGTAGTACAGATGGAACCCGGGCCGATCCCCACTTTCACCGCGCTCACGCCAGCGTCAGCCAGCGCACGTGCGCCTGCGGCCGTTGCTACGTTACCGCCAATGATTTGCAAAGAAGGGTATTTCGCACGGGTTTCACGGATACGCTGCAGCACGCCTTCGGAGTGACCATGAGAGGAGTCGATAAGCAATACGTCAACGCCTGCCGCTACCAGCGCGTCAATACGCTCTTCGTTGCCAGCGCCAGCGCCAACAGCCGCCCCTACGCGCAGACGGCCTTGCTCGTCTTTACAGGCGTTCGGTTTACGCTCTGCTTTCTGGAAGTCTTTTACGGTGATCATGCCGCGCAGATGGAAGCCGTCGTCAACGACCAGCGCTTTTTCAACACGTTTTTCGTGCATTTTTGCGAGAACCACTTCACGTGATTCGCCTTCGCGCACCGTGACCAGTCGCTCTTTCGGCGTCATATACACGCTGACCGGCTGGCTCAAATCGGTGACAAAGCGCACGTCACGACCGGTGATGATACCCACCAGTTCGTAATCCGCCGTGACGACCGGATAACCGGCGAAACCGTTACGTTCGGTTAACTCTTTCACTTCGCGCAGGGTCGTGGTCGGCAGTACGGTTTGCGGGTCAGTCACAACGCCGCTTTCGTGCTTCTTAACGCGTTTAACTTCTTCGGCCTGGCGTTCAATCGACATATTTTTATGAATGAAGCCAAGACCGCCTTCCTGCGCCAGCGCAATTGCCAGGCGTGCCTCAGTAACGGTATCCATTGCCGCGGAAAGCATAGGGATGTTCAGGCGAATAGTTTTGGTTAACTGCGTGCTCAGATCAGCAGTATTCGGCAGAACGGTAGAGTGAGCTGGAACAAGGAGAACGTCGTCAAACGTCAGTGCTTCTTTAGCGATACGTAGCATGGGCAATATCTCAACCTGGGTGAATGAGAACAGATAAAATATTGCCGCGGCATTATACAGAGCGTAACCGTTTGCATCTACCCTTTTCTGATAAAAATACTTGCTATCGTAGATGACCGCGCTACTATCGATTGAATAACCTGCTGATTTAGAATTTGATCCAGCTCACATGTCGCTAAGCCAATCCTCTGCAATTTACACAGTAAGCCGATTAAACCAGGCCGTGCGAATGCTGCTTGAACAGCAAATGGGTCAGGTGTGGATCAGTGGTGAAATCTCCAACTTCACCCAGCCCGCCTCCGGGCACTGGTACTTCACGCTGAAAGACGACGGCGCACAAGTGCGTTGCGCGATGTTTCGCAACAGCAACCGCCGCGTCACGTTTCGCCCTCAACACGGGCAACAGGTGCTGGTGCGGGCTAATATCACCCTGTATGAACCGCGCGGCGACTATCAAATCATTGTCGAAAGCATGCAACCTGCGGGCGTCGGCCTGCTGCAACAGCAATTCGAGCAGCTAAAGCAGAAACTGTCGCAGGAAGGCTTGTTTGATGCCAAACATAAGCAGGCTCTGCCCTCGCCAGCCCATCAGATTGGCGTGATCACCTCAAAAACCGGGGCGGCATTGCACGATATTTTGCACGTATTGCAACGACGCGATCCGTCTTTGCCGGTAGTGATTTATCCCACCGCGGTTCAGGGAGATGATGCCCCTGCGCAAATTGTACGCGCCATTGAGCTTGCCAATCAGCGTGCGGAGTGTGATGTGCTGATCGTCGGACGCGGCGGTGGCTCGCTTGAGGATTTATGGAGCTTTAACGATGAGCGCGTGGCCCGGGCGATTTTCGCCAGCCGCATCCCCATCGTCAGCGCAGTAGGGCATGAAACCGATGTCACTATCGCTGATTTTATTGCCGATTTACGCGCGCCGACGCCTTCTGCGGCGGCAGAAGTCGTCAGTCGCAATCAGCAAGAACTGCTGCGGCAAATTCAGGGGCAACAGCAGCGTCTGGGAATGGCGATGGATTATTTCTTCGCCCATCTCCAGCAGCGGTTCACCCGGCTTCATCACCGCCTGCAACAGCAGCATCCGCAATTGCGGCTGGCTCGCCAGCAAACGACGCTTGAGCGCCTGCGCCAGCGGTTAAATAACGCCGTCGAAGCCCGGCTACGCCAGGGAACGCAACAGCATCAGCGCGTGACGCAACGCCTCAATCAGCAACAGCCACAAGGGCGCATTCATCGCGCGCAAACCCGTATTCAGCAACTGGAATACCGCTTATCGCAGGTCATCACCGCCCGCCTTGGCGGCACCAAACAGCGTTTCGGTACTGCCATTGCGCAACTTGAAGCCGTGAGCCCGCTTGCGACGCTTGCGCGCGGTTACAGCGTGACCACAGCCACTGACGGTAAAGTGCTTAAAAAAACCAGACAGGTTAAGGCAGGCGACATGCTCGCCACGCGGGTCGAAGATGGCGTGATTGAAAGCCATGTCACCGGCATTCAACCCGTCAAAGCGCCGCGCAAACGCAAAGCCCCTGCCAAAGACTAAGCCGCTATACGGGTACGAATTCGACGCGTTTTTTTGAAATAAGCCCATGTCCGTGCTGGCAAAAGTAATCTACTGCGCCACAGGCTTTCAGCACCTGTAAAGGCTGATGACAGTCCGGGCAGCGAGCCTCAAGATTGATATCCTGATGGCAGTGTTCGCAGTGTGCGACGGTTGCACTCACGTCAACCGGTTGATGGCAGTGGGGACAGTTGATTTCCATCATTCCTCCTTAATGTCCAACGGGGCCATATGGCCACGTTGAATTATTTACCTTTCTTGATGTGCTTGATCAAACGCTTACGTTTACGCATCTGGTTTGGCGTTAAGGTATTGCGCTTGTTAGCAAACGGGTTCTCCCCTTCCTTGAACTGGATACGGATTGGGGTACCCATAACATCCAGCGATTTGCGGAAGTAGTTCATCAGGTAGCGCTTGTAGGAATCCGGCAGGTCTTTCACCTGGTTGCCGTGGATAACCACAATCGGCGGGTTATAACCGCCTGCGTGGGCGTATTTCAGCTTCACGCGGCGTCCGCGTAGTAACGGCGGCTGATGGTCTTCTGCCGCCATATTCATAATACGGGTCAACATCGCGGTGCTGACGCGGCGCGTGGAGCTGTCATAGGCTTCGCGTACCGATTCAAACAGGTTGCCAACGCCGCTGCCATGCAGGGCGGAGATAAAGTGCACGCGAGCGAAGTCGATAAAGCCCAGGCGGAAATCCAGCGTCTCTTTGACCTGGTCTTTCACTTCCTGGCTCAAGCCATCCCATTTGTTGACCACAATGACCAGTGAGCGCCCACTATTGAGAATAAAGCCCAGCAGCGACAGATCCTGATCGGAAATCCCTTCACGGGCATCAATGACCAGCAGCACCACGTTCGCGTCTTCAATTGCCTGAAGCGTTTTAATCACCGAGAACTTCTCAACCGTATCGGTAATTTTGCCGCGCTTACGTACGCCTGCGGTATCAATCAGTACGTACTCACGCTCATCGCGCTCCATGGGGATATAAATACTGTCGCGCGTCGTGCCC
Organism: Citrobacter freundii; assembly: GCF_011077955.1. GTDB lineage: Bacteria > Pseudomonadota > Gammaproteobacteria > Enterobacterales > Enterobacteriaceae > Atlantibacter. Next base: position 42,532 of record NZ_JAALBX010000006.1, read on the forward strand.
GGCATGTCATAGACCACCACGCGCTCTTCGCCGAGGATACGATTAGTGAGCGTGGACTTACCGACGTTAGGACGCCCGACGATCGCCAGCTTGATAGGCAAATCCTGAGGGTTGAACGCCTCTTCTTCCTCTTCTTCGCCCTCTTCTTTCTCTTCGAACTGGGCCCAGTATTCGGCGTCTTCATCCACTTCTTCCGGCGGACTGATTTCGTCCATCCACGGCATCAGCACCTGTTCAAGCAGGCTGGTCACGCCGCGACCATGAGAGGCGGCAATCGGATGAATTTCTCCAAGACCCAGCGAGTAGAAATCCAGGACAGCCTGATCCGGATCGAGGCCATCGGTTTTATTCGCGACCAGGAAAGTCGGTTTTTCACGGGAGCGTAAATGCTTCGCGATAGCGGTATCCGCAGGCATCAAACCCGCACGAGCATCCACCATAAACAGCACCACATCCGCTTCTTCAATCGCCAGCAGGGATTGTTCAGCCATGCGGGTTTCCACGCCATCTTCGGTGCCATCAATACCGCCGGTGTCGATGCAGATAAACTCACGGCCTTCCACCTCAGCACGACCATATTTACGATCGCGAGTCAGCCCCGGGAAATCCGCCACCAGCGCATCACGGGTGCGGGTTAACCGATTAAATAAGGTGGATTTTCCGACATTAGGGCGCCCGACAAGCGCGACCACAGGTACCATTGTTAAAGCCTCATTACGATAAATCAGTATAAAAACCGCTGAAAACTCAGCGGGTTCAGAAAACAGCAAACGGCCCCTGAATATTTCAGGAGCCGTTTAAGCGGTAAAACATCGCGCGCCGTTAACGCGTAATCGCGTACAGTGTGCCGTCTTTCGCCTGAATCAGCAGCTTGCCGTCCGCGACAACCGGTTCAGTCTGGAAGCCGGAGCCGTCAACTTTTTGTTGCGCGACAAAACGTCCATCGCTGGTATCCATCCAGTGCATGTAGCCTTCGCTATCACCCACCACCAGACTACCATTATACAAGACCGGAGAGGTCAGGTTGCGATACTGCAACGCCCCTTGTGTCCACAGCGTCACGCCGCCATCGGTGCTCAACGCCAGTACGCGGTCGGTCTGATCAACGAGATAAATGCGTCCACCGTCGATAATAAAATCGTTCACTGAACCCAGTTCACGTTTCCAGATAATCTGTCCGGAACGCAGATCCAGTGCGGTCAGGTTACCGTTGTACGCCAGCGCATAAACCACGTTGTTCACCACGACAGGCGTAGTGTCGACATCGCTCAGGCGATCGATTTCAGTCGCACCCGTCGCTTGAGAAATACGCTGCTGCCAAATCATCTGGCCTTGCTGCATCAGCACGGCGCTAACACGACCGTTGTCACCGCCGACAATCGCCGCACCGAAAGCGGTAGCAGGCGCAGACTCGCCGCGCAACGAGAGTGAAGGCATATCAAGGCTTACGGTCCATTTAACCGCGCCGTCGCTGTCGTCAAGGGCCTGTAGCATGCCGTTACTGGTATGAACCAGCACAACACCGTCGGCGACAACCGGACGGGACAGCGCTTCACCGGCTACTTTGGTTTGCCATGCGATGGTGCCGTCTGAACTATTGAGCGCGTAAACCTGCGCCTTTTCGCTGCCGACATACACGTGGCTACCTGCCGCAGTCACGCCGCCGGAAAGCAGCGCCGGACGGTTAGCTGACAGAAATCCGGTTTTTTCAGACAGATCAACCGACCACTGTTCTTTGCCATCCGCAAGGCTTACCGCTTTAACGGTGCCACGGCGATCGGCTGCATAGACAATGCCGTCAAGGAAAGCGGGATGCAGATTAGAATAGAAATCGCCAATCCCGTTCCCCACAGAAGTGCTCCATGCCGTTTCAGGGTTGAACTGATTTTCAACTGTCGGCAACGGAGACATTTTCACGACATCTTCTTCACCGCTGAACAGTGAACAACCACTTAGCAGCGTAACGGAAAGCAGCCCTGGCAGAAGTAATTTACGCAATTGCATCGGGTCCCTCTCAGACGGACAAATTATTAATTTTCATCTGCATCATTTCACGAAGCGCGGGAGACGTGTTGCTTTCTACGCCCTTGCTCCATGCTTCACGCGCGCCTTGCTTATCGCCTTTACTCAATAACGCTTCACCGCGCAGGTCGGCAACGATAGCTACCCAGCCTTCTCCTTTGATGGAGTCGAGGGTTTTCAAGGCAGCATCGCTTTGTTTTTGCTGAACCTGCACACGCGCGAGACGCAAATTGATCAGCGCCTGAAGATTTTCGTCGCTGGTATTCTTCAGTCCCTGTTCCAGACTCGCTTGCGCTTTCGCCAGATCGTTTTTATCAACGTACTGCTGAGCCGCTTCAAGCGAGGCCAGCGCACCGTAGGTGTTCTGATTGTCAGCTGCGAATTTCTCAACAGCGGTCAGCGTCTGCGGCTTATCGGCACGAACATTCGTTACTGCCGTTTGGTAAGCCAGAGACGTTTCACGTGCTGATTCAGCCTGATGCCCCGTCCAGTAACGCCAGCCCACCAGCGCGCCAATGCCTAACACCACGCCAATCGCCAGCGCTTTGCCATTTTCAGCAAAGAAACGCTTTACCGCGTCGACCTGGTCGTTTTCATTTTCGTAAATTTCCACGCAGCCCTTCTCCTTACGATAAATTACCGGGGAAGTTAACCCAGCAGCGCCTGTAAATGAGCAGCCAGATCGTGTTGCTCGACCGTCTGCTGTTCACCAGAACGCAAATCCTTCACTACCACCTGACGCGCAGCCACTTCGTTTTCGCCAAGGACCAGGGCAATACGTGCGCCCCATTTATCCGCCCGCGCGAATTGTTTCTTGAAGTTACCGCCGCCGTAGTTGGTCATTAACTTACAGCCTGGCAACGCGTCACGCACCGATTCCGCCAACAGCATCGCCGCTGTTTGGGTACCTTCGCCTGAAGCCACCAGGTAAATATCGACAACGCTTTGCGCTTTAAATTCCGGATTAACTGCCTGAACCAGCAAAACAAGACGCTCAAGGCCCATCGCGAACCCGACCGCCGGTGTGGCGCGTCCGCCTAATTGTTCAACCAGACCGTCATACCGTCCGCCCGCGCAGACCGTGCCTTGCGAACCGAGGCTTGTGGTTACCCACTCGAATACGGTGCGGTTGTAATAATCCAGACCGCGAACCAGGCGCTGATTCACCGTATAGGCGATGCCTGCGGCGTCCAGATAAGCGCACAGCCCGGCGAAGTGTTCGCGGGACTCGTCATCGAGATAATCGCCTAATTCTGGCGCGTCGTTTAACAGCGCCTGCACGTCCGGATTTTTGGAATCCAGCACGCGCAGCGGATTGGTGTACATCCGGCGCTTGCAGTCTTCGTCCAGTTTTTCTTTATGCTGTTCCAGGAACGCCGTCAGCGCATCGCGGTAGTTGGCGCGCGCTTCCAGCGAACCGATAGAGTTCAGTTCAAGAGAAACATGCTCAGCGATACCAAGGGCACGCCACCAGCGCGCAGACAGCATAATCAGTTCCGCATCAATATCCGGCCCTTGCAGACCAAACACTTCCGCCCCCAACTGATGGAACTGACGGTAGCGCCCTTTCTGCGGACGTTCGTGGCGGAACATCGGCCCGATATACCATAAGCGTTGTTCTTGATTGTACAGCAGACCATGTTCGATACCGGCGCGCACGCAGCCAGCAGTCCCTTCAGGACGCAGCGTCAGGCTATCGCCATTGCGGTCTTCGAAGGTGTACATCTCTTTTTCAACCACGTCGGTCACTTCACCGATGGCGCGTTTGAATAACGGGGTCTGCTCTACAATCGGCAAGCGGATTTCGCTATAACCATAGCTGGCAAGCACTTGTTTCAGCGCGCCTTCAATACGCTGCCAAATGGCGGTTTCGCCCGGCAGGTAATCGTTCATGCCACGAATGGCTTGAATGTTCTTTGCCACGTTTATTCTCTTATTAGATACAAAAAATGAACCCGGAATCAGGCCGCGCTCAATAAATCGAGGCGGCGAGCGGGTTCAATCATACACGGGAAGCCAGAGGCTTCCCAGCTTGCCTTATTTTTCCTGGTGCACGTCAATGCGACGGCTTTCATCCAGCATACTGGCTTTGGCACGTATCTTCGCTTCCAGTTGGGCAATCATATCGTCGTTATCCAGACGATCTTTACGGGCGCCGTCTTCATAGAAGCCGCTTTTCTTATTACCGCCCGTTACGCCAAGCGTCGATACCAGCGCTTCACCCGGCCCGTTCACCACGCAACCAATAATCGATACGTCCATCGGCGTCAAAATATCTTCAAGCCGCTGTTCAAGCGCATTCACCGTGCCTATCACGTCAAACTCCTGACGCGAGCAGGTAGGACAGGCGATGAAATTAATCCCGCGAGAACGGATACGCAGCGATTTAAGAATATCGAAACCGACTTTAATTTCTTCAACCGGATCGGCGGCAAGAGAGATACGTAACGTATCGCCGATACCTTCGGACAGCAGCAGCCCAAGTCCAATAGCTGATTTTACGGCACCCGCGCGCGCGCCGCCCGCCTCGGTGATGCCCAAATGCAGGGGTTGCTCAATCTCTTTCGCCAGTAAACGGTAGGACTCCACCGCCAGGAAAACGTCAGACGCTTTCACACTGACTTTAAACTGGTCGAAATTGAGGCGATTTAGATGCTCAACATGGCGCATCGCAGATTCAAGCAGGGCCTGTGGCGTAGGTTCGCCATATTTTTCCTGAAGATCTTTTTCCAGCGACCCGGCATTTACGCCGATACGGATAGGAATATTTTTATCGCGCGCGCAGTCAACAACGCTGCGGATACGTTCTTCGCTACCGATATTACCCGGGTTAATTCGCAAGCAATCCACGCCGTATTCCGCCACTTTAAGCGCAATACGGTAATCGAAGTGGATGTCGGCGACTAACGGTACGCTGACTTGCTGTTTAATGAGTTTGAAGGCTTCAGCGGCATCCATGGTCGGTACAGATACGCGAACGATATCGGCACCGACGCGCTCAAGCGCTTTGATTTGATTGACCGTTGCTTCCACATCGGTGGTTCGGGTATTGGTCATTGACTGAACGGCGATAGGCGCACCATCGCCTATCGGCACATTACCCACGTAGATCCGTTTGGATTTTCTACGCTGAATAGGCGCTTCGTTATGCATGAAAAATCTCCCCCGTCGCCCGTCTGCTTAGTGCGCTACTGATGGTTCGGCATTGAGGGTCAAACGTGCAACCTGGTTGGTTCTGACAAATCGACTTAAATCGACCGGCTTGCCCTGGTACTGAATTTGTACCGCGGCAGGCGCGCCAATTTTTAATTTATAAGGAGCCTGACCGGCTAAGTTCAGGTTGGCATCTTTACGCTGCAAACCGCTGAACAGTTTTTTACCCGTAGCGTCGGTCACTTCTAACCAGCAATCCGCTGAGAAGTTCATCACCAGCGCATTCGGATCGGCCGAAGGCGTTGTCGCCGCCTGGCCCATCGGTAATGCGCTGGCGTTATCCGTCGGCGCGTTTGGTGCGGCTGGCGTAGTTGGCGCGGCGGTGGCGGTATCAACATTCGCCTGGCTCGGCGCCACAACGGCATTCTGCGACGCATCAGGCGAAGCGGTGGTCGCTTCGCCGTTGTCGGTATTCACTTCTGCCGGAGCGGTAGCCGGTTGGCTATCATTGTTGGCTTGCGCAGCGGCATCATCGCCCGTTGAAGGTTCCGGTGACAGCGGTACTGCCTGGCCGGAAGATCCATTTGCGTTCAGTTCAGCCGTAGACTGATCGGCCATGGTGGTGATTTCTTCCTGCTGGGCTTTGTGGTTTTGCCACCACCAGGCGCCCGTCAGTCCGACCACCACAAACAGCACCAGCCAGGTGATGCTCATCAGCCAACCATCGCGTTTTTTGCGGCGTTTACCGAGGGCGTATCCCTGCATAGGTGCAACTTTTGACGTTTTGACCGGCTCCTGCTGGGCCAGCATCGGCAAAAGTTCTTCTTCTGGAATATGAACCAGCCGGGCATAAGAGCGGATGTAGCCACGCAAGAACGTCGCCGCTAATTCAGCAGGCGCCTTGTCCTCTTCAATATCACGGACAGTCGATACTTTCAGGCATAAACGTTCTGCCACGACTTGTTGGCTAAGACCGAGTTGTTCCCGCGCCAAACGCAAGCGTTCGCCGGTGGTATGTGGTGCATTGTTATCGTGAGTGGCTTCAGTATTCATTCGCTACAACTGCTGGAACTGTTTAAGTAAGGAACCAGGCGCTGGCAGGTCACCCTACCCGCACCGCGAAATCAATCTTTTAAGGCTATAACGCTCAGCATCCGCAGATGACAGTTAACATACCTGACGACTATGCGCCGTCTGGTCAGTTAAACATAGACAGCTTTTGACCACCTGTCCGATGTAATCGACGCAATCCAACATCCACGCGCGGCTAAACTGTTGTTGAGACGCTACATACTGCCTTAAAGCGAGAAGAAACGCACCGTAATTATTGAGAGAATACGTTTCTTCACGATCGGGTAAAACTGTCCTTTTTAGCCAGTGTCTGATTTACGCATCGCAAACCAGAGCGCGTTGCCAGTCAGACTGCCTTGACCTCGATAGGTTCACCTTGCATACGCTTACGCATCGTGCGTTTGGTACGGTCGATGACTTCACCTGCCAACTGTCCGCACGCGGCATCGATATCATCGCCGCGGGTTTTACGCACGATGGTCGTAAAACCGTACTCCATTAATACCTTGGAGAAACGATCGATACGGCTGTTGGAGCTGCGTCCATACGGCGCGCCCGGGAAGGGGTTCCACGGGATCAAGTTGATCTTGCACGGCGTATCTTTCAGGCACTCGGCCAGTTGATGCGCATGTTCCGTGCCGTCATTCACATGATCAAGCAAAACATACTCAACTGTCACACGACCTTGATTCGCATTGGATTTTTCCAGATACCGGCGCACCGCCGCCAGGAAAGTCTCAATGTTGTACTTTTTATTGATAGGCATTATCTGATCGCGGATCTCGTCCGTCGGCGCATGCAAAGAAATGGCTAACGCCACATCGATCATGTCACCGAGCTTATCCAGCGCCGGCACCACGCCAGAAGTGGAGAGCGTCACGCGGCGTTTTGACAAGCCAAAGCCGAAATCATCCAACATGATTTCCATGGCAGGCACGACATTGTTCAGATTGAGCAACGGTTCGCCCATACCCATCATCACCACGTTGGTGATAGGACGCACGCCGGTTTTCTTTTGCGCGCCGATGATTTTCGCCGCGCGCCATACCTGACCGATGATTTCCGATACCCGCAGGTTACGGTTAAATCCCTGCTGCGCCGTTGAGCAGAATTTACATTCCAGCGCGCAACCCACCTGAGAAGAGACGCACAATGTCGCGCGATCTTCTTCGGGAATGTAGACGGTTTCCACTAACTGATCGGCAATTCTAATAGCCCATTTGATGGTGCCATCCGCTGAACGCTGCTCTTCAGCCACTTCCGGCGCACGGATCTCGGCTATCTCTTTAAGCCTGTTACGCAGGACTTTATTGATATCCGTCATCTCATCAAAGTCGTCGCAGCAGTAGTGATACATCCATTTCATCACCTGATCGGCGCGAAACGGTTTTTCACCCATACTGGCGAAAAACTCGCGCAGTTGCTGACGATTGAGATCCAACAGATTAATTTTTTCAGATTTTGCAGAAACGACGTTTACCGGCGTCTCGGAGGTGACAATTTGCTCAGACATAATGTTTTCCGGCCTCGTTGTTACACGTTATGGCCCACGGTGGGTTGAAAATAGAAGCGCCCCGAGACGTTGAATCGTCCCGGGGCGCAGTATTGTACAAATTTCAGCGTCGTGATGCCATGACTGTAAGCGACATCACAAAAATAAACCGACGCCGCGCGTAATTAGCGGGTGCGCGGGCACACTTCGCCTTCACCAAAGAAGTACGCGATTTCACGTTCTGCGGATTCTACGGAATCGGAACCATGGGTGCCGTTTTCAGTAAAGCTGTCCGCATAGTCTGCGCGCAGGGTGCCTGCCAACGCATCTGCCGGGTTGGTCGCGCCAAGAATTTCACGATGACGACGCACTGCGTCTTCGCCTTCAAGCACGGTCACCACGATAGGACCGGATGTCATGAAAGCCACCAGGCCGTCGAAGAACGGTTTGCCCTGATGCTCAGCATAAAAGCCGCCCGCTTTCTCGGAAGAGAGATGCAGCATTTTGGTGCCGACGATTTTCAGCCCTGCTGTTTCAAAACGAGCAAAGATGTTGCCAATAACGTTTTTTGCCACCGCGTTAGGCTTGATGATGGAAAAAGTACGTTCAATAGCCATGATAACCTCTGTATGTTGTTCTGACTGCGCCGGAAACTCGGCTTCGAATTGGCGGCGATTATAATGAGCAAGGCGCTTATTGCCTATGAAAATTAGTAACATTTATTTAAAAAAAGTGCTACAGATCGCAACGCGATGTGTCGAGAAAAACGCGCACGCTTACTGAACGGTAAAACGCGCCACGGCGGTTTGCCCGGATTCATCCATGACCAGCACCTGATAATCGTCCGCTTTTTCAACCTCAAACGTCATCTTCTCGCCATGACCAGATTGCACCACGCCATTAACAAACCACCAACGCTGCCCTTCCCCGCCCTGACTGGTTAATCGCAACGGTAAACGACTTTGCCCGGGCAGGCGTTTGATAATGCCGCCGTCACGCACACCGGTTAACAACAACGGCGTTGCGTCATCTTGTCTGAGCGGCGGGCATTGCGCTGAAATTGCGGGAAGCCGCGCGCTTCGCCGCTCCGAGGCTGGTAGCCACGGTTCCAACGGTAACGGCCAAAGTAAGATGGTTTGCCCATGGGCATCAGGGCAATCCGCAGCGACGCGCTGCCCTTGTGCATTGAGCCAGAGTGAATATTGCGTCCCGGTCACCCGTTCCTGACCCGGTGCCTGTAATGTTGGCGGCTGGCTGTCGTCCAAAAGCCAGGTGGCTAAGCGGCGACGACAGTTGCTATCCCCCGCTTCCAGGGCCTGTCCGCCTGGCCAGCAAATTGTTCCCGCGCTCACCGACGCCGGACGCGGATCGACAGGCAGGCGCGTTTCCTGAAGCGCTGAACTGGCTTGCACCAGATTATTCACCTGATTAAGTAAAGGCACTGCGCTGGCAAAACCAGACTGACCCGGCACAGGCGTACCGTCCGGGCGGCCGGTCCAGACGCCAATAAGATACCGAGGGCTCATTCCGACCGCCCAGGCGTCGCGATAACCATAGCTGGTTCCGGTTTTCCAGCCAAACGGCACCACCTGTGGAAGCGCGCTGTCGGGTAGCGGCTGCGCTTCCCCTGCCAGAATACGCCGGATAATCCAGGCCGCGCCCGGCGACATAAGCGGACGATCCTGCAATGTCTCCTGCGGCGTTAACCGCAACCGGGCCGCCCGGCCATGGCGCATAAACGCGCTGTACGCGGCGACAATGTCATATAACCGCGCCCCCGCGCCGCCAAGGATGAGAGATAAATTCGGCTCCGCGCCGTCGGGCAGAGAGAGTGTCAACCCTACGTTGCGCAGTTTGGCTGCAAAACGTTTCGGCCCGTAGGCCTCCAGCACTTGCACTGCCGGAAGGTTGAGTGAACGCACCAGCGCATCGCTCATACTCACCGGCCCGTTAAAGCCGCTGTCAAAATTACCCGGACGATAATCGCCAAAACGGCGCGGCACATCCTGCAATAACGAGGCAGGATGAATAAGCGCATCATCGAGCGCCATGGCATAAAGAAAAGGCTTCAGGACTGAGCCTGGCGAACGGTTGGCCAGTATCATATCCACGTGCCCGAAGCGGTTGGCGTCTGACATATCCGCCGACCCGACCCAGCCGCGGACTTTCATGGTACTGGCATCAACGACCAGTATAGCCAGTGAACCACGCGGCGGCAGACGCGGTTTCCAGTTAAGCGCCAGCTCCTCCAGTTGCCGCTGAAGACCTGCGTCAAGCGTGGTGACGATTTTGGTGGCGCGACTGCGCGACGCCAGATAACGCGCCAGCAGCGGCCCGAGCTGCGGCATTTGCCGGGGAGCGAGCCAAACCGGCTCCTGTAGCGCTTCGTTAACCACCGCCTGGGGCCAGACGTGATAATACGCCAGCCGCCGCAGCACTTTGTCGCGCGACGCCTGTGCCCGCTCAGGCCAGCGGTCAGGGCGCAGGCGGCTCGGAGCCTGGGGGAGAACCGCAAGCAGCGCGGCCTGTGCCGGAGTCAGAGAGGCGGGCGATTTCCCGAAATACGCCCAGCTTGCTGCGCCAACGCCCTGCAACGTGCCGCCGAACGGCGCGCGGTTTAAATAGAGCGTTAAAATGTCCCGTTTCGACAGATGCCATTCGAGCTGCATAGCGCGCCATACCTGCCGCGTTTTGCCTGTAAACGTGCGCGGATGCGGTTCGATTAGCCGGGCCACCTGCATGGTCAGGGTACTGCCCCCCGACACAACATGTCCGGACGTCACGCCCTGCCAGGCGGCGCGTAGAATGGAGAATGGATTGATGCCGGGATGCTTCCAGAACCAGCGATCCTCATAATGGATCAACGCATCCAGATAACGCGGGGAAACCGTTTCAATCGTAACGGGATAGCGCCAGATGCCGTCTTCATCGGCAAAGCGCCACAGCGGCGTACCGTCCTCAGTCACCACGACTCTTGCGGGATTGACTTCTTTTAGCGGCAGCGGCCAGATCCGGTCCGCCGCCCACAGCGCCAGAACAATAAACAGTAATGCGCCTGCAATAACGCAGGCGCATTTTTTGATTTTCGATGCGGTCACAACAACACACTCATGGCGCGATAGTTAAGGTCCCGGTACTGCTGCCCGTCGCGCGCCATGCGGGAACATACATCGATTCCACTTGCGGCACCGGCACGGTGTAGCGACCCGGCGTTACCGCCCGCGCCAGATACACCAGGGTGGCATGTTCGCCTTCGTTGACCGGCAATGCCGCCACAAAGCGGTCATCACGGAATTCAATATGTTGAATATCCTGTTGCTGCATCCGGTTGACCAGATCGGCTACCGTACCGCCGGTTTCACTGAGGCTGGCGCTGGCATTCGCCAGATTCTGGTTTTCCAGTTCAAGCCCCGCAGGGACTAAATCCACCACCAGCGCATCCGGCACCGTTTTGCTGGCAGAGATATCCAGCCACACCATCACCAGTTCGCCGCTGCGCAACTTGTCTAAGGATTTGACGGTGCCGTCACTGGCCAGGAACTGGCGTTCAATTTTCAGCACATTACCTGACGGCTGCGGCGCCTGCTGGGGGTAGCCTACGCTGTCAAGACGCACCCACACCGGTTTGTCGCTGTTGTTGGTAAGATGCAGCGCCGCCAGTTTGTCAGCATTGAGCATAAAGGTTTGCGCCTTGTCGCCCTGCAACGGTTCGCCGGATAACGAGCTTTCCACTTGCCAGCTTGCAGGTTGATTCTGCCAGCCACGTCCGGCCATAAAGAGCGCGTTACTTTCCTGCGTCGACAGCCAGGTTTGACCATACGCCTGGTCTGACAGGTTTTGCAGTAATCCCGCCTGCTGCTGGGCCAGTAACTTGTTCTCTTCCAGCAGATTAAGGATCAGGGCGTTATCACGCAGCTCGCTGCCGTAATCGCCAAGCCAGCCTGCCCGCTCATTACGGGGGGTATTAAGACCGGTGTTGATCGCGTCCTGAGAACGAGTGGCATCCCCCATCAGCTTGAGGGCCACGCCGAGTTGCACCAGCGGCAAGCCGGAAGCGGCGGCGTTATGCTTGTTCCACAGTTCGCGCAACGCGCCCAGCGGCGCTTTTTGCTGACGAGCCAGCACCAAACCTGCATACGCCTGCACCGCGAATTTGCTGGCGGCGGCGTTTTCGCTGTAACGCAGCGCCATCAGGGCGGGATCCTGCAAATAGCGCAACAGACGATTATTGGCGCGATCCAGTACCTCCCCAGGCACGCTGTAGCCTTGCTCGGTTGCGCGTACCAGGAAATCGGTCACATACACCGTGCCCCAATACTCTTCCGGACCGGTTTTATCCCACAGGCTAAACCCACCATCTTCACGCTGCATTTCCAGCAATCTTGAGATGCCGATATCAATTGCCGCGCGGCGTTTGTCATCGCTCTCGCCTGCAATACCCAGCGCTTTAAGTTGTGCCGCACTGGTATAAAGAGACGGGAACAGGCCGCTGGTGGTTTGCTCAAGGCAGCCATAAGGATACGCTTTCAGCTCACTGATATAGCGCGCCAGATTAAGCGGCGGGCGACCGCTCAGCAGCAGACGGCCCTCCAGTGTATCCGGCGAGAAACCGTTTATATGCGACGCCGGCACTTGCCAGCTTTCGCCTGGATTGAGCATCACGCCGCTGTTCACGGTTTGTGAGGGGAACGCCGGACGCACGCCGATTTTCCATTGCTTTTGCGAGGGTGCGAAAGTCTCGCCCGGTACGTTCAGCCCGCTTATCTGAGCATTAATTTCGCCATCGCCAAAGCCTTCATGCGCGCGCACCGGAATAAACAACGTTTTACGCGCTCCGGCCTTGAGGCTGACTTTCAGCTCCGGATTTTCCATCAGAGAAACCAGACCGCTTGCCGTTAATGAAACCGTGAGGTTTTGCGGCGTATCGGTCAGGTTGCTGACGTCCAGCGCCAACCGCGACTCATCACCGCCCGCAAGGAAGCGGGGCATGCTGATATCTGCAATCAGCGGCGCGGCGACAATGACTTTCGCATCACTACTGCCAAAGCTGTCTGCGGTCCAGGCCTGCGCCATCACCCGCAGTTCGCCGTTAAAATCACCTATTGGCAACTGAACCGTGCCTTCGCCGTTTTCGTTAAGCACCACGGGCTGCGCCTGCTGTGCGACAATAGTGACGTGATTCACCGGCGGTTTTCCGCCGCGATTAAGTTCATCGCCGTCGCCGCCAAAGCGCAATGCCGCAAGCCGCCCCTGCCCTTCAATAACCTGGCCGTAAATATCGTAGATATCCGCGCCATAAGCTTTCTTGCCAAAGAACGCCTTCCACGGGTCCGGGGTAGCGTAATCGGTAATATTCAGCACGCCGCTGTCCACGGCAGACACCAGCACGTTGACCTGCGCCGGGATTTGACCTTGCTGATTGGGGTTAACTTTGAGCTTCACATCAAGCGTGCGGTCCGGGCGCATTTTGGCAGGCGTATCCAGCGTTAGCGCCAGACGACGGTTCTCATCGCCAAGCGGCAAATGCAGGATCCCAACGGCGCGTTTCGGCGTTGCGGATTTGGATTTATCTCCCGGGCGAACCACCAGCGTACTCACATAAAGATCATGACGCTGCCATTTTTTATCGATCGGAATAGCGAGATCCATGCCGCCTTCCGGCACATCAATCGCCTGCCACCACAGCGGACCGTCGCTGGACTCGATCATCGCATAGCCTTTGCCTGCGGCGGGAGCGGCGATATGTAACTTGATCGTGTCGCCCGGCTGATAGGCTGGTTTGTCGAGTTTTAACGTGACGCGATCCGGGCGCGGTGAACTGCTACCGCCGCTGTTGTCCTGCCAGCTATAACCCGCCCAGAAGCGAATACTGCTGACGGTTTCATTCGGCGCTTTAACTTCCAGACGATAAGAGCCCCAGTCCACCGGGAAGCTGACTTTACCGGTTTCTCCGACGGCCAGATTGAGCGACTGTTCGTTTTCTACCAGATCTTTTTGATCAAACTGCGACTGCCAGCCGTCGCTTTCCGACCAGTCCCAGAAATAGTCGCGGCGTTCACGAATTAACCGCACCTGTAAATCGTTAACCGCCAGTTTCTCGCCCTGGGCATTGGTATACACAATATCAAACCCGGCAAGGCTGCCCTCATCCACCATGGGCTGATTAACCGTTGTGTCGCTGCGATAGTCATAGACTGCTTTGGCGGCAAACTGCGGACGGATACCAGGCAGCGTTGCGGCGGGCCATACGGGTTGCTCGGCGCGGCGCGTAATCGGACGACCACCGGACTCCAGCAGGCTTGCCTGCAAAATCACCTTCAGCGGCGAACGCGCGTCCTGCCACTGACTATCCACCGCCACCTCATTTCGGCCCTGGTCGTCAAGCGTAAGCTGCACTTCATCCAGGCTGCGGGTCAGGTTTTCTTCCGTAATATCGCCGAATTCATAACCCGGTAACGCCGGCACCGCTTCACGCAACGGGCGCAGGAAAAGCTGCCCCTGCAATGTATTGCCCGACGCAGGCGCGCCGTAGAGGTAATGCCCTTCGACGGGAATATTTAGCGGATCTTTCGGGGAAATCGGCGTTTTTTGCGCCGTTAAGTTAAGCGCCATACGCTCCGGCATAAAATCTTCCACCTGGAAACGCCAGTCGCGGGGCTGGTTGTCGCCAATATGGGCGCGGATGTGCCAGTTACCCGTCGCGGCACTTGCCGCCAGCGGCCAGGTGAACTGATATAGCCCATTATGCGGCTGGACTACTTCCGTGCGAGTAACCTGACCGTCGGGTTTTACCACTTCCAGTTTGACGGGCTGGTCCTTCACCGGTTTTCCGTCGCCGTCACGCAGCAGGCCATTAAAAATGACTGTTTCACCCGGACGATACAGATCGCGCGGGCCAAACATAAAGAACTGGCGCGCATATCCCGCGTCACCGACGATATCGAATTCAGAAAGATCGAGCGCCGGGAGTTTGAGGTCAAGCAGCGTGGTCTGCTCGCCGTTGCGTGCCAGTAACAGCGCCGCTTCTTTCGGCGCTTCAAGCGATGCATGCCCGTCGCCGTCGGTCTTGGCCTGTGCCAGCGGTTGGCCTTTTTCACTCAGCAATTGAATATCGACATTGCCCTGCACGGCGCCGTTTTCAAGGCTCTGGGTAAAGATATCCAGGCGGTTATGGAAACGGTGCAGAGACACACCCACGTCACTCAATGTGAAGAGCGTCGCCGCGTTACTGTAGTTATAGCGCCCCGCCTGATTCATCACGGCAAGGTACACGCCTGGCTGCTGGAGCGGTTTAATATCTCCCAGCGGAAGCAGTAATTTTTCGCGAGTATTGCGCGTTGGATTCAGATCAAAACGGCCGGTATATACCAGATCCGCCATTTGCAGTAGCTTGTCCGACTCCCAGTTCGTCAGCGCGTTGCGATACTCCCACTGGCTGACGAACGAAGGCAGTGATTCAGGCTTAATACGAAAGAAATTCACATCGACATTATCGATGTTCAACGCCATCACCGGCAGGCCCTGCACCACTTTCGTGGGCAGTAACGAACCACGGCTGGCAAACCCGACACTCGGCGCGATGTCGCGCGTTTCAATAGTTTTTTCCCAGTTGATGCCGAAAGCGGCCTCGTTAAGCGCTTTTAATTCGCTGTCCACGCTCACAAGGAGCGTGCGATGCGGCTCCAGATGGCGCATTCGCAGCTCTTTAAGATTGGGCGCCAACTCCCAGGCACCATCCACTTTGCCGTTCTTTTTATCCACCAGGTGAACGGTACGGGAGAAATCCTGATTGGGATCGAGAGGAATAGAGAATGTCAGAACCAGCGTCGCCGCGCCGTCCAGCTGGACTTCGGACGCATCAATCAGCGTTAACGCTTTGCCTGCGCTTTGCCCGGCAAGCTGGGCCAGTTTCGCGCTGTCGGGTTTTGCGGTGACAGTTGCGGCCTGCGATTGTTGTGCGGGGGCGGGTGAAGACTCGCTTGCCGCTGGGTCCGTTTTGTCATCGCAACCAACCATTGTCAACATGGCCAACAAGGCGCCTACAAGGGCAGCATGGCGTGTTCGTATCATTCTCATATCCCTGGCTTTTCAGCCTTCCTGTTGTGAGGGGAGTAAGTATCTTGCGTTCATCGTCGTAACACAAAGCATGAATGCGATGCGCTAATCAAACGGCAGAATTTCAGAATTATAGTGGTATTCCGGGATTCGTATCGCGACTTGAGAGGTCGCGACTTGTGACACACACTAAAAACACCGACAATTCGCCCTCTCAGCACTGACACGGAGGCTCCATGTCTACCTCTTTTTTTGTTGCGGGCGACTGGCTCGCTGAGCACCTTTCCGATCCAGAAATTCAAATTCTTGATGCGCGCATGGCGCCCGCAGGCCAGGAACACCTCGATGTGGCGAGTGATTATCGCAGGGCTCATCTACCCGGCGCGGTGTTTTTCGATATCGAGGCGCTTTCCGATCACACCAGCCCGCTGCCACATATGATGCCACGCCCTGAGGCATTTGCCGTAGCAATGCGTGAACTGGGCGTCAGTAGCGATAAACATCTGGTGGTGTATGACGAGGGCAATTTATTCTCCGCGCCGCGCGCGTGGTGGATGCTTAAAAATTTCGGCGTAGAAAATGTGTCGATTCTGGCAGGCGGCTTACAGCGCTGGCAGCAGGAAGGCCGTCCGGTGGAATCCGGCGACGTCTCGCTGGAAGAGGGTGATTTTGAAGCCAAACTCAATCCCGATGCGGTGAAACGCCTGACGGACGTACTGTTGGCAAGCCATGAAGGCAGCGCGCAAATTATCGATGCGCGTCCGGCAGCGCGGTTTAATGCCCAGGCGGATGAGCCTCGCCCTGGTCTGCAACGCGGTCATATTCCCGGCGCGCTGAACGTGCCCTGGACGGAAGTGGTGCACAACGGCGAGTTAAAAGATAACGCGACGCTGCACGATCTGTTCTTCCAGCGCGGTGTGGACTTTGAACGGCCCATTATCGCCAGTTGCGGCTCCGGCGTGACAGCCGCTGTACTGGTGCTGGCACTGACGACGCTCGATGTGCATGGCGTTGCGCTCTATGACGGCGCGTGGAGCGAATGGGGCGCCAGACAGGATTTGCCCATTGAGCCGGCAAAATAAAATCAGCCCTCACAGAAGGCGGCAGTGATTGCGCCCTGAAAGGCGGATAAAAGCCTGCAAAAGAACCCGTTGCCAGGTCGGTAAGTGTTAACGCATAAGATCATAAGGCACAGCCAAAACTTGATAACCACGCCTACAGGACGCGGTTTTCAATCAGCCATAAAAAAGGGCCGCTCGCGCGGCCCCTGTTTAGATAATGCGATTGGTTTTGAAATCGCGCAGGAAACTTCCCCAGCGGCGTTCATAAAAGGGCGTGACATGGGCCATGATAAAATGGCTCACGCCCTTCTCGCCTTCCGTGACCAGGCAAATATCAATCGGTTCATCCCCCGGCAGGGTGTCGGTCGCAACACTGCCCGCTGCCTGAATAATGGCATCGATATCCCCGATGGCTTCAATGCCAATGAGCAAATTCGGCTGCGCTTCCGGACTTTCTTTTAGCGAGCACAACCACGCGCGTTTCACCGTTTTCAGGGTTTTAAACAGCGTGGTCAGTGAGTCGATCATCTGCGCGGGCGGCTCGGCCACTTCAGAGAGCAGAAGCGTCTGACCGCCTTCAATCACTTCCTGGGAACTGAGGGGATTGCCCTCCTCGCCCACCAGATGGCTGATTTCGCGCGGGGTAAACTCTTTGCCGGTCGGCAGTTTGGCGTTAAGAAATAGCGTCTCGCCGAGCGTCATTTCAAACAGCGTGCGGACCGGCATCACGACGAACGCCTGTTCATCTTCTACCGCCTGCTGCAAGGCTTCCAGCGATGAGAAAAAAGGAATGACGGAGGTGCCATCGTCTTTTTCCCAGTGCTGTAAATCGAGCGCGCTGTCCGCGTCCACCGCATCGCCGTTGGCGGACGTACCGGGCACCCACACGGTGGATTCCAGCAGCGTGCGGAAAAACGCCGGGCGGTGCGCCGGTTCGGTTGCTGCTTGTTCCAGCAGCGTTTCTAGTTCATTTTTTGTCTCAGACATACGCGTATTATTTCGCCGTCAGCAGATTAGCCAGGGTGCGCACGCCAAGTCCGGTCGCGCCGGCGGCCCACTGCTCTACCGCGCCTTTGCGATAGGTAGCCGAGCAGTCGATATGCAGCCAACCCTGCTGGTAATTTTCAACGAAGTGCGACAAGAACCCTGCCGCCGTACTGGCACCGGCCGGATACGACGCGTTGGACGTATTGTTTAACTCTGCAAAGTTCGACGGCAACTGGTTACGATGAAACTCCGCCAGTGGCAGACGCCAGAACGGTTCGTTTTCCGCACTGGCGCTTGCCAGTAAACGGCCCGCCAGCGCATCGTCAAAACTGAACAGTGCGTGGTAATCATTGCCGAGCGCCGTTTTAGCCGCACCGGTCAACGTGGCGGCATCAATCAGCAATTCAGGTTTTTGCGCACAGGCGTCAATTAAACCATCCGCCAGCACCAAACGACCTTCAGCGTCAGTGTTCATCACTTCTACGGTTTTGCCGTTGCGGTAACGAATGATATCGCCCAGTTTGAAGGCGTTGCCGCTGACCATGTTATCGGCGCAGCACAGATAAAGTTTGACGCGTTTATCCAGCCCGCGGGTGATGGCAAATGCCAGCGCGCCGGTAACCAGCGCCGCGCCGCCCATATCGGATTTCATTGAATCCATAAACGCGCTTTGCTTGAGGCTGTAGCCGCCGGAATCAAAGGTAATGCCCTTACCCACCAGGCAGGCGAAAACCGGCGCATCGGGATTACCGGTTGGGTTGTAATCGAGCGCCAGCAGCACGGGCGGACGATCCGATCCGCGCCCGACGGTATGGATCCCCATATAGTTCTGTTCGCGGAGATCTTCGCCTTTGGTGATGCGGTATTTAACGTGCTCGCCGCCTGCATGCTCAAGGAGATCCACGGCGCGCTGAGCCAATTGTTCCGGCCCCAGTTCTTCCGCCGGCGCGTTGATGGTATCACGCACCCAGTCGATAATTTTCAGGCGGTTAGCCAGCTCTTTCTGCTGAGCATCGTCAAGGGTGGGCCATTCCACTTTGCGGGTGCCTTTCGGCCCTTTGTACCCTTGCCAGAAGGCCCAACTGCGATCCGCATCCCAGCCTTCGCCGCAAAGCGCCACGTGTTTAATGCCCAGCCCGTCGATTTTACGGGCGGCGCGCTGGATAAGCCCCAGGTCGTCTTTATCACACAGATGCAGGGTAATGCCGTCGTTATTGATGCTATATGTCGCTTTTTCTCCCCAGCGGGCGTCCGCAGGCTGAGTTGAGAGCGTGATTTTCATGGCGTCAGTCATTATGTGTCCCTTTTGTTATCGCTCTTAGACATAAAAGGGCCGCCCGCAGGCAGCCCAATAATTTCATCGCTCAATGATTTGCTCTCCGGTAAGCACCGCTAACACAGCAGGAGAGAAAATCATGACGTGGATTATTCCGCTTCGTCCAGCCAGACTAAAAGTATAGCCTCAAGGATCTTTTCGTTAGAGGCGGCAGGATCGTCATCAAACTCTTCCAGTTCGCAAATCCACTGATGCATATCGGTGAAGCGGACGGTTTTCGGATCGAGATCCGGGCGACTGTCGTACAGCGCCTCGCCGATTTCACGGCTGTCGGTCCATTTCAGTCCCATACTTTCTCCTGTTAATGCTCACGCGCATGGTTAATGGTGTAACGCGGCATTTCCACCACCAGGTCTTCATCGGTCACACGCGCCTGACAACTCAGGCGGCTTTCCGGCTCCAGACCCCAGGCTTTATCCAGCATGTCGTCTTCGTCCTCAGTGCTTTCCGGCAATGAGTCAAAACCTTCGCGCACGATGCAGTGGCAAGTCGTACAGGCACAGGATTTTTCACAGGCGTGTTCAATTTCGATGCCGTTGCGCAGCGCAACGTCAAGGATAGTTTCACCGCTTTTCGCTTCCAGAACTGCGCCATCCGGACAAAGATCCTGATGAGGCAGAAAAACAATCTTGGGCATGTTAAACCTCGTCGACGGAGTGGCCTTTCAGCGCCTGACGCACAGATGCGTCCATACGGCGAGCGGCAAACTCCTGGGTCTGTTTATCTACGTTTTTAATGGCACTTTCAATGGCATCAACGTCATCGCCTTCCGCTGCGCGCGCCAGTACGGCGGCGGCTTCATCGATAACCTGACGCTCTGCGGCGCTTAACAGCGCGGCATCGGTCGCCAGCGCGCCCGTAAGGCTTTCCAGCACCCGGGCGGCTTCCACTTTTTGCTCCGCCAGCATACGCGCTTTGACGTCCTGCTCGGCAAAACTCATTGAATCCTTAATCATGGTGGCGATTTCATCATCGGTCAGACCGTAAGACGGTTTGACCTGAATGGAGGCCTCAACGCCCGTTGATTTCTCCATCGCAAAGACGCTTAACAAGCCGTCGGCATCCACCTGGAAGGTGACGCGAATATGCGCGCCGCCCGCAGGCATAGCAGGGATACCGCGCAGCGCGAAACGCGCCAGAGAACGGCAATCCTGCACCATCTCGCGCTCGCCCTGCATCACATGAATAGACATGGCGGTTTGCCCGTCTTTAAAGGTGGTAAACTCCTGAGCGCGGGCCACGGGGATGGTGGTATTACGCGGGATCACTTTCTCCACCAGGCCGCCCATGGTTTCCAGACCGAGCGACAGCGGGATAACATCCAGCAGCAGCATTTCGCTGTCCGGCTTGTTGCCCACCAGGATATCGGCCTGAATAGCCGCGCCAATCGCGACCACTTTATCGGGGTCGATCGAGGTGAGCGGCGTGCGGCCAAAGAATTCGCCTACGCGTTCACGCACCAGCGGGACGCGGGTCGAACCGCCAACCATCACCACGTCTAACACGTCGCTTGCTTCTACGCCCGCATCTTTCAGGGCGCGACGGCAAGCCAGTAATGTGCGTTTCACCAGCGGCGCAATCAGCGCGTCAAACTGCGCGCGGGTCACGTCGCCCTGCCAGCCGCCAACGTTAACCGTTACGGTTTCGGCATCGCTCAGCGCGATTTTCGCAGCGATAGCGGCATCCAGCAGTTCACGCTGTAGATGGTTACTACTGCGATCGTGCAGCCCTGCCTGCTCGCGCAGCCAGTCGGCTAACAGATGGTCGAAGTCGTCACCGCCAAGCGCGGAATCACCGCCGGTGGAAAGCACTTCAAACACGCCGCGGCTTAAGCGCAGCACGGAAATATCAAAGGTGCCGCCGCCGAGATCATAAACCGCGATCACGCCTTCCTGCCCGGAATCAAGGCCATAGGCAATCGCCGCAGCGGTAGGTTCATTCAGCAAACGTAATACGTGCAGGCCCGCCAGACGCGCGGCGTCTTTCGTTCCCTGACGCTGGGCGTCGTCAAAATAGGCAGGAACAGTGATCACAACGCCGTCCAACTCGCCCGCCAGCGCTTCACTGGCGCGGGTCGCCAGGGCTTTGAGGATATCAGCAGAGATGCGGATCGGGTTTAACAGCCCCGCCGGGGTGTCAATCTGCGGCAGACCGTTTGCGCTCGGCTGCAGGTTGTACGGAAGATGCGGGTAGCGCGCCTCAATATCGGCAAGCGAGCGGCCCATCAGGCGTTTTACCGAACTGATGGTGTTGACCGGATCGGCTGCGGCCATTGCGCGCGCGTCAAAGCCGATAATCTGGCCTGAAGCCTGATAGTTCACCACGGACGGCAGCAGGTGACGCCCTTCACGGTCCGGCAGCGTTTCTGCCTGCCCGCTACGCACGGTGGCGACCAAAGAATTGGTGGTGCCTAAATCGATGCCTGCCGCCAGCTTGCGCTGGTGCGGTGCGGCGCTCAACCCAGGTTCGCTAATTTGTAATAAGGCCATGTTTAGCTTCCAGAATTAAAAACCAAGCAGCTTTTCTTCGAGTTGTTCTGTCTGGTGCTGCAATTTATCAAGAAAACGTAATTTGCGAACGGTATCCGCCGCGTGTTCCCACGCTTCGCTATCCAGTTCCTCGACCATTTGTTGATGGCGTGAACGGTACAGCGCCTGAATACGTGCGGCAAAATCCGTCAATCGGGTTTCATCGCCTGCCTGTTCAATCTCGTCAAGCTCTTCACGCAGCTCAAGCTGTTCCATCAAAAACGCGGTATCGCGCACCGTGTGCTGTTCGTTCGCCAGATCGAAACCGTGCAGAGAAAGCAGGTATTCCGCGCGGTCAAGAGGATGACGCAGCGTTTGCCAGGCTTGATTGATGGTCGCGGATTGCTGAAGCGCGGCCAGTTGGTCGGCCTGGGGGTGGCGTGCGAATTTATCGGGATGAAACTGACGTTGCAGATCCTGATAGCGCGTCGACAAAGAGGTCATGTCAATGGCATATCGAACCGGCAAACCAAAGAGAGTGAAGTAATCCATAACGTTCTCAGGGTAATACCTGCATACGCAATAACGCGACAACCCGGTGAGATTACTAGCCCGGCACGTGTTATTGAGAAAGCAGATATGGCATGGTCATCTACCCTTGCGCACTCTGGCGAGCGCGCAAGGTCACTGCACAAACTAGACGTTAAAGCTTTCGCCGCAGCCACACTCGTCTTTAACATTCGGGTTAGTAAACTTGAACCCTTCGTTAAGGCCTTCTTTGACGAAATCTAACTGCGTGCCTTGCAAAAATTGCAGGCTCTTGCCGTCGATTACCACTTTCACGCCTTTATCTTCAAACACGGTGTCTTCCGCCTGTGGTTCATCAACGAATTCCAGCACATACGCCATGCCGGAGCAGCCAGATGTACGGACGCCGAGACGCAGGCCAAACCCTTTACCACGGTTGGTCAGAAAGGTATTCACACGCGCAGCAGCGCTTTCGCTAAGGGTAATCGACATACAACAACCTCAATTCATCAATGATTATTTAGCTTCACGTTTGCTTTTGTAATCTGCAATGGCCGCTTTGATAGCGTCTTCTGCAAGGATTGAGCAGTGAATCTTAACCGGCGGCAGTTCCAGTTCCTCGGCAATATCGGTGTTCTTGATTGCTTGCGCTTCGTCCAGGCTTTTGCCTTTCACCCACTCGGTGATAAGGGAGCTGGAAGCGATAGCAGAACCGCAGCCGTAAGTTTTAAAACGCGCGTCTTCGATGATACCGTCATTGTTGACTTTGATCTGCAACTTCATGACGTCGCCACACGCAGGCGCGCCAACCATGCCGCTGCCTACGGAGTCGTCGCTGTTGTCAAAAGAGCCAACGTTGCGCGGATTTTCGTAATGATCGATAACTTTTTCGCTATAAGCCATGCTGATGTTCTCCAGAAATCTTGTCGAATTAGTGGTGCGCCCACTCGATGCTGTTCAGATCCACGCCCTGCTTAAACATTTCCCACAGCGGAGAAAGGTCGCGCAGACGGCCAATAGATTTACGAACCAGCTCGATGGTGTAGTCGATCTCTTCGACCGTCGTGAAACGACCCAGAGAGAAACGGATCGAGCTGTGAGCCAGTTCGTCGTTCATCCCCAGCGCGCGCAGCACATAAGAGGGTTCAAGGCTTGCAGAGGTACAGGCTGAACCGGAAGAGACTGCCAGATCCTTGAGCGCCATAATCAGCGACTCGCCTTCAACATAGTTAAAACTCACGTTCAGAATGGTCGGAACGCCCTGCTCAAGATCGCCATTCAGATACACTTCTTCGATATCTTTAATGCCGTTCCACAGACGCAGACGCAGACCGCGCAGACGTTCCATTTCGCTCGCCATTTCTTCTTTGGCAATGCGATAGGCTTCGCCCATGCCGACAATCTGGTGAACCGGCAGCGTACCGGAACGCATGCCGCGCTCGTGACCGCCGCCGTGCATCTGCGCTTCGATACGAATGCGCGGCTTACGACGCACATACAGACCGCCAATGCCTTTCGGGCCGTAAATTTTGTGACCAGAGAAAGACATCAGGTCCACTTTCAGCTTGCTGAGATCGATAGGCAGTTTGCCCACGCTCTGGGTCGCATCCACGTGGAAAATAATGCCACGCGCGCGGCACATCTCGCCGATGGTGTCGATATCCTGCACTACGCCGATTTCGTTATTCACATGCATGATGGAAACCAAAATGGTGTCTTCACGCATAGCGGCTTCAAGTGCTTTCAGATCGATAATGCCGTTGCTCTGCGGAGTCAGATAAGTCACCTCGAAGCCTTCGCGCTCGAGTTGACGGCAGGTATCCAGCACCGCTTTGTGTTCGGTCTTACAGGTGATGATGTGCTTGCCTTTTTTCTGATAGAAGTTGGCCGCACCTTTAATCGCCAGGTTGTCTGATTCGGTCGCGCCGGAGGTGAAAACAATTTCACGCGGGTCCGCGCCCAGCAGGTCAGCAATGTGATTGCGGGCGACGTCTACCGCCTCTTCTGCCTGCCAGCCGAAACGGTGAGAACGGGAAGCCGGGTTACCGAAAATCCCATCCATTGTCATATGTTGCAGCATTTTCTCGGCGACGCGCGGGTCTACCGGTGTAGTCGCAGAGTAGTCGAGGTAAATCGGTAATTTCATTGCTCTTAAGCTCCGTACATCTCAAATGCTCTGAATCAGGCTACCGGCGGGATGTATGCCGAAGGCGGCAGGGCGTTGTGGAACGCGCCCTGGCCTGATTCCGAAATACCCGTTATTCCTGACATTGCAGGTGCGTTTCCTGCGCTGCTCCCAGGCCACTTACCGAGGTAAGCTCCCGGGGATTCTCTCGCGTGTCGCTTTCGTGCAACGCCCGGAATTCGGGGTACAAATCTTTTTTAGTTATGCGCGCAGTTTAACGTTGATTGCATCCTGTGCGCGGGCCGGACGATGCGCTTCAGTATGTTGCCGGCCAGACACGTCGAGTACTTCCTGGTTATTAACCAGTTCACCCAATGTAATGTTGTTCAGAAAATCGGTCAGACGGTCGCTCAGGTCGCGCCACAGCGCGTGAGTTAAGCATTTATCGCCGCCCTGGCAGCCGCCTTTGCCCTGACAACGGGTCGCATCAACCGACTCGTCAACAGCGCTGATAACTTCACCTACTGCGATGGCGCTGGGATCTTTGCCCAACAGGTATCCGCCGCCTGGACCACGAACGCTCGAGACCAACCCATTTTTACGCAGGCGGGAGAAGAGTTGCTCCAGGTAGGAGAGTGAAATACCCTGTCGTTCTGAAATATCAGCCAACGGTACCGGACCCGCTTCGGAGTTAAGTGCAACGTCCAGCATTGCGGTCACGGCATAACGCCCTTTTGATGTCAGTCTCATGTCTTACTTAACCTCAATATCGCCCCTCGAAGCGGGGGTGTTTTAATTCTAAAGTGGGGTGTCGCATAGCAGGCGCAAGTCTGACATTCCTGAGTAAATTGGTCAACTATTTAACCCAGCATTTTACTCAAGTATTCGGGTCTTTTTTATGGGTGCTGTCAATGGATGCCAGCATACCGCGCAAAATGTTAAGTTCCTGACTTTCCGGGCGTGCGCGGGTAAATAAGCGGCGTAATTTATTCATTACCTGGCCTGGATGATTGGCGCGGATGAAACCGGTATTGAGCAAAACTTGCTCAAGATGACCATAGAAACGCTCAAGGTCATCCACCAGTGGATACGGCGCTTCTTCGTGTTCAGCCTCTACCGCTTCCTGTTGTTCAGTCGCAAGCCAGGCCATACGAACTTCATAGGCAATCACCTGAACTGCCATCGCCAGATTAAGCGAGCTGTACTCGGGGTTAGCGGCAATCGCCACGTGATAATGGCACTTTTGCAGCTCTTCATTGGTTAAGCCGACACGCTCGCGGCCAAACACTAAGGCGACCGGGGCATGCGCCGCTTCAGATACGCTTTTCAGGCCGCATTCGCGCGGGTCGAGCATCGGCCACGGCAACGTGCGTGAGCGGGCGCTGGTTCCCACCACCAGGCTACAGCCAGACAACGCTTCATCAAGCGTATCGACGATCGTCGCATTGCCGATGACATCACTGGCGCCCGCCGCCAGGGCGATGGCCTGAGAATCGGGTTTAACCAGCGGATTAACCAGCCAGAGATTGGTGAGGCCCATGGTTTTCATGGCACGGGCAACGGAGCCCATGTTACCGGTATGAGACGTCTCAACCAGCACGATACGGATGTTTTGCAGCATAGCGAACCAACACAATTTAATAATATGTTCGTATCCTATCATAAAGCGAAGACATGTTCAGATCTCCCTGCTATACTGCGCGCCGATTTCCCTGTTCTTTAACATCCAGTGAGAGATATTCGATGCATCCGATGCTCAACATCGCCGTGCGCGCTGCGCGCAAGGCCGGAAACTTTATCGCCAAACACTACGAAACGCCTGACGCCGTAGAAACCAGCCAGAAAGGCAGCAACGATTTCGTGACTAACGTGGATAAAGGCGCTGAGCGCATTATCATCGACACGATCCGCCAGTCTTACCCGCAACACACCATCATTACCGAAGAAAGCGGCGAACACGAAGGCACCGACCCGGATGTGCAATGGATTATCGATCCCCTGGATGGTACTACCAACTTCATTAAGCGTTTCCCCCATTTCGCCGTTTCCATTGCCGTACGCATAAAAGGCCGTACTGAAGTGGCTGTGGTTTACGATCCAATGCGTAATGAACTGTTCACCTCCGCTCGCGGTCAGGGCGCACAGCTCAACGGATATCGTCTGCGCGGCAGCAATGCGCGCGATCTGGATGGTACGATTCTGGCAACGGGCTTCCCGTTCAAAGCCAAGCAGCATTCCGCTACTTACATCAATATCGTTGGCAAACTGTTCACACAGTGTGCTGACTTCCGTCGCACCGGTTCCGCTGCGCTGGATCTGGCGTATGTCGCGGCGGGTCGCGTTGACGGTTTCTTTGAAATCAACCTCAAGCCGTGGGATTTCGCGGGCGGCGAGCTGCTGGTGCGTGAAGCAGGCGGCCTGGTATGTGATTTCACCGGTGGTCATAATTACATGACGTCTGGCAACCTGGTTGCCGGTAATCCGCGTGTTGTGAAAGCGATGCTGGCTTCGATGCGTGAAGAATTGAGCGAAGCGCTGAAGCGTTAATCGTTTTTCAGAATAAAAAAATGCCCTGTTTCGACAGGGCATTTTTGTTTAGAAAGGCCGAAGGCCGCCGCCTGGCGGTTGGGCGCTCATCCACATCACCATCGCCGCCAGAATCAATATCGCCCCGCCTGTCAGTGCAAGCGTGGCCCAGCCTACCTGCCGCCACAGCGCAGGCCGTTGAGTCCCACTTAGCCGAACTGCCAGGGTTCGAAAGCTATGCACGACCAACGCCAGCGATGAGATCGTCAACGACGTGCCTGCCGCCATGGCAAGCGCCGACGCCATTCCCCAGCCGAATACCCCAATCACTTTACTAAACAGCAGCACCATAATCGCGCCGGAACAGGGTCGCATCCCCATCGACAGGATAATCATCAACCGCGCGCGCCAGTCATCGCCCCGGTCCAGTTGTTGCGCCGTAGGCAGATGCTGATGCCCGCAACCGCAATGTTCACTGTGCACATGATGCGGCGTAAAAGCGTTAAACGTTGGGCGACGCAGTAAGACACGTAATGTCTTTATGGCTCGCCAGCAGAGCATTAAACCCAGTGCGCCCACCAGCAAAAAACTCCCCTTCTCCAGCCAGAAACTGCTCATATGGAGCTGACGGGCAGGCAAGGCCAGCAGTGACAGAACCACCAGCACCAGGCCAATCGCCACCAGGCCTTGAAGTAATGAAGAGGCAAACGTCAGCCCCAGGCTTGATTTCAATTTCGATGGATGGGTGGCAAGCCAGGTGGTAATGACCACTTTGCCATGCCCCGGCCCCAGGGCGTGAAGTACGCCATAGAGAAAGCTGAATAACAGAAGCGCACCGCCTGCCTGACGCGGGTTTTCCGCCACGCGTTTGAGCAACTCGCTCATTTCAACATTCACACTGCGTTGCCAGACGATGCTCTGCATCATCAGGCGTGGCCAATAGTGCCAGAGTGCAATACCGGCCAGTACCGCAAACAGAAGAAATACGCCGAGCGGCCAAAGCTGTACCCAGCGGCGCGTTGGCTTCGGTGTGGAAAAGACTACTGACATTGCAGTTCAACCTTCTGGGCAAATTGTTTCCCAAGCTCCATATCCTCCGGCGGCGCGTCTTCTTTATCGAGCGACAGCGCAAAAGCCTGCGTATCGGCACCCGGCGTCGGAGTATGCATGGACAGTGAGCATCTGCCGGTAAGCCCGGCAGGCAACGCGACGTCGGTCGTCGCTTCATAACTCATATCAACGTAATAGCTTGGGTCAAACGTCGAGAACGTAAAACGCTGCCCTGCCAACGGCTGGGGTTTCGCGAATGGCAAAGTAAAAGTAAGCACTGCCTGATGCCCTTCCCGAGACATACCGTAATCGGGAGGCACCGGTAAAAAGGTCACTTTTTTGCCGTCGTGCCACACCTCGGTAAAATAGTGCTGCCCGATGACGTTCGCCATCACTTCCGCCGCCAGTTTTTTCCAGATTTCCGATCCGGGCCTGGCATTTCCCGCGTCATACAACAGATCCGCTGATGTGATTTCATCCATTAGCCAGCGCATGCGCAGACCCGTCATCAAACCGTCTTTTTCGATAATCTCTGTTTTGAGCGTAATAAAGCTGTGCGGATGCGCAAACGCAGCCGGCGCGCAAGCCAGCATCAGAAGCGGCACAACCCGACATACCCTTAGTATTGATGTGCGCATTATCTCGTCCCTATAAAAAAATCTGTGAGCCAGACAGGATTACCAAATGAAAGTCCAGTGACGTTCTTACGATGACTCATACTTTAACTACGCTTATATCCGTCATGCTTCACATTGCAGGTGCGTGGGTTGCGCTCATGCGCCCCGGCCATCGACTTACGTTAAGCACCCGGACATCTTACACAGACCGCCTTTCTGCACTGCGGATTATTTCGGGTGTGGCTTCATATAACCTAACTGGAACTTTTGGATGATGACTCAGACTTGCTTGCCGCCATCCGTGCTTTCCAGTCCGCAGCGCCGCTGCCAGATGTTGTTGATGCTCTATTTACCCGGCACCGTGACGCCGGAAATCATTGGGCAGATTAACGGCGTCGATGGCGGCATCGCCCGTCAGGATATGGTTGAAACTCGTTCTGAAATCCAGCGCTACCACCGGCTTTCAATTCTGACCCACTCCGACGGCAGCTACCGGATTGAAGGCGCGCCTCTCGATCGCAGACTTTGCCTGCTTCACTGGCTCCGCCGCGCCATGCGCCTGTGCCCCCAATTCGTGCAACAGCATTTCACGCCGACGTTGAAAACCGTCCTGAAACAGTGTGGCATACCCATCGCGTGCTATGACGATACGAATTTACACGCGCTGGTCAACCTTTGCAGTCGTCGGCTTAATCGTCAGTTTGAATCGCGTGATAGCCAGTTTTTGCGATTGTTTTTGCAATATTGCCTGATGGAACAACATGCGGGGCTGTCACCCGGCTTTTCTGAGTCGCAACATCTCTGGACCGCGCAGCGCGCGGAATATCTGGCGGCACAGGAAATTATGCGTCACTGGCAGCGCCGCGTGCCGGTTCCGCCTCATCCTGACGAACAGTTATTTCTGGCATTGACCTTTATGATGCTGCGCGTTCCCGATCCGCTGAAAGACAATCATCCGCAGGATATTCAACTGCGCGTGGCTGTGACCGAGCTTATCGCCGCGTTTCGCGGCCTTTCGGGTATGGCGTTCAGCGATGAGCAGGGTTTGGCGACGCAACTCTATATCCATTTGGCCCAGGCGCTGGAACGCTGTCTGTTCGGTATCGGTATTGATAATGCGCTGCCGGAAGAGATAACCCGTCTTTACCCGAGGCTCATGCGCACCACGCGGGCAGCCTGCGCTCAGTTAGAAACGCATTACGGTATTCATTTCTCCGATGAAGAGATAGGCCTTGTCGCTATTATTTTCGGCGCCTGGCTGATGCAGGAAAACGATATTCAGGAAAAGCAGGTGTTATTGCTTACCGGGAACGACAGCTCGCTTGAGGAAGAAATTGAGCATCAGTTACGTGAGTTGACGCTGCTGCCGCTCAACATCAAATATCTGTCTGTTCATGCGTTTCAAAAACAAGGCGCGTCGAAAGAGGTCACGCTTATTGTGACGCCTTATCACACGTCACTGCCGCTGTTTTCCGCGCCGCTTATTCACGCCACGCTGCCGCTGGGTGAAAACCAGCGACAACGTATTCGTGAGATCCTGGAAAGCTAGCGCGCCACAACGGCGGGACGCAGCACGATGGCGGGAACTGTCAGCAGCGCCATAATCCAGAACATGCCGCCGTTAAGATGCTGGAACAGGAAGCCTGCGAACATGGTCATAATCGCGATGCTGCCGCCCATGGCGACGGCAGAATAAATCGCTTGCAGGCGAATGACATCGCTACCCTGACGCGCAGAGATATAGCGCATGGCGGCGAGATGGCAGACGGTAAACGTGCCGCAGTGGAGGATCTGCGCCACGATAAGCCACGGCAAATCGGTGGTCCAGGCCATCAGCGACCAGCGCGCAATCCCGCAACCGGTCGAAAGCAGCAATAAATCCCGCGCGCTCCAGCGGCGAAATAATCTGTTGCTCAGCGTAAAGACCACTATTTCCGCCACCACGCCAAGCGACCAGAGATAACCCACAACCGAGGCGGAATAACCCGCTTCCTGCCAGTAAATGGCGCTAAAGCCGTAGTAGGCCGCATGCGCGCCCTGTAACAGGGAGACGCAGGCCAGAAAACGCCAGCTTTCAACGAGTAATTTGCGCCAGGCGGGCCAGCCTGCACTCTCATTTTGCCGCGCCTGGCCTTGCGGCATGACGGAGGGGCGCAACATCATACCCAACAGCATGGAGGCTACCCCGATACTCAGCAACACCAGAATCGCCTGGTAATCGAAGAGGCTGATGAGCTTGCCGGTCAGCGCCGAGCCAATCACAAAGGCCAGCGAGCCCCAGACCCTCACCTTGCCATAATCAAGGGTAATCTGTTTTTGCCAGGTGCCTGCCAGCGCATCGGTTAACGGCACCAGCGGCGAGAAAAACAGGTTAAAGCCGACCATCACAATCAGTAGCCAGGCAGTCGTGGTGCCGAGCCAAAACGCCACGGCGAAAAGCAGCGTCAGTAATGCTAATACCCGAAGCGCAAAGACCAGACGAGAGGGATCGGTAACGCGCGGCGCCAGCAACAGGCTTCCCAGGAAACGGGCGATGAGTCCCGCGCCCAGCAATAGTCCAATGGTTTCTGGCGCGAGCCCTATGCCTTTAAGCCAGACGCTCCAGAAAGGTAAGAAAATACCGTAGCTAAAAAAGTAGGTGAAATAACTGAGCGCCAGCCAGCGCGTGGAATGCAAAACCATGAATCCCTCCCGTTTTGGAGGCGATAGTCTGGCCGCTTATTGCAGCGGGCGCAAGGTGTAACATCAGCTTAACAACAAGAGTGTCTCAATTAATGCGCTGGGACATATTAAAGCCCGTGACGATAAAGCCGCTTTTTTCATACAGCGCTTTCGCACCGGGATTATTCGATGCAACCCGCAGCCCTATTTCCTGAATCCCCATAGCAATCAGCGTCTGCCTCAATTGCGTGAGCGCCGCCCGTCCGTAACCCTTACCGCGCCATTGCGGCAGCAGGCAAAAATCATAAATCCAGGCGACAGGGCCATTCAGACCCACCCATAAATAACCGAGCGTGTCGTCGTGCTTTGCGGGCGTGATACACCAGAGCTTAACGCCTTGCGTATCGGGCCCAGCCCCCAGCGCATTATCAATGCTGTGCGTAGCGTCCCGGCGCGCGTCATCAATCGGAATATGCCGCGTCGAGGCTAAATCCTGGGCGTATTCCTCAATAAAAAAAGTGCGATAAGCGGGAAAGTCGTCCTCGGTCATGGCTCGTAGTTTGACCATACATCCTCTTTAAGCTTTTAACAGGAATAAAAATCCGCCGTTATAGAAGGCGGTTTTGCGTTCGCCGTGAAAAGGCGTACTAAGCCCCTTTTAAAGAATTCTCTGCCAGTCTTGAAGAGCTAAATCCAAAGACCCAAAAGCAGAGCCAGAACTTGCTGCAAACCACACCCACAGGCGTGGTTTTCTGTTGGCAATAAAAAAGGCCGCACTGGGCGGCCTTTTCTTTAACAACAAGACTCAGGCATAAACCGGGAAACGCGCGCAAATATCCAGCACTTTCTGCTTCACGCGTTCGATGGTTGCTTCGTCGTTGATATTGTCCAGCACGTCGCACATCCAGCCAGCCAGCTCTTTCACTTCGGCTTCTTTAAAGCCGCGGCGAGTCACAGCCGGGGAACCGATACGGATGCCGGAAGTGACGAACGGGCTCTTCGGATCGTTCGGCACGCTGTTTTTGTTCACGGTGATGTTGGCGCGGCCAAGCGCGGCATCAGCTTCTTTACCGGTCAGGTTTTTATCAACCAGATCCAGCAGGAACAGGTGGTTTTCAGTACCGCCAGACACCACTTTATAGCCACGGTTTAGGAACACTTCCACCATCGCTTTGGCGTTTTTGGCAACCTGCTGCTGATAAACTTTGAACTCAGGCTCCATAGCTTCTTTCAGCGCGACCGCTTTCGCTGCGATAACGTGCATCAGCGGGCCGCCCTGTGCGCTTGGGAACACAGCAGAGTTCAGTTTTTTGTACAGCTCTTCGTCACCGCCTTTCGCCAGGATCAAACCACCACGCGGACCTGCCAGGGTTTTATGTGTGGTGGTAGTGACCACGTGCGCATGCGGAACCGGATTCGGGTACACATCGGCGGCGATAAGACCTGCCACGTGCGCCATATCCACAAACAGATACGCGCCGATGCTGTCGGCGATTTCACGCATTTTTGCCCAGTCAACCACGCCGGAGTAAGCAGAGAAGCCGCCGATGATCATTTTCGGCTTATGGGTCTGCGCCTGCTTCATCATGTCGTCGTAGTCGATTTTACCGGACTCATCGATGCCGTAAGGGATGATGTTGTACAGTTTGCCGGAGAAGTTAACCGGAGAACCGTGAGTCAGGTGGCCGCCCTGCGCCAGGTTCATGCCAAGAACCGTATCACCCGGTTGCAGCAGTGCGGTGTATACCGCAAAGTTAGCCTGGGAACCGGAGTGCGGCTGTACGTTAGCGTAGTCGGCGCCAAACAGCGCTTTAGCGCGGTCGATGGCCAGTTGCTCAACGATATCAACGTACTCGCAACCGCCGTAGTAGCGTTTGCCAGGATAACCTTCAGCGTATTTGTTGGTCAGCTGAGAACCCTGCGCCTGCATGACACGCGGGCTGGTGTAGTTTTCGGAGGCGATAAGTTCAATATGTTCTTCCTGACGAACTTTCTCCTGCTCCATAGCCTGCCATAGTTCGGCATCATAATCGGCAATGTTCATTTCACGCTTTAACATCCGCATCTCCTGACTCAGCTAACGGTAAACTTTTACGGCGATAAGGGGCCCTTTTTGGGCAACGGGCAACAGTGTAAACCGATTAACAGTGTGAAGATAGGTCTTGACAAAGGTTT
The DNA here is from genome assembly GCF_011077955.1 of Citrobacter freundii. Lineage (GTDB taxonomy): Bacteria > Pseudomonadota > Gammaproteobacteria > Enterobacterales > Enterobacteriaceae > Atlantibacter. Next base: position 75,859 of record NZ_JAALBX010000006.1, read on the forward strand.
TTACGCAAACGATTGGCTTGAGGTGGTACAAGGCTTCAGCGTCTGTTGCACTCACTCTAACTTGCGGAATTCTTTTCAGGATCGTGATGCAGATTTTTCATTAACACTCGATAACAAAATCTCAACAGAGACCCTTTACAACACAAGGGCAAATCAATAAGATGCATTTAAAATACATCTTATAAGCTTTTACTGATTCGTGAGGTGTGCGCGTACGCCACACCAGCGCGAACAAAACAAGCCAACACCTGCAAAGGAATACCATGCTAGACGCGCAAACTATCGCCACGGTGAAATCCACCATCCCTTTACTGGCAGCCACCGGCCCGAAACTCACCGCCCACTTTTATGACCGGATGTTTACCCATAATCCGGAGCTAAAAGATATTTTTAATATGAGCAACCAGCGCAATGGCGACCAACGCGAAGCGCTCTTTAATGCGATTTGCGCTTACGCGACGAATATTGAAAACCTGGCGGCGTTACTGCCGGCGGTGGAAAAAATCGCCCAGAAACACACCAGCTTTCACATCAAGCCTGAACAATACAACATCGTCGGTACCCATTTATTAGCGACGCTTGATGAGATGTTCAGCCCAGGCCAGGAAGTGCTGGATGCGTGGGGCAAAGCCTATGGCGTGCTGGCGCAGGTGTTCATTAACCGCGAAGCAGAAATTTACCAGGAAAATGCCGGTAAAACGGGCGGCTGGGAAGGCACTCGTCCTTTTCGCATTACGGAAATCAAACCGCAAAGCGCGCTTATCACAAGTTTTGAGTTTACCCCGGTAGACGGCGGCCCGGTGGCAGATTACAAACCTGGTCAGTATCTCGGCGTGTGGATAAAACCGGAAACCTTCGAACATCAGGAAATTCGTCAGTACTCCCTCACCCGCAAACCGAATGGCAAGAGTTATCGGATTGCGGTTAAACGCGATGGCGAAGGGGTGGTATCAAACTGGCTGCATCGTCACGCGCAAGTGGGCGATGTGATTAACCTTGTGGCCCCGGCTGGCGATTTCTTTATGGACGTCGCGCCGAACGTGCCGGTGACGCTTATTTCCGCAGGCGTTGGTCAAACGCCAATGTTGGCGATGCTCGATACCCTCGCCGCTAATCATCACGACGCCCAGGTAAACTGGTTTCACGCCGCGGAAAACGGCGACGTGCATGCCTTCTCGGATGAAATCGCCCTGCACGGCAAGATGTTGAAAAAGTTTGAGCATCACGTGTGGTATCGCGTTCCGTCACCGCGCGATCGGGAAAACGGCCGTTTTCACAGCGAAGGGTTGATGGACCTGGTGAAGCTTGAAGGCGCACTGGGCGCAGCGGGCATGACGTTTTATCTGTGCGGCCCGGTAGCCTTTATGCAGTATGCCGCAAAACAGCTGGTAAGCCTGGGCATCGATCCGGCCAGGATTCATTACGAATGCTTCGGCCCGCATAAAGTGCTGTAAAACGGGCCGAACGCTAAAAGTCTTGCAGCCTCCCGCGATGCACGGGAGTGCTCAGGGCAGTAAAAAGCCGCCTTCACAGAAGGCGGCTTTGATTTCGCCCCAGAGTGCCGTACCAAAACCCGTGAAAAGAGGTCTCTGCCAGCCCTGTGAAAGGTAAATCTCAAGGCAATAAGGAAGAGCCAAAACCTGATGATGACCACGCCCACAGAACGTGGTTTGCGGTTGGCAATAAAAAAGGGGGATAACGATCCCCCTTTTCTGTCTTCTCAGTTACGCGTTTTACGCTCTCACCTTTTTATAATGCCGCAGGCTCTGCGCCATTATTCAGATCGCGTTTCACTTCGGTGAATTGCTCGCCGTCTTTATTGTGCAGATGCACTTCCAACTGGTTAAAGGCGATACTGATATCATTTTCACGACACAGACGATCGATAGTGCGGTTCAGCTCATCCACGGTATAGCTGCGATCGCGAAGTTCACGCACATACAGGCGTAATTCATGATCGAGCGTGCTGGCCCCGAAAGTGGTGAAAAACACGGATGGCTCCGGATCGTGCATCACTTTCGGATGATCCATCGCGGCCTTTAACAAAATCGCTTTCACTTTATCCAGATCGGAACCGTACGCCACGCCAATACGGATAACCACGCGGGTGATGGTATCGGTCAACGACCAGTTAATCAGGCGTTCGGTGACAAACGCTTTATTCGGAATAATGACTTCTTTACGGTCGAAATCAGTAATGGTGGTGGCACGAATACGGATTTTGCTGACCGTTCCTGAGAACGTACCGATGGTCACGGTATCGCCAATACGTACCGGGCGTTCAAACAGAATAATCAGACCGGATACAAAGTTACCGAAGATTTCCTGTAAGCCGAAACCCAAACCGACCGACAACGCGGCCGCCAGCCATTGCAGTTTATCCCACGAGACGCCGAGCGAGCCGAAAATCGTCATCGCGCCGACGCCGATAATGATGTAATTCAGGATGGTGGTGATGGCGTAGGACGTCCCCTGGCGCATATGCAGGCGTGAGAGCACCAGCACTTCCAGCAAACCCGGTAAGTTGCGAATCAACGCCCAGGCGACGGCAAACGCGGCCAGCGCGAACAGCAAGCTGCCCATAGTGACGTGTTTCATCACCTCAACACCGGCTTCCGTGCCGCTATAATTCCACAGCACTACGCTGTCGAGATAAGCGAATACCGTGATTAAGTCGGACCAAATCGCCCAGAACACCACTCCAAATAACGCAAACAGCGTCAGCATAGTCAGACGCAACGTTTGCTGGTTGACCTGATCAAGACCCAACGGCGGTTCTTCTACCGGCTCGGCCCCTTCCGCCCCTTCTTTGACCATATTCTGACGGCGCGCAACGGCACGGCGATAAGCGATACGGCGCGCGGCAACGCTCAGGCCGCGCAGCACCGTCTGATAAAGCAGATTCCAGATGATGACCAGATAGACGGTATCAATCCAGCGCCCCGCCAGACGAAGCGTTGTATAGAAGTAACCCGTGACCGTTAACACCAGCAGCATAATCGGCACCAGCGCCAGAACCGTGATGGTCACCAGGCGCATGGTGTGTGATTCTTTGTCATGCCAGCTTTCGCGGCACATCGGCCAAATCAGCGCGGCGATAATCAACAGGTTGACGAAGACCACAAACTGTCCGAGCACATCATCCATCAGATTCAGCGGCGACATTTCCGCCACCACCGACCAAAACAGCAACGGCAGTAGCGCAAGGCTCACGCGCACAATTTGGCGACGCCAGTGGCTGGTGAGTTTACTTGGCATATTGAAATGGCTCACCGCCATGCCGTCTTTTTCCAGCACGCGCCAGCAGACGCCAAACACCAGCCAGAACATGGCGAGTTTTTTACTGAACGCCCACAGTAAATCGCTGATGTTGATCTGCATAAATAGCAGGATCAAGCCGCAAGCCAGGATGATAAGGCATACCGGCAAGGCGCGGATAAAGTTGATAAGAATCGCTTTTGGGGTGTGCAACTGACTGTCGTTACGCAACTGCCCGACTTCGGAGGCAAGCTTCGCCAGATATTGCTTCATCCAGCTAAAGCGCCAGCGGATAAGTCCGGCGATTAACAGCAGCGGTAAGCCTGCGAGGAACGCAACGGCAACCGACGGCCAGGCTTTTTTCCAGTTGACCGTCAGTTTCATGGCCTTGACCTGGTCGTGAACGGCTGACGGGAAAGCCTTTATCCAGTCCCAACCCATCGGGCGGTTGCTGTTTACCCAGAAAATTTGCTGGGTCAGCATTTGGCGCAAACTTTTACTGACGCTCATTAACTGTTGCTGATTGATCTGCAGGTTAATGGCCATCATCAGTTGGTTGCCAAGCTGCTTATTGAGCTGATCGAGCAATTCACGGCGCATGTCTACTAATTGAAGTAGCGTATCGTGCACTTCGCTGTTCACTTCATTCTGATGGCCTTCTTCCAGCTTCGCCACAAACGCATCATTCTGGAACAGCGCGTCACGCTTCTGGTTCAGGTCGAACTGTTCAAGACGCAAATCGGCGATGCGATTGGTCATGTCTTCCAGTTCATCGGCTGACGGCAGGGTTTGTTGCTGCTGATAAAGAATGCGCGACAGCAGAAGGCTGCCTTTCAATACCGAAATTTGTTCTTTCAGGGTGCGTTCTGACTGAAGCGCACGGTCAAGCCAGTTTTTGACCTTGATATTTTGCTGAACCAGCGCATTGCCATTTTCCGTCGCGGAAATCAGGCGCTGGCTAAGCTGATGGTTAATTTCCAGCTCCTGCTTCACCAGCGGGTTATTTTGCAGGCTTGAAGCGTCATCCGGCGTGACCGCTTCCTGAGCGGTTTTTTCTGTCAGCGACAACCGCTTGATATTGGCCGCTTCCTGTAAAAGCTGCAGTTGATGTTCAAGTTGATTGATATGCGCAGTGGTATAGTCGCGCTGCTTTTGCAGACTGTCCTGCAAGGCGGTGTTGCCTTCCAGGCTTTTGCGCTGCTGTTCAATTTGCGCATTCAGCAACACCTGCTGCACCAGCAAAAGCGTTTGCTGAGTCTGGCGTAACGGTGATTCCCCGGGCGCATTACCATTTAAACGGTTTCGAATCTGCTGCAACTGCTGCGACGCCGTGGACATCGCGTTTTGCACGCGTTCCGGCTGTGTTTGTAACGCCACGAGTTGAGTGTTAAAGGTCGAAAGATCGTTCTGGGCGTTTTGCAGTTCATCCACCAGGCTGCTGGTGCGCGCTTCCAACTGCCGTAACGACATTGACTTAAAACTTTGACGAAGCGAATCATCGCTTACCGGCGTACTCAGGTTGTTAAGCGCGTCCGTCGCCTGGCGCATTTTTTCCGGCGCCTGGGTAACCCGCTGCCGCAACTGCGCGGTTTCTTGCTTCACCAGCTCAATTTTATCGAGCGCGTCCAGCGTTTCTGTTAAATCCTGTTGGACCAGCTTATCCTGCGGGGAGAGGTTTTTTTGTTTCGTCAACGCATCAAGCTGGCTTTGAATATCAGCACGTTGGGGCAATTCGCCAGTGGCGGCGGCACTCGCTACGCTTGAGGAAAGCAGCGTCCCGGCAAAGAGAAGCCACACCAGTGCCATGACACAAGTTATTTTGCGAAAGTGAAAGTCGTGCTGCATAGTTTTAAATGAATGATGTCTGAGCCGAGAGTAAATCGGGGAAAGTATGTGACGTCAGGATACCACGGGACAGGGGCGCAGAATAGCAAGGCCGCAGGCTTAGGGAGAAATCCGACTAACGCCCGCTTTTTAGCTCTGGGATGGTTTAAGCAGTGTCGGGCAGTGTTGATACATTTCGATAAGGATATCCACAAAGCTGCGCGCTTCCGATTGCAAATCAAAAGATTGTGGCGCGAATAACCAATTTTCCATCAGCCCGGTGATATAACTGCGCATCAGGATAGCCGCACGGCGAATGTTAAGGGTTTTCGGAAGTAAGTTCTTTGCGATACAGTTAGTTAATGCTTGTTCTATGCGGTCATTACTGGCCATACAATATTCACGATGGAGCTGTTGCACTTTTACCATTTCGCCAACAAACTCACATTTGTGAAAGATAATTTCCATCATCAACCGTCGGCGCTCATCTGAAACAGTAGCTTCAAGAACATAAGCTAGAATTTCCTTTAATACAGACAGTGGATCGTCGGGATATTTTGCCTGATACTCTGACTCAAGATCGCCGATACTGGACTCTGACAACTCCCAGATTTCACTAAACAAATCGGACTTGTTTTTAAAGTGCCAATAAATGGCACCGCGCGTAACACCAGCAGCCTGGGCGATATCTGCCAGTGACGTGGCCGAAACACCTTGTTGGGAAAACAGACGAATCGCCACATCTAATATGTGGTTTCGGGTTTCCAGAGCCTGTTGTTTGGTTTTTCGTGCCATATGTGTGTGAATTTACAAGGGTCAGATTTACATACATTTATGAATGTATGTACCATATCACGACCATAATTTGAACGCAGCAATGGGTTTATGGACGTTTGATCCATCAATCAATTTTGAAATCGGACACTCGAGGTTTACCTATGAACAAAAACAGAGGGTTAACGCCTCTGGCGGTCGTTCTGATGCTCTCAGGCAGCTTAGCGCTAACAGGATGTGACGACAAACAGGGGCAACAGCAGGCGCAACATACGCCCGAAGTCGGCGTGGTCACGCTGAAAAGCGAACCTCTACCTATTACTACTGAGCTTTCGGGGCGTACCAGCGCATACCGCATAGCAGAAGTCCGTCCGCAGGTGAGCGGTATCATCCTGAAACGCAATTTCGTGGAAGGGAGCGATATCGAAGCGGGTGTCTCCCTTTATCAGATTGATCCGGCAACGTATCAGGCATCTTACGAGAGCGCGAAAGGCGATCTGGCTCGCGCTCAGGCAAGCGCGAATATCGCGCAGCTCACGCTAAGACGTTATCAGAAACTGATTGGCACCAAATACATCAGCCAACAAGATTTTGATAACGCCCAGGCGGAAGCGCAACAGGCAAACGCGGCCGTGGTGGCGGCGAAAGCAGCGGTAGAAACCGCACGCATTAATCTCGCCTATACCAAAGTCACATCGCCTATCGCCGGTCGTATTGGCAAATCCTCGGTCACGGAAGGCGCGCTGGTGCAAAACGGCCAGGCGAACGCACTGGCTACCGTTCAGCAACTTGACCCTATCTATGTCGATGTTACCCAGTCCAGTAATGATTTTCTGCGCCTGAAGCAGGAACTGGCGAGCGGCAAGCTGAAACAAGAGAACGGCAAAGCGAAGGTTAAGTTGATCACCTCCGACGGCCTTCAGTTCGATCAGGAAGGCACGCTGGAATTCTCTGATCTGACGGTGGATCAAACTACCGGCTCGATTACGTTACGCGCACTGTTCCCGAACCCCAATCACAGCTTACTGCCTGGCATGTTTGTCAGGGCACGTCTTGAAGAAGGCATCAACCCTGAGGCGATTCTGGTTCCACAACAGGGTGTGACCCGTACGCCGCGCGGTGATGCTTCTGTCATGTTAGTTGGCGAAGGCGACAAAGTAGAAGTACGTAAAGTCACCGCAACCCAGGCCATTGGGGATAAATGGCTCGTGACTGAAGGCCTGAAAACAGGCGATCGCGTGATTATTACCGGTTTGCAAAAAGTTCGTCCTGGCGCACAGGTGAAAGTTCAGGAAGTGAAGGCGGATGCGGACAAACAATCCGCTCAAGCTAATGCAGCGCCAGAACAACCGAAGTCTTAACTTAAACAGGAGCCGTTAAGACATGGCTAAGTTTTTTATCGATCGCCCTATTTTTGCGTGGGTCATCGCCATCATTATCATGCTGGCAGGTGGTCTTGCGATCATGAAGCTGCCCGTGGCGCAGTATCCTACGATCGCGCCGCCGGCCATTCAGATCTCCGCCATGTACCCTGGCGCCGATGCGAAAACCGTGCAGGATACGGTTACGCAGGTTATCGAACAGAACATGAACGGTATCGATAATCTGTTGTATATGTCCTCAACCAGCGACTCGGCAGGTACGGTGCAAATCACCATTACCTTCGATTCCGGAACGGATGCGGATATCGCTCAGGTACAGGTGCAGAACAAACTCCAACTGGCGATGCCATTGCTGCCGCAAGAAGTACAGCAGCAAGGCGTGAGCGTTGAGAAATCATCCAGTAGCTTCCTGATGGTTGTCGGGATGATTTCTACCGACGGTTCAATGAAACAGGAAGATATCGCCGACTACGTGGGCGCGACGGTGAAGGATCCTATCAGCCGTACCACAGGCGTGGGCGACGTTCAGCTGTTCGGCGCGCAGTATGCGATGCGTATCTGGATGGACCCGAACAAACTCAACAACTTCCAGTTAACGCCGGTTGATGTCATCACTGCAATCAGAGCGCAGAACGCCCAGGTCGCAGCAGGCCAGCTCGGCGGCACGCCGCCGGTGAAAGGCCAGCAGTTGAACGCCTCTATCATCGCTCAGACCCGTCTCACCTCGGCAGATGAGTTCAGCAAAATCTTGCTGAAAGTGAATCAGGATGGTTCACAGGTTCGCCTGCGCGACGTGGCGAAAGTCGAGTTGGGCGGCGAGAGCTATGACGTTATTGCGCGTTATAACGGCCAACCGGCTGCCGGTCTGGGTATCAAACTGGCAACCGGCGCGAACGCGCTGGATACCGCAGCCGCGGTGCGCCAAACCATCGAGAAGATGAAGCCGTTCTTCCCGCGCGGTCTTGAAGTGGTCTATCCGTACGACACCACGCCGTTCGTTAAAATTTCCATTAACGAAGTGGTGAAAACGCTGGTCGAAGCGATCGTGCTGGTATTCCTCGTCATGTACCTGTTCTTGCAGAACTTCCGCGCGACGCTTATCCCAACCATTGCGGTACCGGTGGTACTGCTTGGGACCTTCGCCATTCTTGCCGCGTTCGGGTTCTCGATAAATACCCTGACGATGTTCGGTATGGTGCTGGCGATAGGTCTGCTGGTGGATGACGCCATCGTGGTGGTCGAGAACGTTGAGCGCGTGATGGCGGAGGAAGGATTACCGCCAAAAGAAGCCACGCGCAAATCCATGAGCCAGATTCAGGGTGCATTGGTGGGTATCGCCATGGTGCTGTCGGCGGTATTTATTCCGATGGCGTTCTTCGGCGGTTCAACCGGCGCAATTTACCGTCAGTTCTCCATCACGATTGTTTCCGCCATGGTGCTGTCGGTGCTGGTGGCATTGATTCTGACCCCTGCGCTGTGCGCCACGATGCTCAAACCTATCGCGAAAGGCGATCACGGCGAAGGCAAAAAAGGCTTCTTCGGTTGGTTTAACCGGATGTTCGATAAGAGCACCCACCACTATACCGACAGCGTAGGGAACATTCTGCGCAGTACTGGCCGTTATCTGTTGCTGTATCTGCTGATAGTCGGCGGCATGGCGTTTCTGTTTATTAAACTGCCAAGCTCCTTCCTGCCGGCAGAAGACCAGGGTGTCTTCCTGACCATCGCGCAGTTACCTGCCGGGGCAACACAGGAACGTACCCAGAAAGTACTGGATGAAGTCACCGATTACTACCTGACCAAAGAAAAAGCTAACGTAAACTCGGTGTTTACCGTTAACGGCTTCGGCTTCTCCGGGCGTGGTCAGAACACCGGTCTGGCGTTTATCTCTCTGAAAAACTGGGATGAGCGTCCTGGCGCTGAAAACAAAGTGGAAGCGATTACCGGTCGCGCCATGGGTCGTTTCTCGCAGATCAAAGATGCGATGGTGTTTGCGTTTAACCTGCCGGCGATTGTGGAGCTGGGTACGGCCACGGGTTTTGACTTCCAGTTAATCGACCAGGCTGACCTGGGCCACGAAAAGCTGACCCAGGCGCGTAACCAGTTGTTAGGCGAAGTGGCTAAACATCCGGATCTCTTGGCTGGGGTTCGTCCTAACGGTCTTGAGGATACGCCGCAGTACAAAATCGATATCGATCAGGAAAAAGCGCAAGCATTGGGCGTGTCTATTAGCGACATTAACACCACGCTTGGCTCGGCCTGGGGCGGTAGCTATGTAAACGACTTTATCGACCGTGGTCGCGTGAAGAAAGTTTACGTCATGTCCCAAGCGGAATACCGCATGTTGCCGGAAGATCTTAATTACTGGTACGTGCGTAATGGCGACGGGCAAATGGTGTCGTTCGCGGCCTTCTCCACGGCGCACTGGGAATATGGGTCGCCGCGTCTGGAGCGCTATAACGGTCTTCCTTCCATGGAGATTCTTGGTGAAGCTGTCCCGGGCAAGAGTACGGGTGAAGCCATGAATATGATGGAAGAGCTGGCCAGCAAACTGCCTACCGGCATCGGCTATGACTGGACGGGGATGTCCTATCAGGAACGTCTGTCAGGCAACCAGGCCCCTGCCCTGTATGCGATTTCGCTTATTGTGGTATTCCTCTGTCTGGCGGCGCTGTATGAAAGCTGGTCTATTCCGTTCTCGGTCATGCTGGTCGTTCCGCTCGGTGTTATCGGCGCATTGTTGGCCGCGACGTTCCGTGGTCTGAATAATGACGTTTACTTCCAGGTGGGACTGTTGACAACCATTGGCCTGTCGGCGAAGAACGCCATACTGATTGTGGAATTCGCCAAAGATCTGATGGATAAAGAAGGCAAAGGTCTCGTGGAAGCGACGCTTGAAGCAGTCCGTATGCGTCTGCGTCCGATTCTGATGACGTCTCTGGCATTTATCCTCGGGGTTATGCCACTGGTTATCAGCTCCGGTGCTGGCTCCGGCGCGCAGAACGCCGTTGGTACCGGCGTAATGGGCGGGATGGTCACTGCGACAATTCTGGCTATCTTCTTCGTTCCGGTATTCTTTGTGGTGGTTCGTCGACGCTTTGGTCGTAAAAGCGAAGATATAGAACACACCCATCCGGTGAAACACTCCTGATAAAAAGGCCGCGCAAGCGGCCTTTTTTATGATTTAAAATCGTTACGTAAACATCCATTTATAAAGTGTATCAATGTCGCCTTATCATTGATTAAAACAAACAGCAAGGTTGAATAAAGGCCATTTATCTTGCCTTTTATTAAGGTAGCCGCGGCCAGTTATCCAATTTATTCAGGAATATTCCTGGAAGTTAAAAGATGATTAAAAGTACTACCAACCTTTATTGAAATTTCTTTTTATCGACTATAATCTTATTGAAGCGTCACTCTCACCTGAAAGTATTACTCTTATCGCAACGCCTGTAACAAACTGCATGAAATGTAATTTTTCGTAATAGCGCAGGGTAAAACCGATGGTGGTGATTTATAGTTTAATTAGATTGAAACCGGAGTACTCAATCCCCATTTATCTAAGTGTGTTACCCCTGTCGTGTTAAGTCTCAGAAAATTTTTTCGCTAAAAAGGGGGATGCGTTATGGACGAATACTCACCAAAACGGCATGATATAGCCCAGCTAAAATTCCTGTGTGAAAATCTCTATCATGACAGCCTGATGACCCTTGGTGACAGCAATCATGGTTGGGTAAACGATCCAACCTCGGCCATCAACCTACAGTTAAATGAATTGATTGAGCATATTGCGAGTTTTGCGCTTAATTACAAAATAAAGTATGACGAAGACAACGCGTTGATTGAACAAGTTGACGAATATCTGGACGATACCTTCATGTTGTTCAGTAACTATGGTATTAGCGCTCAGGATTTACAGAAATGGCGCAAATCGGGTAATCGTTTGTTTCGCTGTTTCATCAACGTCAGTAAGGCCAACCCTGTGAGCCTATCTTTTTAAAATTATTACAATCACTTACGGTGAAATTATGTCAGAAAAAGCCTTAACGAAAACTGATTATCTAATGCGTTTACGACGCTGCCAGACTATTGATACGCTTGAAAGAGTTATTGAAAAAAATAAATACGAATTATCGGACAACGAACTGGCGGTATTTTATTCAGCAGCCGATCATCGTCTTGCCGAACTTACGATGAATAAGCTTTATGATAAAATACCGTCTTCTGTGTGGAAATTTATTCGTTAATTATCCCTTATGATTTGCCCCTAATATTGGTATGACGCGATAAAAGATACTTTTAAAAGGCATACCTGCAGTCTTTTTTCACCTGACAATCAGCGATACCCAGAAGCACCGCTTCCTCGTGTTAACGCTGACATTTTGTGTTCACTCCTGGCTTGAAAGGATGCCGTCATGAGTGAACAGGCAGCGATGCCGTTGATGAGTAACGGCATTAATCCTGTTAATCACTGACGTTGTCATGCCGCGCTGTCATCACTCCCGCCAGATGCTGTACTCATCAATTTACACCGGTTGCGCTGGTATGTTGCGCTGCTTTCCGGGGTATGCCAGTTTAAGCAAAAGTGAGCGGTATGTAAGTAAAGGGTAAACTGTTATACTTTTTTTAACGTCGTCTGTTACTGTTGATCTCTTCCATGCCTGACTACAATACAGTCGTCCTCCTTCCCGTTGCTATCTTGTAGGCTTAGAATGACGGAAATACAGCACCTGCTTAATGAAACCATCAACACGTTAAATCACGAAGAAAAACGTGATAACCGCCCGCGCTTTAGCATCAGCTTTATTCGCACTCATCCGTGGCTTTTTGTCGCTATGTATATCGGTTGGTTCGCCACGCTTATCGTGATGCTGCAATCAGACACGCTGGCTGACTCTGTCTGGTTGCTGGTTGTGTTGTTTGTACTGATGAATGGCTTTTTCTTTTTTGACGTCAATCCCCGTTATAAATTCGAGGATATCGATGTGCTGGATTTGCGGGTCTGCTACAACGGTGAATGGTATAACACCCGCGATGTGCCCACGTCGCTGATAGAGGCTATTCTTCACTCGCCGCGCGTTGACGACGAGAAAAAATCGCAGCTTAGTGCAATGGTCAGTAGAAAAGGCAATCTTTCCTTCTACGACATCTATTCGCTCGATAAACCTCAAAAAGCGTCGTAAAAAAAGAGCCTGCAAAGCAGGCTCTGGCTGTTACCTTTTCTTCTTTCTTCCCTGAACGGCTTTAAAGCGCGGATTTGACTTACAAATCACGTATAAACGCCCTTTGCGCTTCACTATCTGGCAGTCCAGATGACGCTGTTTCGCGCTTCTTAACGAATTCAAAACCTGCATGATTACGCCTTTTTATCATTGAAAAATCGGCCAAAACGTTGCTGAAAACGTGCGGCGCTGCCTTCTGTCGTAAAGCTTTTCTGCTTACCGGTGTAATAAGGATGCGATGCCGAAGAAACCTCAATGGTCACGTAAGGATAAGTCACTCCGTCTCGCTCAATTTCACGATCGGTTTTGATCGTCGAGCCCACGAAGAAATACTCATTCGCGCTGGTATCGTGGAAGACGACCGTACGATAATGAGGATGGATTGTCGCTTTCATTACCACTCCAATTGTTATGTTATAACATTAGGTAATCTTACGCCGATTCATTTGCCGTTGCAAGTGACGCTCCTCCATCATTTCGCTGCCACACAAACAGGGGCCGTCTGCGGTTTTCCGGGATAGCCAGTTTCTGATTTTCAGACTCCCTAAGAAAAATCCCACGCTGGCATCTCGCAAAATTCCATGCCCTTCGCTAAGCTCGCCATGCATGCAAAACCGTTATTACTCTCCTCAATTAAGGAACATAAGGTGACGACAAAACGTATGGTTATCCTGGTAACAGGTACGTTAATTGTGGCGGTTTTGTTGCCCGTGCTGCTGAGCATTTGGCTTGCGCATTATCAGGCGGAGCAGCGCTTTGATGAGGAGTTATCTGCCTATACTCGACGGATCAATACGGTCGCAAGCCAGGTGATTGATGAAGCTAAAAGCGCATTAAAAGACATTAATCGCGTTGATAGCGAGAAGTGCGATTTGGCGCATCTGCAAGCCATGCGCCGCGTGGCGTTCACGTATCGGTATATTCAGGAAGTGGCGTTTCTGAAAGGCTCTCAGGTTTTATGCTCATCGCTGGAAGAGGAAAGCCATATTTCATCTTTCCCGGAACCGGTGAAAATCAATAAAGAAGGTTATCGGATCTGGTTTACGCCCACGAACGATCAGGGCGTGAATCACTATATGATCGCCATGAGCTATGACGATCATATGGTCGTTGTCGATCCGCGCTCATTTATCGATGTTATTCCCTATGGCACCTGGCCTATTGAAGCCGCACTGGTAGGCTTAAGGCGTAACCTTGTCGTGGCGTCCAGCACCCCGCTCTCTACCACCGCCTGGAAAACGATTCAGGCGAATAATTTGTCCCGGTATGAAGAAGCAGAAAATGTGTATTCAATATACCGCAACCAGCAGGCGAATTTTGCCGTGGTGGTATGGGCCTCCAGTCATCCGGTAAAAGCAACCACTCGCCAGCAGTTACTCTTGTGGCTCCCTGTCGGGATCCTGGTAAGCTTGTTGCTGGCCACCTTGTTGCTGCGTTTTATTAGACAGTTGCAATCCCCGCGCTATCGGTTAATGGACGCTATTGCATCGCGTCAACTCACCGTGTGTTATCAACCAATTATGCGTTTACGCGATCGCAAATTCATTGGCGTCGAAGCGCTGGTACGCTGGCCGCAGACAGATGGCAGCCAGTTAACGCCGGATATTTTTATTCCACTGGCCGAGCAAACCGGGCTTATTGGCGCAGTCACCCGCCTGGTTATTGAAAACGTGTTCAGCGAATTGGGTGAATGGCTTCATCATCATCCCGATATTCATGTGTCTATCAATCTCGCGCCCCACGATTTGAAAAATGATGATGTCTTGCAGCTGTTAACTGCGCAATGCGAGCACTATCAAATACGCGCGCAGCAGATCGCCATTGAAATCACCGAGCGAGGATTCGCCGACCCCACCACCACCGCGCCCATTCTTAAACAATTTCGCGCAGCTGGTCATCCGGTGTATATCGATGATTTCGGAACGGGCTACTCCAGCCTGAGTTATCTACAACACCTTGATATTGACGTTTTGAAAATCGATAAAGCGTTTGTCGATGCGCTGGAATTTAACACCGTTACGCCTCATATCATTGATATGGCAAAACACCTCAATCTTGAGATGGTGGCGGAGGGAATTGAAACGGAAAAACAGGCCGAGTGGCTCCATAATCACGGCGTGCAGTTTGGCCAGGGTTGGCTGTTCAGTAAGGCGCTGAACGTCAATGAGCTTTGGGCATGGAGCCAAAAAGGCGACTGAGAAAAACAATGACCATGGCAGCACGAAAACTCCGGGCTGCCCGGCCGAAAGGATTACTCATCAAGAATGGGAATAAAACCGCCATATATCATGCGTTTCCCGTCAAAAGGCATCTCATCGCCTAATGCTTTCATTCGCGGATCGGCCATCATTTTTTGATTGGCGGCATCGCGAACTGCTTTGGAAGGATATTCAATCCAGCTAAAAACCACCTCTTCCTCATCCGTTGCTTTTACCGCCATCCTGAAATCCGTGACCTCCCCGTCCCGAACCTCATCAGCCCAACACTCAACAATGCGTAATGCGCCAAATTCTTTAAACAGCGCTGCCGCTTTGGCAGCGAGGGCCTGATAAGCCGCTTTCTTTTCCGCCGGTACCGCGATGACAAAACCATCTACATACTTCATGACGCCTACCTCCACGTGAACAGACACCCTGCCTGCGCTGAGAGAGCTTATAAAAGTGTAGCGGTTAGCAAAAAAGAGGTGGAAACAAAAAGACGAGCCGTAAGCTCGTCCAAAACTTAGCATCCCGATTACGGGCGATTAAGAGAGACGTCCTCGTGGCAAATGCTGCTCGCGAGGAACAAGACGTGGAGATAGTCGTTATCCTAAGACTGACGGGGGATCGGAAATCCTTTCACTGAAATCACGAAGCAATCGTCATATTTTTTTATCTTTGCGCCCGCATCACACCAGTCGGAGGCAATCTGAAAAAACTCATCACCACCGATTTGCCATCCTAAACGCACATGCTTCACTAATCCTGAGCGCAATAATTCACAGGCCTGCGAATAATTTTCGGCATTACAGATAGGTTCTTTGGTCATTTTCTTTTCTTCAGTAGTTTACGCAACGCTTTGATTTCTTTATCGGTCAACGCCGCAGTCACGTCTTCCTGGGTATGCTGACTGTCGATATCCTGCTCATCGACGTTATTTTCTTCAGCATTTAAGGCGTTAATCAGCAGTTTTTCAGTTACGGCAGAGAGCGTCTCGCTATTATCTTCCGCGTAATGACGAATACGTTCTTTTAATTCGCTATTTATTTTGACGTTAAGAACAGCAGTGGTCATATCACATCCCTTATTTGAAACCAGCGTAATCCGCTGAACGGAAACTTCCAGAAAAACATACCTTTAGTGAGTAGCAAAATAATGCAGAAATAATGTGACAAAAAAATGACGTATTTGTGACATATATGATGAAAGCAAAAATAAGCGATCTGAAGATCATTATCTGGTAAGGGTTGCCACGCGCTTTCAACGTTTGTGTGAATGTCGTCAAATTTTTATGACAACGCGTTGTATTAAGAGCCGACCAACAGGGAGGGGGTAAAAAGATATAACGAGACGGGATACGGTGCCCAGAAATGGGTGGGGGCCCTGCCAGCTACATCCCGGCACACACGTCATCTGCTTTGGCTGCTTCCTTCCGGATCTGACCAGGTAAACAAAGTAGTGTTGCGGGAGAACCAACAGAGCCCCCATTGAGAGCGTTTTTCAACGCGCAGGGCATTATCTGTGTTGTCATAGTGAATTGCAAGCAACCGGCAACCGGATGCCGTTTTCTTGCGCAATCAACCCTTTTCTTGCATGAAGAGGTTATTATGCTGATGACAAAAACAGCCGGAGCCCCCATGGAGAGTCACGACAGCTTCCCTCAGCGCGTTTATCTTATCGTCGCCTCAATTCCCGAAGGCTATGTCACGACCTATGGCGATGTGGCGCTGCTGGCAGGTTCACCACGTGCGGCGCGCCAGGTGGGCGGCGTGTTAAAACGTTTACCGGAGGGCAGCCGGCTACCCTGGCATCGGGTGGTAAATCGACATGGCGCTATTTCGCTTACCGGTCCGGATTTACAGCGTCAGCGAGAAGCCCTGCTGAGCGAAGGCATAATGGTGTCGGGTGACGGGTATATTGATATGGAACGCTATCGTTGGCGTTATGACAGGCCATAAAAAACGCCTCCGAAGAGGCGTTATCATGCGTTTAGAACGTAGTAGGTGCCGGAACGGCTGAAGACGGTGTTACTTGAGTCGGTGATGTGGAAGGCACCGTGGTCGCTGCACCGCCATGCTCAGACAGCGGAATAGCCTTACCCTGTACCGGAACCAGCGTCAGGTCGATTTTCGTCCCACCCTGATTTACCGCAGGTTTCACCGTATCGGTGACAAACATTAGTTTCTCATCAACGGTAATCGCCGCACTCAGCAAGATTCGCGCGTTAGGCTGAATTTGCGCCGGGTCAAACGGCAACACGAAGCTGTACGGCGGCTGTTTACCCTCGGTACGCACCGCTTTCTGTGCGATGACTTTAGACGGGGAATCGGCCATTGATGCGTCAGACAGCGTCACGGTCAATACCGCGTTCGGCGGCAGCGCCACTTTCTGACGGATCCACACCGTACCGGTGACATTTGGCTGCTGAATTACAGGTTGAGCGTTAACAGCGGAGGTATTGGGGGCTGGCGCCGGAACGGCAATATCCGCGCTCTTTTGCTGTGCGCAACCTGCAAGAGCAACCGCAACCGCTAAACCACTTAACATGTGCACGAGTTTCATTAACGTTCTCCTTATCATCTATGCACCAGTAGAATAACCAGCCCGGCGGTCGGGCCTGATGTCTACCAGAGTGAGTGGTTAAAACTCATCTTTCGTCCTAAGCCTGGCACACTCTGGCGATAATCGCCTGAAAAGGGGCCAGTATTCAGACAATTGAACCCCTCTGACCAGTTGCTAATCTGCGTTATACTCAGCGTTCATTCGTTACGCTTTGCGCATCATGACTGGGTTTGCGCCCGGTTACGGTCTGAGTGTGACACGCACGACAGCAATTTTATTTTCCGTTGAGGACCCTTTTATGAGTCAGGCGCTTAGCAATTTACTGGCATTACTGAATCTCGAAAAAATAGAAGAGGGACTGTTTCGCGGGCAGAGCGAAGATCTCGGGCTACGCCAGGTATTTGGCGGTCAGGTGGTCGGACAGGCGCTGTATGCCGCAAAAGAAACCGTACCTTTAGAGCGACTGGTTCACTCTTTTCACAGCTATTTTCTTCGCCCTGGCGACAGCGAAAAGCCAATTGTCTATGACGTAGAAGTACTGCGTGACGGCAACAGCTTTAGCGCCCGTCGTGTTGCGGCTATCCAAAACGGTAAACCAATTTTCTATATGACGGCGTCGTTCCAGGCGCCCGAATCGGGCTTTGAGCATCAAAAAGAGATGCCTGCCGCCCCCGGTCCGGAAAGCCTCAAATCAGAAACTGAAATCGCCCGCGATTTTGAACATTTGCTGCCGCCGCCGGTTCGGGAAAAATTTCTCAGCGATAAGCCGCTTGAGATCCGCCCGGTTGAGTTTCATAACCCGTTAAAAGGCCACGTTGCGGATCCCGAACGTCTGGTGTGGTTCCGCGCCAACGGTACGCTGCCCGCTGATTTACGCGTACATCAATACTTGTTGGGTTACGCGTCCGATTTCAATTTCTTGCCGGTAGCGCTTCAGCCGCATGGGGTTGGATTCCTTGAACCGGGTATGCAGGTGGCGACAATCGACCATTCCATGTGGTTCCATCGCCCGTTTGATTTGAATGACTGGCTGCTTTACAGCGTGGAGAGCACCTCGGCGTCCAGCGCGCGTGGATTTGTTCGCGGAGAGTTTTATAACAAGGATGGCGTACTGGTCGCGTCAACGGTTCAGGAAGGCGTAATGCGAAAGCGCAGTTAAGCGCAAAAAAAAAGGGCAGGCTGCCAACGCAAACCTGCCCTTTTTTATTGATTACTCATCAGGAGTTATAGGCGTTCTCGCCATGGCTGTTGACATCCAGCCCTTCGCGCTCCTGCTCTTCCGGTACGCGCAGACCTACGGTCAAATCAGCCAGTTTGTAGGCGATAAAGGCCACCACGCCGGACCACACAACAGTAACCGCGATGCTTTCCAGTTGTACCAGCACCTGATGCCCCATGGTCACACCCTCGGCAAAGCCCACGCCGCCAAGCGATGAAGAGGCAAAGATACCGGTCAGGATGCAGCCTACGATGCCACACACACCGTGCACGCCAAACACATCACATGGGTCATCCACGCGCAACCAGCGTTTAAGCATGGTCACGCCCCAAAGCCCTGCCAGACCGGCGGCGATACCAACAATCAACGCGCCACCGACGCCAATGTATCCACAAGCCGGAGTGACGCCGACCAGACCCGCGATAGCACCGGAACACGCGCCCAGTAATGAAGGCTTACCACGCACCGCCCATTCACCGAACACCCAGGCCAGAACCGCAGCGGCGGTCGCTACAACGGTATTGAGGAAAGCAAGACCTGCGATTTCGTTAGCCGCACTGGCAGAGCCCGCGTTAAAGCCAAACCAGCCGAAGTACAGAATTGCAGTACCGGTAAATACCATCGGCAAGTTATGCGGTTTGAACGCTTCTTTGCCAAAACCGACGCGTTTACCCACCAGGTAGGCACCCACAAGACCCGCCACAGCAGCGTTAATATGCACAACGGTACCGCCCGCGAAGTCCAGCGCGCCGTGCGATGCAAGCAGACCGCCGCCCCATACCATATGGGCGATAGGGATATAAGAGAGCGTCAACCACACCGCCACAAAAATGACCACAGCAGAGAAGCGAATACGTTCAGCGAGCGCACCGACAATCAGCCCCACGGTAATGCAGGCGAAAGAGCCCTGGAACGCGATGTGGATATACTGGTAGAACGAGCCCATCAAATCGGTGATAGCAATCCCTTTGAGCATGATCCAGTTGAAGTTGCCGAAGAAGGAACCACCGGTACCAAACGCCAGTGAGTAGCCATACACCACCCACAGGACGCATACCAGGGCAAAGGAAACGGTAACCTGTGTGAGCATAGACAATACGTTTTTAGAGCGAATTAAGCCGCCGTAAAAGAGCGCCAGACCGGGAATGGTCATAAAAAGCACCAGTGCAGTGCAAATCATCATAAAGGCGTTATCAGCTTTATCGGCGACCGCAGGCGCGGCGAGCGCAAGGCCTGGCAACAAGGACAATGTTGCAAGGACTGAAGTTAAAGTTAGTTTTTTCATCATGTTAATACCTGTCAGGTTCGCCAGATTACAATGCCGCTTCGTCGGATTCGCCGGTACGAATACGAATGACGCGTTGCAGTTCCGCAACAAAAATTTTTCCGTCGCCGATTTTTCCGGTCCATGCCGATTTGCTTATTACCTCGATCACCTCATCCAGTTGATCGTCGGCAATCGCCACATCGATTTTCACTTTTGGCAGAAAATTGACGCTGTATTCTGCGCCGCGATACAGCTCAGCATGACCTTTCTGACGCCCAAAGCCCTTTACCTCAGTGACAGTAAGCCCCTGAATACCAATGGAAGAGAGCGCTTCACGCACATCTTCGAGTTTGAATGGTTTGATTACCACGGTAACCAGTTTCATAAATCCCCTCCTGTCAAATTGGGTAACGGCTTAAATGAGCACATTTCCAATAAAGCAAGCGGCGTGCCAAATATGAATAATGGCGCGAAAGAGGCGCGCAACGGGGAGTTAACAGGAAAGACCAGGCGAAAAAGAAAGCGAGGAAGTCAGTCAGAATGTTCTGACAAGAAAAAACGCACCATGCCAGTGCAGGGTGCGTTATCGATTTGCACCAGAGAGGCGTGAGCCTGCTCTTGTGCGTTATTTTGGTGCGTCAGGCGCTGAGCGTTTCTTGCTCCGCAACGGCCGCAAGCTCTTCGCCGACCAACTGAAGCTGATACATCTGCCAGTAACGGCCTTGCTGCGCCAGCAGCTGCTGGTGGGTACCGCGTTCGACCGCCTGGCCGCGATGCAGAACCAGAATGGTATCGGCTTCTACAATCGTCGAAAGCCGATGGGCAATCACCACCAGTGTGGTGCGTTGGCGAATCGCTGCCAGCGCATGCTGGATAGCCTGTTCGGTACCAGAGTCGATATTTGCCGTCGCTTCATCAAGGATGAGTATCTGCGGCGTTTCCACCAGTACGCGAGCCAATGCCAGCAATTGCTTCTGCCCGACCGAGAGATTATTGCCTTGTTCGCCAAGCCGGGTATAGATACCGTCCTGCATGCCCCGGGCAAGCTCCGCAAGCTGTACCGTTTCCAGCGCCTGCCATACTTGCGCCTCACTGATATCTCGCCCCAGCGTGACGTTAGCAAAAAAGGTATCCGCAAGAACCACCGGATCCTGCTGAACCATCGCCACGCCTTTGCGCAATACGCTATGGCTAAGCGTAGAAAGTGGTCGGCCATCAAGCCGAATCTCTCCGCGCGTCAGCGGATAGTAGCCCATCAGCAAATTGGCCAAAGTACTTTTACCGCTGCCGGTATGCCCCACCAGCGCCACAAAGCTGCGCGGGGCGATATCGAGGGAAATGTCCTGCAATACCAGCCGATCGCCGCGATAAGCGAAGGACACATCATCTATCGCAATCGCACCGTTTTGCAGCGGGCGCGTATCGCTGCCGTATGTCTGGCGCGGCCTGTCCATCAACTCGAAGACACGCTCGCCCGCCACCACCGCCTGTTGCAATATTGATTGCTGGGTGGTGAGTTCAATCAGCGGCTCGTTCAAGCGGCCCAGATAACTGATAAAGGCGTACAACACGCCCACTTCAACCGTCCCGACAGAACTGAAGCCGAACAGCATTAACAGCCCACACAGCACCAGCGCGGAAAACAGGCTCAATAAAGGTCGCAGCAGGAAGCCGTCCAGACGCAACGTCTGCATACGCGCTGCATAATGCGAACGGCTGGCCTCCCCCATACGCGCGCCAAACCGCGCCTGCTGGCGGAACTGCTGGATCACGCTCATGCCCATAATCACTTCGTTAAAGCCGTCGTTGATATCCGCCAGATAAGTACGAACCCGGCGGACAATAGGCGTGCTGTAGCGCTGATAAATCACCATCACAATCATGACCGCCGGGAAGATAGCCATGGCCACCAGCGCCATGCGCCAGTCGAGGCTGAACATGGCGACCAGCATCGCGCCAATCAGCGCGGCGCTGCGCAACACCGTCGCTACGACGGTGACGTATAAATCCCGGATGACTTCGGTGTCGTTAGTGACGCGAGAAATCAACTGGCCGACCGGTTGCGTATCAAACTCGCTCAGCGGCTGGCGCAACGCAGCATCCATGACATCGGTACGCAGCTGTTGGACTACACCTACCGCCGCCTGGTTAAACAGCAATGCCTGCCAGTAGTGCAGCCCGGCTGCCAGCAGTTGAAGCAGGATGTACGCAGTAGCAAGCCCGGCAATCAGCCCCAGCGGCATAATATTTTTCGCCACCATATTATCGATAAAATAACTTATAAGCGCCGGACCGCTGACCTCCGCCGCGGCGGCGACCCACAGCATCACCACTGCCATAGAAAGTGGTTTGCGCCACGGGCGCCCATAACCGAGCAGACGTTTTAAGGTCGGCCACAGGTGAGCAGGCTTATGCATCAACCGCCTCCTCTTCTTGTGGCGCATCATCCAGCGCCGCTTCTATCTGTTGATAACGATACATGTCGCGATACCAGCCTGGCTGGCTTGCCAGCGTGTCATGTTTGCCGCGCTGGGAAATATGGCCTTGTTGCAGCACGACGATTTCATCCGCCTCCGTTAACGCTGACAGACGATGGGCGCTGATAATAATCGTCCGCCCTTCTCCCCAATGATGCAGATTATGCAGGATCTGATGCTCGGTACGCCCGTCCACCGCGGATAGCGCATCGTCAAGAATCAAAATTTCCGCATTGAGCAACAGCGCCCGGGCGATGGAAATACGCTGCTTCTGCCCACCGGAGAGCATGACGCCGCGCTCCCCTACTTCGGTTTCGTACCCCTGAGGCAAGCGTAAAATATCATCGTGAACGCAGGCCAGCTTCGCCACATGTTCAATCTCTTGCGGCGTTGCGTCCGGATGGCCAAGAGCAATGTTACTCGCCACGGTATCTGAGAATAAAAACGGCGTTTGATTAACGACTGCCAGGCGGCTGCGCCAGGAGTCCAGCCGCAGAGCCGTCAGGGGAATATCGTGAAAACGAATTTCTCCCTGATCGACATCAAAATGACGCTGAATTAACGACAGTACGGTGCTTTTCCCGGCGCCGGTAGGACCGCAGATCCCAAGCATTTTCCCGGGCTTAAGGGTCAGATTGATAAGATTTAGCGTCGGTTTTGACGCTTGCGGGTAAGTATACTCGCGGATAGCGACATTGAGCGTACCGCGGCCCTCAGGCACGGTTATATCGCCGTCATTCACAACCGGCGCTTCTTTCAACATAGCCCGAATGCGGCTATATGCCGCACTCCCGCGCTCGACGATATTGAACATCCAGGCCAGCGCCAACATCGGCCAAATCATCAAGCCTAAATACATCATAAAGCTGGTAAGTTGTCCGAGCGTCAGGGCGCCGTTCATCACCATCCAGCTTCCGCCGCCAATGGCGAGCAGATTCGCCATGCCAATTGCGATATAAATAGTGGGGTCGAAACGCGCATCAACCCGCGCGACGCGCAGATTTTTTACGCCGGTGTCGCGCGCATCCTCGGCAAAAAGGCCTGATTGCCTGTCTTCCAGCCCAAAGGCTTTGATCATGCGGATACTGGTCAGGCTCTCCTGGGTACGATCATTTAAAGAAGAGAACGCCGCCTGCGCCGCTTTAAAACGGCTGTGGAGTTGATCGCCATAACGCTTAATCACCAGCGCCATTATCGGCATCGGCAGTAGCGCCATCAGCGTCAACTGCCAGCTAATTTGCGTACTCATCACGACCAGTACCACGCAGCCCATCACCAATGAGTCCACCAGCGTCAGCACCCCTTCGCCGGCTGCGAACACGACGCGATCCACGTCGTTGGTCGCGCGCGCCATTAAGTCCCCGGTGCGGTGACGTAAATAGAATTCAGGGTGCTGGCGACTGAGTTGACGGTAAAAACCCTCACGCAGTTCGACTGCCAATTGATACGACGCGCCGAACAGCAGCACACGCCAGACGTAGCGCAGCAGATACACGATAACCGCCACCGCCACCATCAACCCAAGCCATTGCATAATCCGGCTCGTGGTAAAGTGGTGTTGGGTGACGCCATCCACAATGATGCCCACCACGCGCGGCGGGATAAGTTGCAGGAGAGCGATGATAATCAGCAGGCATACCGCACCGAAATAGCGTCGCCATTCCCGGATGAAATACCAGCGTAACTGAGCAAATAATCGCACGTAATGAATTCCTGATTGGCTTTCTGTTTTATCGAGTGCAGGTGATGGACGCCCAGGCTTGCTAACCGTCCAACGGTAAGGCAGTGGTATATTTTATCTGTTCCATCGCGAAACTGGAGGTCACGTCCGATAAACCGGGAGCCTGATTAACCAGACGCTTATAGAAATCATCAAAACGCTTCATATCCGCGACCTGAACGCGCATCAAGTAATCGTACTCTCCTGCCATACGCCAGAATCCCAGCACTTCCGGCATTTGCGAGACTAACGCGACAAACTGGCTGTACCATTCGCTGCTGTGATGCCGGGTCTTAAGCTGTACGAAAGCGGTCAGCCCCAGGCCGAGTTTTTCCGGATCAAGCAGCGCTACACGTCCCTGAATGATGCCTTCATCTTCAAGACGCTTTAAACGTTTCCAGCAGGGCGTGGTAGTGAGATTAACGGCATCTGCTAACGCCTGCAAAGAGAGCGTACAGTCATTTTGCAGCAGTGAAAGCAGTTTTCGGTCAATTTTATCTATCATTTGCGAGATATATAGAAAGAATTTCTCCTATTTCGGCAAATCAGGGGCGAAATAGCAACTCTTTTTCCTGGCGTTTGTTTTACGCTAGGCACAAATTGATAAATGGACTCCCTTATGAACAGCTCCTGGGTTAATCACGCTATCAGCGAAATCAACGCCGACTATCAGCGCTCAGCCGATACCCATTTAATCCGCCTTTCCCTGCCGGCCTTTGCAGGCATTCCTATTTATTTGAAAGACGAAAGCACCCACCCCACCGGCAGCCTGAAACACCGCCTGGCGCGTTCGCTGTTTTTGTATGGATTGTGTAATGGCTGGATAAAAGAAGGGACGCCGATTATCGAAGCCTCTTCTGGCTCGACCGCCGTGTCGGAGGCCTATTTCGCAAGACTGCTGGGCTTACCCTTTATCGCTGTGATGCCCGGTTGCACCGCAAAACGTAAAGTCGAACAAATCGCGTTCTACGGCGGGCGCTGCCATTTTGTTGAGAGCGCCTGTGAAATTTATGAGGCGTCCGAGACGCTGGCGAAAGAGTTGAATGGCCATTATATGGACCAATTCACCTACGCCGAGCGGGCCACCGACTGGCGCGGCAATAACAATATCGCCGACAGAATCTTTCGCCAGATGGCGAGCGAGCCTTATACCGTGCCTGATTATATTGTGATGAGCGCAGGAACCGGGGGTACCTCCGCCACTATTGGCCGCTATTTACGTTATCAGGGCTATGCCACACAGCTTGTGGTAGTGGACCCACAAAACTCGGTGTTTTTTGATTACTGGCAATGTCGCGATGCCACGCTTAAAAGTGGTATTGGCAGCAAAATCGAAGGGATTGGTCGTCCGCGCGTTGAGCCGTCTTTTATTCCTGCGGTTGTCGATGACATGATGCGCGTGCCCGATGCGGCAAGTGTCGCGACGATGCAGTGGCTGGAAACGATGCTGGGCCGTAAAGTCGGGGCATCCACCGGCACCAATGTCTGGGGCGCGCTACGACTGGCGGCTCAAATGCGCGATGAAGGCCGCAAAGGCGCGATTGTGACGTTGATTTGCGACAGCGGCGAGCGCTATCTGGAAACCTACTACAACCCGCAGTGGGTGGAGCAGAATATCGGCGATTTAACGCCCTGGCAGGCAGAAATCAAACGCCTGTGCGCATAAAAAAAGCCGGGGATTACCCGGCTTGCTGGAATGGCCTCGTCATTCGGGGGAATAAGTCAGGTTTGGAAAATCCAGCCAATGTGTCAAATAATGTGAAACCGCCTGCGTGCTGCAATGGCCGATAACCGGCAAATGCGGCAACGCATCTTTTAACTGCGTCATGGCGTTACCCATGATGAATCCATAGCCCACCGACTCCAGCATCTCGCGATCGTTCATGGCATCGCCAAACGCCATGCAATCCTGCATGTCGTAACCCAGGTACTGGCTTAAATGCGCCAGCGCGGCGCCTTTATTACAGCCCACCGGCAACACTTCCAGACAGTGATGAGCGGAGAAACACAAATGCGCCTTTTCACCCAGCGCTTCATTTAACTGGATGCGCAGACGACATAAATCGTCGTGGTCGCCGCAAAAACAAATTTTGGTGACTCGATGCGCCGGGATACGTTTAAGGTCGCACACCTGGTAGCGAAAGCCGGTAAAGAGATGCGCCTTCAGCAAATCAGGGAGATCGTATTGGGTAAACCAGCCGTCATCATTAAATACATGCATCGACGAGGCGGTGTCCCAGTGGGTGTGTATCACGGTATGCGCCACTTCGGGTGCGAGGTCGGCATGATGCAACAATTCACCCTGAAAAGTGTGGATACGCGTGCCGTTGCCGGTTATCAAAAAGGCATCGAGGGCGAGATCAGTGAGCAAATGACGCATTTCCAGGGCATGGCGACCCGTTGCGAAAGCAAGCGTAATGTCGCGCTCACGCAGACGATGGAGAGTGGTGAGCGTTTGCTCGCCAAGCACATGGTCCGGCAATAATAAAGTACCGTCCATATCAAAAGCAGCCAGTCGCGCCATGGTTGGAGTCTCTCCCCTCGTTCAATCACAGCTTGAAGTATCACCTGGCATATGCGGAACAAATAGTGAATACTTTTAAAAAATTGTTCCGGGTTTATTATGCGACTTGTTAATCGGCTCAACCAGTTTCAGCGTTTATGGCAACCCTCGGCAGGCGAACCCCAGCAGATTACCGTGGCTGAACTGGCGGCGCGCTGCTTTTGCAGCGAACGGCATATTCGTACACTGCTGCGGCAACTTGAATCTGCCGGATGGGTGAACTGGCATGCTCAAGCCGGACGAGGGAAACGCGGCCAGTTAACCTTTCTGGTGACGCCCGAGCAGGTGCGCGCCACCATGATGGAGCAGGTACTTCATCGTGGTCAGCATAAAAACGCCCTGGAACTGGCGCAACTCGCCCCCGACCAGCTGCGCCATTTATTACAGCCGTTTCTTGGCGGACAATGGCAAAACGACACCCCGACTTTACGCATTCCCTATTACCGTCCTCTTGAACCCCTGACGCCCGGCTTTTTGCCCGGACGCGCAGAACAGCATTTGGCCGGGCAAATTCATGCGGGTTTAACACGTTTTGACGCGAATGATGAATTACCTGAGGGCGACCTGGCTCATCACTGGCATGTTTCACCGGATGGCCTGTGCTGGGACTTTTATCTGCGATCAACCTTGCACTGGCACAACGGGAAACCGGTGGAGACAGTGCAATTACAGCGCGCTTTACAGACGCTGATGGCGGACAGGGAAATGGCTCGCCTGTTTGCAAGTGTTGCGAGTATTGATGTGGTCCACGCCCTTTGCCTGCGTATTACGCTCTATCGCCCCGATTACTGGTTGGCGCACCGTCTTGCCTTGTATTGTAGCCGCCTGAGCCATCCGGATGAACCGACCATCGGCTGCGGACCTTTTCGCCTGGCGCGTTTTGAACCAGATTTGGTCCGTCTGGAAAGTCATGAGTTTTGGCACCTCAGTCATCCTTTACTCAAGGCGGTGGAATACTGGATAACCCCGCAACTGTTTGATCAGGAGACAGGAACCAGTTGTCGGCATCCCGTGCAAATTGCTATTGGTCAGCAAGATGAACTGGTGCATTTACGGCCGGTCAGTAACAGTATCAGCCTCGGATTTTGCTATCTGGCGCTGCGCCAGGAAGGGAAACTGTCGCCATTCCAGGCCCGTAACCTGATTAATCTCATCCATAACAGCGGTATGCTGGATACACTGCCGCTGGATGAAGGCCTTATTACCCCCAGCAGCGATATGCTGCCCGGCTGGCGACTGCCGCACTGGCCTTCTGATGACACCCCTTTACCTGACTCGCTGACGCTGGTTTATCACCTGCCTGTTGAGCTTCACGCCATGGCAGAACAGCTCAAGCGCTATCTGGCTGCCAGAGGATGCGAACTGACGGTGCATTTCCATCCCGAGAAAACCTGGCACGGCTGCCAGCATTTGGGTGAAGCAGATCTGATAATGGGCGATCGGCTGATTGGCGAGTCGCCTGAATTCACTCTGGAGCAGTGGCTGCGCTGCGATAAGCTCTGGCCTCATGTGCTAACCGGACGGCAGTTTGCTCATCTTCAAAGCACACTTGATGCCGTACAGATTCAGGGCGATGAAACCCAGCGTCATGAGGGTATGCGCGTGGTGTATACCCGGCTTATGGAAGAGGCCGTGATTACGCCGCTGTTTAATTATCGCTACCAGGTGAGCGCGCCGCCGGGAGTAAACGGCATCCGCCTGAATGCCCGTGGCTGGTTTGATTTTACGCGCGCCTGGCTTCCCCCTCCCGGTACGACGTGAAGAAGCTGGTCGCCTCCCTTCTCTGGCGCTACCATAGGCGCAATGTCCTTATGCAAGAAAGGTAGACGATGAAACGTGCCGTTGTGGTTTTTAGCGGTGGACAAGACTCCACCACCTGCCTGATTCAGGCGCTGGATCAGTACGATGAAGTGCATTGCGTCACGTTCGATTACGGGCAACGCCACCGCGCGGAAATAGATATTGCGCGCGATCTCGCCCATAAACTGGGCGCGCGAGCCCATAAAGTTTTAGATGTCGGTTTACTGAACGAACTGGCAGTAAGCAGTTTAACCCGCGACAGCATCCCGGTACCGGATTACGATCCCGAAGCCAGCGGCATTCCGAGCACCTTCGTGCCGGGGCGCAATATACTGTTTCTGACGCTCACCGCGATTTATGCCTATCAGGTCCAGGCCGAGGCGATTATTACCGGCGTATGCGAGACTGACTTTTCTGGCTACCCGGATTGCCGGGATGAGTTTGTTAAAGCACTCCATCATGCGGTCAATCTGGGCATGGCTAGCACTATCCGTTTTGAAACGCCGCTGATGTGGCTTAATAAGGCTGAAACCTGGGCGCTGGCGGATCACTTCGGAAAACTGCATGTAGTGCGTAACGACACTCTTACCTGCTATAACGGCATTAAAGGCGATGGTTGCGGCGAATGCGCGGCCTGTCATTTACGCGCTAATGGTTTGAAACAGTATCTTGCTGATAAACCGGGCGTGATGGCGCAAATGAAGCACAAGACGGGTCTTTAAAGAGAATAAGGGCGGGTGTACCGCCCTTCTTTGATTAGGCTTTACCGACCATTGCCGCAAGCCGCTCACGTAACTCCCCTTCCAACGGCAGCGCTTTTTGCGTCGTTAAGTCGATGCAGACAAACGTTATTAGCGCATCGGCGACAACCTGCCCTTCCGGCTCAAGCGTTATGACCTGGCTTAAGATGCCGCTTTTGCCATTTATTTGCTGAACCTGGCTTGAGACCTTGAGCAAATCGCCAAGGACGGCCGGACGCCGATAATTGATATTGATATTCACCACGACAAAAGCAATGCGATTTGCCGTCATCCACTGAAAGCCTTCCTCCTGTTCTAACCCATCCCAACGCGCTTCTTCGAGGAATTCGAGATAGCGTGCGTTATTGACGTGTTGATAAACGTCCAGGTGGTAACCGCGTACTTTAATGTGTGTCTGCATAGCGCCAGGGCCCTTATTATTTCCGTCCCTCTCTTCGCTGACGGATTACCGCAGCGAAATAACGTGACGGTTCATTTTATGAGAGTAAGAGGTCACACCACTGGTATGACCTCTTTATCCTGGCAAAAAATTTCAACTCTGCAAGCTGAGCGAAGCAGCTTAAAGTTTTATGCGCGCCAGATTACGTTCCACCAGTGAGTTACCCATGCCCGGCACCTGCTTAAGATCGTCCACACTGTTAAACGGGCCATTTTCATCACGGTAGTTCACGATAGCCTGCGCTTTTTTCATTCCCACCCCATTGAGCGCGGCGGCAAGCTCATCCGCGCTTGCGGTATTTATACTGACGGTGCGCTCCTCGCTGTCATTGGCTTTTACCGCTTTTTCCTTTGCCTGAACCGTAGAGGTGCCTTCGGCTTTCGTCGTGGCCGCCTCTGCTTTGGAAGTTGATTGCGCCGCGAGCGTCGGATAACTAGTGATACCGCACGCGATAACCACCGCCAGACAAAATGCTTTAACGCCTTGTTTCATGCTGTTTCCTCCTTGTTTGTTGACAGCAACGCCACCATAACGGGCCGGAAGAAACACGACAAACCGCGTTTTTCAAAAATGGAAAAGGCCGCGAAAGCGGCCTTTGGGATTTGCAAAAACTTGCAATTATGTGCGAGACGTCTCGATTATTGTTGCTGCTCGACGATGTCGCCCATTTTGATTTTTGCTTCTTTACGCAGATTGGTCATCAAGGCATCAAAAGCAATTTGCGCATTATTCTGAGTAATGCCCTGCGTCATGGCTTTCTTCTGCTCTTCCGGCATGGTACCGCTGCGCACTTCATCAAGCGCCAGAATCACGACGTTGCCCTGCATATCATTGGCAACGCCATAGGACGGTTTGTCCTTGGTTGGCAATGGCAGCGCAAAAGCCGCCAGAGAGACAGGGTCCTGACCGCTACGGTTTAGCGTTTTAGCCGCGCCAAAGCTTAAGCCTGCGGCTTTCATCGCCTCGTCGCCTTTGCCTTCTTTCAACGCGCTAACAAGCTTATCCGCATCCAGTTTCGCCTGCTGCTCCGCTTTCTGGTGTTTGATATCGGCAACGACTTGCTCGCGCACCTCGGCCAACGGTTTAACCGCTTGCGGTTTATGCGCCGTAACGCGCAGTACAAACGCACGATCGCCTTCTACGGTGATAATGTCGGAGTTGCTTCCCGGCGTGCCGTTTTCACCAACCAGTCCGCCATTAAAGATAGCATCGGCAACAGGTTTGAAATTCAGCGCTTCCGGTAAGTTATCGTGAGTAAACCAGTCTGTTTCGACGGCTTTAACGCCTGCTGCCTGCTCTGCGCCAGCCAGTGATTCGTTATCATTGCTCGCCGCATCACTCACTTTCTGTTGCAGGGCGAAGAAGGCGGTCAGCCCTTTCTCTTGCTTCACTTTCTCAGCAATGGCGGAACGGACTTCCTCAAGCGGCTTAATCTTCGCAGGCTGAACGTCGTCAAGACGCGCCACCAGGAAACCCACGGATGATTTAATCACGCCCGACAGTTGGCCTTTTTCTTTAAGCCCGGCGTTTTTCAACTCCTCAGGCGTTGTCGCATCTTCCAGCCAACCCATGTCGCCGCCGTTACGGGCAGAAATAATGTCGGCAGATTTTTCTTTAGCGAGCGTCGCGAAATCGGACCCTGCATGCAGCGCATCCAGTACAGCCTTGGCTTCTGCTTCCGTCTTGGTCTGGATAATGCTGTAGCGGTTACGCTGCGGCTGAGTGTACTGATCCTGATGCTCATCGTACCAGGTTTTGATCTCTTCATCGCTGGCGTTTTCACTCATGGACGCGGCATCAAGTTTGATATAACTGACGCGGAACTGTTCCGGCGCGATAAAACGATTTTTATTCTGCTCGTAGAAGCCGTTCACTTCATCGTCGCTGGCCGTTTGTTTGGCCGCAAGCGCATTGATATCAATAGTGGCATCACGAACAACACGCTGTTGGGCGACCAGCGCCGCCAGTTCGTCAGTTTCATTCGCGAGCATAAAGTCAGTACCGACCACTGCGTTGATAAGCTGTTGCGTCATTAACTGATTACGCAGCGCCTGAGCATACTGGTCTGGCGTCATGCCCATATTGTTGATGATGGCGGTGTAACGCGAGTTATCAAATTTACCGTTATTCTGGAAGGCGGGTTCTTTAAAGATTGCCTGTTTGATTTGCTCGTCGCTGATGCCAAGGCCGAGTTTCTTCGCATATTGATCAAGCAGCGCTTCATCAATCATGCGAGACAGCACCTGCTGGCGCATGGCTTTTATATAGCCTTCATTAGATGCCAGTTCAGAGTATTGATCGCCGAGTTGCTGCTGTTGACGATTACGCTCGCCGGCAACCGCGTTCTCAAACTGAGCGCGACTAATTTCTTCGCCGTTCACTTTTGCGGCGTAATTGCTGTTACCGCCAATCAGGTAGCCGCTCACGCCGGTCAGTATGAACGACACGATAATGATACCGAAAATAATCTTGAGTACGACGCTGTTCGCAGCCGTACGTAAGTTGTCCATCATGGTGTAACAACGCTCCGCTGTAATTGACAGTAAATCTCGCTGGCGCTCACCTTTGGGAAATGCATCAGGTGCCGCTTCGCGCAAAGGCGTATTGTGACAAGAAACCGGTACGGTTGTCAGCCCGCAGGATTAAAAAGTCACCCATAAGAATAAAAAAGGCACATCTCGCGATGCGCCCTTGCCCTTTACCATCCAAACCGTAGAGGGAAAAATCAGTTTACCGCGTCTTTCAGTGCCTTGCCTGCACGGAATCCCGGTACTTTTGCAGCTGCAATGGTGATTTCTTTGCCTGTTTGCGGGTTGCGGCCAGTACGGGCAGCACGTTCGCGAACGGAGAAAGTACCAAAACCAACTAACGCCACTTCATCTCCGGATTTCAGAGAATCAGTAACAGAGCCAATCAAAGCATCTAACGCACGTCCAGCCGCGGCTTTAGAAATATCAGCACCGGCGGCAATTTTGTCTATCAGTTGAGATTTATTCACTCTTCTCTTCCTCTCTTTATTATTTATATCGCTCCCGAATCCTTCATGAAGCGACCGCGCAGCAGTTATATCAGGCCTGTCATGCCCTTACAACAGCATTGGTTGATGCCATAAGCAGTCAGCCATCTAAATTAGCGATACAAAAAAAAGCTGGCAAGCACCAAATCGCTTACCAGCTCTGATTTTATCTATGCAGTTTGCGTCAGGTCACTATTTTGACGTGACAACCTGCATTCCCGTAGGCTCATTCTGCAACGCCAGGGTTAAAACCTCTTCGATACGCTTGACCGGGTGGATATCCAGATCGGCGATAACGTTGTCCGGAATCTCTTCCAGATCGCGTTTATTTTCGTAAGGAATTAAGACGGTTTTAATCCCGCCACGGTGCGCAGCCAGCAGTTTTTCTTTCAAACCACCAATTGGCAACACCTGCCCACGCAGCGTGATTTCACCCGTCATCGCGACATCAGCACGTACCGGGTTACCCGTCAGGCAGGAGACCAGAGCCGTACACATCGCGATACCGGCGCTTGGCCCGTCTTTCGGCGTTGCCCCTTCCGGTACGTGAACGTGAATGTCGCGTTTCTCGTAAAAATCAGAATTAATACCCAGTTTTTCAGCACGCGCACGCACAACGGTCAGCGCAGCCTGAATGGATTCCTGCATAACTTCACCCAGCGAGCCGGTATAGGTCAGTTTCCCTTTACCCGGTACGCAGGCGGTTTCGATAGTCAGCAGATCGCCACCCACTTCGGTCCATGCAAGGCCAGTCACTTGACCCACGCGGTTTTCATTATCCGCACGTCCATAGTCAAAGCGCTGCACGCCGAGGAAATCTTTCAGATTATCGCCATTAATTTCGATGTGCTTGAGGTCTTTCTCCAGCAGCAACTGTTTAACCGCTTTACGGCACAGTTTAGAGATTTCACGCTCAAGCCCACGTACGCCAGCTTCACGAGTGTAATAACGGATAATCCCGATAATCGCGCTCTCATCAACCGTGATTTCACCCTTTTTCAGGGCGTTGCGTTCAATCTGCTTCGGCAGCAAATGGCGCAGGGCGATATTAAGTTTTTCATCTTCGGTATAACCCGACAGACGAATCACTTCCATACGGTCCAGCAGCGGCGCAGGAATATTCATGGAGTTAGACGTCGCCACAAACATTACGTCGCTCAGATCGTAATCCACTTCAAGATAGTGGTCGTTGAACGCCACGTTCTGTTCTGGATCCAGCACTTCAAGCAGCGCCGACGCCGGATCGCCGCGCATATCGGACGACATCTTGTCGATTTCATCCAGCAGGAACAGTGGGTTGCGAACGCCGACTTTCGCCATTTTCTGAATCAGCTTACCCGGCATTGAACCGATATAAGTACGACGGTGACCGCGAATTTCCGCTTCGTCACGCACGCCGCCCAGCGCCATACGCACGTATTTACGCCCCGTGGCGCGCGCGATGGACTGACCCAGAGAGGTTTTACCCACCCCCGGCGGCCCTACCAGGCACAGGATCGGACCTTTGATTTTGTTAACGCGGCTCTGCACGGCGAGATATTCAAGAATGCGATCTTTCACACGGCCAAGGCCATAGTGATCGGTATCGAGGATTTCCTGAGCCTGACGCAGGTCTTTTTTCACTTTGCTGCGCGCATTCCATGGAACCTGAACCATCCACTCAATATAGCTGCGCACGACGGTCGCTTCTGCGGACATCGGCGACATCATTTTCAGCTTCATCAACTCGGCTTCGGCTTTTTCTTTCGCCTCTTTTGGCATTTTAGCCGCGTCGATTTTACGTTTTAAAGCTTCGTTTTCGTCCGGCGCATCGTCCATTTCGCCCAGTTCTTTCTGAATGGCTTTCATTTGCTCATTCAGATAGTACTCACGCTGGCTCTTTTCCATCTGCTTTTTAACGCGGTTGCGAATGCGTTTTTCAACCTGCAGCAGATCGATTTCCGACTCCATCATCGCCATCAGATATTCCAGACGCTCGTTCACGTCGGACATCTCCAGCACCGATTGTTTATCGGCCAGTTTCAGCGGCATATGTGCAGCGATGGTGTCAGCCAGACGCGCGGGATCGTCAATACTGTTAAGCGAAGTCAGCACTTCAGGCGGGATCTTTTTGTTGAGCTTAATATAGCCTTCAAACTGACTGATCGCGGTGCGTACCAGTACTTCCTGCTCGCGTTCATCGATAGCAGGCGATTCCAGATACTCTGCACGGGCAGAGAAATGCTCGCCATCATCAGAAAGCGCGGAAATACGCGCACGTTGTAAACCTTCAACCAATACTTTTACCGTACCGTCGGGCAGTTTTAGCATCTGTAAAATTGACGCCACGGTACCTACGGTAAACAAATCATTCACACCCGGCTCATCTGTCGACGCTTCTTTCTGCGCAACCAGCATGACTTTTTTGTCATGATCCATTGCAGCTTCCAGGCAGCGGATAGATTTCTCCCGTCCCACGAACAAAGGGATAACCATGTGCGGATAAACCACCACGTCGCGCAACGGCAACACGGGGATTTCAATGCGTTCAGAACGCTCAGGATTCATAGAGCTCTCTCTTAGTTTAGTTTCCGCCAGGCGATGGGGCGCACGTGATAGTCACGGCATCACCAACAAGTAGAACAGTATATGGGGATGTTTCCTGGACATTCAATGTCAGGTATACGGGAAAATTAAAAGGGGGACAAAATCCCCCTTATAATTTTTAACTGATTGTCAGAACAGGTGAATTATTCGCCAGATGCCTGTTGCGCTTCCGGCTTACCGTAAATTAACAGCGGTTCTGACTGACCGCCAATTACGGCCTCGTCAATCACCACTTTCTCAACATCATCCATGGACGGTAAATTGTACATGGTGTCGAGAAGCGCGCCTTCGACGATAGAACGCAGACCACGCGCGCCGGTTTTACGGGACATCGCTTTCTTAGCGATTGCTTCCAGCGCTTCGTCGCGGAATTCCAGCTCAACCCCTTCCAGATTAAACAGCGCCTGATACTGTTTAGTCAGGGCGTTTTTCGGCTCTTTCAGGATCTGAATCAGCGCTTCTTCGCTCAGTTCACTCAGCGTCGCCACAACCGGCAGACGACCGATAAACTCAGGAATCAAACCGAATTTAATTAAATCTTCCGGTTCAACCTGCGCCAGCAACTCACCTTCTGTCGCTTTCTGGGATTTACCTTTCACCGTGGCGCCAAAACCGATACCTGAGCCGGTTTCCACACGGTTTGCGATCACTTTATCAAGACCTGCGAATGCACCGCCGCAGATAAACAGGATCTTAGAGGTATCAACCTGCAAGAACTCCTGTTGCGGATGCTTGCGCCCGCCCTGCGGCGGAACGGCAGCCACGGTGCCTTCAATCAGTTTCAGCAACGCCTGCTGCACGCCTTCACCGGAAACATCACGGGTGATGGACGGGTTATCGGATTTACGAGAAATTTTATCAATTTCATCGATATACACGATACCGCGCTGGGCTTTTTGCACATCGTAATCGCATTTCTGAAGCAGCTTCTGGATGATGTTTTCAACATCTTCACCCACATAACCGGCTTCGGTCAGGGTAGTTGCATCCGCCATCGTGAACGGAACATCCAACAAGCGGGCCAGCGTTTCTGCCAGCAACGTTTTACCGCTACCGGTCGGGCCAATCAGCAGAATGTTACTTTTGCCGAGTTCGATGCCATTGGAGCTATCACCGTTACGCAAGCGTTTGTAGTGGTTATACACCGCAACCGCGAGAACTTTTTTCGCCTGTTCCTGACCGATAACGTAGTCGTCAAGGTGGTTACGGATTTCATGTGGCGTCGGCAACGCGCTACGTTCACGGTGCGGCGCCACTTCCTTAATCTCTTCGCGAATAATGTCGTTGCATAAATCGACACACTCGTCGCAGATATACACTGACGGGCCGGCAATCAGTTTACGCACTTCGTGCTGGCTCTTGCCGCAAAAAGAGCAGTACAGCAGTTTGCCTGAGCCGTCTTTGCGCTTATCTGTCATGAGTCAAAACCTCTTTTCTGTTCTTTGTGCCGCACACGACGACGCAATGCCATTCTCAGACGCAAACCGGGGTTTGCGCACAATGAGCCGCCAACTGACACACTATAGTATAGCGGCCCATTGCCACAGGTATCACTGACGGTGAGTTAAAATGGAGTCAACCAGTCCATACTCTACCGCCTGATCCGCAGAGAGGAAACGGTCGCGCTCGGTATCTCTTTCGATCTGCTCAAGCGGTTGACCCGTATGTTGCGCCATTAGTTCATTCATACGCGCTTTAACTTTCAAAATTTCGCGCGCGTGGATTTCAATATCTGTCGCCTGGCCCTGGAAACCACCCAACGGCTGGTGAATCATTACGCGGGAGTTCGGCAGGCAGAAACGTTTGCCTTTTGCCCCAGCGGTCAACAGGAATGCGCCCATTGATGCCGCCTGGCCCATGCAAATCGTACTGACATCTGGTTTGATAAACTGCATGGTGTCATAGATAGACATACCCGCAGTGATCACGCCGCCCGGCGAGTTAATATAGAGATAAATATCTTTTTCTGGGTTTTCTGCTTCCAGAAACAGCATCTGCGCCACAATCAGGTTAGCCATGTGATCTTCAACCTGACCGGTCAAAAAGATAACGCGTTCCTTGAGCAGACGGGAAAAAATATCGTAAGAACGCTCACCACGTGATGTTTGTTCAACAACCATGGGCACAAGGGCCATATGGGGTGCCATTACTTCTCGTTCGCCGCTGTATGACATTTCCGTCTCCTGGAAAAAATTTACGTAATCTGCTGCACCGATTTTACTTGAGACCGTGACGAATGACCACGCTAGCGGGTCTTGTCACCCTTCAGGACGGAGTATCAGCCAGAGTCCCTATCCACAATAGATCAAATTATCTGTTTGTTGATGCGGATATATCCAGATTTATGGGGTTTGCCCCTCTCAATTTCAAGCATAACAACCTTTTCATGTTACGCGAATATTGAAACTCCGGTTTATCCGTCCTTGCGCTAATTTCAGGCGAAAAAAAGCCCGTCGCAATCGGACGGGCCTTTTACAACTTACCGGTAGAACCGTAAGGCTTATGCCTGCTGGTTCATCAGTTCGTTGAAGGTAGTCGGTTGCTCGGTGACTTTGGCTTTCGCCAGTACCGCTTCAACAGCCTGCTCTTCCAGGGCGACATTACGCATGTTGTCCATCAGCTCTTTGTTTTTGCTGTAGAACTCGATAACTTCGCTCGGATCTTCATAGGCAGAGGCCATTTCTTCGATCAGCACTTTAACACGCTCGTCGTCAGCTTTCAGTTCGTTGGTGCGAATAACTTCGCCCAGCAGCAGGCCAACAACAACGCGGCGTTTCGCTTGTTCTTCGAACAGTTCACGCGGCAGTTCCAGCGCTTGTTTCTCGTTGCCGCCAAAACGCTGTGCAGCCTGACGACGCAGAACGTCGATTTCGCCGTCGATCAGCGCAGCCGGTACGTCGATGTCGTTCGCTTTCACCAGACCTTCGATAGCCTGAGACTTGATGCGATTACGCACCGCGCCTTTCAGCTCGCGATCCATGTTTTTACGCACTTCGGTACGCAGGCCTGCAAGGGAACCGTCTTCAACGCCGAAACGTTTGATGAATTCTTCAGTCAGTTCCGGCAGTTCACGTTGCTCAACTTTTTTCAGGTTGATAACGAATTTAGCCGCTTTACCTTTCAGGTTTTCAGCGTGGTACTCTTCCGGGAAGGTCACGTCGATGGTGAACTCGTCACCCGCTTTGTGGCCTTTGATACCTTCTTCGAAGCCCGGGATCATACGACCCTGGCCCATAGCCAGCACGAAATCAGAGGCTTTGCCGCCTTCGAATTCTTCGCCGTCTACAGAGCCGGAGAAATCGATAGTCACACGATCTTCATCGTCTGCCGCTTCGGTGGTTTCAGTCCAGGTTGCCTGC
Source organism: Citrobacter freundii (assembly GCF_011077955.1). Lineage (GTDB taxonomy): Bacteria > Pseudomonadota > Gammaproteobacteria > Enterobacterales > Enterobacteriaceae > Atlantibacter. Next base: position 114,286 of record NZ_JAALBX010000006.1, read on the forward strand.
TGCTTGCGCAGGGTATCCAGCATGCCATCAACGTCTTCGTCGGTAACTTCTACAACCGGCTTAACGACTTCGATAGATTCGAGATCTTTCAATTCGACTTCCGGGTACACTTCAAACTCTACCGCGTAGGTGAAGTCTTCGCCCAGTTTGTATTCGCCCGGAACATAGTTCGGTGCGCCAGCCGGATTGATTTTTTCTTTAATGATAGCGTCAACGAAATGACGGCTCATCAGATCGCCCAGCACATCCTGACGCACTGAAGCGCCATAACGCTGAGCAACAACGTTCATCGGTACTTTGCCCTTACGAAAACCGTCAATGCGAACTTTTTTCGCCACGTTGACCAGCTCGCTTTTCACAGCGTTTTCGATGCTGTCAGCAGTGATAGTAATAGTTACACGGCGCCCAAGGCCCTGAGTGGTTTCAACTGAAACTTGCATCTTGTTACCTCAAAAAATCACAGTGCTCGGTCAACTCTGGAAGCCGTTGATTATTCGCTTCGCAGAACCAGGATGCTTTCTGAATCAGAATCACATTCCCTGTCGTCAGAATCATCCCGAAGACATTCCGAAAAAATAGACGCAGCATTATAGCGGCATCACTATGGTGAGTCGAGAACAGCAACCACGCGACTCTGTGTGTTTTTTCACAAATTCCGGCGGAGCCATGCCTGAAAGGCGCTTTTTGGCCCATTATCAGACAAAACAAAACGGCCCGCAGGCCGTTTTTTAAAAACTCTGTCTGGCGCAACATACTGGAAAAAGTCCTGTTGTTGCAAATTCATTGTTCAGGCAATCGTTCCTGCGCCTCGACATGGGGGAGAAGCAAAGAGGGTATCTTGCAGACTTGCCCACTCTTTTGTGCTGTACGTATGCAGCGCCAGCGCATGCACAGTGGTGGCTAATTCCTCCGTCAACGTGCCGTAGATTAGGCGATGACGAGTAAGAAAACGTTCTCCAACAAAACGATCGCTTACCAGCACGACTTTAAAATGACTTTCCGAGCCGGCCGGGACATTATGGCGATAGCTTTCATCCACAACTTCGAGGAATACGGGTTCAAACGCTGCCCTGAGTTTTGTTTCTATTTGCTCACGTATCATCATGAATTTGCTCCTCTGACAACGCTGCGATGCTACCATCACTTTAAATGTTAGTCGTCTTTATAGGCTTTATAACAATTTTTCAACAAATATTCAGCGTTCATCCCATTTTTTTGGCGTAACCGATAAATTACCCTGCCTGATGCACTCTGTTTAAGGGTGTCGCGCCAGGAAAACCTGGTAAAAGGTCAGAAAAACCACAACGCGATGAATTTCCATACGTTGCCACTTCCCCTCGCCGATGGCGATGCTATGATGGCGAGAATTTTCTCTCATTTACCTGTATGTACGTTGAGACCCTGAAATGTTAAAAAAACTCCTCTTCCCGCTGATTGCACTTTTTATGTTGGCTGGATGCGCTACGCCGCCGACAACTATCGATGTTTCCCCGAATATCACGCTGCCGCAACAGGATCCAAGCCTGATGGGCGTCACTATTAGCATTAACGGTGCCGATCAGCGTCAGGACCAGGCATTATCTAAAGTCACCCGCGATAATCAGATCGTTACGCTGACCGCCTCACGCGACCTGCGCTTCTTGCTGCAAGAAGTGCTGGAAAAACAAATGAGCGCGCGCGGCTATATGATTGGCCCAAGCGGCGCCGTTCAGTTGCAAATTATCGTCAACCAACTGTACGCCGACGTGTCTCAGGGCAACGTGCGTTACAATATCGCCACGAAAGCCGATATCTCTATTGTCGCCGTTGCGAATAACGGCAACAAGATGACCAAAAACTACCGCGCAAGCTACAACGTTGAAGGCGCCTTCCAGGCGACTAACAAAAATATCGCTAACGCCGTTAACTCCGTCCTGACTGATACCATCTCCGACATGGCGCAGGACACCAGTGTGCATGATTTCATTAAACAGAACGCCCGCTAGTTAATTGAGAGGCCCGGCTTGCCGGGCCTTATACTCATCAATGCCCAATCATTATTTACGTATTTTTCAGCAGCCTAAATCAGCCATCTTGCTGATGCTGGGTTTTGCTTCCGGCCTCCCGCTTGCCCTGACGTCCGGTACGCTTCAGGCGTGGATGACGGTCGAAAACATCGATTTAAAAACCATTGGTTTCTTTTCCCTTGTCGGTCAGGCCTATGTCTTTAAATTCCTGTGGTCACCGGCGATGGATCGCTATACTCCGCCGTTTTTAGGGCGGCGTCGCGGTTGGCTCATCATCACGCAAATCCTGCTCCTGATCGCCATTGCGGCCATGGGTTTTCTTGAGCCTTCGACACAGTTACGCTGGATGGCGGCGCTGGCGGTGATTATCGCCTTCTGTTCCGCCTCGCAGGATATTGTGTTTGATGCCTGGAAAACGGACGTACTGCCGCCTGAAGAACGTGGCGCGGGCGCGGCGATAAGCGTGCTGGGTTATCGCCTGGCGATGCTGGTTTCTGGAGGCCTGGCGCTATGGCTTGCCGACCGCCTGCTTGGCTGGCAGGCAACGTACTGGCTGATGGCAGCACTGCTTATTCCCTGCATTATCGCGTCAATACTTGCGCCAGAGCCAAGCGACGCGATTCCGACCCCTAAAACACTCCAGCAAGCGGTGGTAGAACCGCTGCATGACTTCTTTGGGCGTAATAACGCCTGGCTTATTCTGCTTCTGATCGTGCTCTATAAATTGGGTGATGCCTTCGCCATGAGCCTGACTACGACGTTTTTGATTCGCGGCGTCGGGTTCGATGCCGGGGAAGTGGGCGTCGTGAATAAGTCGCTGGGACTCTTTGCCACCATTGTCGGCGCGCTTTATGGCGGCGTATTGATGCAGCGCCTGACGCTGTTTCGGGCGCTGCTCATATTCGGCATCCTGCAGGGGGTATCCAATGCCGGGTACTGGCTGTTGTCGATTACCGATAAACACATGGTCACCATGGCAAGCGCCGTCTTCTTCGAAAATTTGTGCGGCGGTATGGGCACAGCGGCTTTTGTCGCGCTGTTAATGACGCTGTGTAATAAGTCATTTTCGGCCACGCAGTTTGCGCTGCTCTCTGCCCTCTCCGCCGTGGGTCGCGTTTATGTCGGCCCGCTTGCGGGTTGGTTTGTTGAAACTCACGGTTGGCCGACGTTTTATCTGTTTTCCGTTGTCGCGGCCGTACCCGGCATTCTGCTACTGATGGTGTGTCGCAAAACGCTCGAATATACCCAGCAAACGGGCAACTTTATGCCACGTACCCTTTTCGCGGGCACTTATCGTCTGGCGTTGAAGATGTTACTGGCAAGCGGCGCCATTCTGTTGTTGTGGTTGCTTGTGTTGATTCTCAACTCGTTGCAACTAACCGTTCTGCCTTTCCAAACCTTCCTGCTTGAGGCGGGGATATTGCTGGCAATCGGTGGGATCGTGGCAGGAGCGATGCTGGATTTTCTCGCCTTAAATAAAACGATGCAGCGGTAATTTTGATTAAATAATGAACATTATTTTTGTTATTTTCCGTGGTAATCACGCAACGTGATGAAATACCTACCGCTGCGTAAATGTTTGCTAAAAAAATTTGTTTTTTTGTGCCCTTAAAAATTTGGAATTTATTAAGCAAAAAAGCGCAATAAATTCCCTTTATCGATTCAGCTGAAGCAAAATTAATTTAACGTGAATTATTTGTCCGTTATTTGATATATTTTTGTTAAGATTTTGTATATCATTTGAATTGGTTATACCAATTATCCGCTCGAAAAAATTTAACAATCCTGATTTGTTATAACGCCCGCCAGGGCGCATTTTTGCTGTATATTTGAAATAAGTCGCAACATGTGTGATTGGTATGGCAGAACCCAGTAACACCTTGCTGACAGAATGCCATTAATGTTTACAGTGTTGTAACCTTCCCGTAAAATGCCGGCACACTTTAACCGCCACCAGAATCCCCCCTGAATTGAGGTCGTTAAATGAGACTCAGGAAATACAATAAAAGTTTGGGATTGTTGTCATTAATCGCGGGTACTGTATTACTCAGTGGCTGTGATTCTGCGCTTCTCAACCCAAAAGGACAGATTGGACTCGAGCAACGTTCGTTGATACTGACCGCCCTCGGGCTGATGTTGATAGTCGTTATCCCTGCCATCTTGATGGCTATTGGTTTTGCCTGGAAATATCGGGCAACGAACAAGGACGCCAAATATAGCCCCAACTGGTCGCACTCGAACAAGGTGGAAGCTGTTGTCTGGACTATCCCTATCCTTATCATCATTTTCCTCGCTGTACTGACCTGGAAAACCACGCACGCGCTCGAGCCCAGCAAACCGCTGGCGCATGATGCGAAGCCGGTTACCATTGAAGTTATTGCGATGGACTGGAAATGGTTCTTCATTTATCCGGAGCAGGGTATCGCGACGGTCAATGAAATTGCCTTCCCGGCTAACACCCCAGTGGAATTCAAAATCACCTCTAACTCGGTGATGAACTCCTTCTTTATTCCGCGCCTGGGCAGCCAGATTTACGCGATGGCCGGTATGCAAACCAAACTGCATCTGATCGCGAACGAAGCTGGCACTTACGACGGTATTTCCGCTAACTACAGTGGTGCAGGTTTCTCCGGTATGAAGTTTAAAGCTATCGCTACTCCGGACAACGAAACCTTCAACCAGTGGGTGGCTAAAGCCAAACAGTCTCCTCAGGTCATCAACGATATGGCGACCTACGAGAAGCTGGCAGCCCCAAGCGAATTTAACAAAGTCGAATACTTCTCCAGTGTTAAACCGAATCTGTTTGTTGATGTTATCAACAAATTCATGGGACACGGGAAAAGCATGGACGTGACTCAGCCTGAAGGGGAGCATAACGCCCACGAAGGCATGGACATGAATCACGCGGAAAGCTCTCACTAAGGGGCCGAGGAATAATACGATGTTCGGAAAACTTACACTGGATGCAATTCCGTATCATGAGCCCATTATCATGGTTACGGTCGCTGCGATTATCGTCGGAGGTGCGGCGCTGGTGGCAGCAATCACTTACTTCGGTAAGTGGTCATATTTGTGGAATGAATGGTTTACTTCGGTAGATCATAAGCGCCTTGGGATTATGTATATCCTGGTGGCGATTGTGATGCTGGTCCGTGGCTTTGCGGACGCCATTATGATGCGTACCCAACAATTGTTGGTTTCCGCAGGCGAAACGGGCTTCTTGCCGCCGCACCACTACGATCAGATCTTTACCGCCCACGGCGTTATTATGATCTTCTTCGTGGCGATGCCGTTCGTTATTGGTCTGATGAACATTGTTGTTCCGTTGCAGATCGGTGCGCGAGACGTTGCCTACCCGTTCCTGAACAACCTGAGCTTCTGGTTTACGGTCGTCGGGGTTATCCTGGTGAACGTTTCCCTCGGGGTCGGCGAATTCGCCCAGACCGGTTGGGTTGCGTATCCGCCGCTATCGGGGATTGAATACAGTCCTGGCGTGGGGGTCGATTACTGGATCTGGAGTCTTCAGCTATCTGGTATTGGTACGACGCTGACCGGTATTAACTTCTTCGTGACCATCCTGAAGATGCGTGCGCCTGGCATGACGATGTTCAAAATGCCGGTGTTCACCTGGACTGCGCTGTGTACTAACGTTCTGATTATTGTTTCGTTCCCGATTTTAACCGTCACCATTGCGTTGCTAACCCTGGACCGCTATCTGGGCACCCATTTCTTTACCAATGATATGGGCGGCAACATGATGATGTACGTGAACTTAATCTGGGCATGGGGCCACCCGGAAGTGTATATCCTGGTGCTGCCGGTGTTCGGCGTGTTCTCTGAAGTCACGTCAACCTTCTCCAGAAAACGTCTGTTTGGCTATACCTCGCTGGTATGGGCGACCATCGCCATCACGGTACTGTCGTTCATCGTTTGGCTGCACCACTTCTTTACCATGGGCAGCGGCGCGAACGTTAACGCCTTCTTTGGTATCACCACGATGATTATCGCCATCCCGACCGGGGTGAAGATCTTCAACTGGCTGTTCACCATGTATCAGGGCCGTATCCAGTTCCACTCAGCGATGCTGTGGACAATTGGCTTTATCGTTACCTTCTCCATCGGTGGTATGACCGGCGTGCTGCTGGCCGTTCCTGGCGCAGACTTCGTGCTGCACAACAGTCTGTTCCTGATTGCGCACTTCCATAACGTCATCATCGGCGGCGTGGTGTTCGGTTGCTTCGCAGGTATGACTTACTGGTGGCCGAAAGCGTTTGGTTACACCATGAACGAAACCTGGGGCAAACGCGCATTCTGGTTCTGGATCATCGGCTTCTTCGTAACCTTTATGCCGCTGTACGCCATGGGCTTCATGGGTATGACCCGTCGCGTAAGCCAGGGTATCGACCCGATGTTCATGCCGCTGATGGTGGTTGCTGAAATCGGCGCGCTGCTGATTGCCTGCGGTATCCTGTGTATCGTGCTGCAAATTTTCGTCAGCGTTCGCGATCGCAACAAAAACCGCGATCTGACTGGCGACCCGTGGGGCGGGCGTACGCTGGAGTGGGCGATTGCTTCTCCACCGCCGTTCTATAACTTTGCCGTGGTACCGGAAGTGCACGAACGTGACGCGTTCTGGGAAATGAAAGAGAAAGGTGAAGCCTATAAGCGCCCTGCGCACTATGAAGAAATTCATATGCCACGCAACAGCGCTGCGGGTATCTACATTGGTTTGTTCAGCACCATCTTCGGTTTCGCCATGATTTGGCATATCTGGTGGCTGGCTATCATTGGCTTCGCAGGCATTGTCATTACCTGGATTGCGAAAAGTTTCGATGACGACGTCGATTACTACGTACCCGTTGCCACTATCGAAAAACTGGAAAACCAGCATTTCGACGAAATTACCAAAGCAGGGCTGAAAAATGTCAACTGAGAACATTAATGACGCGCTTGCCCATGGCAACCATGAACATGGGCACCACCACGATGCAGGAGCCAATAAAGTCTTTGGTTTCTGGATCTACCTGATGAGCGACTGCATTCTCTTTGCATGTCTGTTTGCAACCTATGCCGTTCTGGTGAACGGCACCGCCGGAGGCCCATCCGGCAAGGATATTTTCGAACTGCCGTTTGTGCTGGTTGAAACTTTCCTGCTGTTGTTCTCCTCCATCACGTATGGCATGGCGATGATCGCCATGAATAAAAACAATCAGGGCCAGGTTATGTCCTGGCTCGTCCTGACCTTCTTGTTTGGTGCAGGCTTCGTGGCGATGGAGATTTACGAATTCCATCACCTGATTGTTGAGGGCTTTGGTCCGGATCGCAGCGGCTTCCTGTCAGGCTTCTTCGCGCTGGTAGGCACCCACGGTCTGCACGTGACCTCAGGTCTTATCTGGATGGTGGTCATGATGATTCATGTCTCCCGTCGCGGTCTGACCCATAACAACCGCGCCCGCCTGATGTGCCTGAGTATGTTCTGGCACTTCCTGGATGTGGTCTGGATTTGTGTATTCTCTGTTGTCTATCTGATGGGGGCGATGTAATGAGTCATTCTACCGATCACGCTGGCGCTCATCACGGCGGTGTAAAAACCTACCTGGTCGGGTTCATTCTGTCAGTCATTCTGACCGTGATCCCCTTCTGGATGGTGATGAACGGCGCCGCCTCGCATGGCACGCTTCTCGGTGTTGTTGTGGCAACAGCAGTCGTTCAGATTCTGGTTCACCTGGTGTGCTTCCTGCACATGAACGCCTCCTCTGAGGAGCGCTGGAACCTGGTGGCTTTTGTCTTTACGTTGCTCATTATCGCAATCGTAGTGGTAGGTTCTATCTGGATCATGTGGAGCCTTAACGAGAACATGATGGTTCACTAAGAGCGATATGTATGATTAAGCAATACCTGCAAGTTACGAAACCAGGAATTATTTTCGGCAATTTAATTTCTGTCATTGGGGGATTTTTGCTGGCCTCAAAGGGCAGTATTGATTATCCCCTGTTCATTTACACGATGGTCGGCGTATCGCTGGTAGTGGCTTCAGGTTGTGTTTACAACAACGTCATTGACCGTGATATCGACCGCAAGATGGAAAGGACGAAAAACCGGGTGCTGGTTAAAGGCCTGATTTCGCCGAACGTAACGCTGGTCTACGCCACTTTGTTGGGTATTGCTGGCTTCATGCTGCTGTGGTTTGGCGCGAATCCGCTCGCCATGTGGCTTGCCGTGATGGGTTTTGTGGTTTATGTCGGCGTTTATAGCCTGTATATGAAGCGCAACTCCGTTTACGGCACGCTGATTGGCAGCCTTTCCGGCGCGGCGCCGCCGGTGATTGGCTACTGTGCCGTCACCAACGAGTTTGATACCGGCGCGGCTATCTTGCTGGCCATCTTTAGTCTTTGGCAGATGCCGCACTCCTATGCGATTGCCATCTTCCGCTTCAAAGATTATCAGGCGGCAAACATCCCGGTACTGCCGGTGGTGAAAGGGATTTCGGTCGCGAAAAACCATATTACGCTGTACATCATCGCGTTCGCCGTGGCGACGCTGATGCTCTCTTTAGGCGGTTATGCCGGATATAAATATCTGGTGGTGGCTGCGGCGGTGAGCATTTGGTGGCTGGGCATGGCGCTTAAAGGGTACAAAGTGGAAGACGATAAAGTGTGGGCGCGTAAACTGTTCGTGTTCTCCATCGTCGCCATTACCTCGTTAAGCTTTATGATGTCCGTCGACTTTATGGTGCCCGACTCCCATAATCTTTTGACTTACGTCTGGTAATTCCCAAAAAGGGTGCTACGGCACCCTTTTTTAATCACGCCTTCCCCGCGCATTCCCTGTAATATTCGCTCACCAACCGGTAATTTATCCTCCCCATTCTGTCTCTACCCTGGACAATTCGCGTGGCAGGACAACGCCTATCGGGCTTTGACGATCGCTTTCTGGCCTCCCGTGGGCGAAGCCGAAGGCTACGTCACGCGGCCAGTGAAAAACCGGGGCTTACGGTTTGGTAAATGAAAACGCTGTCTGGAACAGTTTTAACGCCGCTGGCGGCGGCCCTGGCATGGGGCCAGTCACCTCCGCCAACGTACCTGCAATGTGAAGTATGACGGGTATATACTGATGCCGGTTTTTCTTCTGAGGTGGTAATGAACGACAATAAAATGACCCCGCTTGAGCTGCGTGCGACATGGGGCCTGGGTACCGTCTTTTCGCTCCGAATGTTGGGCATGTTTATGGTGTTGCCGGTTCTCACCACGTATGGCATGGCGCTTCAGGGCGCCAGCGAAGCGCTCATCGGTCTGGCGATTGGCATTTATGGCCTGGCCCAGGCAGTATTTCAGATCCCCTTTGGGCTGCTGTCCGATCGCATCGGTCGCAAGCCATTAATCATCGGCGGGCTGGCTATCTTTGTGCTGGGCAGCGTCATTGCCGCCGTCACCGACTCGATATGGGGCGTGATCTTAGGTCGCGCGCTTCAGGGCTCCGGCGCGATTGCCGCCGCCGTAATGGCCCTGCTGTCAGACCTGACCCGCGAGCAAAACCGCACTAAAGCGATGGCGTTTATCGGCGTGAGCTTCGGCGTCACCTTTGCCATTGCCATGGTGGTAGGCCCGATCGTGACTCATGCGCTGGGCCTGCATGCGCTGTTCTGGATGATTGCTATTCTCGCAACGCTTGGCATTATGCTGACGCTTTGGGTGGTGCCAAACAGCGAAAATCACGTCCTCAACCGCGAATCAGGCATGGTGAAGGGCTGTTTTAGCCAGGTATTGGCCAATAAAAAATTGCTCAAGCTGAATATCGGCATCATGTGCCTGCATATTTTGCTGATGTCCACCTTTGTCGCCCTCCCCCACCAACTGGAAGCGGCAGGTTATCCGGCGGCGGATCACTGGAAAATCTATCTCTGCACGATGCTCCTCGCGTTTGTATCGGTAGTGCCTTTCATCATTTATGCCGAAGTGAAACGCCGTATGAAGCGGGTGTTTGTGTTTTGCATCATGGTGATTGCCCTTGCCGAGGTGGTGTTATGGGGCGCAGGCCCGCTGCTCTGGCAACAAATTCTTGGCATCCAGCTCTTCTTTGTGGCGTTTAACCTGATGGAAGCGCTGCTGCCGTCGCTTATCAGTAAAGAATCTCCGGCCGGGTATAAAGGCACGGCTATGGGGGTCTATTCTACCAGCCAGTTTCTTGGCGTGGCGATTGGCGGTTCAGTGGGCGGCTGGCTTGCGCAATATGCCGATACCCAAACGGTATTCCTGGCAGGTGCGCTGTTGGCAGCACTGTGGCTGATGATAGGCTTTACCATGGAAGAGCCGCCTTATGTCAGCAGCATTCGCGTCGAATTACCGCAAGAGGTGCAAGCCGATGAAGCGCTAAGAGCGCGGCTGCTTGCGAAAGCGGGTGTGAGCGAAGCGGTAGTGGTCGCGCAAGAGCACAGCGCGTATGTGAAGATAGACAGCAAAGTCACCAATCGCTTTGAGATTGAGCAGGTCGTCAAAGGGGTGGCGTAAAAAAGGCCGGGTAACCGGCCTTTAGTTAATCGCGAAAGTTTTTAAACTGGAACGGCTGGCCTAAATCGCCGCCGCGCACCAGCGCCATAACGGCCTGCAGGTCATCGCGCGCTTTTCCGGTTACGCGGATCTCTTCGCCCTGAATTTGCGCCTGCACTTTAAGCTTGCTGTCTTTGATAAGCTTAACGATCTTCTTGGCAATGGAAGCCTCGATGCCTTGTTTAAGCTTCGCGTCCACGCTCCAGTTTTTACCGCTGTGCACAAATTCTTCCGGCACATCGATAGAACTGCCTTCAATGCCGCGCTTAAGTAATTTGGCGCGCAGAATATCAATCAGCTGGTTAACCTGAAAGTCTGATTCGCTCAGTACTTTAATGGTTTGATTTTTTTCGTTAAGCTCAAACTCCGCCGTCACGCCACGAAAATCGAAACGTGACTCCACTTCGCGGCTCGCGTTATCCACCGCGTTGCGAACTTCCTGAAAGTCGACTTCAGAAACGATATCAAAAGATGGCATGTTTTGTTCTCCCTCTCTCTGTGTGCGTTGCATAATACCCGCAACGTCGCCGATACCCCAAATTATTCGCATTGCAGCAAGTATGTGCAACGGGAAGTATATAAGGCATAAAACAACGCGTATCAGCCCAGGACAGCAGCATAGCCGACGGCGCTATACTACAACCACCTGGCTTTTGGCAGGTGAGGAGAAATCATGAAAATTACCGTACTGGGATGCGGTGCATTAGGGCAATTGTGGCTGACAGCGCTTCTCAAACAGGGGCATGAGCTACAGGGATGGCTGCGCCTCCCACAGCCATACTGCAGTATCAATCTTCAGGATACTGACGGAACGATTTATAACGATTCCGTTATTGCCAATGACCCGGACATGCTGGCACAGAGCGATCTCCTGCTGGTTACGCTCAAGGCGTGGCAAGTCTCCGACGCCGTGCTTCCACTGGCGAAAAAATTGCCAGAGACCAGCCCTATCCTTTTGATTCATAACGGCATGGGAACGCTTGATGAACTACGAAGAATTCAACAACCGCTGTTGATGGGCGTCACCACCCATGCGGCCAGACGTGACGGTAGCGTGATAACGCATGTCGCAAACGGGATAACCCATATCGGGCCGGCAAAACCCGGCATCAACGATTACAGCGAACTGGCGGAACGTCTGCATGAGGCATTGCCGGACGTCGCCTGGCATGACGATATCAACGCCTCATGCTGGAAAAAGCTTGCCGTTAATTGCGTCATTAACCCACTCACGGCGCTGCTCGATTGCCCGAATGGCGAGTTACGCCACTATCCTGAAGAAATTGAAAATATCTGCCAGGAAGTCGCACTGGTGATGGTGCGCGAGGGTTATCACACATCCGCAGAAAGTCTGCGTTATTTCACCGACCAGATTATCGACAGCACCGCAGACAATATCTCTTCCATGCTGCAAGACATCCGTATGCAGCGCCATACGGAAATTGATTACATTACGGGATATTTGCTGCGTCGCGCACGCGCGCACGGGCTATCGCTTCCTGTCAACAGCCGTCTTTATGAACGCGTCAAGCGTAAGGAGAATGAGTATGAACGTCTCGGCACTGGTATGCCTGGCGCCTGGCACTGAAGAGACCGAAGCGGTTACCACCATCGATTTACTGGTGCGGGCCGGCATTCAGGTTACTACCGCAAGCGTCGCCAGCGACGGCGCACTTACCATTGTATGCTCACGCGGCGTGAAGCTAATCGCGGATGCGCCGCTGGTGGATGTGGCTGACGGAGAGTTTGACGTGATTGTGCTGCCCGGAGGCCTCAAAGGCGCGGAATGTTTTCGCGATAGTCCATTGCTGGTGGAAACCGTGCGCCAGTTTCATTTATCAGGCCGTCTGGTCGCGGCGATGTGTGCGTCGCCGGGAACCGTGCTTATCCCGCACGATCTTTTCCCGCTTGGTAATATGACCGGCTTCCCGGGCCTGAAAGCGACGATCCCGCCTGAAAAATGGATGGATAAACGCGCCTATTACGATGACCGCGTCAAGCTGTTGACAAGCCAGGGTCCCGGCACTTCGATAGATTTTGCATTGAAGATTATCGACTTACTGATCGGCAAAGAAAAAGCCGCCGAGGTGGCGGCTCAGTTAGTCGTTGCATCGGGTATTTATAACTACCACGACTGACGGCGCGTGCGCCTTAAAACCAGGGCGCACCGCTCATCACATTACTGTAAAACAGCATCCTGCCTGCGATTTCACCCGTGAAGATTAGCGTAATCGCAAGCACCCCCGCCCACGGAGATAACTTACCGTGGCGCAACAGGGTGAACAGCGCAGCACCCGTTACGATACTCGCCAGTAATTGCCACCATAACAACGGGCTTGCCGCATCGGCGCCGAAAATGCGATAGCGCCAGACAAGCCCGCAGGCGACCAACACAATGCCTGCGATTACGCCCACCTGGAGCCGACGCGCCACTTCGCAACCCCACAGGTTGGCAAAGACCGCAATCGAAATAAAACCCAGCAGCATCGCGCAGCCGATAAAAGCGATTTGCGTCGCGGCGCTGTGCCATAACGGGTGCAGGATCATCTGGTAATAAACCTGGGAGCTTACCAGGATGGCGATAATTCCCACCGCCACCGCCGCCATTCCCACGAGGGTGACCTGCTTTTCGTTGGCATTAATCCACACCAGCAACAGCCATAACGTTGTGAGCGCGTTAAGCACAAAAAACGCCACGACTTCACGACTAAGCCACGAATGCGCAAGGCCGTAGAGCGCACGCGGTGCCCCCAGTGGCGCGCCCAGATGGGCAATCGAGGCAAGCGAGCCTAATACCGTTATCAGCCAGACAAAAACCGCAACTCGCTTTACGGTGTGTCGGGAAAAGACCGGTGTTGCGCGCTGCTGTCCGGCGATGACGGCGAGTAATGCGCCAATGCCCCACTGCGTCAGTACCGTAAAAAACACCAGCGGAAGTTCAAACTGTTCCATAATCGCTCCTTACTCATCCGCCGCAATGATCACCACATTAGGGTGACTTATCGTGTGATCCGGCATGTGATAGCGCGCCTCTATCAATTCCCAGTTGGTCTGGTGTTCAGCGCGCAGTTGCTCTATCTCGCCAAAACGCAGCACGCCGCCGGGGCACGACTCCACGCAGCGCGGCGTCATCCCCTGATCGATGTAGTCGGCGCACATATTGCATTTGCTGGTTTTGCCCTCCGCCGGATCGAATACCGGAGCGTTATACGGACAGGCCATAATGCACATCCGGCACCCAATGCAGCGATCATGATCCTGTACCACAATGCCGTCCGGGCGTTTGGTATAGGTCCCGGCCGGGCACACTTTCATACACTGCGGATCGTCACAGTGATTGCAGGACATGGAGATGAAACCCTGGGTATTAGGATTATCGCTTGTGAATTCGCGCACCCGCCGCCACAGCACGCCATGGGGGTTATCGTGCTCCGATTTACACGCCATGCTGCACGTTTTACAGCCATAGCAATTTTTAATATTGATAACAAACCCGTATTGCTTCGCCATGATTACGCCTCCCTTCTTACGTCAACCAGGGTGCTGTTGCAGCAATGCCCATTGCTGAGAATATCCACCTGATCATTGGTCACATGGCTGCTGCTGCCGCCCTGCTGTTCCCACCAGCCGTTCTCAAGCGACACCACGCCTTGTTTAATGTGCGTGGTGACGTCGGCGATAGCGCGATGCTCGCCGCGATGATTGAATACAACGACCCATTCGCCATGCAAAATCCCGCGTCGATGGGCATCTTCCGGGTGGATCATTACGTTCGGTTTATCGCGCTGAATTTCTAAGATCCACGGGTTCATGCCGTGGCTTGAGTGGACACTTCGCGCAAGTTTGCGCTGTACCGCCATCAGCGGATATTTCTTCGCCAGTTCCGGCGAGCCCTTTACGGATTCGCTCACCTGCATCCATGTCACCACCGGGGAGAAGTCTTTCTTCTGCCACTCCTCAATAAACAGATTCGCTTTTTTGGTGGTGGTGCGAAACACGCCGTCTTTAAAGGGTATCCAGTCCCCTTCAACCGGTCTGACCGGACCTTTTGCCAGCATCTCGCGGGTGATGCCGGACCCTTTCAGGCAGGCGTCAATATAATGCTCAATGGGTTGGTTAAAGACCTCGCCAAATCCGAAACGCTCCGCCAGACGCGCGAAAATCCAGTAATCGGGTTTCGCCTCTCCCGGCGGTTCAACGGCTTTCTCCATTAACTGCACATAATGGCTGCGTATCCCGGCCATCAGGCTGACATCTTCGAAAATCGTCGTGACCGGCAACACCAGATCGGCGTATAGCGCAGAGGAGGTCATCAGATTATCGGCCACCACCACAAACGGCACTTTTTTGAACGCTTCGCGAACCATGTTGGTGTTAGGCAACTGCGTCATGGCCCCCATGGTCATGTTCCACCAGAACTTAATCGGATTGGGTTTGCCCTGCACCACCCATTCGCCGATTTTTGATACCGGAATGGGGGGAATTTTTTTGACGTTCGGCGCAGGCGGCATAATCGGCGAGAATTTTGCCATCTGGCGCGCGCCGCCCGCATCGCAAATCCCCGCGCCGCGCTTTCCGATATTGCCGGTTATCAGCGCCAGATAGAACTGGCTTGCGGACACATAGGTGCCAAACTCGGTGCGTTGCGCGCCAGACATATTCTGCACAATCATGGATGGCGTCATGCTGGCGTAATCCCGGGCCAGCCGGATAATCGTGTGTTCGGGGATCTCGGTTTGAGCGCTTACGTTCTCGAGCGACCAGGGTTTCGCCTGCTGATAAATTTCGCTCATCACCGTGGTGTACGGGCTGTCTGGTGGAAGTTCATCGTTGAAAAGCGCGGGCGCCACCCCCTCGGCATCATGGCGCATCAGGGTTTGGCTTCGCGTATCGAACACCAGATAGCTGTCCGGATCGTCCGGGGACTGGCGCAACAGTTTCTGCTGTTGGTCCACCAGATACACCGCGCCGGTATGCGCGCGCAGGAATGGCGCGTCATAGCGTTGCTCTTCGACGATGATCTTAATCATCCCGAGCGCCAGTGCGATATCGGTACCGGGAACGATGGGTATCCACTCATCCGCTTTCGCCGCCGTTTCGTTAAAACGCGGATCAATCACGACTATTCGCGCGCCGTTTTTCTGCGCCTCAACATAGTTTTTCCAGTAGGCGTGCATGGTCACCGCCGGGTTATTGCCCCAGCAGAGAATAAAACGGCTGTCTTTAATCGTATCGCGGGTATCGGCATAGCGCAGGCCGAGCATGGGCGTCATCGACGCGGTCACGGCCGCGCAGCACAGCGAACCAATCTGTTTTGTGGAACCGCCGAGATAATCGAAAAACGCCTTACCCATGTCGTTTTTAATAGAGTCCATATTTCCGGCATGGGTGGTAATCAGCAGACCTTCATTACCCTGTTCGGCAATAACGGTGCGGATTTCTTTTTCAATACGATCCAGTGCCTCATCCCAGGAAATGGGCTTGAATTTGCCTTCGCCTTTTTCACCGGTTCGCAGCAACGGCTGCGTCAGGCGCAGCGGATGATAAACCCATTTAGTACGACTAATGCCGCGCAGGCAACATTTCACGTTGAAGCCGTGGCTCGCCTCGATTTTCACCAGCTTATCCTGCCAGACATAGGCCGTGAGATTGCAGTGCAAACACTCCATCGCGCAGGTTGAACGGTAGGTTTTGTAATCGGAAAGTTTTAACGGAATGCGGCGTAACGGTTGTGCCGTCGCCACGCCTTGTGAAAAAAAGCACGGGCTTAACGATGCCAGCCCGATAACACCCAGCCCTTTTAAAAGGGTTCTTCGCTTTAATCGGTATTGGGACAATGCTTCCATAGTGACTCCTCCAGTGGTTAATTATTAGTGAACCACTGTGCATCATTAGTGAACTTGAGGCGGGTCAACGAATACGCATTTTGAGGTAGGAAGAAATTCTGCTTTCTTGTCATCGCATTGACAGAAACGAAAGATGATAAAGTAGCGCGCGAACATAAAGAGGCCGTTATATGACTGAAAATGTGCAAGGCGTTAATTCCGTTGATATTGCCGTCACCATCCTGAATTACCTCGCCAGCCACCATGGATGCGCCCGGGCAGGTGAGATTGCCAGCGGCTGTGGTTTATCAAAAAGCCGCTTGCATAAGTATCTGGTCTCGCTATTGCGCACCGGTATCCTGGTCCAGGATGGAAACGGGCATTATTGCCTTGGCGAAGCATTAATAAAGCTGGCGCATGCCGTTCCCGGAAATCAGGACATTATTACGCGGGTGAATCCGGTATTAAGGGCGTTTCGCGATCGGATGAATTATTCCACCGGTCTGGTCATCTCAACGCCGGACGGGCTGGTCATACGCCATTACCATCGCAGCTTTAAAAATGTGGATATCGATTTTCTCGACAATACGCCGGTGCCGCTGAACGCCAGCGCCGCGGGACTGATAATGATGAGCTACGGCGTTAATCATTCAGCAAGCCCTGAGGATCGCGAGATTATCGAACGCGTACGCGAACAAGGCTATGCAGTGCGCTATAAGCCGACCGAGGGCATTCCTGGCGCGCAGTCTATCGCCTGCCCAATAATTGACGCCAACGGCACCCTGGTCGCGATTGGCGTAACGATGGGGTTTTTTGATAATGAGGACGAGATTAACCGGGTAGCGCAGGCGTTGAAAACCGCATTAAGCCAAATCCGCTGGTAACGGTATGGAGGGTTTTGCGCAGGGCGATGAATAAATAGTTGTCAGTGGATAAATCATTATTAGCCAGGACAATAACGGGCGTTAGGTAAAATTATCCATACAATCGCGTTTTCGCGTTGAAATGATAGTCGGTCTCTCTGGTCATATATTTGAGGACACCCACTTGTGTTATAAGCTCCTGCATATCCACGCGATACCTGAACGTCGGCCATTTAAGGCGCCGGCCCGCTCGCAGTGCGACAAGGAGTAAGTAAGAGTGTCTTTAAGTCATTTACTGGAACAGGCGCGTCCGGCAATTGAATCGCTTTGCGTTGCCGCTCTACCCGCGCCTTTTCCTGGTTATGTGCTGTTTTTTTGCGCCTCTACGGGGAAAGAACGCGCCGATATTACTGTCTCGCGCGGCGCCACTTTCGCTGACGCCTGGCTTAACGGCGCCACAGCGCTTCAGCGTATCCGCCAAAAAAACGATAAAAACTACCAGTGGCTGCGCGTCGAGACGGTAAATAAAACCGAAGCACTACTGTGGGGCGCATTAAAAGAAAAGCTTGGCAAAACCAAGCGCAACTATTTCCGCTTCGGCCTGAGCTTTGATACGGCTTTTGAGCACGCCATTCTTGAGCAGGAGATTAACGCCAACGCGCTGCTGTATCAGGGAACGATTGGCGTTGCGACGCCTAACGACAGCAACCTGGCGCACTACGCCCGCTACCGTTTTGGCGAGGCGCTGACATGGCCGCAGCACGATGACGACACGCTGTGGCGCTTTACCACCCAGGGCGTCTTTTGCGACGGCGACCAGTGCCACTCCTTGACCGCTCAGGGACGCCATTCCGGTTATCGCCAGCTATTACGCTGGCAACAGTCGCTGGAACCGATGATCCAGAGCGCGACCGATTATCTGGCGCGTCAGGTCAGGAAAACGGGCCGATATTATTACGGCTGGTTTCCGTGTTTCGACAGGGCTATCCCTACGTATAATACGCTGCGCCACGCCAGCTCGACCTACGCCTTGCTGGAAGGCTGGGAAATTACTCGCGACGCCGCGCATTTTGCCGCCATTACGCGCGCGCTTAACGATTTATCGTCTGAATTAATCAAAACCTACCCGCTTGCCAATGGCGAGGAAGCCGATTTCCTGGTCGATACCGGTGATGAAATCAAACTCGGCGGCAACGCCGTGGCGATTCTGGCGATGGCGAAATACACCGAGCTTACCGGTGACTCACGTTATCTGGCGCAAATGACGCGCCTTGCCAAAGGCATTGTATTTATGCAGCGCCCGGATACCGGCGGTTTTGTGCACGTGCTGCATGCGGCGGATTTATCGGTAAAAGCGGAGCAGCGCATTATTTATTACGATGGCGAAGCGGCGTTCGCGCTGATGCGCCTTTACGGCTTGACTCAGGAACCGCAATGGCTCGCGACCGTGGAAAAAGCAGTCGATCATTTTATCGAGCAAAAACACTGGCAGGCGCACGATCACTGGCTGAGCTACTGCATTAATGAATTAACCCAATACCGTCCCCTGGCGCGTTATTACCAGTTTGGGCTGGATAATGTGCGCGACCATCTGGATTTTGTGATGAACCGGGTGACGACGTACCCGACATTGCTGGAATTAATGATGGCGGCCTCGCATATGATTGCCCGCCTGGCTGACTCGGAGCATCGTCATCTGCTTGAGGACTTCGATTTAGAAAAATTCAATCTGGCGCTGGAGACCCGTGCCCGCTATCTCGCCAACGGTTTCTTCTGGCCTGAGATTGCGATGTTTTTTAAAAATCCGGCGCGTATCGTCGGCAGTTTTTTTATTCGCCATCACAGCTACCGCGTGAGGATTGATGATGTCGAACATTATCTTTCCGGCTACGTGGCGTATTACAAATACCGGGCGAAAACCATGTCGCCTTCTTCCCTGCGCGTGCAGTCCGACGCGCGGTAGCGGTTGAAAATACCATGCGCCGCCTGATCCCAACACGCCTCGCCCCACGCTCGCCATGCAGAGCGCTGCCGTGTGTGCTGGCGTGCCTGTTGGTTATCTCGCCGGGGCTTGAAGCGGACTGGGATTTTGTAGCGATTGATAACAGCACCCAACGGCTTTACGGCGTCGCCACGCCGCAAGCCCAGCGCCGTATCGACGACTGGGCATCGCTTTTGAAAACCGCTTCGCAAGGAGAGGTGCGCGAGAAACTGAGCCGGGTGAATCAATTTTTTAATAAACGTCTCGAATTTAAAGACGATATTGTGGTGTGGCGTCAGCAAGATTACTGGGCGACGCCCATCGAATTTTTGCGCAAAGGAGCAGGTGATTGCGAAGATTACGCCATCGCTAAATACATCACTCTGCGCGAAATGGGGGTTCCGGCAAGTCAGTTGCGGATAACCTATGTTAAAGCGTTGCAATTAAACCAGGCGCATATGGTTGTCACCTGGTATCCCACACCAAACGCGATTCCATTGGTGCTGGACAATTTAAAAGAGGCGATTCTACCCGCGACCCAACGCCCCGACCTGCTGCCCGTTTACGCCTTTAATGGCGAAGGAATGTGGCTGCCGCAGGCCGGCGGTAATAAACGCGTGGGTGACAGTAAACGCCTTTCCCGTTGGCAAGATCTTCTGACCCGAATGCGAGCAGAAGGATTTGTGATTAATGAATAGGAAGTAGCCATGTCCTTATACAAACAGCTACTGATCGGCATTTGTCTGTTTACGTTAGTGATTTTCTGCGGGAATTTTTTTGTCTCGCTGGAAAGCTCGCGTGAACAATACCGAAACCAGTTGAGCGCTCATGCCCAGGATGCCGCCACCGCGCTTGGCGTCTCGTTAACCGCGAATATTGACGACCCCACCATGGTGGAATTAATGGTGAGTTCAATATTCGACAGCGGCTACTTTTCCCGTATTCAGGTGGTTGATATCAAAACCGGTAAAGTTATCCAGGAACGCAGCGACGCCCCGCAAAGCGCCGATGTGCCCGGCTGGTTTGCCGATCTGGTACATATTAATCCCGGCCAGGGCGACGCCATTGTCTCGCGCGGTTGGGAACAGGTCGCACGCGTCGAAGTGGTCAGTCACCCGATGTTCGCGCTGGCGCGGCTTTGGAATAACATGATTGGCAGCCTGATTTGGCTGATAAGCTGTAGCGCGCTTGGCCTGCTTGGGGCCATGTGGCTGCTGCGCCGTCAGTTGCGCCCACTTAATTACATCGTCGAGCAGGCGACCGCCATTAGCCGCCGCGAATTTTTAAACGTCCCTGCGCTGCCGAAGACCCCGGAATTCCGCCGGGTAATTGAAACCATCAATATGATGGTCACCCAGCTTAAAGCGCTGTTTAACGAACAGGCCCAGCGCACCGAGGCTCTGCGTCAGGAAGCCTACAATGACAGTCTGACGGGCCTTAGCAACCGTCGCGCCTTTGATATCCATTTGCAATCGCGCTTGAGCGACGAAGAAAATGCCGCAGGACACCTTATTCTCATCCGCTTGCAGGATCTGGCAGGCCTAAACCAGCGTATGGGCGGCGCGAAAACGGATGAATTGTTAAAAGCCGTCGGCGGAATTATGACTCATGTGCAGGGCCGCTATTTCCATGGTGATGGCTTGCTGGCGCGCGTACGCGGCGGCGAGTTCGCCCTCGTCACGCCCACTATTTTGCCTCAGGAAATGGACACCCTGATGGGCACGCTGGCCTCGCAGTTTAAAACGCTCTATGAAACCGGTTTGAGCGATGTAACGCCAGTGGCGCATTTCGCCCATGCGGACTTTTATTATGGCGATACGCCGCAAACCGTATTAATCCGCGCTGACAATTTGCTCGCCATGGCAGAAACCGAGATGAGCTATTTCGCGAGCCAGTCCCGATCGCTTGTGGTGATAACCGATGATGACCATCACACCTGGTACCACCGCCTGGCGGCGGTAATGCAAACGGAGTCCTTTGAGCTTTACTCCCAGCCGGTTTATCAGTGCAACTCCCGGCAGGTGATTTTGCATCATAAGATCCTGGCGCGTATTAAAGCGGAAAACGGCGAGATTATTCCGGCCGGCCGCTTTATGCCCTGGATCCACCGGTTGGGGCTTGGCAAGCGTATGGACCAGGTGATGTTAAAACAGACGCTGCGTGAAATGGCGAAAAGCACTGATAACGTTGCGCTCAGTATTAGCGGCGAAAGCGTGGCCGATGATGTCAGCCTCGATGCGCTGCTGAGTCCGTTAAAAAGCGCGCCGCAGCTCGCCTCACGCCTTACTCTGGAACTGGATGAAAACGAACTGCCCGATCCTGAACGCGTGAGCGCCATCATGACACGCCTTAAAGAAGCGGGCTGTAACCTGGGCATTCAGCATTTTGGTGGGCGCTTCCATTTGATTGGCAACCTACCGCAATGGGGCCTGGCATGGATCAAAGTGGATGGCAGTTATATTCGCAATATCAATAAAGAAGAAGATAAGAAACTTTTCATCCAGGCTATTTATTGGGCCACGCGTCAAATTAATCTGCCGCTGATTGCCGAGCGCGTCGAAACCATGGGCGAGCTGGCGGAACTGGAGAAAATCGGTCTTTACGGTGCGATGGGACGCTTCTTTGGCGAGGTTAGTTCGCTGCCGCAGCCTTCCCCAACCTTACTGGTGCAGGACGCGCGTCCTCATCCGGCTGAAAACCGCTAAGAGGAGTCACTATGCATTACATCGAACGGGATTCAACAGGGCGGATAATCCGCGTGGCGGCCATGCCTTTTGTGGGAATGACGGAAGAGCAACAGGAATTTACGCCTGAAATGGACGAGTGGCTGAAAAAGCAGGACGCGCGCACCGCCACGCTGCTACAGCTCCAGCGCAGCGATCTGGAAATGGTCCGCGTGCTGGAAGACTTAATTGAAGTGTTAATGAGTAAAGGCGTAATCAGTATTACCGACCTTCCCTACGCCGCGCAGACTAAATTAATGAATCGCGCTCAGGCGCGCCGTCAATTAAGTGGACTGGAAGGGTTAATTAACGATGACGATGAACAATTAATTTAACTTAAGTCATGTTTATTTAATGTTAATTAAATCGTTATTTTTATTGCGACACTACCATTTGTGGTAGGCGGTTAAAATATATTCTCGTCACGTCTCACATTATCACGGCCTGCCCCCACGGCAGGCCCCTCCACGTATCATTTAGCTCTTGAATGTATCGTATAAAAAGCGGTTTAATACCCCTGCTAAAACATTATAAATTCATATTTTATTACTATTGTCATTCACCTTAAAAATGCTCACTGAAGTCCCTTCAGGTTTTTCATCTGCACAGCATAAAGGGACCCTCAAACAAAAATAAAAAAAGTAAAGGAAACTTACATGAGTGGAGTTGTTGGCCTCGTTAAGGCAGTTATAGGGCAAGTTTTTGTTGTTTCTACCGATGGAAGTCAACGCCTGTTAATAGAAGGCGACAGGATCTTAGAAGGCGAGCAGGTACTGACTGGCGCAGCGGGTGCAGTAACGCTTTCTCTTGCTGATGGCAAAACCCTCGATCTTGGCCGTGATACCGTATGGGATGCTAACGGCATTACCCTCCCCTCAGCCTCTGAACAAACCGACGTCGCGGCGCTGCAACAAGCAATTGCCGACGGCATGGACCCGACACAAACCCTCGCCCCGACAGCCGCAGGTCCACAAGCTGGCGCGGCGAGTGGCGGCGGTACGCCTGGCGCAGGCGGGGCGCATACCCATGTAATGCTTGATCTTACCGGTGAAATTGTCGATCCCAGCGCGGGCTACCCCACGGTCGGCCTCGACTTCCCTGACAATGCCCCACGAGAAGAATTAACTATAGTGGATGGGGCAGAGGGAAATACCCTTGTCAATAATCCTGTCGAACCAACAGGCGGTAACCCGGAAATCAATCCAGGTACGCCACCGGATACAAATACCGGCCCAGAGCCAACAACACCAACGACACCAACGGAACCGACCATTCCGACGGACCCAACCGATCCGACTGACCCGACCGACCCAACCGGCCCAACCGGCCCGGATGATGGTGATGCTGACGCGGATTCAGATGCTGATGCAGATGCCGACGCGGATGCCGATGCTGATGCGGACGCTGATTCCGATGCGGATGCCGACTCTGATGCAGATGCAGATGCAGACGCTGATGCCGATGCCGATGCGGATGCGGATGCAGATGCGGATGCAGATGCGGATGCTGATGCAGATTCAGACGCCGATGCCGACGCGGATGCAGACGCCGACGCCGATGCGGACGCGGATGCCGACTCGGACGCGGACGCAGACGCTGATGCCGATGCGGACGCAGACTCTGATGCAGACGCAGATGCGGACGCCGATGCCGATTCGGACGCAGACGCTGATGCTGATGCGGATGCCGACGCCGATGCAGACTCAGACGCGGACGCTGATGCCGACGCGGATTCGGATGCAGATGCCGACTCGGACGCAGACTCGGATGCAGATGCAGACGCCGATGCCGACGCTGATGCTGATGCTGACTCGGACGCGGATGCGGACGCCGATGCCGATGCTGATGCAGACTCAGATGCTGACGCGGACGCCGATGCCGATTCTGATGCAGATGCCGACGCCGACGCCGATGCGGATGCGGATGCCGACGCTGATGCTGACTCCGACGCGGATTCTGATGCGGATGCGGATGCGGACGCCGACGCGGATGCTGACGCGGACGCCGATGCCGATTCTGATGCAGATGCCGACTCGGACGCTGACGCGGACGCGGACGCTGATGCCGATTCAGACGCCGACGCCGACGCCGATGCCGATTCGGACGCTGACGCGGATGCTGATGCCGACGCGGATGCAGATGCGGACGCTGATGCAGACGCTGACGCGGATGCTGATGCCGACGCGGATGCAGATGCGGACGCGGACGCTGATGCAGACTCAGACGCCGATGCAGATGCCGACTCGGACGCCGATGCAGATGCAGATGCTGACGCCGATGCCGATGCTGATGCAGACTCAGACGCCGACGCGGATGCGGATGCTGACTCCGACGCGGATGCAGATGCGGATGCGGACGCCGATGCGGATGCAGACGCCGATGCGGACGCTGACGCAGATGCAGATGCCGACGCCGACGCCGACGCCGACGCGGATGCCGATGCCGATGCTGACTCCGACGCGGATGCGGACGCCGACTCCGACTCCGACTCCGACTCCGATTCCGATTCCGATTCCGATTCCGATTCCGACTCCGATTCCGACTCTGACTCTGACTCTGACTCTGACGCGAATATCAAACTCGACGTCTCGATGAAGGTGTCCCAGACCGAAGTGACTGTCGGCAGTAAAATTATTCAGGTTAACGGCGGCAGCGGTAATCCGGATGGGTTCGATATTCAGGACGGCAAGATTGTCGCTATCGGCGCTAATGTGCGCGTCTGGTTAACACCTTCCAGTCCTTATAACGGTATCGCGGGCGATAGCGCACCGGCCTGCGCCGATACGGCACACCAGATTAAGTATTACGATCAGTCCGGCAACGCGAACTCCGACTCTGGCAAGTACTCGGACATCTTCGTAGTTGGCGATAAGACCGGCGGGTTTTATAAACAGAGCGACTGGACTGGCGGCAAAGAAGATTTCAGGCCATTGCAAGGCATCACCGGCAACCGTGGCAATGCCGGGCAGGTCGGGAAAGACTATATCTTCGTTAAAGGCGACAGCACTGACTATAAAGTCACGTACTCCTCTAACAATAACCCCAATACCGCAGACAACACTTATGACGGTCTGAAAGTCACCGACAGCAGCGGCAAAGGGCTGTACGGAAACTCCAACCAGATTGAAGGGGTGATCTTCGGTAATGGCGTGGCGACGGCGAATCCTGGCACCACGACTACCGTCGTCGAAACCAAAGTGCAGCACGTCACGCTGGATGTGGATGTAAACCTGTCGAGCGACCATAACGCCGAGCAATTGACGCAAATTAAGCTCACCGGTATCCCGGAAGGGGCGAAGCTTGTCGTGTCCGACGGCAGTACCGTGACCTATAAAGACGGCACGTACACCATCGATCTGAAAAGTCCGGACTTTAAAGGGACTATCACGGTTGAGCTTGCGAAAGGCGTGGCTCATCTGGGAGAGATCCAGATGGAGGTGGCGTCTACCGCCAGTGAACATCACGATACCCACTTTACCTTTGACGGTTCGACGGGTCATTTAAACGATGCGTGGGGCGATACCGATCCGGTCACTACGCCGGGTAATGATGCGGGTTCTCACACCGGCACAGGCTCGGATGCAGACGCGGGACAGCATACGACGCCAGTCACTACGCCTACGGCCGCCTCCCGTGTGGAAGCGGCGGTTCAGGTAGCAGAAAGCGATATCGCGGTTGGCAGCAAAATCGTGCAAATCAACGGCGGCAGCGAGAACCCGAACGGTTTTGATGTGCAAGACGGCAAAATCGTCGCTATCGGTTCAAACGTGCGCGTCTGGTTAACCCAGAGCAGTAATTACCTGCATATCGCCGGGGACGAGGCGCCGAAAGCCGCCGATCCTGCCAATCAGATTAAATATTACGATCAGTCCGGCAATGTGAATTCCAACTCCGGCCATTACTCGGATATTTTCGTGGTCGGCGACAAAACCGGGGGATATTACCGTCAGAGCGACTGGACGGGTGGACGCGAAGAGTTCCGCGAGCTGAAGAACTTCGCAGGTACACGCGGCGCCGAAGGTAGCGTCGGCAAAGATTATGTCTTTGTTAAAGGCGAGAGTAGCAATTATAAGGTGACGTATTCATCGAATAATAACGCCAGTACTCATGATAATACTTATGACGGGCTGAAAGTGACCACCACCGGCGGTAAGGGGCTTTATGAAAACTCCAACCAGATTGAAGGGGTGATTTTCGGCGATGGCGCGTCTAAAACGCATGGCGGAGCCACCACGACCACGGTCGTTCAGCCAAGCGTCCATCAGGTCGCGCTGGATGTAAACGTCGCGCTGATTAGCGAGCACAGCGCCGATCATCTGACGGAGCTGAAACTTAGCGGTATCCCGGAAGGGGCGAAAGTCGTCTCCTCCGACGGCAGCCACGCGGTCTGGAAAGACGGCGTTTATAGCTTCGATCTCAGCGGCACCAGTTTTAAAGGCACGGTCACCGTTGAGCTGGCGAAGGGTGTTGATCATCTTGATGAGATCAAGATGGATGTCGCCTCTACAGCAAGCGATCATCCCGATACGCATTTCACCTTTGATGGCGAAACGGGCGAGCAAACGCACGTGCCGGAGATGATGTTCAGCCGCATGATGATGGTGGAAAACAACGCCATTGAGGGTGATGCCCACGACACCGCGCACGATAGCGCAACCGGGCATGACGCAGAGCCAAATGCGCAAACACCTGGCGGTGACATGACTATCCAGTCGTTGTTGGTCGCGGAAGACGGCATAGCACTCCATCATATCGAGAGCGATCCGGTGAGCGCGCAGAATAGCGCATCAGCATTTACGCCTCAGGCGCAGAATTCACTCAGTAATCTGCTGGGTGAGATGGACGACAGCCATGTTGATACGGCCCATAACGCGGTCACGCCGAGCACGCAAGACGCGCCTTCGGCTGACACCGCAAGCGCTAACGGCACACAGCCTATCGTGCTGAGTGAAGTGCTGAGTGATACCGATACCAGCCACGATCTCAGTTCGCTAATTAAAGTCGTGGAGCAAGGCGACGGCACCCAAACCGCGAACGACGCGGCCCAGGGACATGCAACACCGGTTGCCGAGCCGCTTCCGGCACTGGCTGCGGAAACCGACAGTTATCACGGCGCCGATGAGTCGCTGATGGAAAGCCTTATCGCGAAGCCGGATACCCTTGCGTAACGGCCTTGTTGAACATCCCTCGCAGCTGCCTGCGGGGGATGTTTTTTATGGATAAAAAATGAAATTTCAAAGGCCCTCAACTCACGCGTCTGTCATCGTCAATGTCATGACAGCGAGGGCTTTGTAGCTAAATACACTCTGTTATTGGTAAACCAAAAACAGGGGATCAGTACCGCAAAGGAAGAGACATGAATTACCGCAAGAACTTAATGTTAGGGCTCACGCTGCCTCTGATGACATTAAGCATGGCCCATGCCACAACGCTTGAAAATGCCATTAAACAAACCCTGGTTTCTCACCCTGAAATCAGCGCCTCGGCTAACCGGCGTTACTCTGCCGAGCACGACTTGCAGGCCGCGAAAGGCGGGTATCTGCCGACGTTGAATCTTGATGCGGGCACGGGTTGGGAGCAAACCGATAATGCCGGCACCCGCGCATCGGGCGATCACCTGCGCGAAATGAACCGCAGTGAATCGAGTATTAATCTGCGCCAGAATTTGTTTAACGGTTTTGCCACCACCAGCGAAGTGGGACGTCAAAAGGCCACCGTGAATTCCCGTGCCTATAACGTCATGGATACCAGCGAAACCACCGCGCTTGAAGTCGTGCAGAGCTATCTCGATGTGCTGATGCGTGAAAAAATGGTCGCGCTGGCCCAGGAGAACCTGACGAACCACGAGCGTATTTTCGATCAGATTACGTTGCGTACCGAACAAGGCGTGGGCCGGCTTGCGGATCACGAGCAGGCGGAAGCGCGTCTGGCCCAGGCGCGTAATAATCTGCTGACGGAGCAAACCAATCTGGAAGACGCGCGCGCGAAATACCAGAGCGTGACCGGTATGGAAGCCGAGAATTTAACCCTGCCGTCGAAATTCGCCGTCCCGGCGTCGCTTGAAGAAGCCCGTAAAATCGCACTGGAAAATAGTCCGCTGTTAAAGCTTGCGGATTCCGATGTGGAAGCGACCCGCCAGCAGTACGAAGCCGCCAAATCCCGCTTTTACCCGGAAGTGAATATGGAAGTGGGCCGTACCATGGATAACAACGTCGACGGTACGCGCGGCCACAATCAGGAATGGCAGGCGATGTTGCGGATGCGCTACAACCTGTTCAACGGCGGCAGCGATAAAGCCACACTCTCCTCCTATGCCTATCGCACCAAAGAAGCGCAGGATGTGAAACGCAATGCGCTGCGCCAGCTTAATGAAGAGCTTCGCCTGTCGTGGAACGCCCTGCGCAATGCCGAACAGCAAGTGCCCATCGCCAAAGAATATGCCGATCGCAGTATGACGGTACGTACCGCCTATCAGGAGCAGTTCAGCCTGGGCGACCGTTCGCTACTGGATATGCTCGACAGCGAAAATGAAGTATTTAGCGCCCAGCGCCGATATGTTGAGTTGCAGTTTGTCGAAATGTTTTCGACTTACCGCATCAATGCGCGAATGGGCGAGCTGTTAAAAGCGATGTCGATTCAGCCACCGGCCGCCGCGCAGCCGCTGGACGCCCGGCAAACCACCCAGGCGGAATTACCCGATCTGCAATAAGTCGTGTAAGTAACGCATTGAATTCATGGACCTGTTTTATCGTTAATTGATGAAACAGGCCTTTTTAGTTTTGCTGTCATCAGGTACGGCAGATTATGGCACTGATCAACGACATCACCGATATTCAGGATGTCTCTTTTCAAGAGACCGTCCGCCACGACCCCAGACTCAATCATGACGATCCGCTGCTGGATTGCCTGATGGTGGTCTGCAAATTGCACGGCATTATTACCAGTCGCAACGTGTTGACCGCCGGTCTGCCGTTGCAGTCAAACTGTCTGACGCTCGGCGCCGTGCCGCGAGCCGCGCAGCGTGCCGGGCTAAAAGCGCGGGTAATCCAACGTCCGCTTGCGAAAATCACCGCCCTGTCGCTGCCTGCGATAGTGGTGATGCATAATGGCCAGGCCGCCGTGTTGACGGCGCTGGAAGAGGGAAAGGCCCGGCTGATGCCAGGGGAGACCGAAGGCGGCGCAATTACGCTTGATATCGCCGAGCTTGAGAAGCTCTATGCCGGTAAAGCCATTTTTATTCAGCCGATACATGAGTACGACAGCCAGCCAACGGCGCTGATTCCCCGGACTAAAGCCTGGTTCCAGGATACGCTGCGGCTGTCTAAGTATTTGTATCTCGACTCGGTGGTAGCAAGCTTTCTTATTAACCTGATTGCGCTGTGCTCGCCGCTGTTTGTGATGAACGTATATGACCGCGTCGTGCCCAATCACGCCACCGCCACGCTATGGGTGTTGGCCATTGGCATCACCATCGCGTATGTGTTCGATCTTATCCTGAAAATTTTGCGCAGTATCTGTCTGGATATTGCCGGGAAGAAAACCGATTTGATTGTCTCGGCGGCGCTGTTTGAGCGGCTGCTTGGCATGAAAATGAAACTGCGCCCGCCGCGCGTTGGCAGTTTCGCGCAGAACTTCCAGGACTATCAGTCGCTGCGCGATTTTCTCTCATCGTTGACGCTCACGGCGCTTATCGACTTTCCTTTTACCCTGATGATTCTGGCCGTGGTGGGTATTATCGGCGGGCCGCTGGTGTTTATCCCTCTGCTCGCTTACCCCGTTGCGATGCTGGTGAACTGGCTTATCCAGCGCCCCCTGCTCGCCACGATTCAAAAAACGTTCAAGCTTTCCAGCGAGCGTCAGGCAATGCTGGTGGAAACGTTAAGCGGGCTTGACGCCATCAAGCTGAATAATGCCCAGAGCGAACGGCAGTATCAGTGGGAACAGATTATCGGCAGCCTCAGCAAGCTGGAGCTGCGGGTGAAATCCCTCTCCTATGTGGCGGTAAATTTCACGCACTGGCTGCAGCAAGCCTGTGGCGTCATGATGATAGTCGCCGGCGTCTATTTGATTATCGACGGTCATTTAAGTATGGGCGGGCTTATCGCCTGCTACCTGCTTAACCGTCGCGCCATGTTGCCTATCGGGCAGCTATGTAGCCTGATTACCCGCTATCAGCGTGCCAAAATGACCAAGCACACCGTTGATGGCATGATGGCGCTTGAGCAAGAAGCACAGCAGGATGAGGTGCCGCTTAAACGCGAAACCTTAACCGGGGCTATCGAGTTTCGTAACGTCACCTTCCGTTATCCGGGTAGCCAACAGGTTTCGCTTAACAACATTTCCCTGACCGTAACGCCGGGGGAAAAAATCGGCATTATCGGGCGCAGCGGTTCCGGCAAAAGTTCGCTGGCGAAGCTGCTGGTGGGCTTTTATCAGCCAGATGAAGGCAGCGTACTGATTGATGGCATCGACGCCCGCCAGATAGATGTGCACGATGTACGACATAACATCGGTTATGCGCCTCAGGATATCCATCTGTTCAACGGGACGCTGCGCGACAATCTGTTGTGCGGCGCAAGCTACGTGGATGATGAAACCATGCTGCGGGTAGCCGAAGTGACCGGCGTGCATGAGTTCGCCCGTCGCCACCCTTCCGGCTACAACATGCAAGTGGGCGAGCGCGGGATGAACCTCTCCGGCGGTCAGCGTCAGGCGATTACGCTTGCCCGCTCGCTGCTGCTCGACCCACCCGTGTTATTACTCGATGAACCAACAAGTTCTATGGATAACACCAGCGAAGATCTGATTAAGAAGGCGCTGCAACCCATCATCAGCGATAAAACCGTGCTGCTGGTGACCCACCGCGCGTCAATGCTGTCGCTGGTGGACCGATTAATTATTCTCGATAACGGCAAAATCATTGCCGATGGTCCGAAAGAGACCGTTATGAGCGCGTTGAAAAAGGGGCAGATCCATGCGAATCGCTGAGGGTTTTCGCCGTCTGGGCCGCTGGCTGCTTGGCGACAAAAACAGCAATCAGTTCACCAGTGAAGTCAATAAAGCGCTGCTGGATGATACCCCGCGCGTGGTGCGCCTGACGCTGTGGGCAATCCTTGCCTTTTTTATCGCCGTGATTACCTGGGCCTCGCTTGCGGATATTGATGAAGTTACCCGTGGAGAAGGCAAAGCTATCCCCTCTTCTCGCCTGCAAAAAATCCAGAACCTGGAAGGCGGTATTGTCGCGCAAGTGTATGCCCGCGAAGGCGAAGTGGTACAGGCGGGCGCGCCGCTGTTGCGTCTGGACGATACGCGATTTAAGTCGAATGCGGGTGAAACCGAAGCCGATCGTATGGCGCTTGAGGCGCGGATTCAGCGCCTCACCGCCCAGCTTAACGATGCGCAAGATCTGACGATTACAGACGAGATCCAAAAACGCGCGCCGGATATTGCTCAGGGCGAGCTGGAACTGTTCGCCAGTATGAAAAAGCGGATCCAGAGCGAAATCGCCGGGCTTGATGAACAGTTGATCCAGAAGAAGCAAGAACTGCTGGATTACGAGTCCAAAAAAGTCCAGTACCGCAACAGTCTTGATCTGTTGCAACAGGAGATCAGCATGTCTGAACCACTGGTGGCGAAAGGCGCGATTTCTAAAGTGGAAGTGCTGCGTCTGCGTCGCTCTGAGGTGGAAACACGTGGGCAACTTGATTCTGTGGCGTTAGCCATTCCGCGCGCTCAGGCGGCCATTAACGAGATTGAAAGCAAAGTCGCTGAAACCCGTGGACGCTATCGCAGCGAAGCGCTGGCGCAGTTGAACGAAGCGCGGACCGATCTCAGTAAACTTGAAGCTTCAGGCAAGGCGATTGAAGACCGGGTAAACCGAACGCTTGTGACCTCGCCGGTACGCGGGATCGTGCAGCAAATGTTGGTCAACACAATCGGCGGCGTTATTCAGCCCGGTAACGACCTGGTGGAAATCGTCCCGCTGGACGACAGCCTGCTGGTGGAGGCGAAAATTCGACCGCAGGATATCGCGTTTTTGCATCCCGGCCAGGAAGCAGTGGTGAAATTTACCGCTTATGACTACACCATTTACGGCGGGCTTAAAGGCAAACTTGAGCAAATCAGCCCGGATACGGTGACGGACAAAGAGGGTAATAGTTTTTATGTTATCCGTTTGCGCACCGATAAAAACCATTTAGGCAGCACTGAAAAGCCGCTGCTGATCATACCGGGTATGGTGGCGTCGGTGGATATCATTACCGGTAAGAAAACCATTCTGCAGTATCTGATGAAGCCCATTTTGCGCGCCCGCGCTGAGGCCTTTCGCGAAAGATAAAAAAAAAGCCGGTCATGATGACCGGCTTTTTATTGCCAATTGAAAACCACGTCCTGTGGGCATGGTCATCAATGGGTTCTGGCTCCGCACTATTGTCTGAAAATTCCACTTTCGTAAAACTGGCAACGACTTCTTTTTAAGGAGTTCAGCCAGTTATGCAGGGCGAAATAAAAACCGCCTTCTGTGAAGGCGGCTTTTTACTCGCAAAAGATTACGGGCGGTAAACTTTCACATTGGTAAAGCCCTGCTCGCGCAGATAGAGCGCCTGCAGGCGGCTCATTACCCCGCGCTCGCACCACAGCAGCCAGGTTCGGCTCTGGTCTAAATCGCCGAATTTGGTGCTCAGTTTGTAGAATGGCAGCGACACCACATCCACACCCTCAACTTTCAGCGGTTTGTCATCATGCTCATCGACCGAGCGGATATCCAGGATCACATCGTTCGGGCCAAACCCGGTGACGGTTTCCACTTCAACCACTTCCTGCTCGGTTTGGGTGGCGATTTCACGAATATCTACGTTAGTCGCGGCTTCCACCACCTGATCGAGAATAGAAAAATCGAAGTTGGCTTCTTCCGCTTCAATCTTGGCCTTCACCGCTTTTACCGTCGGGCTTTTTGAGATAACGCCACAGTACTCCGGCATGGTGCGGGCAAAGTCTTCCGTACCGATTTTACGGGCCAGATCGATAATGTGCTCTTTGTCATGGGCGATAAGCGGACGCAACACCAGCGTGTCGGACACGTTATCGATTAAACGCAGGTTAGTCAGCGTCTGGCTGGATACCTGACCCAGCGCTTCCCCGGTCACCAGCGCCTGAACGCCGTAGCGTTCCGCGATGCGGGAGGCCGCGCGGATCATCATGCGCTTAAGCACCACGCCCATCTGCCCGTCTTCGACTTTCTCAAGAATTTCGCCGACGACCGGTTCGAAGTTAATGGCAACGAAGCGAACGCGATGCGAGCTGCCAAAGCGGCTCCACAGATAATGCGCCACCTGACGGACGCCGATTTCATGCGCGGCGCCGCCAAGGTTAAAGAAGCAATAGTGCACGCGGCAGCCGCGACGCATTAGCATATAGCTGGAAACGCCGGAATCGAAGCCGCCGGAAATCAGCGACAGCACATCTTCCTGAGTACCAATCGGGAAACCGCCCTGACCTTCGTAACGGCCTTTTACCAGCAGTAAACGATCGTCTTCAATTTCCAGATTCACCGTAATATCCGGGTGAGTCAGTTTCACTTTCGCGGATTCGATATGCTGGTTTAAACCACCGCCAACGTAACGTTCAACTTCAATGGAGCTAAACTCGTGTTTGCCGCGACGCTTTACGCGCACGCAAAAGGTTTTACCTTCCAGTTGGTCGCGCCAGTTCGCCAGGGTTTTCTCGAAAATATCGTGCAGGCTGGTAAACGGCACGTCTTCGACTTCAAGAATATGGTGAATGCCAGGGATGCGGGTAAGCGCGTCGCGAATAGCAAGACGCTGGTTTTCATCTTTAGCGCGGACCTCGATATGGTCCCAGTGGCGGACAACGGCGAGGCTTTCGTCGTAATGTTTAAGGACGTTACGGATGTTTCCGGTCAGGATTTTAATAAAGCGCAAACGCACAGATTGGCTTTTAATTGTGATTTCCGGGAACAATTTAATGATAAACTTCATGGCGGCAATGGTTCGTTGGCAAGCCCTGAGGGCATTAAGAAAAATACCGCAAGGCAACAATCGCGCTTGCATCGTGAGCGCGCCAGTATATCACCATCGCTGTGAGACTGCGCACATAACCAACTTATTCCGCCTTATTTTGTTTACCCGGCATCATTCACATTGCAGAGGCGTTGGCGCCCTCGCTCACCCGGTGACTTTCTAACGTAAACGCCGGGCATGTGCTGCGTCACCGTCTTCCTGGCATTCGAATTATTTTGGGTAAAATGGTGTGATTTCGCTACCATGGAAGTTAAAACCAAACGATAGAGTCAGACATTCACTATGCCAAAGAAAAACGAACTCCCCGCAAGCTTTGAAACGGCGTTGCAGGAGCTTGAGCAGATTGTCAGCCGTCTGGAAAGTGGCGCATTGCCGCTTGAAGAGGCGCTTAACGAATTCGAACGGGGCGTGCAACTGGCGCGTCAGGGGCAGGTAAAGCTGCAACAGGCTGAACAGCGCGTGCAGATCCTGCTGTCTGAAAGCGAAGACGCCCCGCTTTCTCCTTTCAAACCGGATGCGGAATAAATGGATTTTCACGCCATCATGAAGGCCCAGGCAGAGCGTGCCACCGAAGCGTTGCGCCAGTTTATTAGCGCGCTGCCGTTTCAGAACACTCCGCTGGTCGAGACCATGCACTACGGCACACTATTAGGTGGTAAGCGTTTACGCCCGTTTCTGGTGTACGCCACCGGCGATATATTTGGCGTCGAGCCACAGGCACTGGACGCGCCTGCGGCAGCGATAGAATGTATTCACGCCTATTCGCTCATGCATGACGATCTCCCGGCAATGGATAACGACGATTTACGTCGTGGCCAACCGACCTGCCACATTAAATATGGCGAAGCGAGCGCAATTTTAGCCGGCGACGCGTTGCAAACGCTGGCGTTCTCTATACTGAGTGATGCCCCGATGCCCGGCGTGGCGTTAGCCGACCGTTTAAGCCTTGTGTCTGAACTGGCGATGGCAAGCGGCGTGGCGGGAATGTGCGGCGGTCAGGCTTTGGATCTTGAAGCGGAAGGCAAACAGGTATCGCTGGAGGCGCTTGAGCGCATTCATCGCCATAAAACCGGCGCGCTGATTCGTGCTGCGGTTCGCATGGGCGCGCTGTGCGCAGGTACGGCTGGACGCGACGCGTTACCCCTTCTCGATCGCTATGCAGATAGTATCGGCCTGGCTTTCCAGGTACAGGATGACATTCTGGATGTGGTGGGGGATACTGCAACGCTTGGTAAACGCCAGGGCGCTGATCAGTACCTTGGAAAAAGCACCTATCCTGCACTGCTGGGCCTTGAGCAAGCCCGTGAAAAAGCGCAGGCGCTGTGTGACGATGCCCTTGCCGCACTGCGGGAATTGTCGTCTAAACAGATGGATACCCGCACACTGGAAGCGTTAGCGAATTACATCATCCAACGTGACAAATAACATAATCACCACGAGCCTCTGATGAGTTTTGATATTTCAAAGTACCCAACCCTGGCGCTGGTTGACTCTACACAAGAGTTACGCCTGCTGCCAAAAGAGAGTCTGCCTAAGCTGTGCGACGAATTGCGTCGTTATCTGCTTGATAGCGTAAGCCGCTCCAGCGGGCATTTTGCCTCTGGGCTTGGGGCCATTGAATTGACGGTTGCGCTGCATTACGTCTACAACACGCCCTTCGACCGTTTAATCTGGGACGTGGGCCATCAGGCTTATCCTCATAAAATTCTCACCGGGCGGCGTGACAAGATCGGCACTATCCGTCAGAAAGGCGGGCTGCACCCGTTCCCGTGGCGCGGTGAAAGTGAATATGACGTGTTAAGCGTCGGGCACTCGTCGACCTCGATTAGCGCAGGCATCGGCATCGCCGTTGCGGCCGCCAAAGAAAATCAGGGCCGCCGTACCGTCTGCGTGATTGGCGATGGCGCCATCACGGCGGGAATGTCATTCGAAGCGATGAACCACGCGGGCGACATCCGCCCGGATATGCTGGTTATCCTCAACGATAATGAAATGTCTATCTCGGAAAATGTCGGCGCGCTGAATAACCATCTGGCGCAATTGCTCTCCGGGAAGCTCTACTCGACGCTGCGCGAAGGCGGCAAAAAAGTGCTCTCCGGCGTCCCGCCGATTAAAGAGCTGATTAAACGCACCGAAGAGCATATCAAGGGCATGGTGGTGCCGGGTACGCTGTTTGAAGAGCTGGGCTTTAACTATATTGGCCCGGTTGATGGTCACGATGTGCTGGGGTTAGTCCATACCCTGAAAAACATGCGCGATCTGAAAGGTCCGCAGTTCCTGCATATCATGACCAAAAAAGGCCGTGGTTACGAACCGGCTGAAAAAGATCCTATTACCTTCCACGCGGTGCCGAAATTCGACCCACAAAGCGGCTGTCTGCCGAAAAGCAGCGGCGGCCTGCCGAGCTATTCGAAAATCTTTGGCGATTGGCTATGTGAAACCGCCGCGAAAGACAGCAAGCTGATGGCGATTACCCCCGCGATGCGTGAAGGCTCCGGCATGGTGGAGTTCTCGCGTAAATTCCCGGATCGCTATTTTGACGTTGCTATCGCCGAACAACACGCGGTCACGCTGGCGGCGGGATTAGCCATTGGCGGCTATAAACCCATCGTTGCGATTTACTCCACGTTCCTGCAACGCGCTTACGATCAGGTTATCCACGATGTGGCTATCCAGAAGTTGCCGGTCATGTTCGCCATTGATCGCGCGGGCATTGTGGGCGCAGATGGGCAAACCCATCAGGGCGCGTTTGATTTATCTTTCCTGCGCTGCATCCCGGACATGATTATCATGACGCCGAGCGATGAGAACGAATGCCGCCAGATGCTGTACACCGGCTATCACTACAACGACGGCCCGACCGCGGTGCGTTATCCGCGCGGTAACGCCGTGGGTGTGACGTTAACCCCGCTGGAAATGCTGCCGATTGGTAAAGGTGTGGTCAAACGTCAGGGTGAGAAAATCGCCATTTTGAATTTCGGCACCCTGATGCCGGATGCCGCCGCCGTCGCGGATTCGCTTAATGCGACCCTTGTGGATATGCGTTTTGTGAAACCGTTGGATGAGGCGTTAATTCTGGAGCTTGCCGCAAGCCACGATTCACTGGTGACCATTGAAGAGAACGCCATTATGGGCGGCGCGGGCAGCGGCGTGAATGAAGTGCTGATGGCGCATCGCCAGGTCGTGCCGGTTCTCAATATTGGCCTGCCGGACTTTTTCATTCCTCAGGGCACGCAGGACGAAGCCCGTGCTGAAATCGGCCTGAACGCCGAGGGCATGGAAGCAAAAATCCGCGCCTGGCTGGGATAAGCGTTCCCCCTTCCCTTTTCCTCTCCTGCTATGCTTAAAGGATGACCTTTGTTACCCGCAAGCAGGAGAGGAAGCATGCAATACAATAATTTAGGAAAAACCGATCTCAGGGTATCCCGTCTTTGCCTGGGCTGTATGACGTTTGGCGAACCGGACCGGGGTAAGCACGCCTGGACGCTGCCTGAAGAGAGCAGTCGCCTTATCATCAAACACGCCATCGACAAAGGCATTAACTTTTTCGACACCGCAAACAGCTATTCCGATGGCAGCAGCGAAGAGATCCTGGGGCGCGCCTTAAAAGATTTCGCCCGCCGGGAAGACGTGGTGGTTGCGACGAAAGTCTTCCATCAGGTCGGGGATTTGCCGGAAGGCCTGTCCCGGGCGCAAATCCTGCGCTCCATCGACGACAGCCTGCATCGCCTTGGGATGGAGTATGTCGACCTCCTGCAAATCCACCGCTGGGACTACAACACGCCCATCGAAGAGACGCTCGAAGCATTAGATGAAGTTGTGAAGGCGGGCAAAGCACGCTATATCGGCGCGTCTTCCATGCACACCGAGCAGTTCGCACAGGCGCTGGCGCTTCAGGATCAACACGGCTGGGCGCGTTTCGTTACGATGCAGGATCATTACAACCTGATTAACCGTGAAGAAGAGCAAGGCATGTTGCCGCTGTGTCTGAAGGAAGGCGTGGCGGTCATCCCGTGGAGCCCATTGGCGCGTGGCCGCTTAACGCGTCCGTGGGGGGAAACCACCGCGCGCCTGGTTTCCGATGAATTCGGCAAAACCCTTTATCAGCAAACCGAAGAGAACGACGCCAAAATTGCCGAGCGCGTTGCCGCCATCGCTGAAGATAAAGGCGTGTCGCGGGCACAAGTGGCGCTGGCGTGGGTGCTGAGCAAACCGGCGATTGCCGCGCCGATTATTGGCGCATCCCGTGAAGAACAGCTGGATGATTTATTGGGCGCGGTGGATTTAACGCTAAGCGATGTGGATATTGCGGAGCTGGAAACGCCTTATCAGCCGCATCCGGTAGTAGGATTTAAGTAATCAATGAGATGCCCTCTCCTGATGGACAGGAGAGGGTTTCGCGACTCAGGCACTAAGAAAGTGATCGTGCCCGTTGCCGGTAAAATCAGCCGGCTCGCCATCACGGGAAAAATGCATTCCTTCGACATCGGCGGTCATTTGCCCGATACAGGTGAAAGGAACGCCCAACCTGCCAAGCGCCACATCAATCACGCCGCGATTGAGTTCCGGCACCGTAAAGCACAACTCGTAATCTTCGCCGCCGGTCAGGGCAAACCGTTCCGCCTGCTCAAGGCTGACATTCTCACGCAACGCTTGCGAAAAGGGTAACGCGTCGAGCGCTACTTTCGCGCCACATTCACTGGCTTTGAGGATATGGCCCAGATCGGAGATAAGCCCATCGGAGAGATCGATGGCGCTGCTCGCGATATCGCGCAGCGCCTGGCCTTGCAGAATACGCGGCGTTGGACGTAAATGGCGCTGTATGAGGTAATCTGCCTGGGCTGCGTCCTCGACGATTAGACGGTCTTGTAAAATCGCAAGGCCTGCTGCGCTGTCGCCCGGCGTACCGGTCACATAAATCCAGTCTCCCGGTTTTGCGCCATCGCGTTTAAGGGCGCGACCAGCAGGGACAAATCCATGGATCCCAAGCGTCATGGATAACGGGCCACGCGTGGTGTCGCCGCCAATCAACTGCATTTCGTAGTAATTCAGCTGTTCAAACAGACTGTCGCTAAAGGCTTCAAGCCACGCTTCGTCCACTTCCGGCAAGGTCAGCGCAAGCGTCAACCACGCGGGATCGGCCCCCATCGCGGCGAGATCGCTGAGATTTACCGCCAGCGCTTTGTAACCCAAATCGCGCGGATTAATATCCGGCAAAAAATGAATGCCGCTTACCAACGTATCGGTGCTTATCGCCAGCGTTTGTTTTTCAGGAACCGTGAGCAATGCGCAATCGTCACCGATTCCGGTTTCCACATCACGTCGAGAGCTTCTCACGCGATCAAAATAACGGGCAATAAGGGAAAATTCGCCGCATGCCATGCGTTATGCCTCGCATAAAAAAGAAAAGGCCGGACACAAGCCGGCCAGAGGAGTAGAGCTTACTTACGATTGGGGCGGATTTGCGGAGCGGCTTTGTCCAGCACGCCGTTGACAAACTTATGGCTATCTTCAGCGCCGAAAGTTTTCGCCAGTTCAATCGCTTCGTTGATGGCTACTTTATAGGGCACATCCTGACGTTTTGAAAGTTCGTACAGCGCGATGCGCAGTACCGCTCTCTCTACCTGTCCCAGTTCGTCTAACAGACGGGACAGATAAGGTTGCATCAGGCCGTCGAGATACGCGCTGTTGGTCGCCACTCCGGTCAGCAGTTCACGAAAGTACAAAACGTCCACGTCTTTGACGTCCTGTTCCGCCAGGAACTGGTATTCAACATCAGCGATGTCGTTATGGGACAACTGCCAGGAGTAAAGTGCCTGGACGGCACATTCACGGGCGCGGCGACGAGCAGCAGGTTTCACGGAATTCCCCTTAAAATCAGGCCTTGATGGCTTTCAATACATTAATCATTTCAAGCGCGGTAAGGGCTGCTTCAGCACCTTTGTTCCCGGCTTTTGTGCCAGCGCGTTCGATGGCTTGTTCAATACTTTCAGTGGTGAGTACGCCGAAGGCTACCGGGATATCGCTTTCCTGTGCGACATGCGCCAGGCCATTGCTCGCCCCACCGGCTACGTATTCGAAATGGGCAGTACCGCCGCGAATGACGGTACCCAGCGCGATGATCGCGTCATATTTACCGGTTTTCGCCAATGCGCCCG
This sequence comes from Citrobacter freundii, assembly GCF_011077955.1. Taxonomy (GTDB): domain Bacteria; phylum Pseudomonadota; class Gammaproteobacteria; order Enterobacterales; family Enterobacteriaceae; genus Atlantibacter. The sequence goes on from NZ_JAALBX010000006.1 coordinate 154,426, forward strand.
CCGCCAGTGGCAGCTCGTAAGCGCCCGGAACCCAAACGACGGTGATGTTTTCATCTTTAACCTGACCGATACGTTTAAGCGCGTCGATAGCGCCTTCCAGCAGGCTGTCGTTGATGAAGTTGTTAAAACGCGCGATGGTGATGGCGACGCGAGCGTCCGGGGTAGCAACATTAGCTTCGATAACGTTCATACTCTTCCTTAACGGGTTCATTTGGCCCCGCAGGGGGGCGGATTCTATCATGTTTTTTTATGGGCTGCTTACGTTTTAAAACTCGGTATTATTGTAACGTAAGTCGCAGACACAAATCCGGGCCAACCGGACGTATCTCGCTGAATCTAAGTGAGGGCGCATCCGCCAGCTTTTCAAGGCCAGGCAGAGCAAATAGCCCCCGCGCATCGTTGCCTAACAGCTTCGGCGCGATATAGAGCACAATCTCATCCACCACGCCCGCCTGTAAAAGCGCGCCGGACAATTCAGCTCCGGCTTCCACCCAAATCGAATTTACCTGCCGTTTGCCCAGCAGCATCATCAGAACCACGATATCGAGATGACCATTATGCGCAGGCACAGGCAGTTGCATGACGCCTTCCGGCCAATGCCTGTCATCAGGCTGAGTGCGCGCCAACCACGTTTCACCAGGCTGATGGATAATCTTGTGGTTGGGCGTTACCCGGTTTTGCGAATCGATCACAATGCGGGTCGGCATGCGCAGCGCGTCTTCTGGATACAGCGCCTGGGTGTCGGCGTCCAGCTCATTCCAGCGCACCGTCAGCGACGGATCGTCAGCCAGCACCGTGGCGCTACTGGTTAGAATGGCGCTACTTTGCGCCCGGAAGCGCTGCACATCACGACGCGATTCGCCAGAGGTGATCCACTGGCTTTCGCCGCTCGCCATGGCGGTACGTCCGTCCAGCGATGCGCCAAGCTTGAGTTGCACAAACGGGAAACCGGTGCGCATACGCTTGAGAAAGCCTTTATTTAACGCTTCGGCTTCATTCATCATCAGGCCGTGGCTCACCTCAATGCCCTCTTGCTTCAGGCGATACAATCCGCGCCCGGCGACCTGAGGGTTCGGGTCCTGCATCGCGGCCACAACACGGGTTACGCCCGCCGCAATCAGCGCGTCGCAGCACGGCGGCGTGCGGCCATGATGACTACAGGGTTCCAGCGTCACATACGCGGTGGCGCCGCGGGCTTTGTCACCCGCCATACGCAGCGCGTGCACTTCGGCATGCGGCTCGCCTGCGCGATAGTGAAAACCTTCTCCGACGATCTCGCCGTCACGCACGATGACGCAGCCCACGTTGGGATTGGGATGGGTAGTAAAACGACCGCGCTGCGCCAGTTTCAGCGCACGCGCCATGAAAATCTCATCCTGCATTAGGGTTAATCCTGCAAGCGGGCGATCTCTTCGCCAAATTCACGAATATCTTCGAAGCTGCGATAGACAGAAGCGAAGCGAATGTAGGCGACTTTATCGAGCTTTTTAAGCTGCTCCATCACCAGGTTGCCAATCATTTTGCTGGTCACTTCGCGCTCGCCGGTAGCACGCAACTGGGATTTGATATGGTTGATGGCCATTTCAACGTCGTCAGCGCTGACCGGGCGCTTTTCCAGCGCTTTTTGAAAGCCGCTGCGCAGTTTGTCTTCATTAAAGGGTTCACGGACGTCATTGCTTTTTATCACCCGGGGCATTACCAGTTCCGCCACTTCAAACGTTGTGAAGCGTTCATGGCACACCAGGCACTGACGGCGACGGCGCACCGACGAGCCTTCCCCAACAAGGCGAGAGTCAATGACTTTGGTATCCACAGCGAAACAGAATGGGCAATGCATAGTGCGTCCTGAAGGAGATTTAACTGAGGGCTAGTGTAACCTGAACTGGCACTACAACAAAGATGCAGCGCTTTTGAGACAAGAGATGAAGGATTTTTTATGCGTACGCGCTAGCATTTATGCAATAAAAACACACAGGATCGTCACAATGAGAACTCCTTACACATTTTTATTCCTCGTTACGCCTTTCTTTCTCACCGCCTGCGCGCCGCAAAGTGAAGTCCGTCAGATGCATCATAGCGTCACGACCCTTAACAAAGAGATGGGCAAGCTTCAGCAAGAAACCATAAAAATAACCCAGCAAAACGCGCTTAATGCGCGCTCTCAAAGCGGCGTCTACTTGCTGCCGGCTGCGAACACGCCTGCACGCTTAAGCACCCAATTGGGCATGATGAAAATGTCGCTTGCGAAGGTGGAAGCTGACGCCAACGGTACGCTTGCTACGCTGCGCATTCAGGGCGAATCCAGCACGCCATTCCCGGCCTTTACCGGGACCGTGGAGTGGGGCCAATTGCAGGGCACGACGGAAAGCTATCAGGAGGTCAATGTGCAGAACCAGCAGTTCAGCGCCCCGGCCAGTATTTTAGGGCCGAGCGATGTCACCCTTCCTCTCAAGCTTCACGGTATTACGCCCGATCAACTCGGGTTTGTACGGATTCACGATATCCAACCGCTTCAGGCCGAAGCTCCTACCGCCATGCCGTAACATTTTGGCCGGTTAAATCCGGCCTTGTTATTTTTTTCACATTCAAAACACGTTTTTATTATTCAATGATTCATTCTTTGGATAGAATTCTGCCGCCTAATATGTGTAAACGTGAACGCAATCGTTTACGCATAAAACAGGAATGTGAAACAACACATATTTTTGTGAGCAATGATTTCTATAATAGTCACAACAATAACATCCCCTGCAGCGGTAAGCGGGGAATGAAACAATACCTTGTCTCCTGTTGGGGATTTCATCTAAAAAGTGGCATAAACCATGAAAAAATATGTTTTAGCTGCCGGTGCGGCACTGGCGCTTTCCGCTTCTTTCTCTTCCAGCGCGGAAGAAACCAACAAACCTGAATATCTTTCCGACTGGTGGCATCAGAGCGTGAACGTGGTGGGCAGCTATCACACCCGCTTTGGACCGCAGATCCGCAACGATACCTATCTGGAATACGAAGCTTTCGCCAAAAAAGACTGGTTTGATTTCTACGGCTACGTAGATGCGCCGGTTTTCTTCGGCGGTAATAGCGATGCGAAAGGTATCTGGAACCACGGTTCTCCGCTGTTTATGGAAATCGAACCGCGTTTCTCAATTGATAAACTGACCGGTACTAGCCTGGCGTTTGGTCCGTTCAAAGAGTGGTATTTCGCTAACAACTACATCTACGACATGGGCCGTAATGAGTCTGGTCGTCAGAGCACCTGGTATATGGGTCTGGGTACCGATATTGATACCGGTCTGCCGATGAGCCTGTCGATGAACGTGTATGCCAAATATCAGTGGCAGAACTACGGCGCGGCAAACGCGAACGACTGGGACGGCTACCGTTTCAAAGTGAAATACTTTGTACCGATCACCCCGCTGTGGGGCGGCAACCTGAACTACATCGGCTTTACCAACTTCGACTGGGGTTCCGATCTGGGTGATAAAGATTTCCGCGATCTGAACGGCAAGAAAGCGCGTACCAACGACTCCATCGCGTCCAGCCACATTCTGTCGCTGAACTATGACCATTTCCACTATGCGCTGGTGGCACGTTACTGGCATAACGGTGGGCAATGGGCGGATGATGCTGAACTGAACTTCGGCAACGGCAACTTCAACGTACGCTCCACCGGCTGGGGTGGTTACCTGGTCGTCGGTTACAACTTCTAAGTTAAAAAGCCGGTCATTATCTCCCCGTAATGACCGGCTTTTCTTCACGCCTCGCAGCCTAACGCTAAGGTTTTATCCAGTAGCCACGGACGTAAATACCCCACCGTGTTAGAAAACGGCAAAACATCCTCACTAAGCTGAATCCCCAGATAGCGTTGCACGTAATCCCGACGCGCCTCAATACGCGACCACATGTCCGGATAATCTCGTTTAAGCGCATCACGTAACGCTTTATCAGCCAACGCCACGGTATCTTCAATACTCGCTCCCGCATACCCGGCGCGCGAGGGGATAATATCAATTTGCAACACCATGCCACTGGCTAAAGGAATGGACGAATGCGGCGTAATGGGTGAACACATCCACTCCTCGTCCGCCACCAGATGCCCGGGATTCAGGTGCCAGTGGTATTCACTTTTCGGCAGCAACGTGTCGATAAGCTGGTAAATCTCCCCGCCCGTTACCCCAACGCGAAGGTGTTCAAGCCAGCCCACCACAGCGCGATAATAAGGGATGGCTACCACGTCGAGATAGTCCGCAACCGCTGGCGCAAGCTCGCTTTCATTTGCTACCACATACGCGGCACGGCTGCTAAGCCCGCCTTTAAAACTGGTGGTAAGGGAAAATTTATCGCCGCGCTCAATGACTTTATCGCCAGGATAAAGACTGGCATGGGCGAAACGCTCCCCGGTCGCGGCTATCATCACGACGTTATTCGCCTGCCCGTCCGCCGCCAGTAGTGCGCCTATCTGCTTTTCTGTTTTGCCGGGTTCGATAGCATTAAGCGCTGTTAATATCGCCGTTGAAGCCAGGTTCGCGCCATATTCATAATGCGCCAGTTCGTTGGCGTTATTGATAATGCGCACGCCGTGTGCCGGGGAAGTAAACACATCCGTGGCGTTAACCAGCACACACTGAGGGGAAACGGCCTGACGCAGCGAATCGAGAATAAACCCAGGCAGGTCAAACAGCTGATGATTGTCATCGTGCTCGCTGGTAAAGAGTTTCCACCCTGCTATCCCGATGCGCTGCTTTCCTTCAATCCCTGCGAGGCGCAGCGTTTGCGGCAATGAGGCGGTATTAGTCATTGGCTGATTGGGCAGTGAAAACCACGGCGCGTGTACCACGCGGTTTTCAATCCGGGCATGGGCGGCAAGCTTGAGGTTTTCATTCCCAAGAACCAAAACCGCGTCGCCATTCTGATGCAACACCAGCAACGCCTCCTCGAAGCGCGGAATAAAACCGGTCAGGTATTCAAAATTCGCCCCGTGTTCTTTATCGGCGTAGACAACAAGCGTATCCAGCGCACGCTGTTCCATAGCGGCAAGTACGTTGGCTTTACGCATTTGCAGCGTGTCATCCGTAAGGGTTACGGAAGGAAGAGACTGCCAGCATTGCGGCTGCGGGAGGGTTTTTACAACGATACGACGTGGTTCGGTCATGGCTTCTCGCTCCTTGTCATCAGGCGTACATTCCTGACTCTCAACAGTAAACGGCGAGGCGCAATCAGGCAAAAAAAAATCCCGACCAGATGGACGGGATTTTATTCACGCTTTACGCATTAAGGCAGAATTGAAGGCTGGTCGGCGCCCTCTTTTTCCACTTTTTGCTGGAGCAGATGCTCACGCTTCATGCCCAGTTTCAACGCCAGCGCGGACGCTACGTAGATAGAAGATGCCGTACCGATTGACACACCGATAAGCATGGTCAGGGAGAAGCCCTGCAGCATGGTGCCGCCAAAGAGGTACAACATCAAAATCACCACTAACGTCGTACCGGATGTGATCAAGGTACGGTGCAGCGTCTGGGTCAACGACACGTTAAAGATTTCGTAAGGCGTACCGCGACGGATCTTGCGGAAGTTTTCACGAATACGGTCAGAAACCACGATGCTGTCATTCAGCGAGTAACCGATAACCGACATCAACGACGCGATAATCGTCAGGTCCACTTCAATCTGGAACAGCGACAGCACGCCCATGGTGATCACCACGTCGTGCGCCAGCGCGATAACCACACCTGCAGCCAGACGCCACTCAAAGCGGAACCCGACGTACACAAGAATGGAAATAAGCGCCACAAGGAGCGCCATCGCGCCGGTTTGCGCCAGTTCCGCACCCACGCTTGGGCCGACGAACTCAATACGTTTCACCACCGCATTCTGGCTGGTCGCCTCATTAATGACGCTGACCACTTTGCTCCCCAAAACCTGCCCGCCCGTTGCGCCTTCCGCCGGCGGCATACGAACCATCACATCGCGGCTGCTGCCGAAATTCTGCAACAGCGGATCTTCAAAGCCAGCTTTGACCAGCGATTCACGCATCAAATCCATATCAGCCGGTTTTTCCAGCGAAATTTCAATGACCGTGCCACCGGTAAAGTCGAGCCCCCAGTTAAAGCCTTTCACGCCAATAATAATAATTGAAGCGATAAGCAGCAGACCGGAGAGGCCGAAGGCCCAGTAATCCCAGCGCATAAAGTCATAGACTTTACGGCCATGGTTCAATTGTTCAACAGTATAATCCTGTGCCACAACGCACTCCTCAAATAGACAGCTTCTTGATGCGTTTGCCGCCGTACAGCAGGTTCACGATGGCACGAGTACCGATAATTGCGGTAAACATGGACGTCGCCACGCCAATGCCGGTAGTAATAGCAAAGCCTTTAATCGCCCCGGTACCCACTGCGTACAGGATGAGCACTTTTATCAGCGTGGTCACGTTCGCATCAAAGATGGAACTGAACGCGCCTCGGTAGCCCTCATCAATCGCCTGTTGTACTGTACGTCCGTTACTCAATTCTTCCTTGATACGTTCGTTTATCAGTACGTTGGCGTCCACCGCTACCGCAAGGGTTAAGACGATACCTGCAATCCCCGGCATGGTGAGCGTGGCCCCTGGCAACAGCGACATGATCCCAACGATAAGGACCAGGTTTGCCAGCAGCGCCGTGGTGGCAATCAGACCAAACTTCTTATAGAAGATGATCATAAACAGGATGGATACAGCAAGACCTGCCAGACACGCTTCCAGACCCTGGGTAATGTTTTGCATACCCAGCGTTGGCCCAATGGTGCGTTCTTCAACAATCTGAATTGGCGCAATCAACGCACCGGCACGCAGCAGCAGCGACAGCTGACGCGCTTCGTTCGGGTTGTCGATGCCGGTGATACGGAAGCTGTTGCCCAAACGCGACTGAATGTTCGCCACGTTGATCACTTCTTCCTGCTTCATCAGGATCGCACGGTCATTCGCGTCTTTTTTACCGCTGTCTTTATATTCCACAAACAGGGTCGCCATCGGCTTGCCGATGTTGTCCTTGGTGAAATTCGCCATGATGTTACCACCCGCGCTATCCAGTGAAATATTCACCTGAGGCTGGTTGTACTCATCCATGCTGGACGTGGAGTCAGTGATATGATCGCCCGTTAAGATAACTCGCTTGTACAGCACAACCGGCCGGCCTTCGCGCGTTTTCTTCACTTCGGAATCGCCCGGAACGCGTCCGGAAGCCGCCGCCGTCTGATCGACGTTAGTGTTCACGAGACGGAATTCAAGCGTCGCCGTCGCACCCAAAATTTCTTTGGCGCGAGCGGTGTCCTGGATACCTGGCAGTTCGACCACAATGCGGTCAGCGCCCTGACGTTGAACCAGCGGTTCCGCCACACCCAGTTGGTTTACACGGTTACGCAAAATAGTAATGTTCTGCTGTACCGCGTATTCCCGCGCTTCTTTTAAACGCTCGTCACTCATCACCGCACGCAGTGCATTATCGCCTTCGCTGGAAATTACCAGATCGCGATGGCGCGGAGAGAGCCAGGAGATCGCTTCGTTACGGGCAGTGCTGTCACGAAAGACGATATTCAAACCGTAATTGTCAGCTTTACGCACGGTGGTGTACGCAATGCCTTTTTCGCGTAGATCGCTACGCAAGCTGTCCATGTTCTGCTCCTGAAGTTTACTCAGAGCAGTATCCATATCCACTTCCATCAGGAAGTGAACGCCGCCGCGCAGGTCAAGACCCAGCTTCATTGGCTCAGCATTGATAGCCGTCAACCAGCGCGGCGTTGCCGGCGCGAGGTTAAGTGCGACTACGTAGTTTTCACCCAATACGTCCATTAACGCTTCGCGCGCACGTAATTGGGTATCTGTGGAGTCGAAACGGGCAAGAATGCTGCCGTTCTCCAGCGCCACAGACTTCACGGTGATTTTTTGTTGATTTAAGGTGTTCTGGACCTGATTCAGCGTTTGCTCACTGGCCGCGACGCCGCGCGCACCAGTGATCTGAACAGCCGGATCCTCACCATACAGGTTGGGAAGGGCATAAAGCAGGCCGACGATAAAAACGACGACCAGCATGATGTACTTCCACAAAGGATAACGGTTTAACACGGCAGTTCCCTTTGGGAAAACGAAAGATTACAGCGCCTTCATGGTGCCTTTCGGCAGGACAGCTGCGACGAAGTCACGTTTAATCACTACTTCAGTGGTGTCGTTCAGAGCGATAGCGATATAGCCGCTTTCCGCTACTTTAGTCACACGACCAACCAGACCGCCGTTAGTCAGCACTTCATCGCCTTTTGCGATGGAGTTCATCAGGTTTTTATGTTCTTTGGTGCGCTTTTGCTGCGGACGCAGGATCATAAAATAGAAAATCAGACCAAACACCACCAGCATCAGAATCAGTGACATCGGGCTACCCTGCGCCGGGGCACCTGTTGCTGCTACCGCATCAGAAATGAAAAAGCTCATTAAAATTCCCTCATTATTTAATTAATCAACATTCAAAGGTGGAACCGGTCTATCCTGGCGTTGGTAAAAATCCGCAACGAAGCGCTCTAATTTACCCTCTTCAATAGCCTTGCGTAAACCAGCCATTAAGCGCTGATAGTAACGAAGATTATGAATGGTATTGAGACGCGCACCCAGTATTTCGTTGCAACGATCGAGATGATGCAAGTAAGCACGTGAATAATTGCGACAGGTGTAGCAATCGCACTCTTCATCAAGCGGTGATGTATCGCTTTTGTACTTAGCATTACGGATCTTCACGACGCCATTGGTGACGAAAAGGTGACCGTTACGGGCGTTACGCGTCGGCATAACGCAGTCGAACATGTCGATACCGCGACGAACCCCTTCCACCAGATCTTCCGGTTTACCTACACCCATCAGGTATCGAGGCTTATCTGCCGGAATCTGCGGGCATACGTGCTCAAGAATACGATGCATGTCTTCTTTCGGCTCGCCCACAGCTAAACCGCCGACAGCGTAGCCATCAAAGCCAATCTCTACTAGCCCCTTGACGGAGATATCACGTAAATCTTCGTAAACGCTGCCCTGGATAATCCCGAACAGTGCGTTTTTATTGCCAAGAGAATCAAAGCGATCGCGGCTACGTTTCGCCCAACGCAGCGACATTTCCATCGAGCGTTTGGCATAATCCCAGTCAGCAGGATACGGCGTACATTCATCGAAAATCATCACGATATCGGAACCGAGATCGTACTGAATTTCCATGGATTTTTCCGGATCGAGGAAAATCGGATCGCCGTTGATCGGGTTGCGGAAGTGCACGCCCTGCTCGGTAATTTTGCGAATATCACCAAGGCTGAACACCTGGAATCCGCCGGAATCGGTGAGGATCGGGCCTTTCCACTGCATAAAGTCATGCAGATCGCCATGCAGTTTCATGATCTCCTGGCCTGGACGCAGCCAGAGATGGAAAGTATTGCCTAAGATAATTTGCGCGCCGGTGGCTTCCACTTCTTCCGGCGTCATGCCTTTTACCGTGCCGTAGGTGCCGACTGGCATAAAAGCGGGCGTTTCAACCACGCCGCGCTCAAACACCAGGCGGCCGCGACGGGCGCGCCCATCGGTGGTTTGTAATTCAAAGTTCATGTTTTCTCCTGCATCAGAGAGACAGTCTGATGATTGTGCTGACAGCGCGGAGTAAGCTCCACGCTGAAATCAATAACGCCCGATTAAGGCGTTATTTGGTAATGGATTTATTGGTCTTGACCAATATGCTCAGTAATCGCCGACGGATTGTACGTAATAAACATCGCATCACCATAGCTAAAAAAGCGATACTCCGCTTTTACTGCTTCATGATAGGCGTTCATGGTGTGTTTATAACCTGCAAACGCCGACACCAGCATAATGAGCGTCGATTCCGGAAGGTGGAAATTGGTGATCAGCGCATCAGTGACACTGTACTGATAACCCGGATAGATGAAAATTTGGGTATCGTCGAAGAAGGGCGCAATGAGCGCATCTTTCGCGGCTTTTGCCGCGCTTTCAAGCGAGCGCACCGACGTGGTGCCGACCGCAATCACACGGTTGCCGCGCGCTTTACACGCTAATACCGCATCCACCACATCCTGCGGCACCTCGGCGTATTCCGAATGCATGATATGATCTTCAATGCTGTCAACGCGTACCGGCTGGAAGGTCCCCGCGCCAACGTGCAGCGTGACAAACGCCATCTCGACGCCTTTCTGGCGCAATTTCTCCAGAAGCGGTTCGTCGAAGTGCAGCCCGGCGGTCGGTGCCGCGACGGCGCCGGGTTTTTCGCTATATACCGTCTGGTACAGTTCGCGGTCAGACGCTTCGTCCGGGCGGTCGATATAAGGCGGCAGCGGCATATGGCCAATATCGTTGAGAATATCGAGTACCGCGCGCGGGTCATGGAATTCAATTTCAAACAGCGCATCGTGACGCGCGGTCATGGTCGCCCTGACGCTTTCGTCTTCGCCGAGCAGCAATTCAGCACCCGGTTTAGGCGCTTTTGAAGCGCGGACATGGGCCAGCACGCGTTTATCATCCAGCATACGCTCTACCAGCACTTCAATCTTTCCGCCGCTGGCCTTACGACCAAACATTCGCGCCGGGATCACGCGAGTATTATTAAATACCAGCAGGTCGCCTGGGTTGAGCTTTTCAAGCAGATCGGTGAAAGTGCCATGCGTTAGCGCGCCGGTTGGACCGTCGAGAGACAGTAAACGGCAGGAGCTTCGGCCTGGCAGCGGATAATGAGCAATCAGGGATTCAGGTAATTCAAAGGAAAAATCGGCAACGCGCATGGCTATTCACACTAAAACGTAGAGCCTGCTTAACAGGGGTTATTGTCAAAGCCGGGCGAGTTTCACGCAATAACAGGCGCTATTGCTCACCAGCAAGTAAAATAGTCTGTTAATCCAGCTCGAAAAAACAGGCGCTCTAGTCTAGTGCCGGGGCGCTTTAGCTGCAACCCGTTCACCTTGTAAACGCTTTTATTGGATTGATATATGAATTTTCTCGCCCATCTCCACCTTGCCAGGCTCTCTGACAGTTCACTGCTGGGCAATTTGCTGGCTGATTTTGTTCGCGGCGATCCATCAGGCGATTACTCTGCCGATGTGGTGGCCGGCATTTATATGCATCGCCGGGTGGATGTATTAACGGATGCGCTGCCAGAAGTGCAGGAAGCGAAGGCCTGGTTTCGCGCAGAGACCCGCCGCGTCGCGCCTATTGCGCTGGACGTTATGTGGGATCATTTTGTTTCGCGCCACTGGGACAAGCTCTCTCCGGAGCTTGAATTGCCGCGTTTCGTCGCCATCGCCGAGCGTGAAATTGGTGAGCATTTACCGCTGACTCCGCCGCGTTTTATCAATCTTAACAATTATTTGTGGTCTGAACGCTGGCTTGAGCGCTACAGCGATATGGCGTTTATCGGCAATGTGTTAAACGGCATGGCGAGTCGTAGACCAAAACTTTCCGCGCTGCAACACAGCTGGGGCGATCTGGATGCGAATTATGACGAGCTGGAACAGCGATTCTGGCAGTTCTATCCACGCATGATGAGCATGGCGCAACAGAAAATTTTATGACCCTCACAACCTCTTAAGGCAAAGATTGCCCTTTCTTTAAAAAGGGCTATTCTTGTGTGCTGCGTTGCGCAAATTAAATTATCGATAGATAAAACCTATCTGAATGATTGGTTTATTTATTCTGATGAACCCGCGTGATTTCGTTATACTGGCCCGCGTTGCGTTCTACTCACCTTCAATAACACCAAGGAGTCCTCATGGTACTGGTAACTCGTCAGGCGCCGGATTTTACCGCTGCAGCCGTTCTGGGAAGTGGCGAAATCGTTGAAAACTTTAACTTTAAAAAACACATCGACGGAAAAGCAGCCGTACTGTTCTTCTGGCCGATGGATTTCACCTTTGTGTGCCCGTCTGAACTGATCGCATTCGATAAACGTTATGCAGAATTCCAGAAACGCGGCGTTGAAGTAGTAGGCGTTTCTTTTGACTCTGAATTCGTTCATAACGCATGGCGTAACACGCCGGTTGATAAAGGCGGTATTGGCCAGGTTCAGTACGCTATGGTTGCCGACATCAAACGTGAAATTCAACAGGCATATGGCATCGAGCACCCGGACGCAGGCGTTGCGCTGCGTGGCTCTTTCCTGATCGACAAAGCCGGTGTGGTTCGCCACCAGGTAGTTAACGATCTGCCGCTGGGTCGTAACATCGACGAAATGCTGCGTATGGTTGACGCGCTGCAGTTCCACGAAGAGCATGGCGAAGTGTGCCCGGCTCAGTGGGAAAAAGGCAAAGAAGGTATGGACGCGTCTCCGGACGGCGTTGCGAAATACCTGAGCGAAAACGTCGCTAAATTGTAATGGCGTATTCAAAAAAAGGCCCGCATGCGGGCCTTTTTTATGGCTGAAATCAGGGCTTCGCTTTCACTTCCCGCCACAGTCGCAAAGCCACCCACGCCAGCGCCAGAACGCCTATCACCAGTACGCCCCAAATCAACATCGTCATCATCTGACTGCGGCGCTCCGCCGGATCGGTTGCGGTGAGTCTCGCCTCGCCTCCCAGCGTAAGCGTGTCGGCTTCTGTGGCGACGGGCAGTGTATCCAGCGTGTACCGCGTCCGCAGTTTTTCCGGGATTATCATGTCCAGCGCCATCGCCTGCGGTTTAGCCGCTTTATTTCCCCAGGCCACCATAAACGGCCCGGCGCCTTGCGGAATAAATACCAGCGTCTGGCTAACGCGCAATCCCTGGACTTCCGGCGGCGTATCGCCCCAACTGGTATTAATCCCTTTTATCCTGATAGCCTGAATCAGCTCACCGTTGAGCATTATGGGTTCCGACTGCATGTCGCTTACCCGGTAAAGCACCGTTTTTTGCAGATGCTGCCAGGGTTCATCCGCGCGGTGACGATAGTCAATCTCGACCGGCAATACCTCGCTTTCGGCCCCAGGATTGAGTGATAGCGCCCTCAGCGGTTGGGGGTTAGCCCAACTGTACACCGCCTGGTTTGCCTCGGCTTTTTCCTTGCGGGCAGGCAGATAGCTGTACGCATTCGTTAAATCAACCGTTGACGAAAGAGCCTCCACGCTCTGCACGCTGAAAGGCGATGGCGCGTCAAATACCGTCATTAAAAGATAACGCGGCCCCTCGTCAGAAAGCGTTACGCCCGCCGAAAGCGTATCAAGCTTAAGCCGATCGTTCCCGGCGGTGAGATCCATTAACGGCGCCGCCTGGGCTATCGTTTGCCAGTTTTTTAAATCATCGCTGGCGTAGAGATCGACTTTCGCCTGCCAGTTCTGTCCAAGCGTCGGCCAGGCAAGGCGCAGTTGCGCCACCGCAAGCGGCGCTTTCAGCCCGTCGGGTAAGGCCACCAGAAAGCTTTGGCTAATGCGGCTTACCTCGTCGCCATTCAACTGGATCTGCGCGCCACCGGGCATTTTCACCGTCAGGCTGCTCTGCCCTTCCCGTTTTTCGTGGGTAATATCCAGCGGGAATACTTTCAGCGCTACCGGCCTTGGCGTTTGTTGCGTCAGCTGTTGTGGCGTAAGCGCGAACGGCATCGTTTCACCCTGTGCGTTAAAGACGCGCACATCACGTAAATCAGGCCAGACGGTCTGTTCATAAACCTGGGTCGGTAACGCCACTTGCCAGAACGGAGATGCGCCTTGCGTGACAAGCGTCATTCCAAAGGCATAATCCTGGGGCGAGTCGGGTAGCGTTTCCTCAGCATACCCACCCATCGGCAGCCAGAGCGCGGCCATCACGACAAAACTCATTAATCCCTTCATTCCGTTTCCGCCTTATCACCGTCCGCTCTTGGGGGCAGCGGTGAAAAATAACCCACAATCAAAACCAGTACTGCCACGCCGATAAACGCAATCGCGCGCGCCAGTCCACCGCCCCGGGCGCTATCCACGAGCATTAACTTCACAATGACCACGCCAAGTAGCACTGCGCCCGCCATCCAGGTGTGACGGCTGACGGCGCGCGTGGCTTTGACCATCACCACCAGCGCAATCACCGTCCAGAATAACGCAAAGGTGGTTTGCACCATCCGTGACGACCAGAGTGTATCGGCTTGCCAGGGGATATCGCCAAAACCTGCCAGGATGCGCAGTAACAGGCCATTGGCCCACCAGAACGCCAGTCCGGCAAGGATAAACGGCACGCCACGCGCGATCTTGTCATAAACCACGTTGCGATGCAGGGCGTAAAATCGTGCCGCCACCCACAATGCCAGCAAGCCGTACCCTGCCCCGATTTCCAGCGGGTTAAGGAGCGGGATCCAGGGCCAGCCGGGCATTACGCCGTCGAGCAAATTGCTGACTATCAACATAACCATAAGCAGCGCGATTAACGGTAACAGAGCAATCGCGCCATAAAGCTCAGGCCATACGCGCAGCGGCCACCAGCGACGCCGGATAGCGCCATACACCAGCAAAATAATGATGCCCGCGCTCGCCATAATGATACCGGCCTGCCATTCATTCGCCCCCCAGGGCAGATCATCAATAAACCAGCCGATTTCAAGTCCCGCTATCAACAGTACCAGCCAGAATAACGTGAGATGCAGCGCCTGCGACAGCCGCGTGGCAAGCAACGCGTCATCTTTATATAGCAACGCACCCGCACAGCTTAAAGCCGCTATCCAGATAACCCCCTGCCATCCGGCGCTCAGCAAATGTGCGCCATGCATCACCTCGAACGCCGCCGCCAGCAGTATTCCCGGCCACAGCAGCCACTGGCTATAACCCATCTCGCGCCATGCGAGACGCAGGCTTACCCAACGCCATAGCCATACCGATGCGCAGAGCAGCGCCAGCACAATGACCGCGATGCCGATGGTCCCTTTTATCCCGTCGGCAAAACCGAGTAGCGCCACTATCCAGAAAGCGATTCCGCCCGCCAGTAAGCCCTGGCTTATACGCGTGTGATGCGCGCGCCAGCACCATGATCCCAGCAACCAGGTCAGGCTGAGAACGGCGAAAATCAGCGTAAGCGACAACGGCGTAATAGGTTGTAAAGCGGCGTACACCGCACTACCCAGCGCCAGAACCAGAAGGCCAGTGCCGCTGTAGCTCATGCGCCGTTGCCGTTGCTTAAGGCCGAGCCACAGAATGCCCAGCCCCTCCAGCGCCCAGGCCATTGATGTCCAGCGCGCAGAGAGCGCAAGCGGTATGGCAAGCGTGGTAAACGCCCCGCCCAGCGCCAGAGCGGCCAGTACCAGTATTTTCCCGCTGCCCGGGAAGCGGCGCGATGCCACCCACCCCAGCCCGATATAGACCAGACCGAACCCCAACGCCGACAACGCCGGGCCATAGGCAAAATGACGGGTAATCGCGTACTGCATCCCAAACCCGATCAGCGGCGGCGCGAACAGCAACACGCCGTCGATGATTTTTTCTTTGCTGGCCTGAGCGCGCAGCGACAACCCCACGCACAGCACGCCAAACAGCAGGATATTGGCGATTAAAAAAAGTTGGCTGCTGAAATAGAGATCGGGCCGATAGTCATTGAGCCCCCACAACCCGCCGACGCCGAAGGTAAACGCCATACCCAGCAGATTGAGCACCCGCCAGTGCTGCCACCAGCTAATCGCCAGAATGCCGACTGAAAGCAGCAGATAAAAGGAAAACAGCGCGATGTGATTGCCGGAACCGGTTGAGAGCAGAATGGGGGCGAGGTAGCCGCCGATACTGGCAAGCATCGCAAGACTGAGCGCTTTTTGCAGAACGGCCAGGCCCACGCTCGCCGCGCAAATCAAGAGCAGCAAACCAAACGCCAGCGTCATCGGCAGCATTTGCCAGAGCCGGAACGCGCCGAAGACGGTGAGATACAGCGCGCCGGTCGCGCCACCTTGCAATATCAGGCCATAAAGCGGTTGTTTATGACGCAAGGTGAACCCGAAAAACAGCAGTGCCATTGAGCCTGCCGCTGCGGCTATCAAACGCAACTCCAGCGGGAACATATCCCGCTCAACGGTATAGCGGAACAGATAGGCCAGGCCTAAAAACAGCAGCAACACGCCCAATTTTGCTAACGGATTGCCCTGCATAAACCAGCGGATCAGCGAACTGAACATACCGCTCATGTGTGAAGGCGCAGTGTCCTGAACCGGTGCGGAAGCCTCAGGCATAGCCTCTGATAACGGTGCCGGTGCAAGGTGCGCCTCGGTGAGGGCCGCCGCCGGATCGGATTCCCAGGGAGAAGTTACCACCTGTACAGGCGGACTCGTCGTCGGCGGTTTTTGCCGATAGCGCTGCACGCGAGCGAGAATATCTTCATCTGACGCAAGCGGCTCAGGCCTCACTTGCTGCGACGTTTCGCCGGCGGGTAAGCGCTGGCCTGCAAGCGTAGCCTCAAGCTCGCTGACCCGCTTACGCAACAGCGTTAATTCATCCAGCGCCCTGTTACTTCTTCGCCATGCCATCACCGCCATAACCGGGGCGACGACCAGGACAAAAAAAAGTATCAGCCCAGCCCACAATACCAGTTCATCCATGCCTGTTTCCTTTTAAACGGCTTGCCCGGCTGTCGCACAGTCTGTCAACGGGCGCGCCTCACTTAGCCTGCTTGTCTTAATGGGGTTCAGCGATTACGCCAGACGCCGTATGAAACAGCGGGCATAACCAGCGATTGCGCATCGACGTGCGCGTGGCCTTCCGCTTGTCGCCAATCTGTCTCAGCAATAAGCGGCGACCAGGGTAATTCAATCCGTGTTTCCTCACCCCGGTTTATGGCAATCAACACTTTTTGCTGCTGCCAGAGGCGCATAAACACCACCACATCTCCTTTAGCGTATAGCACATGGCAGCCGCCGTAGCGTAATGCGCGCGATTGCTTACGCAGCCGGGCCATACGCTGATATAACCCAAACAGCTCGCGATCCTGCGCTTTGGGGTCCCACGGATATGGCTTACGGCAAAATGGATCGTTGTTTCCATCAAGTCCCACTTCATCACCGTAATAAATACAAGGGACGCCAGGCCAGCAAAACAGCCACACTACGCCCAGCGGCAAACGGGCAACATCTTTACCCAGCAGGCTTTTAAACCGCGCGGTATCGTGGCTGTCGAGCTGATTAAACATGCGGAGCTGCTGGTGATGGGACAGCCCGGCACGGTAATTTTCCATCCAGCGGATACAGGTTTCGGCGTCTATCTGCTGCGGATCGTAAGAGATATCAGTGTTAGCCAAAAATCCCCACAGCGGCAATGTGAAACCGCGATAGTTCATCGCCGCATCTTCCACGTCTGCCTGTAACCACTGGCGGGCATCGCCAAAATGCTCGCCAAGCACATAGGCTTGCGGATTTTCCGCTTTCGCCGCCTGGGTAATGCCTTGCACATGATGCAAATTATTCTGCGCGCCGCCCGCTTCACCGAGCATATGCACCACATCCAGCCGCCAGCCGTCCATCCCCCACGGCTCGCGCAACCAGTGGCGCACGATGCTGTTTTCGCCGCGATAGATTTCGTCAATAAGCGTCGGTGACTGGAAATCCAGTTTCGGCAGGCTCGGGTAGCCCAGCCAGTCCAGCGCCTTACCCTCTTGAGAGAAGCTGTACCAGTCGCGGTAACGGGATTGCGGGTTATGACAGGCCCCGCCGGTCGCCGCATTGTGCCGGTCAAACCACGGATGGGAATCACCGCTGTGATTAAACACGCCGTCCAGTATCAGACGCATCCCGGCGCGCCGGGTATTTTCACGCAAGCGCAGTAACGCCTCATCGCCGCCGAACTGCGGATCGACATGGCGATAATCCTGGGTATCATATTTATGGACGCTGGGGGCGGTAAAGACCGGATTGAGATAAAGCGCCGTGACGCCAAGTTTTTGTAACCACGGCAGCTTTTCGCTGATGCCGTCGAGATCGCCGCCGTAAAATGTCGAGCCGCCACCGTCTGCGCTCACCGGCTCATCCCACTCACGCAGGATAATGTCGCGATGGGCGGCATGATGATAATAGACGTTATCCTGCCCGGCCTTGCGCGGCAGGCTACGGGCAAAGCGGTCGGGGAAAATTTGATAAAAGATCTGGTCAGTCACCCATGACGGGCCGTTATCCGGCGCATCAAACGCGAACTGCTCAAGGCGCGCAGGCGGATAGTCATTAAATCCCTGCGGCGTAAACCAGCGCTGACGGCTGGGCCAGAGCAGCTTGAAGCTATAACGACGTCGCGGCTGCCCGTCTTCCAGTGAAATTACCCCCCGCCAGGCGGTTACCCCTTGCTGTGGTGCGCGGCGCATACGCTTCATCGCAATAGAGATTTCTTCATTGTCTCGCTCTGCCCGCAGCGTCACCCGCTGCGGCAAATCTTCTCCTGACAGCCACAGCGTAATTTCAAGCCGCTGCGGACTCTGTTTGATAAAAGGCGCCACCGGAAGGTGCCAGGCTTGCAACATAATCATTTCCCCATCATGAATTTTGCCGCCACCATGCCATATCAGCGGCAGGCCGCCTTCCTCATTTTGGGTTTATTTGGGGGAGGAGTGAACAGGTGGAGAAAGTGAGCGTAGAGCGAAAACAACCTCCCCGCCAGGCGGCGGGGAGGAAAAGAATCAGGCGGTAGTGCGGACGCGCGCATCGTGGCGGCGTTTAACTATCCACCCCACCAGCAACAGGGCAATCCACGCAAACCCGACGTATAACGAAATACGCGTATCCGGGTGGTAGCCTATCAGGGCAATAATAAATACCAGGAATAGCAGCCCGATGATCGTGGTGACGACACCGCCTGGCACTTTAAATTTCAGCGCCTGCACCTCTTGTGGCGATAAACGACGGCGGAACCAGATTTGCGACAACAGGATCATAATCCAGACCCAGACAGTTGCGAAGGTCGCCAGCGAAGCAATCACCAAAAAGACATTCTCGGGCATGATGTAGTTGAGATACACCGCAAACAGCAGCGCGGCGGTCATCACCATCACCGTGACCCAGGGAACCCCGTTACGTGAGGTTTTCGCGAACACTTTCGGCGCGCTGCCTTGATCCGCCATGCCGTGCAGCATACGGCCCACACCAAAGACATCGCTGTTAATCGCTGACAGCGAGGCGGTGATCACCACAAAGTTAAGAATACCGGCAGCAAAGGTGATGCCCATATGCTGGAAGGTCAGGACAAACGGGCTGCCGTTGGTGCCCACCTGATTCCACGGATAAATAGACATGATCACAAACAGCGTGCCCACGTAGAACACAAGAATACGCAGCGGAACCGAATTTATGGCGCGCGGAATCGACTTTTCAGGATCTTTGGCTTCGCCTGCCGTGATGCCGATGATTTCGATACCGCCATAGGCGAACATGACCATCTGCAAGGCCATCACGGTGCCAATCCAGCCGTTGGCGAAGAACCCGCCGTTGCTCCAGAGATTGCTGATGCCGGTTGGCTCCCCGCCGTTGCCGATGCCCCAGATGATGATGCCGATACCGGCGGCAATCATGATAATAATGGTGGCGACTTTAAAGAACGAGAACCAGAACTCCAGCTCGCCAAACACCTTCACGCTCATCAGGTTAATGGAGCAGATAATCAGCACAACGCTGAGCACCCATACCCAGTGGGGAACGGTTGGGAACCACACGCCCATATAAATACCGAAGGCGGTGACATCGGCAATGGCGACAATCAGAATTTCAAAGCAGTACGTCCAGCCTGTGATGTAACCCGCGAGCGGGCCTAAGTTTTCCTGGGCATAACGGGAGAACGAACTGGCTGCGGGGTTATGCACCGACATTTCGCCGAGCGCGCGCATAATGATGTATGCCGCGACGCCGCCGATGATATACGCCAGCAGCACGCTCGGACCGGCCATTTTGATAGCGTCGGCTGAGCCGTAAAAAAGCCCGGTGCCAATCGCCGAGCCGAGTGCCATAAAGCGAATATGTCGCGTACTCAAACCGCGTTTGAGTGTATTCCCGTTATCCATCTGATTAAGTACCTGTCTCCACAATAAAAAAACCACGGAGCGGGCTCCGTGGTTAAAATCTGGCGGTATTTTTTAGTGCGCGGCGGAGGTCATTTGACGCCCTGCTGCGCGGTCCCAAATACCGGCAATTACAATCATCGCCAACGTCGGCATCAGCCAGGCAAGCCCTTGATCCGCAAGCGGCATATTCTGCGTCCACGCAGGCAGCATGCCGCCAAGCGCCGACGCCTTCACGCCGTCAATTAACCCTAACAGAAGGCTTATCAACATAGCCGGAGCGATGACGCGGGTCGAATTGTGCCACCAACCACGGGTGAAGCTCAACACTACCAGTACAATACAGGGCGGATAAATGGCCGTAAGCACCGGAATAGAAATCTGGATCAGGTGGCTCAGCCCCAGGTTAGACACCACCATCGAGAAGCCGCCCAGGATAAACACCAGCGAGCGGTAAGACAGCGGCAGATACTGAGCGAAAAACTCGGCGCAGGCACAGGTCAGGCCTACTGCGGTTACCATACAGGCAATAAATATCAGCGCCGCCAGTAAGAAGCTGCCCGCGCCGCCAAAGGTGTGCTGTACGTAAGCGTGCAGAATAGCCGCGCCGTTAGCAGACTGATCGACAAGCGTCGCGCTGTCTGAACCCAGACGGAACAGCGCCAGATAAAGCAGCGTTAAACCGATACCAGCCATAAGGCCGGCCCAAATCGTGTAGCGAGTCAACAGACGGGATTCGGTGACGCCACGCGAACGCGCCGCGTTAACAATAACAATCCCGAACACCATCGCGCCCAGGGTATCCATCGTCAGATAGCCGTTGACGAACCCGTTAGAGAATGCCGCATTTTGATAGGCATCAGTCGCTACGCTGATATCACCAGCAGGCCAGAGCAGCGCGGCTGCCGCAAGCACCGTCAGCGCAATAATTTTCAACGGCGCCAGGAAGTTGCCGACCGTATCAAGCAGCTTGCCAGGATACAGCGACACCAGGATAACCAGAGCAAAATAGATAAGGCTGTAGATAAAGAGCGGCATCGCGCCCGCGCCCGTCAGCGGCGCAATCCCCATTTCAAAAGAAACGGTGGCGGTACGCGGGGTCGCGAACAGCGGCCCGACGGCAAGATAACAGACGGTTGCCAGCAGTACGCCCGCGCGACGACCAATCGGCGTGCTGAGGCTATCGACACCGCCGCCGACTTTCGCCAGCGCCACCACGGTGAGTACCGGCAGTCCGACCGCTGTAATCAGAAACCCAATTGCCGCCGTCCAGACGTGTTCACCCGCCTGCAAACCAACCATGGGAGGAAAAATGATATTGCCTGCGCCCACGAACAACGCAAAGGTCATAAAGCCCAATGCGATGAGGTCGCGCGATTTTAAATGATGGGTCATAAAGTCTTACTGCCTGTGGATGTGGTGTTGAAATAAGTGACGTTTTTGCTGCCAGCGCTGAGTGAAATAGCGCCATTGCGTTACTTTTCAGCGAAAAACACTTACCTGATGCCGTGGCGGAGAATAGTTTTTTGGATTACCACGAAATAACAGTCAGTCTGGCAACATCAGGTGCGCAATTTAAACGCTTATAACGTTTGAAGGCAATAAGGGATCTAAAAACCAGTAGATTATTCCACAAAAAAGGAAGGGGTTAGATATTCACACCAGAATCTTAAAAATGTTCTGGCTTTTAATGCGAACGAAAAACAAACAAACGTCAAAAAGCATGCAGTCATTCAGGAAACCAAACGTCAAAAGGGCCAGTTTACTGGCCCATGGAAACTATATTTTACAGTGTGATTAGCTGATTTGGCGCGCAGGCGCAGGATTAGCGATAAGCCGCTCCGGCAGCACAAATGAAAAACAGGTTCCTTTGCCAGGCTGGCTTTCGATTTCAAGGCGCGCGTCGTGATGACTGAGCGCGTGTTTTACGATGGCAAGCCCAAGGCCACTGCCGCCGGTTTGCCGCGAGCGCGCTTTATCCACCCGATAAAACCGCTCGGTAAGGCGAGGAATATGCTCCGCTGAAATTCCCGGACCGTTATCCTGTACCGAAAACTTTGCGCCCTGCGGTGTGCGCTGCCAGGTCACGGTAATCTCGGTGCCTTCCGGGGTGTGATTGACCGCGTTATAGACCAGGTTGGAAATAGCGCTGCGCAACTGTTCGTCATTACCCAATACTTTCAGCGTGTTATCGACTTCAAAGCAAATAAGATGTTTTTTATGGCTTAAGGTTTGCGCCTCTCGCTCCACCACCCGCAGCATCATCGGCACGTCGATTTGTTCATTGAGCACCAGCGCAGGGGCAGCTTCGATTTTCGAGAGCGTCAGCAATTGTTTAACCAACCCTTCCATCCGGTGGGTTTGCTCGCGCATGGTATGAATGGCCTTCTCACGCAGCGGCCCTTCCAGAGGCTTGTCATCCATCATTTCCAGATAACCCTGCAATACCGTCAGCGGTGTGCGCAATTCATGGCTGACGTTGGCAAAGAAATTACGCCGCGCGCCTTCAAGCTGGTGCATTTGTGTGACATCGCGCGCCACCATCAGCAACTGCTCTTCGCTGTAGGGCATCACGCGGAACTCCAGATGGCGTCCGTTATTGAGCACCAGATTGAGTGGCCGGGTAAATTGCCGCCCTTTGAGCCAGTTAGTGAATTCAGGGTAACGCAGCAGGTTAAGGATATTTTGGCCGTTATCGTCCGGCCAGCGCAGCCCCAGCAGTTGCTGAGCGAGGCCGTTACACCAGAAAATATTGCCCTCTTCGGTGGTTAATATCACCGCGTCCGGCAATGACTCGGCGCCGCTTCGAAAACGCTTTATCAGGCTGCCCAGTTCACGACGGCGCTTTTTATTGCGCATTTGCATTTGATGCAGGCCGTAGAGCAGCGAATCCCAGCTTCCGCGTCCGGTTGGCGGCGTCATGCTGCGATCGACCCAAATCCACCAGGACAAGCGCATCAAATTCCAGAAATGCCAGAATAACAGGCTGGTGACCGCCAGCAGCAGAAACCACGCCCAATAGCCGAAAAAGGCCCCTAAAATCAGGGCCGGGATACAACACATTACCAGCTCAAAGGCCAGCCTTTTCCATGACAGCCGTTCCAGCACGCGTCACACTCCAGTTATCGTGATTAAAAACGACTTGAGAAGCGGTAGCCGGTTCCGCGAACAGTTTGCACCATTCGGTCGTGCCCGCTCAGCTCCAGCGCTTTGCGCAGGCGGCGAATATGCACGTCCACGGTTCGGTCTTCCACATAGACATTGGTGCCCCAGACGTGATTAAGCAGTTGCTCACGGCTGTACACTCGCTCCGGGTGGGTCATAAAGAAATGTAACAATTTGAATTCGGTCGGCCCCATGTCGAGCGGGTTTTCGCCGGTCATTACCCGGTGAGAGCTGGGGTCAAGGCTTAGCCCCTGCATTTCGATAACCTCTTCCACCGCCATCGGCGAGATGCGCCGCATCACGGCTTTGATCCGCGCGACCAGTTCTTTTGGTGAAAACGGTTTTGTGATGTAGTCGTCAGCCCCGGTTTCCAGACCACGTACCCGGTCTTCTTCTTCGCCGCGCGCGGTCAGCATCATCACCGGAATATCACGGGTCAGCGCTTCGCGTTTTAAATGTTTAATAAACTGAAGCCCGGAACCGCCCGGCAGCATCCAGTCAAGCAGGATAAGATCGGGCCAGGGTTCATTAAGCTGGTTCACCGCAGTGTCATAATCTTCCGCTTCAACCGGCTGAAAGCCATTTTGTTCGAGTACGAAGCACACCATTTCACGAATGGGCGCCTCATCTTCAACGACCAGGATACGTCTCGCCATGATAAGCCCTGTCAAATTAAGTCGAATTTTCTGAATGCGGCGCCATTATGCGTCAGTTTTATGACAGATTTATGAAAAAGATGACGGTGGTATTACCCATTATCTCAGTCAATAAATGCAGCGTTGGCGCGACGAAGACCGCTTTCCTCTTTGTTGGGTATATAATCCTCCTTTCGTTTTTTCGCCACAGGGAATGATGATGCGCATCCTTCACACGTCAGACTGGCACCTCGGTCAAAATTTTTACACTAAAAGCCGCGCGCCGGAACATCAGGCCTTCCTGACATGGCTCTGCAAGACGGCAGCCGAGCAGCAGGTTGATGCGATTATTGTGGCAGGCGATATTTTCGATACCGGCTCGCCGCCAAGCTATGCCCGCGAACTGTATAACCGATTTGTGGTGGATCTCCAGCAAACCGGTTGTGAGCTGATTGTGCTCGCAGGTAATCATGACTCGGTGGCGACGTTAAACGAGTCGCGCGAACTGCTGGCCTGCCTTAACACCCGGGTAATTGCCAGCGCGCAACATCAGCCTGAAGACCAGGCCATCATCATTAATAAACGCAATGGCGAAGCGGGCGCCGTGTTGTGCCCTATCCCCTTTTTACGCCCGCGCGACATCACCAAAAGCCGGGCCGGCGAGTCGGGTAGCGATAAACAATTACAGCTGCTGGATGCCATCACGCGTCATTATCAGGAATGCTTCGACGCCGCCTGTCGGCTTCGCGGCGACCGCGCGTTGCCGATTATTGCAACCGGCCACTTAACCGCGCTCGGCGTGACCAAAACCGATGCGGTGCGCGATATCTATATCGGCACGCTCGACGCTTTCCCGGCAAGCCACTTCCCGGCGGCGGATTACATTGCGCTTGGCCATATTCATCGCGCCCAGATAGTGGCCCAGAGCGAACATATCCGTTATTGCGGCTCGCCTATTGCCCTGAGTTTTGATGAAACGGGCGGCGCGAAGGCGGTCAATCTGGTGGAATTTACCAACGGTTCGCTTGCGCGTATCACGCCGCTTGAGGTGCCGGTGACTCAGCCACTGGCAATGATCAAAGGCAATCTCGCCGAAATTGAACAACAGCTTCTGCGCTGGCGCGATGCGCCCGCCGAACCGAAGACCTGGCTTGATATCGAAATCGTCAGCGACGACTTTCTGCACGATATGCAGCGCCAGATAACCGCAATGACGCAGGGATTGCCGGTAGACGTCATTTTGCTGCGCCGTAACCGCGAGCAGCGTGAACAGGCTATCGCCCGGCTGGAGACCGAAACCCTGAGCGAACTCAGCGTTGAAGAAGTGTTTGAGCGCCGCCTGCAAAGCGAAGCGCTGGACGAGGAGGACGCCGCCCGGTTAAGAACGCTGTTCGCCCAAACGCTGGAGTCGATGCAGCAGGAGGAAAACGCATGAAAATTCTCAGCCTGCGCCTGAAAAACCTCAACTCCCTGAAGGGTGAATGGAAAATCGACTTTACCCAGGAGCCGTTTTCCAGCAACGGTCTGTTTGCCATTACCGGGCCGACAGGCGCCGGAAAAACCACGCTGCTGGATGCGATTTGCCTTGCGCTCTATCACAAAACGCCACGGCTCAATACCATTTCCCAGTCGCAAAACGATTTGATGACCCGCGACACGGCCGAGTGTCTGGCGGAAGTGGAATTTGAAGTCAAAGGCGTCGCGTATCGCGCATTCTGGAGCCAGTATCGCGCCCGCAATCAGCCGGACGGTAATCTCCAGGCCCCGCGCGTTGAACTGGCCCGCTGCGATGATGGCAAAATTATCGCCGACAAAGTCAAAGATAAACTCGATGCCATCGCCACGCTTACCGGACTGGATTACGACCGGTTCACCCGCTCAATGATGCTGTCTCAGGGGCAGTTTGCCGCCTTTCTCAATGCCGAAGCGCGCGAGCGGGCGGAACTGCTGGAAGAGCTGACCGGCACGGAAATTTATGGCGTTATCTCTGCGCAGATTTTTGAGCGGCATAAGCTTGCCCGCATCGAACTTGAGAAATTACAGTCTCAGGCCCAGGGCGTGCTGTTACTTAGCGAAGAACAGCGTCAACAGCTGACAGAAAGTTTGCAGGCGCTCACTTCAGAAGAGCAAACCCATCAGGCCCAGTTGCAGCGCAGCCAGCTGCACTATCAGTGGTTAAATCAGAAAGCGCAGCTTGCGCGCCAGGACCTTCAGGCGCAAACCGATCTGGTGCTGGCGCAGCAGGCCTCAGATGCTGCACAAGCGGATATTGCCAGGCTTGAACTGGCGCTGCCCGCTGAAAAACTGCGCCCGCTGTGGCAGCAATGCCGCGACCAGCGCCAGGCGCTACAGCGTGCCCAGGCCCAGCGAGATGAAGTGAATGCTCGCTTACTTAATGAGAAGGCGCGCCGCCAGCAAATTCGTGCCGCTATTGTCCAGAGCGCGGCCGATGCGCGCAACGAACTGGCGCAACTGACTCAACTGATGCAAACCCATCAGCGCTGGGGCCAGTGGCAAAACGAGCTGGCTGGCTGGAAATCCGCCTTCGCGGAACGCCGCCGCGATGCCAGTCGGCTCGGCGAACTCCGCACTGCGCTGGATCAGGTGAAACAAAAACAGGCGCAGTTGGCCCCGGTTTCGCTGACACTGACACCTGAAGATCTGAACAGCCAGCTGCAGCATGCCGTCACCCGGCGCGGGCAGCGTCAGAAACTGGCGGTGTTGCACCGCGATATCACCGCACAACGCCTGCGTGCCGGACAACTCGACGAGCAGCGCCAGGCGATTACCCGTCAGTTAGCCGATCTGGAACGCCAGCTCGGTGAAAAGCGTGCGGCGTATAAAGCGAAGCAGGAAGAAGCGCAGAAAGCCTTTCATATCTGGGATCTGGAAAAAACTATCGCCGGGCTGATGGCTGAACGGGCGCGACTTCAGCCTGATACGCCCTGTCCGCTGTGCGGTTCCACCCAACACCCGGCCATTGAGGCGTATAACACCATCCAGCCGAACGACAGCGAGGCACACTACCAGCAGCTCGAAAAAGAAAAATCGGCGCTCGGTGAACAGGGCGCGACGCTGCGCGGTCAGCAAAACTTGCTGCAAAAACAACTAACGGAACTGGACCGCGAGGCGGCCGCCATTGCGCAGCAGGCCCAGACGTTGAGCGCAGAATGGGAGGCGCTTTGCCAGGCGCTGGGCGCGACGCTTAACGCCAGCCAACCGCTGGAGCTGTGGATGGATGCCCAGGCCGGGCACGAACAACAGCTATATCTGCTGCAACAGCACCAGCAGTTAGCGGATGACGCGCGCGCCAGAGAGCAGGCCATCACGCAATATGAAGCGGAAATGGCGACGCGCTATCAAACGCTCAGCGAACAGTTTAGCGTGATGGGGCTGACGCTGCCGGAGGCGACACAGGAAGCCGAGTGGTTACAGGCGCGCGAGCAGGAAGCCCGGCAGTGGCAACAGCAGCAAACCCGCCACCTAACCCTGGAAACCGAACTCACCCGCTGTGATGAGGTGCTGGCGGTGCTACCTGCTGAGGAGGACGCACCCGCCGCTCCCTTTACCGGCGAACCGCTGGCGTGTTGGCAACACTGTCATAACCAGTGCCTGACGCTGGAAGCGCAGTGGGCAACGCTTAGCGAACAGTGCCGACAGGAGCAAACCAGAGAGACGCAACTGGCAGAGGCATTTGAACAGATGCTCACCGAAAGCCGCTTTACCGATGAAGCCGCGTTTCTTGCCGCCGTGCTCGAACCGCAAGAACTGGAACGGCTGAGCGCACGTAAAACGCAGACCGAGCGCCAACTCCATGAACAGCAGACGCGTCGGGCGCAGGCGCAACAGGCGCTGAACGACCATCTGAATACGCCGCCTGCGGATATCGATCCCGCAGCCTCTCCTGACGCCTTACAAACCGTGATGGCGCAGCTTAGCCAGGCGCTACGTGAAAATGCGACGCGTCAGGGCGAAGTCAGTCAGCAACTCAGGCAGGACGCCGCCAACCGGGAACGGCTACAGGGATTGCAGCAACAGATTGATGACGCCAGCGCGCATCTCACGACCTGGGCGCATTTGAATCATCTGATCGGCTCGCAAAAAGGCGATAAATTCCGCAAATTCGCCCAGGGATTAACCCTTGATAATCTGGTGTGGCTCGCCAATCAGCAGCTTAATCGTTTACATGGGCGCTATCTGCTCAAGCGGAAACTCAGCGAAGAACTGGAGCTTGAAGTGGTGGATACCTGGCAGGCCGACGCGGTTCGCGACACCCGCACGCTTTCCGGTGGCGAAAGCTTCCTGGTCAGCCTGGCGCTGGCGCTGGCGCTATCGGATTTAGTGAGTCATAAAACCCGCATTGATTCGCTGTTCCTTGACGAAGGCTTCGGCACCCTGGATGCCGAAACGCTGGATATCGCCCTTGATGCGTTAGATGCGCTGAATGCCAGCGGCAAAACCATTGGCGTCATCAGCCATGTGGAAGCGATGAAAGAGCGCATCCCGGTGCAAATTAAAGTGAAGAAGATAAACGGTCTTGGCGTCAGCCGATTAGCCAGGGAATACGCGGTAAGCTAATAACACCTAACGCTCCTCTCTTTGGCTACCACCCCTGGCGTCAAAGCAGGTGGGGCGTGAAACTTATTAATCATGGAGTCCCGGGGTGAGGCCGTGAGCGACAGGATGTCGCATCACGACCGACCTGAAGCGAGGAGATGGAGCCTGGGGCACCGCGCAGCGGCGATTTTGCGGGCCGGGAGCCTGAGGAGTCAGGGACGCGATGCCGAGCGTCCCTGACACGTTCGCGCACGCCAGGGCCGCATAGATGAATAGGCTCACAGCGTACGGAATCGTCACCCGACAAACACACACGCCGGGTGAACGGAACCTTTCCCCTGACAATGACATTCTCAGAGCGTACGGAACCTCCCCTCTGAAATTACATACTCAGAGCGAGCAGTTATTCCTACTGGGGCCACAACCATGCGGCGCCGCGCACGCCGCTTGAATCCCCGTGTTTCGCTTTCAAAATCGGCGTCTCGCACTCGCCGCCAAACACCCACGACTTGATAAGCTGCGGAACCGTTTGATACAGCCGATCCACATTGCTCATTCCGCCGCCCAGCACAATCACATCGGGATCGAGAATATTAACAACATGGGCCAGCGACTTGGCGAGCCGCATCTCATAACGGCTCAGCGCCAGTTCCGCCACCGGATCCTGCTGCTCCACCAGCTTGATTATCTCGCTGCCTTTATGGGGATGCCCGCTTAGACGCCGGTAGTCGGTCGCGAAACCGGTGCCGGATATAAAGGTTTCGATGCAGCCTTGCTTGCCGCAATAGCACGGCACTTCTTCGCGGTAGCGCAACTCATCCTGGTCCATCCACGGCAGCGGATTGTGTCCCCACTCGCCTGCCGTACCGTTGCCGCCAATGTGGCTTCGCCCGTTAAGCGCGATACCAGAGCCGCAACCGGTGCCGATTATCACCGCGAAGACCGTTTGCGCGCCCGCCGCCGCGCCGTCTACCGCCTCCGACACCGCCAGACAGTTAGCATCGTTCGCAAGGCGCACTTCGCGCCCCAGACGGTTACTCAAATCTTTATCGAAAGGCTGGCCGTTAAGCCATGTCGAGTTGGCGTTTTTTACCACCCCGGTATAGGGCGAAATTGAACCGGGGATGCCCATCCCCACGGAGCCGCGCTCGCCGGTTGCCTCTTCTGCCAGGCGCACCAGCTCGGCTATGTTCTCGATGGTTTTTGCATAATCATCGCGCGGTGTAGGCAGACGATGACGGAACAGTTGCTCACCCTTATCCGACAGCGCGATTACTTCAGTTTTCGTTCCACCTAAATCAATCCCAATACGCACAAGAGGCCCCTTATTTAAGCTGTGTAGAGTGACGGTTCCGGGCCTTTCTCTCAAAGGCCATGAAACTGAGCGGCGGTTTGGTTATCATGCCCGCTGCGTTTAACTACCAGACCGTGGAAAATATCATGCTGTGGTTCAAAAATTTAATGGTTTATCGCGTTAGCCGCGACATCTCGCTGCGAGCCGAAGAGATGGAAAAACAGCTGGCGGCGTTTTCCTTTACCCCATGTGGCAGCCAGGATATGGCGAAAACCGGTTGGGTGCCACCGATGGGCTCACAGAGTGATGCGCTGACGCACACTGCGAACGGTCAAATTGTTATCTGCGCCCGAAAAGAGGAAAAAATCCTCCCCGCACCGGTCATTAAGCAGGCGCTGGAAGCGAAAATCGCAAAGCTTGAAGCCGATCAGGGGCGTAAGCTTAAAAAGACCGAAAAAGACTCACTGAAAGATGAAGTATTACACTCATTATTGCCGCGTGCCTTCAGCCGTTTTAACCAGACGATGATGTGGATCGATACCGTAAACGATTTGATTATGGTCGACTGCGCCAGCGCCAAGAAAGCCGAAGATACCCTGGCGCTGCTGCGTAAAAGCCTGGGATCGCTGCCGGTGGTGCCGTTAACGCTCGAAACGCCCCCGGAACTGACCCTGACCGAATGGGTGCGCAGCGGCAGCGCCGCGCAAGGCTTCCAGTTAATGGACGAAGCCGAACTTAAAGCATTGCTGGAAGACGGCGGCGTAATTCGCTGTAAAAAACAGGATCTGGTGAGCGATGAAATCGCCGTGCATATCGAAGCAGGCAAAGTGGTCACGAAGCTCGCGCTCGACTGGCAGCAGCGTATTCAGTTTGTGATGTGTGATGATGGTTCAATCAAACGCCTGAAATTCACCGATGAACTGCGCGATCAGAATGACGATATCGATCGTGAAGATGTGGCTCAACGTTTTGACGCGGATTTTATTCTGATGACCGGTGAACTGGCGGCGCTGATTAAGAGCCTGATTGAAGGGTTGGGCGGCGAAACCCAACACTGACGGATATCACCCTCGCTGGAGGGTGATCATTGATTACAGATAGCGACACAAATACGAGGTGGGTTCCGCCACTTGCAGGTGGAATTCACTGTGACCCGGTACGTGAAACACTTCGCCGGGGCCGTAGGTTTTCCACTCTACCGTTTCCGGCAGCAGAACGCGCAATGCGCCACTGATTACCGTCATTTCTTCAGGCTGTGCGGTGCCGAACGTATATTCCCCTTCCGCCATCACCCCGACACTGGCGCGGCCAGTGCTGCTGCTGGTAAAACCGATGGATTTCACTTTACCGGAGAAGTATTCATTACTTTGAAGCATGGACTGGCCCTTATAGAAATGGTCGAAAAACCAATATACCCGAATTAATTTAACTTGCAGCTTTAACAATTACAGGTATTTGAGGCAAGCCCAGCACACATCACAGATTTGGATTAAACCAGCAGCTCTGAGGCCAAATGGGCCACCAGGACGTTGGAAAGCAGTACCGGTACGTCCAGTTCCTGCTGTAAGAGATCGCGGTGTTTTTGGTGATAGCCAAGGCAGTCCAGCATCAGGACATCCACCCCTTGCTCAATAAGCATACTGCCGGCATCTAACAGATCCTGATCGGTGCCGGAAATCGGATTCGCCAGTGCATACAGCGGTGGATTTTTAAGGACCGCCCATTTTTCTTCCTGAATAGGCAGCAGTTCAGGGACAGGAACAATCACACCAACCTGATGCCCATCAACAATAGAGGCCACCAGCGGCGGAATAATGCGCTGCGGCTCCAGCAAAATCGAATTGCGCGCCTGAAGTTTGGTAAAGCGAAAAGTGCTCATTAACAGGATCACGTCATAACCCTGGTTGTCGAGCATTTCAATGGCGTGTTGCAGAGCCTGTTCGGTTTTCTGGCGCGACACACTAATAATTTCGCGATTGCTTAACAGCGTTAACATCGTCTCATGCCCAGGCTCTGGACCGTATTCCGCAAGCGCCTCTTCCCGGGTCAACGCGCCCATCAAACTAATGTGTTTTATTTGATCTTCCGGGACCTGGCCTGCCAGTAAGGGCATGATTTCACTGATGGCTACCACGCCAATGGTGAGTATTGCTAATGTAGGGTTCATTATTGTTCCGCCTGTCTGTCACTTGCTCTTCGACTGCACTCTTTACGGCGCTAAGCATTTATTGGGGATAAATTAACCATAAATCCTGGCAGCTTCTTACAAAGTTGCCCGCGAAAATTACGCCTGTTGCAGCCCGGAATAAAGTAACTTTTTAATAGTAACGGGAATTTAGCTTTTGTTGCGATTTAAAATTCGGAATTTAGCCGGGGGAGAGACGAAAACCGGGAGCCAGGCGGCTTCCCGGGTGAAAAGTATTATGATTTGTCGGGGTCTTCATAACGCCGTTTCGCATCCAGCGCTTCGGCTTCGGTATCGTGCTCGCTAATAAGCGCATCAGGTTTTGGATGATCCGCCCGCAGTTGATACCAGGTCACCGTCTGCCCTGGAGTGCCTTTTTCGATAGTGACAATGCGTGCTTCACGCGGATACGGGGGTCTGGATGCCATAACACTTCCTTATCAATGGATTCGAAGTATTAAGTATAGACAACCCTTAGCTGGCGCGAGCTAAACGCAGCACTTCCTGAATGCGGGCAATAATTTGCTCGACTGGAAGGCTGGCGTCGATAACGTGGTGCGCCGCGGCCTGGTATAACGCTTCCCGCTGCGCGAGGACATCCTCAATCTCTTCCACCATCGGCTTGCCGGTAAGCGTGGGTCTTTGATCTTCCTGGGGCGAGGCGGACAGTCGCTGGGCTAAGG
The DNA here is from genome assembly GCF_011077955.1 of Citrobacter freundii. GTDB lineage: Bacteria > Pseudomonadota > Gammaproteobacteria > Enterobacterales > Enterobacteriaceae > Atlantibacter. The sequence continues at coordinate 186,893 of NZ_JAALBX010000006.1, forward strand.
TTGCAGCCGGCACCTGCAAATAAATGACCGAGCCGTGATGGCGCATAAACAAGCGATTCGACTCGGCCAGTACCATGCCGCCGCCAGTCGCGATAACGGTAGACGGCGCGGTTACGGCCTGTAATGCCAGGCTTTCTCTGGCGCGAAAACCCTCCCATCCCTCTTTTTCCACAATATCAGCCACGGTTTCGCCGCTTTGCTCGACGAGCCAACGATCGGTATCGGTGAACTGAAATCCCAGAAATGCCGCTAAACCCTGACCCACAGTGGTTTTGCCACACCCGCGCGGCCCGACTAAAAATAGGGGTTGAGTCATGTAAGGATCATCCTCAGCATATCCGCCATTGAGACGCTATTTTTCGCATTAAGATTCGCAATCATACCAGTAAACTAGTACATAAGATAGGTGTAAATTTATGATTACACTATTGAATTGTAGAGATTTCTACTGCCACTAAGCCTTGTGGGATAAGGCAACAACATGTAAAGAATTTCTACCACTGAAATGTGCGCCCACCTTACTTGAAACTGCCTACTCATTACAACCCCTTATCGGCCAGGAACACGCGACTTTTTCATCCGCGCCCACGTTGCAAATTCAGCTCTTCTCACCCGCAAGGGAGGAAATCAGGTTTATAGTTATAACAGTCGCCTAATGACGGAGAGATGAATCATGCAGTCCGAAGAGCAACGCCTGATCGACGGTCTTTTTAGTCGCCTGCAACAGGCTGAAAACCAAAGTGCGCCGCGCGATGCCAACGCCGAGGCGTGTATCGCCCGCCATCTCCAGCAGCAGCCGCAAGCGCCCTATTATATGGCGCAAACCATCCTGATTCAGGAGGCGGCCATTAAACAGCTCAATCAGCGCTTACAGACGCTGGAAAACGAACTGGCGCAACGCGAGCACGAGGCGTCGCAAAAACAGAGCAGCGGCGGCTTTCTCGCGGGCCTGTTCGGCGGTGGCGCGCCTGCGTCACATCCGCGCGACCAGCCGATCCCGGGTGCCGACCACTACGCGCGCGCAACGCCTGGCCAGTATAATGCCCCACCGTCTCCCGTTCAGGGCTATGGCGCCTCGCGGGGTCAGGGCTTTTTGGGCGGTGCCTTGCAAACCGCAGTAGGCGTGGCGGGCGGCGTGATGATGGCGAATATGCTCACCAACATGTTCAGTCACAGCCAGCCTCAGGAAATCGTCAATATTATCGACGAAACCGCCCCAGCCGCTGACAGCGGCGCCATTAATGCGGTAGATGATTATAACAACGCCGATGACAGTCAATTTCTGAATCAGGACGCCGGGTTGCAGCAGGATAATGTCAACGATTACGCCACCAACGACGATACCGATCTCACAAGCGGCAACGACGGCGATTTTGGCAGCGACTTCGGTGACGACGATAGCTGGACTTAAGCGTTACGGGCGCGGGCCAGCAACCACTTATCAAGCTCAGCGGCAAATTGTTGCCTGTCGCGAGGGCTCAAGCTTGAAGGTCCGCCGGTCTGCACGCCGCTTGCCCGTAGGGTGTCCATAAAATCGCGCATAGTGAGGCGCTCACGGATGGTGGCCTCGCTATAACGCTCGCCGCGCGGGTTAAGCGCGTGTGCGCCCTTTTCAATCACTTCCGCCGCCAGCGGTATATCCGCAGTAATGACTAAATCGCCAGGCTTGCAATGACGCACAATCTCATTGTCCGCCACATCAAAACCGGCTTCTACACGCCAGGCGCGGACAAACTTCGATTGCGGCACGCGCAGGTTCTGGTTCGCCACCATCGTTACCATAACCTGGCAACGATCCGCTGCGCGCCACAGCACTTCTTTAATCACGTTGGGGCACGCGTCGGCATCGACCCATATCGACATACTCACTCCCATTCCGCCTGCGGCGTAAAAAACTAAATGCGGATTCTACCCGCTTTCCTCAAGTTTAGGGCGGGAATTGGGATCAATTATCAACCTCGCCCGGCAACGCAGCCATAGATTAAACGGCGAAAGGCGCGTTAAGCTAGGCGTTACCTGAATAACAAAATAGTCATGATGGAGGGATGAGATGGATAAGAAGATCGGTTTTATTGGCTGCGGAAATATGGGTAAAGCCATTCTCGGCGGACTTATCGCCAGCGGCGATGTGCCAGCCAGCAATATCTGGGTCTATACCCCTTCAGCGGAACATGTCGCCGCGTTGCAGGCCGAATACGGCGTGAACGGCGCGCAAAGCGCGCAGGAAGTCGCCCAGGCGACGGAAATCGTTTTTGGCGCGGTGAAGCCGAACATTATGCTGAAAGTCATGGGCGATATCGCTTCCAGCCTGAATAAAGATTCGCTGGTGGTGTCCATTGCCGCCGGGATCACGTTGGATCAACTCGCCATCGCATTGGGCCATGATCGGAAAATCATCCGCGCAATGCCAAACACGCCATCGCTGGTGAATGCCGGGATGACGTCAGTCACCGCCAACGCCCTGGTGTCACCAGAAGAAACCGACGCGGTACTGGCGATGTTCAGAAGTTTTGGCCAGGCGGAAAACGTACCGGAATATATGATTCATTCAGTGGTGGGCGTCAGCGGCTCCGCGCCCGCTTATGTATTTATGTTTATTGAAGCGATGGCGGACGCCGCCGTACTGGGCGGTATGCCGCGCGCTCAGGCATACAAATTCGCCGCACAAGCGGTGATGGGCTCAGCCAAAATGGTGCTTGAAACCGGTAAGCATCCGGGCGAGCTGAAAGACATGGTTTGCTCACCGGGCGGGACCACCATCGAAGCGGTGAAAGTGCTGGAAGAAAAAGGCATGAGGGCGGCCGTGATGGAGGCCATGGCGAAATGCATGGCGAAGTCGGAAGCGCTGAGTAAGGGTTAAAACGTTGCGTCAGATGAGCGCCATGGCGCTCATCTGACGGCATACACTTCCGTGCGGTTACGGCCTTCCGCTTTGGCTTTATAAAGCGCCAAATCCGCCGCTTTAAGCCACTCCTTATAATCTTTCATCTCTGTATCAAACGGCGCGATGCCAACGCTGATGTGGACAGTCAGTGACGCGGCGTTATCGATAGTTAAGTTCTCAAGACGCTCGTGAACGCGCTCCATCGCAGCGACGGCGCTTTCAGGCGACGTGCCGCTCATGATCACCGCAAACTCGTCCCCGCCGAAACGGCCAATCACATCGCTCACCCGCAGCGTAAGCTGCAAATATTGCGTGACGGCGATAATGGCTTTATCGCCAACATCATGGCCGTATGTATCGTTAATTTCTTTAAAGTGGTCGATATCTATCAGTAATAGCGTGGAGTTACGGTGATAGCGCAGCGCATTAAGGTATTCAACGCTAAGCAGTTGTTCCCAGTGGCGACGGTTATAGACACCGGTCATGCCGTCCCGGGTGCTGATGAGCTCCAGGCGGCGCTTATGCTCGGAAAGGTTTAATGCGGTGCGGTAGCAAACGAAGCCAAACAAGGCAGGATAGATGATCAACGTGGGCAAGCTTAAGAAAAACTGCAACGGCGTGGTGTACAGATCTAAAGGCGCGTGTATAAACTGCATAACTATCAGCGCCGTGATTAACTGTAGCATGACGCCGGCTGCAAAAAACCGCCCACCAAAGGCGCCAATGTTATTCATATTGACCATCATGAAAAGCAGCAAACACGGCAGCGCATTGCCACCCATAATGGCGATACCGACACCGCTCATGATGGTATCTATAATGAGATTGCAACGCTCCGTTGTCATCGGATCCGATGAGCGTTCAGAGAGTTGCAGCGCAAGATGCGGCCAGACAAACGCGTAAAACACCAGCGCTAGCCACCACCAACCTGACAGCGCCTGCGTCACCAGCACACCTGAAAACATAATAAAGCAGCATAAATGGCCTACGGTACGCGGCAACCAAATACGGCGAGCGAAACGTAAACCGGTGCGGTAATTATCGTCGCTGTTCAGTGGCTTCTCTTGTTCTGGCATATCCCAGAAGCGCCATTTGTTGAAGGTCTGCTCTTCATTCATTTTTTTAGGCGTAGTTAATACAAATATCCCAGAGTATAGAAAGGAGATAATAGTGAAGAGTATGAAATTTAGGGTGAGCATTTACCAGAACTCACCCTTATGGATGATTAATTGCCCTTTTTCAGACAATCACTCATAAATTTTTTACGGGCGTCGCCTGTTAGCGACTTATTTCCCGCTTCGTTATTACAGCTTTTCATTTTTTGCTGTTGCGGCGTCAAACTTTTATCGGCCGGCGCCGATTGACTGTTCTTAAGGCAATTACTCATATAGGTTTTTCGCGCGTCGCCTTTAAGCGTTTGTGCGGTTGCCTGCTGATTGCAGCTGGTCATTCGCTGCTGTTGGGGCGTGAGGGTTCGTTCGGCGGCATGGACAGGCGAGCTACTTAACAGCCCGGCCAGCAGCGCAAGGAGAATTGACGATTTCATAGCACCATCCTGATTTTAAATAAGGCCTTTAAAGCCTGGCAAGGCCCTGAAGAAAAACCACTCACGGCGCTCAGGAATGCTGGTCGGATAACATTATTTTTCATAGGCTTTTATGTCAGAAAAGTCTGATGAAGAAGAAGCAAATAAAATGAGTCACTTACCGCAGGCTATTTTTTAGCAGGAAGGTGTAATAATTAACACTTATTATAAAATCAAAATAATTAAACACTGTAATTAAATAAAAAAGCCAGACTGCCGGGAAATAAGCACTATCTTATATATTTCCCGACGTAGTCATGGCTTAAAAAACGGAATGGAATAAATTCTGTAAATCATTTAGTTATGGTTTAGGGATAATAATAACCCTGGCGACACCGTCATTGTCTCGGATGCTTCAGTAGTTTCTTCAGGTACTGCTGCAGAAGCTCCGAATCCTCAACAGAGACTTCAGACTTTACCCGAGCACCATCCATTGCACCTTCGATGCTGTCAATAATCGCCTGCTGTTCCGTAGGTTCCATACGACGCAGTAACGCCGTGACCACTATCTCGAGGGCTTCAACCTGAGCCACTAACGCCTTTGACTCTTGCTCTTTATCAGCGAGAGTCACTAATAGTTCAGCAATTAAGTTTTTCATTCAGATAATCCCTTTGAAAAGTTTCATGACGTTAACACTCCCACCTTAAATTTGATAGGGGTAAAAGTGGTATTTGCGAACTTTGCTGGATCCGAGCCTATCCGTGATAATAAATTAAGCGAAACGTTTCACTCAATATATTTCATTAAAATGACATCGTATTTCCTGGTAAAAGGCGTATAAAAAATATGATTAATTTGTAATATATTATATATTTTGGCGGGCAGGCCTACTTTTTTTGGTGGGTGCGATTAAGCGCAACCGCTAACTGGATAATATTTACCAGTACCGCCAGCGCGGTTGCGATAAAGACCCACCGAAACCCCGCCATTGCGCTTACGCTCGCGCCCATTAATGGCCCAACCACGTTCCCCAAATACATAAACGACTGGTTGTACCCAAAAATACGTCCGGTAATTTGATCGCTGGAATACTTCAGTAAGAGAGTCTGCACCGCAGGCAGCATCGCGCCATCGGCAAAGCCGAGTAAAAAACGCAGAACACCAAGTTGCACCGGGTTGGTGACAAAAGACATGGCAAAAAACAACACCACGGCCACCACCAGCGTCGCCATTAATATACGCGAGGTCCCGATACGATCGCCAAGCTTGCCAAGACGCGGCGCGCTCAGCAAAGCCGATACGCCAGGCACTGCGGCAATCAACCCACTTAAAAAAGCAATATTGTTGCTGTCGGGCGCAAGAGACTGGATAAACAGGGCGAGTATCGGCCCTACGGAACCATTACTGAGTTGGATAACCATCGTCGTCACAAATAAACTGACGATAAGCCCCGGATAAGGCAATGATGCAAAAACCGCCTTGCCACTCAGGCGTTGATTTTTTTTCACGCCCGGCCGCACTCCCTCTTTAATAAAAAGCAGCGTGACCACAAAACTGACCATCAATAACCCGGCCGTGAGTAAAAAAACCCAGTGTAAGCCCACCCAATCCGCCAGAAAGCCCCCCATCAACGGCCCTGCGATCACGCCACTGATTTGAGCGGTAGAAAGGGTGCTAAGCGCCCACCCGCTGCGCTCGCGAGGCACCTGCGAGGCGACCAGCGCCATGGCATTCGGGATATACCCTGACGTCAGGCCCATCAGCGCGCGTAAAAAGAACAGCTGCCAGACATTCGTGGCATACGCCTGCAGTAGAATCGCCACGGCCATGCCAAGCGAAGCCCGCAGCAGCATAAGTTTACGGCCTTTACGATCCGCAAGGCTGCCCCACATTGGCGATACGATGGCAGAAACAAGAAACGTGACGCTGAACGTTAATCCCGACCACATCGACAGCGCTTCGTGAGACGTAACGCCAAGCTGTGCCACATACAACGGTAAAAACGGCAAAATCTGACTAATGGCAAGTCCGGTAAAAAAGCATCCGAACCAGACCGAAATGAGGTTAACTTTCCAGGATTCCATGACAACGCTGTTTAAATGAGGTGATGGCGTGGCGGCAGAGTAACAAGAGTCGCCCGCCCACTTCTTGCGATTGATGCGGTCTTGTAAAATTTAGTGCTTTATCACATTTTCAAAGGTTATGGTGACAGAGATCACGACAATCCCTTAAGGATACCGGGGAATATGCTTTACCGACACAGGCCAAAGCCACGCATCCCGAGGTGAAAATGATCGGCATGAGCGGCGTTATAATTCGGCCCCAGTGAATTGCCATAAAAATTGCAGCTCTGGTTAAACAGCGCTCGCATCACCTCCCCCCGCGCCCCGCTCTCATTCCATCCTTTATGGACCGTAATGCGTTGTCCGTTGGCAAACCGAAATCCGCTCACGTCCAGCGCGTCTGCCGTGGCATGTTCACTGCGCCGCGCCTGTTCCCGATGATAGATGTTACGACAGGCGTAACTGCCAACATGCTCGATACGTGTTAACGGGCTGCCGAAGATCTGTTGCGCGATCGGGGCGGCCCGCTGATGGACGTACATCGCCGAACTTAGCGCCAGCGGACAACTGGCGAGGAAACTGCTGCTCAGTTGTACATCGCCAAAACGTAACACGCGGACCGGCGAATCAAGCGGGCAGTTGCCCTCGGTGCTGGATTGTTCCCGGAACTGAATCATTCCCTGCTCGCCTGCCTGCCTCAGCACCGCCATACAGGCCGTCTGGTCACTGGCTAAATGACGTAATTTGTAGCGCGTTATCATGGTTGGCGGGTCATTGGGGGAAAGCGGCGCAAAAGGGTTGTACTGCGCGGGCAGATATTCATACAGTCCGTAGCCTGCCAGCGCCGTTAATAAAAGTCCGGTTATCGTGCCACCCGTCGTCGCCATCCACGCCCTCCGTTTCGATGAGCTTCCAGTATAGTTGCTGTGCGTCAAAGGCTATCCGGCCCTTCCCTGAAAAATGGCGCATGAAGAGCATGAATACCCTCAATGAGCGTGATATGTTGTGTGCTTTCGTTTTTAAGAGATGGATGCACTCATGGCAAAACTGCGGGTCGGGATTGTGTTTGGCGGTAAATCAGCCGAACACGAAGTATCACTTCAGTCAGCAAAAAATATCGTCGACGCCATTGATAAAGAGAAGTTTGACGTTGTGCTGATGGGCATTGATAAAGAGGGCGCGTGGCATATTAACGATGCCAGCGACTACCTGGTCAACGCCCATGACCCCGCGCATATTGCTCTTCATCGCTCTGAGAAAAACGTCGCGTTGATCCCAGGCCAGCCTCATCAGCAGCTGATTGAAACCCATAGCCACAAAACGCTCCCACAGGTGGACGTTATATTCCCCATCGTCCATGGGACGCTCGGTGAAGATGGCAGCCTGCAAGGCTTGCTGCGTATGGCGAATCTGCCTTTTGTGGGTTCCGGTGTGCTGGGTTCCGCGGTCAGTATGGATAAAGACATTGCCAAGCGCCTGCTGCGCGATGCGGGTCTTGCCGTCGCGCCATTTATTACACTGACTCGCGCCAATCGCTCAACCTATCGCTTTGAGGATGTTGTAACGAAACTCGGCGTGCCGATGTTTATCAAGCCAGCCAACCAGGGTTCATCGGTGGGCGTCAGCAAAGTGACTACCGCAGCGGAATACCAGACGGCGGTCGATCTGGCCTTTGAATTCGATCATAAAGTGGTAGTGGAAACCGGGATCACAGGCCGCGAGATCGAATGCGCTGTGCTTGGCAACGATCATCCCCAGGCCAGCACCTGTGGCGAGATCGTGGTAAATAGCGCGTTTTACTCTTACGACACCAAATACATCGACGGGCAAGCCGCGCGTGTAGAGGTGCCAGCGGCAATTCCTGCAGAGATTAACGATAAAATCCGTGACATTGCGATACGCGCTTATCAGGCGCTGGAGTGTAGCGGGATGGCAAGGGTGGATGTATTCCTGACGCCAGACGATGAGGTCATTATCAATGAAATCAACACGCTGCCGGGTTTTACCAATATCAGTATGTATCCGAAATTATGGCAGGCAAGCGGTATGAGTTATCAGCAACTGATTACGCGTCTGATTGAGCTGGCGCTGGAGCGCCATGCTCAGGATAACGCGCTGAAACGCACTATCACGCTATAAATCACTCTTTCGCCGCGTCCATCTCTTCCGGGCGTCGGCGAATCACCAAACCCGCCAGCCAAAAACTGATAACCCAGGTCACCAGCCCAACCGCATAGGTTTGCCAGCCTTTGGCCTCGAACCCCAGCAGGCCAACCACCCCATTCATGATGAAAATCAGGCCGATAGCTACGGCGTAATAGTGCCAGTCGCGGCGTATTTTTGCGGGCAGATTCATGGTCGCTCCAGAGAGTAAAAACGGCATCATCGCATATCGCTTTCAGGCTGTCTGCGGCATGGCGCGCGCCTTTACAAGCGATGACAAAAACGCCCATTGCAAATTGTTAAGAAATTATTATGAAAATGTGACCAAAGGCAAATTTCTGACATCCAGGACTAATCCGGCCATTAAATTACCAGAAATCCGATATTGACAATCGTCATCAACTGTCAGACTCCCCGTTGTGTATCAGGCGAAATGCCTGGATTTAATGCGTTTCCGGGAGGTCATTATGACAGAGTTTACTTTGTCGAAGTCCGCCATCATCGCAGGGAAAAAGCGAGAGCCATCAACCACGCTTGGCAATATCGCGTACGCAGTGTTTGTCCTGTTCTGCTTCTGGGTCGGATCGCAGATTTTAAACACACTGGTCAATGCGCCTGATGTGTTTGAACACTTGATGCAACTCGATGTGAAGGAGAATGGCCGACCACACGTTGAGATAGGTATGTTGGTCGGCACGGTCTTTGGACTGGTGCCATTTATCGTGGGCTGTGTTATCGCTGCGGCGATTAGCCTGTGGCTGCGTTTTCAACAGCGCCGCTGATAATATTATGATTTATTCATGCAACGAGCCCGACGATCGTCAACCCGTTTTGCAAACCACGCGGTGGTGAGATTACGGGTGATTTTCGGGCTCTCAAGCTGAATACCGGGCAGCATTTCACGCGCGAGCGGCTTGCCGGTTTTCTTTTCCGCCAGTTCATAGACCTTTTTGTAAAGCGCTGTCTCCTCAAACGCCAGCGCATCGCCTTGCTTCAATGCCCGATGAATTTCACTGTCGCTAAGCCCGGTTTTCAGTTTGCGAACCGCAAGCTCTGTGCTCCCTGGCTCATCGCTATCGTAACGAATTAAATCACCATCCAGCGCCAGTTTGACGCCGCTGGCTTTGCTTACCGCATACTGAAACGCGGCGTTGCGACTGGCGTACCAGCCTGCATTGAAATCAGCATAGCGATACAGCGGCGCGGTATAGTTCACCGGATAGTTCAGCAGATGATAAATGCCAAACCACAGCCCGCCGCGGCGAGTGAAGACTTCCTGACGGACCGTGCCTTCCATCTTCCACGGATAGCCACGGGTATGCGCTTCAGCAAAAGCGATGCTCACCTGCATCGGCCCGCCGGTATGTACCGGGTTTAAATTGCCAAACAGCGTCTGACCGAGCGGAACCATGCCGATAAAATCATCGAAAATCGCGCTCAACTGTTTTTCCGTGGTGACCTTATCGAGCCGTTCGCTGTAGCTTTTGCCGTTGGGCGAGGGGATTTTCAGCGCTGTACGCACTAAAAACATCGGTACATGTACCCGATCGGCGCGTCGTTCAATCTCTTTCCAGGCGATGTTACTTAAGCCCGGCACCACAGGATCGGCCTGATAGTTGGCTTCCTGCTCCGCCACCGCCAGCACCGAACAGACATTCTCTTCAGTAGGGGCGATTTTCTGGCTGTCAAAGGCCTTCGCGATATCATTCGCCCAGCCCTCTCTGTCTTTCACGCTGGCAGGCATTTTACGTTTCACGGTTTGCGCCACATCCACCTCAGGCCCCGAAGGCTTCTGTGAGGTCGGTGTTGTGGCGCATCCCGCCAGTACCAGCAAGGCCAGCAGGCTCAGACGTTTGGTTGGCAATCCCATTCGCGCTCCGTTAAAGAGGATTAATTAGCTTCTATCATATCCTGCGGCGCCTCATCCATCTGGCGCTCGAAACTGCGCAGACGTTTATAGATGGACATCAGCTCCACAAGCGTGGTCCAGGAGTTGATCAAATACTGGAACGCGCTGCGTACCTGATCAAATACGTTGCTGATTTGCGTCATCAACCCAAGCGTAATGGTGCCCGCAACGATAGACGGAAACAGCAAAAACAGCCCAAACACATTATCCACCTGCAAATAGAGGATACGGGCAATATTGAAGTACATGTAGTGGAAGTAAAGCCGGAAATAATTGCGGCGTACCGCCCCAAAAAGCTCGCGCATGGTCGGAGGCGAGGCGCGGTTTGGATCATCTTCGCCGTAAACCAGCTCCTTACGAAAAGCCGCTTCAACGCGCTGGTTGTTAAATTCCAGTCCGGGCAGTTTTATCCCCACCACGGCCAGTAAACCGGTTCCCACCACTGACCAGAGAATGGCGGCGATCACCAGGCCATAAGGCACGTAGCCAATAAACGGCAGCTCTTTAACATGAGGAGAAAGCGCCACCAGCACGGGCAGAAACGCAATCAGCGTCATAATGGCTTTGATCAACCCTACCCCCATACTTTCAAGGGTGGCGGCAAAACGCATCGTATCTTCCTGGATACGTTGCGCGGCGCCTTCAATGTGGCGCAGGCGCTGCCAGTGCGCTAAATAATAGTCGTTCATCGCGGTACGCCAGCGAAAAACGTAGTGGCTGATAAAAAACAGGTTCAGCACGCTCACCACCACGGCGATAAGCGCGATCCCAAGGAAGACCCCCACCCCGTTATACAGCTCAACGATAGACACTTTATTCGGCGCGCTTAACGCCTTCTGGATCAGGTCATAAAACGGGGCATACCAGGCGTTAACCGCTACGTTAACTTCCACCAGAAACCACGTGACGAAAATAATCAACGCGGAACCAAGGATCGACCAGTACTGCCAGCGATGGGGGCTGCGGATAAACCAGAACAGCGCGAATATGCCTACGCATATCGCATAGTAGGCATAGAAAACCACATAGCTTAGCGACCAGAAACGGGTTGCGCTTATCGGTATCTCCTGACTGGCGCCCACAAGCGATCTGGCCCAGTTAGCGCCGCCTGCCTGCCAAAAAACGACGGCAAGCATTGCCCAAATAAAAGCCGAGAGGAAAAAGGCGGTGGGTCTGGGAAAGAACGATTTAAACATTACTTCACTCCTGCTCAATCTTATTGTTATCGCGATTGCTGCGCGTAACGTTTTACATCCAGTTTTGGGTTGAATCTCCACCCAAAAGTTAGCGACAGTGAGACATAACGGCGCCTGGTTAGTTCACCAGACGCTTCGTAACAAACTGTTCTGCTGATGTAATGCGTGGTAAAAGCGTTCTGAACCCGCGGACTACAAGCTTTTTAACAGGTTGCACTGTGAACCGTGGCATAATTTGCGTCCCTGTAACCCGTAGTTACGTTTTTTCTCGCTACACTTCGTTATTCCGCCCTTTGCCGGAGCGGCAACCGTAGTATAAATAGCTTTTCTCTTTACTGACTGAATGGATTGCTTCGTTGAAACGTTGTCTGCTTACTTTCGCCGCACTCAGTGCCATGCTGCTGCCAGCCGCAAGCCAGGCGCAAACCTCCCCCGATCCGGTCTTCGCATCAGAAATTGCCGACCGTTACGCTGAACATATTTTTTATAGCAGCGGCGCGACGGGCATGGCGCTGGTCGTGATAGACGGCAATCAGCGCGTCTTTCGAAGCTTTGGCGAAACCCGCCCGGGCAACAATGTGCGCCCGCAGCTTGACTCCGTGATACGCATCGCGTCGCTGACGAAACTGATGACCAGTGAAATGCTGGTAAAACTGCTCGATCAGGGTACGGTCAAACTTAACGATCCGCTGAGTAACTATGCGCCTCCCGGTGCGCGCGTGCCGACGTATCAGGGTAAGCCGATTACGTTAGTAAATCTGGCGACCCATACCAGCGCCCTGCCGCGTGAGCAGCCAGGCGGCGCGGCGCATCGTCCGGTCTTTGTCTGGCCTACCCGCGAGCAGCGCTGGGAATGGCTGTCAACGGCCACGTTAAGAGCCGCGCCCGGTTCAATGGTCGCCTACTCTAACATTGCGTTTGATTTGCTGGCCGATGCGCTTTCCCGCGCGGCAGGCAAACCGTATCCGCAGCTTTTTGACGAATACATCGCCCGCCCGCTCGGCATGAAAGACACCACCTTCACGCCCTCGCCGGATCAGTGCCGTCGTTTGATGGTGGCGCAAAAAGGCGCCAGCCCGTGTAACAACACTCTCGCGGCCATTGGCAGCGGCGGCATCTACTCAACGCCTGACGATATGATGCGCTGGATGCAGCAATTCCTCGCCTCCGACTTCCATACCCGTACAAGCCAGGCGGACCGGATGCAAACCTTGATTTTCAAGCGCAGCCAGTTCACCAAAGTGATCGGCATGGACGTACCGGGCCGCGCTGACGCGCTGGGGCTTGGCTGGGTCTATATGCAGCCGAAAAACGGTCGTCCTGGCATCATCCAGAAAACCGGCGGCGGCGGTGGGTTTATTACCTATATGGCCATGGTGCCCCAGAGTAATATAGGCGTATTCGTTGTGGTGACCCGCTCACCGCTCACGCGGTTTATTAATATGAGTGACGGCGTTAATAATCTGGTCACTGAACTGACCGGCAACAAGCCGGTAGCCGTTACCGCGACCGCGCAGACTGCGGAAAGTGATGAGTAACACGCGTATAAAACAGGGGGCTTCTGCCCCCTCTTCACGTTACGCCGAGAATCGCAAAACAAAATTTCATCAGTTCGGGTAAAATAGCGGCCTCTTTGACTCACATAAGATAGCTACCATGTCTGATTTCTCCCTGATTTCTCGCCCGCGCCGTCTGCGTCAATCCCCTGCGATGCGCGCTATGTTTGAAGAGACAACCCTGACCTTAAACGATCTGGTGTTGCCCATCTTTGTTGAAGAAGAGATCGATGATTACAAAGCCATCGCTGCCATGCCGGGCGTGATGCGTATTCCGGAAAAATATCTGGCGCGCGAAATTGAGCGTATCGCCAACGCCGGGATCCGCTCGGTGATGACCTTTGGCATTTCCCATCACACCGATGCTACCGGCAGCGATGCCTGGAATGAAAACGGTCTGGTGGCGCGCATGTCGCGCATCTGTAAAGACGCAGTGCCGGACATGATCGTCATGTCTGATACCTGCTTTTGTGAATATACCTCCCACGGCCACTGCGGCGTGCTGTGCGATCACGGCGTAGACAACGACGCAACGCTCGCAAACCTCGGTAAACAGGCGGTGGTTGCCGCCGCTGCGGGCGCGGATTTTATCGCCCCGTCCGCCGCAATGGACGGTCAGGTCAAAGCCATCCGTCAGGCCCTGGACGCGGCGGGCTTTACCGACACGGCGATTTTCTCTTACTCCACTAAATTTGCCTCATCATTCTACGGCCCGTTCCGCGAAGCGGCGGGTACGGCGCTCAAAGGCGATCGCAAAACCTATCAGATGAACCCGCTGAACCGTCGCGAAGCCATTCGTGAGTCGCTGATGGACGAAGCGGAAGGTGCCGACGCGCTGATGGTAAAACCAGCCGGAGCGTATCTGGATGTGCTGCGTGATATCCGCGAGCGCACCACGCTGCCGCTGGGTGCTTATCAGGTGAGCGGTGAATACGCGATGATCAAATTTGCCGCCCAGGCGGGCGCTATTGATGAAGTAAAAGTCACCCTGGAAAGCCTTGGCGCCATCAAACGCGCGGGTGCGGATTTGATCTTCAGCTACTTCGCACTCGATCTCGCCGAGAAGAAAATTCTCTAATTCCTCTACGGGAGTCGCGCGGCGGCTCCCGTTACTCGCCCTTCTTGTGCGATCGTTCCTTACACAGAGCAAGTGACGCGTCAGCGTTTGCCATGAGACATTCGATTCGTTGCGTTATCGCGCGGCGCCTCATGCTAACAATAAAAAAAACCCCGAGCCCGCGAGGGTTCAGGGTTTATTGTTACGCCCGGCGCACCGGGTGTTTACTTATGCAGCTGGTTGGGTAGCCGGTTTTGCTGCAGCTTTGTGGGCTGCTTTTTTGTGATGTTTTTTAGCAGCCTGCGCTTTTTGTGCTGCAGGTTCAGAGGCCGGTTTTGCAGCCGCTTTTTTGTGTTTTTTTGCAGCCTGGGCTTTCTGCGCTGCCGGTTCAGTAGCTGGAGCTGCAGCAGCTTTTTTGTGCTGTTTTTTCGCTGCCTGAGCTTTCTGCTCTACTTTCGCGTGTTTTTTCATATGGGTGGTTTGGGTGGTGTGTGCTTTAGCTGGCGCGGCAGTGGCGGTAGCCGGCGCTGCAGTGGTATCAGCAGCGAATGCCGCAGCAGACAGACCCATAGTGGCAGCAACAACCAGCGCTAATACTTTTTTCATCTTTTTACCCTCAAGTAGTGTGTGATTCAGCCCCTCAGGAGCTGTTGTTAACACTATAGCGAGGAGAGGTTTCGCCTTCCGTGAGTGATTGGTATCGGCGCGTAACCAAATGTACAAACGCTTCTCTACGCTAAAATACCGCCGTCATAAGTAAATACTCTCGCCCTGCGCTTGTCATGGCGAGGCGTTCCCGGCAAGGTGATCGCTCCTTCATTAACCGGTAATCACCATGAAGCCTGATTCTGTTGTTTCAACCCTTTCAGCTGCACACATTGAGGCCAACATCGCCAGTTTAAGCCAGTTATTGAATGATTGTGTCAACGACGGGGCATCAGTGGGTTTTATGTGGCCGATGACCGGCGAAAAAGCCCATAACTTCTGGCGCGGCGTAGCGGAAAGCGTGGCGCGCGAGGAACGCGTAGTCCTGATTGCGTCAGATACAAAGGGCAATATTGCGGGCACCGTACAGTTAATCGTCAAGCAACCGGAAAACCAACCGCACCGTGCTGACGTGGCAAAATTGCTGGTAAGCCCTGACGCACGTCGTAAAGGCATCGCGCAGCAGTTGATGGCGTATTTAGAACAACTCGCTGCCCTGCGAAATAAAAGCGTTCTGACTCTCGATACCGCAACCGGCAGCGGCGCCGAATCATTCTATCAACAGGCAGGCTGGCTGCGGGTGGGCGACATTCCTGCCTATGCATTGATGCCTGACGGCGCGGTATGTGCCACTACCTGGTATTATAAGCACCTGAATATTAAATGAGCCGTCTACCCCGCCCGTGCGCAACGTTTCTTTGGCCACACGGGCAAATAAAAAATAACCGATAACTATATTGCTATACACATATAATAAATAAGGTTATTCATTTTCCCGTCACCCCGTTGTAAAAATAATGATAACGCGCCGTCATCACTTCCCGCCAACGTCAGGTAAATAATTAAAATTTCCGCTATTCTGTCCGATAATACTTTTACGTACTCTTTTGCATAAGCCATATTATTGTATTAGCCATTTTTGATGTGATAGCGGTGTGAATAATAATGAATAAAAATCAAGAACATACTAAACTTTATCTGTCTGAAGGCGTAAAACTTTTATATAACAATGCCCTCCCTGGGATTTTGATAACTTTTATCACCTCCTCTACGTTGGCATTTTCTTTTCTCGATGCAGACAATCTCTACACCAAATTGACGTGGTGGGGGCTGATGATGGCGGTGCTGACTATCCGCCTGATTGACACCCAGTTGTGGTTGAAAAGCGTGCCTGCGATGAAAGGTAATGTGTCATGGGTTGTACGTTTTTCAACCGGCTGCCTGGTGACGGCGGCTATCTGGAGCGCGTATATCCTTTGCTTTTATACTACTTTTACCACCGAGGAATTTACCGCCTCCATTGTTATTCTCTCGGCCATGGCGGGAGGCGCCACCAACGCCTTATCCGGTAATATGATGCTGTCTTCGATGTACAACATTATTATTCTGTTACCGCTGTCGATATTATTAATTTTTCAACCAGAACAATATCGGGTTAATTTAGGTTTCCTGGGGGTCTGTTTTACGCTGACCATGATCATTTCCTCCATGAAAGCCGCCAGATATATTAAAGAAGCCATTTTATTGCGCTACCGTAACCAGACACTGGTGGAGCGCATGGAGAAAACCATTAAAAGGCGGACCCAGGAAGTCTATGAAATTTCGCATATTGATGCGCTGACCGGCCTGTATAACCGGGTTTCGTTTTTGTCGGCAGCAGAAGAGATTTCCAGCCGCTATAAAAACAACCTGGAAAAAGGATTCTCCATCTTCTTTATCGACCTCGATGGTTTTAAGAATATTAATGATACCCTCGGACATGATATTGGCGATATGGTGCTGATATCATTAAGCGCCCGCTTAAATGACTTCTACCGCCAGGGTAATTTAATATGCCGCTGGGGCGGTGATGAATTTATTTATCTGACCACCGAGACGGACCGCCAACTCACCTGGCAACTGGCCGAAAACATGGTCAACAGTTTGTCGCGTCCTGTGGTGCTCGATGATCAAACCATCACGCTTGGCGCCACCATTGGCATCGCGGTGTGCCCGGAACACGACACCTCCATTACCCGGCTTATCCAGCTTGCTGACATTGCCATGTACTCCCAAAAAGGCCGCTACCCGGAGCGCGTCGCCTTTTATAATCATGAACTTGAAGAAAGCCTGCGGCGAAAAATCACGCTTAATGAAGCGCTGCGTAATGCCCTTGAACGTAACGAATTCCGGGCGGTGTATCAGCCGATAGTAGACGCCGACAGCAACATTGTCAGTTTTGAAGCGCTGCTGCGCTGGCATTTTCAGGGCCGTGATATTTCTCCGGCAGAATTTATTCCGTTGATGGAGCAGAGCGGCCGCATCGTACAAATTGGTCACTGGATCATGGAAGAGGCCTGCCGCATGCTGTCTGAAATGCTTAAATTGAAGTCCGGCATTTCAATGTGCGTCAATATTTCTATTATTCAGTTTTATGACAAAGAGTTCGTTGTGAAGGTGAATAATTTAATCGACCGCTACGCTATTCCGCCGGATTTATTACACCTGGAAGTGACCGAGTCGATTATCCATTCGGAGCAACACACCATCTATCAAAAGGTCAGCCAGTTACAAAAGCGCGGCGTAAAGTTTTCGGTTGATGATTTTGGCACCGGTTACTCCAGTCTTTCAGTCATTCATAATATGAACATCGACTTTATAAAAATTGACCGCTCATTTATCAATAACATTGAAAATAAAGGCCGTACGATTGTGCAGGCGGTAAAAGATATTTCCGAGAGCCTTAATTTTGATGTTATCGCCGAAGGGGTGGAAACCGAAAAACAGGTAGCCATTCTGAAGCAATGCGGCGTTCATTTTATGCAGGGCTACTATTTTTCACGGCCGCTGGAGCAGCATGTCGCCTTAGATATTCTCGCCGCCTCACAACAACCCGCGCTGGCCAATTAAGTTAATAAGGCCAGCGTCTGGGCGTGCGGACCGCTGATTAACGCCACCGCCTGCTCGGTAGAGACAATGTTGGTGTAGCTCATCACCAGCCCATAGCGTTTGTCGCGAAGACAATACCAGCCCGATAGCGCGCTTACCTGTAAGTGGTGGCTCTGCCAAATCGAAGCAAGCTCTGCGTCACGGGTACTGGTACGCAGGAAAGCCACAATATGCATACCGCCATCAGACAGTTCCACCTCAAACACCCCCGGATACACAATGTGCAACGCGTCGAGCAACATTTTGCGACGCCGCGCATATAACGTGCGCATCTTCTTAAGGTGCTTGTAAAAATGCCCCTCCCCAAGAAAGGTCGCGAGGATTTTCTGGGTCAGTACCGGCACGCCCGCTTCCAGGATCTCGCCTGTCTCCCGAAAGCGCGCCATAGCGGCTCTGGGCATGACGATATAACTAACGCGAATAGCGGGCATTACCGTTTTGCTGAACGTGCCCATGTATATCACCCGATCCTGGGTATCCAGACTTTTTAGCGCGGGTAATACTTTTCGGGTGTAGTGAAACTCACCATCATAATCGTCCTCAACGATCCAGCTCTGGTTCGCTGCGGCCCATTCCAGCAACTGGTGTTTACGCGGCAACGAGAGCGTGACGGCAAGCGGACTGTGGTGCGACGGCGTAACGATAGCCACGCGCGCATCGGCATGATGGCGCAACAGGTAATCCACATCGATACCGTGCCGATCCACGGGAACATAGTGCAATGACGTGGCGAAACGCTTTAACAGCCGCTGCCCGAAAAAATAGCCGGGATCTTCAAACACGACTTTGTCGTTTTTCACGCCCAGCGCCTGCAGAATTAGCATCAAATTACTGCGATAACCGCTGGTAATAAAGACCTGATCCGCCGTGCAATTCAGCCCGCGTGAAATGTTCACATAACTGGCGATAGCTTCCCGCAGCGGTGTGTAACCCATCACCGGCGGGTTAGTCATTTCAGTCGGTCGCAAAGACCGCACCGCTTTTCCGGCAAGCAGCAGCCATTTTTTGGTCGGGAAGGCGTCCAGCGCCGGAATGCCGAGCCGCAAATAGCCTGCGCCGTCACGCAGGTCGAGAAACTGATTTAACCCGGCATCGTCGCTGACAGGCGCCACCTCAGGCCGCGCAGCGGCTAATGCAAAATCCGGGTTTACCCGGGTGCCTTTCGCCCCCTGGCTTATCAGATACCCTTCCCCCACCAGCACCGCATACGCCGCCTCAACGGTTTTACGCGCCACGTTCAGCTCTTCAGCCAGTACGCGAATGGAAGGCACTTTATCGCCAGGCTTCAACACGCCTGCGAGTATATTTTGCCGATAGCGCGCATAAATTGCCCGATAGCCTCTGGTCATGTCCTATCTCTTTTCAACCGTTATGACCCTTTCAGGTATGTCATATCGCTTTAAGATACAGGGCATCGGCGCTAAACGCTCCTTTTTGTATTGATCACCTGCCCGTAAGAGGATAAGACCATGACCACTCGCGTAAACCATTTCCAGGCCGCCCCGGCGCTGGTAAAAGCCCTCTCTGAAGCCAGCATCGCGTCGCACAAAAGCGCGCTGGATTCGACCATCAAAAATCTAATCGAGATCCGCGTATCTCAATTGAACGGCTGCGCGTTTTGCCTTGATATGCACGTCAAACAGGCGAAATTAAAAGAGGAGCGGGAGCTGCGTATTCATCATTTGCCGATTTGGCGCGAGTCGCCGCTGTTTAGCGCAAAAGAAAAAGCGGCGCTGGCACTGGCGGAAGCGTTAACGCGCATCAGCGAACATGGCGTGGATGACGAGTTGTATCGCGCCGTACAGGCGCATTTCAGCGATGCCGAGCTGTCTGAACTCACTTTTGCCATCGCGTTAATTAATACCTGGAACCGGCTGCAAATTTTATCGCGTATGACGCCGGGCACGCTGGATGCAGCCCAGGGACTGGACCGCGCCAATCTGCACTAATGCAAAAAAGCAAAACGCCCGCTGCCAGGGCATGCGGGCGTTTTCAATGCGCAGGATCAGTTGTTAACCGGGATCACCGCGCCTTTATATTTGGTGCGGATCCAGTCCTGGATTTCTTTGGAATGCAGCACGTCTACCAGCGCGACAATATCTTTTTTCTTCTCGTCGCCTTTATGCACGGTAATGATGTTGGCGTACGGGTTGTTTTCACCGCTTTCTACCGCAATCGGATCTTTAACCGGATCCAGACCCGCGTCGATGGCGTAGTTGGCGTTGATCACCACCGCGTCACCTTCGTCGTTGTTATACATCTGCGGCAGTAAAGAACCTTCCACGTTTGGCAGGAATTGCAGCTTTTTCGGGTTTTCCACCACATCGCTTATCCGCGCGGCAACTTTATCCACGCCCGGCTTCAGTTTGATAACGCCCTCTTTTTCGAAGATAGACAGAATACGGCCCTCTTCGGCTACCGCGTCACGCATGATGACTTTGCCGCCTTGCGGCAGATCTTTAAGTGACTTGTACTTTTTAGAGTAGATACCGATAGGCTCGATATGGATTGCGCCTGCGCTGACAAAATCATAGGTTTTATCATCAGCATGGTCTTTCAGCACGCTGTTCAGATACGGAATATGCTGGAAATAGTTGGCGTCGATATCACGGCTTGCCAGCGCCGTATTCGGCAGGATGTAATCCTGGAACGGGCGGATTTCCAGATCAATGCCCTGCTTTGCCAGAATCGGTTTTGCCTGCTCAAGGATTTCAGCGTGCGGCACGTTGGACGCGCCCACCGTCAGGGTATCGGCCCAGGCGGAGAAACTCAGGGTGGCGGCGGCTATCAGTGTCAGTACGTTTTTCATGATGTGTGTTCTCTATTGTTATTAACGTTTATCTAAATAAGCGGTGATGGCATCACCGATGAACTGAATGATGAAGACGATGATAAGGATGGTCACTGTCGCCACCAGGGTGACGTCATTATGGTTACGCTGGAAGCCTTCCAGATAAGCAAGATTTCCCAATCCGCCCGCCCCAATCACGCCGGCCATGGCGCTGTAACTCACCAGCGCAATCAGGGTGACGGTAATACCTGACACTAACGCCGGGGATGACTCAGGCAGCAACACACGAAATATCAGGGTGCTCATTCTGGCCCCCATGGAGCGAGTGGCCTCAATCACCCCTTTGTCGACTTCACGCAGGGCGATTTCCACCAGACGGGCATAGAAAGGCGCGGCGCCGACAATCAATGCTGGCAATGCCGCATTAGCCCCGAGGATGGTGCCGACCATCGCTTTGGTAAAGGGGATCAGCAGCACAATCAGGATGATGAACGGAATAGAGCGGAATACGTTTACCACAATAGAAATCACGCTATACAACGCGCGGTTCTGGAATAAACCGCCTTTGGCGGTTAAAAACAGAGCCAGGCCAAGCGCGAGGCCGAGGATAAACGTCGCCACGCCGGACAACCCCGTCATGTATAAGGTTTCCTGCGTCGCCGCTAACAGTTGCGGCCATTTCAGGTGCGGAAACAATGAATCATCCATGTTTGATAACCTCGCAGTGGATCTCATGCTGGCGCAAATCCGCGAGGATGCTCTCCAGTTGTTCAGAATTCGCTGTCACGTGCAGCCAGAGCTGGCCGAAGACGCCATGGGCAGTCTGGCTCATCTTGCCGTGCAGAATGTTAAACGGCAGGCCGTAGCGAAGCGTCAGTTCGCCCACCACCGGCTGATGGGTGCTGTGCCCGACGAAGGTCAGTTTGATAATGGCGCCGCTCAGGTTACTCACCAGCGCTTCATCAAACGCATCACTTTCCTGGCTAATCTGACGGACAAACTGGCGCGTGATAGCCTGCTGTGGATGGGTGAAAACGCTAAGCACCTCGCCCTCTTCCACTACGCGGCCATTTTCCATCACCGCCACGCGATCGCAGATTTTGCGCACCACATGCATTTCATGGGTGATGAGCACGATGGTCAGGCCAAAGCGGCGATTAATATCCGCCAGCAAATCGAGGATTTGATCGGTAGTTTGCGGGTCGAGCGCCGAGGTGGCCTCATCGCACAACAGCACATCCGGATTATTGGCAAGCGCCCGGGCAATACCCACGCGCTGTTTCTGACCGCCGCTTAACTTCGACGGGTACGCGTTTTCACGCCCGTTCAGGCCGACAAGATCAACCAGCTCCGCCACGCGTTTTTTGATTTCCGCTTTTGGTACGCCCGCGATTTGCATGGAGAAGGCAATGTTCTCGCTCACGGTGCGCGACCAGAGCAAATTAAAGTGCTGGAACACCATGCTGATTTTCAGCCGCGCGCGACGCAGGGTTTCGCCGTGGGCCGCGGAAATATCCTGCCCGGCGATAGTAACACTACCCGCTGTCGGTTTTTCCAGACCATTCAGCAGGCGAATCAGGGTGCTTTTCCCCGCGCCGCTGTAGCCGATAATGCCGTAAATTTGCCCGCGTTCGATATCCAGGCTGACGTTGTCTACCGCCGTCAGCGTCTCTTTGCCGTGGTGAAAAATTTTCGAAATATTGCGCAAAACAATCATGATATGTCGGTATCCCTAAAGTCCCACAGGTACGCCTGAGGGGGCGCATAAGGTTTTCTCTTTTATGGTTATCGCCCTTATCAAGAAATATAACGAGCCAGGCTAAGGCTTAGAACGAATAAATAAATATGCATTATAGCTAATTGATATATATCTGCCCGTTATCGTTACAAGGGCCGGCATCGCTACGCTCGCGGCGCTTCACGTGCTGCTATATTTTCTCTACACCCTTAAAAAAGAGCGGCGGCAGATGCTAAAGATCCTTGGAAAACGCACTTCCATTAATGTGCGTAAAGTACTCTGGACCTGTGAAGAGCTGGGTCTTGATTATCAACTGGAAGACTACGGCAGCGGCTACAAACCGACCGATACCGCCGAGTTTTTAGCGCTCAATCCCAACGGGCTGGTGCCGGTATTAATCGACGACGGGTTTGTGCTGTGGGAATCAAACACCATTTGCCGCTATCTGGTGGGTAAGGCAGGACGGGACGATCTCTTGTCGAGCACGCCTCGTGGCCGGGCGCGAGTAGAAAAATGGATGGACTGGCAGGCCACAGAACTAAACAGCGCCTGGCGCTATGCGTTTAACGCCCTGGTGCGCCACCATTCCGCCTACAACCTGCAAAGCGAAATCGACGCCAGCATTGCTGAATGGAACCGTTGCATCACGATCCTGGACAATGAACTGCAACAGACCGGCATGTGGGTGACCGGCCAGACGTTCACTCTGGCGGATATTGTGCTGGGCCTGTCGGTCAATCGCTGGAAAATGACGCCAATGGCGCGCCCGGCGGTCCCCTATGTCGACGCCTGGTTCGCTCGGCTCGGGCAACGGGCGGCGTTCCGTCGTCACGGTGACAACGGCACGCCGTAACATTAACCGTTAAGCTTATCGCGCAGCGCTTCGCCGACACCGGTAGCGGATTGCGGATTCTGTCCGGTTATCAGGTTACCGTCCACCAGGGTTAGCGGCTGCCATTCCGCTACCGCCTGGTGGTGCGCCCCACGGCTTTTCAGCGTGGTTTCAAGCAGGAACGGCACCACGTCAGCAAGCTTCACCGCACGCTCTTCGGCGTCGGTAAAGGCCGCCACTTTCTTGCCCTCAACCAGATAACGCCCGTCGCTGAGCGTAGCGTTAACTAACGCCGCCGGGCCATGACATACTGCCGCAACCGGTCTGTCCGTTTCATAGAGTTCCCGGATAAGACGCTGCACGTCCGGGCAGTCGGGAAAGTCCCACATGGTGCCGTGTCCGCCGACAAACAGCACCGCGCTGTAATCATCGCTGTTGGTGTCCGATAATTTCTTCGTATGGTTAAGCCGTTGCTGGAAGCTGTCGTCATTCCAGTAACGCGCGACCACGTCATCGTCCAAATCGAGGCCATAGACGGGCGGCAGGCCACCCTGAATAGAGGCAAGTTCAGTGGGAATACCGGCCTGCTCCAGCACATGGAGCGGGTGCGCCAGTTCAGAGAAGTAATAGCCGGAAATATTGTGTTCTACGTCGCTGTAGCTTGTCAGCACGAAGAGCACAGGTTTACGAGTTGGCTGGGTCATCGTCGCGGTTCTCCTTTGTGATTCATTGCCTGACAGTATAGTCCTGCAAATCAGCACGGGGCGGCGATGCAAAAAAGCGGCGGGAGTTTTCTCCCGCCGTTGAGGTTAGATTTTAAAGCCGGCAACCACCAGTTCCAGTTGGGTGGACTGCTCTTCCATGGATTGCGCCGCTGAAGATACTTGCTGCACCAGCGTGGCGTTTTGTTGGGTTGTGCTGTCGAGTTGGTTAATCGCAAGATTAATCTGGTCGATGCCGCGGCTTTGCTCGCTGCTGGCGGAGCTGATTTCCGAGATAAGCACCGTCACGCCTTCTACTCGCTCCATCAGTCCTTCCATGGCAGAACCTGACTGGCGCACCAGTTCACTACCCTGTTGGATATTGCCGACCGAATCCTCAATCAGCTTTTTGATTTCCTGAGCGGACTGGGCGCTGCGCTGGGCCAGTGAACGCACTTCGCCTGCCACCACCGCAAATCCGCGGCCATGATCCCCGGCTCGTGCCGCTTCCACTGCGGCGTTGAGCGCCAGAATATTCGTCTGGAAGGCGATGCCGTCGATGACGCTGATGATATCTACGACTTTGCTCGACGAGGTGTTAATTTTATCCATCGTGCTTATCACCTGATTGGCCACGGTCGCCCCTTCGCGTACCGCGTCGGACGCTTGCGCCGCCAGGTGGTTTGCCTGTTTGGCGTTATCGGCGTTCTGGCGTACGGTACTGGTCAACTCCTCCATCGACGCGGCCGTTTGGACAATCGACGCAGACTGCTCTTCGGTACGTGAAGAGAGATCCAGGTTGCCGCCGGCAATTTGCCGCGACGCCGACGAAATCGCTAAGGCGCTTTGTCCAACCTGACGCATCAGCTCCTGCAAGTAGGCGATAAAACTGTTGAAACTGGTAATAACCGCGTTGAACTCCGGGCTTTTGCTTTCCGGTAAACGCTGAGTTAAATCCGCGCCGCCGCTGGAAAGCGACAGAATATTTTTGTTCAACGCATCGAGGTTTCTGAAAATGGTGCGCACAAAGCCCAGCAGCGCCAGTATCAGAATCAGACCGAGCGCAATCTGCACCAGGGACATCTGGGTAATGATGCTCGACGACTGACGAGACAGCAGTGAGGAAGGAATATCCACCACCAAATACCACGGGCTGCCGGTAATGGCCTGCACCATCAGCGTCTGCTCGCCGTTCTCACCCTGGTATACACCGCTGGTGCGCTCGGAGGTGGCTTCTTTCAGCAGTTGCATAACGGTCGCTTCCGCCGGGATTTTCAGATCGCGCAGGTATTGCAGATCCGCCGCCCCTTTTTCAGGATTGCCATTGCCGACGACTTTACCGTCCTGCTCGACGATAAGCACACGGCTGTTGGTCGATTCGCTCATCTGCTTGGCAAGATTATTAAAGAAGCCGAGGGTGACATCGATAGTCGCAACGCCCCAGACTTTGCCGTCGCGCCAGATTGCCATTGCGCAGTTGGTGCGCGGCTGCGGACTCGCGGCGTCCTGATACGCTTTAGCCCAGGCACACTCCCCTTTCGGCGCGTTCATGCCATCCTTGTACCACGGCTGCTCCCAGTATTTATCGGATTCCGGCTGGTTCCAGACGGTATTGACCTGCAAATTGCCGGCGTTATCGCGCGCGAAGAAGGTGCTAAACCGATCGCGATCCGGCGCACGGTTGCCTGGGAGGGGCCAAATCCCGCCGCCAAATACGTTCAGATCTTTATACTGATTGACCAGGTTCGGCAGTAGCTGATCAATTTGATCGCTATTGAGCGCGCTGACCAGTTCGGTGATCGTGCGTTGTTGCGCTTTCACGCGGTTCATTTGTTCAGTGATGGCTTCGCTATGGTCATCGACCTTATAGCGGATAAGCTCGCTTTCCGTTGCGATAAGTTGTGGCGCTACGAACTGACGAATAACAAGAAAGGTCACGCCCAGTAAAACAACAAAAAAACCGACCAGCATAAGGATGAAACGAGAGTGCGAGGTTTTCAACATGAGGTATTAGCTTATGCAATGGGAGATAGAGTAATTAACGACCTGGCGGGTTATTTCTTTAGCAAGCTACTGTCTAAAAACGTAAAGTTAGGCTATGAAAAAGATAACACTATGAAAAGGTTAGCATTTTAATGTTTGTCTAAGCATTTTGTGTTTTTCTTATATTTTTCAAAAAGATAACTTAAAAATGTATCTAAAATGATGCTTAAACAGTCAATAAGTAATCCCGCTGTTTCCCCCGTTACGGCCTTCTGCGCTGTCACCTGACGTGTGTTCTGCTATTATCCCGATTAACAGGATGAACTACGTTATTTGTTAACGGGAGAGATTTGGAATGAGCACTACGCCACAAGCCGCCAGGGTACTGTCAGTTTTTGATTTCGACGGAACGCTTACGCACCATGACAGCTTTATTCCCTTTCTTCGTTTCGCCTTTGGTAAACGTGTATTTGCAAGCCGGATGGTGCGTCTGGCGCTGCCGACGCTGCGCTGTATGCGCAAAAAGCTCACTCGCGATGAACTGAAAGAAGTCCTGATCCAAACCTTTCTTACCGGTGTTGATGAGCAATGGGTACGCCAAAAAGCGCAGGCCTTTTGCGATGTCTACTGGACTCGCCTGATGCGCCCCGGCGGCTTGCTGGCCGTAGCCGCTGAAGTCAATTCCGGCGCGGAAGTCACTATCTGCTCCGCATCGCCCGCCATGGTCCTGCAACCTTTTGCGGATCGTCTGGGGATTAAACTTATCGGCACGCAACTGGAAGTGAAAGAGGGTAAGTTGACCGGTCGCATTACCGGTCATAACTGCCGTTGCGAGCAGAAAGTGAAACGGCTGGAAAGCGTGTATGGCCAACTGGGCGAATATCATTTACGCGCCTGGGGCGATACGCGTGGGGATTATGAGTTACTGGCGGCGGCTCAGGACGCCCACTGGCGGCATTTCCACCCCACCTGGTCGAAGCGACGTTCACCCGTGCAGCGGGTGCGGGTAACGGAGTTACCGGAGTAACTATTTACTCACCATTGGTTGCACTTGAAAGTTCAGCTTTTGAATAATTAATATAGGCATTTCATAAGCGGGTCTGAAGGCCCGCTTATTTAGAGAGGGTTAACGTCGCCTCTTTGATAACAATAAAGATGTTAAAAAAATAATCACACCATTGATAGCCAATGAAATAATTAACAGTGCTATTGAGTAATTATTTTCCCAACTAATACTATCAATTTCGTTGCTCCCTCCTGCCCAAAATGAATAAATCCGCTCTTCAGGCAGCAGTACAAATAACAATGTCATCACAACAGAATATGTGGCTGCAAAGCAATACCATAAACATACTTTCCTTAAATGTTTCATAGTTAATACACCTGCACTGTGCCATAAGCTCTTATCGAGGCGCTTATCATTATCGAAGCGGTTGAAAGAATAGCATTTCGTAAAATAATATAATGGTTTTTACTAGGCAATGTAATGCAGCCTTTGCTTATACCCTTATAACCAGCAGGATGAAGCCTGAAACTTCCGCGTCTTACTTGTTCTACGTATGTCATGTCGTCAATAGTTCCATCATCGCGATAGAGTCCAAACCATAGAGCTCGATCAGATCCACTTACAAGAGATGAAAAATAATCATACACAGGGCTCATCAGGCCATGCGGTCTGTCAACAATATAATATCTGCCCGGCGGTAGAGGTCCTGTATCGGGTATAGCTGTCGAGTCTGGATTATTTCTGTTAATGCCTTCATTACCTGAAAACGCAGGGAAGAAACCGATCCCTGGACAACTGAGCGTTGATAGTGCACGGCCATTTAGATGGAACGTACAGCGAATCATCGCTCATTCCATTCATCTGAAAAAATGATATTTCCGTCGCAATGCTTCCATGTGATACGTTCATAACGTAACGATACGCTTTCAAGATGATTATGTTTTTCTGTAGCAGGATTTTTAACGTCATGCATTAATGGGCATACAGAAACGACTTTCACATTTTCCAGGAACATGTTGAAGCATTCGACTTCTTGACCAGAATCGTTTATCCGATACCATTTGAACTCAGCGCTTTTTAACGTCTGGCCTTTAGCCACCGCTTTATAAAGGTAAGGACTTGAGGAATCAAATTCTTTTTCAAAAATCATTGCACTGTGGATACGTGTTCCAGTAATTTTACCAGTCATACTATCTGTAGGAAGAAACAGTCCATGTCCGAAGCCCCATATTTCAATACTTCCTTCGCGATCTTTTACATCGACATTCCCTTTAATAGCAGAGTCGCCGTCGTCTTTTACCCACAAATAAG
Organism: Citrobacter freundii; assembly: GCF_011077955.1. Taxonomy (GTDB): domain Bacteria; phylum Pseudomonadota; class Gammaproteobacteria; order Enterobacterales; family Enterobacteriaceae; genus Atlantibacter. The sequence goes on from NZ_JAALBX010000006.1 coordinate 215,242, forward strand.
CTGGAATGGCCATATCAAACCCTAATTAATATTCAAGGGTTGTAAGTTGCGCTTTTATTACTTATGAAGATTAACAAAAAATGTTATTAATTCCGTCTATGAATAACAAAATAAATTCATTTTCACTTTATTCTTCGCAAACAGATTGTCTAAATAACATTGTCTGGTCTGCGCCATCGCCACATCATAAAAGTTGTAAACATAAAAAAGCCTGAGTTCTGATAGCGAACCCAGGCCATTGTTCAGTAAATGTTATGTCGCTCAAATGTATGAGCGCGGATTAGCACATCCTACTTATCGGCTTAACGTTACACGTTCACGCCATGCTGTGAAGCCAGCGCAGACAGACCTCCTGCAAAGCCCTGACCTACCGCTTTAAATTTCCACTCTGCGCCGTGACGATACAGTTCGCCAAAGATCATCGCGGTTTCCGTGGACGCATCTTCAGACAGATCGAAACGCGCGATTTCAGTGCCGTTGTCGTTGTTGTAGATACGCATGTAGCTGTTGCTCACCATGCCAAAGTTCTGCTTACGAGCTTCGGCGTCATAAATAGTGACCGCAAAAACCAGCTTTTTCACGTCGGCAGGCACTTTGGTCAGATCGATTTTGATCTGCTCGTCGTCGCCGTCGCCTTCACCGGTACGGTTGTCGCCCTGATGTTCAACAGAACCGCAGGCGCTCACTTTGTTGTTGAAGAAGATGAAGCTGCTGTCGTTCAGCACTTTGCCATCTTCACCAACCATAAATACGGACGCGTCAAGGTCAAAGCCTTGTCCGTCGGTGACACGCGCATCCCAGCCCAGGCCAGCCATGGCGATGTTCATGGTCGGTGCTTCTTTAGTGAGGGATACGTTACCGCCTTTTACGAGAGAAACTGCCATTGTAAAGCTCCTGCTTTTAGGGAGAGAGACGGGCAGCGTTTCACTGCCCGTTGTGTATTCAAATTAAGACGCGTTGATGCCGTACTGGGCGCATACAGAACCCAGACCGCCAGCGTAACCCTGACCCACCGCACGGAATTTCCACTCGGTGTTATGGCGATACAGCTCGCCAAACAGCATCGCGGTTTCCGTGGAGGCGTCTTCCGTCAGGTCGTAACGCGCCACTTCAGTTTGGTTGTCATCATTAACCAGGCGGATAAACGCGCCGGAGACCTGACCAAAGCTTTGACGGCGCACCTGCGCGTCGTGAATGGTGACCACGAAGACAATCTTGTCGACATCGGCCGGGATCATATCCAGTTTGATTTTCAAGGTTTCATCATCGCCGTCGCCTTCACCGGTACGGTTATCGCCGGTGTGCGTGACGGAGCCATCGGCGGATTTCAGATTGTTATAGAAAATGAAATCCGCATCGCTGCGTACTTTTCCACTGGCGGAAAGCAGGAAAGCAGACGCATCAAGGTCGAAGTCCTGACCATCGGTGGCACGGACGTCCCAACCGAGGCCAATCAGAACATTCTTCATGGTTGGCGCTTCTTTGCTCAGGGATACGTTCCCGCCTTTAGAAAGAGAAACACTCATTGTTAAATCCTCTCTGGTTAATAGCTTATTCGTCAGCAAGTTAAAGGAGATTAACTCTCCTTTTTCTCCTCGGAATCGGGTTTGCCGGGGAACATGATGCTAAACACGATACCCAACGCCAGCACTCCCAGAACCACAAACAGGCTCGTCGTCGCTGAAATATTAAAACCGTGGTGCCAAATATGGTCTGTTGCGTTCAGTCCCAGTTTAGCGGCGATGAAGAACAGTAGCACAATAACGGCTTTTTCCAGGTGCACCAGGTACTGCTTCAGGGCCTCCAGAACAAAGTACAGCGTACGCAGGCCGAGGATAGCGAACATCATGGCGCTATAGACAATCAGCGGCTCGCGGCTAACGGCGATAATGGCCGGTACGGAGTCGAAAGCAAACATCACGTCCGACAGTTCAACTACCGCCACACACAGCATCAGCGGCGTCGCGTACAGCGCGGCTTTTTGACCACGACCAATGGTAATGTCTTTGTTTTCCGGCTTAGCCAGTTCTTCATTCACTTCTTTTTGGTTCAACAAAAAGGCATGGCCTCTCAGTTTTGGCCAAATCGGGAAGAAGCGCTTAACCAGACGATAGGCGAGGTGTTGAGAGTAATCTTCAATCTCGTCATCGTCGTCGCCGCTTTTCAGCATCATCACCGCCGTCCAGGCAACGATCAGCGCAAAGACGATTTCGACGTAAGGACCAAGGCTAAGCAGGCCGGTACCAATCGCAACGAAAATACCCCTGAACACAATGGCGCCGATAATGCCCCAGTACAGCACGCGGTGGCGATAACGATCCGGCACGGCGAACCACGAGAAAATCGCCATCATCACGAACAGGTTATCGACCGACAGCACCTTCTCAAGCGCATAACCGGTTACAAACAGGCTGGCGACTTCCGCTCCGTGGTGAATATAGAGGAAACCCGCAAACGCCATCGCCACCACGACCCAGAAAACGGACCACAGCGCCGCGCTTTTCAGCGAAATCGGTTTGTCATGACGGTGCATGAACAGGTCGATAAAAATGGCTCCCACAGCCAGTGCGACAAACACGATGACCGTTTCGGTAGGGAAGCCAATATGCGTAGATACCATAAAAAACCCTTACAAGTTTACATCAAAGACCGAATTCGGCCGGTTCAAAACCCAGTGCAACGGCGATTTCACGCGCCGCTTTTTGTTCATCCGGGTCGAAATTGCCGTCGCTTTTCGCCACCGCGATCCCAACGCGTACCGCCAGTTGCGCGGCTTCTGGCTGATCTTTCAGTGCCAGGATGTATTTCATGGTTTCGCCTTTACCGATTTCCATATCGAAATCGAAGCTGCTCACCAGTTTGTTAAAGAACTCGATAACTTCAGCGGTATCGAACACTTTCAACTCGTCAGAGGCGCGCAGAAAGCCAATCATTTTCTGCTTCTCTTCAGAACTCACGCCGTCGCTGGACACCGCGATGCGTGCGCAGACCGCGACCGTACCCTGCATAAACTTTTTGTTCTTGAAGCGGCCAACCTGTTTGGTTAACTCGTCGCGACTGGCGTTGAACGCCCCTTTTACTTTATTAAAGAAACTCATACGTCACCCTCTGCCAAAGAAATTATTTGGAGCCTGCTTTCCAGCTAAAGCCCCAGCCGAACGCCTTGTCCATATCACTATGTCCATTAAAGAACTGGTTGATTCGTTCTACTTTTATGTTGCCGTTTTCGTTAACCAGACGGGCGATAGCACACATGTTGCGGTTGTTTTGCCCTTCGGTCATACGTGTTTCAATCGGCGGCTGGTCCGGAATATAAAGCGTGACCACACCATCGGTTTTATCCCAGCTTGGAACGCCTTCGTAAATAAAGGCGAAAATCAGCACTTCGCGGATGTGTTTCCACTCGCGACCGTTGACGTGCAGCCATTCGCCGGTGGAAAACTCACCGGTGCGATCGTCGCCTTGCAACTGTACGTATGGCTCGCTGTCCATTGAACCAAAGCGATTGCCTAACGCCTGGATAACCGTTTTATAGCCGTCGCCGAGTTCAACGAACGCGCCTAAATCCAGATCGATGCCTTTATTGCCGCCGAACACCGCGCGCAGCCCGGTGGCCGGGTTGCCGCGATGCCAGTTCAGGTTGATGCGGATCTCACCGAAGTTATCTCGCTTGGTCAGGCTAATCGCTGGTTTCTCTTTGGTAAGAGAAACTTTACTGAGATTAATTTTAGCCGGCGCGGAAGTTGGCGCAGGCGCCGCCGCTGGAGCCGGTGATGCCGCAGGCGTTGGGTTATCGGCTACATCTACACCGAAATGCTCGGCCAGCGGCTTAAGTCCGCCGTTAAAACCCTGGGCAATAAAGCGGAATTTCCATTCGCTATTGCGACGGTACAGCTCGCCCAGAATCAACGCGGCTTCCTGGCGACCGTTAAGATCGACCACGCCGCTCAGTAATACATTACCTGCGGCTTCCACCTGAATCGCCAAACGCTGCAAACCCGCTACGGTTTGGTTGCCGTCGCAGGTCACGGTAAACGCGACTTTTTGCACATCCGCCTGCAGGCGATTGAGATCCACGGTAAAGGCGGTGTTATTGCCATCATTAGTAAGCGCAATGGTGCCGTCATCATTTTTAGGCTGGCCGTAAAACACCATATCGGCGTCGCCCTTCACTTTACCGGTCGCGAATAACCGGAAAGCCGAGGCGTCAACCGCCGCGCCTGACAGCACGCGCACCGTTAAGGTTTGAGAGGGAACGGAGGCATTGCCTCCCGCCGTCATGCTCATGAGCGCACCACCGCCGCAACGATGTCGCTGTGCATGTCGTCAATGGTGCGACCGCTGCAGGCTTTGCCAAGCGCGGTGAAATCCCACTCGCCATTATTGCGACGCAACGAAGCGATCACGATCCCGGTATGGGACCCCTGCTCGTTTAGCTGATAACGCGCCAACTCTTTATTGTTCTGGTCGACGACGCGGCAAAACGCATTTTCAACATCATTAAAACTCTGACCACGGAAGCTGTTGACGGTAAACGCGAGGTATTCGACTTGCGCGGGCAGGCGCGTCAGGTCAACGCGAATGACCTCGTCATCGCCGTCGCCTTCGCCGGTTAAGTTGTCGCCGCTGTGCACCACTGAATTGCAGGACGATTTCAGTTTACGAAACCAGACGGTGTCAATTTTGCCGCCAGTTTTATCAAGCAGCACGCAGCCCGCATCAAGATCGATGGAATCACTACCGCCAAACAGTTTGCCAAACATCCCTTTTTTCTTAAGCGGATCCCAGCCAAGACCGAAATGCAGCTGGTTAAGCGCCGATGATTGCTTGCTGAGTGAAACAGTTTGGTTTTTCGTTAATGAAACCATGGTCAGTTCTCCATAAAGTTGCTCTTGAAAAAGGCTACGTTTTTACAGCTAAATCCGTCAGTTAAAAATCATATCATGATGGTGTTATTGAACAAGATCATTTTACTCTGTAATTTTAAAAGAAAAGTAAATTACATTAAAATCATTAAGTTAAAAAGAGTTTATTACGATTAATTGTTCAGAAAACCGCTAAAAATCATCAGTAAAAACCACAATTCAAATCCACACATTTTAAAATCATATTATGATTGACATATTTTCGACCGCTTCCTAGACTTATAACCTAACTGTAGCCACTCCATTCCTTCCCATCGGTATAAAAAATGACGAATAAAATCTGGCTTATGGAAGGCTTGTCCTCCCAGCGCGATCTGATCCTCGGGATACGCGCGTTTGCGCACAGTAAGCAGACCGATGTGACCGTGATTGCATCGCACCGTAACGATCGTCACGAGATCCTGTCTGAGGCGGATATCGCCCTCATTGAACCCCAAGAAGATGACGACAGACTGGCGTTTATCCTCTTTACCGTGCAAAAGCTGGGTATTAAGGCGATTCATACCGGACGCCACGCCGCCTGGTTTGAAGCCAATCGCGCCGCCATTACCGCCTGCGGCGTGACGCTGACCACGGGGTCTCTGCACCCGGCGATGTTTGAACTCGCCGATGACAAAGTCGAATTCGCCCACGCCATGGAAAAAGCAGGTTTACCGGTCGTTCCTTCCCTGCGCGTCGACTCTGTGGATGCCTTACGCTCGCTGATTTCCCGCTCGCCCTTTTCCAGCAAATCCCTGTGCGTAAAACCGGTGAAAGGTATTTATGGCATGGGATTCTGGCGGTTTGATGAATCTGTCTCGTCAATGGCGCACTTTACTAACCCGGATAGCCGCAAAGTGAACGCGCGCTTTTATTTAAGCGCGCTGGAGCAGGCCGGAGAATTTGAACCACTGGTGTTGATGCCGTGGCTACCTGGCCCGGAATATTCGGTAGATATGCTGGTGGAAGACGGCGCGGTGCTGGCGGCGGTCGGCCGTCGTAAAGAGGGATCGTTGCAGTATCTGGAAAACCACGGCGATGCTTTTAATCTGGCAAAATCCTGCGCCCGCATAATGAAAGCCGATGGCTTGGTCAACGTACAAACCCGTCACAACGCCAGCGGTAAACCGCTGCTGCTGGAAATCAATATGCGCCCCTCCGGCGGCATCGGTTATACGCGCTACAGCGGCGTGAATCTGCCAGGGTTGTTCGCCTTCCGCCAGCTTGGATTAATGAGCCAACAGGACGTCCTTGATGAAACTGAGCGTGCCTTTACGCCCGCCATCGTCAGGCCTGTCACCGATGCGGTCAGCTATGAGCCAGTGCTTGCCAATCTGTTTAGTGAAGAGAGTAACCATGAGTGAATGTCAGCCTTACAGTCGAACGCTTTCCTGCGGCACGTTACGCGTGACGCCCACCAGCGGGATGCACAACCTTGAAGATCTGTTCGACATGGCTGAACGCCGGAATCCTAAACGCGCGTTTTTGTTCGTCAGCAAAGTGCTGGGCCGCCATATTCCGGTAGCGCCTGGCATCATGCGATCGGTTTATCGACAGTTGGCGGAACAGTTTCCTACGCTTGATACGGGGCCGGTATTGTTTATTGGCATGGCGGAAACGGCGGTTGGTCTGGGGGCAGGCGTATTTGATGAAGCGCGCCACCGTGCCGCTGAGCCGGTCTATCTGACCTCAACGCGCCACCCGGTTCCCGGCGAGTTACTGTGCGAATTTAAAGAAAATCACAGCCACGCCACCGATCACCTTATCTATTTGCCTGACGACGCCGAACTGCGCCGTCGGGTGGTTAACGCCCGTACGCTGGTTTTAATCGATGACGAAGCCACGACCGGCAATACGTTTATTAATCTGCTGGAAGCGCTACAAAACGCCGGCTTGCCGCAGTTGACCCGCGTCGTTGCGGTAACTCTCACCGACTGGAGCGGCGATGCGCTGGCGACGCGCTGTACCCTGCCTGTGGAGACGGTGTCGCTGGTTCAGGGCGACTGGCACTGGGAGCCAAACCCCGATGCGCCGATCCCGGTGATGCCGGCGGTGAATGTCACGGCCACGGGCAGCGTGCCGATTACCGGCCGTCAAAGCTGGGGCCGGTTGGGCATGACTATGCCGAGGGCGGACCTTGGCTTACAGATTGCGCCCCATATCGGCGAAAAAATTCTGGTGCTGGGAACCGGCGAATTTGTCTGGGAGCCATTTTTACTGGCGGAAAGACTGGAAAAAGCAGGCGCTGATGTGAAATATAGCTCCACCACCCGTTCGCCTATCGCTACCGGCTTCGCCATCCAGTCCGCCATTGCGTTTGCCGACAATTACGGCCTTGGTATTCCAAATTATGTTTATAACGTGGCGCATCAGCAGTTCGATCGCATTTTGTTGTGTTCGGAAACGCCCGCCGCCAGCATTGATCCCGCCTTGCTGGATGCGCTGCGCCAGGTTGCGCCCCGCGTAGAGGTTATTACCCATGACTAGACCGGTGATTTTCTCCGATCTTGACGACACCTTATTTCAGACCCGCCGCAAAATGGTGGATGAGCTGGATCTGACGCCGTTTCGCACCGGCGCGCTGGATCGCAGCATGGCGCCGCGTAGCTTTATGACAGAAGAACAGGCGATGCTGGTGGACTGGATGCTGGAGCACGCGGAACTTATCCCCGTCACCGCGCGCGGCACCGAAGAGATAGCTCGCGTCACTATTCCGTTCCGCTCCTGGGCGGTAACCACTCACGGCGCGGTTATTCTCACTCCCGAAGGCCAGCCCGACGATACGTGGAAATACCTGATGCTTGCGAAGCTCAAGCCCTATGCGGACAACCTGCTGGGAATGCAACGCGCCATCACCGAGTTAATGGCTGCGCGAAATATCAACGGCTGGGCGCGGATTAACTATGAATACGGCGACGTGCCGGTGTACCTGGTGATGAAACACCGCGACAGCACCCGTCTTGATGAACTGAACGCCATCGCCGATGAAATCGAGCGCACCTTCCCTACCGAAGGGTATTACATCCATCGCAACAGCAATAACGTCGCCTGGCTGCCGGTCGTGGTCGAAAAAGGGCTAGCGGTAACCTATTTGCTGGACAAGCTACGCCAGCAACGCGGGGTATTCCCGGTTATCGGCCTTGGCGACAGCTTAAGCGATCACCGCTTTATGCGGCTTTGCACCTGGTTCGGCCTGCCGCGCCAAAGCCAGTTTGCTCAGAGCATTACAAAGACGCTTTTCGGAGAGCTTTATGACTGATTTCACCCCGTTTTCCGGCGCTTATTTAGCCGAGGATGTCCACTTTTTGCTCCAGCCGGTTGAGCTTGAAATGACCCCGGTTGAAAAGAAAGAGCAGTTGATCCAGTCCGGCGCGCGCCACTATTCCGAGATGTTAAGCCAGGAGCCCGAACCCACCGCGTGGCATCTGGACATTTTCTCAAAGGCGCTTGATAGCGGCGCGGAACGTTTAGCCAAAGAAGTGGCGATGCTGGCGCAGGCGCTCGCTGAGCGCTTTGGCGATACGCCGATTGTGCTGGCAAGCCTGGTGCGTGCTGGCGTGCCGCTTGGCGTTATGCTGCACCAGACCCTGCGCGCGATGGGCAAAGTATCCCATCATTACGGTATTAGCATTATTCGCGACCGGGGGATTGATGACGTGGCGCTGGCATGGATTGAAGCGCGTCACGGCACGGAGGGCATCGTTTTTATTGATGGCTGGACCGGAAAAGGCGCGATTTCCGGCGAACTGCGCCGCAGCCTGCGGGATCGACCCGGTTATCCTGACGAGCCGCGACTGGCGGTTCTCGCCGATCCGTGCGGTAAAGCGTGGCTTGCCGCGAGCGATGATGACTGGCTTATCCCGTTCGGCATTATGGGCGCACCGGTTTCAGGCATGATTTCACGCTCCATCTGGTCTGCCGACGGTTTGCACGGCTGCGTGAAGTGCGATCATCTGGCGGCGTTTGAATGCAGCCGGATGCTGGTGGATACCGTCGCGCACTATCGCCAGCGGCTGGATTTCACCACATTGCCGCGCGGCGAATTATCGCAGACGAAAAAAGCAGCCCTTTCGCAACAAAGCGAACAGGTGATCCAGACCCTCGCGCAGACCTACCAAATTTCGAGTATTAACCGCATCAAGCCAGGCATCGCTGAAGCGACGCGCGCGGTACTGCGCCGGGTACCGGATCATGTCCTGGTTCGCTCCACAGACGATCCCGATGTCGCCCTGCTGGTCTATCTGGCGCGGGAAAAGGGTCTCGCCATTACTGAAGTGGGCGATGCGATTGGTCAATACCGGGCGGTCACAATCATTAAAAAGGTGCTCTGATGGATAAACGGCTTTCTCCCTGGCGTCTGGGCGCGACGCTGTATATGCCCGCGACCCGCACCGATATTGCTGATGCTATCCTCAATAATAAAATCAGCGGGTTACGCTCGTTGGTTATCTGCCTTGAAGATGCGGTCAGCGAGATTGATATTCCCACCGCGCTGCGCAATTTACGTGACCTGCTGATGCAACTGGCGCAGGCCAAAGCGGCACAGGGCAACGAGAGCTGGCCGCTGGTATTCATTCGCCCGCGTGATCCGGCTATGGGGGCAACGCTTATCCAGGAGATGGACGTCAGCGCGATTGACGGTTTCGTCCTGCCGAAATTTACCCGGGCCTCCTTGCCGCCTTGGTGGGAAATACTGGGATCCACCGACCTTTGCATGATGCCGACGCTTGAAACCGAGGAAGTGTTTGACGTGGTGCAAATGCGCGAGCTGGCGACCACACTGGTGGCGCACCCGTGTCACTCGCGGATCATCGCTCTGCGCATCGGCGGCAACGATTTAATGAATGTGATTTCTCTGCGTCGTTCACGCCATCTGACGCTGTACGACGGCCCCATGGGCTACGCCATCAAAATGCTGGTGGCGGTGTTCGCTTCCCGGGATTTTGCGCTTACCGCGCCGGTGTGTGAGCACATTGACGATCATCAGATTATGGATCGGGAACTGGCGCTGGATATGGCCCATGGCTTAGTCGGTAAAACGGCGATCCATCCGAATCAGATAGGAAAGATAGAATCGGCACTGATGGTGTCGCCCACCGATCATGCCGATGCGCTACGCATTCTGAATTCTACCCAGGCAGTCTTTAAATCCCAGGGGGCGATGTGCGAACCTGCAACCCACCGTCGCTGGGCATCCAGCATTCTTGCACGCGCGCAGGTTTACGGCATCGCCACTGAGCAGACGCAGGACAGCATCCGCCTGATTACCGCCACGGTTAAGAACTGAGCAACATGCACGCATTGCATAACAAGACGCAACTTTATTGAGGTAGAGCATTGCCTGTTTATGCCCGTCTGGCGATGATTTCGCGCCGCGCCTTTTTGTACGCTTAACCTGAACACCGAACGCAGGCCACTATTTATTATGCAACTGAGTACTCGACAAGCCCGAATTTATACGCTGGCCACGCTGCTTGGGCCTGGCAAACCGGTTACCGCGGCTAAAATCAGCGCAACGCTTGCCTGTTCAGAACCGACGCTGACCCGGGCATTAAAGGATTTGCGTGAATCCTATTCCGCCGATATTAAGTACAGTAAGGCAAGCCATACCTATCAGTTAGTGGAACCCGGCCTGTTGAATAAAAAACAGCTGCGTCGCATGAGCGAAGCGCTGGATGCTAACGCCAGGATCAAAACCACGGAACCGCTACACGTGGTGTCGCTGGATAAAGAGAAAAAGAAAGCGGTTTCGCTGTCGCTTAAAATGTCGATCCTGCAAAAAATTGAGCTAATTTCGATGCTTAGCGGGGTGACTCGCAGTGAAGCGGTAGAAATGATCGTCGGGGAATACGCCGACCGGTTAATCCGCGAGATCAAAACCGAGCAAAAAGCGGGCGAGTAACGCCCCGCTAAAAATCCAATCCACATCACATAACCTGGTATGAAAGGTTGCAGCCAGGTAGTCCGCTCTTTATCTTCTTATGGAATGTAATTTCATAATTTTATAAAAAGTGGAGTAATCATGTCATTGCTCAGTGAACTGGAACATCGCGTACAGTCGCTCGGAGGATTAATCGTCTCCTGCCAGCCTGTACCCGGCAGCCCGCTCGATAAACCTGAAATCGTCGCGGCCATGGCGCAGGCGGCACAACAGGCTGGCGCAGCGGGACTTCGTATCGAAGGCATCAACAACCTCAAGGCCACCCGCCCCCGCGTTTCCGCCCCCATTATCGGCATTATCAAACGCGATCTGCCTGACTTCCCGATACGCATTACGCCATGGCTTGAGGATGTGGACGCCCTTGCCGCCGCAGGCGCAGATATCATCGCATTTGATGGTACAGCGCGTTTGCGTCCCGCCACGGTGAAGGACTTGCTCGCGCGCATTCATTATCACGGTCTGGTGGCAATGGCGGATTGTTCAACGCTTGAAGAGGGTCTGCATTGCCATCAGCTTGGCACGGAACTGATTGGCACCACGCTTTCCGGTTATACCACTGACATTACGCCCCGCGAGCCCGACCTGGCGCTGGTATCTGCGCTGGCGGCGAACGGTTGCCGGGTGATGGCGGAAGGCCGCTATAACTCCCCTGAACTTGCGGCGCAGGCTCTGCGTCATGGCGCGTTTGCCGTCACCGTGGGGTCTGCCATCACCCGGCTTGAGCATGTCTGCCAGTGGTTTCGGGACGCCTTACAGGACGCGACGCCATGACCACGCTTGCGATAGATATTGGCGGCACCAAGCTTGCGGCAGCGCTTGTCGATAAGGGCGTGAATCTTCGTCTGCGGCGCGAACGCCCCACGCCCGCCAGCAAAACGCCCGAAGCGCTGGAAGCTGCGCTGCATGAACTGGTCGCCCCCCTTGCGCCGCAGGCGACGCGCTTCGCGGTGGCCTCCACCGGCATCATCCAGCAAGGCGTGTTGACCGCCATTAACCCGGCGAACCTCGGCGGGCTGGAAAACTTTCCGCTCACCGCTTATCTGGCGCGAATAACCGGGCTACCGGGCATCGCGCTGAATGACGCCCAGGCAGCCGCCTGGGCGGAATATCAGGCGCTGGGAGCGGCTGTCGATAATATGGTGTTTTTAACCGTCTCTACCGGCGTCGGCGGCGGGATTATCAGCCACGGAAAACTGCTGCAAGGCCCGGGCGGATTAGCCGGGCATCTGGGGCATACGCTGGCCGACCCGGCAGGGCCGCGCTGCGGTTGCGGGCGCATCGGCTGCGTGGAGGCCATTGCCTCCGGGCGCGGGATTGCCGCCGCCGCCGTCGATGATTTAGCGGGCCTTGATGCCAAAACCATCTTCACCCACGCCCGGCAAGGCCATCCGCAGGCACAGGCGCTTATTGACCGTTCCGCCCGCACGCTGGCGCGCTTGATTGCCGATATTAAAGCCACCTTTGATTGCGAACGCGTCGTGACAGGCGGAAGCGTCGGCCTTGCGCCGGGCTATCTGGCGCGCGTTAACGCAGCTCTTGCAGAGGAGCCGGCGATTTATCACGTTGAGTTATCACCTGCACGTTTTAGCCAGGACGCCGGTTTACTGGGCGCGGCGCTTTTCGCAATGGAGTAAGACCATGATTACAGGCCATATCGACCATTTAGCGGCGGCGGGTTTAGCACAACCGCTCTACGACGCCATTGTTCAGGCGTTGGCGCAAGACCCGGCGCACAAGCAACCCGACAGCTATACCCTTGATGGCGACCGGTTGTTTATGAATGTGATGACGTTGACGACCCAACCGCCACACGAGAAAAAAGCGGAATTGCACCGCGCGTATATTGATATTCAACTGCTGCTTGAAGGCGTTGAAACCATCCACTACGGGACATCAGAGCGCGCGCGGGAGCTTCTGGAGTGGCATCAGGAAGACGATTACCAGCTCTGTCACGCTATTGATAACCCCCAGACGCTTACGCTGGAGCCGGGTATGTTCGCCATCTTTATGCCAGGCGAACCCCACAAGCCCGGCTGCCACGAAACCCTTCGCGCACCGCTGAAAAAAGTCGTGATTAAACTGCATCGGGAGGCGCTTTTTCCGGTCTCTTAATTGTCTTGCCTGTTGAGACTTGTGCCGCGCATCCCCCCGTCGCGGCATTTTTTTGGGTACTATATAAAGATGACTCCTGGACCCGATACCTTCACTATGCCGCCATTGCAACCTGGTAAAATCCTCGCCACGCTTGGCGCGATGCAAAGCAGCCTGAGCCGCACCAGTCAGCGCATCGCGCAGTTTATTTTGCAACACCCGCAGCACGTCACCACCTTTACCGTGGCCGGACTGGCGCAGGCCGTAAGCGCCGGCGAAGCGTCGGTGGTGCGGTTTTGTCGCCTGCTGGGCTACCGCGGTTTTCAGGATTTTAAACGCGATCTGACCATCGAGATGGCCCGCAGCGAATCGATGCTGGATGCCGACATCACGCCCGATGATGATATAGACGCTGTCAGCGCCAAATTACAGGAAACGGTAAACAGCGTGCTGTCGCAAACCCGCGCCCTGCTTGACGCTCACCAGGTCCGTCTGGCGGTAGACGCGCTGCGAAACGCCACGGCGGTATACCTGTTTGGCGTGGGATCATCCGGTTTCTGCGCTCAGGAAATGAAACATAAACTGATGCGGGTGGGATTACGCGCCGTAGCGTTACGGGATAATCATGAAATGGCGATGCAGGCGGCGCTCTTGCGCCCCGATGAGGTTGCTATTGCGATTAGCCATTCCGGCACCTCGGCAGAAACCGTGAAGGCATTGCGTCTGGCGAAAGAAGCCGGGGCGACCACCGTTGCGCTAACCCATCATCTCGCCACGCCTTTGCTGGAACACGCTGATATTGTTTTGATTAACGGCCATCATCAGGGGGAATTACAGGGCGACTCGCTGGCGACCCGCGTCGCGCAGGCGTTTGTTCTCGATATGCTCTACACCCTGCTGGTACAAGCTCGCCCGGAACAGGCCCGGGCGAGTAAGTTAAAAACCATGGCGGCGTTAAAGCCCTAGCGTTTTACTTTTGCTTTTCACCAATTCACGCGGCTTTACCGCTTTCACTAGCGCGCCGCTGAACGGCTTGCCGTCAATGGCATCGTGGGTGCGTAGCGCTTCCGGATGCAGCCAGCGCTGAACGCGTGACGGCATATCAAGGCCAATCAACAGGATCACCACAAACGTCAGGCTGAACGACAGTGAGCCGAGCGCGGTTCCCAAATCGAGACGCTGGGCAATCACCGCGCCGATAATGGGCGCTAACGCGCCGCCCAGTGCGCCGACGTTATAGGTAAACCCAAGCCCCGCGGCACGCTGATCGGTATCGAAATAACCGCCGATAAGTTTCGGCAGAATACCGGAAATCCCCTGCCCCAGCATTTGCTGGAAAAACAGCAGCAGACCCAGCACCCATACGTTGGTGCCGCCGATGGCAAATACCGGAATAATCAACAACTGCGACGCCAGCAAGCTGTATACATAAGCTTTGCGCGTGCCCAGCCAGTCGCCGAGAAAACCGCCCACGCAGCAGCCAATTGCCGCGCCGAATCCGCTAAAGAACAGCACCCGCGCCACCGTCATAGGATCATAAGCAAGCTCGGTCTTCAGATAGGTTGGCAGCAACGCCTGAATCGGCCAGGAGTAAAGAAACGCGAACAGCACGACGACCATCAGCATAACGCCGGTGGGCCAGCGCTTACCGCTGCTTTGCACCATAAAGCTGATGAAGATTGCCGCGCACAGTAAGCCGAGCGCCGCCACAATAGCCGCATTGTTTAATTGTCCGGCAAAGCAGAACCAAAGCGCGGTTGCGGCAACTATCGTCATCAGCACATTCAGTACACGATGTTCGCCACGGTAGAGAATATCCACCATCGTACGCACCGGCGCTTTGCCCGCGTGTTTTTGCTTCCAGTCTTCGGCTTCGGGAATATTTTTCCTGAGCCACAGCGCAAAGATAATCGGCAGAATGCCGATGAAAAAGAGCGCGCGCCATCCCCAGACCGGTACGACCAGGCTGTATACCTGCGCGGCGACAACCGCGCCGACGGAGAACCCGGAAATCAAAAAGCCGCTGGCTTTATTACGCAACTGCTTAGGCCAGCTCTCAATCACATAGGTCGCGCTGGAGCCATACTCACCCGCCATGCCCATACCAATCACCAGTCTGGCGATAAACATTGAGATATAGCCGGGCGCAAAACCGCAGGCCAGTGTCCCCAAAGAAAACAGCACAATACTGGAAACCATCGCCAGCCGACGCCCATAGCGGTCGCCCATTGCGCCCAGCACCAGGCCGCCGAACCAGCGGGAAATAAACGCAGCGGAAATCAGGCTCGCGGCCTGAACCGTGGATAAATTAAATTCACTTTGTATTTCAGTCAGGACAAGGGCAATCAGGACAAAATCAAAGCCATCAAGCAAGTAGCCAAGCCAGGCGGCGGAAAATGCCCGCCACTGGCTGCGGTCGAGATGGCGATACCACGGGATATTTTGGGTTGTAATACTCATCTGAGTCTCCCGAAACGCGTCTTGTAGGGTGCGGGTAAGGCGATGCCGGAAAGCCCCGGCATCCAGTTTTTTATTGCATCTGTTGTTTTTCTTGTTGAAGCTGTTGCGCTAATGCTTTGAGTTCAGGCAAATATTTTTCATCGACCGGCCCAAACGGCTTACGACACAACGGCGATGCCACCACATCCATATAGTGCAGAACGGTTTTCAGGCCACGGAACACGCCGGTTTTAATCAGCAAATCGATGACCTCATTACACCGGGCCTGCAATCGCTGCGCCTCGACGATATCCCCTGCTTTCAACGCGTTCACAATCCCCTGATAACGCCAGCCCATAATGTTATAGGTACTGCCGATACCACCGTCGGCCCCGGCCAGCAGACCGGAGGCGAAAATCTCGTCATAGCCGTTATAAAGCACCAGATTCGGATGGGCGCGGCGGATTTGCTCCATCTGATACAAGTCCCCGGAGGTCTGTTTTAACGCACCGACGCCAGGCAGCGTCACCAGGGTATTGATCTGCTCAAGGCTCAGCTTTACGCCGCTCAGAGCGGGAATGTTATACACCACCATCGGCAATCCATCCGCAGAATCAATAATGGCGCGATAGTGATCGCAATGCTCTTCAAAGCTAAACGGGTAGTAAAACGGCGTAACCGCGGATACCGCATCGTAACCATAACGGCTCGCGGCCTCGGCCAGTTGTTGGCTTTCCCCGGTGCTGACGGTACCGACATGGGCAATCAGCGTAATTTTCCCTTTAGCTTCTTCAGCCACAATTTCAAGCACTTCTTCGCGCTCTGCGAGGTTTTGAACAAAGGCTTCTCCGGTTGACCCACCGACGTAAAGCCCGTCGCTTCCTTGCTCAATATTAAACCGCACCAGACGGCGCAAACTTTCGGTATCGAGTCGTTGGTGTTTATCAAACGGCGTAAGCAGTGCGGGCATAACCCCTTTCAGCGTGGCGGACATAGCAACCTCATGAATGATGAATGTGAAGTAACTATATACCTTTATACCTATTATACCAGATCAAAAAACCGGCACCCTGCGGGAAGAACACCAGAATGGGATCTACATCACTAAACGATCGTTACGCTTTTTTGCGCGATTTTTTGCTTTGTTCGTAGGCATGGCGGGCCGCGAAAACGCTATTCAGATGGGCATGAAGCGCCCTATCCGCCGCATCGGGATCGCGATTGCGGATCGCCTCAACGATCACAATATGCTGCTGATAGCTCACATTATTATGCTCATGAAGCGCCTCGTCCGGCACCGTTGGACGGGCGGCGATAAGCCAGTCAAGCAGAGCGACATGGATCGCCATAAAGATTGGATTGCCGGGAATTTCCGCCAGTACGCGGTGGAATTCCACATCAGAACGAATAAAGGCCGCGTTATCATCCAGCGACTGGCTGTTAAGCTCCAGCGCTTTGGTCAGCCGCTCAACCTGCTCATCGGTGGCATGTTCGGCGGCGTGGCGCACCAGGCTTGATTCAAAAAACAGCCGCAACTGTTCGAAATGACCAATGCCTTCGGGACGCGCGAGGAAATCTTTGGCCATACCCGACAATTCGCTGATGATGGTATCGGCTGAAGGCCGTGAGACACGGGCGCGCTCGCCATTATTAATCTGCACCAGCCCCTTGCGTTTTAACGCCGCCAGCGCTTCACGTACCGAAGGGCGGCCCACGTTGAAAAAGGTCATTAATTCGCGTTCGGAAGGGAGCTGCTCGCCTTCTGAAAATTCGCGGCGGCGGATCATTTGTTCCAGTTCTTCTTCCACCATTTCAGACAATTTTACGCGCGCCAGCGGGCGGCGACGCAATGCGCTGCCAATGGTATGGGAAGTTTCTTTTGAGGATCGATCGCCGGTATCTTTCATAAACGTCGTATTAATGAACAGTGACAGGGAGTTATGTATAAAAACGCATCATAGCATGCTTTTAAAAATGTCGCGAAAGGGGGCCGCAGAACAGCGTGGCTGAGTCGGCGCGGAAAAAGCGTATAGTATGCGTCACTGCCTCCACTCACCTGCCAGGGAAAGTAATGAGTCACGCACGAAAAGGGATGCTTTACGTACTGCTTGCCGCCATATGCTGGGGAAGTTCCGGCGTGGCCGCGCAGTATATAATGGAACAAAGCCGAATAGCCGCACCGTTTTTAACCATGATCCGTCTGCTGTTTGGCGGCTTTATTCTGTTAACGCTCGCTTTTATGCAGGGCGAAAAAATCTTCGCGATGTTTAAAGGGCGTCGTGACGCCTCGAGTCTGGTCATTTTTTCACTGTGCGGCGCGCTGTTGGTGCAGTTGACCTTTCTGCTCACCATTGAAAAATCGAATGCCGCGACGGCCACTGTTTTACAGTTCCTCTCCCCCACTATTATTGTGGTCTGGTTTGCAGCCCGCCTGAAAAAACGCCCGTCGCGCTATGTGATGACGGCGGTGGCGACATCGCTTATTGGTACGTTTTTATTGGTCACTCACGGTAACCCGGCGTCGCTGTCGATATCAAAAGCGGCGTTGTTTTGGGGGATCGCCTCGGCCTTTGCCGCCGCGTTTTACACCACCTACCCATCCAGACTTATTAGTCAGTACGGCACGCTGCCTGTTGTCGGCTGGAGTATGGTAATTGGCGGCGCGGCGCTGCTGCCGTTTTATTCCGACGCGCACAGCGGCGTGATCATCACTACGCATGTGCTGATGGCGTTTTTCTATCTGGTCGTGGTAGGCACCGCCCTGACGTTCAGCATTTACCTGAAAGGCGCGCAAATGATAGGCGGCCCGAAGGCGAGTATTCTGAGCTGCGCAGAGCCGCTCAGCAGTGCGCTGTTATCGCTGGTATTGCTTGGGGTTTCTTTTACCCTGCCGGACTGGCTGGGCACGCTGCTTATCGTGTCATCCGTGGCGTTAATATCGCTCGATTCGCGCAAAAGCATACGGCAGGCATAAAAAAGCCCGCAAGATGCGGGCTGATTTCAGGATGATTACGGCCTTCTGAATAGCGCCAGGCTGCGCCCTTCCAGTTCGAAATCCTTCTCTTTAGTAATAACTACGCCAGGTTTCACCGACTCGGACGTGCTCAACTCCAGCACCCAGCCGCCTTCGCCAAACTGTGGGATGCGAAACGGTACGTTGCCCTCGAACGGGTTGAACAACATCAGGATATCGTGCCAGATGCCCTCTTCCGTCTCAAAGTCGGTACGCCCGATATAAACGCCCAGCGTCGAGCCTTCATCCCACTGCTCCGGCTGCTGCTTACCGCCGCCTGCGTTAAACCATTCGATAACCATCCCGTCGCGCCAATTGTCGCGTCGCAGCAGCGGCTGTTCGGCGCGCAGCTTGATGACATGACGCGTGAACTCACGCAGCGCTTCACTCGATTCCGGCAGGTTATCCCAGTGCACCCAGGAGATTTCGCTATCCTGGCAGTAGCCGTTGTTATTGCCCATTTGGCTACGACCAAACTCATCGCCCGCCAGCAACATTGGCGTACCGTGGGAGAAGAACAGCGTGGCGAGGAAGTTACGTTTCTGACGCTCGCG
The DNA here is from genome assembly GCF_011077955.1 of Citrobacter freundii. Lineage (GTDB taxonomy): Bacteria > Pseudomonadota > Gammaproteobacteria > Enterobacterales > Enterobacteriaceae > Atlantibacter. Next base: position 234,184 of record NZ_JAALBX010000006.1, read on the forward strand.
CACCGCGTTGATGCCCTCGTCGTCGGTTGGGCCTTCAGCGCCGTAATTATACGAGCGGTTATCGTTGTGGCCGTCGTTATTGTCTTCGCCGTTATCCTCGTTGTGCTTCTCGTTGTACGACACGAGGTCGTTTAACGTAAAGCCATCATGGGCGGTAATAAAGTTGACGCTGGCCCAGGGGCGGCGACCGCGCTGATCGTAAAGATCGCCGGAACCTAACAAACGGGCGGCAAAATCGTTTGAGACATTATCGCCCTTCCAGTATTCGCGCACCGTATCGCGGTATTTATCGTTCCACTCCGCCCAGCCAGGCGGGAAGCCGCCCACCTGATAACCGCCAGGACCAATATCCCAGGGTTCGCCGATCAGTTTGAGGCGCGCCAGTTTCGGGTCTTGCATGATGGCGTCAAAGAACCCGCCTCGCTGGTCAAAACCTTCCGGCTCGCGGCCAAGGATGGTACCCAGGTCAAAGCGAAAACCATCGATATGCATTGAATCGGCCCAGTAACGCAGCGAATCCATAACCATCTGTAATACGCGCGGATGGGAGGTGTTTACCGTGTTACCCGTGCCGGTATCATTAATGTAATAACGGTGCTGGTCAGGCATGGTGCGGTAATAGGAGAAGTTATCGATGCCTTTAAACGACAGCGTCGGGCCGAGTTCATTCCCTTCCGCCGTGTGGTTATAAACCACATCAAGGATCACTTCGATACCTGCGTCATGGAAGGCGCGCACCATATCGCGAAAGCCCTGGATGCCGCGCGGTCCGAAATAGCGTGACGCAGGGGCGAAAAATCCCAGCGAATTATAACCCCAGAAATTTTTCAGCCCGCGATCGAGCAGGTGCTGATCGTCCGGAAACCAGTGCACCGGCAGCAGTTCCACTGAGGTAATGCCGAGGCTTTTGATGTACTCAACAGTCGATTTATGGCTCATGCCGTCGTAGGTGCCGCGCATCTCGGGGGGGAGCGCCGAATTCAACTGGGTAAACCCTTTAACGTGGGTTTCGTAGATGACAGTTTTAGGCCACGGGACGGTCGGTCGATTCTGATCGTGCCAGTTAAACTCATTGGGATCGATAACCCGACACTTCGGCGTAAACGGCGCACTGTCGCGGTCATCAAAGGTCAGATCTTTATCTTCGTGATACAAATCATAGGCAAAGTGCGCATCGTTCCACTCGATATCTCCCACCAGATCGCGGGCGTAGGGATCGATCAACAATTTATTCGGGTTAAAGCGGTGACCGTTTTCCGGATCGTAGAGCCCGTAAACGCGAAAGCCATACAGCGCGCCTGGCTGTAATTTCGGCACGTAACCATGCCAGACTTCATGCGTACATTCCGGTAAGTCGAGTCGGGCAATTTCGTTTTTGCCCGTTGAATCAAAAAGACAAAGTTCTACGCGTTCCGCATGAGCTGAGAAGAGTGCGAAATTCACCCCTTCGCCATCGAAATTCGCGCCAAGCTGGTGGCTGGTTCCCGCCAGGATTTCAAAAGGCTGGCCTGTAGACATACATCCCTCACTATGAAACAGAAATTTAAGCAAATGCAGCCGGTAACGTTTTAGCTTTCAGAAGAGTTAACCTGCTGCAACAAGACTGACGAACACGAATCGACCGAATTCAGGTCAATGTGGTCGGTCAGTAAGATCTCTTTTCCGCTAAGAATATTGCGGTAACGGCGATGAGCCAGCCGTTCCGGCAACGGGATTTCCGTCTGCGTCCAGAGTTCTGTATTGGGTAATTCCGGGCCGCCGTGCAGTGCGCCGAAAACCAGACGCGGCGCGATGACAATCAGCGCGTCTTCGTCATGCACGCGGGCAAACGCGATCACGTTATCTGCCCGTTTACCGGTAGCGGAGAGCGGTAAATAGTCGCCCCGGCGAAACAGCATCGGTTTTTGCTGGCGTAAATGCAGTACACGGGCAATAACCAACTGCTTTACCTGGCCGGTAAGCCAGTTTTCCTGAACAGTGAAATTCGGCAACTCGTCGCCATCAAGCATGCGTTCGAGCGTGGCAAAATCCGGATCGCGGCGGTTATCCGGGTCAACCAGGCTGAAATTGAGCGCCTCGCTGCCCTGATAGATATCCGGCACACCAGGGGCTGCCAGTTTGATAACCGTCTGGGTCAGGCTATTGACCAAACCCGCGCGGACAAAGGGTTGTAAGCCGTCGTGAAAGTCTTGCAGAAACGTTTGATTCGCCGGATCCAGCATATGCCGGGCATAGTCCCGCAGCACGTTTTCGTAAGCTTCGTTGCTGTCTACCCAGTCAGTACGCAGTTTCGCTTCACGCAGCGCTTTTTCGACGAAGGCGAGAAAACGTTCTTCCAGCGCCTTGAGGCCCGCTTCGTCCTGCGGATGCAGGGTGGCAGGCCAAACGCCCGCCAGCGCCTGATAAAGCATCCACGTATCCACACCGCGCGGCGCGGTGCCATCGTTCAGGAAGACCACTTTGGTCTGATTCATTTGCCGCCAGCGGGCCACGCATTCATCCCACATTTGCGGCGCTTCGGTGAGCGTATACAGCCGGGCGCGGGCGTCTTCGCCGCGTTTGGTATCGTGGGTCGAGGTGCTGGAAATCGCATCCGGCTGACGTACCAGGCGGGTTTTCATCTCTTTATGGAAGCGATCGAGCGAGAACGCGCGCTGTACCGGCTCCGCCCCCACTTCGTTAAGCGCAAGCCCCATGCTCTGGCGGAAGAAGAGCGTGTCTTCTACCGATTTAGCCATCAGCGGGCCGGTTAACTGTTGAAAACGGGTACGAAAGTGGCCGGCCGTGTCTGCGGCAGCCGCAGAGACGTCACCCAGAAGAATACGCGTTATGAAATCCAGCGCGTCCTCGTCTGGCGCAAACTCACTGGCTTTAACTTTGGCCACGATCTTCGCCAGCAACGCCTGCCCTTCAGCCGGCATTCCCTGCAACGTGCCATAGGTGCGGTACACCGGGAAGGCGATAAGCAGTTCCCGCAGCGCCGCCCGAAGGGTGGGTTCGTCCAGCGCCACGTTATCCGCCTCGGCAATGGCGAGTGCAAGATGAAGCAGTCGGGTGAACTCGCCTTCGAAATTGCGATCTACCATCAACAATTTGGCGTCGCGCAGTTCAGCTTTCATGTCTACCGGTTTACCTACCACGCTTTCATATACGTGGCGCAACTGGTCGAGCTGCTCATCATCCACCAGCACTTCAGAAAGCGAGGCGATAAACTCATACCCGGTAGTGCCGGAAATTGGCCAGTCGTCGGGCAGATGCTCGCCCTTACCGAGGATTTTCTCGACGGTGATATAGCAGTCCGGCCCGGCTTTTTGACGCAATTTTTCCACATAACGTTTCGGATCGGCGAGGCCGTCGACGTGATCGATGCGCAGCCCGTCTACCGCGCCGGAATGAACCAGTTCGAGGATCAGCCGGTGGGTGTCGTCAAACACCGCGTCGTCCTCAACGCGCATTCCCACAAGCCCGGTCACTTCAAAGAAACGGCGGAAAGAGAGTGAGCGCGGCGCATCCCGCCAGGACATCAGGCGGTAGGGCTGGCATTCGTGCAATTGTTCAAGTGCGGCTTTATCCGTAAGTGCCAGCACCTGCGCTTCGCGGCCCTGCCAGCTTTCCGGGGTCAGCGGGTAGAAAGTATCGAAATAGGCAAAAGCCGGTTTTCCGGTTTGTGGATCGGGTTTAACGCTTATCTCACCGCTTTCCACCACCGCCTCGAAGGTATCGCCGAGGAACGGCAGCGTCAGGCGGCGCGTCCAGTCAATATCAAAATGGCGGGCATAACGGCTCTTTTCACCATGCTCAACCACATCACGCCACCAGCCATTTTCCAGCGATGTCGCCATATGGTTCGGCACGATATCCAGAATCAGGCCAAGCCCGGCGTCCTTAAGCGTTTTCGCCAGTCGATCAAATCCTTCGCGCCCGCCGATAGAGGGATCAATTTCATTGGCGTCGGTCACGTCATACCCGTGCGTCGACCCGGACGTGGCGGTAAAAATGGGCGAAGCGTATAAATGGCTGATGCCCAGCCGCTTAAGATAGGGAACCAGCGCAGCGGCGCGATCGAAGGTCATGCCGTTGCGAAATTGAATACGATAAGTCGCGGTTGGGATCATCAGTGAGCCTCTCCCGAAGCAAGACGAACAACAATAGAGTGCGGCGCCAGGTCATTTGCCTCGTGCGGCCAGGCGAAAATCGTCTCGCCGGGGAAGTCCGGCAGCGGTTGTGCGCTGTCGCCAATATTCAGCGCCATGGATAGCGTCCCTTTCTCAAACGCCCAGCTTACCGCCACCAATCCCGGTGCGGTTTCCACCACACGTCCGGCGCCTTTGGCGGTGGCCAGCAGCGGGACGATATGCTGCTGACGCAGTTCCAACAGGTGACGTGTCAATGCCAGCCACGCTTTGCCCTGCTCGCCGGAGCGCCGGTTCCAGTCAAGTTTCGACCGGAGGAAGGTCTGCTCCGCGTTGGGATCGGGCACGTCTTCGCCATCATGGCCGTGGTGGCCTTTAAACTCTTTGGCGCGCCCTTCGCGCACCGCTTTGGCAAGCTCACCGTGAAAATCGGTAAAAAACTGGAACGGGTTGGTCTCGCCATATTCTTCACCCATAAACAGCAGCGGGATATGCGGCGAGAGCAGCAGCGTCGCGAGCAGCACTTTGGTGCGCTCCGCGCCCGCCAGTTCAATCAACCGATCGCCATGGGCGCGGTTGCCGGTCTGATCGTGGTTCTGGATGAAATCAACAAACGCGACCGGCGGCTGCCCGGTGCTGTCTACCCCACGTTTCGCCCCGGCGTGTTGCGACATTTCTCCCTGATACGCAAACCCTTCCGCAAGGGTGCGGGCGACGTGTTTTTCCGGCTCGCCGGCAAAGTCTTCGTAATAAGCGTGGGTTTCGCCGGTGGCAAACACGTGAATCGCGTTATGGAAATCATCGTTCCATTCAGCGGTAAACAGCGGCGCGTCGCCCGCGTCGTTACGCGGGTGCAACGACGTGATATTGCGACTGTCTTCTGTCGTGAGATGGATGGGGCGGTCGGTAATTTCTGCGCGGATGCGCTCGGCAATCTCAGTTAAAACATGTTTGTCTGAGATATCATCGATATGGTCGATGGCATCAAAGCGCAGGCCATCGAGACGGTACTCTTTCAGCCAGTAAAGCGGCGCTTCAACGATATAACGACGCGCTGCGTCTACATCATAAGCGATACCTGGCCCCCAGGGGGTCATGCGCTCTTTATGGAAGAACGCCGGAGCCAGCAGCGGCAAATAATTGCCTTCCGGGCCAAAGTGGTTAAGCACAATATCCAACACCACCGACAGGCCGTAGCCATGCGCGGCATCGATAAACGCTTTGAAATCATCAGGCGTGCCGTAGGCTGAATGCGGCGCGTAAAGCAGCACGCCATCGTAGCCCCAGCCGCGATTGCCGCCAAACTGCGAAACGGGCAGCACTTCAATCATGGTAATGCCGAGTTCAGCCAGGTACGGCAGTTTTTCAATTGCCGCTTGATAAGTGCCTTCAGGCGTAAAGGTGCCGAAATGCATCTCGTAAACCACCGTCTCTTCCCAGGGCCGCCCCTGCCAGCCCGTGTTTTGCCAGGCATATTGATTCGGGTCGACAACGAGTGAAGGACCATTAACGTCCGCTTTTTGCGCGCGGGAGGCCGGATCGGGAACCGCCATGCCATCGGCAAGCACATACTGGTATTCTGCGCCGGGAGAAACGCCGGTCGCTTCATATTCAAACCAGCCGTCGTCTACAGCGTTCATCGGCTGTTCTTCGCCGTTGAGCCTGAGCGAGAGACTCTCCTGCCCTGGCGCCCACAGGCGAAAGCGCACTGTGCTGTCCGTTACAAACTCGCTGCCCCAGCTTTTAACAAATGTGTTTGATCCCATATAAAGGCCTCGTTTAACCCAAAAGTGAGCAATGCACGCCATCGCGCGTTCGTCGCCGAGGCGAGCTCCAGTAGCTTAAACGCGAAAATCTGACCTGAATGTCACCACGGGCTGCTCGTCTTCAGGTTGCCCTGAAGATGACGGCTCCGTAAAAAGAGGGGGATTGAAGCGGTCTCCAGCTACCGTGACACCAGGTTCCTTACGAAAAACAATCATAGACCATGGAATGAAAAGTGATGGGTGAGTCACATAAGACCTCACAGGGCCAACAGCGTGTAAAGGCGGCGGGAAGTCAGAAAGATGAATGAGTTACTCAATGAATATATTTTGTTAAAAAAAGAAAACGTTCCCTGCGGCACGCTTGTTTAGCTGCCACAGGGCGTGTTTGATGGGTTACTTAGCGGGCGGACCGTCCTGTTTTTTGGCCTCGGCGGCAAGCCGGGCGAAATCCTTATCCGTGTAAAACGACGCAGGCGGCGGCAGTTGCGCCATAGAAGAGCCAGGCCACAATTGTAAGGCCGCAAGCGAGGCGAAATCATACCCCAGCACGCCATGCGGCAGCGCCAGCGTCAGCGGCGGCGTTTGCTCTCCCGGAACCGGTGTCGCCCGCCGATTATCGCCCATCTGATAATTGCGCCTGAGCACCAGATATTTTTCCGGCACCCGACGCTTGCTGTCCCACCAGCGGCCATCCAGCATATCGAATTCAAATCGCGTGGCATTCGCGGGCTGCGCGCCCAACGCAATAAGCGCTTGCCTGAGCGCGGTCGTCATCGCCGCCTCGTACATGCCCTTGCTTTTTACCTGACCGTCCAGGATTAGCGATACCGCAAGCCGCGCGCCCAGCAGGTTCGAATAGAGATCTTCCGGTGAATAGGCCGAAACCGCTTCTGAAAAACCCGGCACCGACTGCATGCCGTACCCCTGGGCGATTTCATGCCACTGCGCCAGTTGAAACGCCAGACGGGCCGCCAGCCAGGCGGCCAGTGTATAGCGCTCGGCAAGCGATGAGGGCGGTTGAAAACGCCGGAACACCAGGCGGCGCTCCGCCAGCTCATCACCAGGTTGCAGGGTAAACCCCTGCCCTAAGCGCGCCTGTAAATGCGTGAAGATATAGAGCGTCATATCCGCGGTATCGCGCACATGCGCCGTATCGATAAACCCGCCGCGCGTGGTGTAGACAATGCCGTTGTTCTCGCGGCTTAGGCCAGTAAGGTTGGCAAACCCGGTCAGCATACTGTCGTTAAATTGATGTCGCCCTAAGTCGTCTACATCGACCACATTATTCAACTGATACCACGGTACGGGCAGCCCCAGAAGCTCGGCATGCAGATCGTAACCGAACGCGCAGCAGGGACGCAGCCCGTTTGGCTCACCCAGTGGCGGCATGACCGGCCATGCCTTGCCTGTGGCTGAGACGGCATTCGCCGTCAGGTTTATCGGCAGCGGCAGTGCCGCGTTAAGCGGCGCGGCGGCGCTCATCAGCAGCAAAATAATCCCGTACAGCCCTTTCAAAACGCTTCTCCTACCTGAAAATAAAAACCACTGCTGCCTTTACCGATACCGTAATCCAGCCGGACATTAATGCGCGGCTTAAAAGCAAAGCGGTATCCTACGCCGGTGGAAGGCAGCCAACGCCCATTATCCAGCGCCGAGAATGACGGCCCCATCGTGCCCGCCCCTATCCAGCCCACCACGCCATGCCGCCAACTTAAATCGCGGCGGTATTCAATCTGGCCGCTGACCGCGTTTTTATCGCGGTAGCGCCCTTCGTAATAACCCCGCATTCGCTGATTACTCCCAAGCAGCGGCAGCATATTCCACGGCACATCGCCCTGTGTGAACGCGCCGTCTATCTCCCAGGCCAGCACACTTTTCTCGGTGAGGGCCTGATAGCGGCTGTAGTGCAACTGGTACTCCTCAAAGCGCGCATCCCCGCCGGTATCCGGCGAAAAATGGCTGTAGCGCAAATCGGCATACTGCCCCTTGCGGGGATTGGGAATAAAGTCGCGATCGTCCCAGTTCAGCTCAATGCTGCCGCCCGAACTGAGTGACGAAGCCCCCTGCGGCGTTTCTGCTATTTGCGGCGGATCGTCATCGCTGATGTGCGCGGCATGCTGCACATCCAGCCACCATCCCACACCGGCATAGATATGTTGCGCCAGTCGTCGGTACAGCACGGGGCGCAGATCCAGCACCTGCGCCGTATACTCTTGTTTGCGATCATTTCTGTCGCCCGCCGTGAATCCTTTTCCCCAGTACCAGGTCGGCGTATCGCTCAGGGCGCCGTCGAGAAAAAAACGCCAGCTATCGTCTGCAAAATAGGCGTAATTCTGCATCGTTACGCCAAAGGCGCCGGTTGATGAAACATAGCCGCTAAGCGACAGCGTGGCGTTTTGGCTGAGGTTATCCTGGGCGTTGGGGCGATACATCCCGACCGCCGCCGCGCCAACCCCAAGCCCCAGCTCCGGGGTATAAAACGGCCCAGGCATCACGCCCCAGTCAATGCCGCTGCCCACGTTCACCGTGTCGTCATCGCCGAGTTTTTGCAGTAGCGCATCGATCTCCTGGCGGGAAAGCGTGGCCGCCTGTCCTTGTGCGAGCGCAAGGCAGCCCATCCCCATCAGCAAGATGCGGTATGCTCTGGTCAAAAGCGATACTCACTGGCGATGAATAAGCTATTGCGCTTGGCGAAACCGACTTCGGTCAGAATGTTGAAGTTGCGGGTCACTTCATACTGGGTGCCGAGCAGCATATTCCAGGGCGATTGCAGTTGTTGTTTCACATCAAAGCGCCCGTTGCCCTCCTGATTGGCGAAATTAACCAGCTTTTGCAGTTCCGCCGTCGGCATGTTGAGATCGTTAAGGCTGCCTTTAAATTCCTGCTGAACGTTCTGATACATGCTGCCGACCCAGACATTGAGCTTCCCGGACGGCAAATTTATCGCCGGTACGCCAGGGGTGGTAAAACGGTAGCCCACACGCGGCGAAAGCGTAAACGCATCTATACTGCCGTCCAGGATGTCAAATTTGGTCTGGGTGAAGTTGGTATCTACCGCCGTAAACCAGTTTCCGATCCCGCCCACAAGCGTTGTGCCGACGCCGTACGTGGTGCCTTTAAAATCAAGCCTGAAATCAAGATTCTGCAAGGCATCTGGATGGATAATTTTTCCATGCCGCCCCTTCAACCCGACGCCAATCTTCGACATTGAGTGCCCTTCGGTGTGACCGATCAGCCCATAAATATCCATAAATGGCAGCAGCCAGGCATCGAGTTTGACGGTTTCGGTTTCGCTGCTCTCTCGGGTCTTACCCACCGCAATATCAAACGCGTTATCAAGCGGGATATGGTTAAGTGCGAGGCCGTTAAAATTAATGCTTTGGACATTAATATTTTGCCGCATGTTCATATAGTTAATATTCACGCCAAACGGCTCAGGAAGCTGGTAGCCACGTGCGCGGGCAGCATCGCCTAAAAAGGGCAACACCGACGAATCGGACGGTGGCTCCTGGGACGATGCGCTGGTCGCATTGTCCTGATAAGCATAAACAGGTGAAGGATCCGCTGCCGCAAAGACCGGACCCACTAACGCAGGGAGCGTCAGCAGTACAAAACCGATAGAAGTTCTCATGGTAAACACGTGCCAAAACTGGCGAGGAAGGCCAGAGTCTGAAGGAAGGCGCAGGATAGTAAACCCGGAACAAACGCGAAGAGGCTTTTGTGCGAATTAACACTTATTCATACAAATTCAATCCCTTATACGCTATGTAACGGGCCTGGCGTGTGGTTGGTAATGGTCTAACGATGCCCGCCTTTTGGAACGTTCTGCCGTGATATCTTCGGCGAACAGTTGCCAAATTGTTAATCCGTTAACACATTAGTTTGCTACACTCCGCGCCTTTCACTAAAAAGATGACCTCAGGTAAAACCATGAATGATATGCACCACGCGCAACCTTATGCTGACGGGGCGAGTCGCCCAAACTGGTCGGCTGTTTTTGCCGTCGCGTTTTGTGTGGCATGCCTGATTACTATCGAATTTTTACCGGTCAGCCTGCTCACGCCGATGGCGCAGGATCTCGGCATCTCGGAAGGCGTGGCCGGACAATCCGTCACGGTGACCGCCTTTGTCGCCATGTTTGCCAGCCTGTTTATCACGCAAACTATTGGTAAGACCGACCGCCGACTGGTCGTTATCGCGTTCTCGATTTTGCTGACCCTCTCCTGCTTGCTGGTCTCTTTCGCCAATAACTTTACGCTGCTGCTGGCCGGACGCGCCTGTCTGGGGCTGGCGCTCGGCGGTTTCTGGGCCATGTCAGCGTCGTTGACCATGCGGTTAGTGCCTGCCCGCACGATTCCTAAAGCGCTGTCGGTGATTTTCGGCGCGGTTTCCATTGCGCTGGTGATAGCCGCGCCACTGGGCAGTTTTCTCGGTGAAATCATCGGCTGGCGGCATGTCTTTAACGCGGCGGCGTTGATGGGCGTGGTGTGCATTGGTTGGGTCTGGAAAGCCCTGCCGTCAATGCCCGGGCAGACGGAACACCATCAGAATATGTTTGGTCTGTTAAAGCGTCCTGGGGTGCTTGCGGGGATGCTGGCGATTTTCATGGCTTTCGCCGGGCAATTTTCTTTCTTCACTTATATTCGTCCAATCTATATGAATCTCTCCGGATTCAGCGTGGATGGTCTGACGCTGGTGTTATTAAGCTTCGGTATCGCAAGCTTCGTCGGCACCTCATTTTCGTCCCATATCCTTAAGCGCTCAGTCAAACTGGCGCTGGCCTGCGCCCCGCTGATCATCGCCTTAAGCGCAGCCGTACTGATGTTATGGGGCAGCAATCAATGGGTTGCCGCAGGCATTGCTATTATCTGGGGGCTGTCGTTTGCGCTGATACCGGTAGGCTGGTCGACGTGGATAACCCGCACCCTTGCCGATCAGGCCGAAAAAGCGGGGTCTGTTCAGGTTGCGGTCATCCAGTTGGCGAATACCTGCGGCGCGGCGGTGGGCGGCTATGCGCTGGATAACCTGGGGCTACTTTCCCCGCTCGCGCTTTCTGGCGCCTTAATGCTCGCTACAGCAATGCTGGTCGCAAGTAAGGTCTCGGTGAAGTAACCATCGGGAATTATCGTGGAACGGGGCGCGTGTTTGCCCCACGCCTCATGCCCGTCGGGCTGCTAAGGATAATCATGAAACCTCTTATCGGTGTAGCACTGTTCATTCTGGTAGCTCTGATTAAGCCCGCGATCGCGGCGCCTTTATCTGGCATGACGGATTTTCTCAAACAGCAGGAGCAGCAACTTAACGCAAGGATTGGCATGGCGGTGGTCAATGCGCAGGGAGAGATGATGTTCGGTTATCGTCAGGATGAACGCTTCCCGTTGACCAGCACGTTTAAGGTCCTGGCCTGCGCCGCCCTGCTCGATAAGTTACAGCAAACCGGCGGCTCCCTTGATGAACATGTCACCATCAAGCCCAGCGAGCTGCTGGACTATGCGCCGATAACCAAACACTATCTTGCGCCAGCTACCCTCTCTTTACGCATGCTGTGCGCCGCAGCCGTCAGTTACAGCGATAACACCGCGGGCAATCGCATTCTCGCCTATCTGGGCGGCCCGGAGGCCATTACGCACTATATGCGCCGCATGGGTGATGAGGTCACTCGTCTGGATCGCGTTGAGCCAACGCTGAACGAGGCGACGCCTGGGGATGCGCGCGACACCTCGTCGCCCGCAAAGATGGCGGCGGGCCTGCAAAAAATCCTCACCTCGTCCTCGCTTTCGCCGGCGTACCGTGAAACGCTGACGACCTGGATGCGGGAAGATAAAGTCGGCGATGCGCTGTTACGCGCCGCGCTGCCAACAGACTGGGCGATTGCCGATAAAACTGGTGCGGGCGGTCATGGCTCTCGCGCCATTATCGCTGCCGTGTATCCGCCAAAGCAGCCGCCGTTTTATGTGGCGATGTATATCACTCAGACGATAGCACCAATGAAAACGGCAGATGCGACGATAGCCGCAACAGGTAAGCGCTTATTTGCCAGCCTGTCTGAGGCGTCGCGCTGAAAAAAGACTGGTACGCCAGACGCGTGAAGAGCACGACGCTTGCGCAAGGTTGCTTGCCTCTGCACTCGCGGGGGTGATTTCGCCGCGTCTACGGGCGTGATTGCGCAAGCGCGCTAAAAGCAGGAGTGGTTATTTTTTGCGTACCAGGTAGGTGAAGAAGGCCGTCAGCACGCCTATCAGCGGCATGGCAATCGCGCCTGCCATAAAGTTATGGTGATCTATTTTCTTATCCCGACGGATATCCGCAAGGCGGGCCAGCGCGTGTTTTTCATCCGTCGCACTCACCTCTTCAAACTGTTTTTCATACCCCGTCGCAATCAGCATAGCGGCGCCGTCTGCGTCCGAATGTTCCAGCGCAACGATTTGTTTATCCTTTGTAAAAAAAACATATTCCGGCATGACGAGCTCCACAGCGTGGCGGGGTAATTGACTCAATATATCCACTCATCACTGATACTGCACCTACCAGTAAGGGTATTCGCAACGGCAAAAAGCGTGGGCGCACGCCTTTATCGCTCGGACCTCGTATATTTCATGAATCCTTACCGGCGCCAGAAGAAGCGCGAAAATAGAATCAGTACCGGATAAATTTCCAGACGCCCCATTATCATGGCCGCACACATCAAATACTTTGCGCCATCCGTCAGCGTGCCAAACGTCGATGCCGTCTCGCCAAAGCCTAGTCCCATGTTGTTGATACAGGCCGCGACCGTCGCAAAAGCGGTCATCAGGTCATAGCCCATGATGTTTAACACCCAGATGAAAAAGACCGAGAAAAGGATATAGAGGAAAAAGAAGCTCCATACCGAGTGCAGGATACGCTCTGTTACGATGCTCTCCCCCACCCGGATGCTCAACACCGCCCGTGGATGCGCCAGTTGATGCATTTCGTGCCGGCTTTGTTTAAACATCACCAGGAAACGCAGCGCTTTAATACCGCCGCAGGTTGACCCCACGCAGCCGCCAAAAAAGCTTACGGTCAACAGCAGGACGATGGTATGGGCGGGCCAGTCGGCATAATCCGCCGTTGCCAGTCCATTGTCGGTAATCATGGAGCTTGTCAAAAAGAAGGCATGGATAAGGCTGTGCGTCGCGTCATACATACCGGCATGCCAGACCTGCCAGGCAGTAATGGCAACCACAATAAACGTGACCACCAAAAAGAAACGCAGCTCTGCATTCTGGCGAAGCGGTTGCAGGGTACGTTTGGTGAAAACCACAAACCAGGCGGTAAAGTTTATCGCGGACAGCAGAGAAAAAAGACCGGCTACAAATTCAATTGAGGAACTGTTCCAGTAGCCGATGCTCTCGCTACGGGTAGAAAAACCGCCAAGCGAAACGGTAGAGAGGCCATGACATAGCGCATCAAACGCAGGCATTCCCGCCAGCATATAGGCACCCGAGCAGGCAAGCCCGAGTAAGAGATAGGTAAACCAAAGACCGCGGGAGGTGTCCGCCAGACGTGGCGCCAGCCGTTCCTCTTTAAAAGGCCCCGGCATTTCCGACTGATACAGTTTTGCGCCACCGATCCCAAGCAGCGGGAGGACGGCAACCGCCAACACGATAACGCCCAACCCGCCGATAAAGTTGAGTTGCGCCCGGTAATAAAGGTATGCCGTCGGCAATGCGCTCACGTTACCAATAACAGTCGCGCCGGTGGTCGTGATTCCGGAAACCCCTTCAAACAGCGCATCGACAAAACTTAAGCCGACAGACTCATCAAGCCAAAGCGGTATAGCGCTGATAACGGAAAACAGCAGCCAGAACAGCACTATTATCACGAATCCGTCGCGCGTTCTGAGCTGGATATCGGCCGTTTTGGTGGCAAACCACGCGGCAAGCCCCACGCAGAAAAAGGTGACAAAGGTGGTGAAAAAGGCAAACCAGCTATGCTCCTTGCTGAACAAGGCAATCAGCATGGGCGGCAGCATCGAAAAGCTGTAGAGAAAAACCAGGAAGCCACACAGATGGATAACCACGCGCATCTGCGAAACATTAACCGTAATGTAGCGTTGCAAGACAAATCCCCTGGCTAAAAAAATCGGCAGCAATCATGCCTTGTGATGCCATGTATCACAAATAGTGGTTTTACAACTGCGCAGTGACGAGGTGAGGTCACCGCGGTTTGTTCAACGTATAAATTTGCCCTGAAAGAGACGCGCAGCACGGCATTTTGTATCAGACAACGCCAAAAAACGAAAACAATAACCTGATGATTTTTAGGATTAGGGCAATACGGCTATGGGAGTCAAACAGGTAAGCATAATATCGATTATCAGAAAAAAGATAAAATGGCATTAATACCTGCCGCACCATCGCCCTTCAACGGGGGGAAACGGGGTGAATGAGGTCGTTATGGCAGACCCGGATGTGATGTGATTAATGGCCTGATGCAGGTCGCAGTGACCGTGAACGGAAGGCTAAAAAGCGTGAATGGCGCCCTCCTCTTCCTGCCCGGATTGCTCTGGCTGCCGGCGCCGGGTCGCCGTTGTCAAAGCGATATCGGCTTACCGGGATTTAGCGCGCATCACAAGCCAGATACCGATTGCCGAAATCGCCACCCCCAGCGCCATCTGCCAGGAAAGGGGTTCATCGAACATGGCCCATGCCCAGACAAAGGTGAGCGGCGGGCTGAGATAGAGTACGCTTGCCACTCGGGTTGCAGAGCTTCGGGCGATGCAGATCCAGTAAAGCCCGTAGCCGCCCAGGGTAGACAGCCCGACCGTCCATATCACGCTGATTGCAAAGCCCGCCGAGGGAATAGGCGCCAGACTGCCCTGGCTGCCCTGGATGGCGGCGAAAGCGAAGCTTGAGACGAAACACTGTAGCCAGAGGTTCGGTAGCAGCCCCAGCGTTTGGGCGGGCGCGTTACGTTTTTGCCATAATGTTGCGACCGCAAGCGACAGCATCCCCGCCACCGGCAAGCCGTAGGCCCACAGCGGCGCGTCCCCCAGAGCCAGAACCCCCTGGGTTACCACTATCACGCCGAAAAGACCCACTACCAACCCCAGCCAAACCTTACGCGCCAACCGTTCCCCTAAAAATGTGGCGGCCAGCAACGCCATGCCCAGCGGCAACAGATCCGCACACAATGCGGCGAGCCCGGCCGGAACGCCGAGCGCGATGCCTTGCGTCACCCCGGTCATATACCCGGCCATGGCGAGCAGGCCAATACCGGCGTTTCTGAGCAGGACAGGAAATGGCGTCGTCAACAGGCGTCGGTAGACGAAGGGCAACAGCAGCAGAGAAACCACGACGCAGCGCCAGAACACCACCAGCAATGGCGGAGCATAATCTACCGAAAAACGTGTCCCGATAAATCCTGAACTCCAGGCCACCAACAACCCAGCTTCCAGTAAAGGGAGCGGCAGCGTCTTATACCAGCGGCTGTGTTGCCTTTCGTTATGTTTAATCGAAAGAGATTTATTCATAACCAAAGGCTAGGCAAAGGCTATAGTTTGGTAAATCAAAATAACCTGCACCACTGGTTTAACAGGATTGAATCATGACCGCGATTCTCGACATCGAACTGTTACGCACCTTTCATACCGTGGTACGAGCTGGAAAATTCAGCGCCGCCGCCGGGCAGTTACATAAAAGCCCGGCGGCGGTAAGTGTCCATATACAACGGCTTGAAGCAGTGGCGGGTGGCCGCGTGCTTTATCGCGACAACCAATCCATCTCTCTCACCCCCCTTGGCAAACGCCTGTTAGTCTCCACCACGGAACTCTTGCGCGCCCACGATCAAGTTCTGGCCGATCTGCATGGCACCGATCTCGCCGGGCGTATTACCCTGGGTGTTCCGGATGAATACGCAGCCCAGGTCATCCGCGAAATCCTGCCGACATTTACGGCAGCATGGCCAAATGTGGTACTGGAGCTTAAAACCGGGCCGAGTTATGAATTAAGGGAGGGCGTACAGCGCGGTAAACTACACACCGCCGTTGTGACTCAGCGTAAAGGGGACGTGGACCAGGACACCTGCGTGCTGATGTCGACCACGCCGGTGTGGGTCGGGCCGATAAGTCACCCCGTAATGCATGAAGACCCCCTGCCGCTGGCGGTGCACGCCGTGCAGTGCCCCTATCGCGAGGCCATGATTGAATCACTCAAGGCATCGGGTCGTCGCTCGCGCATCGTGCTTGAGAGTCATTCCAATCAGGCGGTAAAGGCCTGCGTAGAAGCGGGCCTGGCTATCAGCCTGATTGACCGCGGCAAAGTCACCGACCGTATGCAGATCCTTGAAGGGATGCCGATGGTGCCAGACCATGACATTGTATTCGTACGCGCATCAGCCTCTCGCGGAGATAAAGCCGTGGACATGTTGATGCGCGCGATGCAGCAGTCGTTTCGGTTATAGAAAAAACGCTATTTTTTCAATGCTTACGAACGGTTTCCCGCCCCGGGCTTTTGGTTTCAGTGAGTGGAAACACGCAGCCTGTGTTTAAGAAGTAAGCTATTTCTGGAGGTATCTATACTTAATATGACAAAACAAATGCACTTTTTTGCGGAAAATGATCCGCCTCAGTCTTTATACTTATTAAAATTTGCAGGAAAGACACGAAATGAAAGAAACTGTTAGAAAACATATAATTGAATGGGTTGAAGACAATATATATTCTCTGACCGGTATTGATGAACTCGTCCAGGAAGTGGGGTATAGCAGAAGGACTATCGAAACGTGGTTTAAGCAATGGTACAAACAATCCGTCGGCGAATACATGCTCAAAAGAAGAATAAGCCGAGCCGCCATTTTGCTTCGCATGACATCATTGCCGATAACCGAGATAGCGTTTCAGTTTCATTATCATAGTAGTCAGGGTTTTGCCCGCTCATTTAAAAAAATCACCGGTTTAACCCCATCCGAATACAGAAAAACGAAAGCATGGGATTTTAATAAACTTCAGCCGTCATTATTACTCGAAAATCATGAAATCCCAGAAGTGAAGATATGTGAACTTGCTGAAAACCTTTCTTATACCGATATTATTACTGAGCATGATCATATATTTGACCCGGTTGCCAAGGATGTTACTAAAGCGATAAGAAAAGTGTTACTTAATAGTCATGGAACTATTAAAGAAATGGCAATATTGGGGCGCCGCCCCGAAGCGCTTATCAAGAGTAGAGAAAACATTGCCGAGGTCTTTATTGCCTATTATTCTGACAATAACCCGGGGAATAGCGAGAGCACATGCTCATTTTTTGGCAAATATGCCATGATGAACTTCGAAGGCGACTGGGAAACATATAGTGCCTACATAAAGATGATCTATCTGTGGGTGATGGCGCAAAACAAATTAATTTTACGTAATGAAGCACATCTTTTTAAGCTGCATTCCTATTCAGAGGAAAAAATATGTTTTGATATGTTTATTCCCGTTGAGTAACGCACAAGTAAAACAGAAGGAGGAGTGGAAACATTAACGTAACAAACCTAACGATAAGGTTCATTATTCTATTTCAATAAAGTTTTCATGGCGAAAGCCAACAAGAAATAGCCAGAATGGATAAATTATATTTATTAATTTCAGACACAACAGCTGATTATTATTACTTTACCCTCGCCGTTTTGATTGCGATCGATGTTGCTATATCGTTGGCATTTTTTGTGGCGTATCAGTGCGACACCAGAAAGAAACATTATTTAATTTTAAGTCTCGCGTTTATTTCTGGTGTAGCATTTAACATGGGGAATACCATATGTAATCAAGCGGCAATAGAATGGTTAAGCACTGATTATGTCATCGGTGAGGAAGACAGCCATAAAAGCTGCATTTTAAATTTTGCAAGGCAGAGTTGTTTGCTTGCGATTATTTTTGTGGCGTTGCTATTGAATGCGTATAAAAACAAAATTAATTATAAGTTTATCATAAGCACGATCATTATATATTCATCAACAGCATTACTATTGATGTTAATATATTTTATTGAACTGGACTTAGATAACAGTCTTGTACATGCGATTTACACATACTATTTTTCAGGCAAAAAAAATCTATCTGGTGATCTTATGATCACAGCATGGTGCTGCCTGCTTATTATCTTATCCATCTGTATCGTGTACTACAAAGCATTCAAAAATAAAATATGGCAATGTATTGCGGCCATCATATTCGCTGAAATACTCTTTAATGTGATAGTGTATATCTGCATGAGTGAGCCGCATATCTCTATGAACGTCGCAAGGATATTTAGTACACTAATTAAATTTACCATAAGTTTTTTTATCATTGCAGAAGCATTGAAAAAAATCGCAGAAATGCGACGAATCAAAATGTATGATCCATTAACACTGGCATACACAAGAAACTATTTCTTTGATGAGCTTAAAAGTACGTCTGATTCAGTTAATAGTAAAACAAGCCTTTGTGTTCTGCTTCTTGACGTAGACAAGTTCAAAGAAATTAATGATACCTTTGGGCATCAACAAGGGGACATGATTCTCAAGAAAATATCGGAAACAGTAAGAAGTTGCATTACTCGCAATGACATTTTTGCGCGCCTTGGTGGTGATGAGTTTGCCATAATATTACCGGGCACTTCAGTTTCTGATGCTTGTCATATCGCAGAAAAAATTCGAGAAAGGATCGAAGCCATTTCATGCCAAACGGATGCTGGGGTAATAGATAATGTTACCGTCAGCATTGGCACATATAAAGTCAATGCAGGGGAAAACATTAAGCAAATCATCGCGTCCGCGGACAACGCATTGTATTGCGCTAAAAGAAACGGAAGAAATAAAAACATCGTTTTCAATGATGAATATTGTGCACTTTAGATAATCATACAGGGACATTCACCGCTTTTAAATGAGGAATTCGTGTTAGTCGATTGTAATAAAGGAGTGATTTTTCTATGCCACAAGAGATGTTTGAGTTCACTGATAATGATATTGAATCCATAGCCTATTCCGTTGCTTTTAGCGAATGGCTTGGTATTGATAATTTGCAACGCTGTACGCTTGCGCGTTTTACTGAAGAAGAAATGCGAAAGTATAAGGATTAATTAGCACATTTTCGCGACTTCTTCAAAAACGCATCAGGAGAAGACTATTTTTCCCATTATATACTGCATGAAAAAGGTGACAAGTAATGTAAATGTTATAAAACCGCTACGCGTTTAACCTTCCTGTGCAGGGATGGTAACGCTCATTTCAAAATACCTGTCCAACACGAATAAAACAACTTAATTAGATCGTTTGATATTTTTTATTTTTTGATGAGGCTTTATGTTTTTTCATAAAAAAAGAGGAAATTCAACCAATCGAATTATTTTCGCCATCGGTTTAACTTCCGTCTTCAGTCCCTTCGCTTTTGCTAATGACAAAAGCTATGATTCTCTTATCTATGAAGCCAGAGGTGGCAACACACAGCCGGCACTGCGTTATTTTGATAGAGCGACCGATCTTAATAACGAAAAAATTGCCGACTGGATGCAAATAGCTTCATGGGCAAATAACGATGCGCTAGTTATCAGCCTCTACGATCGTTATAAAATGAATCAACTTCCTTTTCGTGCATACCAGGCGGCAGCAACTGCCTATCGCAATCAAAAACGCTTTTCTGAGTCAGCACAGATTTGGAAATACTTATGTGAAAAAGATCCGGTGAACGTCGCTTATCAGGATGGATACGTCCAGACCCTGGCAGAAAGCGGCGATTATCCTTTGGCTATCAAAAAAATGGATAGCCTTCTCAAAAAACATCCCGATGACCGTCACTATTTGATGGCGGCCTATGTATATCGTCTGGCTGGTCGTAATGAAGAATCGCTTTTCATGGCCACCATGGCGATGCAGAACACCGCGTCAAAAAAAGGGAACACCGAGCTCTACAGCCGCGCGTTGAAAGATAACCATCTTTCTTATGTGGCGTTAAGAGATAACGTCTCCGCCGATAAGCCCGACTCCCGTGCGGATCAGGCGGCAGAGCTGGTGCGACTGGCTTTCACGCCAAGCCGCAGTGAACAAGAGCGCTATCAGATTGCCGATCGCGCTCTGGCATCTTATGCGTCGATGTTAAATGAGTGGCGAAATAAAAAAGAGTTCGAACCTTATTATAAAAGGGTGGCAGTCGACCAGTTAGGCGCATTGCTGGCGCGTGATAAACATAAAGAGGTTCTTAGCACGAAAACCGCTCTGGAACGTGATGGGATAGCTATTCCCGCCTATGCACGTTACTGGATTGCCTCGGCGTATTTGCATGAAAAGCAGCCTGAAGAAGCATCCGCGATTTTACAAAACATGTTTAACCGCGACGGTTCTGTTAGCAAAAGTATCACCGAGCCTCAAAAATCTGATTTATTTTATAGTTATCTTGAAAAAGGTGATTTTGATTCGGCCTATCTGTTAACCGAAAACATTGTAAAAAATACGCCAAAGCATACCTATATGCCTGGCTCCCCTACCCCAATTGAAAATTATGAATGGTTACAGGGTCAGCTCTTTTTGGCTGAGCTTTATCGTTATAACAACGATTTGCAAAAAGCCGAAAATATTCTGAGCAAACTCACGCAGCAAGCGCCGGGTAATCAGGGCTTGAAAATTGATTATGCAAGTCTTCTTCTCGCTCGCGGTTTGCCACGTCAGGCAGAGCAGGAATTAAAGAAAGCGGAGCTACTGGAGCCGACCAATATCAATCTTGAGATTGAACAGAGCTATACCGCACTGGAACTGCAGGAGTGGGATGATGCCGAGGCTTTGTTAGAGGACGTAGTAAAAAGAGCGCCTGATAACATGGCGGTGAAAAACCTTAAGCGTGCGCATGACATTCATAATTCTGCCGAGCTGCGAGTGGAAGCGACGAAGAACCTCGATTCCAACAGCCCGGATTCCGGTAAACATGACTCTGCGATGAACGCGGTGCTGTATACGCCTCCTTTGGCAAAAAACTGGCGAGCCTTTGTCGGCTTCGGACACACTGACAGCCATTTTCCAGAAGGTGACGGGACATTCAATGACTGGTCAACCGGGTTAGAGTGGCGTTCGCGCGATCTGTGGCTCGAAGGCGAAGTTTCGAACCGTGATATTGAGCATGATAAAAAAGTCGGTGCGCGTTTGTCTGCTCGTTACGATATTGATGATCATTTCAGCGTGGGTACGAATGTTGAAAGAATATCGCGCAAGACGCCGTCCCGTGCCTTAAAGCATGGCATTACCGCTAACAGTGCCGAACTATCGCTTAACTGGCGCAAAAACGAGGGGCAAGATATCGGTTTTAGTTATTCCTATTCTGATTTTACCGACGGGAATAAACGGTCAGAATTTGCTTTAGCAGGCGGTAAAAATATTTGGGCAAACCATAAAACACAGGTTGATGTAAATATGGAAGTTTACTACGGCCATAATAAAGATCTTGATACGCCATATTATAACCCAAAACAAATCGTCGATGTTCTTCCATCGGTCGACGTCAATAATACGATTTATGAAAATTATTCGACTACTTTAACGCAGCAAATTAGCGCAGGCGTAGGTAATCGGTGGGAGAAGAAATACGGCAGTGGCGTCATGACCCAGGTCAGCTATGGTCAGCGT
Source organism: Citrobacter freundii (assembly GCF_011077955.1). GTDB lineage: Bacteria > Pseudomonadota > Gammaproteobacteria > Enterobacterales > Enterobacteriaceae > Atlantibacter. The sequence goes on from NZ_JAALBX010000006.1 coordinate 255,683, forward strand.
TTCTCCTGGGACGATAAACATAGCATTGGCGCAAACGTTAGCTGGACGAAACGTCCTTATGACGGTAAACGCGAGCATAACCTTGCTATTGGGTTAGATATGACTGTGAGGTTTTAAGAATGAAGGTATTAACAAATACGTTACGTTTTTTATTACTGGTATTTAGCGCATTAATTCTTGTCGCGTGTAACGAGCAAAAAAATATTGCTTTCACTGCGCCAGAAAAACGCGCGAAATTGCATTCTGATTTATCCTGGCCGGACAAAAGCTATCTTGTTATTGCTTATCATGACGTGCAGGATAAATCAGCAGACCAACGCTTTATGTCGGTACGTACCAGCGCGTTACGCGAGCAATTCGCGTGGCTTAGAGAAAATGGCTACCGGCCTGTGAGTGTTGCAGATATTCGCGCTGCGCATCGTGGTGAAAAGGCGCTGCCGAAAAAAGCGGTGCTGTTAACCTTTGACGACGGGTATCAAAGTTTTTATACCCGGGTTTATCCGCTTCTTCAGGCCTACCGTTGGCCAGCGTTATGGGCGCCGGTCGGCAAATGGATAGACACACCGTCGGATCAAAAAGTGAAATTCGGCGATGAATACGTCGAGCGTGAGTATTTCTCAACGTGGCAGCAAATTGCTGAACTGGCAAAGTCCCCATTAATTGAGATTGGCGCGCATACCTGGGATTCGCATTACGGCGCAACCGGGAACCCGGCCGGGAGTAAATTACCCACTTTTGCTAATCGTAAATATGACCCCGCGACATCGACTTACGAAAATGAGCGCGAGTATCGACTGCGCATCCGCAATGATGCGGAAAAAATCACGCAGAAGATCAAAATGTATACGGGACGCCAACCCACGGCTTGGGTCTGGCCTTACGGGGCGGCGAATGGTATTGCTCGGGACGAGCTTAAAAAATTAGGGTATGACACCTTTTTTACGCTTGAGAACGGTCTGGCGTCCGTCGATAACGTAGAGGCAATACCTCGCGTATTAATTAATAACAATCCATCGCTGGAAAGTTTCGCGTATCAGATTATTGGCGTGCAGGAAAATGCCCCGCAGCGCTCCATCTACGTGAACATTGATAATCTTTACAGCGCCGATAAAAAGGTATTTGAAAAGAATTTAGATGGGCTGATCCAAAATGTCAAAGACATGAAAATCTCAACGGTTTTCTTGCAGGCTTACGTGACGCCGGGCGGAAATGAACCCGTTAAAGAGGTCTATTTCCCAAATCGCTGGTTACCGGTCCGGGCCGATGTTTTTAACCGTATCGCCTGGCAATTACAGACACGGGCTGGCGTTACCGTATTTGCCGCGATGCCTATGGTTAACTGGGATTTTAATGCGACTAAACAACCAGCAAGCGTCGTACAGTACGAAAGCGCATCGCTTAATAATGTAGCGTTAAAAAACAATGTTGCAGATCCAACGGGTATCCGGGACTGGCAAAAAATTCATGAAATCTATAAAGACCTTGCGTCATTTAATGTATTTCGTGGTGTGCTATTTATGGATGAAGCCTGTCGCGATGCGTGCAACACGATGACGGATCAGAAATATGTTGAGTTGACGCAATCGCTTGCTAATACAGTGAAAGCGACGCGGGGTTATGCGGTGAAAACCGCACGACAACTTGTTGCTGAACCGGCGTTTAAACCAAGCCCGGATACCGCGCTTACGGCAAAACTTACTGCGTTTCAGGATTTATATGATCTGACCGTATTGGTTGTGAATCCTTATACAAGTGCGCTGCACAAGAATCAACGTGACCCGTGGCTGCAACTTATGTCTACGAAAGTAGCGAGTTACCCTAACGGGCGCGAAAAATTATTAGTGCAGCTTGACATGCCGCACGATAAACATGCCGGGGATAATCTCTCTGCTGTTTATGAAATAACGAACTGGATGGAAATAATGCAATTAAATGGCGTCAGAAATTACGGTTACAATCCCGGCGGCGCTGTTATTGATGAACGACAAGTACAAATCATCGCACCAAACTTCTCAACTAATTGGTATCCTGAGAATGAATAATCGTATTGTTTCATTAGTCATATTATGCGTGGTGTTATGTATCCCGCTCGCTGTTGCTTCATTTTTCTCTGTAGCAACCATGCTTGGCTTTGTCTTCTTCTGGCCTTTTTTTATGTCAATGCTATGGATTGCGGGAGGATTATTTTTCTGGTTTCACCGTGAAAGACACTGGCGCTGGGGAGATGAGAAAGCCGTTCCTGAACTTGAAGGCGATCCGTTGGTTTCCGTCATTATTCCTTGTTATAACGAAGAGAAGAATGTGATTGAAACCATCGAATCCGTTCTTAACCAGAGCTACGAAAATATCGAGGTTATCGCGGTAAATGATGGTTCATCAGACAATACGGGATTAGTGTTAACCCAATTGTCTGAGCAACATTCCCGTCTGCGCGTTATTCATCTGGCCGAGAACCAGGGCAAAGCCGTTGCCCTGAAAACCGGTACGGCGGCGGCAAAAAGCGAATGGCTAGTCTGCATAGATGGCGATGCCATTCTGGATAAGCACGCCGTGGCATTTCTGATCGCGCCGATGCTTGAGAACTCGCGTGTAGGGGCGGTAACCGGGAATCCACGTATTCGCACCCGCTCAACGCTGATTGGTAAAATCCAGGTGGGTGAGTTCTCATCCATCATCGGTATGATTAAACGCACGCAGCGCATGTACGGGCAGGTTTTCACCATTTCCGGCGTTGTTGCAGCGTTTCGCCGCAGCGCGCTCGCCCAGGTCGGGTACTGGAGCGATGATATTATTACCGAAGATATTGATATCAGCTGGAAACTCCAACTCAAGCACTGGAGTATTTTTTATGAACCCCGCGCGTTGTGCTGGGTACTGATGCCTGAGACATTAAAAGGGTTGTGGAAACAACGGCTGCGCTGGGCGCAGGGCGGCGCAGAAGTATTCAGAAAATACTTAACGAGTCTCTGGAATGGCAAACATCGCCGCATGTGGCCCCTTTTCTCTGAGTATTGTTTTACTACCGCCTGGGCTTTCACCTGCGTGATAAGCTTCTTTATGCTTGTTTTTGATCTTGCGGGCGAGACGAACACTGCCACACATAATATTTATGGTTTAGCAGGCATGCTGCTTTCGTGCGTTTGCATTTTACAGTTTGCGGTCAGCGTAATGATTGAGAGACGCTATGAAAGCAATCTCTTTTCAGCACTGTTTTGGGTGATATGGTTCCCGGTAATTTATTGGATATTAAGCCTGTTAACCACACTGGTGTCATTTACGCGCGTCATGATTTTATCAAAAACCAAACGAGCTCGTTGGGTTAGCCCCGACCGCGGTATTGAAAGAGGGTAAAATATGAAAGACCATATCATTACCAATAATAACAAGCCGATACGCAGTGCTATTGAGACTATTTTGACACTCATAGTCTGGTGCTTGTTTATATATTTTCTCTATTCAGGCATCGTGAATTATATCAATACCCACCCGTTGAGTGAGGATGCGCTTTATCGAATTAAATATTACTTCTACTTTTCATTGCTTAATGTGTTGTGTATGGCGTTATGGGCCATCTACAACTATTACCGATTCCGTAAAAACCGCAGGAAAACGTGCCGTAATGTTCAGAGGGATGAGCTTATCTCAAGTTTTGGCATCAACGAGGAGATCTATCAAACCCTCCAGAACCATAAAAAACTAGTGGTTTATCATAACGATGAAGGCGTCATTCAAAAGGCAATGTCTTTGGATGGCAATAAGTAACGACGCAACACTATTGCGCTAACTCGCAGCGCTTTAGCGCTAATGCGGCTTCTTTTAATTGCCGTCGCTCGTGCATTAAGAAGCCGCCCCCTGCCTGTCAGTAGCGGGACAACCCGCTACCCTTTATTTGTTGTTGGGAGAGCGTTCTCGCTTAAAAGACACGTGAAGTCTTCCGCCAGAGCATGTTGGTCCGTGAAAACTCTCTTCTTATTATCGCGGCCTTTCGGGGTAAGGTCCGTTTTATGTTAGCCGCCAGCCTTTTGCGCCAGGTGTGGTTGTGGTACCAGAGATACGCGTCTTCATGGGATGCCCTCATGTGGCTTATGTGACCCTGACCCGAAATTCTGCGCCATTCAGAAACAGAATTCCGGCATGATCTACACTCCCTGAACGGAGGTGGTGCCATGAAAAAATCACGATTCACCGAAGAGCAGATTGTCTTT
>NZ_JAALBX010000007.1 GCF_011077955.1 Citrobacter freundii
TCATGGTTAAATCCTTATCAGTTATGGGGATAACAGATTCGGATTTTCCCATGAGTAGCATTACTGGCAGAGCCAACTTTTTGCTGACCACCTCCATAGAAGGTGGTGTTCATTCAGGTATAAATAAGGCTCGCGCCTTATCGCATCATCTGAAAGTGCCAGAGTATGCCGGAAGGGGCGTAACGTAAGCGTTACGTTGTTTTTTATAAAGTAGTGCGCCAAATCAGCTAACAATTTTTGACGTAATGCCGATACCTAATTCCTCATCAATATATGAAGGAACATGTATGTATTGCGTACGATCGTTACTGCGCCCGCTGTGTTTTCTGTCGCTCTTGCCGTTTTCATGTGTTCACGCTGCGGATAAGCCTGCATTGACAGGGGGCGGCACTAACCCTTTTTCTGTAATCAGAATTCATGACCGGGTCAGTTATATGGTGTCGTTAAACTTTGATAACGGAACGACGGCGCAGCAATGGCGTTCCGTTGACTGTAAACACGAAACGGCTCAGCTGCTCTATAAAGATTTACTCAATGAGCAGGGTTTAACCAAAGCTCGCTTTTACGGTAACAGCTACCTGCGTTATGCCCCTGCCCAGGATGATAAGCAAATGAAGGCAGAGGATATTCGCACGGTTTGCCAGCTACCGATAAAAGACGCGCGATGGGAAAAATTATCCGCCACGGATAAATTCGGCATGACCGACCTTGTTGATGTTAATAGCATCCAGCGTATTGGCGACATTTTATCGGTACGAATGGGATATGACATTGCGGATATTATCTGGGAACCGCCTTATGACGCTCCCCTTGAATTAAAGATTGAACATTACTTATATAACTGTAAAACGCATCAGGGAGACGCTGTCGCTTTAATGAATGTTGACGGTGAAGGGCGCGTTACCGACTCGCTCATGACGGCAGATATTGTTCGCCGCAAGAGTGACTTCGCCATTGACGAACAAAAGGCGCAACGCTTCGATAAGCTTTGCCAGCTGCCAGCGGGAAAAACCTTTACAGCACTAGGGCATTTTGTACCCGCAGCGCACAAGAAACCCTCAACAGTGTTGGGGCCATCAATGCCCGAACTGAGTGACAATAATCCGCAGTGGCTCGAAAAAGTTCCGCTTTCTCCTGCTATTGAGCGCCAGGCGCAGTCCTTGATTAAACCCTGGGCCATGCCACGCTTTAAACAGATTCGTTATACCGAAGTCAGCGCCCTCGGGAAGATCAATGTTCAACTCGATGCACAACCGGATGGCTATATTCGTAAACTGGAAGATTATGATATCTGGAAGGTACAGCGTTTAACGCTGGGCAACCAACTGCAATTAAAGTTCACTATGTCTATCAGTTATGGTTCCACAGTGCTGAATACATTGCAGACGGATCTGCGTTTCCCGTTATCGAAAGGCCAGCGATATCAGGCCGAGTGGCAGACCATAGATTCCGATAAGAAAGTTACAGCTGCAAATTTACGCTGTGAGGTGACAGGAGAAGGGGACGCACAACGCATTGCGCCAGAGTTTAGTGGGAAATATCTGTTGGTGGAATGCCATTCTACGTATGAAGGGCAGCAAGACAGCAGCAGTAAATTAGCCTGGCTACAAGAATTCAATCTGTTTGTCCCCGTTGCACAGCAATTAGGTGATAAACCTGAAAGCCTGGTGAAACTGGAGAAGGTGAAGGTAATACGCTAAGCACACAGGCTCACTTTTATGTCGGTGAGCCTGTTTACTTCTGCCTCAATTAATTTCGCTTATGGCAGAGATTCATTTCATTTTGTTTGTCCGTTTTGTGCCAGGAGCGGACATTTTGTCTCTCTATTCAGGCGGTCAAATTCAGTAAACCACTTCATACTCACTGATCAGCCGCGATGTGTGCGATGTGTTGCAGCTATTGCAATCACATCCTAAGAAGATTTCTGAGAAACGCAAATAACTTCAATGATATTATATATAAAGGAAACGCCGGGAAAACGGGGTTAAGTTCGGGTGTCACAAAGCCCCTAACCGCTTCGCGGTGCATCACATAGCAATCACTTATCCCTGAGGTAACTATATGGACTTTACGGAATATCAAGAAGAAATAATTGAAGATGTTAAATCTTGCCTTGAAAGCTTACAAGTCCAACCCATTTTATTCATGGGTGCAGGTATTTCACAACGATATATAAAAGCGCCTGACTGGGAAGGTCTACTGAAGCAACTAGCGGAAATATGCCCCTTGATCAAACGCCCATATGGTTACTACAGCCAAACAAAGGGTGATAACAAGCCATTGATTGCTAGCGATTTTTGTGACTTCTATGCTGAATGGGCTTGGGATGATGGCAAGGATCGCTATCCAGAGGCATACTTTGAAGGAACGACTCCAAAAGATATTTATATTAAGCATGAAATTGCATCCATTCTGAATGAATTATCAAACTCTGTTGATTTCTCGAACATGGAGTATACAGAGGAAATTCAGAAACTAAGGAAAGTAAAACCTCATGCAATAATCACAACAAATTATGACGACACATTGGAAAAAATATTTGACAATTATCAGGCAATAGTTGGTCATAACGTTGTTAAAGTGAATTATTCATCTTATGGCGAAATCATGAAAATTCATGGTAGCAGTCATGAAGTTGAAAGTATTGTTATTACAAATGAAGATTATGTTGATTTCTATAAACGTAAGAAATATATCAGTGCTAAACTACTAACATATTTTGCTGAACACCCTTTGTTTTTCTTTGGGTACAGCATCAATGATGAAAACATAAAAGCAATTCTCTCTGATATAGATGAAATCATCGCTCCCAATAATGCATTGATTCCAAATATTTATCTTGTCTCCTTCAGCAAGGACTGCGAGGCCACTGGTTCTCATCAGAAGGAATTGCTAATCGGTGTTGGTGAGAATAAAAGCGTTCGAATCAAGGTGATATACGCAAATAATTTTGGTTGGATTTTTGATGCGTTATCATCTAATACACCGGAAATTAGTGTTAATCCAAAACTTGTGCGTGCATTTCTAGCCAGAACGTACACATTCGCATCAGAATCCCTTGTAAAACAAGAGCTTCCGTACGATTTTGAGATGTTCCGCGATATTGCAGAGCATGATGATGCATTAGCAAAAATGTATGGTATCGCTGAACTAAATAATGGGCAGGCACTAAATGCTAGTTTCCCATATACAATGTCTGATCTGGCAAGGATTCTCGATATGGGATCGTGGCACTATGTTAATCAAGAATTCGAAAAATTAAGAAAACTAACCGACTTCAATATTAAAGCATCAGACAACAATTATCATGTTTTCATTAAATCTGGAAAAAGTGGTGTCGGAAAATATTCATCTGAGGCACTTGATTTATTGCGAAAATTAATAAATGGGGAACAATTTGAGTTAAACCCATAATTAAAGATGATGCGCACAATGACGTTATGCTGAAGAGGCCGTTGCGGAAGACATTTTCGCAACGGCCTTTTCAGCATATGGACATTTCTAAAGAGTCAGTGATTAGACATTTTCAATGAGCCTTGACATGTCAGCCTGATTTAAATAGTTTTTTTCAGTTGTTTTACGTCCGCTCCTCGCTTAAAGCGGACCTTATCACGCGCGTACGTCCGCCTCATGCCAGAAGCGGACGTAAACATATTTGTCAGTTATTTAATTCCAAATCCCTTTATCAGGCGAGTTTAAAAATCGCAGCCGAACGGTTTAGCTGAGCCGCCTGATCCTCCAGCGATGCGGCAGCGGCGGCTGCCTGTTGAACCAGCGCGGCGTTTTGTTGGGTCACTTCATCCATCTGCGTGATAGCGATACCGACATGCTCGATGCCGTTAACCTGCTCGCCGGAGGCTGTGTAGATTTCTGACATAAGCACTGAGACATTGCTGATAGCCGTGACTATCTCAGACATGGTTTTGCCTGCCTGTGCCACCAGATCGGTGCCTTCCGATACGCGGTGATTCGAGGCTTCAATCAGCGATTTAATATCTTTTGCTGCTTTCGCGCTACGCTGCGCAAGTGCACGCACTTCGCTTGCCACCACGGCGAAACCGCGACCCTGCTCGCCTGCGCGGGCGGCTTCCACCGCAGCGTTGAGCGCCAGGATATTGGTCTGGAAAGCGATGCTTTCTATGGTGCCAATAATATCCACCACGCTTTGTGAGCTGTCATAAATGGCTGCCATGGTCGAGACGACTTCGTCCACGACTTTTCCTCCCTGCTGCGCAACCTCTGACGCGTCGGACGCCAGGCTGCTGGCGTTTTGCGCATTAGAGGCGTTTTGCCTCACGGTCGCTGTCAGTTGCTCCATGCTGGCTGAGGTTTCTTCCAGCGAGGCGGCCTGCTGTTCCGTTCGTACAGAGAGATCAGTATTGCCCATCGCGACTTCTTTAGAAGCGCTATCGATAGAGGACGCAGCGGTCTGAATATCCGATACCACTTTTTTAAGCTGCTCTTGCATGGCGGTAAGGCTAACGATCAGTACACCGGTTTCATCTTTTGAACGTGCTACCAAACGGGAAGTGAGATCCCCTGCGGCAATCGCCTTAGCCGCTTTTACCGCTTCTCCAAGCGGAAGGGTAATGGTGCGGGCAAGGGCATAGCCTAAAGCGGAAGCGATGAAGACTCCCAACAGCGCGCCGATAAATAAGGTAATCCCGGTCTGTGTCTGAACCGAATCGACAGAATTCTGGCGTTCGCTGAGCAGACGTGTTTCATCATTGACGATTTCATCAATGGTTTTACGCATCTGATCCATTTGCAGCTTACCGGTATTGGCTTCGAAGGAGGCAGTGAAATCCCCCTGCGTGATTGACCCGGCATTTAGTGCGCGACGGTGCTCAAGCAACTCAGTGACAAATTTCTCTTGCCACTCTTTCTCCTGATTAAGCAAATTATCCAGGCGCTTCTGTTGTGCAGGGTTATCCGCCGTTAAGCCTTTGGTGTCCTGCCAAAATTTAACAAAATCTTTTTTACCTGAGTTCCACGGCGCAAGCATTTCTTCTTTGCCATTAATTGCATAGCCGCGCAGACCGGTTTCCATATTCACCAGACTTTGGGTCAGGGCACGGCTTTTATCAATGACGCGCCAGCTATGAATGTTCCATTCGTTTGTACTAACGATGTTGGAAAAATTATTGTAGAAGGTTGCGCACAGCGACAATAACAAAACTAAAACGACCCCAAAGGCAAAAAGAATTTTTTCTTGATAGCCAAGTTCCTGAACATTTTAACCTCGATCCGCATAATTTGAGATGGCAGCCTGAAGAGACGTAAAACATATAAGATATCGGCATTAATTTTTCTGGCTTTAACTAAAACCGACAAAAATTATTTAGCAAAGAGGATATATTCCATCTTGCTTTTTTACTGGCTAAATTTCAAAGGGATAGCTACTACCAACTCAAAAAAATATTATTCTACGTCGCGACGTTAATTGGTTGAGGTCGCGTCAGTAACATTTTCATGGCTCAAGAAAGTATAAATTTTAAGAAAAAATATAATATATCAAATAACATATTCGTCTAATCGACATTACGCATAACGCCTTGTGCAAAATAGAGAAATAGAAACTAGCCCTTAAAAAATAGTGTGCCCAAATCGACGTTTTCACCTGCTGTCCATTTATTTACATGGAATGCTGTGAGCGATGTCCATTTCTCGCTCTAAGCTGCCGTTTAATGCCTTAAATAAAAGATCGTCAACGCCTGATTCGGGCTTCAGATGCGAAAACCTGTCTTTGATAACGGCGCGGAAGTGATGGTGGAGTCACATCTTGCGGCACTGAGCGGAGCCGCAATACGCAAGGTCACGGTTGTGCTTTACGCTGAACATGACTCCGTCTCGTTAGCCGCAGCGACGTGCTACAACAGATGGCGTGTACCGCTACAGCGTGCGGCGTGGTAATGTCGACGGCGAACCGATATCGCATTGAGGATCCTTTATGACGACCTTTTATCAACTTTCGGCCAACAGTTTGAATGGCGAGTGTATCGCCATGGCCGACTACGCCGGTAAGTTGGTGTTGGTGGTGAATACCGCGAGCCTCTGTGGTTTCACGCCGCAATACGCAGGCCTCGAAGCGCTCTACAATAAGTACGCCGCGCAAGGGCTGGTGGTGCTTGGCTTTCCCTGTAATCAGTTCGGGAAACAGGAGCCCGGCGGCGCCGATGACATCGCGCGCACCTGCCATATCAATTACGGTGTCAGCTTCCCGATGTTCGAGAAAGTAGACGTCAACGGTGCCGCTGCCCACCCGGTGTTTCGCTATCTGAAAAGCGCCTTACCCGGCGTGTTGGGTGCGCGAGTTAAGTGGAATTTCACAAAGTTCCTGATAGGGCGCGATGGCCAGCCGCTTAAGCGTTTTGCACCCATCACCACCCCGGAAAAAATGGAAGCCGCCATTGTGGCAGCTCTGGAAAGCTAAAATTTTTAGCAATTCGAGCTTTTTACGACAGCGTGTTTTAAAAAATTAATGAGTGCGGTGATGGGTAACTGTATAGCCGTGTGCCAGATAATTATCCTGCGAAAAATGAGTCAGGCTTCCCCCAAAAAACAGGTGAGGCTGATAGCGCAAGACCAGACGTGGCGCGGGTTGAGGGGAGGCGGCGAAATGACAACCGTAACTCTTTTAAGCTTGCGGCGGGTAAGCCTGAACATGCAGATAGTTCGCCCATAACGCCGTGCCAGACCCGCCGCGGCAAAACGTTGTACGTTTTAACGGGTGCATAGCTAACCGCGTTCTGATCTTTTCCTGCCTGCGCCTTTAATCCATGGAGCAAGGCAGGGCATCTCACCGCCCCGTTTAACATCCATCTTCTATACTCTCTTACGTTTAATAAAAGGTTGCTGCCGTGCTCTGAGCCAGCACCTCTCGCCTGGCATGACACAAATACGGTCGCACACCTCTCGTTAAACACCATCTTGATGATTTTTTCATCTTTCATTTTGTTAGGGGAATTCCTGGTATGTTGCAATCTAAACCCTCACGCGCGGGCAGCAGTTTGCTGCTGTTGGCCGCGGTTATCGGCTTTGCGGTGGCTATATATGCATGGCTTACGCCGCTTACGGGCGTTACGGGGACTATTGGTGCGTTGGGTGTGGCCATTGCCTGCGTCTTGCTCGCGATACTGACCTTTCTGTTACGTGCCGCATCCGCTCGCGGGGCGCGCATTTTCCTGATTGTCGTCACGCTGGTCGTGCTGGTTGGTATTGGTTTTGCCGCCGCGCTGCTGCACCAGTACATCATTACGGCGGCGATGGTGGCAGGCCTTATTGGCCTGATTATGCTGAGCAATGACGCTGCTCGTCAGCAACGTCGCGTCAACGCCTGAGGAGCCAACCGTGCATAACACTAAACACTTGCCGCTGATGAAAATCAGTATGACGGCGCTGGCGCTACTCGTCGCACCGCTTACGGCGCAGGCGCAGGATAACGCCGCCGAAGCTTCTCAGGGAACACAAGAACAGCTCAATGTGGATGCGGCCGACCAGCAGGCGCCTGGCACTACTAAAACCACGGACGATGCGCCATCCGGCAAAAAAGAGGGGCAGAGCGTTGCGTCAGTTAATCAACCGGCGACACCGCTGGTGCCCTCGGCTGCCACCTGGGATAGCTTTCACGGGCAGCTTAATGCACAAAAATACAGCCCACTGACCCAGATTACGGCAGAGAACGTCGGCAAGTTAAAAAAAGTCTGGGAGTTTCATACCGGGGATGTGTCGGATGGCAAAGGCGACACGCCCGCGACCGTCTGGTCAGCAACCCCGGTTTTTGCCAACGAAACTATCTATATCGGGACGCCGTTCGACCGCCTGATTGCGCTCGACCCGGGCACCGGGAAAGAGAAATGGAGCTATGATACCAAATCGCCCCGCAAGGCACTGACCCAGCCGGTACTCAAAAACCGCGGGGTCTCCTACTGGCAGGCGAAAAATCCCGTGGCCGGGCAGGCATGTCAGAAAATAGTCTATATGGGCACAGTGGATGGCAAGCTCTTCGCGCTGGATGCCGATTCCGGCAAGCCGTGCAGCGACTTCGCCGATAAAGGCGTGCTGGATGTGAATCAGTGGAATACCGTTAACGCCAAATTCCCGCTGTCCATCCTCCAGCCGCCAACCGTGGTCGGCAACCATCTGCTGGTGGGCTGGGCGGGTAAAGACTGGGCCTACGCCGAAGCGCCTCCGGGCACCGTCTTTTCGATAAATGCGCAGACCGGTAAGTTGGAATGGACGTTTGAAGCGATTCCGGAAGCCGTCCGCCAACGCACCGGGACCGCCAACGTCTGGACGCATATGTCCGCCGATGAAGCGAATGGTTTGGTTTATCTGCCGGTCTCCTCTCCGTCGCCTAACTACTGGGGCGGCAACCGGGTCGATCCTATTCCGCTCGGCACTTCGACCACAGCGCTGGACATTAACACCGGCAAAGTGGTCTGGTCGCGCCAGTGGGTGCACCACGATGTGTGGGATTACGACATTAACTCTGCTCCGACGCTGATGGATATCACCGTCAACGGCAAACCGATCCCGGCGCTGGTCCAGGCGACCAAGCAGGGCTTCTTGTTTGTGGTTAACCGCCTCACGGGCGAGGATGTCTGGCCGATTGAAGAGCGTCCTGTCCCGCAGGGCGATGGCTCGGTGAAAGGGGAAGTGCTGTCGCCCACGCAGCCATTCCCGACCAAACCTGCGCCGCTGCTCGATCAATCGAAAAAACCGGAGATCTGGAAGCTGGCGGATATGGTGGGGGCCGGTCAGTGTTCCCGTCTGTGGGATAATCTCGCATACGAAGGCATGTACACGCCGCCTACCACCAAAGGCGAAGGCGCGCTTACCTATCCCGACAGCGCCGGTGGCGTGCAGTGGGGCGGCGTGGCATTCGACCCGCACAAACAAATTGCCATCGTAAACACCTCACATATCGTGCAATACGTGAAGCTCTACAGCCGCGAAGATTATGATAAAGCGGATAAGAGCGCCGGCAACGAAAGTGGTTTCGCGCCGCAGGAAGGGGCACCTTACGGCCTGCGCCTGATGGTGGCAAACAACTGGCTGGGAATGCCGTGCTGGAAACCGCCCTTTGGTGAGATCGTGGCGCTGGATATGCATACCGGTGATGTGAAATGGCGTCGCCCGGTTGGCGCATCGCAGCAGTACGGCTTCTTTATGCCGGAAAGCTGGGGTTCTCCTACCATTGGCGGCCCGGCCGTGACGGCGGGTGGCGTTATCTTTATCGGCGCTTCAATGGATGCCAAAGTTCGCGCCTACTCGGTTGAGAATGGTGATGAGCTGTGGTCCGATCAGGTTGAAGCGCCTGCCGTGGCGAACCCGTCGGTCTATGAGTACAAAGGCCGTCAGTACGTCGCGTTTGTCGCCGGGGGGAATACCATCCTGAAGGATCAGGTGGGCGACCAGGTGGTGGTTTACGCGCTGCCTGAATAAGCGTTGATAAAACGCTGGAAACACATCAGGGGGCCTTAAGGCCCCCTGTTTCTGTGCGAGATAGTCACTCTGGTGGCCCTGAACGGGCCTGTCAGGTTTCCCGTGGCGTCATGCAGATACTTTCCAGCCAACACTGCGCCAGCAGCCCTGATATCTTTCACTTCGCGTCTGCCGACAATAGCCCCAGTTATCAGTCAAAGTAAGGCTTTAAAACCTCTGCGGTCCAGTGCATAAAGGCGCGTACTCGCTGCGATAAATTTCGGCGATGCGCCACGACGAAAGCGGCGTTGAGCGGTTCCGGGCGCAGATCGGGAAGCACTTCAACCAGCCTGCCTTGCTCAATATGCGGTAAGAGTGCGGAATAGCCGCCCTGAATTAAGCCTAAACCCGCCAGTGCGGCATCATGATAAGCCGGTACGCTGTTTACCCTTATGGCGCCTGGTAGCATCAGCGACTGGTAACCGTCATTTGTCGGGTATTCCCACCCATCAGGCTTTGAACCAAAATTACGCATGTAATGCACCATTCTGTGACCCTGGGTTATCAAGTCATCAATAGTCTGCGGTGTACCGACACGCGCCAGATAGCCGGGACTTGCCGCATTAATCATGCGTAATTTACCAAGGGGCCTGGCAATCAGCGTTTCATCAACGATCGGCCCGAGCCGGATCACGCAGTCAAATCCTTCGAGGACTAAATCTACGCGGCGGTCAGTACTTGAAAGCTCAAGTTCAAGTTCTGGATTTGCCTCCAGTAAGCTGGGCAGCGCCGGGATCACCACGCTTTGTGCCAGCACAGCAGGCATATCAACCCGTAGCCGGCCCCGCATAACCATACCGCTATGGGAAAACATGGACTTCAGTTCATCCGCTTCAGACAGCAAATCGCGGGCGCGGGCATAAAAAGCACGCCCGTCTTCCGTGAGTTGAACGTTTCGCGTTGTCCGGTGCAGCAACGTCGCACCTACCTCCTGTTCCAGTTGGCTAACCACCAGCGAGGCTCGTCCTTTCTGAATGCCCAGGCTCTCCGCCGCCCGCGTAAAGCTCTTCATTTCCGCAACGCGCGCAAAAATAATCAGTGCCTCAAGGTTTTTCATTGTTCACTCTCAGGGTAACAGTGCGTTATTTTTCAGGCCATTTATACCCATATTAATACTTAATAGACTGTATTTACACCGCGTATTGCGCGGGTTTGATAAAGGCACACACAATGACGCATCCCCAGAAAACAATAAACGCCGTAGTTATCTACCACTCTGGCTACGGACATACAGAACGCATGGCGGCCAGCGTGGCTGAAGGCGCGAATGCCATGCTCATCGCCATCGACCCCGAAGGTCATATCACCCAGGACGACTGGGAGACGCTCAACAACGCAGATGTCATCCTCTTCGGTTCGCCAACCTATATGGGCGGGCCCAGTTGGCAGTTCAAAAAATTCGCCGATGCCTCGTCAAAACCGTGGTTTGAAGGCAAATGGGTTAACAAAATTTTTGGCGGATTTACCAACAGCGCAAGCATCAACGGCGACAAACTCAATACGCTGGCTTATTTCTTTTTGCTGGCCGGTCAGCACGGCGGTATCTGGGTCAATATGGACATCAAATCCTCGAATACCAAGGCCTCGTTGCGCGATGACCTGAACCGGATGGGCTCCAATATCGGTCCCATGGCGCAAACTCCCGCCGATGCTTCACCCGATGAGATGTCGCCAGGCGATCTCGAAACGGCACGGCGTTACGGCGCTCGCGTGGCAGCGATTGCCGCGCAATTTCATTTTGTGAGCGCGTAAACAGTAGGCTCAGTAAAGAGGGTATTCCCGTGAAATATAATCAACTTGGCAGGACGGGCCTGTACGTTTCGCAATTATGCCTCGGCACAATGACCCTGGGAGGTAACGCGAATGCGGGTATGTGGGCCTCCATTGGCGTAGTACAGCAAGAAGAGGCGAATCAGCTTATCGCGACGGCTTTAGCGAGCGGCGTTAACGTTATTGATACTGCTGATATCTATTCCTACGGTCAGTCAGAGCGTATTACGGGCGTGGCGCTTAAAGAGCTGGGCGTGAAACGTAGCGACATCATACTCGCCACGAAAACGGGCGGCGTGATGGGGCAAGGCCCCAACGATAAAGGCGCATCTCGCGCCCATATTATGGACTCCGTGCAAAGCAGCCTTGAACGCCTCCAGGTCGACCATATCGATCTGTTTCAGATACACGCGAGCGACCCCGTCACGCCGGTTGAAGAAACGCTGCGCGCGCTTGACGACCTCACGCGGCAGGGGCTGGTGCGTTACGTTGGTGTGTCGAACTGGTCTGCTGGCAAGTTGGGGAAATCCCTGGGCCTGAGCGACGGGCTTCACTGCACACGGTTTGAGACGCTTCAGGCATATTATTCTGTCGCTGGCCGTGACGTTGAGCGGGAGCTGGTGCCGCTGGTCTGCGAAGAAAAACTGGGGTTACTGGTCTGGTCGCCGCTGGCGGGGGGATTACTTAGCGGCAAATTTGGCCCCGGTGCCGGTGCGCAAAACGACGCCCGGCGCACGACATTCGATTTCCCGCCCGTAAATCGGGATCTGGCCTGGAAATGCGTGAGTGAAATGCGCGCCATTGCGGATAAACATGCCGTGTCGGTAAGCCGAATCGCGCTCGCGTGGCTGCTTGCCAGACCTTATGTCACCAGCGTCATTATCGGCGCAAAGCGTCTCGACCAGCTCACCGACAATCTTGGCGCTATCGACGTCGCGCTCACAGCAGAAGAACTGGCACATCTTGATGCCATAAGCGCGCTGGCGCCTTACTATCCGGGATGGATGATCGCACGTGAGGATGCAGCACGTTTTCCAGACCCTTTCACTGCGCGCGCCCGGAAGACGATTTCAGGCGCCTGACTTCCCATTCAGATGACGTTCCCACCTGCGCCAGTGCGTTCCGCTGGAGCAGAACACTGCTTAAAAAGGATAACGAGAAATGAATAAAGGTTATTTAATTGCTCATGTCACGATTACCGACCCTGTTGCCTACGCCGACTACGCTAAGGCGGCCGGGGAGGCCATGCAGGATTTTAATCCGAAAATCGTCGCCTGGTCCGGCATGTATGAAAACCTTGAGGGCGAATCCCATGAGCGGCATGTCGTCTTAGAGTTCGACTCGTATGCGCAGGCGAAACGTTTTTATGAAAGCCCAGGCTATCAGAAAGCGAGATCAATTCGCGCAGGGGCTGCTATCGGTACCTTTGTTATCGTGGAAGGTGCCAGCCTGTAATCACACAGGTCTTCATGTCCGCGTCGTGCGGACATGAAGGGGTTCCTGGCGTTTTTATCATCACACCCAGCGCGGCTTTTGGCGTCGACATCGCCATGTCAGGCCGCGCTTTGCGTTTATTGCTGCCTGAGGCAAAAAGGTTTATGCCAGATGCCTTTTGACGGTTTTCTAAAACCCTGGGCTGAAACGACAGGGTTTTATGGTAGATCTTAAGAAACGACTGAGACAAAAGGATAAGGAAATGAAAATCCGACTCGCGCTGCCTGAAGAGGCTGAACAATGCTGGCACATCAGAAATCTGTCTATCCGTCACGGCTGCACGGCCAGTTATAGCGACGCGGTGCTTGATGCCTGGACGCCAGACGCGATGCCGGAACATTACCGAGAAGTGATTACGCTAAATCCTTTCTTTGTGGTTGAGATGCCAGATAACCATCTTGTTGCCACCGGGTTTCTGGAGCTTGCAACGGCACGGGTGGAGGCGATATTTACCTTACCTGATAATGTCGGAAGAGGATTCGCAAGCCTTATCATTGAGGCGATTAAACAAGAAGCGCGCCAACGCGGTATCAAACAGTTAACCCTGTCTTCAACGCCCAATGCGCAAACCTTTTATGAAAAGCACGGCTTTACCTTTATCAGGGAGAGCACATCCCCATCAAGGCTTGCCCGGACAGATCTACGTTGCATCAATATGGCTTTTGACATCGGCAAATAAGTCCGTTTTCCCGGCAGGTGAATGGTTGCGTCATCATAAGCTTTACAATGCGTGGCGGTTTAAATGGCAGAGTCAGCCATCGCGTCACGCTCAATAGCGAGGCGGCCATCAGGGCTGGATAGGGTGAGCGTCACCCCTTCCGGCGCGGTTTGCCCTTTTGCACCATGTAAAAAAAACCGCACACGGCCCTGCGCCGCATGCGGTTGCCCCGTTAACCTGAATTAACGGTGCCAGTAACAGCTAATGCCGAGATACTTGGTAAATGCTTCCTGCAACACCGCGCCGGTCGCCGAATGGTTCATCGCCACATGGTGCTCGAAACCGTTATTGCAAATCCACGCCAGCAGATTTTCCAGATGCGGCACTTCAATCACCGCGCGGCAACCGACCGTGTCCAGCGCGTCATCCACCGACTGGCCTTCGCCGACATAGGCTTTGATCTCGCCGGTGAAATCATCGGAAGACAGGCGGAAGTAGGTGAGCGGGCCGCTTTTCAGGCGACCATGCACCGCGCCGCAGGTGTTCTCTTTGCCAACCGTGGTGCCAATGATATCGGCAGTGCCCATCGCCGGGGACTCAAGGCTTGCGCTGGCAAAGTTGCCGCAGTGGAACAGCACACATTTGTTGCGATCGTCGCCAAAGTTATTGTTCCAGTCGGCAATGGAGGCCGGATTGAGAGAACAGCTGGCAAGCGCGTACATCGACAGCGCCCCCATCACGTCCACTTCGCAGGCGCTTGGCATCAACTGACCAGACATCACGCTCATAATCGAACACACGTTAATGCCGAGGTTTTCCTGAAGCGACGTCCAGCACTGGATGGCGGTAGTATCAATATCGTTTGCCACGACCCATTCGCTTATCACCACAAACAGTTTCGCCATGGTCAGCAGTTTATCCGCCGGGATGCCGCTGGCGTCGGCGTTATCCAGCAGAATGCCGCGTTTTTCCTGCACGCGAATATCATCATCGCTGATGTGTTTAATGCGCGTGAAAATCTCGGAGAGATCGAGGGTTTCCACCGCCACGCCCATTTTCTCAAGCAGTTTTTCGCTGTAGCGCACGGTATTAAAACTCGCCGGACGCGCGCCGATCGCGCCGATTCGCACGCCTTTCATGGAACTCACCACCCGGCAAATCTGGGTAAAGCGTTGCAGGTCGGCGGCGAACACCTCGCTCGTCAGGGCGCATACGTGTTGTGTGGTCAGGGTAAACGGAATGCCGTACTGACGCAGGTTGTTGCAAAGCGAAATTTTGCCGCAGAAGCTGTCGCGGCGGGTGGCCAGACCCATTTTATCAAGATTATCTTCTTCGGCCTGAATCAGCACCGGTACGTTCAGCCCGGAGAGACGCAGGGCTTCCGCCACCGCTTTTTCATCGCCGAAGTTAGGTAGTAACACCACCACGCCGTGAATGGCATCGCGATGTTTTCGAAAAAGCTCGGCGCACACTTTGGCATCCTGACGGGTTTCCACGCCGCCGAGATGGGTGTCCCCGTCGTTGAGCATCACGGTATTAATGCCGAGGCGGGAAAACAGCGCTTCTGCCTGTTGACGGGCTTCAGCCACCAGAAAGCTGGGAAAGAATCCCCGGTTGCCGATAATTACGCCGAAGGTTAATTGATGTGGGATACGAGACATGGCATCACTCCAGTAAAAGGATTAATTGGGCTGAAAGCGGCAGCGAGCCACGGCTTCAAGCCACTGTTTATAGTTTTGTTGCATCTGTTGTTGAGCCGCGCGCTGCGGTTCGATGCGCTCGCCCATGCCTGATAAGGCCGCAGGCATATCATCGAGCCACCAGCCTAGGGCGCGACCGGCAAGCAGCGCGGCGCCTAACGCCGAGACTTCGGCGGCAGGCTGAATCATTAACGGGCGTTGCAGCACATCGGCCTGCAACTGCATCAGCCAGCGGTTCTGGGTGGCGGTGCCGTCAACGCATAACGTGTTCAGCGTCTGCCCGCAGGCCTGTTCCATGGCGAAAAACACATCGGCGATTTGATACACCACCGACTCAAGTGCGGCGCGGGCCAGCACTGCCGGGGTGGCGGCGTCGGTTAATCCGCACAGCATGCCGCGCGCCTGTAAATCCCACCAGGGCGCGCCAAGCCCGGAGAGCGCCGGGACGTAATACACCCCCTGATTGTCCGCAACTGACTGCGCAAGCGCGGTCAACTCCGTCGGGTTAGTCACCCCAATCATGCGCCCAAGCCAGGCCGCGCCGGAGCCGGTGTGGGTGATATTGCCTTCCAGCGCGAAGGTGCGTTCGCCATCGTGCCAGGCAAGGGTGGTACTCAGGCGATTAGCCCGGAATACCGGTTCCGGCAGGGAAAGCATCAGCGATGAGCCGGTGCCGTAAGTGGCTTTCACCACGTTGCCGCAGGCGCGGCGCTGAGCGTAGAGCGCTGCGTGGGAATCGCCAATTAAAGACAGGACAGGCGTGCCGACCGGCAGGCCGGGAATAAAGCCAACCTGCACTTCACCGTGTAAACCACAGGAGGGCCTCACCTCGGCCAGCGCGGCGCGAGGTACGTTGAACAGCGCCAACAGTTGCGGGTCCCACTGGCCGTCATAAATATTGAACAGTTGGGTACGGGCGGCATTGGCGTAATCGGTGGTGAACGCGCGTCCGGCGCTAAATTGCCAGTTAAGCCAGCTGTCCAGGGTGCCGATGCACAGCTCGCCGCGCGCGGCACGCTCCACACCGTCCGGCAGGGCATCCAGCAGGGCGCTGATTTTCGCCGCCGGAAAAAGCGGGTCCACCGGCAGCCCGGTCAACTGTGTGATAAGCGCATGATGGCCTTCGGCCTGCAACTGCGCGCAGCGCGCTTCGGAGCGCCGGTCCTGCCAGCTCACCACGGGCGTTAAGGGTTTGCCGTCGACGCGTTGCCAGATGAGTACCGACTCGCGCTGATTACTGATAGCAATCCCGGCTACCGTAACCGGGCCTGCCTGCTGTAAACATCCGTTAATCGCCTCAACCACCGCCTGCCAGATGGCCAGCGGGTCCTGCTCGGCGAGACCGGGAGCAGGGTGCGTCATCTCAACGCCGACGCCGGAGCGTCCGACGATTTGCCCTTCGCGGTTGATCGCCACCGCTTTGGCATTGGTGGTGCCCTCATCAATCGCGAGAATTATTGGGCTCGACATGGTTATGCTCCTTCACACAGCGCAGTGGCTTTGCGTACCACACCGGCAGCATCAATACCGTGATGGGCGCGCATATCCTTACGATCGGCGGCAATCGCATAACTGCCATCCGCAATGCCAAGACGGGTCAGCGGGATGGCGCAACCGGCTTCCGCCAGCACTTCCGCCACCAGGCTGCCGACGCCGCCGTTGATGTTGTGCTCTTCAACCGTGATGACCCGACGGGATTTTTTCAGCACGGCCAGCAGTTTTGCGGTATCGCACGGGCGAATCGACGGGACGTTGATTACCGCCGCGTCAATGCCCACATCGGCAAGCGCTGCGGCGGCGCTGACTATCTCATGCACGGTCGAGCCCATCGCCACCAGCGCCACATCAGCGCCCTCGCGCAGGACGTCGATAGCGCCAGGCGTAAAGCGATAGCTGTCGTCATGCAGTTCCGGCAGCGCTTTACCGTCGAGGCGGATATATACCGGGCCGACGTGATCGATGGCGTAATCGATAATCTGGCGGCATTCCACCGGGCAGGAGGGGGCATAAATTTCGATATTGCCGAAGCCGCGCAGGACGGCGATATCGTCAATACTGTGATGGGTGCTGGCAAGCGGGCCATAGCTGGCGCCCGCGTTCAGGCCGAACAGCTTAACGTTGCTGTTGTTGTAGCAGACATCCACTTTAATCTGCTCGTTGGCGCGGGAAATCAAAAACGGCGCGGCATTACAGGTGACGGCGATTTTGCCGCCCATCGACAGGCCAACCGCCGCGCCGACCAGGGTTTGCTCGGCGATACCGACGTTCACCAGACGGTCCGGGAACTGCTTAATAAACGGCGAGATTTTGGCGGTGGAAGTGGAGTCTGCCACCACCGGTACCAGATCGACGCCGCGTGCTACCGCGTCGATAAAGGCATTGACCATCACCGTTGCCAGATGTTCGCTATTACTCATCTTTCAGTTCCTCCAGAGCCAGTTCGATTTCTTCACCCTTCGGCACACGGTGGTGCCATTCCGCGCGTCCCTGAATAAACGACACGCCGGCACCTTTGGTGGTGTTGGCGATAATCACATGTGGTTTACCGCCCGGTTTCAGCCCCTCAATCGTTGCGACCACGTCCTGCATGTCGTTGCCGTTACACTGGGTAACCTCCATGCCGAATGCGCGCCATTTCTCATCCAGCGGATCGGTGTTCAAAATATCTTTGGTCAGGCCCGCAAGCTGTAAGTTGTTTTTGTCATTAATGATGACCAGGTTATCGAGCTGGTAATGTGCCGCCACCAGCGCCGCTTCCCAGTTGCTGCCTTCTGCAAGCTCGCCATCGCCGGTGACCACAAACACCCGGCGCGGGTTATTACTGCGTTTGGCCGCAAGGGCAATGCCCACCGCCACCGGCAATCCGTGACCGAGCGCGCCGGTATTAAGTTCCACCCCCGGCGTTTTGTGTTTCACCGGGTGGCCTGGCAGGTGGGAATCGGCGTGCTGATAAGTCGACAGCCACTCAAGCGGGATAAAACCCGCTTCCGCCAGCACGCAGTAATAACCGCCCACCGCGTGGCCTTTGGACTGAATATAAATATCGCGCTGGTCGCTGTTGATTAATTGCGGCGAGCAGTTCATGACTCGGAAATAGAGAGCGGTGAGGATCTCAACCTGAGAGAGATCGGCTCCGGTATGCCCGCCTGCCGGACTGTTGGCATTAAGCGTAATAATGCGACGACGCACCGCGCGGGCTTTCTTTTCCAGATCCGCAACCGATAATGAAAACGGATTCATAGGTTTACCTCTTGCATTAAAAATCATATATGAATATTTATTCGAAGCGGGCAAAAAAAATCGCCTTTCGAACGAATCTGTGACGCGCTACGCTTTTGCGCTGCCTTCCAGCGTGGCTTTCTGGGCGACGACGGCGGCTTTCTGCTGCATACGGTTTTGCATCTGGTCGATAATGACCGCCACGATAATCACGATGCCTTTAATCACCATCTGCCAGAATTCACTGACGCCCATCATCACCAGCCCATCGGCAAGGAATCCAATAACAAACGCGCCAACCAGCGTGCCGACAATGGTGCCGCGTCCACCTGCAAGCGACGTGCCGCCGAGCACCACCGCCGCAATGGCGTTCATTTCAAACGCGGTGCCGTTCGCCGGATGGCTGGCGACCAGTTGCGCAGAGACCACAATCCCGGCAATAGCGGCGCAGAAACCAGAGAGCGTATAGACCCAAATTTTCACCTGTTTGACTTTAACGCCAGAGAGTTCAGCGGCGCGTTCGTTATCGCCAATGGCGTACACATGGCGACCAAAGGGCAGGCGGCGGGCGACATAGGCAATGGCCAACGCCAGCACAATCATCATCCAGATAGCCCAGGGGAGGCCGAGGAAGGTTCCTGCGCCAATCTCATCAAAGCCGGTGTTGCCAAGCTGCGGGTTACCCCCAAGGCCTGGAAAGGTTTCGCCGCCGGATGTCAGCATGGCCGCGCCGCGCAGCACGTACATGGTGCCGAGCGTGCAGATAAACGGAGCGACGTTATAGCGGGTAATGATCCAGCCGTTGGTGGCGCCAATCAGGCCGCCAATCAGCAGCACCAGCGGCACAATCACCCATACGCTTGGGAAAATAGCGATGCCGAACATCGGCAGCACGATGCCTTTGGTAATAAGCCACCCGGCAATCATCCCGCACAGCCCAAGGGTGGCGCCGATGGAAAGGTCAATGCCTGCGGTGATAATCACAAACGTGATGCCCAGCGCCAGGAAGGCATTAATGGCGATGTGCTTAATCATGATGACCATACTGCCCATGGCGAGAAAATCAGGCACCATGACCGAGAAAAAGCCCACGATTAAAAACAGCGCAATAAAGGTACGCAGTTTTAGCAGCATCAGCAGGACGTGCTCCCGCGAGCTGAACAGCGAGGCGGGTCTTGCGTTAAGCGCGACGGTCTCATTCGTTTTCATATCAGAACCCTTGTGCACTAGCGGAAACCAATGCCGATTCTTCGGCGTGTTCACGGGGAATATCAGCGGTGATTTTGCCGCCGGACATCACCAGGATGCGGTCGGACACCGCCATAATCTCTTTCAGATCCGAGGTGGAAAACACCACGGCGATCCCTTGCTCAGACAATTGCACCATCATGCGGAACACATCGGCTTTGGCGCCCACGTCAATCCCGCGCGTCGGTTCATCCAGCAGCAACAGTTTGGGGTTGGTGAGCAGGGAGCGGCCAATCACCACTTTTTGTTGATTACCGCCGCTCAGCGCCTGGATCTCCACATCCGGTGAGGACACTTTGATAGACAGATTGCCAATCGTGGTCGCCACCACCTGTTGCTCGTCGCGCTGTGCAATGGCGAAACCGCGTTGTAAACGCCGCCACAGGCTCGCGATAGTCAGGTTGCTGGCAACGGACGAAATGGGGAAAATCCCGGTGCGTTTACGATCTTCCGGCACCAGACTCATCCCCATACGGATGCGATCGGCGGTCGCCAGACGTGGCGGCACCGGTTTGCTGTCAAGCCACAGTTTGCCAAGGTAGGTGCGGTTGGTGCCGAGCAGGCACTCGAAAAGCTCGGTGCGTCCTGCGCCCATCAGGCCATAGATCCCGACGATTTCCCCGGCGCGCACGTTAAAGCTCACGTCGTCCACCACCGCGATGCCGGAGGCGTTGACGCAGGTAATATGCTCGGCTTCTAAAACCGGCGCGCCAAACATACGGCCCGGCGTAAGAAAGCTGGAGACCGGCTCGCTGCCGAGCATTTCCCGCACGATCCAAGGCACGTCAATATCGCTGACCGGCGCTTGTGCCTGAAATTTACCGTCGCGCAGAATGGTTATCACATCGCCAATCGCCATCAGCTCTTCAAGTCGATGGGAGATATAAATGATGGATACGCCCTGGCGGGTAAGTTCGCGGATCACCCGAAACAAGATTTCCACTTCGGTTTTACTCAGCGCCGACGTGGGTTCATCAAGAATTAAAATGTCCGCGTTCTCAGCGAGCGCTTTGGCAATTTCGACCAACTGCTGCTGCCCGACTTTGAGATTGGCCACCAGCTCATTAGGCGAAATGGGCTGATCGAGGCGCTTTAACAACTCGGCGCTGCGGGCAATCTGCGTGGCTTCGTCAATCGGCGTTAAGCCATGTTGCAATTCGCGACCCAGAAAAATGTTTTCCGCCACGGTCAGGTTTTCAAACAGGTTCAACTCCTGATGCACCATGCCGATACCGTGGGCGGCGGCGTCGCGGGTATTACTGAAATGCACCACTTTGCCGTTAAGTTCAATGGTGCCAGTGCTGGGCTGCTGCACCCCGGCGAGGATTTTCATCAGCGTGGATTTTCCCGCGCCGTTCTCGCCGATAATGACATT
Source organism: Citrobacter freundii (assembly GCF_011077955.1). Lineage (GTDB taxonomy): Bacteria > Pseudomonadota > Gammaproteobacteria > Enterobacterales > Enterobacteriaceae > Atlantibacter. Next base: position 20,951 of record NZ_JAALBX010000007.1, read on the forward strand.
GACTTTGCCGCGCCAGACGCTGTAATCGATGTTATCCAGCGCAACGGTGCCTGGAAACAGCATCGACACGCCGCGGGTGCGCAAAACAATCGGATCGTCCATTATTTCGCTCCCTTCTCGATATCCAGCGCCACGGCGTCCGACAGCACGCCCTCTTTCAGGGTTCCGGCAATCAGCATCGTCACCGGCTGTTGCTGCCAGGAGGCGTCAACCGGGGGCAGGTGTTTGACCGCTTCACGGTTATAGGCTTTGGAAAGCTGAGCAAACTGGACCTGGTTGGTAAAATCTTCAAATTTAAATCCGGCGGCGTCGCGTACCGCATTGCCTCGGATAAGCGGCCCAATCTGGACCTCCAGCGGCTTATTATTTAGCGTGACGGTAACCGACCGTTCACGGTCATGGGTGACATCGACTTTCTCGATTTTGCCGTTAAGGCGGACAAACACGCTTTCCGGCGTAGGGCTCGCAGGGCGGGCGCTCAGCGTTGCGGCATCCAGCGCATGGTCGCGCGCCGGTTTGGCAACCCGGCTGTCCCAGGTTTGTTGCGCTATCTGCGCGGGTGTCATAGTGGCGAAACTCGCTTTCGCGTTGGGATCTGGCGGAATGACGGGTTTGCCATTCTCATCCAGATCCACCACCCGACAGGCAGTCAGCAACAGGGTACTGCAACACAGCACGCCAATACCCCATTGTTTCAACGACATACAACCTCCGGCTTACTTGCTCAGTTTAAAGGTATTCAGTTGGGCAGCGTTGCTGTCATCAATCAGTACGCAGTCCATCAACTGTTTTTCCTGTTCTTTTGCTTTGCCGTTTTTCAGGTAGTAATCCGCCTGAACAACCGCCATTTGCGCCTGTTCCCAGCCTGGTTGCAGGACGGTGGCTTTAATGTTGCTACCGGCTTTAATCGAGTCGCGCACGTAGTCGCTGCCGTCGAAGCCCACCACAATCACATTGGTTTTACCCGCCGCTTTCAGCGCCGCTTCCGCACCGAGCGCCATGGTGTCGTTCCCGGAAATCACACCGACAATATCCGGCTGGGTTTGCAAAATGGCTTCCATGCGGTTGAAGGCTTCGGTCTGGCTCCAGTTCGCGGTCTGTTGAGCCACCATTTTCATATCCGGGTAGTCATCAAGAATGTCGTGATAACCCTGGGAGCGCACATGGGCGTTGGTATCAGACTGGCGGCCCAGCAGTTCGACGTAAGTGCCTTTTCCGTTGAGTAATTTGGCGAATTTTTCTGCGCCGAGCTGCGCGCCCTGGTAGTTGTTAGAAACAATCTGGGCGACAGCAATACCGGTTTTATTGATTTCCCGGTCAATCAGAAACGCCGGGACGCCCGCCGCTTTGGCTTTTTCCAGCGGCCCGACGGTGGCATCCGCACCGGCGTTATCAAGAATGATCGCTTTGGCTTTACGGGCGATGGCGGTCTCAATCAGCTGATTCTGTTTGTTCACGTCATCGTCATGAGAGGCCACAAGCGTGGTGTAACCCAGTTCTTTGGCTTTCGCGGCAGCGCCATCCGCTTCGGCTTTAAAGAACGGGTTGTCGTGTGAAGGGGTAATAATGGCAATCAGTCCGTTATCAGCGGCATAGAGGTTGGCAGACGCCGCAAACAGCGCAGCGACTAATGAGGCTTTAAGTAGGGTATGTTTCATTTTTATCTCCACATTGAATATATATTCAAGCATGATTTATTATTCAATGTAACCATATGCCCCAGAAATACATCTGTCTACGGTCAGGTGATGGAAATGCTGAAAAGGCGAAAGCGATCACAATTTGTTCACTTATCCATCAAAAGGGGGGATAACTTGTTATTTATTCGGTCTTGAATAAAAATACGAGCAGACCCGGGAGGTGCTATGTCAAAACAGGATGAACAACGGCTGTTGGTGAAAATCGCCACGCTCTATTACGTCGATGGCATGAAACAGTCCGAAATTGCGGCACTTCTGCAACTTTCACAGTCATTTGTTTCTCGCGCCATTACCCGCTGCCAGAAAGAGGGGGTGGTGAAGATAAGCGTTATTCAACCGCCGAATATTTTTCTGTCGCTGGAAAATGCGCTGGAACAGAAATACGGCATTCGCCAGGCGATTGTGGTGGATGTGGATGAACCTGCCTCATCAACCCAAATCAAACATGCCATTGGCAGCGCGGCCGCGCATTATGTCGAAACGCGCCTGCGGCCCGACGATTTAGTGGGAATTTCTTCCTGGAGTAGCACCATTCGCGCCATGGTGGATGAGCTGCATCCTCAGAGCATCAAAGCGCGCGGCGTGATTCAACTGCTGGGCGGCGTCGGGCCGAACGGAAACGTACAGGCGACGATTTTGACGCAGAACCTCGCCGCGCTGCTTAGCTGCCAGGCCTGGCTTTTGCCGTCCCAGAGCATTGAGCACTCGGTGGAAGAGCGCGCGCGCCTGGTTGCCAGTCACGATGTGGCGGAAGTGGTGCGGAAATTTAGCGAAGTGGACGTGGCGATTTTAGGCATTGGCGATCTGGAACCCTCGCAGTTACTGAAAAATTCCGGTAACTATTATGGTGAAACCATGCTGCAAACGCTCGCCGCGCGCGGCGCCGTCGGCGACATTTGCCTGCATTACTACAATGCGGAAGGGGAACCGGTACTCAGCAAAGAAGAGGACCCGGTCATCGGCATGGAGCTTAGCCAGGTGCGCGATTGCCCGCACGTGGTAGCGCTGGCAGGGGGCACTGAAAAGGTCAATGCCATTCGCGGCGCGCTGAAGGGCCGTTATATTGACGTACTGATTACTGACTATCCCACCGCCCGGGAACTCGCGGGCTAACGCCCGGGCATCCGTCCGGGCGCGTTGTCGCAGATTCACCCCAACATGAATATTTCTCACGTGCGATGAATTTTCTTCGTTTGCACGCGCGTTGCAGCCGTGTCACATTGTTTACATCTAGCCATCCAGATGGCTAAAAATTCAAAATGCGAACTATCACCCTGGGCAATGACTTTCAGGGACAAGGAGACACCATGCAACGTCAACTTCCACCGTACCGCGCCGATGTCGTCGGCAGTTTTTTACGCCCCGACGCGATTAAAACCGCCCGTGAACAGTATGCCCGTGGCGATATCACCGCAACGCAACTGCGCCTTATTGAAAACGACGCCATCCGCGAATGCGTTAACGCCCAGTGCGCCTGCGGCCTGACGGTGGTTACCGACGGCGAATTCCGCCGCGCCTGGTGGCATCTTGATTTCTTCGCCGCACTCCAGGGCGTTGAGCTGGTGGAAGTAAACCAGGGGATCCAGTTCACCGGTATTCAGACCAAAGCGCAAAGCGTGCGCGTGACCGGCAAAGTGGCGTTCGGCGCGCACCCGATGCTTGAAGACTTCCGTTTCCTGAAAAGCATCAGCGGCAGCGCCGAGCCGAAAATGACCATCCCAAGCCCGAGCGTCCTGCATTTTCGCGGTGGCGCGGCGGCGATAGACAGAACCGTTTACCCGAATCTGGATGACTATTTCGCCGACCTGGCGCAGACCTGGCGCGACGCCATTCGGGCGTTTTATGACGCGGGCTGCCGCTATCTGCAACTCGACGACACCGTCTGGGCCTACCTGTGCTCAGACGCGCAACGCCAGCAAATCCGCGAGCGCGGCGATGACCCTGATGAACTGGCACAGATCTACGCGCGGGTGCTGAATCAGGCGCTGGAAGGCAAACCGGAAGATCTCACCATCGGCCTGCATGTTTGTCGCGGTAACTTCCGTTCAAGCTGGATTGCCGAAGGCGGTTACGAGCCGGTTGCTGAGGTGCTATTCGGCACCGTCAACGTGGACGCGTTTTTCCTCGAATATGATAACGACCGCTCGGGGGATTTCTCTCCGCTGCGCTTTATTCGACCGGGCAAGCAGCAGGTGGTATTAGGCTTAATTACGACCAAACATGGTGAGCTTGAAAACCGCGACCAGATTAAAGCGCGGCTTAAAGAAGCATCGCAATACGTTGATTTAAGCCAGGTCTGCCTGAGCCCGCAGTGCGGCTTCGCCTCAACGGAAGAGGGTAACGCTATTACGCCTGACGAACAGTGGAATAAAGTGCGTCTGGTGACGGAAATCGCCTCTGAAGTTTGGTAATTATCGCGATTAATGATTGCTAATAATACGCGGCCATCATAATTACTTATATCCGCCAGTTACCACTGGCGGATTTTTTTTAATTTATTTTCTGTTGCACAGCTTTAATGCAGCATTGCACCAAAATGTTTTTATTTATTTCAAAAAGACGCGGTGAAATATCATGATGGCTGTGAAAATTATTTAACTGTATGATAAATATAGCTGTTTAATTATTGGCACTGTAATTGCTTAGTTACTCCCATCTTGTATACCAGTTGGGATGCCAGCCAATGATGCCACGTAGTTCTTCGCCCGGCGTAATGACCATTAATGAATGGAAAGCAGCCTGTTCCGAATCGCCTGAGGAAATGGCGCAATTATACCGCGCGATTATTAAGGGATTCGATAATAACGATCCTGCCTGGATTAGTTGTGCCAGCGAACAATTAATTTCTTTCCAGATAGAGCAATTAGCCCGGCAATTACGCGCCGGAAAAAGCCCGGTTGATTTCCCGCTTTGGGGCGTGCCGTTTGCGGTAAAAGATAATATCGACGTCGCAGGGTTTGAAACCACCGCCGCCTGTCCGGCTTTTGCTTACTGGCCGGAAAATGACGCCACCGTGGTGGCAAAATTAAAAGCGGCCGGGGCGATTGTGGTTGGCAAAACTAACCTCGATCAGTTCGCAACAGGGCTTGTAGGAACCCGCTCACCCTATGGCGCGGTGCCGAACAGTTTTGATGCGCGCTATGTCAGCGGCGGCTCCAGTTCCGGCTCGGCATCGGTGGTCGCGCGCGGGCTGGTGCCGTTTGCGCTTGGCACGGATACCGCCGGTTCAGGCCGCGTCCCGGCCGGTTTTAATAACATTGTCGGGCTTAAACCCACCAAAGGCTGGTTTTCGGCCCACGGTGTGGTGCCAGCCTGTCGCCTTAACGATACGGTTTCCGTTTTCGCACTTACCGTGGATGATGCCGCGATCGTCGCCCAGATCGCAGGCGGTTATGACCCCAGTGATGCGTATTCCCGGCATAACCCGCATACCGCGCCCGCCCGGTTTGCCAGCTCACCGCGTCTGGCGGTGCCAGACAGGCTGGAGTTCTTTGGCGACGAACAAAACGAAACGGCCTTTAACCAAAGCCTGGCGCGACTCGCGGCGTTAGGCGTGCAGTGTGTACCCATTGATTTCACGCCATTTCGCCTGCTTGCCGAGCAACTCTACGCCGGGGCGTGGGTCGCTGAGCGCACCGTGGCGGTTGCGGATACTCTGGCGAATTACCCCGACGCCATGGACCCGACGGTGCGCGGCATCGTCGAGGGCGGCAAACGCTTTAGCGCCTGTGACGCCTGGCAGGCGGAATACACCCGCGCCGCGCTTGCCCGCGAGATAAACACCTTACTTGCCGGGTTTGATGCGCTGGTGGTTCCCACATCGCCCACCATCCACACCATCAAGGAGATGGCCGAGGAGCCGGTGCGCTATAACTCGCAGTTTGGCACTTATACCAACTTCACCAATCTTGCCGATCTCAGCGCGCTGGCGCTCCCGGGAGATTTTCGCGCTGACGGGCTTCCGGCAGGCATCACATTGATTGCACTCGCCTGGCACGACGCTGCGCTCGCCGATTTTGGCCGCCTCTGGCAGCAGGCCTTACCGCTTCCTCTGGGGGCGACGTCAAAAGCCTTGCCGACAAGCGCGCCCGCAGCGAATACCGGTTTTGTGCGCCTGGCAGTGGTCGGCGCGCACCTGCGCGGGCAGCCGCTTAATGCCCAACTCACTACCCGCAACGCGGTATTCGTTGAAGAAACCACCACGGATGCGAGCTACCAACTGTTCGCGCTGGCAAAGACTACGCCGCCTAAACCAGGGCTGGCGCGGGGCGAGCACGGGCAGCCCATCACCGTGGAACTGTGGGACGTCCCGCTGGCGCGCTTTGGCGAACTGGTGGCGGAAGTGCCCGCGCCGCTTGGTATCGGCTCGATAACGCTTATCGACGGTCGGCAGGTGAAGGGCTTTATCTGCGAGCCGTACGCCCTGGCCGACGCCACGGATATTACGTCATGGGGCGGCTGGAAAGCCTGGCTTGCCCGTCATCACAGCGCCTGAGGAGATTCGCCATGTTTCAACGTGTACTGATTGCCAACCGTGGCGAAATTGCCTGCCGCGCTATTCGCACCCTTAACCGTATGGGGATTGAGAGCGTGGCGGTCTATGCCGACTGCGACCGTAACGCGCCGCATGTCACTGACGCGACCCATGCCGTTGCGCTTGGCGGCGACACCGCGCGGGAAACCTATCTCGATATCGAAAAAATTCTCGCGGCGGCAAAAGCGAGCGGGGCGCAGGCCATTTTCCCCGGCTACGGTTTTCTCTCTGAACGCGCGGAATTTGCCGCCGCCTGCGAAGGGGCGGGGATCGTATTTATCGGCCCGGATGCGTCGCAAATTGCCGACTTCGGTCAGAAGCACCGCGCCCGCGCGCTGGCAGCCCAGGCGGGTTTGCCCATGACGCCCGGCACCGGGCTGCTGCAAAGTCTGGAAGAGGCCTGCGAGCAGGCGGCGCGGGTAGGCTTTCCCTTGATGCTAAAAACCACGGCAGGCGGGGGCGGTATCGGTCTGATGCGCTGCGAGGACATGACGGCGCTGTGTGACGCCTGGCAAACCGTCAAGCGGCAGGGCGCGCAGTTTTTCAGTGACGACGGCGTGTTTTTAGAGCGCTGTATCGACCGGGCGCGTCATCTTGAAGTGCAAATTTTCGGCGATGGCAACGGTAAGGTGATTGCCCTTGGCGAACGCGACTGTTCGCTGCAACGCCGCAACCAGAAAGTACTGGAAGAAACCCCCGCGCCGAATCTGCCCCAGTCGACCCGAGAGGCGATGCTTAACGCCGCCGTGGCGTTGGGCGAGTCGGTAAACTATCGCAGCGCGGGCACGGTTGAGTTTATCTATGAACCGTCCCTGGACGCGTTCTATTTTCTGGAGGTCAACACCCGCTTGCAGGTGGAGCATCCGGTTACCGAAATGGTCACGGGTCTTGATCTGATTGAATGCATGGTGAGGCTTGCCGCAAAAGCGCCCCTCGACTGGCAGGCCATGCGCCGGGTGCCGACAGGCGCGGCGATAGAAGTGCGTATTTACGCCGAAGATCCGCTGAAAAATTTCCAGCCAAGCCCGGGTGTGCTAACCGAGGTAAGCTTCCCGGCCAATGTGCGGGTTGATGGCTGGGTCAGTAACGGCAGCGAAGTCAGCGCGTTTTACGATCCGATGATCGCGAAAATCATCGTTCACGGCGAAGACCGACTCGATGCGATTTTAAAACTGCGCGAGGCGCTCAATGCCACCCGTCTGGGGGGGATTGCCACCAATCTCGATTATTTACGCCAGTTAGCCTCGCTGCCGGAATTTAACGCCGGCGTCATGTGGACGCGGCTGCTGGATGAAGTGACCTATCAGGCTCATGCCATTGAAGTGCTGGAGCCAGGCACCTGGAGCAGCGTGCAGGACTATCCAGGCCGCCCCGGCTACTGGGATATCGGCGTGCCGCCCTCCGGGCCGATGGACGACCTCGCGTTTCAGCTTGCTAATCGTATTGTCGGCAATCACCCGAGCGCGGCGGGGCTGGAATTTACGCTCCAGGGGCCACGGCTGCGTTTTCATAGCGACGCGATCATCGCCCTGACCGGCGCGACGTGCCCGGCGCTGCTGGACGACCAGCCGGTGGCATACTGGCAACCGATCATCGTTAAAGCCGGACAGACTCTGACGCTTGGGCGCGCCACCAGCGGATGTCGCACCTATCTGGCGGTGCGCAACGGCATTGATGTGCCGCCTTATCTTGGCAGCCGCGCCACCTTTGCCCTTGGGCAATTCGGCGGACACGCCGGACGTACCCTGAAAGTGGCGGACGTGCTGGCGATTTCGCGCCCTGAGCTTGCGGCCTGCACTACGCCTGCGCCCATTGCGCTGCCGCAAACGCCGGAACCGGCCCTGATCCCGATTTATGGCGACACCTGGGACATCGGGGTACTTTACGGACCGCACGGCGCGCCCGATTTCTTTACCCCGGCGTCGATGGAGACCTTTTTCGCCACCGAGTGGGAAGTGCATTACAACTCCAACCGCCTTGGCGTGCGCCTGAGCGGACCGAAGCCGGAATGGGCGCGGGCCGATGGCGGCGAGGCCGGGCTGCACCCGTCTAACGTTCACGACTGCGAATACGCTATTGGCGCGATTAACTTCACGGGCGATTTCCCGGTGATCTTAACCCGCGACGGTCCAAGCCTCGGCGGGTTCGTCTGCCCGGTCACTATCGCCAAAGCGGAGCTGTGGAAAGTAGGCCAGGTGAAACCCGGCGACAAAATTCGCTTTCATCCGGTGAGTTTCGCCTGGGCGCAGTCTCTTGAACTGGCGCATCAGGTCGCCGTCACCAACCTCTGCGCTGCCAATACATTGCCGGATATTCCGGTCTCTATCGAGCCGGGGAAAACCCGCAGCGCCGCAATTCTCGCGCAGTGGGAAGCGGACGCCACGCGCCCGGCGGTGGTCTGGCGGCAGGCGGGGGACAGCTACATCCTGATTGAATACGGCGAAAATGTGCTCGATCTGGCGCTGCGCCTGCGGGTGCATTTGTTGATGGCGGCGATTCGCGAGGCGGCTATTGCGGGGGTGGAAGAGCTTTCACCCGGCGTCCGTTCGCTCCAGGTGCGTTACGACGGGCAACATATTTCTCAGTCCCAGTTAATGGCGCAGCTTCTGCGCATGGAAGCATCGCTTGGGGATGTGTCCACGCTCACTATCCCGTCGCGTATCGTTCATCTTCCCATGGCGTTTGAAGACAGCGCGACGCTTGCCGCCGTGGAGCGCTACCAGCAAACGGTTCGCCCAAATGCGCCGTGGCTGCCCAATAACGTTGATTTTATCGCCCGCGCCAACGGCTTAAGCGACAGGGATGAGGTGCTGAAAATCATCACCGACGCCAGTTACCTGATCCTGGGGCTGGGGGATGTTTATCTCGGCGCGCCTTGTGCGGTGCCGGTCGATCCGCGCCACCGGCTTCTGAGTTCCAAATACAACCCGGCGCGCACCTGGACTGCCGAAGGCACCGTGGGTATTGGCGGGATGTACATGTGCATCTACGGCATGGACTCCCCCGGCGGGTATCAACTGGTCGGGCGCACATTACCCATCTGGAATAAACACCTGCGTAATGGCCAGTTTGGCGACGAACCCTGGCTTTTGAAATTCTTCGACCAGGTGCGCTTTTATCCGGTTAGCGAAGCGGAATTAATCGCCTTTCGCGAGGCGTTCCGGGAAGGGCGGGCAGAAGTGCGGATTGAAGAAACCACGTTTGATTTCAGTGCCTACCAGCAATTCCTCACTGATAACGCCGCCGATATCGCCGTGTTTCGTGAGCGTCAGCAGGCCGCGTTCAGCCAGGAAGTGGCGCGCTGGCAACAGGATGAAGGCGACAACGTCACGGAAAGCCTGCCGCTCAGCGCGTTAGATGACCAGCATCAGGGGCAACGGGTAAACGCCGATCTCAACGGCAATATCTGGAAAATCCTGGTCGAGCCGGGCCAGTGCGTGAAGCAGGGCGAACCATTGATTGTCGTGGAAGCGATGAAAATGGAACTGATGGTCTGCGCGCCAAACGACGGTACCGTGACGGCCATTGGCTGCCAGCAAGGCCGCCCGGTTGGGCCTGGCGACGCGCTGTTATGGCTGGCGGCCAGCTAATGAGCTTGTTTCGGGGTACCCCCGTCCAGGAAGGCATCGCCGGACGGGTTTATCAGCACGTCAAACAGGCGATTTTCGATTTCGAATTGCTGCCCGGCGACCGCTTTAGCGAATCGGATATCGCAAGCCGGGTCGGCGTGAGCCGGACCCCGGTGCGCCAGGCCTTGTATGCGCTGGAGCAGGAAGGGTATCTCGACGTGCAACCGCGCAGCGGCTGGCAGGTAAAACCGGTGGATTTCGACGCGCTGGAAGCCTTTTACGACCTGCGCGTGGTGCTGGAAACCGAGGCGGTACGCCGTATTTGTCAGCGGCCCGATGCGCCAATCCCGGCCTCGCTTGCTGAACTGGTGCGCTTCTGGATGGATTCACCGCCGCTTGCTGACAGCCGTGACGTCGCGCCCTGGGATGAAGCGTTCCATATGACGCTGGTGAGCGCCGCCGGTAATCCGCAAATGGCGCGGGTACACCGTGATGTAACGGAAAAAATTCGCATCGTACGGCGCCTTGATTTCACCATGGCCCCGCGCGTGGCGGCAACCTACGCCGAGCATAGCGCCATCTTGCTCGCCCTTATCCACCGTGACGTAAAGGAGGCGTGTGACCGACTGACCGCTCATATCGCACAAAGCCAGAAAGAGGTTCGCAACATTACGCTTCATATGCTGCAACAAGCGCGGCAAGAGAAGTGTCGTTAACGCGGCGCAGGCCGCAATCGCACAGCACATTTTTGGGAGTGATTCTTTATGCATCGTCGTACCTTGTTAAAAGCGTTTGCCCTCTGCGCGTCAGTGTCAGCGATGGGTGTGGCCTTCAGCGTTCAGGCTGCGGATACCATCAAAGTGGGGATTATGCACTCGTTGTCCGGCACCATGGCCATCTCAGAAACGCCGCTTAAAAACGTGGCCTTGATGACCATTGATGAGATCAACGCCAAAGGCGGTTTATTGGGTAAAAAGCTTGAACCGGTGGTGGTTGACCCGGCGTCAAACTGGCCGCTGTTTGCGGAGAAAGCCCGCCAGTTACTGAGCCAGGATAAAGTGGATGTGGTATTCGGTTGCTGGACCTCGGTGTCACGTAAATCGGTGCTGCCGGTATTTGAGGAACTGAACGGCTTGCTGTTCTATCCGGTGCAGTACGAAGGCGAAGAGATGTCGCCGAACGTGTTTTACACGGGAGCGGCCCCGAACCAGCAGGCGATCCCGGCGGTGGAATACCTGATGAGTGAAGACGGCGGCGGCGCGAAGCGCTTCTATCTGCTGGGTACCGACTATGTCTATCCCCGTACGACCAACAAGATCCTGCGCGCGTTCCTGCACTCAAAAGGCGTGGCGGATAAAGATATTGAAGAGGTTTACACCCCGTTTGGTCACAGTGATTACCAGACGATTGTCGCCAATATCAAAAAATTCTCGGCGGGTGGTAAAACTGCGGTTATCTCCACCATCAACGGGGATTCCAACGTGCCGTTCTATAAAGAGCTGGCTAACCAGGCAGTGAAAGCCACCGATGTGCCGGTGGTGGCTTTCTCGGTCGGTGAAGAGGAACTGCGCGGTATCGACACCAAACCGCTGGTGGGCAACCTTGCCGCGTGGAACTACTTCGAATCGGTAGATAACCCTACCAATACGCAGTTTGTCGCCGCTTACAAAGCATGGGCTAAAGCGCACAACGTGCCGAATGCCGATACCGTGGTCACAAACGACCCGATGGAAGCCACTTGGGTGGGTATCCATATGTGGGCGCAGGCGGTTGAAAAAGCAGGCACCACCGATGTGGACAAAGTGCGCGCCGCCATGGCCGGGCAGACCGTGAAAGCGCCGTCTGGCTTTACCCTCACCATGGACGCCACCAACCATCACCTGCATAAGCCGGTCATGATTGGCGAAATCGAAGGCAACGGTCAGTTCAACGTGGTGTGGCAGACCGAACAGCCGGTTCGCGCCCAGCCGTGGAGCCCGTTTATCGCCGGTAATGACAAAAAATCCGATCAGCCGGTGAAAACCGCCAGCAACTAAGTGATTCGCCTCCTGGCGACGGGAGGCGTTTTCCACAAGGGAAAACCGACGCGGAGAAACCATGATGAAACCCGCCACCTTTTTGTATCTGCTGCTGGTGACGCTGCTGCTTCCCGCTCGGGTGTGGGCCGCCGACAGCGATGATTTTAGCCGGGCAAACCGCGCCGAACAGACCAGACTGCTGGAAACCTGGGGCAATACGCCAGACGCCCGCCGTTTACCGTTTTTAAAAGCGCTGGCCGCCGAACGGGTGGTAGTGGATAGCCAAAATCATCCTTTTGACGATAACGCGAACCGGCTTACGCCGCTTGGCAGCGCCGCCGCACCCGCCGGGGAAACCCGTAAATTGCGCCTGACCAATCGGCTGCGCAATCTTGCTGCCACGGCGCTGGCGACTCACTATCTGGTCAGTGACAACGTCACGGAAAGAATGCGCGCCGCCGAAACCCTTCAGCGTGACGCCACCCCGGAAATGGCGGTACTGCTGGAATCGCGTCGCCAGCATGAGCCGGACGGCGCGGTGCGCGAGGCGCTGATTACTGCGCTGGCGTTGATGAATCTTCAAAATCCGCAGCCCGCGATACGCCTGGCGGCGGCACAGCAACTGGGGCATTCCGGCTCGCCGCAGGTACAGGCGCGGCTGCAACCTTTAACGGACCCGCAAACAGAGAACGACCCCGATGTACGCGCAGAGGCCGCGAAAAGCGTGAAAGCCATCGGCCAGCGATTGATGTGGGGCGAGCTGGCAGGCCAGGCGTTTATGGGGCTGTCGCTGGGGTCGATCCTGCTGCTGGCAGCGCTGGGACTGGCCATTACGTACGGGTTGCTCGGGGTGATTAATATGGCCCACGGCGAAATGCTGATGCTTGGCGCTTACAGCACCTGGCTTGTACAAAACGCGTTTGCCGCCTGGGCGCCGCAGTGGCTGGCGCTCTATCCGCTGGTGGCGTTGCCAGTGGCGTTTCTGGTCACGGCGGGAATAGGCATGGCGCTTGAGCGCAGCGTGATCCGCCATTTGTATGGCCGTCCGCTGGAAACGCTGCTCGCTACCTGGGGGATCAGCCTGATGCTTATCCAACTGGTGCGAATGGTGTTTGGCGCGCAAAACGTCGAAGTGGCGAACCCGGCGTGGCTCTCCGGCGGCATCCAGGTTCTGCCAAACCTGATCCTGCCCTGGAACCGGGTGGTGGTGATTGTGTTTGTTCTGCTGGTGCTGGCCTTTACCTGGCTTTTACTTAACCGCACCCGGCTTGGCATGAACGTGCGGGCGGTGACGCAAAACCGCGCCATGGCGGCCTGCTGCGGCGTCCCGGAAGGGCGCGTGGATATGCTGGCGTTTGGCCTGGGTTCTGGTATCGCCGGGCTTGGCGGCGTGGCGCTGTCGCAGCTTGGCAACGTCGGCCCGGAGCTTGGGCAGGGGTACATTATCGATTCGTTTTTAGTGGTGGTGCTGGGCGGCGTCGGTCAACTGGCGGGAAGCGTGGCGGCGGCGTTTAGTCTTGGCATTCTTAATAAAATTCTCGAACCGCAGCTGGGCGCGGTGCTCGGTAAGATCCTTATCCTGCTGCTGATTGTGCTGTTTATTCAAAAGCGTCCGCAGGGGCTGTTTGCGCTCAAAGGGAGGGTTGTTGAATGATTAGCCTGCCATTAACCACGACCGTCACACAACGGCGGCCACGGCTTAGCCTGGCGCTGGGCGGTGTTGCGCTTGCCGCATTGCTGGTGCTGCCTTTTCTGGCGCTGCTGCCTGATACGCATCCACTGCACCTGTCGGAATGGATGCTGACGCTCACCGGCAAAGTGCTGTGCTACGCGATCATGGCGGTCGCGCTGGATCTGGTGTGGGGGTACGCCGGTATGTTGTCGCTCGGTCATGGGCTGTTTTTCGCTCTCGGTGGTTACGCCATGGGCATGTACTTAATGCGCCAGTCCGCTGGCGACGGGCTACCCGCGTTTATGAGTTTTCTCTCGTGGACGGAGTTGCCCTGGTACTGGTTTGGCACCAGCAGTTTTCTCTGGACGCTGATGCTGATTGTACTGGTGCCTGGCCTTTTGGCGCTGCTGTTTGGCTACTTTGCGTTTCGCTCGAAAATTAAAGGCGTCTACTTCTCAATCATGACGCAGGCGCTCACCTGGGCCGGAATGTTGCTGTTCTTTCGTAATGAAACCGGTTTTGGCGGCAATAACGGTTTTACCGGCTTTACCACGCTGCTTGGTATGCCGGTCACCGCAACCGGCACGCGCATCGGGCTGTTTGTCGCCACCGTGCTGGTGCTGGCGCTCAGTCTGGCGCTGGGATGGGCCCTCGCTAAAAGTAAATGTGGCCGCGTGTTAACAGCGGTGCGCGACGCAGAAAGCCGCCTGACGTTTTGCGGCTACGACCCGAAAGGGTTCAAGCTACTGGTCTGGACGCTCTCGGCGGTGCTGTGCGGCCTTGCGGGCGCGCTGTATGTGCCGCAGGTCGGCATTATCAATCCAGGGGAAATGTCGCCGACCAACTCCATCGAAGCAGCAATCTGGGTGGCGCTTGGCGGGCGCGGGACGCTTATCGGCCCGGTGATTGGCGCAGGGCTGGTGAATGGCGCAAAAAGTCTCTTCACTATGGTTATCCCTGAGTACTGGCTCTTGTTCCTGGGATTAATGTTTATTCTGGTGACGCGCTTTTTACCGCGCGGCGTGGTAGGACTGATGACGCGAGGGAAATCATGATGCAACCGGATGAAGGGCTGTTTACCCGTCAGCAAGTGACCGACAAATATCGCGCGCAGACCGACCCGGTGCTGCAACTGGAGAAGATCAATGTCAGCTTTGACGGGTTTAAGGCCCTGACCGACTTGAGCTTACAAATCGGCGTGGGGGAGCTGCGCTGCATTATCGGCCCCAACGGCGCGGGAAAAACCACGCTGATGGATGTGATAACCGGCAAAACACGCCCCCAGAGCGGACGGGCGATTTACGATCAATCCACCGACTTAACCACGCTGTCATCAATAGATATCGCCCGTCAGGGGATTGGGCGCAAATTCCAGAAACCCACGGTATTTGAAGCCCTGAGCGTGTTTGAAAATCTCGAACTGGCGCAAAAAGGCGATAAGTCGGTGTGGGGGACGCTACGGGCGCGCCTGACCAGCGATAAGCGCGATCGCATTGACGAGATACTGGGACTTTTGCGGCTTAACGCCGAACGCCATCGCCTCGCAGGTACCTTATCCCACGGGCAAAAACAATTTCTGGAAATAGGCATGCTGCTCATTCAGGAGCCGCACCTGTTGCTGCTGGATGAACCGGCGGCCGGGATGACGGATGCGGAAACCGAGTACAGCGCCGAGCTGTTTCGCGCCCTTGCGGGCAAGCACTCATTGATGGTGGTGGAACACGATATGGGGTTTGTTGAAACCATTGCCGACCGGGTGACGGTGCTGCACCAGGGCCAGGTACTGGCGGAAGGATCGCTTCGCGAGGTGCAAAACAACGAGCAGGTTATTGAGGTCTATTTAGGGCGCTAAGGAGCGGACATGTTACAGGTAAGCGGTCTGAATCAATATTACGGCGGCAGCCATATTCTGCGCGGCGTGTCCTTTGAGGTGCGTCCTGGCGAAGTTACCTGCCTGCTTGGGCGTAACGGGGTGGGTAAAAGCACCCTGTTAAAATGCCTGATGGGGTTAATTGCCTCCCGCTCAGGCGACGTGGTGTTTCAGGAGAACAACATCACCCGCCTCAAGCCACATCAACGGGTGCGGGCAGGGATGGCCTACGTGCCCCAGGGCCGCGAGATTTTTGCGCGTTTAACAGTGGAAGAAAACTTGCTGATGGGCCTGTCGCGCTTTTCCGGGCGCGAGGGCAAAACGGTGCCGGAGGAAATTTATGCGCTGTTTCCGGTATTACATGAGATGAAAAACCGGCGCGGCGGCGACCTCTCCGGTGGGCAGCAGCAACAGCTCGCAATTGGTCGGGCGCTGGCCTGTCGCCCAAAGTTGCTGATCCTCGATGAGCCTACCGAGGGCATCCAGCCTTCGGTGATTAAGCAAATCGGCGCGGTAATAGCCGAGCTGGCAGCCCGTGGCGATATGGCGATTTTGCTGGTGGAGCAGTTCTACGACTTCGCCGCCGACCTCGCAGACAGCTATCTGGTGATGTCGCGCGGCGAAATCATCCAGCGCGGTGCAGGCAGCCAGATGGAACAGGACGGCGTGCGGGGGTTGGTGGCGATTTAACTGGCTAGCTACAGATAGCCTTCTGCTTCAGTGGTTTATAAATAATTTTTCATTAACTTAATAGCCGGTCTAAACATTTTCTGTTAAACCGGCGCAATTGGCCGCGTAGTCGTACCCGGGTAGTAAAGTAGACCACACTTTATTTTCCGGAACCCCATCATGAAAAAACATCAGCATCTTATAGGGGGGCATATATATAATTTTGAAACGCATGAAGGAAAAACCAGCCTGGTTTATTACTCAACAACACGCCCTGTCGCAGAAAAGTATGTTGAAACGGTCTATATTCCTGCGTGCAAAATTGTCACCCGTACAAATGGCGATATTCTGTTTGCGCTCGAACTAAAGCAAGGCGAACGATTTGAAATTTTGACTGCTAAAGCGTTATATGACCGTTACGCGTGGCAGTGGTTTGAACCGCTGGCTGATAATTATCATCAAATGATCTATCTCAACACGAGCGACGAAGTCTCAGAGGCTTATAAATATTTCACGTGGCAAGATATTGTCGATTTTGCCGAAATAGACAGATCGCCATTATCCTTCAGTAAAGGAATGCCCGGAGACTGGAAGGCGAGCCCGACAGGCGGAGCGGGCTATCTATTAGTACAGGTCGGTGGGAAACCATACTGGGCTGACGCGATTGGGCAAATTCCCTACGCGGTAGACACCTATAGATTGTTTCATTCGGTTGAAAAGACACTGGAAACAGCCAGAGGCTGGGCTGACGGAACCCCATTCAACGAATATGACAATACCAATACCTATGATAATTTTTTTGTACTACGAGGTGCATTGTATGCCAGTAAAAGGTTTGCCTATACAATAACGCAAAATGGAATGACCTATCCGGCAGTGAATGTCGTCGAACAAATGAGAGCAGTCGACAGTGATTCTCTTTCCCTGCCTGTTAATGAAAATGAATTGGCTAAGTATCTCGTGTGTGCAAGGTGAATAAAAAATGTTTATGGATAAACAGTTCAGGCGGTTTTTTTGTGAGGTTATTTGCAGACCAGTAATGGTTATAGCGGCTTTGTTGGTAATAATAATTCTGCACCATTTTGGATATTATGGGTTTTATCTTCACCATTTCAAATCTTATTCATTCCGGGTTGCTCTGAGTATCCATTTTTTGATTTGGTATATTATGTTACCCGCTTTGATACTGATGAGCCTACTCAAAGTAAATTGGATAAAAATGCATTACATGATCATTCTACTTATTACCTGTGGAGTATTGTGGTGGGGTGGCAGTCAGTTTGTAGTATTACGCCTCATGCTGAGTTTCTACTGGCTCACGGGAAGTATGCTTTTACTCATCTTAAAGTTTTTCTGCTTCACGCGAATTCTGCTGTTCTTTAAAGCCATTTAATCCTCATGAGTCAAAAAAATATGCCGCTTACTACAAAAATCGCTGCCTTCACGTTTTCCCTCACCAGACCGGGATACGCCAGTAATCTGGCTATTGTCCCGGTCTGTGAAGGAATAGTTGAAATGCGTTAAACACACTCTCTTATCGTCTCGGGTCGCGGGGCGCGCATGCCTTTAAGCATCAACAGGTAAGCGCCTGCGGTCGCTACCATCAAAATGGCGAACAGCGACCAGGGCGGCAGGTTCGTTAAGATGATGCCGGTGACCAGCGGGTTTAACGCGCCGCCAAGCCACCCCAGCGCTTGCGCCGAGAAGTAGCTGGCTTTCAGGCCGTTGGGGGCGATGTTGTCAACCAGTAAGTATTCGCCTGGCGCATAAATCAATTCGCCGAAAGTGAATACGGCGGCGGAAAGCCCCCACAGCCAGAGATTCGCGCCGGAGAGCATAAATCCGCCGAGACCCAGCAGGAAAAACAGCGTTCCAAGCAGCATCAGGCGCTTGAGATTTTCTGCGCGGATCCGTTTACCCACCATGTACT
The DNA here is from genome assembly GCF_011077955.1 of Citrobacter freundii. GTDB lineage: Bacteria > Pseudomonadota > Gammaproteobacteria > Enterobacterales > Enterobacteriaceae > Atlantibacter. The sequence continues at coordinate 38,913 of NZ_JAALBX010000007.1, forward strand.
GCAACGACACCACGACGGTGGCGTTGACCGGTAATACCACGCCTACCACCGTCTCAGCGAGGCGATTGTCTGCTACCACCAGCAAATATTGCGAAATACAGGAGGCGAATGAGCCGAAGACCAGTGAGCCGAGAAATGCCGACAACGTGAAGTAAATCAGGGCGCGATCCTGCATCAGGACCACAAGCGTGCTGCGCTTTTCCGTGCCGCCGTCAGGCTGGGTATGAAGCGGCTTTACGCAGCACTGGATCAGGACAAATGGGATAGCGCTGCTGACCGCCGCGAGCCAGAACGGCATATTCACGCCATAGAGCAAAAGCCAGGTGCCAAGCGGCGGGCCTACGGTCCAGCCAATATTCAAAAAGGTGTAATTAAGCGAAAAAACTTTGGCTTTCACCGCAGGCGTCAGGGTATCGGAAAAATAGCTTTTCAATACCGTCGCGAACACCGAATAGGCGCAGTTGATAAGTGAAAACCAGGCCACCGCCAGCACGGCGTTGTGCGTCAGGGGGATCGCCACAAACCCGCTCACAAACGCCGCGATGGCGAGCAACATATAGCGCTTTTTCTCAAAACGGTCGGCAAGAATGCCAAAGCCGAGACTAAAGAACACACCCACGGTAAGGGCGATACTCATGGCGATACCAATCTGGTCCACCGCCATACCGTACTGGCGATTTAAATAGATAGTCATAAACGGCAATGTTGCGCCGCGACCGACGGTGAGCAGAACCGATGAGGCGAGCAGTGCGCCGATGGAAAGTGTGTGTCTGGACGGCATATTGTGATCTTTTTGTTATTGGCAGAATGTTGTACTGCAATACGTATGCCTTCAACCAATACCATGACGTTTACGGGTTGTACACCCAGCCCGTTGTTCTGACGTGCTTTTCAGGCATCCCTATTTTGGGGATCCCAATTCATAAGAATTTCAGGTAGGGTGAAGTGTTAACATTTTTGTAAATACTTTGGGGCAGGTATGACACGTAAAGATGGGCTACTGGCGTTGCTGGTGGTGACGGTGTGGGGCGTCAATTTTGTGGTGATCAAATGGGGCTTGCACGCGATGCCGCCGCTGTTATTAGCCGGGCTGCGTTTTTTACTGGTGGCTTTCCCGGCGTTGTTTTTTGTTGCCCGTCCGAAAGTGCCGTTGCGCCTGCTGTTAGGCTATGGGATGACCATCAGCTTTGGTCAGTTCGCCTTTCTGTTTTGCGCCATTAAGTTTGGTATGCCGGCGGGGCTGGCGTCGCTCGTTCTTCAGGCCCAGGCCTTTTTTACCATCATTCTCGGTGCCCTGAGCTTTGGCGAACGGTTGCAGTCGCGCCAAATGGCAGGCATTTTGCTGGCGGTGGTGGGCATTCTGGTGTTGGTAGAAGCCAGTCTTAACGGGCAACACGTCGCGCTACTGGGCTTTTTGCTGACCCTGGGAGGCGCATTCAGTTGGGCCTGTGGGAATATTTTTAATAAGAAGATCATGCAGCATGCGGCGCGCCCGGCGGTGATGTCGTTGGTGGTCTGGAGCGCGTTAATCCCGATTGTGCCGTTTTTTGTCGCCAGTATGCTGCTTGACGGCCCGACGACAGTGCTGCTGAGCCTTATCCATATCGATCTGGTAACGATGTTATCGCTGGCGTATCTGGCGTTTGGCGCGACGATTGTCGGCTATGGCATTTGGGGAACCCTGCTTGGACGTTACGAAACCTGGCGCGTGGCCCCGTTGTCGTTGCTGGTGCCGGTGGTGGGAATGGCCAGCGCCGCGCTGCTGCTGGGGGAGACGATGTCATGGCTCCAGATGTGCGGCGCTGTGCTTATTCTCGGTGGGTTATATATCAATGTGTTTGGGTTTCCTCTCGCGAGGAAAGCGCGGGTGTAGGGGGATATTATTGTTGGCAGCGAGCCAGTTGCCTGTATGAATGGAGTGGAATGGTTGCGTTTGCTTTGGCAGCGTGCCCTGGGGGAAGTGGAATGGTTCCGTTCGCTAAAAGTAGGTTGCCTCACGCGGCATGGTCTTACGCGAACGTGCCAGGGGGGCTCGCCGCCGCCCCCCTGGCGACCCCGGCTCCCCCTGACGTCACCGCCGCTTCGCGGTGCCCTCGGCTTATCGCGTCTGGCTTCGGGTCGGGCGAGATACGGCATCCTGCCTTTCTCACCCTTAAGCCGCATCCCTGCGGCTTGCCCCGACCAGCCGCGAACGCCTCGGCGGTTCCAATGGGGGAATGAGAACACACCACTGCGATCATATTAGACTGAGAAGAATGGGGTTCTTTCGCGCTAAATATTTCCCAGAATGGGTTATTTTCATTGAAATATATCGGGTTGCGAAGTTTCCAATAACCCGACAGTTCTTCCCTCAACTCACAACACAAGAATGTAAGCCGTGGGGTTGTGTCCGGCATCAACATCGCCGAGGCGCAATTGACGAGCCAGGTCAGCCCCACAGGGATGTGGGGCTGAGGTCGGGAAAGGCAGGATGCCGTATCCCGGCCGACCTGAAGCGAGGAGATGGAGGCGAGGGAACCGCGCAGCGGCGAGGTTGCTGGCCGGGAGCGGGGATTGCAAAGGGGGGAGCGATACCCCCCTTTGCACGTTCGCATACACCAGTGCCGCATTGAGCCACGACCGCCTGGCGAACGTAACACTTCGACCAAATCTATAGACACCACCAGGCACACTGCCAAAGTGAACGTAACCCTTCAACCAAATCCACAGACACCACCAGGCACACTGCCAAAGCGCACCTAACTACATGAAAGAAACAATAAAAAAAGGGAACATCGCCCCAGCGACATTCCCTCTTTAACACCTTCGCCTAGCGAAAGCCTAGTTATAATAGGCGACCCCAAGCTCATCTGATTTATCACTCCCGGCGCCGCGGTGCGTAAAATCATACGGCGTCGTGGTATCCGTTGAGCAGGAGAGTGACATATCTGATGTATGCCGTTCGCGGATATCCGTGGACTGTGCCGCCGCCGCGGTGCCTGTCGCCACTACCATCAGTGTGAAGGCCGCTAAGACGTATTTCATAATTTCCTCGGTAACGTTATCAAACGTCATTTTTAATGATGAATACGATGCAGATATAACGCATCGTTGGCCGTGGCATTAACACGAAACTTATGCGGCGGCACTGAAAAATAGTTTTTAAAGGTGCGTGTCAGCGTCTGCTGAGATTCAAACCCATAGCGCTCTGCTAAAAAAAGAATCGGTTCGTTACTGCTTTTCAGTTGCCGCGCAATCTCGGTCAGTTTCCGATTGCGGATATACTGACCTAATGAATGACCCGTCTCTTTTTTGAACATTCGCTGCAGGTGCCATTTCGAGTATCCGGAACGTTCAGACACCTTTTCCAGGGAAAGTGGGGACTCCAGATTCTCTTCAATCCAGTCTAAAATGCTATGAATCGTCACCGCATCATTGTTACGTCTGGACATCATCTTATCTCCGTCAGTTACGGCAGAATTTTCTTGAGCAGGTATTCAAGCGTTGTCACTTCTTCTGCCGTCATATTTTTTGTTAATTCTTGATGCAGGGTTTGCCCTACTAACTGATGACATTGTTCACAAAGCGCCGCGCCTTCCGGCGTCAATTGAATCAGTACGCCGCGTTTATCGTTAGGATTCGGCATACGGGCAATCCAACCCCGTGCGACCAGGCGGTCGAGCATACGGGTCAGGGCGCCTAAATCTACGGAAAGTACCTTTTTAAGTTCCACCGGCGTAATGGACCCTCCACAACGGATAGCGCACAGCACTTTGAACTGCGTGGCGGTGACATCCAGCGGCGAGAGGTACTCATTAAGCAAACGATCTTTTTTCTGATTCACCATGTGGATCAGCCGACCCAGCGGGATGATGGTATTAAACAGATCGTCAGGATTATTCACAGTGGTTGCCCAGGCAAGTAGATTAGTCACGGCGGATATTATTGCCCAGGCAAATATAAGTCAACTGAATGCGTTACGGATCACACATTCTGCTAAAGAATCAAATGTGTGCAAAAAATACTCAAAAAATAAGCTGAATAAACAAGGGATTAAAAAACACCGAACCTGATGTGGTTAATGCCATGATTCCAGTGAAGGGAGTATGTAAGTACGTAAAAGAAACCTTACGTTTTGTGCGTGGTGAAGCGTGGCGTGGGTTTTTATACTTCTTTGTTAACGTAACGAGAGAGAAATGACATGTTTGAATTATTTAAGGCGCTGGGATTCGGGCTGGTTGTAATTTTACCGCTTGCCAATCCCTTAACCACCGTCGCGCTGTTTCTGGGATTGTCCGGGCATATGAGCAGTGCCGAGCGCAACCAGACCTCGTTCAGGGCATCGGTGTATGTCGTGATTATCATGATGGTGGCGTGGTACGCGGGGCAACTGGTGATGGATACCTTTGGTATTTCGATACCCGGTCTGCGTATTGCCGGCGGCCTGATTGTGGCCTTTATCGGGTTCAGAATGCTCTTCCCGGCACCCAAAGGGCACGAAGCGCCGGAAGTCGAGAGTAAAACGCATGAGATCCAAAACGAGCAGGAGACCGATATCGCTTTTGTTCCGCTGGCGATGCCCAGTACCGCAGGGCCTGGTACCATTGCGATGATCATTAGTTCCGCCTCTACGTTGCGTCATTCCGACACGTTCGCGCCGTGGATCATTGCCGTAGCACCGCCGCTGCTGTTTATTATCGTGGGCGTTATCCTGTGGGCGAGCCTGCGAAGTTCTGGCGCGGTGATGCGCATCGTCGGCAAAGGCGGTATTGAAGCTATCTCGCGTCTGATGGGCTTTTTACTGGTCTGTATGGGGGTGCAGTTTATCATCAACGGCGTGCTGGAGATTATCAGCACCTGGCACGGCTAAGACGGCGACGCGCGGGCAAATGGGCTGCCGGCAAACCGGCCAGCAGCGCAACGCGTAACGTTTAATGAGCCTGGGCTTGCTCTTCAAGAGATACCGGCCAGCGGCGGAAAATGATCACCGCCCATACCAGCGCCGCGACGGCGGGTAACGCGCCCGCGTAGCCTACAGAGGCCATGGTGGCATGCATACTCACCATATTGCCGAGCAACGCGCCGGCGCCGATACCAATATTAAAGATACCGGAAAAGAGCGACATAGCGACGTCGGTGGCATCCGGCGCGAGCGCCAGGACTTTCACCTGCAACCCCAACGCAATCAGCATAATCGCGATGCCCCAGAAAGCGCACAGCAACGTAAGCGTCCAGCGCTCGCCGCTTGCGGGCAGCAATAACGCAAGGCAGACCACCAGCAATCCAATCGCGCCGCCAATAAGCGCCGACGAATAGTGATTACCCAGTTTGCCGAAAATAGCGCTGCCGATAATGCCGGTAAAACCCAGCACCAGTAACAGAAACGTCGCGACGTTTTCGCTCAGGCCCGCCACGGTTTGCACAAAGGGTTCGATATAGCTGTAAGCCGTAAAGTGCGCGGTGACCACCACCACGGTTAACAGGTAAATGCTGACCAGCGCAGGGCGGCGAAACAGCACCGGCAGGCTTTTTAACGAGCCGGAATGCTCACTCGGCAGCGCAGGCAACAGGCGAGCCAGGCAAACCAGAGTAAATAAGGCCCCCATGCCGATGGCGAAAAAGGTCGTGCGCCAGCCAAAATATTGCCCAACCACACGTCCAAGAGGAATACCCAGAACAGATGCCAGCGCCGTGCCAGTGGCGATAAGACTCAGCGCCTGAGCGCGTTTACCCGCCGGGGCGAGGCGGATCGCAAGGGATGCGGTAATCGACCAGAATATGGCATGGGCAAACGCGATGCCGACACGGCTTATGACCAGCACGTCAAAATTCCAGGCCAGAAACGACAGCATATGGCTTGCGATAAAGACGCTGAATAAGCCGATGAGCAGTTTGCGGCGCTCAATATTGCGGGTGAGCAGCATAAAGGGCAGGGACATTAACCCCACCACCCAGGCATAGATGGTTAACATGATGCCTGCCTGCGCGCTTGGCATATCGAAACTGCTAGCGATGTCAGACAGCAGGCCCACCGGTACAAATTCAGTGGTGTTAAAGATGAACGCGGCGACAGCAAGCGTAACTACCCGCAGCCACGCGGTTTTGCGTGAGACTGTGTTGTTTGTCATATAAACGTATCGCGCTTGTTAATAAAGAGGTGGGAAGAAGGCGATCTTAAGACCATCGCGCGGTGCAATTCAATCTTTTTGTGATCTAAATCTCATTTTCGACCTCGGTGAAGGCACCGTCTTCTGGCAGTCAATAACGCAGTGTTGGACAACGGTGGCGTTTAAAAGATTCGAAAAATATATGATGCCATAAACACCCATAAGTAAATAATATGTTAATGATTCGTGTGGAGTGTAATTTATCTATTATTTAATAGCGAAAAATATAATTAAATAATTAACCAGCGATGGTTATTTATACATATTACCCCGTAAGTAGTATTACTATTTCTATTCAATTCGCATTAGTTAAAGTTATCCGAAATTATTAAAATGTCGACCCCGTAGCATTTTCTTAATTAATTACTTACGGAATACATTGACCACGGGTTTTTTGATGTGTCTGTCACATTAATGGGGGTGGATGTACCTTAGGATCGCCGCGTCTTGAACATAAAACTCTGTATTAGACGGCTACGAAAGGATTTACCATGATAACCTACGATAATCTTCCACTGACCATTCATGATATAATGGAAGCCCGCACCCGTCTTAATGGGCGCATCTATAAAACAGGTCAACCGCGTTCAAATTATTTAAGCGAGCGCTGCAAGGGAGAGATTTTTCTTAAATTTGAAAATATGCAACGCACCGGGTCCTTTAAAATTCGTGGCGCTTTTAACAAATTAAGTTCTTTAACCGAAGATGAAAAACGCCAGGGCGTTGTCGCCTGTTCAGCCGGTAACCATGCGCAGGGCGTTTCCCTTTCTTGCGCAATGCTTGGAATTAACGGCAAGGTGGTCATGCCATCTTGCGCGCCGAAATCAAAAGTAGCGGCAACCACAGATTATTCTGCTGAAGTTATCCTGCACGGAAATAGCTTTAACGAAACTATCGCCAAAGCCAGTGAAATTATGGAAATGGAAGGGCGCTTATTTATTCCGCCTTTCGATGACGAGAAAGTGATCGCAGGTCAAGGCACCATTGGCCTTGAAATCCTTGAAGATTTGTATGATGTGGACAACGTTATCGTGCCTATCGGCGGCGGCGGTTTGATTGCCGGCGTAGCGCTTGCCATTAAATCTATCAACCCACGCATTAATATTATCGGTGTTCAGTCGGAAAACGTGCATGGTATGGCGTCTTCTTATTATGCCGGTCATATTACTAACCACAGAAATTCCGGAACCCTCGCCGACGGTTGTGATGTCGCGCGCCCGGGTATTTTAACCTATGAAATCGTAAAAGATCTGGTTACAGATATTGTATTGGTCACCGAAGAAGAAATTCGCTCCAGTATGGTTCACCTGATCCAGAGAAATAAAATCATCACCGAAGGGGCTGGGGCTTTAGCCAGCGCAGCATTATTAAGCGGCAAGCTTGATCATTATATCCAGGGTAAGAAAACCGTTAGCATTATTTCCGGTGGCAACATTGACCTGTCTCGCGTTTCGCAAATAACCGGTCTTGAAACCACTCATTAATAATTTTTGTACAGGATATGACAAATGAGTTTGGATAATACTGTAGTAACTGGTCAGAAGCAGTCGGCATTTGCCTGGCGCAAGTCTGACACCACGTGGACACTCGGCCTTTTCGGTACAGCAATCGGTGCCGGGGTATTATTTTTCCCCATTCGCGCAGGCTTTGGCGGCTTAATTCCAATTTTATTAATGCTGGTGTTAGCTTATCCGATTGCCTTTTATTGCCACCGCGCACTGGCGCGTTTATGCCTGTCCGGCAGCAATCCTTCTGGCAACATCACAGAAACAGTAGAAGAGCATTTCGGTAAAACCGGCGGGGTGGTGATCACCTTCCTGTATTTCTTCGCGATTTGCCCCTTACTGTGGATTTACGGCGTAACTATCACTAACACCTTTATGACTTTCTGGGTAAACCAGTTAGGTATGGAACCGCTGAACCGTGGCTTTGTCGCGCTGTTCCTGCTGCTGGTGATGGCTTTTGTTATCTGGTTTGGTAAAGACCTGATGGTGAAAGTCATGAGCTTCCTGGTGTTCCCGTTCATTGCAAGCCTGGTGCTGATTTCTCTGTCGCTGATCCCTTACTGGAACAGTGCGGTTATCGATCAGGCAAGCGTTGCGGATATTTCTCTGCTGGGTCATGACGGCATTCTGGTCACCGTATGGTTAGGTATTTCCATCATGGTGTTCTCCTTTAACTTCTCGCCGATTGTGTCTTCTTTCGTGGTCTCTAAACGTGAAGAGTACGAAGCGGATTTCGGTAAAGAGTTCACTGAGAAAAAATGCTCACAGATTATCTCTCGTGCCAGCATGCTGATGGTTGCTGTGGTGATGTTCTTCGCCTTCAGCTGCCTGTTCACGCTCTCTCCGGCAAACATGGCTGAAGCGAAAGCGCAGAACATTCCGGTGCTGTCTTATCTGGCTAACCACTTTGCTTCCATGAGCGGTACGAAGTCTACTTTCGCGGTAACCCTGGAATACGCAGCTTCACTGATTGCGCTGGTGGCGATTTTCAAATCCTTCTTCGGTCACTATCTGGGCACCCTGGAAGGTCTGAACGGCCTTATCCTGAAGTTTGGCTATCAGGGCGACAAAACCAAAATCTCTCAGGGCAAACTGAACACCATCAGCATGGTCTTCATCATGGGTTCCACCTGGGTTGTGGCTTACGCTAACCCGAACATCCTGGACCTGATTGAAGCCATGGGCGCGCCGATTATCGCTTCTCTGCTGTGCCTGCTGCCGATGTACGCGATTGGTAAAACCCCGGCAATGGCAAAATACAAAGGTCGTGCGGATAACTTCTTCGTGACCCTGATTGGCCTGCTGACCATCCTGAACATCGCTTACAAACTGTTCTAATCCCCATTCCTTTCATCTTCAAAGCCCACCCGAAAGGGTGGGCGGAGCAGTGTAATGAACGTAGATTCTGTTGTACTTGTCATTAATTGTGGCTCGTCGTCGATCAAATTTTCTGTACTCAACGCTGAGCATTGTGATGTGGTTCTTTCCGGCATTGCCGACAGCATTGGTTCCGACAATGCGTTTTTAGTCGTGGATAAAACCACGGAAATTAAACTTGCTGACAGCACCTACGAAGCGGCGCTTGCCGCCATCGCAGGCGAGCTGGATAAGCGCCAGTTAATGGATGCGGTGACGTTAATCGGCCATCGCATCGCCCACGGCGGCGATATCTTTAGCGACGCGGTAGTGATAACCGACGAAGTCGTTGAGCAAATCAAGAAAGTGTCGCCGCTTGCGCCTTTGCACAACTATGCGAACCTCGCGGGCGTCAATGCTGCCCGTCATCTGTTCCCCGGTTTGCCGCAGGTTGCGGTATTCGATACCGGATTCCATCAAACCCTGAAACCCGAAGCTTATCTCTACGGCCTGCCTTATCAGTACGCCGAGCAGCACGGAGTACGCCGCTACGGTTTTCACGGTACGTCCCACCGCTATGTGGCAAGCGAAGCGATGGCGCTGCTTAACCTTGATCACAACGACGCCGGGCTGGTTATCGCGCACCTCGGTAACGGGGCCTCTATTTGCGCCGTTCAGGATGGCAAAAGCGTTGATACCTCCATGGGCATGACGCCGCTTGAAGGGTTGATTATGGGCACGCGCAGCGGCGATGTGGATTTTGGCGCGCTGGCTTATCTCGCCTCCAAAACCGGTCAAAGCCTCGCGGATTTAGAGCGCGTCGTGAACAAAGAGTCGGGCCTGTTGGGTTTATCCGGCCTGTCTTCCGATTTGCGCATCCTTGAGCAGGCCTACCACGAAGGCCACGCCGGCGCACAGCGCGCTATTGGCGCGTTCGTCCATCGTATCGCCCGCCATATTGGCGGCCATGCCAGCGCGCTACGTCGTCTCGACGGCGTGATCTTCACCGGTGGCATCGGCGAGAACTCAACCCTTATCCGCGATCTGGTTATGGCGCGCCTGAAAGTGTTCGGCATTGAAGCCGATGCGGCGAAAAACAGCCAGCCGAATCGCGTTGGGCCGCGGGTCGTGTCAACTGCGCACTCGCGCGCGGTGGCCGCCGTCATCCCCACCAATGAAGAAAAAATGATCGCCCAGGACGCGCTCCGTCTTGGTCAACAGGTTTCACAGCCTGCGTTTGCCTGATAACCCATTTTTTATCTGTACCGCACCAGGGAGTTAATAATGAAAGTTGATGTTGCGTTGAACGACACTTATCTCGAGGCATGGAAAGGTTTTGCCGGTTCTGACTGGCAGGAAGCCATTAACGTGCGCGATTTTATTCAGCATAACTATACCCCATATGAAGGGGATGAAAGCTTCCTCGCCGAAGCGACCCCGGCCACCGCAACGCTGTGGGATAAAGTGATGGAAGGCATCCGTCAGGAGAATGCCACCCATGCGCCGGTTGATTTCGACACCAATGTCGCCACAACCATTACCGCTCATGGACCGGGTTACATTGAGCAGGGCCTTGAAAAAATCGTCGGCCTGCAAACGGACAAACCGCTGAAGCGTGCGCTGCATCCGTACGGCGGCATTAATATGATCAAAAGTTCTTTCGATGCCTATGGCCGCGAAATGGACCCGGATTTCGAATACACCTTCAGCCATTTGCGCAAAACCCATAATCAGGGCGTATTTGATGTGTATTCACCGGATATGCTGCGCTGCCGTAAATCCGGCGTGCTGACCGGTTTACCGGATGGTTACGGTCGTGGACGTATCATCGGCGACTATCGCCGCGTGGCGCTGTATGGCACAGCGTATTTGATCCGCGAACGTGAACTGCAATTCGCCGATCTGCAACCGAAGCTTGAGCGTGGGGAAGATCTGGAGTCGGTTATCCGTCTGCGCGAAGAATTGGCCGAACACCGCCGTGCGTTGCAGCAGATCACCACCATGGCCGCGAACTATGGCTTTGACGTGTCGCGCCCGGCAAGCAATGCCCAGGAAGCGGTGCAGTGGCTGTACTTCGGTTATCTGGCAGCTGTTAAATCCCAGAACGGCGGCGCGATGTCTCTGGGCCGTACTGCGACGTTCCTTGATATTTACATCGAGCGCGATATCAAAGCCGGCGTGCTGAACGAGGTTCAGGCGCAGGAGCTTATCGATCATTTCATTATGAAGATCCGTATGGTGCGTTTCTTGCGTACCCCGGAATTCGACACGCTGTTCTCCGGCGACCCGATTTGGGCGACAGAAGTTATTGGCGGTATGGGCCTGGATGGCCGCACGCTGGTGACCAAAAACTCGTTCCGCTACCTGAATACGCTGCATACCATGGGCCCGTCGCCGGAGCCGAACCTGACCATTCTGTGGTCGGAAGCGCTGCCGAAAGCGTTTAAAGCCTATGCCGCGAAAGTCTCTATCGAAACGTCTTCGCTCCAGTATGAAAACGACGATTTAATGCGTCCGGATTTTGACAGCGACGATTACGCGATTGCCTGCTGCGTAAGCCCGATGGTTATCGGCAAGCAGATGCAGTTCTTCGGCGCGCGCGCCAACCTTGCTAAAACGCTGCTGTACTGCATCAACGGCGGGATGGATGAGAAGCTCAAAATCCAGGTTGGTCCGAAAGTCCCGATGATCATGGATGAAGTGCTCGATTACGACACCGTAATGAAAAGCCTCGACAGTTTTATGGACTGGCTGGCGGTGCAGTATGTGAGCGCCCTGAACCTTATCCACTTTATGCACGACAAGTACAGCTACGAAGCTTCCTTGATGGCGCTGCACGATCGTGATGTGTATCGCACCATGGCGTGCGGGATTGCCGGGTTGTCGGTGGCGGTGGATTCGCTGTCGGCCATTAAATATGCCCGTGTAATGCCGGTACGCGACCATACCGGTCTGGCGGTGGACTTCGTGATTGAAGGGGAATACCCGCAGTACGGCAACAACGACGACCGCGTAGACAGTATTGCCTGCGATTTGGTGTCGCGCTTTATGCAGAAAATCCAGGCGCTGCCAACGTACCGTAACGCAGTACCAACCCAGTCGATCCTGACTATCACCTCAAACGTGGTGTATGGCCAGAAAACCGGTAACACGCCGGATGGACGCCGTGGCGGTATGCCGTTTGCGCCGGGTGCGAACCCAATGCACGGACGCGATCGCAAAGGCGCGGTAGCGTCTCTGACGTCGGTGGCGAAACTGCCATTCAAATACGCCAAAGACGGCATCTCTTATACCTTCTCCATCGTGCCGGCCGCGCTCGGTAAAGATGAGTTGGCGCGTAAGAATAACCTGGTGGGGCTGCTGGACGGGTATTTCCATCACGATGTAGCGATTGAGGGCGGTCAGCATCTCAACGTGAACGTGATGAACCGCGAAATGCTGCTGGATGCGATTGAAAATCCAGATAAATACCCAACGCTGACCATTCGTGTTTCCGGCTACGCGGTGCGCTTCAATGCGTTGACCCGCGAGCAGCAACAGGATGTGGTATCCAGAACGTTTACCAACGCGCTCTAATCGTGGCGTCCGGCGTCAATGCCGGACGTGTTAACCTTCTTCAGGAGTCAGTATGACAACGACAATCATTGCCACCAAAAACGCGCCGGACGCTATCGGTCCGTATGTGCAGGGCGTGGATCTGGGCACGTTCGTTTTTACTTCCGGTCAAATTCCGTTATGCCCGCAAACCGGCGCTGTTGCCGAGGGTATTGAAGCGCAAACCCTACAGTCACTGAAAAACGTCAAAGGGATTATTGAAGCCGCAGGATTAACGGTAAATAACATCATCAAAACCACCGTGTTTGTGAAAGATCTCGGTGATTTCGAGGCGGTGAACCGGGTTTATAACGGTTTCTTTTTGGAGCACAACGCCAATTTCCCGGCGCGCTCCTGTGTGGAAGTGGCCCGCTTGCCAAAAGATGTAAAAATCGAAATCGAAGCGATTGCAGTACGCCCCTGAGTTTTCATTTTCATTTGTAGTACCCTGGTTGCTCCCGTCATGAGGCGGGAGCTTTTTTTTGCCCCCCAAGGGGGTGCAGGGGGGCTGAGTGGGTGGGTTTTTGGAATGGTTGCGTTAGTTTTGGCAGCGTGCCCTGGGGAGAGTTGAATGGTTTCGTTCGCAAAAAGTGGGTTGCCCCACGCGGCATGGTCATACGCGAACGAGCCAGGGTGGCTCGCCGCCGCCCCCCTGGCGACCCCGGCTCCCCCTGACGTCACCGCCGCTTCGCGGTGCCCTCGGCTTATCGCGTCCGGTTTCGGGTCGGGCGAGATACGGCATCCTGCCTTTCTCACCCTCAAGCCGCATCCCTGCGGCTTGCCCCGACCAGCCACGAACGCCTCGGCGCTTCCGATGGGGGAATGAAAACCCATCACTGTGATGGTGTTTGATGTAAAAACAATGATTTATTTCGCTTAATGTTACCGTTAATGGCTAATTTTCCATTAAATATGATGAATATATGGTGTTCCAGTAAGCTGACAAACTCTGGTGCCCGAACGTTATTAAAAAAACGGCCCGTTGAGGCCGGTTTTTATTTGGAGGAGGGGGAAGCGTCGTTCGCTTTAGCAGCGTGCCCCGGTGAGTTTTGTGGAATGGTTCCGTTCGCTAAAAGTGGGTTGCCCCACGTGGCATGGTCTTACGCGAACGAGCCAGGGGGGCTCGCCGCCGCCCCCCTGGCGACCCCGGCTCCCCCTGACGTCACCGCCGCTTCGCGGTGCCCTCGGCTTATCGGGTCTGGCTTCGGGTCGGGCGAGATTCGGCATCCTGCCTTTCTCACCCTCAAGCCGCATCCCTGCGGCTTGCCCCGACCAGCCGCGAACGCCTCGGCGGTTCCGATGGGGGAAGGAAAACCCATCACTGTGATGGTGTTTGATTGAAAAACAATGAGTTATTTCGCTTAATGTTACCGTTAATGGCTAATTTCCCATGAAATATTATGGATGTCATGATGTTCCAGTAAGCTGACAAGCTCTCGTGCCCGAACGTTATTAATAAGACGGTCCGTTGAGGCCGGTTTTTATTTGGAGGAGGGGGAAGAGTCGTTCGCTTTAGCAGCGTGCCCCGGTGGGTTTTGTGGGATAGTTCCGTTCGCTAAAAGTGGGCTGCCCCACGTAGCATGGTCATACGCGAACGTGCCAGGGTGGCTCGCCGCCGCCCCCCTGGCGACCCCGGCTCCCCCGGACGTCACCGCCGCTTCGCGGTACCCTCGGCGGTTCCGATGGGGGAAGGAAAACCCATCACTGTGATTATATTTGATTAAGAAGAATGGGTTCTTTAGCGCCTAATATTTCTATTAAGGATTGGATGCACTAATAGAACGGAATTTCCTGATATGTCACACACACAAAACTTCCGCACCCAAGATCTTCCATTTACAACACAAGAATATGAGTCGTGAGGGTTATGTCCTGCGACAACCTCGCATGGGCGCAACAGACGAGCCTGGTTATGCATTCAGGAACGCCAATAATCCCTTAATGTAAATACAAAAATGTCAGCCGCGGTTTTATGTCCGGCATCAACCTTGCCGAAGCGCAACAGACGAGCCTGGTTACGCATTCAGGAACGCCAATACTCCCTCAATGAAAACACAAAAATGTCAGCTGTGGGGTTGTGTCCGGCATCAACATCGCCGAGGCGTAATTGACGAGCCAGGTCAGGCCCGCATGGACGCGGGCCTGAGGTCGGGAAAGGCAGGATGCCGTATCCCGGCCGACCTGAAGCGAGGAAATGGAGCCGAGGGAACCGCGCAGCGGCGAGGTTGTTGGCCGGGAGCGGGGATTGCAAAGGGGGGAGCGATACCCCCCTTTGCACGTTCGCGTACACCAGTGCCGCGGAGAGCCACGACCGCCTGGCGAACGTAATACTTCCACCGTACCGAACAATACGTCCCAAAACCAAAACAGACAGCCACGCCCAGACGATATGCGTGGCGAACAGAACCCAATCGACGGCAGTCATGCCGATTCAGAAACCCCTCACTGTAGTCACAGTGACAGGCCCTGATCCGGCATCAACCTTACCGAGGCGAAACATACGAGCCAGGTTACGCCCACAGGAACGCCAATAATCCCTCAATGAAAACACAAAAATGTCAGCTGTGGGGTTGTGTCCGGCATCAACATCGACGAGGCGCATTTGACGAGCCCGGTCAGGCCCACAGGAATGCCAATAAGCCTTTAATGTAAATACAAAAATGCCAGCCGTGGGGTTATATCCGGCATCAACATCGCCGAGGCGCAATTAACGAGCCAGGTCAGCCCCACAGGGATGTGGGGCTGAGGTCGGGAAAGGCAGGATGCCGTATCCCGGCCGACCTGAAGCGAGGAGATGGAGGCGAGGGAACCGCGCAGCGGCGAGGTTGCTGGCCGGGAGCGGGGATTGCAAAGGGGGGAGCGATACCCCCCTTTGCGCGTTCGCGTACACCAGTGCCGCGTTGAGCTACAAATGCCTGGCGAACGTAACCCTTCCACAGTACCAAACATAACTATTCCACCGTACCGAACGTAACCCTTCCACCGTCCCGAACGTAACTATTCCACCGTCCCGAACGTAACTATTCCACCGCAGCAAACAAAACTATCCCGCTCGGCAAAGCCATTTCCCCCCTGCGGCCAAAAAATATGCCATAGTGACAACACAACGACACAAAGGAAAATAATATGCATTCGATTGATTTCTACATGATTGACGCGTTCAGCAATAAGAATTTTGGCGGTAACGCCGCGGCGGTTTGTCCGCTCACCGAGTGGCTGCCCGATGAAACGCTGCTGAAGATGGCGAAGCAGCATAACCAGTCCGAAACCGCGTATTTCGTGCGTACCGATACCGGCTTTGAGCTGCGCTGGTTCACGACCCAGTATGAAATCAATTTATGCGGCCACGCAACGCTTGCCGCGGCGCACGTCATTTTTGAATATCTCGATTACCCGCATACCGACATCACCTTCTCAACCCGCTTCGTGGGCGATCTGAGCGTCAGCCGTGATGGTGAATGGCTCACGCTTGATTTTCCGGCCTGGAAAACCGAAGCCGCCGACGCGCCGGATCTGCTGTTTGAAAAACTGGGCCTTGACCGCGCAGAGGTTAAAGAAATCCGTGTTGGCCGCGACTGGTTAGTGGTGATGAACGACCCACAGCGGCTGAAAGCATTAACGCCAGATATTCATGGTCTGGCGTCGCTTGATAAAATGGTCTGCATTACGGCGCAAGGAGAAGAGGAAGACTTTGTCAGTCGCTTTTTCTGCCCGGGCGAAGCGGTGGCGGAAGATCCGGTAACGGGATCGACGCACAGCATGTTAATCCCTTACTGGGCGGATAAACTCGGGAAAACCGATATGCTGGCCCGCCAGGTGTCAGCGCGCGGCGGGGAATTGCGTTGCAGACTACGCGGCGACCGCGTATTGATTGGAGGTATGGCGACGACTTACCTGATTGGCAAAGTGTTGCTACGTTGAATATCAACTGGACGCCTGTCTCCTGATAACGCAGAAAACAGGCGTCCATGCCTTGTCGTCATGCGACGTTATTATCCACGGCGCGATTGTCCACGGTGCGCTTTTCTATATTGATCATCTTGTTTTCTGTCCAGAGCAAACACTGGTCGCGGCCATTTTGCTTGCCGAAATACATCGCTTTATCGGCCCGGTCAATAATGACCTGCAAGGGTTCGTTTTCTGTGATGGTGGCGGTTCCACAGGTCACCGTGATATTGATGGCTCCGTCAGGAATAATAAAGGTGTGAGTTCGTATTAAGTGAATAATACGACCTATCGCCAAACGATAATCCTGATAATTCTGGCACTCCTGAAGCAGAATAAATTCTTCGCCGCCAAAACGATACGCTCTGTCTGAATTGCGAATACTTGCTGAAACCAGTTGCCCCAATTCTTTAAGGATCATATCGCCAACATTGTGGCCCCAGGTATCATTTATTGACTTAAATTTATCAATATCAATAAGCGATAAATAAATAGTGCCATTCTTACGCTGACGAAAATGGGTTAATCGGGCGAAATCTTTATACAAAAGTTGCCGGAGCGGTAATCCTGTTAACGCGTCATAACAATTTCGTAATGAAATCAACGACGTTTTATAATCATCCGTTGCCTGCAAAAAATGCATTTGTGCATGAAAGAAGTTATTAAGGTTTTCCCGAATATTCTGTTGTTCGTTTATGGCGTTAATCAAGTTGCGCATAGCATCATGCATGATTTCATGGGTGGCTTCGATTGCGCGCATCATGCTTTCATTATCTTGCGCATTAGAAAGTTGCAGGCGAAGCCAGTAGCCGAAAGCGCAAAAGTGATGCGCTTGTTTATCGGTATAACTACTGTCTATCACCTCATCGCATAAACAAAATTCAATAAGTCTGTTTGCCCAGGCGAAATGATCGCGTATCGCTTGATTAAGCGTGATAATTTCGGCATCGATGTCGGAAATGAATGCTTTTTGCAACATACACGCGTCTTCTGCTAAAAGTAAAAAAGAATAATAAAAGAGTCAGACATATAATGCTTAGACGACGGTGCTGTAAAATGAGACATTTTTCAATCAAATTTATTTTGCAAATCAGCCGTGAAATGGTTCGGTATTTATAAATACTTTCGATATTAAAAGCGCACAGCAGGGCGCGGTAACGTCACCCGCCCTGGCGTAGTTGTCGTAACGCCGTTTATTCGCATGGCGGAAGCAAAGCAATAAATGCATCAAGCTGACGGGAACGGGTGCCGCGCCGCCATATCAGACACGTATTCAGCCAGCGCCATTTTTCGGCCAGCGGCCAGGCTTCCACCTGATGGTGGCCGGGCATACTTTCCAGCATACCGCGCGGCATTAACGCAAGCCCTGCGCCTGCAATGACGCACGCCAGCATACCGTGGTAGGACTCCATTTCGTGAATTTTGCCAGGGATAGCGTGGTCGGCCGTAAACCAACTTTCGAAATGACGACGATAAGAACAGTTGGCGCGAAACGCGTAGATACTGGCGCCATTAATGTCACGCGCACGCGCGACTTTGGCATGGCCAACCGGGGCGACCAGCATCATCTCTTCGCGATACACCGGCACGCCCTCAAGGGACGGATGCACGATCGGGCCGTCGACAAAAGCCGCGCTCAGCGTGCCGCTCAATACGCCGTCAATCATCGTGCCGGACGGGCCGGTAACCAGATCGAACTGGATGCGCGGATAACGTTGGTTATAGGTCGCCAGCACGCCAGGAATACGCACAGCCGCCGTGCTTTCAAGCGATCCCAGTGAAAAGACGCCCTGCGGCTCGTCGCCTGACACCACGCTTCGCGCCTCACTCACCAGCGCCAGGATCTTTTTACTGTATTCAAGAAAGCTATAGCCCGAGGGCGCCAGACGAAGACGCTGGTTTTCACGGATAAACAGTTCCACCCCTAAATCCTCCTCAAGCTGACGCAGGCGGGTCGTGAGATTCGAAGGCACGCGATGTACTTTGCGGGCGGCTGCGGTAATGCTGCCGGTTTCCGCCACCGCATTGAACATTTCAAGCTGCGTCAGATCCATGGTGTTCTCGTATTAAGAATGGGATGGTTAATATTATTCACTTTTCATAAATAACATCCCGACCCACACTGGATCAATACTCCTTCGCTAATGAGAAACACGATGACGCCAGAATCCACCACTCATGTTCTATCCGTGAACCCGACAACGGGCGAAACCCTCGCGCGCTATGCCTTTGTTTCCGCTTCTGAGCGTGAGCAAATTCTGGCGCGAAGTGCGGCGGCTTATCGCGCCTGGCGTGAGGTCGTTGTCGCTGAGCGCGCCCAACTGCTGCGCCAGTTTGGCGATGCGTTGCGACGTCGTGCTGAGGAGATGGCAACGCTTATCACGACTGAAATGGGTAAACCGATCCGCCAGGCGCGTGCGGAGGTGGCAAAGTCTGCCGCTCTGTGCGACTGGTATGCCGAGCAGGGGCCGGCCATGCTGGCGACGGAATCCACCCAGGTGGCGGACGCGGTTATTGAATATCGGCCCATCGGCACAGTGCTTGCGGTCATGCCGTGGAATTTTCCGCTCTGGCAGGTAATGCGCGGCGCGGTGCCCATCCTGCTTGCCGGTAACGGGTATATTTTAAAACCCGCGCCCTCGGTGATGGGCTGTGCGCAGTTAATTGGCGCTATCGCCCAGGAAGCCGGGCTTGCGGAAGGCGTGTTCAGCGTCATTAACGCCACCAATGATAATGTCGCCGATATGATTGCCGATGCGCGCATCGCGGCGGTCACGGTGACCGGCAGCGGACGAGCGGGGGCGGCTATTGGCGCAAAAGCCGGGGCGGCGCTTAAAAAATGTGTGCTGGAGTTAGGCGGTTCCGATCCGTTTATCGTGCTTAATGACGCGGATCTCGATGAAGCGGTGGATACCGCCGTGGCAGGACGCTTCCAGAATACCGGACAGGTGTGCGCCGCCGCCAAGCGATTTATCGTTGAGGCCGGTATTGCGTCACGCTTTACAGCCCGGTTTGTCGAGCGCGCAGCGGCGCTTACCATTGGCTCGCCGCTTTCAGAACAGACGTTTATTGGCCCCATGGCGCGGGCGGATTTACGCGATGAACTGCACCGCCAGGTTGAGGCGTCGCTGGCTGAGGGGGCGACGTTGCTACTGGGCGGTGAGAAGCTTGCGGGCGAGGGCAATTTTTATCCCCCCACCGTGCTGGGTAATGTCACCCCTGAAATGACCGCGTTTCGCGAGGAGTTGTTTGGCCCGGTTGCCGCCATCACCATTGCCCGTGATGCGCAGCATGCGCTGACGCTTGCCAATGACAGCGATTACGGTTTGAGCGCTACCGTCTATACCGCTGACGAAAACCTCGCCCATTGGTTTGCCGAACGGCTTGAGTGCGGCGGGGTCTTTATTAACGGCTACAGTGCCTCAGACGCCCGCGTCGCCTTTGGCGGGGTGAAGAAAAGCGGGTTTGGTCGGGAGTTGTCCCATTTCGGGTTGCATGAGTTTTGCAATGCCCAGACGGTCTGGCGCAACCGCAAAGGCTGAATGTCATCCTGCTGCAATGATTTTGTCATTTTCGCTCAGTAGACTCGCGGCGTTAACGGTTTTTACTGAAGAAAATCATGAATATAAGTGAAATTTTCCGCAAAGTTGCCCGGCCATTCTCACAAAGCCAGTTCCGTTTGCTCAGCGCGATCCTGTGTGTGATCGCGTTGTTTTCCTCGCTGCAAATCTTGTCCACGCTGATGATCTCCTCATTGCTTCATGACACCGAACGGGATCTGGCGCGCCGCGAGCAGCTGCATCATCAGTATGCCCGGATAGAGGAAGCGCGGGTGTCGCTGCTGATGGCAAGCGATTTGCTTAATCGCGCGGGCGTCTATTTTATGCAGGATGCGGCAACCGGCTCGGAAGGGAGCTGGCAAAGCCTGATGGATGAAGCCCAGGGCGCGCTGAAACGCTCCCATGAGGCTTTTATCCGTTACAAAGAGAACGGTGCAGACAGTGATGAGGAACTGATGAATCGCTATCAGGCCTTTTATCAGGCGCTGAAAGAGCAAGCGGATGGCCTTTCGGCAAGCAACAGTATTGATGCATTTTTCAGTGTTCCGGTACAGGCCTTTCAGGCGGACTTTAATCAGCGCTGGGCCATGTATCAACGTGATAACGACGCGCTGAATGCCGAACACAGTCAGCGCTTGCTCGACGGGCTGGCGAGGGCGCAACAGGGGTTTATCGCAGCCCTGGGTATTTTGCTGATTATCGCGCTTGCAGTCTGGTTCGGGATGTCGGTGTGGGTGATTAAGCCGCTGCGTAAGTTGATTCGTCATCTGCATCGTCTGGCCGCCGGGGATCTCTCCACCGTCACGCCGGTAACACTAACCCGCAATCGCGAAATGCGTGAACTGAATGCCAGTATCAGTACCATGCAGCAGGGGCTACTGGCGCTGGTGAATGAAGTGCGCGAGGTAACCTGTGCAGTCACGGGGACGGTTGAGAATATCGTACGGGATAACAGCGCGCTTTCCGATCAGGCCGAGCGACAGGCACAGGAACTGGAGAGGGTAACGACCCATATCCACGCCCTTGAATCCCACGTCGAAGAGAATACCGAATATGCCCGCGCCGCCAATCAACGAGCGGATAGCGCCCGGGATGTCGCCTCAGGCGGTGAGCAGATGATGCAGAAAGTCACCCACTCAATGCAGGATATGGTGGCGCGTGCCGGGGAGATGCGCAGCATTGTGGCGATGATTAACAGCGTGGCGTTTCAAACTAATATTCTGGCGCTTAATGCCGCCATTGAAGCGGCCCATGCCGGCGAGCACGGGCGCGGTTTTGCGGTTGTCGCCCGTGAAGTGGGGATGCTCGCGCGTAAGAGCAGTCATTCCACCCAAACGATAGAACAATTAATTCATCACTCATTGCAAGGGATCGAGCAGGGATCCGGCGCGGTAAATCGCCTTGAGCAAACCCTTGCGCAGATTATGTCGTTAGTGGGTAATCTCACTGGTTTGCTGCGCGAAATCTCGGAGGCGACGCTCAGTCAGGGGGAGCGTATTCATCGGGTAACGCGACGCATCAGTACGCTTAATCAGGTAGTGCTGGAGACTGGCGGGCTGGTGGAGCAAATGGATAAGGCATCCGGGCAACTGGGACGCGAGTCGCAACGGCTCAATGAAGCCGTGGCGCGTTTCCGCCTTCCGGCGTGACTCTGTTATACTCCCGGCGATTTTTACCTGGCGCAGGGAGTGTAACGTGGCTTTGGTATTAGATAATTCAGTGCTCGACGCCATTCTGGCGCAGGTCAGGCCGTTACTCGGCCAGGGAAAGGTCGCCGATTACATCCCGGCGCTGGCGGAAGTGCCGGCCAGTAAACTCGGTATCGCTATTTGTACCGTGGACGGCGCCTGTTTTTCCGCGGGTGATGCCCGGGAGCGCTTCTCCATTCAGTCGATTTCCAAAGTGCTGAGCCTGGTGCTGGCAATGGGCCGCTACGAAGCGGATGAAATCTGGCAGCGGGTAGGCAAAGATCCCTCCGGTCTGCCTTTTAACTCGCTGGTGCAGTTAGAGCTGGAACAGGGCATTCCCCGCAATCCGTTTATTAACGCCGGGGCGCTGGTGGTATGCGATATGTTGCAAAGCCGCCTCAGCGCGCCGCGTCAGCGTATGCTTGAGTTTGTGCGATCCCTCTCGGGCGTGGAAGATATCGCCTATGACACCCGGGTGGCGCGTTCTGAGTTTGAACACTCCGCCCGTAATGCCGCGATTGCCTATCTGATGAAATCCTTCGGTAACTTTAATAATGACGTTATCGCCGTATTACAAAACTATTTTCATTATTGCGCGCTCAAGATGAGCTGCCTTGAACTGGCAAAAACGTTCCTGTTTCTCGCTAATCAGGGGACGCTGCCGCATAACCACAGTGCGGTCATTACGCCTTTGCAAACCCGACAAATTAATGCGCTGATGGCGACGAGCGGGCTTTATGAAAATGCCGGTGAATTTGCCTGGCGCGTCGGCATGCCGGGTAAATCCGGCGTTGGCGGCGGGATCATCGCCATTGTGCCTCATGAGATGTCGATTGCGGTCTGGAGCCCGGAGCTCGATCATGCCGGAAATTCCCTTGCGGGGATTGCGGTGCTGGAGATTCTGGCGGAAAAAATAGGGCGATCCATTTTTTAACAAAATGTAATCTTTTTGTTACCGTGAAGTTTGAAGTAAACTCGCTGTAATCACATAACATTTTAAAACAACAACCCTGTGGGATTACACTCAAGCGGCGGCCTCTATGACGGATACCAGTCACTCGTTTTTTCGCCCGGAAAGAACGCTGATTAATGCGTGCGGTATTATCGTACTGACTTCGCTGTTTTATTATTTCGGCGCAAGCCTGCGTCTGATTAATGCGCTTTCCGTATTTTGGCCGCTCAATGCGGTAATGGCCGGGGTATTCGCTCGCTACGCCTTTCTTAATCGCGCCCATTATTATCTGCTCTGCTACGCCACGATGCTGGTCTATGACGCCATGACTACCTCCTGGGGCATGGCATCGCTTGCCATCAACTTCTCCAACATGCTGTTTATCCTGATTTTCGCCACGCTGATGCAGCGAGACCGGCGACGCGCCGCCGCCGACGATGATGAACCGCTGCATGTGGGTAAGCTGTTTCTCTACTGCTTGTGCGCAGCGCTGGCCTGTTCGCTGACGGGGTCGGTTGCCTCTATCGGGATCGATAACTATAAACTCTGGCCTTTGTTTGCCGACTGGTTTAGCGAGCAGTTCTCCACCGGCGTATTGGTCCTGCCGTGGATCCTGACCCTTCATTTACCGCGTAAAAAGGTTGCGCTGACGGCCGAACAGGCCTTGCCGTTTATCGCGGTAGTCGCATCCGTAGGCTGCTCGGTCCTTATCGGCGGCGCAGGGAGCCTGGCGTTTCCGCTGGCGGCGCTTATCTGGTGCGCGATGCGTTATTCGCTACCCGTGACCTGTCTTGTGATGTTAATGACCGGTGTGGCTGAAATCGTGCTGGTGGGCAATTCGGCTATTCAGTTTAATACCGCCGCGCCGCTTGAAACGGCGCAACTGTTCTCGGCCCGGTTGGGGATTGCCATTATGGCGCTGTGCCCACTTATGGTGTCGACAAGCGTCGCGTCGATTAACGCCCTGATGCGTCAACTGTCGCACCGCGCTAATTATGATTACCTCACTGGCGCATTATCGCGCTCGGGCCTGCTGGATACGCTGAATAAACCGCCGTACGCCAATACCCAGTTTCGTACGCTTGCCGTGATGCTTATCGATATTGACTATTTCAAAGGGATTAATGATACCCACGGCCATGACTGCGGCGATGCGGTATTAACGGCGTTTGGCGAACGGCTGCTTCGCACGGTGGGCGCAAAAGGGCTGGTGGGGCGCATGGGCGGTGAAGAGTTTGTGGTGGTCTGCCCGAACCTGACATTTAGCGAAGGGAGAGGGGTGGCCGAACAAATTCGCCGGCGCATCGCCCGGGAGGCGTTTTGCTGGGGGGATACCACCTTATCCGTCACGGTCAGTATTGGTATGAGTCATCAGGCCTGTCTCCAGGAAGGCGTGTTAGACAGCTTCACGCAGCTTTTGCCCGTAGCCGATCAGCATCTCTATCTTTCCAAGAAAAGCGGTCGCGACAGAGTGACGGCGTCCTCGGTCCCCGATAGCGAGACGGCTAAAATTATTACCGATTCATTGTAGCGGCCTACCAATAATGGGGATTGCGCATAATCATAAAATGTGAATTTCCAATTACATGATTTAACTAATAAATTTCTTGCTACACAAAAGTTACATTTATAAGATGGCGGGGATTTTATTTCGGAAAAGCCGTGTAATGCCCCTGAATGAATACCTCTTTAAACGTGATGGCGTAGCCGGGCTCAACTTTATCCGCCGTATGTATCTGATGCGTACGCTGGGTACGCTACTTTGCTTCTTCCCCATTCTGTCTGTTTTATCTGAACACCACGTCTCAGGCCTCTGGAGGCTCCTGCTTGGCCTGAATGCGTTTATCTGGCCTACGGTGGCATTTGTGATTGCCCGCAGCGCAGCGCAACCGCTTAAGGCCGAAAACCGCAATCTTATCTATGACGCAGCGGCGGGAGGGGTCTGGATTGGCATGATGTCGGCCAACCCGCTGCCTTCGGTGACGATTGCCGCCATTTTACTCTCCGATCGTTTAGCGGCAGGCGGCACTACGCTGCTGCGTAAAGCGGCGCTTGCACTCGGTTGCGGTTTTTTGATTTGTTGGCTTAGTCGAGGCGCGCCGTTTGAACCCGTGGTGTCGCAACGCACGATGTACGCGACGCTCCCTTTGATTGCCATCTATATGCTGGCGGTGAGTGTATTAACCGATACTATCGCCAGTAAGCTGCGACGTAAGAGTAAGGAACTGGGGCGTATCGCCATGACAGATCCGCTGCTGGGCATTGCCAATCGTCGCCTGCTGGAGCCACGTATCCGTAGTGAGCTACATAAAATCCAACAATGCCACACGCAATCCGCGCTGATGTTTATCGATATCGACGACTTTAAGGCGGTAAACGATCATTTTGGCCATAAGGTGGGGGATGCGATGCTGGCGGGAGTGGCGGAAATTCTTCGTCGTCAGACCCGTGCGCAGGATACCCCGGCGCGCCTGGGCGGTGATGAGTTCGTGGTGTTGCTGCCCGATACGACCCTTGAGGAGGCAACGGCCATGGGCGAGGCCATGTTAGCTGAGGTGGCGCTTTTGCAGAGCAATGGTGTTCCATCGCATTGTTCGTTAAGTATCGGCATTGCAATTGCCAGACCTGATATGACCTCGGCAACCCAATGGTTTCAGATGGCTGATGATGCGTTGTATTGCGCCAAGCGCAATGGCAAAAACCGTATTTATGCCTGCTGAGCCAGGCAATATATGCCGCTGATGCATGTTTTTAAAACTGCCCGCCTAAAAATATTTTATTCGCGCATAAAAAATTTTAATAAGTTGGCCCAATTTGATCAAAACGGGGTTTTAGAATTATATCTTTCTGGTAGGTTATAGTGGCTAACGATTAGGTTGACTAATAATTAAACCCACCAAGGAACCTCTTGTGAAAACTTTGAACCGTCACGATTTTCCCGGCGCGCATTATCCCGAGCGCATCATTCAGTTTGGTGAAGGGAATTTTTTGCGCGCTTTTGTTGACTGGCAAGTTGATCTTCTTAACGAACACACTGACCTGAATGCCGGTGTGGTGATTGTGCGTCCAATTGACAGCGATTTCCCGCCGTCACTGAGCACCCAGGATGGGTTATATACCACGATCATCCGTGGCTTGAATGAGCAGGGCGAAGCGGTTAGCGACGCGCGTCTTATCCGCTCTGTAAACCGTGAACTTAACGTCTACCGTGAATACGACGCCTATCTGGCGCTGGCGCATAATCCTGAGATCCGCTTTGTATTCTCTAATACCACTGAAGCGGGCATTAGTTATCACGCGGGCGACAGATTCGAGGATGCACCGGCAGTAAGCTATCCGGCGAAACTGACGCGCCTGTTGTTCGAGCGCTTCTCACACTTCCAGGGCGCGAGCGATAAAGGCTGGATCATTATCCCTTGCGAACTGATTGATTATAACGGTGATGCGTTGCGCGAGCTGGTATTGCGCTATTCCGACGAGTGGGCGCTGGGAGCGGAATTTATCGCCTGGCTTAACACCGCGAATACCTTCTGTTCTACGCTGGTGGACCGGATTGTAACGGGTTATCCGCGTGATGAAGTGGCAAGCCTTGAAGCGGAACTCGGTTATCACGACAGTTTCCTTGATACGGCCGAACATTTTTACCTGTTCGTTATTCAGGGGCCGAAATCCCTGGCGCAGGAACTGCGTCTCGACAAACTTGATTTGAACGTGTTGATTGTTGATGACATCAAACCGTACAAAGAGCGCAAAGTGGCCATCCTTAACGGTGCGCACACCGCGCTGGTGCCGGTTGCCTGGCAGGCCGGGATTGATACCGTGGGCGAAGCGATGAATGATGCAGAAATTTGCGCGTTCGTTGAGAAAGCCATAGCGCAAGAAATCATTCCGGTGCTGGATTTGCCGGCGGATGAACTGGCGTCGTTTGCCAAAGCGGTCGTGAGCCGTTTCCGCAACCCGTATATCAAACACCAGTTGCTTTCCATTGCCTTAAACGGCATGACCAAATTCCGCACCCGTATTCTGCCGCAGTTGTTGGCGGGTCAGAAAGCGAGTGGGGCGCTGCCGGCTCGCCTGACGTTCGCGCTTGCCGCATTGATCGCGTTTTATCGCGGTGAGCGTGACGGTGTCACGTATCCGCTTCAGGATGACGCACACTGGTTGACGCGTTATCAGCAGTGGTGGGGTGCAGTGAATGCGAAAACCATGACCGTACGCGAGTTGGTTGAAAACGTACTGGCTGATGCCGAACACTGGGGCCAGAACCTGAATCAGGTCCCAGGTTTAACTGATCGTGTAGCGACTGACCTTGAACACATCTGTATCGAAGGCATGCGTGATGCAGTAAAACCGCTCTGTTAATCAATGCTTAAGCCTGGCTTCGGCCAGGTTTTTCAGAAGCCATATTAGTTACAACATACAATATGATTCTATTATTAGAGTAAACTCAGACCATCGTTGTACATAATGTCTGGCAGCTAAAAATTCAGCGCGTGGCGATACAACAAGGGACAGGATAAAGCGTGATACCGTATTAGGGCCGGTAAGAGCAGTTGGCAGGCGTTGCGCGTAGTAAAAATATACGGCACCGTAAAACGCCGAAGTGACTGCTTTTCAGAACTCATTGCGTATGCATTTATCGGGTTAAGGAAGCCAGTTTTGATTTATTTAAGTTACGAAAAAGGCGGAGATTTTCTCCGCCTCAATTGTATTCGCGTTTAAAGACACCTTCCCGTACTGGCTTAGTGTTCGCTCAACAGCGTGTCGCTGGCGTCGCGTTTATTATCCATGGCGAAGCGGTTGATAACCGTACGCGTCGCATCGCTTATGCCGGCTATTTCTACCGCAACGCCTGCGCGGCGGTATTTCGTGACGACTTTATCCAGCGCGCCCACGGAGGTGATGTCCCAAAAATGGGCATGCCTGACGTCAATCACCACTTTGTCTAACGACTCGTGGAAATCAAAAAAGCCTACAAAGCGATCGGCGGACGCGAAAAAGAGTTGACCCTGTACGTGGTAGGCGCGCGTGCTGCCCTCAAGGTGGCTTTCGACCTTAAGAAAGCGGGCTACTTTAGCCGCGAAATTCAGCGCCGCGATCAAGACACCCGTCAGTACGCCAAAGGCGAGGTTGTGTGTAGCGACAACCACAGCGACCGTCGCCAGCATCACGACGCTGGTTGAAGGCGGATGCGTACGCAAATTGAGGATCGAGCGCCATGAGAAGGTTCCAATGGAAACCATAATCATCACCGCCACCAGGGCCGCCATGGGAATGCGGGAAACCCATTCATTAAGAAATACGACTAACACCAGTAACACCAGGCCTGCCGTTAAGGTAGAAAGCCGGCCGCGGGCACCGGATTTTACATTGATCACCGATTGGCCAATCATGGCGCAGCCCGCCATGCCGCCGATAAACGAGGTACAAATATTCGCGATGCCCTGTGCTTTACATTCACGGTTTTTATCGCTGGTCGTATCGGTCATATCATCCACGATAGTCGCGGTCATCATGGATTCCAGCAGCCCGACTGCGGCAAGGCCAGCGGAATAGGGCAGAATTATCCAGAGTGTCTCAAGTGTAAATGGCACATCCGGCATCATAAACGTCGGCAGACTATCCGGAAGCTGGCCCATATCACCGACGGTGCGAACATCAAGATGCAGCCACAGTGAAAGCGCGGTAATGACGATGATGCATACCAATGGCGACGGGATGGTTTTATTAATCAGTGGATAGAGATAGATAATCGCAAGGCCGCCAGCGGTTAAGGCGTAGACATGCCAGGTGACGTTGGTCAATTCCGGCAACTGGGCCATAAAAATCAGGATAGCCAGCGCGTTAACAAAGCCGGTAACCACCGAACGAGACACAAAGCGCATCAACCCGCCGAGTTTGAGATAGCCAGCCACAAGCTGGAACACCCCGCACAGCACTGACGCCGCCAGCAGATATTGCAGGCCATGCTCTTTAACCAGTGTCACCATCAACAGCGCCATCGCACCGGTCGCCGAGGAGATCATCGCCGGACGCCCACCAAAAAAAGCCACCACGACGGTGATACAAAAAGCGGAGTAGAGACCGACTTTGGGGTCGACGCCCGCAATAATTGAAAAGGCAATGGATTCCGGGATCAGGGCTAGCGCAACAACAATGCCAGCCAGCATGTCGCCACGGACATTACCCAGCCAGTCCTTACGCGTGGAGGACAGCAACATAGTGATTTCTCATTGGTTAGTAGTGAACATTTACGCAGATGAAACGCATCCGCTGACGGGATGGCGTTATGGCACCGGGACAAATATCAGTGCGGGGAGTTAAGGGATAACTCAGGGCGGCGTAATCGACATAAAAGTGAATAACTCAGGAGCCGTAAATTGTGAAGCCCATCACTATAAACACAATCAATAAAAGTTCAACCATGAATCTGACGTGGTTATAAAACAGGCTGCAACACTACGGCGTTGCGATCGCATTGGATGAGACATTCCCCGCAACCATTGCACAAACTGGCGTTCACATCTATTCGCCCGGCGTCGCCGGGGGCACAAGCCTGCTGCGGGCACGTTTCGATACACTGTTTGCATCCTCGCGAGCCATGCAGACATGCGCCGGAGAAGGAAGGCCGTAAACGGGTATCAAAAGCCGTCATGGGTAATAGCGCGTCGGTAGGACAGGCCGTAATACACTGCCCACAACCGTCACAACTGGCGAATTCGATAACCAGTTCTGGATAGTTATCCTTCTGCTTAATCAGTACACCCATTGGACACGCGTCAATGCACTGCTGACATTTATCGCACCGGGAAAAGAATTCCGCCGCCGGGCGCGCGCCGGGAGGGAGCGGCCAGGGCGGTAAAGCGTCCGTGGCGGGAAGCGCGTTGCGTGACCCTGTCACAAAAGCGCGAAACAAACCGCGGCGGCTCACGTGACGGTGACGCATATAGTGCTCGTAATAGCGTTCATTTTTGTCCATTACTTATATATCCGTCGTTGTATTGGGGATAACCCGAGTTGCTGTTGCAGGTCCTGTAAAAACATGTCGGTGATGCAGGCAAGCCGGGCGTAAAAAGGGCTAATCGCATTGTTTTGTAGCAACTCAAGGTAGCGCGGCGCCCAGGGTAACAGATACTTTTCGAGCAATGCAGCGGCGGCAACGGCTTCATCGCGTTCAATCAGCGCAGAACAGGCAAGAAGCATGAGGCCAAATTGATCTTCCGGCTCTTGTTGGTGACTATCAAACGCCAAACCGTGATCTCGCAAAAAGCCGCGATACTCGGCGGTAGTGTCGCCCATCAGTAAGTTATCTTTCTCAAGGAAAACTGAGCCCCATGGCGGCGCAATCATGTCGCCCTGGCCTTCAAACAAGACGGAAAATTGCCAGTTGAGCGCATCGTCATCTACCGTCTGCCACGCCTCACAAAGCCGGGCGATAGCCTGCGGATCGCGCCAGGCATACAGCGAGGGGAGCGTCGGAAGGCATTCCATCAGCGCCTTGATATCAGGTCGTTGTGGTGAGTAGTAAAACAAGGCGCCAAGAATACGAGGTAGTACAGCGGCAGAGGACATGCATAGTTCCTTACAAGAGATGAGCGTCGGGCAGGCTTGCGCCCACCCGACAGACGGTTACATCGGTATTGCCCACAGGTTATAAAAAGCGATACGGCCTACCAGTTCAGCCACGATGACGACCGCAGCGCTGGCAAACAGCAGTGTTGGCGCACTTTTGGTACGTAAAAACACCAGCGCACCCGCAGCACCCGCCGCCAGCAGTATCGCCTGGGCGGTAAACCAGCTGGACTGGGCTGAGGCCAGCGCGCCATCTGCCATGATGATTTCAGACAGATAACCAGGTCGCAGGCAGAAGCTCACCACGATTGCCACAATGCTGATAATCGCACCGAGACGGCGAACGCCGAGCGCAGCGGCCAGGGCGCCACCGCCAATAAACGGCGTTAATACCATCATTGCGGTGGTCCAGGAGGTGCGCCACGCTGGCACCGTCGGTAACTGATAAATTTGCGGAATGGCAATAATGAATACCACGCCGATAATGGCTGCAAGCCACGCCATCACTGTGAACAGTTTGGTCACGCCGCGATTTAACAGCAGCCCCAGCGCCGCAATACCGGCGACCATGCTGAAGATCGCCGAGAGCACAATTTCATTGCTCATCGGTGAATGCCCAACCCGGAACAGCATATTCAGGGCGCGCAGTGGTTGCCCGACGTGGAAAATCCCCATCACCACGCCAAGACCGAACACACATACCGAGGCAAACAGGCCAATCGCCATCCGCTTTGGCGTGATGTGCCCGAGCGTGCCGCCGATAAGCAGCAGGATAAAGGCGCCCACAGCGCTTTGCGTCAGAACGGTAAAGAAAACAAGCGGTAACCATTTCCCCGGTGAGCGCTGGCTGGAACAGGATATGCGGACACTGGCGCTTGGTGAAACCTTTGACGGCATCATCGCCTGGGACAGCTTTTTTCATTTAACCCATGGCGATCAACATGACATGTTCCAGGTATTTGACCGGCATACCCATCCGGGTAGCGCGTTGATATTTACCAGTGGGCCAAGTCACGGCATCGCAACAGGAAATTTTGCCGGCGAGGTGTTATTTCATGCAAGCCTCGCCCCGGATGCGTATCGCGGATTGCTGGCTCAGCACGGTTTTGACGTCATCGATATGCAGTTGGAAGACCCGGACTGCGCCGGGCATACCGTGTGGCTTGCCAAAAAAACCGCGCGCTAGCAGTGCTAACCAAAGGGGCCGGGCGGCGGGTTTATCCTCAAAAGCCCCTTAATACGTCACTGTTTCACCGAGATTTTACGCAATGATTGCTTTCAGCGCGTGGCTTGCAATCCGGGCAGTAGCAAGGAGCTGCTCAGTGCTCTGCCCCTGGCGTGCCTGAAAAGAAAGGCCGGACATCACGGTACTGATATAATCGGTGAGGCTGCGGGCATGTTCAGGGCAACGCGCCGCGATAAACTGATAAATTCGCTCTTGTGCCGCCTCATAAAACGCACTGGCCACATCACGCGCTTCAGGATCGTTACAGCGCACACCTTCAATTGAGATACACCCCCGACAGGCGTCATTTTTGCTGTAGCGGCGCGCGGCATCTTCCAGCAAGGCCGACAGGCAATCTGCCAGCGGCACATCATCACGCAACAGATCCGCTAAGGGGATGGCGTCGGTTTCGGCATAACGCTCCAGTACCCGATTGAATAACTTCACTTTATTGCCAAAAGCCCCATACAGGCTAGGCGCCTTAATACCCAGATGCTCAGTCACATCCGCAATGCTTAGCGCATCGTAGCCTTTTTCATGAAACAGGGCCTGCGCGGTCGACACCACCTGTTCAGGATCGAAATTCCTCGGCCTTCCGGCAACGCGAGTTGATTTTTTAGTGTTCATTACAAAACCTGTTGACACAGTGTTTGGGTTGAGCTTATTTTTTAATACGCATTACAAAATAAATCAAGGAGACATTGCTATGCGCGTTTTTGAAAATAAATCCGTACTGGTACTCGGCGGAAGCCGTG
The DNA here is from genome assembly GCF_011077955.1 of Citrobacter freundii. Taxonomy (GTDB): domain Bacteria; phylum Pseudomonadota; class Gammaproteobacteria; order Enterobacterales; family Enterobacteriaceae; genus Atlantibacter. The sequence continues at coordinate 71,211 of NZ_JAALBX010000007.1, forward strand.
GAATAGGGGCCGCCATTGTGCATCGTTTTGCCGCAAATGGGGCAAAGGTTACATTCACTTATGCCGGGTCGCCGGCCGCCGCCCACGCGCTGGCTGACGAAACGCAGTCGGTCGCGATTTATGCCGACAGCACAGACAGAGAGGCGGTAATTAGCACTGTACGGGACAATGGCCCCGTGGATGTACTGGTTGTTAACGCAGGTATTGGCGTCTTTGGCGACGCGGTGGATATCGATCCCGATGAGATTGATCGTCTGTTCAAAATCAACATTCACGCGCCTTACCATGCGTCTGTTGAAGCGGCGCGTAAGATGCCTGAAGGCGGGCGGATAATCATCATCGGTTCGGTGAATGGCGATCGTATGCCGGTTCCGGGTATGGCGGCGTATGCCGCGAGTAAATCAGCATTACAGGGAATGGCGCGTGGGCTTGCACGCGATTTTGGTCCGCGTGGGATAACCATCAATGTCGTGCAGCCAGGCCCGATTGATACGGATGCCAACCCGGCAAACGGCCCAATGAAAGATATGTTGCACAGCTTTATGGCTATTAAACGACACGGCCGTCCTGAAGAGGTAGCGTCAATGGTTGCCTGGTTAGCCGGGCCAGAGGCAGGATTTGTAACTGGTGCCATGCATACCATCGATGGTGCGTTTGGCGCGTAAGATTTTTTAAAAGCCTGTGTGGCGGTGGTTGCCGTCACACAGTTTTAATGACGATTAAACCCAATGCAGTGAAGCACTAATAAAAGCTGCATGCAAAAGGCTAACGTCAGGGTTTTATGGATACGCATCACCATAACTTCACCGACAGATTTCGCTGTCGAATACCGTGTGATTTTTTGCATGCGAAAATCTGAACGGAGCGGGATAAACGGTGGACATTAACCAACGACAACATTTGATAGGCGACGATAATCGAGGAAACCTGAATGACACGAACCGTTGAAAAAATTGAGCTCAATCCAAAGTGAGTACGCCGCGAACGAGATGCCTGGTAAACCAACGTGGTTGGCAGACCAACTATCAGATGGCAAGCATGATGATATCAGCACACGAGAAAGCGCTTTTAAAGGCTATGAACAACCAGGAAACGATGCCCACAAAACCCCGGATTTCTCCTGATCTTACATTGGTTCGCATAATGTATATTATGTTAAATTGAGTCTGGGAGTTGTTCCCGGCATTGAACCACCTTACTCACGATGTGTACTCATCAATAGCCTTCCGCCAGGCAGCTGGCGTAAAAAGAGTCTCCCTTCAGTATCTTCATGATATTAACCCATTTCTTGCGCTTATCATTGTATCGCTTTTTGCGTCTGAACTAATATGTCTGCCTCCTCCCCCTTTTCCCACAAAGTGAACGGAACGATGCTTCACGCAGTACTGAACGGTAAGCGCTATGGCACAGGCGTTGACCACAACCGTAAGATCAACCCCGAGGAAGCTCGTGGTGCTGAAGATGTGCTCACCTCGGTATTTTTCTCCCGGCTGGCTTATTTACCCGAAAATCTCGTCAGGGATTTTTTCACGTTGTTGATGCCGGAGAAACTTTTCTCCGAAGGCATTAAAGAAATTGAGTTTTGGCCGTCCTGGCAACTTGAAGGTTCCAGGATAGAACCGGACGTCGTTATTCTCTGCGGCGAAAGTTTAGTTATTGTCGAAGCCAAGCGTTATGACAATGTCGCTTTACAAAATGAGGAACAACTGGCGCGTGAGCTTGCCGCTTCTGCATCCTGCGATTTGCCGTTTTCTGAAATCATCTTACTTTGCGTTGGCGGCCTGGTTAATTACACGCCGTTAGCCACTGGTATGCTGAAACAACGCATAACCGACTGCCTTGGCCGCTACCCGCAAAGGGACAGTAAAACGACCGATGATTTTCGTTTTTATTGTGAGAGCTGGAAGTCGATTTATCAAAAGCTACAAAAAGCGCTCACAGATGAAAACGGTAATGTGAGCGTTGAACGGGCGCGCTTGCTTAGTGATATCCAACAAACACTGGTTTGGCATAATATTCAGGTTGTTGATTTTATTAGCTTGTCATCCTTGACCGCCCCAGGGATCCGGCATCATACCCTACCCGCTTTCTGTAAAGACTGTGACCTCGACGCGCGGGTCATTGACTCCACGCCGTCCGAGAAAGACAACGTCTGTTTTTTAGAAGGGTTATTAATCCCACATTCATCCCGCCTACCGCTCAGGCAGGCCATTACGAATTTATTCATGGAGAACTAAAATGGAAAATGATTTACAGGATGCATTGCTGGATGTGCGTCGCGCTTATCGCTTAATTGAAGATTTTCAGCGACGCCTGATTTCTGCGCTGGAATTTATGCGCGCTGAACTTAACGTTGATAACTATTACCAGTATGCGCCAAATTCCGTACCACGCTCTGTGACAGGTGCGCTGGGAGAAAACGGCGGCCGCCGCTATCTGCCTTTCAACGATCTGTCCGTATTTTGGCTTAAACATTCAGGTCAGGAAGATCCCTATAATAATCCGCAACATGGTGACTTTATGATAGATGTCTGGCTTCGCAATGACAGCGGCAACGGACAGCGTGGCGGAGAATATGCATTACCTGAAGCGTCGCGTTCATTGCTTATCATCCATGTTATTGGTTGCAAAACGCACAATGCCGGTAAGCAGAATTGGTATGACGTGTGGAGCAACCATGCTTACCCCACATCCGATGAAGTCGAACCCATCGAAAAGTACGAAGGTTTTAATATTTATCGGCAAGAGATAGATATGGTTAACCTGAGCGACAAAGACACATTCTCAGCCTGCATTAATGCTTTCCGTCAACGCGTTAGTGACAAAATGGGCATCAGTTTCTTGTAAGTTGAGAAAAATCATTATTCATTAAGGTAGCTATTTTCTTTTGTTTTAACAGTTGTATAAAGAATGCCGCTTCCTGCAAATAATGAATAACGAGATGATAAAACAATTTATGCGTGGTGTGGCCCTGACGGTCTTATGTCAGATGTTAACAATGACCCAGTCCGGGGCCGCTACGCTTCAAGAATCCGTTGATGAAATAAACAGCGCCCTCCCCGCTTTGCATCCCATCACCTGGAGCGCCCCCGCAGAAAAAGTTAAGGTGGTGGTGTTTATCGATAACCAATGTATTTACTGCTCATACGTGGTGAAGAACGTGAAGAAATATAACGACGCCGGGATAACGATGTCGTTTTTGACCGTCGCGCCTGATGCTATAAAGGATGAAGTCATTGGTGATATGGCGCGCGTATGGTGCTCGAACGATCCCAAAAACAGTCTGAGTAAGGCGATGGCGGGTTTTCTGCCGGATAATGACAGCACGCCTGAGTGCGTGAAGCTAGTACAGGATCAAAATACCCTGGCGGTTCGAATGGGTGTAGAAGCTATGCCAACTATGGTAGTCATGAGTTCCCCACCCGCGGTTGTGTTGGGCAGTGTTAAACCGGAAATTATTCTGAAGTCAGTACGGTAATTACACCAAAAACTCTGTTGCCTTTATAAGCCAGGCCCCGGCCTGGCTATTACTCTGGCGCGTTGTTTTAAATCATGCTTATCAGTCTTTTCAGTACTTCTGAACAGCGATTTTTACGCCATACGAGTTCCCATTCTTGCTCAAGATTTAAATCCTTTAACGGCAAAAAGGCCACATTCGGCGGGGCAAGATACCGTGTCCCTTCTGCAACAATGGTACACCCCATGCCAGCGGAAACTAACGTTAGCATCGAGACGGCATCAACACCCTGCATCACAGAACGTGGGGTAAACCCTGCATCAAAAAAACAATGAATTAACCGGTCATGCCATGCCGGCGCAGCCGTTCTGGGGATCCATATAAAATCCAGATCCTGCAAGTCGCGCAAATATTCCGGCTTTTTATTATCAGGCCACGTCCACTCAGAGGGATAAGCAAACAGCATTCTTTCTTTAAATACCGGTACGCCATCGAATAACGGATCATTCTGTGGTCTGAACAGTAAAAATCCTGCGTCCAGTTGCCCTTGCGCAATCATGGCGAGCTGCACTTCCGAAATAAGATGATGAAGGGTAATTCCTACGTGAGGCGCCTCTTTTTTAAATCTTTTTAACAGTTCGGTGATGGATGGCGCGGCATTCTGTATAACGGGTAACGCAAGTGATAGATTTCCGCACTCTCCTCGTGAGGCTCTCACAGCCCGTTGCCGTGCCGTAATGGCATCATCAAGTAGCTTTTCCGCATCAATCAAAAATTGGGCGCCCGCATCAGTAGGCTTTACGCCTCGTCCCGTGCGTTCTAACAGAATTACCCCCACGTCCTCTTCGAGTTTTTGAATCTGACGTGTTAGTGCGGGTTGCGCAATGTGTAACTCCTGCGCGGCCTGACTGATGCTGCCGAGTTTAGCCACAGCAGTGAAGTAACGTATCTGACGCAATTCCATGGCTATACCTCAATGGCATGAGTGAGATGTTTAAAAGGTATTTTACGGCATACCTTCGTATATCTATCATCCCAGTAAAGTGGGTTCAAGCGTGGTTTGTTATTCGTCCCTAAATAACATGCACTGGCCCACTTCGATTAATTTTTATGTGAAATGACTCAATTAATATTAATTAAATGCTTTACCTGAAAGTCAATATCAGCATCTAAACCCAAACCACCATGAGAAAGATCTTATGCAGGATAAAATTAAATTTCCGTTGAACGTGAAGCGTCTCACAGAATTTAGACGTGACCTCCACAAGCATCCTGAACTTAAATTCAATGAATATCGGACGTCAGAAAAAATTGCAGAATTTCTTACTGCTTTAGATATTCCTTTTAAACGCGGTCTGGCGACGACAGGTATCGTTGCCAGTATTTATGGACACGGTCGCTGTGCTGAGGATCCTGGGCCAACGCTTGGTATCAGGGCAGACATTGATGCCCTTCCCATGGAAGAAGCCAATAACCTCGATTATGCCAGTCAGCATAAAGGATGTATGCATGCGTGCGGGCACGATGGTCACACCGCAATGCTGCTTGGGGCAGCGGAACTGCTGTCAGCGGACAGGAGTTTTGATGGTACGGTACATCTTATTTTCCAGCCAGGTGAAGAAGGCGGCGCCGGGGCGCGCGTCATGATGAATGAAGGCCTTTTCAAGCTATTTCCCTGCCAGGCCGTTTTTGCGTTACATAACTGGCCCGCGCTTCCTCAAGGACATATGGGGACAAAAGTCGGTCCCATCATGGCGTCAGGTATTACCTTCGAAATCATCATCACGGGAAAAGGCGGCCACGCGGCGCTTCCGCATTCCACCATCGATCCTGTTCCGATAGCGTGCGCTATCGTGACACAGTTACAAAGCTTAGTGTCACGCCGTATGGATCCCCTGGATGCGGCCGTACTCACTATCGGGAAAATCGAAGCGGGAACGTCGCCGAATATTATTCCGACGCACGCAAGGATTTTTGGCACATGCCGCACGCTGACGGATGAGTCCCAGTCATTGATTTTAGAAGGGGTTCAACGACTTTCTCACCATATGGCTGAAGCGCATTGTGCTCAGGCGGAAGTTATTATAAAGCCTGGCGGTTACCCCAATACCTCAAATCATTCAAAAGAAGCCAGGTTTATGGCAAGCATCATGCGCGAGATGGTGGGTGATCAACACGCGAATCCTGATGTCCGCCCTGCCATGACGGCTGAGGATTTTGGCTTCATGCTTCAGGAAGTCCCTGGGGCGTACGGCTGGATTGGCAACGGAAACGATGCCGATTCAGGCGGTGATCTGCACAGCACAACCTACGATTTCAATGATAACAATCTGGAGACAGGCGCCTGTTTTTGGGAAAAACTCGCCCGACAATGGTTTCTTACTGAGGCGCAACGCTAATTAATTGCCATCACAACTGATGAACAGGGTAATATAAACCCACCTTCTGCTCATCCCTACAACACTATTTTTCTACCGCCCTGACCAGGCGATAAGGAATATATGATGAACAATGATAATAATATATCCCAAACGGTGGCGATTTCCGCGACCGCCGAAAAGCCAACCAGACAGCGTTTTTTTGTGCTAGCCATCCTTTTTGTGAGTCTCTCTGTTATCTACCTGGACCGGGTAAATATTTCAATTATAGCGGCCAATACAGAATTTTTACATGAAATGGATCTGGCAGGTAAACCCGTTTACATTGGGTTATTAATGAGTTTGTTTTTGATAACTTATGGAATTTCGAATGTCTTTCTCAGCCCGATAGGCGATTGGGTCGGCCCGCGAAAGGCCATGATTATAGCCTATTTGATTATAAGCGTATCACTCATTCTTGGGGGCCTGTCTTCCGTATTTGGGTTTTTGTTGGCCACGCGTATTTTGTTGGGCATTGGAGAAGGATTGTACTATCCCATGCAAAATACTTTTATCAAGAACTGGTTCCCGGCCAGAGAAAGAGGCCGCGCGAATACAGCCTGGATACTTGGGCAGTCTCTGTCACCTGCCATCGCCATGCCGGTATTTACATGGATAATCGCTGAGTACTCCTGGCGACATACCTTTTATTTCTCCTTCGTATTAAGCTTGCTCCCGCTGATGTTGATTTATTTCTTTACCGCGAATACACCACGTGAGAATAAATATATCAACTCCCATGAACTTGAAATCATTGAGGAAAAACAGGAGGTCAGTGAAATAATAAGCAGTATCAATGAAAAACCCTCTTTCTTTTCCCGCTCCAAAATCTATCTTTGCAATGTCAATTTTTGGATGCTATTAATCATCTTCTCCTCCAACTCAATGCTTTCCTGGGGCATAGTGACCTGGCTGCCAACCTATCTCAATACAGAGCGCGGATTTTCATGGACTAACGTCGGGTGGATGTCGTCATTACCCTTTATTTTTGGGCTGTTATTCAAGATAATCGCCGGGATTGCTGTTGATCGTACCGGAAAGAAAGGGTTGATAATGCTTATCTCCGCCCTGCTATGCGCATCCGCCATTTTAACCGGGGTAAATATCAGCAATAACTACATTGCGGCAATTTTTATCTCGTTTGGCATTGGGGCCTCATCAATGCAGCTTCCTTGCGTCTTTACGCTGCTGCAAGGAATGGTTCCTTCTGCGGCTATATCGTCAGCCGCCGGGGCATTAAATGGCATGGCCGTTGGTTTTGGGGCATTATCCCCGGTATTAATTGGAATGATATTAAGCCTGACCCATAACTTTTATGCGGTGATGTATTTGTTGATTGGCATTGTTATGGTCGGTGGTCTGTTTTCATTAGTTTTTGGCCTGAAACGCCTCTAATCTAACCGCGAAATCACTACGGTAATAAATTAACTTTTTAACAAAAGGTGGCATCATTTTGCCGCCTTTTTGATTTATCACTAACCGTGTTACGTCCTCCGCTGCCGTTTATTTACTAAAAATAGCCCCAAAAAATCCTGTTTAAATACCAGTATAGTGTTGAAGGTAATTCATATCAGCTGTGAGTTTCATTAAACGGCATTTGCTGCTATTAAAAAACGCCTAATTTACGGCGACTTATAGATCTGAAAGATATTCTTTTTAGTGTAGATACATTATCTCGCTTGCCGCTTATTTCCCGACTCCAGACAATGAATTCGTAACAAAATAAAATCCAAACATTAACAAAATTAACCACAATAATTTCGGGATTTATTGTTGGTTTGGATAACTCCTCTTAATGCGGGAATAATTTCCCCGGAAGCGCTCAGGTGTCTTAATGAAAAGCCAGGCAGAAACAGTGGTGATAGGAAGCGGTTTCGGCGGTGCCATCGCAGCCAAACGTCTTGCAGAGGCGGGGCGCGACGTGCTGATGCTGGAACGAGGTCCGTGGCGCGATACCGTGCCCAATCGCTCTGTGGGTCTGGATAATCTCGCCCCACTGCCACAGGGTAAAAAAGCCTTCACGTACGGCATACGATCGCTCGGTTCGCATCGGTTGAGGAAAGGCATTTTGCTGAACAAGCGCGGTTTTATCGAAGCTTTTCGCGGTAAAGGCATCACTATTATCTGTTCGTCTGGCGTGGGGGGCGGTAGCCATGCTTACGCCGCGATGCTGGCAAAACCGGCTGATCCTGATTACTGGGCTAATCGACATCCATTAATATCTAAAAGCGCAATGGATAACTACTATGCGGAAATCATTGCCCTTTTACAGGCCCGATCGACAACCGAAGACGACCATGTTCCAAACACAGTCAACCAGACCAATTATGATGGCGTATTATCCACAAAGGGGCTGTCGAACCCGTTTATTGGCATTTTGCTGCCCGCTCATCCCGGTACCACTCAAAAAGTCACTGACGGAAATGGCGTCACGCGCTGGGAGTGTGAATATAAAAATAACAGTATTCTTGGCTCACCTTCCGGCGCGAAAACGACCCTGGATTTCTCCGTCGTCTGGCCTGCGATACGTAGCGGCCTGGTCGTTCGGGATATGTGTGAAGTTACAGCAATAACTCCGTTGCCCACTGGCGACGCTGAGGGTATGCGCTATGAAATTCGCTATCGCGATCATCGCAACAACACCACGACATGCGTGCGCGCCAGGCACGTCATTCTGGCGGCAGGTTGCCTGAATACGGTTCGTTTATTGATGCGCAGCCGGAATACGGCTCATGGTCTTCAGGGTATGCCGCGCCTCGGTGTAGGTTTTGGCACGAATGGCGGTTATTTTGGTTTCTGGAAAGAGAACAGCGATCGCGATCTTTCCACCGGCCTGCCCCTGTGCGGCCCATTCCGGGTAGCTAACTCCACCAGTCAATCCGTTCAGGTACTGCGAGCCGCAATTCAGGGGCTGGACGAGAACCCTTTACCCGCCGTCCTTAAAAAGTGGTTACGCAGGAATTCTTTTATTGTGGCGCTTGGCAAAGACAACAATAACGGCGAGATAACGTTCACCAGCGGCAGGTTTAACGTGGTTTATAACAAAGCGGACAGCCACGTTTATCATGAGATCGACAACGAAGTGCGCGAAATCAAAGCCCGAACCGGAACGCGAATTTATTCCCCTTCCGCGCCGATCACCGTACAGCCGCTGGGAGGCGCCTGCCTGGGAACGTCTGTTCTCAACGGCGTTATTGGCGCCAACGGTGAGGTATTTGACAATCCGGGGCTGTATATCGCTGACGCAGCCGCATTGCCGGCGTCGCCGGGAAGACCGCCCAGTTTAACCATTGCCGTCTGGGCGGCCCACGTGGCAGACAGACTGCTCGACACGCTCAAAGACGCGTCTCAAACATGCCCCGGATCCGCTCCCTGTTCCTGTTGATGCTGCACAGCGAACCTTTCATCTGAACGGAGCGGCTGATTTCGAAAGCCGCTCACCCTTCCCACTTTCCCTCACGGGCAGACGCAACTTAACGTTCCGGCGGGATCACATACAAGGTAGGTCAATGACAAAACAAGTAGAAGTGCTGATAATCGGCAGCGGTTTTGGCGGTGCGGTGGCAGCACGACGGCTGGCCGCAGCGGGTCGTGAGGTTGTGATGCTGGAACGTGGCCCCTGGCGCGACACCGTGCCAAACCGCTCGCTTGGGCTTAAAAACCTCGCGCCGCTCCCCCAGGGAAGTAAAGCCTTCACGCACGGGCTGCGTACAGTGGGTTCGCATCGGTTCAAAAAAACCTTCACACTCAATAAAAAAGGCTTTATCGAAGCGTACGCAGGCCAGGGGATCAATATTATTTGTTCGTCGGGCGTGGGTGGCGGAAGCCACGTTTATGCCGGTTTTCTTGACCGACCGCTTGCCGCGAATTACTGGGATAATCATCATCCGCAAATCGGCCAGGAAAATATGGCGCCTTACTATGACGAGATTATCAGCGCATTTAACGCCCGCCCCTTAACCGCGGCGGATGCGGCACCAAATCGCATTGAGGAGACCAACTATGATGGTTTACTTACCCCTCTTGGCGATCCGCCGGTTGCTATGCTGGTCCCGAGAGTCCCCGGCTGCCCGGAAAAAGTCACCGACCAAAACGGTATAGAGCGCTGGGAGTGCGACATGAAAAATAATAGCTTCCTGGGTTCGCCGTCCGGCGCGAAAACCACGCTCGATTTCACCTTTATCTGGCCTGCAATGAAAGACGGTCTGGTGGTGAAGGAGATGTGTGAAGCTTTGTCGATACGGGCGCTTGAACCTCAGGCGGACTGCGCCATGCGCTATGAAGTACGCTACCGTGACCATCGCAGCGGTAAGACAGAAAGCTTGCAAGCGGAACACCTTATTCTGGCCGCTGGCGCGTTAAATACATTGCGCTTGTTATTGCGCAGTCGTGACATCGAAGGCGGCCTTTCGGGTATGCCCAGGCTGGGATTGAAATTCAGCGGTAACGGCGATTTTTTTGGCGTCTGGAAAGAGAACAGCACCAGCGATTTGTCCAAAGGTATGCCTATCGCTTCGCCTTTTCGTCTGAAAGATTCCACCAATGAACGCGTTATTGTGCTTCGTGCCAGTATTCAAGGTTTGGACGACGTACCGGTGCCGGGGGTGCTTAAGCGCTGGCTTCGTAAACAATCCGTCATTATTGCTTTCGGCGGCGATGACAATAATGGCCAGGCGGTCATGCAGCGCGGTAAATTTACAGTTCGCTACAGCAAACATGAAAACAGTATTTATACAGAGATTGATGACGAACTCGCCAAAATTCAGTCGCTTACCCGGACTAAAATCTACGCACCTCGCCATCCGGTCACTGTTCATCCCATGGGCGGAGCTTGTCTCGGCACATCAAATGCGAATGGCGTAGTGGGTGCCGATGGCGAAGTGTTTGACCATCCCGGTTTATATATTGCCGACTCAGCCGCCCTGCCGGCCTCCCCCGGCGGCGCGCCGAGCCTGACCATCGCCGCCTGGTCGGCTAATGTTGCGGACAGATTGATTAAAAAGCTGCACGCCAGCGCCCTCGCTGACGATGATGAGCAGGCAGTGGCATAATTGCAATCGAGCCCGCATTGCGCGGGCTTTTTTATGATTTTGCTGTCCGCGATCCGACACAAAGCGCCAGAAACGCCAGGCCTACCGGTACCAATGACCCCCAAAGCACGGCGTTCCAGCCGTAAAGGGTGAGCAGCGCCCCTGACGAGAACGAGCCTATGATCATGACACCAAACACCACGAAATCATTCAGAGACTGGACCTGAGTCTTCTCCTCTGGCCGATGGAATTGAATGATCCGTGCCGATGCGCCGGTAAAACCAAAATTCCAGCCCAGTCCCAATAAAATCAACGACAGCCAATAATGATGCACGCCGGTTCCGCCTAACCCGGCAAATACGGCACTGGCCGTAATCAGCAATCCTATTGCTGCAACGCGCATTGCGCCAAAGCGGCTGATGAGCTTCCCGGTAAAAAAGCCTGGACCAAACATGGCAATTACATGCCACTGGATCCCGAGGTTAGCCGCTTCCTGTGAAATACCGTCCATATGCATAGACAGCGGCGCGGCGGTCATTAAAAAGTTCATGACCATATAGGTCACCGCCCCGCTGAAGACCGTTGTGGCAAAACCAGGTTGACGAATAATCTCCCGCAGCGGGCGCCCTTTGGAGGCAGGGGTTGCCGGAGTTTCTGCTGGCGTCACGCCTTTTAAAATAACCGCTGAAACGGCCGCTACCGCCCCTTGAGCAATGAACGTGATAACAAAAGTATGGGGCGGCCAGAGATCCATGGTCGTGGTCACAAGGCCTGGGCCAATAATGCCTGCCAGCACCCCGCCGCCCATCACCAGTGACAATGCTCGCGCCCGCCGTTCCGGCGAGACGCCATCTGTTGCCGCGAAGCGGAAACTGAGCGCAACGGCCGCATAGGCGCCACCCAGAAACGCCGCACAACAGAAAAGCAAAAATGAGCCAATCAGCATAGCAACGGCGGCCATCAGACCGGTTATTATCCCCGCTCCCGTGCCGACCATAAACGCCGCGTTGCGGCCTCGCTTTCGGGCCAGTGCGCCAAATGGCAGGATCGACGATGCCATACCCAGTACAAAAAGCGTAATGGGGAGCGTTGAAAGCGACGCATCGGGCGCGATGGTGCTGCCGACTATCGCCCCGGTCGCATAAAACACGACCGAGTTGGCACCCGCCAGAGCCTGAGCAGCGGCGAGGCGGATAATATTATTATTCTGCTCCGCCACCGGAAGAGCCTGTTCTGTCGTCATTTAAAGGAATTTCCTGGATCACTATGCGATTGAATCTATACCGGATGACGCTAAGAGACCACGTCGTTGCCTCCCGGGGTAATATTCTCAGCCACAAACCAACGGGTGGGCGATAAGTCGATGACGCCTTGTGGATTTTTCAACTTCGTTGATGCCGCCGCTTGCGCTGACGGAAATGGGTTCGCTTACACCTTCCGGGGGCGCGGCTCACTAAAGCCATTCATGAACCACGCCGGAATAAGGATTTCCCGGATAACCAGCGCGACGTGTTTTCACAATACTGTTGCCACTGCAGGCCAAAACGCTGGCGCATCCCGGCTTCTTCGACCTGTATATGCACAAGGGTCAGCAGTGAAATCAGAATGGGGGTTGCGAGAATGCCGATAACACTCCCCACCAGCAGAGCGGCAGCAACATGTAGCCCGACAAAACCCAGATAGACCGGATTGCGGGAGTAGCGATAACATCCGTCTGTGACCAGAATGCGGGTACGTTCCGGATGGAGAGCATTCAGGGTGGTTTTATGACTGATTAACTTAAACAAACCGGACAGCGCCAGACAGAAACTCACTACACCGATAAGCACCGCCGTAAAGGTCTGCCACGACAGGGTAAGCAGCCGCTCCGGGTGGATAAGCGCAGGCCAACTACTCCAGATATCAAAGAGCACAAACAAAAACAGTAATACCGGCGGTGGCGCGGCTCTTCTAACGCTGTCACGCCATCGGTTCATTGTTCATGTCCCAGCAGAAGCGTTAACTTTGAAAAAATGTTCTCCACCATGGAACTGATATCCAGCCTGATTCCGTGCCCACGCAATTGCGTTTTCAACCACGCAACCTCATTTTGCAGTGCCTGCTCGAAGACAGGATTTCTCGCGGCCTTCTTTAGCCAGCAGTAAATAAACGTATTTTCTTCAATCCTGTTCAGACAGCGATGCTCTATACGATACATTTTTACTGCGACCAGGAGGCAGTAATAGAAATGATGCACGCGTTTGATGCGGTGAATATCCACCCTGCCTCCTCTGCGGTTACTTTTTCTTGTAGGCGATGGCTTCGATTTCAACCAGCGCATCTTTCGGCAATTTACCTGCCTGAATGCATGAGCGAGCCGGCGCACCGTTTGCGTCAAAAAACTCGCTATACACCTCGTTAAACGCGGCAAAATCTTCCATTTTCGCCAGGAAGCAAGTGGTTTTCAGTACGGTATCCAGCGACGCGCCCGCCTGTTCCAGTACCGCTTTTACGTTTAACAGCGATTGCCGGGTCTGTTCTTTTATCCCGCCCGCCGGGAATGCCATGGTAAGCGGGTCAAGCGGTAATTGCCCTGAGGTCATGACCAGGTCGCCGTAACTCACGCCCTGAGAATACGGCCCAATAGCCGCGGGTGCCGCTTCAGTAGTAATAATGTTTTTCATTTTTCTCTCCGTAAAAAAATAGCCTTTACGCAGGTGGACACAAATAAATCCACCTGCTGGCATTCGCTATTCAGGTCATTTGGATGTCCGGCAACAGGCGCAGGCAGCGCTGCCTGATAAAATGAATAAAGTCGTGTACATACTCCTTATCCAGATTATCCGTCAGCGACGCCAGCCAAATCTCCGACATTAATTTCGTGCGGGTAATGGATTTGGCCTGCACATACTTCTTATCCAGGTATTCCGATACCGCCCAGATGGGCAGCGCCGCAATGCCCCGCTGGCTGGCGACCTGTTGAACAATTCCCATAGTGAGCTCCGTCGTTCTGCGCTGCACCGGAATACCAGCGGGTTTAAGCACTTTACGGCACAGGTCGATACGATCTTCCGGTACGGCATAGGTAATCAGCGTTTGGCCGCGAAAATCCTCCGCCTCTAGCCACGGTTTGTGCGCCAGGGGATGGTCGTTGGCCATAATGGCCACCATTTCGTATTTGAATAACGAGCTGTAACTGACCATTTCCGTCTCCTCAGCCTCATCCACAATGGCCACATCCGCTCTGTTTTGAAGCAGCAATCCCACCGGATCCGGCTGGAAGCCTGGCAAAATAGCAATCTCGATGTCAGACCACTTTTTGCGAAATTCATCCATCACAGGCAACAGCCAGCTGTAACAGGTGTGACACTCAAGGGTCACCCTTAGCGCCCCGTGTTTGCCGCTCGCAAACTGGTAAAGATCGCGATTGGCCTCCTCCATGGCATTGAGCACGGTTTCGGCAAGTCGCAACAACCGCTCCCCGGCCTGGGTAAATTGTACCGGGGAGGTTTTACGCACAAATAACGTGACGCTGTAGTGATCTTCCAGTTGTTTAATCTGGTGCGACAGTGCCGACTGGGTCAGCTGTAAGGCAACCGCCGCACGCGTTAAACTGCCTGTTTTACGCAAAGTGAGCAGGGTCTGTAAGTGCTTCAGGTCTATCGGAATATCCATTACTGCATCCGTTATTGTGAACGTTTCATCATCGCGACAGTATAACAAGCGCCAACGTGGCGGGCGCTTAAGCCTTCAGGTGACGAAGCGCTTGATCCAAGTCTTTTACTAAATCCACCGGATCTTCTAAGCCAATCTGCAAACGGAAAGATTGCCCTTCATAGGGCCAGTGATATTCCGGACGGTCTTTACGCGGATTAAATGGGATCACCAGGCTTTCAAAACCGCCCCAGGAAAAACCGATGCCGAAATATTCCAGGCTGTCGATAAATTTCTCAACGGAGGCTTTTGAATAGTGTGGCTTAAGCACCACGCTGAACAGACCGCTGGACCCGGTAAAATCTCGTTTCCAGATTTCATGTCCCGGACAGGAAGGCAACGCAGGATGAAGCACCTGCTCGACCTCTTCACGCTCTTCAAACCATTTGGCGATTTTCAGCGCCGAGGCCTGATGGCGCTCAAGACGCAATGACATGGTGCGCAGACCGCGCTGGGCCAGATAAACGTCATCCGGTGCGGCATGCAGACCAAAAAGATAGACGAAGCGGCGAATCGCAAGCCAGGTCTCTTTATTCGTGGTTATAAGGCCCATCTGCGCGTCGGAGTGGCCCACAATGTACTTGGTCGCAGCGTGTACCGAGACATCCACACCGTGATCGAAGGGTTTGAAAAACAGCGGCGTAGCCCAGGTGTTATCCACGATCACTTTTGCATTACGGGCATGAGCCGCACGAGAGATAGCCGGGATATCCTGAATATCGAAGGTTTGCGAGCCGGGAGATTCCGTAAATACGACGGTGGTATTTTCCTGGAACAGAGCACCAATCCCTTCACCCACAGTCGGATCAAAGAAGGTTGCCGACACGCCCATTTTGGCAAGGACGTTATTCACGAAACCGCGTGTTGGACCGTACACACTGCTGCTGACCAGAATATGATCGCCGCTTTTCACTAACGCCAGCAATGCGGTGGTGCACGCCGCGAGGCCGGTAGGCACTAATAAAGCACGGTAGCCGCCCTCAAGCTCCGCGAGCGCTTTTTGCACGGCAAAGGTGGTGGGTGTGCCAAAGCGACCATAGTACATCACCTCGTCTTCGGCATCTTCAAACAACGCCTGATGGCGCTCGCTGAGCTCGTTGCAGTTTTTGAAAATGACGGTTGAGGCATGATAAACCGGCGGGTTAACCACGCCCCCAAAGACGTCAGGATCAAACGGGCCGTGACACAGATAGGTTTCCGGGGACACCTGGTTATCAAAACTATGATTGGACATGATTACACTTCCTCTTTTACAACACTGACTGAATAGTAATTGACCCTGGTCCCCGCCCTTTACTGGCTGGCGAGAACCTTTAATTGAGTGCGTTTTTTAGGCGCATAACGGCTTCTTTCAGATTCGCTTCCGTGGTGCTGACGTAGGACATACGCAGCGTGGACGCGTCGGGCTCGTCGCAGTAAAAGAACTCGCCGGGGACATACACCACCCCGTGACTGAGCGTTTTTTGCAGCCACTGCGTGGTGTTCATGTCATGGTTAAATTTTGCCCATAGAAACATTCCACCCATCGGTTGATGGAACGTGAGGTACTCGCCGAGTTCATGCTGAAGGTGCTGGCTCAGCACCTGGCATTTTTGTTTGTAAGCGTCGCGAATCAGCGCAATCTGCGGCGTCAGGCGTCCGCTATTTAAATAGTGGTAGGTCAGCGATTGCGACAGCGAGCTGGTATGCAAATCCGTGGCCTGCTTAAGCGTGACGACCTGTCGTTTCAACCAGCCGGGTAACACCAGCCAGCCGACGCGTACGCCCGGCGCGAGAATTTTGGAAAAGGTTGAGGTGTAAATGACCCTGTCGCTGTTTTCCATTTCCGCAGCCCAGGCTCTGAGGGGAACAAAAGTCGTCCCGGTAAAATTGATTTCACCGTAGGGATCGTCTTCGATAATGACGAAATCATAGCGCCGGGACAGATCTACCAGCTGCTTACGCCGCGGTTCTGATAGCGTAACGCCGCCAGGATTACCAAACGTTGGCACGATGTAGACCACTTTCACCGGTACGGTCTGCAATAGCGTCTCGAGTTCGTCCACGATCATCCCCTCGCCATCGGTCCCCACCGACATCAGGTTTGCCTCTGCAAGTTGCATGACCTGTAATGCCGCAAGGTACGTGGGACGTTCGACGACGACGACATCGCCCGGGTTTATCAATGCGCGGGCCAGGATATCCAGAGATTGTTGCGAGCCTGAGGTCACGACCACATCATCAACTTCACAGTGAATGGCTCTCTCTGACATCAACTGGCAGATTGCGGCTCGCAGCGCCGGGTCGCCTTCGCTGAGTCCATACTGAAACGCCTCTTTCCAGGAATGTGTCAGCACGTTCTCCATGGCAAGCGCTAACCCTTCCCGATCAAACAGCTCAGGATCAGGAATACCTCCACCCAGGGAAATAACGCCGTCCATTTTGCTATGTTTTAATAATTCTCTAATGGCAGATGACTGAAGGTTCTGTAATTTTTTGGCGATTTTATTGCGCGACATTTCCGCTCCCCATTGTCTGTTATGTCTCTTTTGTAATATCACAGGCAAGCGTCTTTGATAATTTTTTTCACTCGCTGACTTTTATTTCCGGGTCATCATGAATGAAATTAATGATGACCCGGAATACCGCTCATGCAAAACACGTTAATACGTAGGGTAAAACATCTTTTATGTTACAGAGATAAAAATTCTATTGGGAAAACAGCATAACGAATGGGCCAATGCACATTAACATGCCTATTAAAATCACGTAGTAAACGGATGGCCCGCGAAGGTCAACGAACTTATCATTTTTCAGGATTATAAACCCAGGAATGATACAGCTAATAAGACCGTAGGTGACTCCGCCAAAAACAAATACCTTAAGGATGGGGAAGTTCGTCAGGACGATGAGCCATAATACCAACACCACCATGAAAAACGCGGCAATGGAAATGGCGTTCTCGTTCTGCGATTGAGACGTAAACATTTTCCCAACAGCCACTTTGATAAGACCGACAAAGGACTCATGGACCGCCAGGTAAAGCGCCAGGAAAGCAGTGACAATTGAAAATACGTTAAGAATGACGCTCATGTATTTCACTGTCGCGCCGGGGATAACCCGCGCCGCCAGCGCAAGCGCTGAAATGTTATCCTGGTATGCCCGCAGTGCATCCGCCTCGCTGATAGAAAGCACGATTGAAACCACGAACAGCAGTACGGTTGCAACCAGAATCAGATAGGCCACTTTATGCACGCGCAAAATCTTATACTTTGCGACCTCTTTATCTTCTTCGCGCTTTTTGTAGGCAAGATTCATTGGGTTAAGAATGCCCACAAACATGATAGAAAAGATGGCAAAGGGCAATGTTGGGAAAGTACCTACAACCAAATGACTCACGCTGGGAAAGTCACCGATATTGCTCACATCCCAGAAAGGCACCACCACAAAGCCAATCGCCACGATGATGACCAGTTTTACGGCAATCATGCTGCCCGAGACTTTGAAGAGGACTTTTTCTCCTTTTGATGCCACCAGAGAAAGCCCGGCGATAAGCAGCAAAGACCACCACCAGTGCCCGGAAAGCGTGTCAGTTGTGAGACCAAAGGTTTTCAGGTACGACGCGCTGTCATTGGTTATTGCAAGGGCGTACTCCACCATCGACTTCAACATAGTGACGGAGTAAAGCGCGCCCAACAACACGCCCCAGCGGCTGCCGACATAGCTTGCAATAATGCTCAAATAGGAGTCCTGAGCATCGCTACGCGCCATGGTTTCAATAAACATTTTTTGCATGTAATACACGGCTGGATAACCAAGAAGCACGGCCAGCGCAAATACCCAAACCCCTTTCAGACCGACTTGTAATGGAAAAAAAACAATTCCGGATCCAATCGCTGCGCCAATACAAAGCACGACCCAGCCTAAATCGTAAAGCGTAAAAGGGATATTCTTTTTATTAATTACTTCGTTATTAATTCCTACCGTCATAGTAGACCCCACAGACAAAGTAAAAGCACCAGACTGAGCATGATAAAAACATGCTGTAATAACCTGTTTAATTTCTTGCCAGAAGCAACAAGGTCATGCGGACATTTCAATCAAATAACCCTATCGGCATTAATGATTGAATGCCGGAAGCTTTACACAGCCATTAAATCGAATCGAATGAAAATTAGCGAAAACAGTTTCTACTTTTCTTCACAGGCTATTTATTTTGAAGTTACATGACAGGCCGCACAAAATAATTATTTATTTATCTCCGGATGTGATCTGGATAATGGTTTTTTATTACACGTTTATTTTTGAATGAAATTATTTTTGTGATGTTTCGCACACTATAGCGCGACAACAATTAAAGCAGATCGTTAACTGCCTTTTCCCAGCGATTCCATGGCTGATGCTCCTCAACCAAAAAATCAATAAACGATCTCACTTTTGGATTACGGAACTTACTGGGGAAATAGAGCGCATAGAGACTATGCGTCGGGTAGGCGTATTTACCATCCAGTTTCAGCGGCACCAACTCCCCGTTTTCAATGTGTTGGCTGATAAGGTAGGACGGAAGCCAGGCGATACCCTGCCCGGAAAGGGCCGCCTTGAGCAGCAGCAAACTGCTGTTCGCCTGTACTGGCGTTCTGGGTTTGATATCACACGAGGGATGTTGGGATGCCAGCTCATTATAACGTAGCGGCGGCGTTAACCCTGGGTACACCAGACACTCATGCATGGCGAGTTCCGTGCGTCTGGTTGGCGTGCCGTTTCGCGCAAGCCAGGCAGGGGAAGCACAGTACAACCAGCTGATTTTGGAGAGTTTTCTGGCCGCATAGTTCTGCGGCGGGGTTGCGGTGATCCTGAGCGCAATATCAACATTGTTTTCGTTGAGATTCGTCAGATGGTCGTCAAGATCGAGGATAAGCTCAACATCACTATTTTTCTTTCGATATTCTTCAAAAATATCAATCAGATGAGCATAACCGAAGGCGACCGAACACGTTATGCGTAGCGCGCCATGCGGGTGATTAAAATACCCGCAGGTGGTATTAACGATATCGTCAAACTCTTTTAGCAGCGCCGTCGCTCTGGAAACAAAGTATTCACCGGCTTCGGTTAACTGAAATGATCGGGTGGTCCTCTGGATAAGCGGCACGCCCAGATTCTCTTCCATTACTGCCAATCCCTTACTGACCGCAGAAGGCGAAAGATTAAGCAACCGCGCCGCTTCCGACAGCCCTTTCCCTTCACTGATTTTCACCAGCATCTCAATTTGTTTGATGGTTAATGGAATCGTCATAGGTTTGTTCGGTAGGTGGATAGCACGTATCTGAAGACTGTTCGGTCTGAGGCAGTATGAGGGGGAAAACACGCTGCCGACAAAGCAGATAAACTTTGTCGGTGAGCAAGTTTTTCTTTCAATAAAGATGCCCGACCCGGGAGGGCCTGACATCGCTTGCAAATCAGGTTCGCGGACCGCCGCAAACCCAGGCGTGCTTAACCGTGACGCCCTTTTCGGCTGGGTTATTCGTGATCGACGGTGAGCACCACGCGGAACGTGGCCTGCCCGCTGCACATTCTGTCATAGGCCGCCCTGGCTTGTGTCAAAGGCCGTTGTTCAATTCTGGCCCGCACGTCTGCGAGCAGACTAAACTTCAACGCCTTTTCTAACTCTATCGCCGTACCGGTTATGGCGCCCTTCGCCGATAATTCCCGCCCGACCATCATGCCCGGCGATAAGGTCAGGGGTTCTTTACCCACGCCGACCACCATCAACTGTCCCTGTGGCGTCAGCGCAGGAAGTAGCGCTGAGACGGCAGAACTCTCTGTAATGGTCGACAAAATTACCTGAGCGCCCCCTAAGGCCTTGATCGCTTCGACGGCATCGTTTTTACGGGTGTCCACATAGTGGTGTGCCCCAAGCGCCATGACGTCATCGGCGATGTCATCCCCCCTGCCCACGGCAATTACGCGAAAGCCCATTTTACGGGCATACTGCAACGCGAGATGCCCTAATCCGCCCATCCCCTGGATCACAACCGTATCGCCGGCCTCCGCGCAAGATTTTTTCAGGGCGTTGAATGTCGCGATCCCGGCGCACAGGAGCGGCGCGGCGTCGATGGATGACAGATCATCGGGGATAGCGACCAGCCCGGTGACCCGCGCCAGCATATATTCGGCGTACCCTCCGTCACGTGAACTACCCGTCACCGGCTGGTTCAAACAGAGATTAAAGCGCCCAAGACGGCATTGTTCACATGCGCTGCAATGCCCGCCTAAACGTCCGACCCCGACACGCTGCCCTGGCTTAAGCCATGACGGTAATGGCCCGACTGTTTTGTGCAACGTGCCGACCACCTCATGACCGGGTACCCGCGGGTAATCAATCCCTTTCTCCAGCCCTTCGATGACGCCGGCATCGGCGCCGCAAATACCGCAGGCCTCTACTTTAATAAGCACTTCCCCCGGTCCCGGTTCGGGTAGCACCTTTTCTACCATTTCCAGCAGACCAGGACGCGTAACCTGCACAGCCTTGTAGGTGTTTTTCATACTCTATGCCTTTTTGATAATGCGTTGGATGCCGGTAGCGGCCGCATCGATTGCCCCGGCAAGATAGCCCGGAAAGGCCGGCGACCACTCACTGGCGATCCCTGTCATCACGTCACGCCAAACCCCTTCACTGGCCGAGGGCGGTGGGACCGTATGACCACTCTGGAGAACGCGGTCGCGGGAAGTGGCGGTAAAAGGATCGGCGGCCCAGTCTTTGATAAATTCTCTTTCCGGGTGGGCGGCGTCCGGGCCGAACAACCGCACCAGTTGCGCCCTGCACTGCTGGCGTAACGCGTCATCGCCGGTCGCCTGCCGTGCGTTAAACGGCAACCCAATAAAGCCAAACAGGGCAAACAGCCGGCCCGGTTCGGAAACATCATGAATTTCGACCATCGGCCCGATGCTGCTTCTCGCTTCTCCGGAAAGCCCTGTGCGTTTCCAGAAATCGTGGGTATAGCATGCGACATACTTGGCATGGGGCGCCATCCAGGTGCCGGTGTTACGCCACGCGTGTATTAGCGATTCCGGCAACGCGGGGGTGAACGCAATCTGCGAGGCCAGCATTGGCGGCAGTGCAAGCAGCAGATGCTGTGCGTGCACGACAACCGGTTGTAACGCGCCACTGCGGCCGTGCACAGTAAGCATCCCGTTAAACTGTTCGACCCGCATCACCTGAACGCCCGGCATGACACGGCCTGGCGCGAGACGCGTCAGTAGCGCACTGGTAAGTTGCGACATCCCGCCACACACACGGGCTGCTGCGGGCGCCGAGACAAACCCCGGATAGCGGGAAGCGGCATCGGTAGCCCGCTCAAAAAGCATATCCCCCGTTTCCTGATGGGTGAATGTCGTCATGCCCAGTTCTGCCAGCACTTCGCAAAGCCCAGGTTGGATGGCAGGCCACAGCCAGGTTGCGCCCAGATCGACGCCTGTGCTATCGGCCGGTAAAATGCGCCCGCCCACCCGGTTGCGGCCTTCGAGAACCACATAATCTATACCTACTTGTTCCAGCAACCAGGCTGCATATAATCCGCTTAGCCCGGCGCCCACAATGGCGACCTGTGTCTTCATCATGGGCGTAATGCCTGCTTACTGCCGGGAAGGCCGGTTTTCAAATACACCACGGTAGCGTCTGCCTCTGCCATAAACGTCAGCCGCTGCCCGGCAGGAATGCGCAACCAGCTCCCTTCGCAATGAATACGATCGCCTTCAGTCAGGCTGCCTTGCACAATCAGTAACTCCGCCCCTCGTTTCAGTGGCGGTTCGCTAAGAAGTGAGCCAGTTTGCATGCGTAGCAGGCAGGTGCGTTCGTGGCCATTTTCGAACAACGGGCACACGGCTATGTCGTCCCGCTGCTGCCAGTTTGCCGCATCGCGAGTATCCACTCGCAGCGGGCTTGTTTCGTCATCAACCATTTGACCGAGCTTGACGAATAGCAGCGTGCCACGGGTGCTGTGAGGCTGGTGGGAAGACCCCGGCGGATTACGTAAATACCAGCCGGCAGGATAGTCCCGCTCACCTTCGGAGAACGTCCCGGCCAGCACCAGAATTTCTTCACCCCCCGGGTGAACATGCCGGGGGAATGCAGTTTGCGGTAAATAACGAACAATGCTGGTGGCACGCGCCTGTTCGCCACCGATTCGATCCAGCATCACACGATCTACCCCAGTGTGAGGGGAATGAACCCAGTGGTAATCGTCACGGGCTACGGTAACGCGCCGGGTAAAGTCGTGATTAATTAACATGCTGATTTCCGCAATAGAGATAGGCGGCTTCACCAGGAAGCCGCGTGCAAAGATTACTTCGGTAAATTGTCGAACGCATCAAGCGCCCGGCTGGAGTACACCAACGCCGCGCCGGTATTGAGCGTAATGGCCACGCCCAATGCCTCGGCTATTTCTTCTCGCGTGGCCCCATGTTTGGCGGCCGCTTCGGCATGCACAGAAAGGCAACCGTCACAGCGGGTCGTCACGGCGACAGCCAATGCAATCAATTCATGCGTTTTAGCATCAAGATGGCCGGTTGCCGCAGCGCTATTTTGCATTTTATCGATGCCCAGCATCACATCAGGTTGCAAACCAGCGAATTTCCCGATGGCGGCGCGTAACTCGTTACGCATTTCATTCCAGTTTAAGAACACATCAACCCCCGGTTTATTTAAGAACGATCAGGCGACGGTATAGATACGCACATCCGGCGCGCTGTTGAGATAAGGTTTCAACGCTTCCACAACATCGGTTATGAAAAGCTGAGAATCGAGATAAGCTTGCGCCTGTTGAGCGGTTTTAAAGCCATGCAGTACCTGCACATCCTCATTACGTACCAAGAGTTCTTTAGAGACAGCGCCATCGATGGTAGAGAGGAAAGGCGTTTTGTATTTTTGATAAACCGCCGCAGCGGCGGCACGATTCTGTTCGCTGATATCCAGTGTGATTTGCAAATAAGCCATGGTTAACTCCTTATTCAGTAGAAAACTGAAGCTAAAAGCCTGCTTCAGAACAGATTACGTTACGGTGTCACCAATAAAATCATGCAAAGAAAAACTTTGCGTATAAAAGCGGCGTCAGGTTTGAGAGTTAAAACTATTTCTCTGGAAAGACTCACCGTTCCTGCATTATGTTAAGCAAAGCTCTCATGAACAAATGAGATAATCTTGGTCCTTTAAAAAGGTTTTCTATCAGATATGAAGATGCCCGTTCACCTGAATGCGCTACGCGCTTTTGAAGCCAGCGCGCGCCATCAAAGCTTTTCGCTGGCGGCAGAAGAGTTAAATGTTACGCCTGCGGCCGTGGGCCAGATGGTGCGATCTCTTGAAGAGGTAGTCGGGTTCCCTCTGTTTCATCGCAGCAACAACCGTCGTGCCGCCCTGCTGCTAACGGAGCCGGCGCAGCGGGCGCTACCGGATATCCGGGCGGGATTTCAGAGCCTGAATCTCGGCATGACGCTACTTCGCGAAGGGGCAAGTAATGGCATTCTTAACGTGACCATTAGCCCCGCTTTTGCCGCTAAATGGTTACTGCCACGCATTGAAGATTTTCAGCAGCGCTGGCCTGATATTGATGTGCGGCTGGAAACCAGTCTGAAGCTACTGGATTTTACGGCGCTGGGGATGGATGTCGGCATTCGCTATGGCCTGGGGCACTGGGAGGGATTACAGGCTGAGTTATTGATGTCGGAAGAGGTGTTCCCGGTCTGCGCGCCCTATCTTATCGCCATCAATCCGGCAATTAACTGCCTGACCGGCGTGACGCAGCAAACGCTGATTCACGATTTGTCCATGGAGCAGCATAAAGACTTTGTGACATGGGACAAATGGTTACGTCGTTTTAACGTTCAGGCCATTGCCCGCAAACCTGGGCTACGCATCAACAGCTCAGCCGGCGTCCTGCAAGCCGCCATTGAAGGTCATGGTATTGCGCTGGCGCGTAGCCTTATGGTTGATGACGATCTTAAAAGCGGGCGGCTCGTCAGACTTTGTCCCGAGGTCTGCCTCGCCAGCCCTTTATCTTATTATCTGGTCTATCGCCCGGGGTGCGACAGCTTGCCGAAAATCGCTTACTTCCGTGAATGGGTCATTGAGCAAGCCACGCGGTTTAACGCAGCGCACCCGCAAACGGGTCAGGCGCAGTAGCACTCGGGTCGCCGCTGCTGCATCACTCCGGTTTTGTCGGAATCCGCGCAATGACTTTAATTTCAAAATCAAAACCCGCAAGCCAGGTCACGCCCACGGCCGTCCAGTTGGGATACGGCGGCTGCGGGAAAACGGTGTTTTTGATCTGCATAATGGTCGGGAACTGCTTTTCAGGATCGGTATGAAAGGTGGTGACATCAATCAGATCGGCGAATGTGCACCCTGCCGCCGCAAGCGTGGCTTGCAGATTGTCAAAGGCACGTTGAACCTGTGCCGCGAAATCAGGTTCAGGCGTGCCGTCGGCGCGACTGCCGACCTGCCCGGAAACAAACAGCAAATCCCCGGAACGGATCGCGGCCGAATATCCGTGCGCTTCATAAAGCGCGTGACGATTGGCAGGAAATACGGGTGTGGGCTGGTTCATGTCGACTCCTAATAATGGATATGCGATGTGTGATGCACTGCGCAGGTAAATAATTTAATATACGCCGTGTATATGAAATTAATCACACATACGGCGCGTATGTCAACTCACATACACATCGTATGTGAAAAGGAGTAGTGATGGCTGGAAAACGTCGCGTTGAAACCATGGAAGAAAACCGCGTAAAACTTATCGCGGCGGCCCGCAAAGCGTTCGCTGAAAAAGGGTTTGCCGCGGCGTCGATGGATGACATTACCGCAAGCGTCGGTCTGACGCGGGGGGCGCTGTATCATAATTTTGGCGATAAAAAAGGGTTACTTGCCGCGGTAGTGGCCCAAATTGACGGCGATATGGCCCGGCGTGCCAAAGAACAAGCAGCCTCTGCTGGTGATGAATGGGAAATGCTGCTGGCGGAAGGAATTGCGTATATCAATATGGCGTTGGATGAAGAAGTACGGCGCATCGTCCTGCTTGATGGCCCTGCTTTCCTGGGCGATCCGGCACAATGGCCGAGCCAGAACAGTTGCCTTGAATCCACGCGGCAATGCATTTCTACAATGCTTGATCGCGGCATCATACACCCGGTGGATGTCGACGCCGCCGCGTCGCTGTTAAATGGCGCCGCGCTGAACGCCGCACAATGGGTAGCGGCGAGCAGCGCACCACAACAGGCGCTACCGCGGGTGATTGAAGTGTTCACCCTGATGGTAAACGGGTTGCTTAATCGCTCTGCTAAACCCTGACAGTCACGGTTTTTCGCGTTTACTTTGCTCCGAGCGCCCAAAATGCGTCGTGTCGCCGTGACCATGCTCGCCTGCGCCCTGCACCCGTTTAAGTTGAATAATTTCACCGCGCTGCCAGGCATTGGCACCTTCAACCACCGGGTGCGCCACTATATCGGCACGTTCCTGTTTGATGCGCTGCGTGTTGACGTCAAATCGGCGATCCCGGTCCGCCAGTAGTGCCGGGTCCAGTTGCCCTTCTCCGGTAAAGCCCATCATTAACGCCGGAATACCTAACGGCAGGGTTTTATCGCGATCGGTATGCCAGGTGTGCCAGGTTTTACCGTAGGTATTTACAATTTTGCCCATCAGCGCTTTTTCGGCTGCGGCAGGTAAACCCGGGGCGATGAGACTGCCGGATTTCACTTCATATTGATGACTGTGCCACAACTTCTTCTCTTCCGGCGGCAGCGTTTTAAACAGGCGTTCGCTAATAATATATTCAACGCCCATGAGCCGCGCATCTTTGGTATTACCGTCGTAAATCACGGCCTGCATGACGTCTTCATTTAATACCGTCACATAGTGATGGGCTTCCATCTGGCCATTTTTATCGCCGTTATAAAAATGAAAACCATCCAGATAAGCGCTGATGGCATCAACAGGCGGACGGGACTGAATGACCTGCGCCCCGCTTTCCAGCGTACGCATCGTGGCAGAAGTTTTTTCACCGGGGATGCCGGTATTGGGCGGCGTATTATTGGCTCCGCACCCGGTTAAGGCGAGGCTGGTTAAGAAGATAAGAGACAGTGGCTTCATGTGCGCTTCCCGTAAAAGTGGTTTTACTGAAAGTAGTACACATGCGCCAACCCGTCAGCGCAAAATCACCCGGGAGCGAGCGCTTCTTGAAGCATTTAAGGGTCTGGAATAAGTGGAGCCACAGGCCGTGGCCCCACCAGATACAGGGAAGGCGGGATGCGGCGCATCCCGTTACTGATTAGAAGGTTTCCCAGCTCGAGTCGTTATTAGTCGCGGCGACGGGGGAAAGTTTCGAGGTCTTAATTACCGCAGGCGTCGGCTCCTGCTGCTGCGCGATATAGGAATTTCCGCCCAGATCAAACACCGCAATAATTTTGGCTAAATGATGGGCTTCCATCTCCAGCTCTTCCGCACTTTTCGAGGCTTCCTGAACCAGCGCGGCGTTCTGCTGGGTTACGCCATCCATTTCGTTCATGGCTAAACCAATTTGGGTAATCCCACGGCTTTGCTCATCAGACGCGATGGAGATTTCGCCCATCAGATCATTCACCTGCGTTACGGAATTGATGATAGTTTGCATGGCTTCACCGGCCGTGGTCACCAGTTCAGAACCTGTCCTGACGCGGGTAACCGATTCATTAATTAGCGCTTCAATCTCTTTTGCTGCCTGAGCACTGCGCTGCGCCAGAGAACGAACTTCGCTTGCTACCACTGCGAAGCCACGTCCCTGCTCGCCTGCCCGCGCGGCTTCGACCGCGGCGTTAAGCGCCAGAATGTTGGTCTGGAACGAAATACTGTTAATCACGCCGGTGATATCAGAGATTTTCTTGGAGCTCTCTGAAATGCTGTGCATGGTATCCACTACCCTTGAGGTCAGCTCCCCACCTTTTTTGGCCATATTCTGTGTTTCTTCAGACAGAACTCTGGCGTGCTGGACGTTCTCGGCATTGTTTTTCACCGTTGAGGTCAGCTCTTCCATACTGGCTGAGGTTTCCTGTAACGCCGCCGCTTGCTGATCGGTACGCGACGAAAGCTGCTCATTCCCTTCACGAATATTACTGGTGCTACTGTAAAGGTTGGAAGACGTTGCATGTATTGCCGATACGGTTTCACGCAGGCTGTGTTGCATACTGCGGATATAGGGAATTAACTGACCGGCGCAGTTTTCACCAAAGTCATTAATATCTGTATTTAATTTTCCGGCAGTTAAGACCTCAAGATGTTTTTTGATGTAGTTAAGAGGTGACACCAGGTATTTCACCAGATATCGGTCCGTCAAAAACAGCGTCAGGATGCCCGCGACCAATGCACTAATCAGAATGATACGGTTTTCGGTAATCTGCCCTTTCGCTTTATCCAGTAACTGGTTGGATTGAATCGCTTCAGTATATTGTTGCGCCGTTTCGCCAAACTTAACGCTTAATGGTGGATAGGTTTTACGGAAAATCTGTCGGAACTCGTCTGGACGATCGTTACGGGCGGCATCAAGCATTTGTGTGATGGTGGTTAATAAGACATCCCAGTCATTGATCATGGACTGCGTCAATTCCTGATTCACATCAACGTGCTGCGCATTACGAAATTGTGCGAGCATATCTTTGCTGATTTTTAGCGCTTTCTCAGAGGATGCAAAGGTTTTACCGGCACCCTCAACATCGCCGCCCAGTTGATAGTCCATGGCCCGCACCATGCGCGTCACGGAACGGAAGTACTGATCGTTACCTTTTACCAGCAAGGCATAGGTGGCTTTTTGCTGTGCGCTGTTATCAAGCAAAGTCTGCACATCTGCAAAGTTTTTAAGGGTTAACCCTGTGGCAACACCCCATATGAGAGTAAAGATCCCCAGTATGATCAACAGCATTTTTCTAACTGTGATGTTTTTTAAAAGTTTCATTCGTAGCTCCAGACTGCGATGTTTAATGGAAATTTCTTATAGTTCAATCCATGAAGCTGGCTGTTATTTGCTTGTAAGGAAATAAAAAACAGAAAGGCATTCAAACCTAATTGTTTGTTCAGACGACGTTTATTGGAGTAAATGCGTCTAAGAATCGCCAGGAAATGCCAGCCTAACGAAACTATTATCGGCGCGAGGTCAAATAGTATTAGCAAATTAAATATCTATTTTTAATAACTACCGAAACTAAAATTACTTTCATTGCTAATGACTTATTAATTCTGGTAGGTAGAGAATGAATATTGAACGGGAAGTGATTTCACCTTAGTCGATATGTATTAATTTTGTTAATGTCATTTGCGGCGATGCAAACCATCTTTATTCTCATTTACTTTTACCGCACTGTTTGCGGGCGATACCCCGTAGGTGACACAGGTTTTGAATAGCGCAGAACAGCGATGGCGTGCGCTATTCACGTCTGCGTTAACCTACTGTAAATGAGTAAGAATATGCACAAAATGAAAAACGGTGGAACTGCGCGCTAATGTGGTCTGATGAGCCTGAATGCGGACGTTTACGCAGCGACGGTCATCACATCGCCGTTATATTCATCAAGGCTTCGGCGACAATCATTAATTTATCTAAGCCTGATTCATTTAAACCGCCCTGCCGTTAAGGTTAGCATTTTTACAGAATCTACATATCACCGTCTCGCTTCTGCGGGTATATACTTCTCTTCTTTATTCGTTGATGCGCTGCCAGACGTTTGCTGAAATCAGTCCAGGCAGGCCATCAAAGGGAATGATGAATTACTGGAGCCTCCGATCATTAACACTCGTCGTTTACCCCGGTTCGCCAGCGCAAAATTAACCGGCGTTTTTATCGCCGCGTTACTGCTCGCCAGTTGTAGTGGCGAACCGCCAAAATCGCTGGTGACGCCGTTGCCGCCAGTCGCAAAGCAACCGTTGCCTACTCAACCTTTAAAACAAAATGAGCCGATGCGCGGCGTATGGCTTGCCACCGTCTCCCGTCTCGACTGGCCGCCGGTGAATTCTGTGAATGGCAGCAGCCGTGATAGCCGCATCAGCCAGCAAAAAAGAGCATTGACCGATAAGCTCGATAATCTCAAAAGCCTTGGCATCAATACGGTATTTTTTCAGGTAAAACCTGACGGTACGGCCCTGTGGCCTTCACAAATATTGCCCTGGTCCGA
Source organism: Citrobacter freundii (assembly GCF_011077955.1). Classification (GTDB taxonomy): domain Bacteria; phylum Pseudomonadota; class Gammaproteobacteria; order Enterobacterales; family Enterobacteriaceae; genus Atlantibacter. The sequence continues at coordinate 100,973 of NZ_JAALBX010000007.1, forward strand.
TATGTTGACCGGCACAGTTGGCGAAGATCCGGGTTACGATCCGCTGCAGTTTATGCTCGATGAAGCGCATGCGCGCGGTATGCGCGTCCATGCGTGGTTTAACCCGTATCGGGTCACCACCAACATCAAGCCTTCAACGATTAACGAACTGAGCCGCACCACGTCCCTTCGCCCGGCAAGCGTTTATGTGCTGCATCGTGACTGGATACGTACCGCAGGGGATCGCCTGGTGCTGGATCCTGGCATTCCCGAAGCCCGTGACTGGATAACCAGTATCGTCGCGGAAGTCGTCGCCCGTTATCCGGTCGACGGCGTTCAGTTTGATGATTACTTCTATACAGAAACGCCGCAATCGCAGCTAAACGATAACCAGACCTGGCGGCAGTACGGTCAGGGCTTTGCGTCAAAGGCCGACTGGCGCAGGCACAATACTGAGCTGCTGATAAGCCAGGTTTCGCGCACCATTAAGCAACTGAACCCCAATGTTGAATTTGGCGTCAGCCCCGCTGGCGTATGGCGTAATAATTCGCATGATCCTGCGGGTTCCGCCACACGCGGCGCAGCGGCTTATGATGAATCCTTTGCCGATACCCGCCGTTGGGTGCAACTGGGATTGCTTGATTACATCGCGCCGCAAATTTACTGGCCTTTTGCGCGCGATGCCGCCCGTTATGATGTGCTGGCAAAATGGTGGGCTAACGTCGTAAAACCCACCAAAACGCGGCTCTATATCGGTATCGCTTTATATAAAGTGGGTGAACCGTCGAAGAATGAACCCGACTGGACAGTGAACGGCGGCGTGCCGGAGCTTAAACGGCAACTCGATTTGAACGAAACACTGCCAAACATTCACGGCACTATTCTGTTTCGGGAAAACAATCTTAACCAACCGCAAACGCAGCAAGCGGTTCACTACCTGAAAAGCCGCTGGGGTAGCTGATACGTAAAGGTGAACCGAACCTCCCTTCCTCTTCGGTTCACCGCCTTTTTTCCCCCTGAAGAACGAAACGGCAACTCTGCCTGAAGCTGTGTGATTAATAGATCCCTATAATGTATGTTGTAACTAATATAAGTGAGAGCTGAGGCTTCGTTAAACCCGCCCACCAGCCTTTGTCTTATAACGCCGCCGCCAGTTGGCGAATCCCTTCCCGGAGGCTTGCTTGCGGATGGTTGGCAAAGCCGATAAGGATACCCTCACGCGTCATCGGACGCAGGCAATAGCGAGAAAACGTCTGGATGCCCATGCCAAGGCCGCGCGCTTTCTCCACTACCTCATTAGCCGTGAGCCCATTAAGCCAACACACCACATGTACCCCGGAATCGGTGGGATGCACCGTAATTCGCCCCGGGAAATAGTCCTCGATTGCCGCCACCAGCGCGGCTTTGCGTTCGTAACAGGCTTTGCGGATGCGTCGGACATGACGGGCGTAGTGCCCTTCTTCGATAAATCGCGCCAGGATCGCCTGCTCCAGATAACCATTACACAGATCGGAATAGTATTTGGTCACGCCGAATTGCTCGCGCAATTGTGGGGGAACCACCAGAAAACCCAGACGGAATTCCGGATACATCATTTTGGAAAATGTGCCGGCGTATATCACACGGTGATGCTTATCAAGCCCCTGCAGCGCCTGCAACGAACGTGCGGCAAAGCGAAATTCGCTGTTGTAATCATCTTCGAAGATCCACGCCTTGCTTTTTTCGGCCCACTCCAGCAGCGCAAGCCGTCGGGGCAAACTGAGCGTGCCGCTGAGCGGAAACTGGTGCGATGGCGCCGTATAGACAAGCCTTGCGTGCGGATAATGCGTTATGCCGTCCTGAATATCCATCCCGTCCGCATCAACGCGCACCGGCCTGATAGTCGCCCCCACCGAGGCGAAAACGCCCCGCGCGCCGTTATATCCGGGATCGTCAAGCCAGACCTCATCGCCTCGGGTCAGTAACACCCGTGCGCTCAGGTTCAGCGCCTGTTGAATGCCATTGACGATAATAATGCAGTCCTCATGGCAATTTACCCCGCGCGTTGCCTGAACATAGCGACCAATCGCCTGGCGCAGCGGTTGATAGCCATAGGGACTGGTATGCAAACCGAGTTCACGCCGCGACTGCCGCCACACGCGCCCCATCAACCTCCCCCATAAATCATGGGGAAAGAGATCGGTACATCCCACGCCCGGCGCAAAAAGGCGGTTCATCGCGCCGTCATGTTGGTTTTCCTGCTCTTTCGCAAGCGCTGTTATATCCGGGTTCACAGAGCCGTCAATAGCGGGCACCGGGTGCGGCGTTGGCGTGGTGTGCGGCGCGTGTAAACGGTCGGGGATATGTTGCGTCACAAAGGTTCCCGCGCCCTTACGCGTCATGAGATAGCCCTCATCGGTAAGCCGCTCAAAACCGGCAATCACCGAATTACGGGAAATTCGCATCATTTCCGCCAGCGCACGGCTTGAGGGAATTTTTGACCCTGCCGCCAGCCGGCCGTCGAGAATAGCGTTACGCAGCGCGTGATAGACTTGATCTCTGATAATACCGCTCTCTAACAGCAAATCCTGAAACAGCGGCGCGGTGGGCTTTCTCATAGCAACTCTTAAGCAATAAATAAAAGTGGATCCTGTAAAAATACAAAAAGTGTCACTTATTTGGAACCAGAACCATCGCTAACATTGCGTTCTGTGAGGAATAACCCACTGACCTACAGGGAATAATGACAATGACTACCGAGCAATCTTTAAACGTAACGATAGAACCTGCCGTTGACGGCGACTACATGGCATGGCTGCCGCTGTGGGAAAACTATCAAACCTTTTACCGCGTTGATATAGAAGACAACGTAACCCGGTTGACCTGGCGCCGCTTTCTCAATCCGATTGAACCTCTGTTTTGCGCGGTCGCGAAACAGGACGGCAAAATTGTCGGATTCGTTCACTATCTGTTTCATCGCTCGACATGGGCTGAATCGGAGTATTGCTATCTGGAGGATTTATTCGTCAGCGAGGATGTGCGCGGTAAGCAGGTTGGCAAAAAGCTTATTGAATACGTACAGCTTCAGGCGCGCAAACGCCATGCAGCGCATGTTTACTGGCATACCCATGAAACTAACCTGCGCGGGCAGCGGCTTTATGACTGGGTGGCGAAAAAAAGCGGCATGATTGAATACCGCATGTCGGTAAGGTAATAAAAGAACCCGGCCACTGCGCCGGGTTAGTCATAATAACGCGCAATAGCATGCAGGTCGGCAAGCGTATCGACATCGTCGATCACACCGCGGTCATCAACCGCGAGTTCACTGACCTCACCCAGTAAGCGTGCCTGACGCACAATGTCGCGCGCGCCTCTCTCATCACTACCTGCGACAAGCGCCGAATAATAACGCTGACTAAACCCCACAGGATGACCATGACGCCCCTGGTAATAAGGCACAACCAGCGGTGAAGACGCTAACGCCTGCGCGACTCGTTGCAGCGTGACCGGCTGAATGCGCGGTAAATCCCCCGGCAAAATCAACCAGCCTTGCGCTCCTTTTGTGGCCCGAACGCCCAGCGCAATTGACTCCCCCATCCCCGACGTACCGTTACGGGGCCTGACCACATGCCAGGACAGACCCGCTGCCTGCACAGCCCGCATAACGTGAGTTAATACCGGTGTGCCGTTAAGCAATGCGTCGAGTTTATGGGTAGTGCTTCCAGAGTCATAAAACCGCTGGCCTTTTCCTGCGGCCAGGATAATCACCACGGCAGAGGCCACTAACGCGCACACCGTGCAAGGCGCGCCGCCGCCACATCAGCCAGCACCGAGAGCGCCAGCGAATGGGCGTCGCGCGCTTTCGCAAAGATGCCGATGGGCGCTTTGATGCGTGCAATATCCTCTGCGCTTACGCCGAGTCCAGTGAGGGTTTTCACCCGGGCCTCGTGGGTACGTTTACTGCCTAACGCGCCAATATAAAAAGGCCGCGCCGCCAGTGCCGCCTGAAGAACCGGCAGTTCACGATTGAGATCGTGATAGAGCATGATAACCGCCGTATCCTCATCCATCAGCGCAAACGAGGTTTTCGGATTGAAACCCTCGCTGGTCTGAACGTCATAACCCACAGCCCTGGCAAGGTTCGCCGCCGCCTGCGCCTCAAGTGAGCGACCAAACACCATCACCCGCACGCAAGGGCGATAGCTGACCACGAAATCCGTCCCGTCCCAGTCGGTTTTTGCCGGATTCGTTTCGCTTATCAGCGTTTGCGAGGCAGACGCGTAACGCAGCCCTGCGGGTTTGCGCGCGCTAAGACGCGAAAGCGTGTCGATAAGCGGTTGTGGGTCGCGTAATTTATGTAAGGCCAGAGTGATGCCCCCGCCGCAGGGCAGCACGATATCAAAATAGGGCGAACCGACGCCGTACCTCACCGTGCGATCCACACCTGTGTTCATCACCAGCAGCGCCTCATGCGCCACAGCGGATTCCACACAGCCACCCGACACAAAGCCGCAATAACGCCCATCTTCGCGCACTGCCATGTGCGCCCCGAGTGAACGGGCGGCACCGCCGTGGATCCCGACAAGGGTGACCAGCACCGCCGCCATCCCGACGTTGAGCGCGTCACACGCGAAACGTAAAACGGCCTCGCTGTCATCGGTCAAAAACGCCTGTTCAGGTGTGCACAGAGCCTGTGCCGGTTCGTTTACAGTCGCGAGCTGTTGCACTGGTTTACCTTCCTTATACCCCGTCGGGTAAACCGTTAAGTAGCTTATCAAGCGTAATGGGATAATCCCGCACCCGAACGCCCGTGGCGTTATAAATAGCGTTAGCAATCGCCGCGCTCACGCCACAGATCCCCAACTCACCTACGCCTTTGGCTTTCATCGGCGAGGAAATCGGATCGGTATCCTCCAGGAAAATGACCTCTTGTTCCGGCACATCAGCATGAACCGGCACTTCGTAACCGGCCATATCGTGATTAACAAACAAGCCACGCCGGGTATCCACCGCCAGTTCCTCCATCAGCGCGGCGCCAAGGCCCATGGTCATCGCCCCGATAACCTGACTGCGCGCGGTTTTTGGATTGAGGATCCGCCCTGCGGCGCACACGGCAAGCATACGACGCACGCGCACCTCACCGGTGGCGCAGTCCACACCCACCTCCACAAAATGCCCGGCGAAGGTCGATTGCTGATACTTCTCAGCGAGATCGCCAAATTCAATGCTGTCCTCAACGCAAATAACCCCGTTTGCGGCGGCGTCGGCAAGCGGCACGCTGCGCCCGCCTGCTTTTACCTGCCCATCGGCGAATTCCGCACGGGCGGCATCAAGCCCGAGCCTGTTTGCCACCGCTTCGCGCAGTTTCACGCAGGCGGCGTACACGCCTGATGTGGAGGTGTTCGCGCCCCACTGCCCGCCGGAGCCGGCCGAGACAGGAAACGTCGAATCGCCAAGTTTCACCACCACCTTCTCCAGCGGCACGCCCATCATTTCAGCGGCGGTCTGGGCGATAATGGTGTAACTGCCGGTACCAATATCGGTCATATCGGTTTCAACGGTGATAACCCCCCCGGCATCAAGCTGCACCCGCGCACCGGATGTCGCGACCAGGTTATTACGAAAACCGGCCGCCATGCCCATACCGACCAGCCACTGGCCATCACGCACCTGCGCGGGTTTAGCCTGCCGCGCCTGCCAGCCGAAACGCTCGGCGCCGGTTCGCAGACACTCAACAAGCTGACGGCGAGAAAAAGGTCGTGTCGGATCCCCCGGGTCAACCTGGGTATCATTCAGAATGCGAAACTCCACCGGGTCGATGCCGAGCTTTTCTGCCATCTCATCCATGGCGATTTCCAGCACCATCATGCCCGGCGCTTCACCCGGCGCGCGCATCGCGTTGCCTTCCGGCAAATCAAGTTCCGCCAGCCGAAGCCCGGTCAGGCGATTCGCGCCCGCATAGAGAAATTCACTCTGGTTGGTGGCGGTTTCCGTCGGGCCGCCCGGCAGATTGCCATTCCAGCTTTCATGGGCAATCGCGCTAATGTGCCCGCGCGCATCCGCCCCCAGACGCACGCGTTGAATGGTCGCCGGTCGGTGGGTGGTATTGTTGGGGATCAGTGGGCGCGCCAGCATCACTTTTACCGGCCGCTTCGTGGCGCGTGCGCCCAGTGCCGCCAGTAGCGCATCGCTTCGCAAAAACAGTTTCCCGCCGAAGCCGCCGCCGATATAAGGCGAGCGGACATGAATGTTTTCTTCGGGGATATTGAGCGTTTTCGCCAGATCCGTATGACACCAGTGGATCATTTGATTCGAGGTCCAGAGGGTGAGTTTTTCCCCCTGCCAGTCGGCCATAGACGCATGCGGCTCCATTGCCATATGACTTTGGTCCGGCGTGGTATAGGTGGCGTCAAATTTCACCTCTGCCGCCTCAAACGCGCCGTTAAAATTCCCGACTTTTTTATCGGGCGAGTCTTCCGGTGGTTCTGTAACGGTCGGTTTTTTGTCCGCCAAATCCCAGTCGCCGCCCTCGGACTGGTACTGCACCTCAACGAGCGCGGCTGCCGCGCAGGCTTCCTCAAACGTCCCGGCCACCACCAGACCTATCGCCTGGTGATAATGTTCAATCGTCGGGCCGCCTAACAGCGTCGCGGCGTTTCGCTCGCCTTTACCGAGCTTACCGGCGTTCTCTGCCGTGATCACTGCAAGCACGCCTGGCGCTGCGAGCGCTGCCTGCGTATTCATCGAAACAATCCGCCCTTTGGCGATGCCCGCGCCTATTACGCAGCCATAAGCGATGTTTTCAACTTCATCATGCCATTCATAGGCATACGTTGCCGTACCGGTGGTTTTTAGCGGGCCGTCAATGCGATCGCGAGGTTGCCCCACCACCTTTAACTGATCGACCGGATTATTTTGTGCTGGCGTATCGAATTTCATCGGCTTATGCCCTCGCTTCCGTCAACACCGAGGCGAGCGTCCGCTTCGCCAGGATAAGTTTAAATGCGTTTTCCGGGGTCGGTTTCGCCCCTGCGAAAAGCGTGTCATATACCGCCTGCGCGCCCTCAGGAAGACGCGCGTCCGCCTCTGCCATGCGCCAGGGTTTATGCGCGACGCCGCCAAGGGCCACGCGACCGGTGCCATCCGGCTGCACAACGGCGGCAACGGAAACCAGCGCAAAAGCATAGGAGGCGCGGTCACGCACTTTGCGATAAATATGCACGCCGCCGAGCGGCGCAGGCAGCGTAACCGCCGTGATCATCTCCCCGGGCGCCAAAACCGTTTCCAGATGCGGGGTGTCGCCCGGCGCCAGATAAAATTCGCTAAGGGGAATGCGGCGCGTATTGCCGTCGGCTTGCACCGTTTCCACCTCTGCATCCAGCACTTGCATCGCGACCGCCATATCGCTTGGGTGGGTGGCGATACAGGCGTCGCTTAAGCCCACCACTGCATGCTGGCGATTAAACCCATCCAGCGCCGCGCATCCGCTGCCGGGCGAGCGTTTATTACACGGCTGACAGGTATCGTAAAAATAGGGGCAACGCGTGCGCTGAAGCAGGTTCCCGGCTGTGGTCGCCCGGTTACGCAACTGGCCGGAGGCACCGGCCAACAGCGCGCGGGACAGTACGGCATAATCGCGGCGCACGCGCTCATCGGCCGCCAAATCGGTATTTCGCACCAGCGCGCCGATGCGAAGCCCGCCTTGCGCCGTCGGCTCGATTGTGTCAAGCCCCAGGTCGTTGACATCAATAAGATGGGTTGGCGTTTCGATTTCAAGCTTCATTAAATCCAGAAGATTGGTGCCGCCAGCGATAAATTTCGCCCCAGCGTGACGCGTTGCGCTCAGCGCGGCATCGGCTGGCGTCTTCACACGCTCATAAGTAAATGCCTTCATGCTTTCGACCCTCCGGCTACGTCTTCAATGGCCGCAAGAATGTTGGCATACGCGCCGCAGCGGCAAATATTGCCGCTCATGCGCTCGCGGATCTCCTCACTATTTAATGAAGGCGGCGAAACCAAATCCACCGTTACATGGCTTGGAATGCCCGCCTCTATCTCTTTGAGCGCCGCCACCGACGAGCAAATTTGCCCCGGCGTGCAGTAGCCGCACTGGTAACCATCATGTTTGATGAAAGCCGCCTGCATCGGATGCAGATCCTCTGGCGTGCCAAGCCCTTCGATGGTGGTGATCTCTGCATCCTGCTGCATGACCGCAAGCGTTAAACAGGAATTAATGCGTCTGCCATCGACGATAACCGTACACGCGCCGCACTGCCCGTGATCGCAGCCTTTTTTGGTGCCGGTGAGCTTAAGATTTTCACGCAGCGCATCCAGTAAAGTGGTACGCGTGTCGACGTCAAGCTCGTGCAGGCTGCCGTTCACGGTAAAAGAGACGGCTGCTTTCTGTGGTGTTACACCGTCACTTTGAATCGGCGAAGGATCCCCATCGTGGGTGTTGTTTTTTGCAGGTGGACAAGGTTGCTTATGTGCCGTGTCGTTTGTACGATTTTGCGAAGCGTTATCGCCTTGGTTGCTCATACCAGGCCTCCGGTATTAAAAAATCACTGGGTAGCAATGGGCGCTAACCTCAACGTTTTTGGAATTTTTTGAACAGTAAGCATAGTCCTCACTTCCCGCAGGATTATTCTTAAAACCGGCATGGGCTGTTACATCGTCATAACGCATCGATAACCGTTAAGGGCACATAATGTGCTGGTCTTACCCACGCGTTTAAACGAGCATTGGTAAATTGTCTGTAATAATAAGGAGTTAATAGTGACCCTGGATATGGCGAACTTTACGCCGCTGGCAAGCCTGGTGGGCGGCATGCTCATCGGCGCAGCCGCGTGGATATTGATAGTTTTCTGCGGGCGGATAGCCGGTATTAGCGGCATTATTGGCGGTCTGCTCACGTCCAAAACCCGCGACAAGGGCTGGCGACTGGCGTTTGTCGTAGGCCTGGTTATCTCCCCGCTGGTATACGGCCTGGTAATGCCTTTGCCGCAAGTCTCCATTGCGGCCCCATGGTGGTTACTCGTTATCGCCGGTGTGCTGGTGGGTATCGGTACGCGCTACGGGTCCGGCTGCACCAGCGGGCACGGAGTGTGTGGCCTGTCGCGCTTGTCCCGCCGCTCTCTCGCCGCCACGGCCACCTTTATGGCGGTGGCTTTTTTCACCGTCTGGCTGATGGGTTTCTGGCGTTAAACGACTTCGGAGATAACAAAATGATGATCGTGGTTTCATTACTGTCAGGCCTGGTGTTTGGCCTTGGTCTGCTGATTAGCGGCATGGCGAACCCGGCGAAAGTGCTGGGCTTTTTAGATATCACCCGGCTCTGGGATCCGTCCCTGGCGTTTGTGATGGGGGGTGCCATTAGCGTCGGCTTCTTCGCATTTCGCATGGCGCAAAAACGCACCCGTCCCGTATGCGCCCCAGAGATGCATCTACCCACATCGCAAAAAATTGATAAGCGCCTGATTGGCGGCTCGGCGCTGTTCGGTCTTGGCTGGGGCCTCGCGGGCATCTGCCCCGGCCCTGCCATCGTATTAGTGGGCGCCGGTATCACTAAGGGGATTATTTTTGTCGCGGCTATGCTGGCAGGGATGCTGATTTTTCAGTGGCTTGATAACAAAGGCAAATAACATCCCATGCCCGGACGGCGGCTTGACCTCATTTCCCGCAAAGCGCAGCATGAAAATGAACACAACATATAAAGGAGAAAAATAATGCAGACGGGGTTTCGTTTTCAGGCAGACACACTTCAGGTATTTGTTGAAGCGCTGCTGGGCTATGCGGGCAGTGAACCTGAAGAAGCAGGGTTGGTTGCCGATCATCTGGTGTCCGCCAATCTCGCCGGTCATGATTCGCACGGCGTTGGGATGCTGCCCAGCTATATCCGTTCCCTCTCGCAGGGGTATTTGCAACTCAACCAGCATGCAAGCGTAGTAAAAGACGCCGGCGCAGTCGTCACCCTTAATGGCAATAGCGCATTCGGACAGGTCGCAGCCCATGAGGCGATACAGCTTGGTATTGAAAAGGCGCGTCAGTTTGGGCTTGCCGCCGTTGCGTTGAATAACGCGCACCACATCGGGCGCATTGGATACTGGGCCGAGAAATGCGCGGCAGCGGGCTTTATCTCTATCCACTTCGTCAATGTAGTGGGCGATCCGATGGTGGCGCCGTTTGGCGGCAAAGACAGCCGCTTTGGCACAAATCCACTGTGCGTGGTCTTTCCGCGTAAAGACGGCGCGCCCCTGCTGCTTGATTACGCCACCAGCGCCATCGCTTTTGGCAAAACTCGCGTCGCCTGGCATAAAGGCATACCGGTCGCGGACGGCTGTTTAATCGACAATCAGGGGCTGCCCACTAACGATCCGGGCGTGATGCACGTCCCGCCGCTGGGTGCGCTGCTGACCTTCGCTCAGCATAAAGGCTATGCGCTGGCAACCCTGTGCGAAATACTTGGCGGCGCGTTATCGGGGGGTAAAACTACCCATCAGGACACGCTTCAGGAAAGCGTCGATGCGATTTTTAACTGCATGACGACCATTATCCTTAACCCGGACATGTTTGACGCCCCGGATATGCAGCACCAGACGGAGGCGTTTATTGACTGGGTAAAAGCATCCCCGCACGATCCGGCGCAGCCGATACAGGTGCCGGGGGAGTGGGAAGCGAATAACCGCCAAACCCGGCTTGAACAAGGTATTGAACTTGATGAGAGTAGCTGGAAGGCCATCGGCCAGGCAGCACTCGCCGCCGGTATGCCGCAGGCGGAACTTGACGCGTTTACTTCCCGCAAAATGTAGCGATAAACCCAGGCCCGTCAGGGCCTGTTAGTCCATCACCTTAAGTTTTCCCACCAGATCGGCAATATTTGCCGCCTCCATTTTCTCCATCACCCTGGCGCGATGCACTTCTACCGTGCGCACCGCCACGTTAAGCCGCTCAGCGATTTCACGATTCATTAAACCGCCGACCACCAGACGAGCAATGTCGCGCTCTTTCGGGGTCAGGCTGGAAAGACGTGCGGCGACAGCGCGACGCTCGCAGGCGGCGACAGACGTCGGCTGCGCGCGTTCAATGGCGGCGATTAACGCATCGGCGCTGACGGGTTTTTGCAGAAAATCTACCGCGCCGCGTTTCATCTGCTCCACCGCCACCGGCAAATCGCCATGCCCGGTGAGAAAAATCACTGCAAGCGTGCTGCGACGTGCTAACAGTTCTCCGTAAAGGGAATGCCCGTCAAGATGCGGCATGCGTAAATCCAGTAGCGCCACACCCTCTTCAAAAAGATTGGCCTGATGAAGAAATGTCTCGCTGTCATTCCAGCATTGTACGGCATATCCAAACCCTTCCAGTAAAAACTGGCACGCCCCGGTGACGGCGCTATCGTCATCAACCAGGTGAATAACAGACATCACAACTCCTTATTGTCGACGTTGGGGAAATGTAGCACTACGCGAAGCCCGGGCGTTCCATCCGGCGCAACATGGTTATTCAACGTAATATCAGCGCCTGCGTAACGAATAAGCCGCTGGCAGATGGCAAGCCCCAGTCCCATGCCGTCGGGTTTAGTGGTATTAAAAGGGCGAAAGGCGTGCGCCAGACGCTCCGTCGCTATCCCGCCCGCATTATCCTGAACCACAAGCTGGGCGTCCTGGTTGTGGATCCATATCGCACTTGCCCCCGCCTGGGCAGCATTGAGAATAAGGTTGGCGAGCAGTTGATCGAGTACCATCGGCGGCAGCTTCACCACCCACGCAGGCGTGACATGATTTTCCAACTTCAGGGCCGGATAATGCTGATGAAGACGCAGCAGATCGGCTACACGCCGTGTCGTATCGCTGACGGGCACCACTATGCATTCCCGTTCGTCTTTTTGGGTTGCCGATGTCGGCTGAACCCAGTGGCGCAAATTACGCAGCGTGTCGCCGCCGCGTTGAGCCTGGGCGTCAATCTGTTCCAGCGCCGGGATCAAGGCGTGGTGCTCATCGATTTTACGCAAGCGCACCAGGCACCCTTGTGAATAGTGGCGAATAGCCGACAATGGCTGATTAAGCTCATGCGCGAATCCTGACGCCATCTCGCCCAACACGCTTAACTGACGGGCATTTTCCAGCGCCATTTCCTGCGTACGCAACGCGTCCGCGGCCAGGCTAAGCGCGCGCCCGCGTCGCCGTACCAGCAGAGCGATCCAGATGTAATTGAGCGTCAGCAACAGTAGCACAGCGGCGAAAGCCCCTACCGCCAGTTGATTTTGCATCAACCAACTGCGCACATCCTCCCAAAGCCGACGCTGCTCAGGATGTTGATTGACCGCTCTCAGCAGGCTTTCCACTTCGCTGGTGGACGCAGGCGCCCCCCACAAAAAGGGCGCATCCTGATTATTCAGCAGTCCGCGCGCCACATCATCCACCAGCCCATTATTCACGTCCGGCAGCGCGGCAAACGACCAGTTAGGATAGAGCGGTGTACTGGTTATACAGGGTGCCTGTACGGGATTGACTATCAGCGGGCGAAACGCCGCTTTATCGATAAGCCCTTCCGCTTCCATTTGCTCAAGTAAACACACCGGGACGATTGCCGCATCAATAACCTTTTCGCGCAGCAAATAAAGCAGCGCATCCCCCGGAAAACCGGTAAAGCGCAGCCGCAGATCGCGCTCTGGCCGGATACCGCGATCGGTCAATACTTTGTATCCCGTCAGGTATCCGCCAAATGCCAGAGGATCGATCGCACCCACCTTTTTATTTAACAGATCGTGAGGATCCTGTAATTCACTTTCACGATTGACCAGAATAACGCTACCGATAATATTGCCCGCCTCGGCCTTGCCGTCCGCTGAGCGCAGCGACGCCAGCCAGCGCAAGTGGTAATGGCTATTGAGTTGCACAAACTGCGCGGGATTGGTGACGACAAATTGAATCTGCTTGTGATTGACCGCCTCGCGCATTTGCACAAGATCGAGCGGCTTAATAGTAAAATACTCGTCTGGCATACGCTGGTTTAACGCGTCGGCGAGCGGCTGCCAGTGACGCGCCGTTGCGGCGTCGCCGCGCATGGCCAGCACGCCGATAGTCCACTCGCCCGCCTGGGCCAGAGACCCGATTCCCAGCCCCATAATCAGTAACAACGCCTTTTTCACACTCTCTCCCGCAGTGCATGGTTGCGTTAGATCAACAACCCGTCGGGTATGTGGTTAACCACAATAGTCCCTGCCCCGTGCTCATTTTTACACTGTAAATCATACGGCTTCTTTATTCATCAGACGCTTAACAACACTGTGACGCATGGATTCTTACGGCGTCGACGGAGAACAGTATGGATATCAGTAAACGGGTTTTTCTCAGGCAGTTAGGCGTGGCGAGCGTTGGGGCGGCAACGATCCCGCTGGCGCAGGCGACGCTGTCGTTCGGGCCAACGCGCCGCGAAGGGTCATCTGCGCATCGTTATGCGATGTTGATCGATTTACGACGTTGTATTGGCTGCCAGTCCTGCACAGTGAGTTGCGCCATCGAAAACCAGACGCCGCAGGGAGAATTTCGCACCACGGTTAACCAGTACCAGGTGCGGCGCGAAAACAGTGAAAGCGTGACCAACGTCCTGTTGCCGCGGCTTTGCAATCATTGTGATAACCCGCCCTGCGTGCCGGTTTGTCCGGTGCAGGCTACCTTCCAGCGTGAAGACGGTATCGTGGTTATCGACAATAAACGCTGCGTCGGTTGCGCCTATTGTGTTCAGGCCTGCCCGTATGACGCCCGCTTTATCAATCACAACACCCAGACGGCGGACAAATGCACCTTCTGCGTGCATCGGCTTGATGTCGGGTTGCTGCCTGCCTGTGTCGAATCCTGCGTGGGCGGCGCGCGTATTATCGGCGATTTGCATGATCCGCAAAGCCGTTTGCGCCAGTTGCTGGATACCCATAAGGACGCGATCCGGGTACTGAAACCACAAGAGAACACGTCGCCGCAGGTTTTTTATCTGGGCCTTGATGATGCGTTCGTCACCCCATTACTGGGCCGCAGCCAACCCGCGCTCTGGCAGGAGGTATAAATGTCGCCGCTCATCATTAACGAAGTGCTCGCCCACCCGCAGGATGTCACCTGGCTTCCCTGGGCGGTGCAGTATTTTTTCTTTATCGGTATCGCTGCCTGTTCAGCATTGCTGGCGTGTGGATTACATGGTCGTCAGCCGGAACTGGAACGGTTGACGCTGCTAATTGGCCTGACGTGCGCCATTACCGCGCCGCTGGCGCTGACCGCGGACCTCCATCAGACCGCCCGGGTATGGCACTTCTACGCCTGGCCCACGCCATGGTCATGGATGCCCTGGGGCGCACTGTTTTTGCCGTTGTTTACCGGCTTTCTCGGCCTGTGGTTTGTCGCCGTCTGGGTGCAAAAAATCTACGGCAAAACCTTTGCCCTCACCCGCTGGCTGACCTTTGCCTGCGCGCTGACAGCAATTGGCTTACTGGTGTATACCGGGCGTGAAGTGTCCGTGGTACGCGCCCGCCCGCTCTGGTTTAGCCTATGGTTCCCGCAGGCGATGTTCCTGAGCGCGTTTCAGACGCTGCTGGCGTTGCTGATTGCCGCCTCGCCCGCAGGCAGAGTGTCACACATGCTCGCGCGAGGCTTGCTGGCGACGCTGGGGCTTCTCGCCATCGTGATTATTCTGTGGGTATCGGGCGATACGCTTTCCGGCGCGGCGCTGCGTGACTGGCTTCGCTGGCCGCAGGCGCAAAACCTCGCCCTGGGCTGGGTACTGTTGTGGCTTTTGACCGGTGGCGCCGGGCTTTTGGCGCTTAAACGCCCTGGGCGGCGGTACGCTTTCGTGCTGGCGCTGTGCTCAATGGCGCTGAGCTGGCTTATGCGCTGGAGCCTGCTCATTGAGGGGCAGACCATCCCGAAATTCAATGCACTTTTTAATCCCTATTCGCTTGCGATGGGTACCGACGGACTGCTGGCCATTGTCGGCACCTTTGGGCTGTGGATAGCGCTTGCGATCGTGGTTCGTGAAATCCTGAACGTTTTATGCCGGAGAAATCATCATGCGTGAAATCACCCGCCGTCAGTGGCTTAAAGTGGGGCTGGTTCTCGGAGGGGTTGGCGCATTTGGGCTAAGTTACCGGGATGTGGTCAAAAGAACTTTTAATGGTCTGGTAAACGGCACCGCAGGCACCGTCACCCTGCACCGTATCTATGGCAACGCGCTGATTCCTGAAGGCCATGCCGCGTCAGGCTGGCAGGCCAATCCAGACCAGGCGGTCTCCATGACGCAATGCTTCGGTTGCTGGACCCAGTGCGGTATTCGGGTGCGCGTTGATCGCAACACCGACACCGTTATTCGTATCGCCGGGAATCCGTACCATCCCCTTTCTCAGGAGCGGCATCTTGACGCCAGGATACCGGTCGCGCAGGCGCTGGCTCAACTGGGCGGCGAAAGCGGTCTCGATGCCCGCTCAACCGTCTGCGCCCGGGGAGCCACCACCCTTGAGGCGCTCAACAGCCCGCTGCGTATTCTCGAACCCATGAAGCGCGTCGGTAAACGCGGGGAAGGCAAATGGCAGCGCATCAGTTTTGAGCAATTAATCGCGGAAGTGGTGGAAGGCGGCAATTTGTTTGGCGAAGGCCATGTTGACGGATTACGCGCCATTCGCGATTTGCAAACGCCCCTTGATCCGGCACACCCCGGCTTTGGACCAAAAGCCAATCAGTTGCTGGTGACCAATACCAGCGATGACGGGCGCGATACCTTTTTGCGTCGCTTTGCGCAGAACAGTTTTGGCAGTAAGAACTTTGGCGCGCACGGCGCTTATTGCGGATTGTCGTATCGTGCCGGTTCTGGCGCATTGATGAACGATTTGGACAAAAATCCCCACGTAAAACCCGACTGGGAACACGTAGAGTTCGCGCTGTTTATGGGCACATCTCCGGCGCAATCCGGGAATCCGTTTAAACGTCAGGCAAGCCAACTTGCCACGGCCCGGCTGCGCGATAATTTCAGCTACGTAGTGGTCGCCCCGGCGTTACCCTTAACCACGATCATGGCCGACCGTCGCGGGCAGTGGTTGCCGGTGGTGCCCGGTAGCGATTCGGCGCTGGCGATGGCGATGATCCGCTGGATTATTGACCATCAACGCGCTAACGAAAATTATCTCTCACTGCCAGGCGTGGCGGCCATGGAACGCGCGGGTGAAAAAAGCTGGACCAATGCCAGCCACCTTGTGATTGTCAATGATGACCATCCGCAGGCCGGGCAGCATCTTACCGCCGCACTGCTCAACGGCGGCGGTGACAGCGTGCTGGTGGAGCAGGACGGCGAGTTGGTTGCGGCAGAAACCTGCCCCCGCGCCTCGCTTATGGTCACCCGCACGCTGACGCTTCAGGACGGTCGTGACGTGACGGTTAAGAGCGCATTCCAGTTGCTCAAAGAGAGCGCGGAGAAAATGACACTGGCGCAATACAGCAGCCAGTGCGGTGTGCCGGTGGCGCGCATTGAACAACTGGCGGATGCCTTTACCCGTTACGGTCGCAAAGCGGCGGTGATAACCCACGGCGGCATGATGTCCGGCAATGGGTTTTACAACGCCTGGGCGGTAATGATGCTCAACGCGCTTATCGGGAATTTGAGCCTTGAGGGCGGCGTGTTTGTCGGCGGCGGTAAATTTAATGGCGTCACTGACGGCCCACGCTATAACCTGGCGACGTTCCCCGGGATGGTCAAACCTAAAGGGCTTAATATTGGCCGCAGCAAAGCCGCTTATGAAAGTTCCGATGAGTATCGCGAGAAAGTCGCCGCCGGGCAGTCGCCCTGGCCGGCTACCGCACCGTGGTACCCTTTTGTTGCCGGGCAGCTTACCGAACTGCTGCCCTCTGCGCTCAACGGCTACCCGTACCCATTGAAGGCGTGGATTTCCAATATGACGAACCCGGTATACGGCATCGCCGGGTTCCGGGCTGTGGCCGAAGAGCATTTGAAAGATCCTGAACGTTTGCCGCTGTTTATCGCCATTGATGCTTTTATTAACGAAACCACGGCCCTGGCGGATTATCTGGTGCCGGATACCCATAATTTCGAAAGCTGGGGATTCAGCGCGCCCTGGGCCGGGGTCGCCAGTAAAGCGACCACCGCCCGCTGGCCGGTAGTCAATCCCGCTACAAGCCGCACCGCCCAGGGCGAACCGGTGTCCATGGAGGCGTTTTGCATTGCCGTCGCGCAGCGCATCGGGCTGCCGGGCTTTGGCGAAAACGCTATGCAGGACAGTGACGGCAACGCGCTTGCTATTAACTATGCCCAAGAGTACTACCTGCGGCTGGCGGCGAATATCGCGTTCGCCGGTAAAGCGCCTGTGCCTGCGGCCAGCGATGAGGATTGCCGATTAACCGGTGTCGACCGACTGCTGCCAGGAATCAGTCAGACGCTGAAACCCGACGAGATCGCGCGCGTGGCCTTTATTTTTACCCGCGGCGGGCGTTTCGCGCCGCATCAGTCGGGCGCAGACGGTGAGCGCATCGGTAATCGCTGGGACGCTCCACTGCAACTGTGGAACGCCGAGGTGGCCAAACACCGCCACGCGATAACCGGGGAGCGCTACAGCGGATGCCCGGCCTGGTACCCTGCCCGGTTATCCGACGGCAGCGCACTGGATAGCGTTTTTAAACCCGATGAGTGGCCGCTGAAAATGATCTCTTTTAAATCTAACGTGATGAGCAGCTCAACCATCGTTATTCCGCGCCTGCATGGGGTGAAACCGGTCAATCTGGTGGCGCTGCATCCCCACGACGGTGAACGCTTTGGCGTGAAGCACGGCGATGAGGTGCGGATAACCACGCCAGGTGGAAGCGCCACCGCGCGCATTAGCCTGCTGGAAGGAATAATGCCCGGCGTTATTGCCATTGAGCATGGCTACGGCCATCGGGAAATGGGGGCCCGTCAGCATACCCTTGACGGTACGCCGCTGGCGTTTCAACAGCAAAATGGCGCGGGTGTTAACCAAAACGATCTGGGTTTTGCCGACCCGACCCGTGGCGTGCCCAATACCTGGCTTGACTGGGTATCTGGCTCCGCCGTGCGACAGGGGTTACCGGCAAAGATTGAACGTCTGTGATGCGCTGCGCCGCTGTGCCCTACAGCGGCGCGCCATAAGTGACAACGTCACAACGTATTTTCCGTGTTGATGACAAAGCACCCCTGCAAACTGGAATGGCGTGATAAATGTGATGCAAACATCGACGTTAGCTGGATTTTAACCCCGCCGATGTCATTAATAAGCGCAACACCAGGCTTACCGCGCCGAGCGCCATGATGCTGGCGGCCCAGATAGCCACCAGCCACAGTAACTGGCGTGCTTTGCTTTGCCGTTTCGTCATCAATGATAGCCCTCGCCGTGCCGCACTTTGCCGCGAAACACGTAATAGCTCCAGAAGGTGTAAGCCAGGATCACTGGGATGATGATAAGCGCGCCTACCAACATAAAGCCCTGGCTTGCCGGAGGTGCTGCGGCCTCCCATAACGAGATATTCGGCGGGATAATATTCGGCCAGATACTGATGCCAAGCCCGCTAAAACCGAGAAACACCAGCGCCAGCGTCAGCAAAAAAGCGGTGGCGTGATGAGAAGGCCGGGAAACACTTTTCCAGATAGCAAAGCTGCACAGGAGCACCAGCAGCGGAACCGGCAAAAAGAACCATAAATTCGGCAATGAGAACCAGCGCCGGGCAATCGCCTGATGGGTTAACGGCGTCCAGGCGCTGACGATTGCCATGACGATTAACAGCATTACCAGCAGCATCGGCGTGAGCTGGCGCATACGGCTAAATAGCGGATCTTCGCTTTTCATGATGAGCCATGTCGCCGCCAGTAGTGCATAGGTCACCACCAGCCCAACGCCGCAAAACAGATTAAACGGCGTCAGCCAGTCCAGCGCACCGCCGACAAACGCGCGGTCTTTTACCGCAAAACCATTGATCACCGCGCCGACTATCACCCCCTGGCAGAAAGTGGCGAGGATGGAGCCGCCAAGAAATGCCACATCCCACCACGGGCGGTGCGATTCCGTCGCTTTGAAGCGAAACTCAAAGGCGACGCCCCGGAAAATCAGGCCTATCAACATCAGCATAATGGGAATGCTGAGCGCATCGGCAATCACCGCATAGGCAAGCGGGAACGCGCCAAACAACCCTGCGCCGCCCATAACAAGCCACGTTTCATTGCCGTCCCATACCGGCGCGACGCTGTTGACCATGACATCGCGGTCATGCGGGTCGCGTATAAACGGGAACAACACCCCGATGCCTAAATCGAAGCCATCCATCACGATATACATCAACGTTGAGAAGACGATGATAACGAACCACACTACGGACAGGTCGATATGCATTATCGTTTCCCCTCTTCCAGACGCTCGCCGACGGCGGAAATCGGTCGTGCGGGACGACCATCGGTTTTCGACGACAAATCATCTTCAGGCTGCGGCCCTACTTTTATCAGGCGAATTAAATAGAGATAACCGACGCCGAAGACCAGGCTGTACACCACGATAAACACCAGAAGGCTAATGCTCATCTGCAAATCGCTGTGGGCAGATACCGCATCGCGGGTGCGCATAAGCCCGTAGATGACCCACGGCTGGCGACCCACTTCCGTGGTTACCCAACCGGCCAGCAACGCGATAAGGCCTGATGGCCCCATCCAGAAGGCAAAATGCAAAAACGGGCGTGACTGGTAGAGCCGTTTACGATAGCGCAGCCAGACACTGGCAATGCCAAGCAGGATCATTAACACGCCCATGCCGACCATAATGCGAAACGACCAGAACACAATCGTAGAGTTGGGGCGCTCGTCTTTGGGAAAATCCTTTAGCGCCGGGACCTGTTTATCAAGACTGTGGGTGAGAATCAGGCTACCAAGCGCCGGGATTTCCAGCCCGTAGCGGGTTCGCTCCTGCGCCATATCCGGCCACCCCACCAGCAGCAGCGGCGTCGGTTCTCCCGGCGGGTTTTCCCAGTGCCCTTCAATCGCGGCGATTTTCGCAGGCTGATATTTTAGGGTGTTAAGCCCATGCATGTCGCCAATCACCGCCTGCACGGGCGCTACCAGCAACGCCATCCATAACGCCATGGAAAACATTTTTCGCACCGCGGGCGTATCGTTGCCTTTGAGCAAATGCCACGCGGCGGAAGCGCCAACAAACATGGCGCTGCTGAGAAATGCCGCCACCGACATATGCACCAGCCGGTAAGGAAACGAGGGATTGAAAATCACCGCAAACCAATCAACCGGTACCACCTGGCCGTTAATAATTTCGTGGCCCTGCGGCGTTTGCATCCAGCTGTTGGAGGCGAGGATCCAGAAGGTAGACATGAGAGTGCCGAGCGCCACCATGCAGGTGGAAAAGAAATGCAGCCCTGGCCCGACCTTATTCAAGCCAAACAGCATCACGCCTAAAAAACCGGCTTCAAGGAAAAACGCGGTGAGCACTTCATAGGTCAGCAGCGGCCCGGTAATACTCCCGGCAAACTGCGAAAATCCACTCCAGTTAGTCCCGAACTGATAAGCCATGACCAGACCGGAGACCACGCCCATGCCGAAATTCACGGCAAATATTTTTAGCCAGAACTTGTAAAGCGATCGCCAAAGCGGATTGCGGGTCTTAAGCCACATGCCTTCCAGCACCACCAGATAGCTGGCAAGGCCTATGGTGATGGCTGGAAAAAGAATATGAAAAGACACGGTAAAGGCGAACTGGATCCTGGCGAGAATAAACGCGTCTAAACCAAACATGGCTGCCTCATTATCAACAGGCCGATTAATAAAATGGACCGGCAAAAAGTTATTTAACGCCTTGAGTATAGACAGAGAATTTACAGCCAGAGAATAACGTCAGAATGTGCGGGAAAATAATCCTCATAGCACACAGTTATATTCACCTCCCCGCAGGGCTTGCCCCGCCTGGTTTTCTTGACAGCCCCCGCTTATAAGATGACGCAAGAAAATAGCAAGCAGACTAATGATGCCGTCATTAAATAATAATGTCGTTTTACCGCTTCGCTATTTATAGTGACGCGTTTGAATTTTATAAAAATATTGGCAATTATTGAGACAGAAATAAAAAAACGCATCAAAGCCAGTAATAAGAGCGCATAACCGGGCCAGGCCCGGCGCGTGTGAAAGAGTTATAAAAGTCGTTCCGGTTGTGCGTTTTGTAGCGCCCGTTCCAGTTGTTGAAGGGTGATCAGGGTTAATTCCCCTAACGCCCGATAAAAACCCTGCGGGTGTGCCGCATTCAGCGCCGCAACGTAGGAAGGCAACCACGTGAGGAAATGGTGGTTTAGCAATTCCAGTAATGCGCGTGGACGAGGGTTTAACGCAAGCCACGACGCCTGAAATAGCATAAGGCCGATATGATCCGCCGGTTCCCGCTGGTCCGTTTGGAGGGCAATATGATGCGCGTTAAGGAACGCCATCAAGCGTAACGTAGACTCCCCTTGCAGTACGTGTTCCGGGTCGAGCCAGACCGAACCCCAGGGCGGCGCGGGTAAACTCGCCGGGCCAACAAAAAGCCATTGCCACTGTTCCTGTAATGCAGAGATATCGTCCAGCGCCAGTTCAGGTTGTAATGCCACAATTTGCTCTGACGGTTCAGGCCACAGCGCGGGCCAGTCAGGCGACTGGAAAAAGTGCTGAACCGGGGCAAATTGCGCCGTTTGCGGCGCGCATCGATAGGCGCAAGCCAGTAGATTTAACAGTTGAGCCCAGTGGGCCAGTTCCGCTTTCATGATGATTCCTTAACGCATGCCGGGAGTATGTCGCTCACAAAACGGGCATGTGTGTTGATGTTCGTGCCAGGCGTTAAACGCCTGACCGCAGTGCGTACAGGTCGAGGCAACCAGCGGTAAACGCCGCACCGGGTCCTGGTTTTGCTGCTTTTCGCTTTTTATCGCCTGCGGGAAGCACACCGCTGCGCATTGTCCGCAGCCGGTACAACGCGCCGCATCAAGCGTAATGCGATCGGCATGAAGCCGAATCGCCTGCTCCGGGCAAATACGCGCGCAGGCGCCGCATAAATAACAGCGTTGCGTGGCAAGCGTAAGGCGATATAACTGGTATTCTGTGACAGCGTCACGTAAAGCGCGCCGCCCCACCGACACCGTCCCGCTCGCCGCGTCGTTCCCCATTCGCAACCACTGACGACGCGTGCGGTCTACCGCGCCATTTGCGGGTTCTGCCAGCCGCCAGGTCGGCTGATTTAACGTTTTCAGGGTTAAGTTGAGTTCAGCTACGGCGCGCAGCCAGCCGTCGTGATCGGGCTCCAGCTCAATGGCCCGAATGCCTTTCTCAAAATGCCAGAGCAATAATTCTTCCATACAGGCAGCTTGCGCACTCAGCGGCGCCACCAGCCGGTCCGCTTTCCAGCGACGTGGTACCGGCTGAATATTTTCCAGCGCATCGGTTGGACACGCATACAGACACTGTCCACACCGATTACACAAGTCGTCATCAATCACCACAAGTCCTGATACCAGCGTGATGGCCCGCAGCGGGCAAGCTTCCACACAGGCCTGACAGGGATTTTTCTTTACCGTTTTACGAACGCATAATGACCCTGCGCCGGGCGGCGCAGGGATCAGAGTGAGGGGCAAACGCGTCATCTCAGCTCAGGCTAAAGAAGGTGTAACGTGCCATGATTTCGGCAATCACCAGCAGCACACTTCCCGTTAAGGCACAGCCACGCCCGATACGCGGCTTACGCAGCGACCATGCAAACAAAACGGCACCGAGGGTCATGATCAACCAGGCCGCGAGGCGAATGCCTGACTGGGCGTCAAAGGCCACCAGCGGATGCAATGGAAATGTGACACTGTCACTCATGCGCGCCTGTGATAAAAAGTTTATCCACAGTGGCTGCTCGATAAGACGTGCGACCCCTGCGAGCACCACCGCTGCCACGGCAAGCGTAACCAGCGGCGTCGCATTGTTGTGGCGAAACGCGGGCAACAAGAGCTGGATTGCGAGTACCGCCCCCAGAATCAGCACCGATCCATAGAACATAAAATAGGTGTTGATGTGCATCCAGGTGACGACCGACGCATGGATATAGATGTTGCTCATGCAGAACACATCCACCAGCCCAATTAAGCCTGCCAGCAATACCAGCAACGTCATCACCCGTTTGGTGATAAGCGCAATCAGCGTGGTGAGCCCAAGCACCGCGAGATACAGCCCGGCAAAGACAATTTCACGGCTAAGCCAGGAGCTTGCGATATGACGCAGCGAATTAAAGGCATTGAGCGGATAACCCAGATGCGTCACCGAAGCGATAAGCCCAATGCCGCCCATAATGCAGCTGACCACCAGCGCGACACGCAGCGATGGCGCGGATGTCCGCAAGGTATACGCACTGAGCGCGGTAAACAGCGTTAAGCCCACGGAGGCCTGTACCAGTAAGGTAAAAATCAATAATGGCCATTCATGCATAATCATTTCCTTCCCTTTTCAGCGCCCTGATGCGGCTTCACCACCAGGTTCGGTTTGGTGATAGCGGAATCTGGTAATCCCTGGACATCACAAAGCGAGCCATATTGCTTGCGCAGTTCTTCTATCGGGCCAAATTTAATCGCCCCCAGCGGACAGGTGGCGACGCAAATGGGGTCTTCGCCTTTCGCCTGCAAATCAACACAGAAGTCGCACTTCGACATTTGCCCGGCTTCTTTATTAAACTGCGGCGCGCCGTAAGGACAGGACCAGGCACAGTAGCCGCAACCGATGCATTTGTTGGTATCAACCCGCACAATGCCGTCGCCAGGGCGCTTATGCATAGCCGTGGTGGGGCAATTTTTCGTGCAGATTGGATCCGCGCAGTGATTGCAGGAAATCGACAAGGTGTAGGCGTAGACATTGTTCTCAAGCCCGCCGGTGCCCGTTGGCGTAAACCCGCCGCCGTTGACTTCATACACCCGGCGAAAACGACGCCCCGGCTCCAGATTGTTTTTATCCTTACAGGCGACCTGGCAGGCCTTGCAGCCTGAGCAGCGTGAAGAATCAATATAAAAACCCAGCTGCTTATCGCTTACCGGGGGAAACTCCGTGTAGTGGCTCATGCTTTCTCAACCTCAACCAGCATTGTTTGATGCGAATTCCCTTTTGCCAGAGGGGTGATTCGTGTTGAACTCAGTACGTTGGCGCAACCGCCGTGATCTACGCCCGACGCGTCGGGTTGCCACCAGGCGCCCGCCTGCATCGCCACCACGCCGGGAATAATGCGCGGCGTCACTTCCGCAGGCACCATGCTGATACCGCGATCGTTATGGATGCGCACGCTATCACCCTGTTTGATGCCACGTAGCCCGGCGTCCTGCGGGTTAATCCACAGTTTTTGCGTCTGGGCTTCCTGCAACCACGGATTGGCATATTGCGTAGAGTTGGCGCGGTTTTTCCCTTTCCAGGTGATGAGTTGCAGCGGGTATTTTTGGGTTAACGGATCTGCCGGCCCTTCATGGGCGGGCACATAGTGCGACAGCGCCGGGATTTCCGGGTGATGCATGTCGTACAGGCGCTTTGAGAAAATTTCGATTTTGCCGGACGGGGTCGGGAACGGGTGGTTCTGCGGGTCGCGGATGTTATCGGCAAACGCCACATACGGCTCGCTTTTGAAGAGATGACGACGCTGTACACGCAGTTGCTCGAAATCAGGGAAGTTTTCTTCCGGCATCGCGGCGCGCGTGGTTTGCACAATATGTTCGATCCACTGCTTCTCGTCGCGTCCTTCACTGAAGGCGTGTTCCAGGTTAAGTTTCGCCGCGACCTCACGCAGCCATTCGTAGTCGGAACGCCGCTCGAACTCAGGCTCGATCAGTTTTTCAGACAGGATCACATAGTTGCCGGTGCCCCAGGTTTCGCCAATGTTCCAGCGCTCCATAAAGCTGGTTTCCGGCAGTAACACATCGGCGTATTTCGCGCTCGGCGTGAGGTACAAATCGCTGGCGACGATAAATTCGATCTTCGATTCATCCGCCAGGAGCTTCGCCGCCTGGTTAATGTCCGGGTTCTGGTTCGCCAGATAGTTACCCGCCAGCGAAAACAGAATGCGGATATTGCTGTCGAGCTTATCGACCCCTTTAAGCCCCTGCTCCGGCGTCACTTTGCTGGCATCATCCGCCGCCTGAATCCAGTTCATCACGGAAATTTTCGCCGTGACAGGATTGGCGACGCTTTCCGGCTCGCTCATAAATTTACGGTTGCCGATACCGCCGTAACCGGCAGCCCAGCCCCCTTTCACGCCGACATTGCCGGTGAGCGTCGCAAGAAGCGTCGAGCCGCGCGCGGTCCGCTCGCCGCAAATATGGCGCTGCGGCCCCCACCCCTGAATTAGCGCGGCAGGTTTAGTGGTGGCGTATTCCCGGGCCAGTTGGCGAATGGTGCTGGCGGGCACTTTAGTGATGGGCTCCGCCCACTCCGGTGTTTTGCGCACGCCATCTTTCGCACCCGTCAGGTACGCCACCAGCGATTCATTCGCCGGTACGCCTTCCGGCATGCTCGCCTCGTCAAAACCCAGGGTAAAGCGGGCGAGAAAGTCTTTATCGTGCAGGTTTTCAGTGACGATGACATACATCATCGCATCCATCAGCGCGTTGTCGGTGGTCGGTAACAGCGGTATCCACTGATCGGCAAGCGAAGCGACGGTGTCGGAATAGCGCGGATCGATAACGATAAAGCGCGTTCCGTTGCGTTTCATCTGCTGGAAGTAGTGATTGCTGTGCCCAAAAATGGTTTCGTTGGTGTTGTGGCCCCACAAAATCACCAGCGGCGTATCCACCAGGGTATCCAGCGAGCTGCCGGTAGCCGGCGTGCCATAGGTGTACGGCGTGGCGGCCGCGGTGTTGCCCATACTCACCGAGTGATAGGACTCAAGATAACCGCCGGTCAGATTCAGCAGGCGGCGCACCATTTTGTCACCGGAGAACGTGCCGCCGCTGACGGCGGTGCCCACGTGTACGTAGCGCGAGGCCGGGCCATATTTATTGGTGATCCGCGTCAGGTTGTCGGCAATCAGCGTGGTGGCTTCATCCCAGGTGATGCGCTCGAACTTACCCTCGCCGCGCTTACCGACACGCTTCAAGGGGTATTTCAGGCGATCCGGATGATAGACAAATTTGCGATAGCCGCGCCCGCGAATACAAGCGCGCATGATCGGCATGGCCTCGTCAAGCTCCGCATCCGGACGTGTGGTTATCTGCGTCACAATCCCCTGGTTGACGTGGGCGCGAATGTCGCATTTCCCTCCGCAGTCAAAAGTACTGCACGTTGGAACAACGCGCCCGGTATCGTGCGGGGCGCCCGCGACCGGGGCGAGTGATTCGCTTGCCGCGCTAACGAATTGGGGAACCACCAGAGGGACAGCAGCCAGTGCCGCACTGGCCTGTATAAAGCGGCGACGACTGACGGCTGTTATTCCGTTTTCGTCTTCCTTGATTGACATGACATCACTCTCTTCATTTTCACAGGTGAAAGAAAGCGCGTATTTTTAGAAAAGTACCGGCGGGCAAAGTTGACGTAACGCAGTAAATAGCGGATTAAGGGAAATTAAGGGGTATAAATTAGAAAATAATAATAACTTTCAGACGTTAATTTAGGATTTTATCCCGAAATCAATTTAAATATTCTGTAATTCGTGTTTATCAAAATTTAATCGCTATTACGCGCAACGGCTTTTGCCCCGGCAATTAACGTTACCGGGGCTCGATTTTACAATTCCAGTGCGTGTCGGCAGCGTTCTGACTGGCGGCAATCTGCAACGACAGGCGGGCCTCTTTTACATGGGTGATGCTGTATTCCAGCACCACATCATCAGGATTGCGGGCAATACGCTCAATTCTGAACAGCGCCTCGCCGGGCGAAATATGTAACAGACGCGCAAGCTTTGCATCGCTCACCACCGGGATAAAACGCTCCTGCGCCTGCGTCGGCGAATAGCCAAAAGTTTCACGCAGTTGAGAATAGAGCGTGGTTTCATCATCAATATGGCTGAGATCGTTATAAAAACGGCCATTAAGCCAGCTTAAGGAATGCCCGACTGTATTTCCGCCCTGCTGCATCCGCCGCTCAAGACGGATGAGCTGACTGCCGACTTCCAGCCCCATGTGCGCCGCCACATCGTGATCCGCCATGGTGGGCAAAAGAGAAATCACCTCAGTCTCCACGGGCTGTGGCGAGCTAAACGCCACCAGCACATCCGGTAAATCGGTGTAGTGTTTTAGCAACACATCACGGTTGATGAACGTGCCTTTCCCCTGCTCACGATAGACCATCCCGCCGCTTACCAGCGAATCGATGGCCTGTTTGACCGTGCCGCGCGCCACATTGAATTCATCGGCGAGGATAAGCTCGCCGGGTAATCTGTCGGTATACGTGCATGACAGAATACGCTGCAAAATTTCATGCTTAATTTTCAGGTAAAGCGGGAGTCCATCAGACTCAAACATACGATTGCTCCACTCAGAGGTAGAAAATTCGGCTCCGGTAAGCGTTCATTATATCCCGATTTATTTGCTGATTGCCGTCTATGTTTGCGCTGGCGAGGATGGGCGGCGTTTCGCCCTGCTCCTGCATCAGCTCGCACAGACGCAGTACCAGGCTGTTGGCGATGGTAGCCCCCATAATGGTCGACAGCGGCGCGGCTTTTTGCTCAAGACCCGGCAAACTGACGGCGGCATCGCCGTAATCGCACTGGTTATCAATGGTGATATCCGCCACCTCGGCGAGCAACTTACCGCTGGAGTGACGAGACGTGACGCGCTGCGCCGTTGCCATACTGGTAATAGCGATAACCGTCGCTCCGCGCGCTTTCGCCGCCAGCGCCACATCAAGCGTGATGGCGTTGCGCCCGGACACCGAATGAATAATTAGCGTGTCCCCCGCCTCCAGCGGGGAACTGTCCACCAATACACTGCCCAGACCTTCAACATTTTCCACCGCGCTGGTGAGCGTCAGCGGACGCACGTTGAGCATCAGCGCGGGTGAAAACAGCGGGTTGACGATGGCAAGCCCTCCGGCACGGTAGCTCATCTCTTCGGCGAGGATGCCGGCATGGCTTGCCCCAAACACAAACAAATTACGACCGCTCATGACCGACCCCAACATGGCGCTGGCAGCCTGGTCGAGTACCGACTGCGCCGCCGCCAGTTGGCCGAGCTTTTGCTGGATCTGCGTGAAATAGGCCTTAATGGCTTGGCTCATTATGAGTCCCCTTAAAAGGTCAGCAGATGGGTTAAGGCGCTAATCAACGGCGCCAGCATAAACATGTCGCTGTCCCCGGCCCACAGTGCGGTATCCGGCACCGTATCGCTGATAAAGTAACTGACGCAGAAATATTGCCCCCACGCCACCACGGTCGAGGTGATAAAGCCCGCCAGCAGCGCGCCTTTATAACCGCCGGTCACATTGCCAAATACGCCCGCAGTACCCGCATGGAAGAAAATGACGATCATGCTGGGAATAAAGACGTAACCCGTGTAATGGCCAATAAGCGTAAGCCACAACAGCGAACCGACAAATGCGCCGACAAACCCTAACACCACCGCATTAGGCGCGAAGTTAAACAGGATCGGGCAGTCCAGCGCCGGACGCGCCCCGGGCACCAGTCGTGAGCCGATACCGTTAAACGCCGGGACCATCTCGCCGATAAACATCCGCACGCCGAGTAGCACCACAGCAATCCCGCCGGTAAACATCAGCGATTGTTTTAGCGCGTAGATGTAAAAGCTCAGATCGCCGGACTGGGCCAGGATTTCGGCGGCTTTCGGAGTGCCTTTGATTTGCAGAATAAAGGTGCCGATAAAGAACAACAGCGTCATGGTCAGCGCCGTGACAACGTTGGAGTCCCGCAGGAAACCGAGCTTTTTCGGAACCTGTATCTCTTCCGAGCTGATGCTGTTATGAGAAAACAGTTTGCCGAAAATAGCGCCGAGTAACGCAACCGACGCGGAGGTGTGCCCGAGGGCGATATTGTCGTTGCCGGTGATTTTGCGCACCCACGGCTGCACCAGCGCCGGTTGCAGCGTCCAGTACAGGCCCATGATCACGGTGAGCATCAGCGTCAGTTGCCAGCCGGAAATCGCCGGATTGCTGTTGACCATCACGCCTGCAAAAATCATGGTGGTCCAGAACATCATATGGCCGGTGAGGTAGATGTATTTAAAGCGCGTGAGGCGCGCCAGCAGTAGGTTAAACGCAAAACCGCCTGCGATGGCGATGGTCACGCTACTGCCGTAGCGTTCGCTGAATTTCACCTGGCCGATAATATTGGTCAGGTTCATCGAGCTTAAACCAAAGACTTCGGTCCAGATGGGCTGGAAGATAAGCAGCGCGGACACAATAATGCCGGCACCAGCGCCGATGATTAAAAAGCCTAAAATCCCCTTCAGAGTGCCGGAGACAATATCCGCCAGCGGTTTGTTTTGCAGCACCAGGCCCAGCAGAACAATCAGGCCGATTAATATGGACGCCTCACCAAAGATATTGATGGTTATCCAGCGCAATACGCCGATAAATTCGCTCATTTCCTTACCCCTGAGTTATCACACCGGCGTTAATCAACGCCTGGGTAATTTCGTTGGCGTCGATGTAGTTATTGACCACCACCACCGGGCAAGTGAGATGCTGTAAATTGTCCACCAGTTCGGCATTAGTAATAACCAGATCGGCATTCGACGACGCGGCGGCGGAGACATCCATATGCTCGACGTTTGCTTCCACGCCGTGCTTTTTGAGCACCGTTTCCACATTCATTCGCAAAATCAAACTCGACCCCATTCCCAGACCGCATACCGTTAATATTTTCATTGTTATTTCTCCAGAGGGACGTTGTGGTTTATTCCTGACTGCTTATCAGTCGGTAAATCTGCTGTGCATCAGGGGAATGCATTAAGGTGTGCAAATTGTCGTCATCACCTAACAGGGTGACGATTTTCTGAATCAATAAAACATGCTGATCGCTACTGGTCGCCGACAGGCCCAACACCAGTTGCACCGGATCGTTTTCCGCATGCCCGAACTCCACCGGCTCTTTGAGCCGCACCAGGCTGATTTGCGGCGCAACCGCGCCGTCTTCAGGCCTGGCATGGGGCATGGCAAGGCCCGGCGCAATGACGAAATAGGGGCCGAATTGGTGAAAGCTTTCGATCATTGCCTCAATGTAGCGCTCGCTACAGGCGCCCGAGGCGCAAAGCGCTTGCCCGGCCTGGCGTATAGCGTCGTCGGCGGATGTCGCCGGGTAGTCAATAAAGATGGCGTTCGGGCTAATCATGGTGCCTCCCTGATGATGCGGCGAATGGAATCAAGCGTGGTCGTCAGCGCCTTCGTAACAAACGCCTCCCCCTTCTCCGCGCTGGCAAGTCGGGGATCGCCTAATACCGAGTAGTCGGAAAAGGCGGTCCACGGAACCGGGCGATAGCGAAAATCGTCCGGGAAGGCCGGGTAATGTTCGCGGGCCTTTGACATATCCACCTTGTCCGGCGCCAGAGCCAGCATTAACGAGGTTTCGATTTCATCGGCGTGCATATACCCCGGATACGCCACCGCCGACTGGCGCAACGCCGCCACACAACTGTCCATGCCCGCCCAGCTGTAGCTCAACAAGGTGATACCCTCTTCACGAAGCTGGCGCGCCGCCGCTTTGATGGCGTCAAAATTGCCGTAATGCGCGTTGATAACCGCGGTAGTCGTGATGCCATAGGCCGCCATATTACGCGCCAGGCTTGCCAGCAATTCCACCAGCAACCCGTTGCCGATATCGATAGCACCGGCATGGCCGCGCAGCGACCAGACCTGGCTGTAGGCTACCACCGGCAAGGTGATAGCGTCCTCCCCAAGCGCCGCGTTAAGCCGTTCGCAAAAGCGTTCCGCCAGAAGATTATCGGTATCCAGCGGCAAGTGATCGCCGTGCGGTTCGACGGCCCCTAAGGGCAGCAGCGCAATCCTGGCCCGGGGAAGCGCCGCTTTTGCTTGCTGTTCGTTAAGATCATGCAGTTTCATAGGCGTCTTAACCGAAGCTGAAGTAGCGCGCCGGGTTTTCCACGAAGAAATCATGCAGTAATGCTTCTCCGTCAAAACCCGCTTCCTGCGCTTCTTCAATAAACCGTGGGCGCCAGTCCGCCAGGATAAACTTCAATCCCAGCCCGCCTTTTCCGTAATGGGCGCTCATGCTTTTGCGTGCGAAATCACCCCCTATCAGGATTTGCTTTTGATAACCCTTTTTACATAACGCCAGAATCGCTTCGGTGCGGATATGCTCGGGGTGATATTTAATCCGGCTGATCCCGTCAAAGGAAATAAATGCCCCGGTGTTGGCAAGTTGACGGTGCAGCCAGGGATCCGGATTACGATCCATATGTGCAAAACATAAGCGGGACAAATCAAGGCCCAAATTTTTAAAAATGGCGGCCTGCTCAAGGGCCATGGTGCCCATTTCCGTATGACTGTGCATCGGCGCGCTGGTGGCCTGCTGGGCGCGAACCACCACTTCCATGGTTTTACGCTCAAGCGGTGAAATCGCGTTGTAGCCGGTGCCGCACTTGACCATACCGGCGCGAAACGTCGTGCCGTCAATGCCGTCGGTCACCTCTTTACACACATGCTCCACCAGCGCATCAAGGGGGGTATTGGCAATCCACTCGGCAAACGTCTGCTCACTGCCAGGGCGCGTCGAGCTCCACAGGAAACCCTTGTTAAACCCGGCGGTGGCAATGATTTGCACCTTCTGGCGCGTCGCGATTTCTGCCACCACGTCCACCTGTCGGCCATAGTCCGGCGCGGTGGCATCATAAATTGACTGCCCGCCCGCAGCGCGGAAGTCAGCCAGTTCACGTTCCGAGGCGGCTTTATCGTCCAGCAGCAGATCCTCTTCGTGCCGTTCCTGCCAGTACGGCGGAATGCAATAAATATGATCGTGACTGTAGGTCACGCCTAGCTGCTGCGGTGCGATGTCACCGGTGAGTGTGCGAATAAACCCCATACGATACGCCTTGTTATCAGTGTGTTGGTCTATTCAACGTAGAACTTGTACACCTGACTGGTCAAGTGATCATGGTCGCAAAACAACCACGTCAGTACTCAGTGCTGCGAGCTGAAGCACATTTTTCAAAGGAAATAGTGATGATTCAGAAAAGTGGCTGAGGTGAAGGGTGGTATGCTAAGAAGCAAAAAAAGCCCGGTAACCGGGCTAAAATGGGGTTTCAGGAACCCGACAGCGTGTCGGGAAAAATCACGGCGTTCAGGAATTAATCGAGGTCAGCCCCGTTACTGGATATGACTTTCGTATACCAGTAAAACGACTTTTTACGGGTGCGCGCAAGGGTGCCTGCACCGCTATCATCGCGGTCAACATACACAAAACCGTAGCGCTTGCTCATCTCACCCGTGGAAGCCGATACCAGATCGATACATCCCCAGGTGGTATACCCCATCACCGGGATCCCGTCTTCGATGGCCTCGCCCATGGCTTTAATATGCTCACGCAAATAGCTGATGCGGTAATCATCATTGATTTCGCCCTGCGCGTTAAACTCATCTTTTGCCCCCAGGCCATTTTCCACCAGGAATAACGGTTTCTGGTAACGGTCGTACATCATGTTCATGGTGATGCGCAGCCCTAACGGATCGATGCCCCATCCCCACTCACTTGCTTCGATATAGGGGTTTTTCAGGGATTTCACCACGTTTGCCGCACTGCTGTTGCCTTCGTTCATATCGGCTGAAGCGCAGCGCGAGGCATAATAGCTGAACGAGACAAAATCGACGGTGTGCTTGAGGATATCGTTATCACCCGGCTCGGTGACAATACTGATACCCTTTTCCCTGAACATCCGCGCAGCGTACGACGGATACGCGCCGCGTGCCTGCACGTCAATAAAAAACAGGTTTTCGCGATCCTTCTCAAGCGCCGCCCACACGTCTTGCGGTTTGCAGGACCACGGGTAGAAATTGCCCCCCGCCAGCATGCACCCCACCTGATTTTCAGGGTTTATTTCATGGGCAATTTGGGTTGCCAGCGCGCTGGCTACCAGCTCATGATGCGCGGCCTGGTATTTCACCTGTTCTTTGTTGTCATGCTCATCAAAGACCAGCCCCGCGCCGGAAAACGGGCTGTGGAGCAGAATATTAATTTCATTAAACGTCAACCAGTACTTCACCAGTCCGTCAAACGCTTCAAAACAGGTACGCGCATAGCGGGTGAAAAAGTCGACCATTTTGCGGTTGCGCCAGGAGCCATATTCCCGCACCAGATGCATCGGCACATCAAAATGGCACAGCGTCACCAGCGGTTCGATACCGTATTTTTTACACTCCAGAAAAACATCGCGGTAAAACGCGATGCCTTCGGCATTCGGGGTCTGCTCATCGCCCTGCGGGTAAATGCGGCTCCAGGCGATAGAGGTGCGAAATACGGTAAAACCCATTTCCGCCATTAAAGCGATATCGTCTTTATAGCGATGATAGAAATCAATCGCCTGATGGCTTGGATAAAATTCATCCTCACGCAGGGCAAACCGGGGTTCAAGCCCCAGTTTGACCGCCATCCGATGACTGCCGTGAGGGATCATATCCACGGTGGTCAGCCCCTTCCCGCCTTCAAGGTACGCGCCTTCCGCCTGGTTGGCGGCCAGTGCGCCGCCCCATAAAAAACCGTCGGGAAATTGTGAAACTGCCATGAAGCACTACTCCTTGAATTAATTAACTTTTACTGCTTGTTCAACCTGAGGTTCCACCGCCTTTGGGTGAGCGACGTCCTCGGTGGTTTCCACCGGAATATCCTCAAAACCCAACAACAGCGTCACGAAAAATGAAATCACTACCGACAAAATCATCACCCCTACCACCCAGGCGATGCTCATGGGGTTGGTCGGGTCGAAGAATTGCACGCTGGTAAACAGCCCCGGAGACGCCATGGAATGGCTGGCAAGCCCGCCGATGCCCGCAACCGCGCCGCAAATAAACCCGGTGATAAGGCAGGCAATCAAAGGCCGTTTCAGACGCAGCGCCACGCCGTACAGGGCCGGTTCCGAAATCCCTGCAACAATGGCGGATGCCGCGGCGGCAAGCGCCGTCTGGCGCAGTTCCGGGTTTTTGGTGCGCCAGGCAACGGCAAGAGACGAGCCGCCAAGCGAGAGGTTGGCGCCAATTTCCGAGGGCATGACCATGCCTTCTTTACCGGTTTCCGCGATGGTTTGAATAATGGTCGGCGTAAAGACGCGGTGCATCCCGGTCATGACCAGCAGCGGCCAAATCCCACCCATAATGGCGACCGACAACCAGCCCAGGTGGCTGTGAACGGTGTACACCAGTTTTGATATACCGCTACCAATCCAGATGCCTACCGGACCGATGAACATAATGGCGATAGGGGCGGCAATCAGCACAATCAGCATGGGTTTTAAGAAGTTTTTGGTGACCGCCGGGGTGATGCGATCCACCCATCTTTCGATATAGGAGAGGATCCAGGTCATGCACAGCGCCGGGATCACGGTGTAGGTGTATTTCACCGCCGTGACCGGCATGCCCATAAACTCAACATGCTGCCCCTGCGCGGCTTTGGCCATCAAATCGATAAAATTGGGATGCACCAGCACGCCCGCAATAGCGATAGCCAGGGATAAGTTGGTTTTGAATTTCAGCGCCGCCGATGCCGCTACCATAATTGGCAGGAAGAAGAAGGCGCCGTCGCCAATGGTGTTGAGAATTATCAGCGTCGAGGAGCCTTTCTCAAAGACGCCAGTCATATCCAGAATCATCGCCAGCAGCTTGAGCATGGAGCCGCCGATAATGGCCGGGATCAGCGGCGACATGGTGCCGATAAGCGCATCCAGAATTCCCGCCCCGATGCGCCGCAGCGTCAGTTTATTTTTCTGCGGCGGAAGTTTTTCGGCCACCGCGCCTTCCGGCAGCAGTTTCAGGACTTCTTCATACGCCTGAGAGACGGTGTTGCCGA
This sequence comes from Citrobacter freundii, assembly GCF_011077955.1. Lineage (GTDB taxonomy): Bacteria > Pseudomonadota > Gammaproteobacteria > Enterobacterales > Enterobacteriaceae > Atlantibacter. Next base: position 135,918 of record NZ_JAALBX010000007.1, read on the forward strand.
TAATCACCTGGCACTGGGTATCGTTGTTAACCACGCCCAGCACGCCGCTGAGACTTTTCAGTTTTGCGATGTCCGCTGCGCTGTCGTCTTTCAACACAAAGCGCAGACGGGTCATGCAGTGCGTCACCGATGCGATATTCTCCGCACCGCCAATGGCATCCACTATTGAGCGGGATACTGCTGCATAGTTTTTTGACATGACTGATTCTCACGTAACGCCCTGCCGTTGAGTTATCGCGCAACCTGTTGGCCGACAAGTTAGCGCGTTTATATCGACAAAGTCATTACTTTCATAGGGTTAGATAATAACGTCTTAAAGAGCTGTTTAGTTATGAAACAGCATAGGTAACCGGTTCCACATAAGGGTGGTTAAATCACAGCGGGTTTTCAACACAAACTTAATATTGATCTTTATTTTGTGATTGAGATCGCCAATAACCGTCCCCTTAACCAACGACCTTGCGAAAACTGCCGCTGCCAAACAGGTAAAAATGTGTAGAATGAAGGAGGAATTCACCGCATGGGAAGGTTACATGGCGACAATGCAGGACGTGGCAAAAAGAGCAGGCGTATCAAAGGCAACGGTATCGCGGGTGCTCTCCGGCAAAGGCTATACCAGTGACGAGACCAAAGATCTGGTTTACAAAGCCATCGAGGAAACCGGTTATCGCCCCAACCTGCTGGCGCGAAATCTTGCGACCAATAAATCGCAGTGTATTGGCCTTGTCGTGACTAACACCCTCTACGCAGGCAGCTATTTCAGCGAACTGCTTTCTCAGGCTGCTAAAAAACTCGAAGCCAACGGGCGACAACTGATTCTGGTGGACGGCAAACACAGCGCCGAGGAAGAAAAAGCCGCTATCGATTTTCTGCTCGATTTGCGCTGCGATGCGGTGATTATTTACCCGCGTTTTATGCGTGTTGATGAGATGGACGCGCTGGTGGAAAAGCATAAGCAGCCCATCATGGTGATGAACCGTAAGTTACGCAAACACCAGAGCCATTGCATTTGCTGCGATCACCACGGCGCAAGCTTCCTGGCAACCCGGCATCTCATTGAGCGTGGGCATCGCGATATTGCTTTTATTACCGGCTCGATGGACTCTCCTACGGCTATTGATCGTCTGGCGGGCTATAAAGCGGCGTTAGCCTCAGCCGACATCCCGGTGCGCGATGCGCTTATCGCCTTCGGCAAATGGAGTCCTGCCAGCGGCGCGCAGGCCACGGCCGGGCTGCTTGAACAACCGATCCCCTTCAGTGCGCTGGTTGCCAGTAATGATGATATGGCGGTCGGCGCGATGAAAACCCTCAACGAATCCGGGCTTCGCGTCCCTGCTGATGTCTCTATTATCGGTTTTGACAACATACCTACCGCGCCCTTCTTACAGCCTGCGCTGTCGAGCATAAAAGATCCGGTGAGCGAGATGATCAATGAGGTGATTGAGCGTTTGATATCGATGCTGGATGGCGGTTATTTATCGACGAAAAGCCTGTTTTCTTCCCATCTTATTACGCGCGATTCGGTGCAGGACGGCCCCTGGCGCTAACAGGGCGCGCAGAAAGGTTCTGCGCGCCCTGAGTACGTAGGTCGAAAGCGATTAGTAAAGCCCTAATGGTTTATTGTCAAAACTGACCAGGATGTTTTTCACCTGCTGGTAGTTATTGAGCGCCATTTTATGGGTTTCACGACCAATCCCGGAGTTTTTATAGCCACCGAAGGCGGCATGCGCCGGATAGAGGTGATAGCAGTTGGTCCAGACACGACCCGCTTTGATGGCGCGTCCCATACGCCAGGCGCGGTTGATATCCCGCGTCCAGACGCCTGCGCCAAGGCCAAACTGGGTATCGTTAGCCAGCGCAATTGCTTCCGCTTCGTCTTTGAACGTGGTGATGCCGATAACCGGCCCAAAGATCTCTTCCTGGAAGCTGCGCATCTGGTTGTTGCCTTTGATAAGCGTCGGCTGAATGTAATAGCCGCTGCCCAGGGCATCTTCATGCTCAACATGCGCGCCGCCCACCAGGATCTCGCCGCCTTCTTCACGAGCGATGTTGATGTAGGACAGGATTTTATCGAACTGCTCTTCAGACGCCTGCGCGCCAATCATAGTATCGGTATCGAAGGGGTCGCCCTTACGGATACTTTCCATTTTTGCGAGCACTTTTTCGATAAACTGCGGGTAAATCGACTCCTGAATCAGCGCACGGGAAGGACAGGTACACACTTCACCCTGGTTGAAGAAGCCCAGCACCACGCCTTCCACCGCTTTATCGATGAAATCCTGGTCGCCGTGCATCACGTCCTCAAAATAGATATTCGGGGACTTACCGCCAAGCTCAACGGTACTCGGAATGATATTCTCCGCCGCGCAAGACAGGATATGGCGGCCAATCGGCGTAGAACCAGTGAAGGCGATTTTTTCAATGCGTTTGCTGCGCGCCAGCGCTTCGCCCGCTTCTTCGCCAAAACCGTGAACCACGTTTAGCACCCCTTTCGGCAGCAAATCGCCAATGGTTTCCATCAGCACGCAGATGCTCAGCGGCGTTTGTTCTGCGGGCTTTAATACCACACAGTTTCCGGCTGCCAGCGCCGGCGCCAGTTTCCAGGCCGCCATCAGGATGGGGAAGTTCCAGGGGATGATTTGTCCCACAACACCCAGCGGTTCGTAGATATGATACGCCACGGTAGTATGGTCGATTTCCGCCGCCGTCCCTTCCTGGGCGCGAATACAGCCCGCGAAATAGCGGAAGTGATCCACCGCGAGCGGCAGGTCTGCCCCTAAGGTTTCGCGAATCGGTTTGCCGTTGTCCCAGGTTTCGGTCAGGGCGAGCTTCTCAAGGTTTTCTTCAATTCGGTCGGCAATCGCCAGCAACACATTAGAACGCTCTTGCACGCTGGTTTTACCCCACGCCTCTGCCGCGGCATGTGCGGCATCAAGCGCGCGCTCAATATCTTGTGCGTCTGAGCGCGGGAATTCCGCCACCACTTTTCCCGTAACCGGGGAGGTGTCAGAGAAATACTTGCCTGAGACAGGCTCAACAAATTCACCGCCAATATAGTTGCCATAACGCTCACGGAAAGTCACTTTGGCGCCTGGCTGGTCAGGATGGGCATATTTCATTGTAATGTCCTCTGATTATGATGTTGTAGGGTAAGGCCTCTCTCCATAAGCAGTTCTTATGCCAATTTCGCTGTCGCGTTAATAAACTTTTTTTACCTTTAATATTCAGAGGGATAAATATTGACCTGTCGCGAAGTGTCCCGGGCATTCCTGGAACTGTGTTGCACATCGCAACAGATGCGACACTTTGATGCTACATATATGCAACACACGCGACGCGGAGAGGATAATGTCACGCAGAATCGGATCACACGATATCGACCTCAGCGCTACCCGCCAGGTACTCCCGGGCCTGGTGAGCGACTCCTGGTTGCGCTCTGAGCGCTCCGGTTTGCGCCGCGATGATGAAGCGGCCCCCCTGCTTCCGCTTGCCGATTTGAATCACGCCCGCGCGCAAAATGCCTGGATTTCCCGTCAGGCGCGCCCACAGTTGGACAGCCTGCTGCCCATGCTGAAAACCAGCCCGTCGATAATTGTGATGTCTGATGCCCAGGGCCTGGTGCTCGATACGCTGGGCAACCAGGATTTCCTCCATCAGGCCCAGCGCTTTGCCCTTCAACCGGGCAGTCTTTGGGGCGAGAAGGCGCGCGGCACCAATGCTATTGGCACGGCGCTGGTGATCGGTGATTTCTGTGAAGTGGCAGGAGAGCAACATTTTCTTAGTCATAACGCCGGGCTTTACTGCGCCGCAACGCCAATTTTTAGCCCGGATGGCAGTATTGCCGGCGCGCTCGATCTCTCTACGCCGGCAAGCCATCCGGGACGTGACGCCGTCACGTTAATTCGACGCGTGGTGAATCGTATTGAGCACGACTGGACATGCAGTATGCTCAATAAAGACCGCTGGCTGCTGCGTTTTCATGCGGAACACAGCCCTGATAATGAAATGGTGATGGTGTTTAGCGACGACATATTAACCGGCGCAAACCGGTGTGCGATGCAGGAGTTTGGCCTGACGCCTGCGAGCATCGGCACGCTCGCCTGGCACTCGCTGTTTTCACAACGACCCGGCCACCATTCCGCCCCTGTTGAGGCGCGCAATCAGCGTCGTTATCAGGCGCGTCTGCAAACCCACACAATGGCGCGGGTAACGGCGCCGCCGGTTCAGGAAGCCGTGCATCCCCAGGCGCTACGCTTGCTTAATGCCGGGATCGCTTTGTGTATTACCGGTGAAACCGGCAGCGGGAAAGAACATTTATGCCGCGCGCTACACCAGCAAAGCAAGTGGTGCAACGGCGCGTTTGTCGCCATAAACTGTGCGGCCGTGCCGGAAAACCTGATTGAATCAGAACTGTTCGGCTATGTGCCAGGCGCGTTTACCGGCGCGAATCCTAAAGGTTATGAAGGCAAGCTGCGCGAAGCCAACAACGGCGTATTGTTTCTGGATGAGATAGGCGATATGCCCCTTGCCATGCAAACCCGATTGTTGCGCGTGCTTCAGGAAAAATGCGTTACCCCGCTTGGCGGCAACGGGCGACACAATGTGAATTTCGCACTGGTGTGCGCCACTCACCGGGATTTACAGAAGTGTGTGGAGCAAGGCAGTTTCCGCGAAGATTTGCTCTACCGCATCCAGGAATTCCAGCTTCGATTGCCGCCGCTGCGTGAAAAAGCCGATTTAGCCGCTTTTATTTTAACGCTCTGGGGGCAACTGGGCGGCACGTCCCGTCGCATCACCCTTTCAGACACATTACTGAGTACCCTCTCCCGCCTGCCCTGGCCGGGTAATGTGCGCCAGTTGTTGAGCTTCTTAAAAGTGTTGCTGGCGCTGTATGAAGACGGCGATGTGATTGAAGAACTGACGCTGCCAGACGGTATCGTCTGCCCGGGTCTGGGTATGACCACGACGTGCGCTACCCCGGTCACGCCGCCCGATGAAGTGACTGCGCTGCGCGAAAGCAACGGCAATATGGCACAGGCGGCTCGTCAGTTGGGTATTTCTCGCAGCACGCTTTACCGGCGCTTGCAGCGCCGGAATGCCAGTTAAGCGAATGGCAGCTCTTCATCCGCCCAGCCGCTTATTCCCCCGGGCATCACTTTGACGTAGCGCCCCTGGTTGGCAAGGATCACCGCTGCCCGGTCGGCGCCGTTGCAATGCGGCCCGGCGCAGTACACCACAAACAGGGTTTCCTGCGGCCATTGCGCCATGCGCTCCGGTGTCATTTCCCTGTGCGGCAGAAAAATCGCACCGGGAATATGGCGACGAGCGAAGGTCGTTTCATTACCTACCACGTGCAGCAGGACGAAATCCGCTTCTCCCTGGCTTATGGCATGGTGCACATCGGCACAATCCGTCTCGAAACGTAAACGCTGCTGATAATGTGCTGCTACCTGTTGTGGGTCTGCGGGTGGAAAGTCAGTGACAAAGGTCATGGGTATTGCTCCTGTTGGGTGTTAACACTACTCTAACTTTCTCGTGCCTTCGGGGCTGCGTCCGGAACTGACAGAAATCGCCAGGATAATGACAATATGAAAAATCCGCCCACCAATACGCTGGTTGTTGCACTCGCTTATGACGGTTTGTGTACCTTTGAATTCGGCGTGGCCGTTGAGATCTTCGGTTTACCACGTCCTGAGCTTGGCCCTGATTGGTATCGGTTTGCCGTGGCGGGCGTTGAATCCGGTGAGTTGCGGGCAATGGGCGGTGTGCGTGTGGTGGCGGATGGTGATATGTCATTAATCGCCGAGGCGGGAACGGTGATTGTGCCTGGCTGGCGCGGCGCAGATACTCCTGTTCCCGAGGCACTGTGCGAGCAGTTGCGCGACGCGCACCGCCGTGGGTGCCGCATCATCTCAATTTGTTCCGGGGTCTTTGTGCTTGCCGCAGCCGGTTTGCTGGACGGGCGTAACGCCACGACCCACTGGCGTTATCTTGAGACGCTCCAGCAGCGTTTCCCGAATATCAATGTGGTGCCGGATGTGCTCTATATTGATGAAGGCTCACTCCTGACCTCCGCCGGTAGCGCGGCGGGCATTGATTTGTGCCTGCACCTGGTCAGGCGTGATTATGGTCAGGAGGCAGCGAACAGCGTGGCGCGACGGCTGGTGGTGCAGCCTCATCGCGACGGTGGGCAAACTCAAAATATCGTCAGACCGGTACCGGTTGCCAGAGAAAGTAAACGGTTAGGACTGTTATTTGATTATCTGCATCAGCAACTGGCGGAAAACCATACCGTAGCTTCGCTTGCTCATCGCGCCGGAATGAGTCCACGCACCTTTTTACGCCGTTTCCACGATGCAACGGGCACCACACCCGCGCGGTGGTTACTCAACGAACGGCTAATCCGCGCCAGGACGATGCTTGAAAAAACGCGGCTGTCTCTTGACACCATTGCCATTCAGGTAGGATTCGGCAGTTCAGGCACGCTGCGTTATCACTTTCAGCAGCATTTTTCAGTTTCGCCTGCGGCTTATCGGAAACGTTTTGCCTGACAATTGTATTAACGTCACCCAGTTCTGCTTTTGTTTAAGTTAAATACGATATGCTTTGTGCTCTCGGTTGAGAGTTCTTTTTTTATTAAGCGAGGTTTTATCAGCATATAACGGAGGCCATTATGATTGGCAACATGAACGTATTTATAGCCGTACTGGGTATTATTCTTTTTTCCGGTTTTCTAGCCGCTTATTTCAGCCATAAATGGGATGATTAATGAACGGAGATAGTCCCTTCCAAAGAAAGGCCCCTCGTTGAGATGTACATCGAGGGGCCTTTTGCTTTTATGCGCTTATCCCCAGGCGTTAAAAGCAAAAAAACCGTCAGCGAACTGACGGTTAACTGCTTGCATGGATAGATGCGTAGAATCTGGGGTGCTGTGTACTGTAATAAATGCGAAAAAGGGCTGAATAATACCTTTTGAACATATCAGCACTTTTCTTAACGGCAAGTAAACAAACCACGAAAAATTTAATGAAAACGCGTCCAACAGAGGATCAGCAGCCAGGCGCTAATACTCCAGCAGCCCACCGCGGCAATCAGAGCCAGCGGTAAGCGCATCATCGCGGTAAAATACCAAAGCGCCAGCAGGTAAATAAAATAAGGAATAATCGACCACATACCAAAAATAATCGTGGTACGCAGTGCTTCTATACCGCGCTCGGTGGCGACAATGTAATGCGCTATCAGTGCAAAGGTGGGAAATAACGGTATTAACCCGGCGATATAATAGTTTTTGGTGCGCGACAATATCGCTATCAGCACCACAATCAGCGCGCCCAGGGTCGCTTTTAACAATAATCCCATCCTTCCTCCCGAAAACGTAGCCCGGAAAGAATACGTAGCGAAGCATCACGTTGGCAACCATTGAGGATGAAATATTTTCAACCAGAAAAGGCACTTACGGCCGCCTTATCGATAGTTTTCAGATATCCCTACCGCCTGGATACACGCGTTGCGAATTTCAAAAAACCATCTGCGTACAATTTGAATAAGCTTGCATCGCGCTACACTCTGCCCCTGCAAGCCGAGGCTTGCCGCAGCCACAGACGATGAAATGACGCGTGACGGGGATCGGTTATACCTTCAGGAAAAAGGTTTTATCCATATATGTATGAATGACAACCTCGCCCAACGCGCCTGGCGCAGAAAATTACAGGAAACGCGTATTAGCGCCAGTATGCTGGATTATCTGGACGATGAGCGCGGTATTTAATCCTCGTACTGATTTACGGGCAAAAACGCCATGCGAAAATAGTCCCGCATAGCACGCTCAAGGCCCTGACGGGTCAAGGTGATATGGGTACGGTGGCCGGGCCGGGTTAATCGATACTCTTTATCTTTCGTCACGACAGTCACCCGGTACCACTCGCCACGATAATAAATCCAGTTCATACCATTCGTATCAGGTGTTAAAAGTGCGCCATATATACCAGCCATCAATTCGAAAAACCGAGAGATGGCTGGTAAACCAGCCACATTTTTTTACGCTGCGCGTTGTATTCGCGTCATTAACCTACGGAAAGGTTACGAATGAAGGTATAAAGAGGCTTCACCTGCAGGTCGGGTTTTAAAACGACGATGTACCCATAAATATTGTTCAGGGGCGCGCAAAATTTCCTGCTCGATTATCCGATTGGTAAACGCGGCGGCTTCCGCTTCGTTGGTAGGGTAATTATTAATTTCTGGAGAAATAAATAAACGATAACCGCTATTATCCGCGCGTCTTACCATGGTGACCGTTAATAAAGCCGAGCGTGACAGGCGAGACAGGACAAACGTGCCATTCGTGGTGGCGACATCTTTTACGGCAAAGAACGGCGCGAAAGAGCTGCCCTTGATGCCATAGTCCTGATCAGGTGCGAACCACACCGATTCCCCTTTCCTCAGCGCGCTTACCATGCCTTTGAGATTACGACGATCGATCATCGCTTTGTTGGAACGCATGCGACCTTTGGTCTGGACCCATTCCATCATCGGATTGTTATGCGGACGGTAAGTGGCCATCATCGGTTGGCAGAGGCCCATAATGCGCCCGCCAAGCTCCAGAGACATAAAGTGCACCCCTACCACCATTACGCCGCGTTTCTGTGCGGCCGCCATATGGAGGTTGTTCAGCCCTTCAACATCGAAATATTTACGTACGCGCCGGTCGGACCAAAACCATGCCATGCCGGTTTCCAGCAGAGCCATCCCCAGCGATTTGAAATTCTCAGTGACCAGGCGTTCAAGATCGTCAGCAGTGTGTTGCGGGAAACACAAGGCGATGTTTTTACGCGCTATTGCTTCGCGTCTTTTTAAAAACGGACGCGCCAATTTACCGGCGTGAAAGCCCATTGCGCGAATAACCGGATAAGGAAATTGTACCAATAACCATAAAAATGCCAGGCCAAACCATGTCAACCAATATTTGGGATGCAAAAATTGGTTTTTAAAACCAGAAAAATCGAACATAAAACACCTTAAGTATCCTAACCAGGACACCGTTACAAAGTTGCCATAAAACTGTTACGCACAATTGTTAGGCACCGTTTTACCAGATAATTCATTTTTTAATGTAAATTGACTAAAGTTCACCGGTAAAAAATGTTACTGGAAGTATTTCCCTTTAAAAACAGCAAGATAGACTCTTACTAACCGTAGAGGTTAAATTAGCGGCGGTAAAAAAATGCGCGTTTTCAGAAATGTCGTGGTCCATGAAGCTAACGAGAAGGAATGAAAGTATATTATTTAAAATTATAAATAGCTATTTCATTTCGATTAAAGCCAGGCTTAATGATGAAATGACAGGTAAGTTTGGACGTTAAGCAATGAGAATTAACGTAAATTGGTCATTAATGTTACGGAATGGTCTTTTTTTAAACGTCGCTGCTTTTTCCGGATTTGCACGCCTATTTATTTATTCTTAAGGTTAATTTAAGTTTAACCGGTCGAATTAATTAGCAGAATAATTATTCTGTTTTCCTGAAATACGTTGTTATTACCCCAGCGCTAAACCTGTCGCACGGGTTTAGCGCTGTATCAGTTTTTAATCAGGCGAGCCCACGGTGCTTGAGCATCGGTTCGATTTTCGGCGCGTGTCCGCGCCAGTCGCGGTACAGCGCTTCCAGATCGCTGCTGTTGCCCCGTGATAAAATCGCTTCACGAAAGCGCTGACCATTTTCTGGCGTCAAGCCGCCCTGCTCTATAAACAACTGATAGCCGTCATCCGCCAGCATTTGGGTCCACAGGTACGCGTAATACCCCGCCGCGTAACCACCGCCGAAAATATGGGCGAAATAGCTGCTGCGATAGCGCGGCGGCACTTCTTCCATCAGCACCTGTTCACGGGCCAGCGCCTGGCGCTCAAATTCCGAAACCTCTGTCAGCGGCTCGCCGTTTTTATACGTGTGCCAGTTCATATCGAGCAATGCCGCCGCCAGCAGCTCCGTCATATCATAACCTTTATTAAACTGAGCGGCGCGAAACAGGCTGTCGCGCAGCGCGTCTGGCATCGGTTCATCATGGCGGTAATGGCGCGCGTAACGCGCAAACACCACCGGATGACTCGCCCAGTGTTCGTTGATCTGCGACGGGAACTCGACAAAATCGCGCGGAGTATTGGTGCCGGAAAGGGTGGCAAACCGCTGGTGGGCGAACAGTCCGTGTAGGGTATGACCGAACTCGTGGAACAGCGTGATAACGTCATCCCAGGAAATTAACGCCGGCTGCCCCTGCGCGGGTTTCTGATAATTGCACACGTTATAGATTACCGGCATATTGCCAAGCAGCGTCGATTGTTCAACAAAGTTGCCCATCCAGGCGCCGCCGCCTTTACTGTCGCGGGCAAAGAAATCACCATAGAACAGCGCAAGCCCTGCCCCGTTGCTGTCAAAAATCTCCCACACCCGCACATCCGGATGATAGACCGGAATATCATGGCGTTGCACAAAGGATATGCCGAATAACTGGCTTGCCGTCCAGAACACCCCGTCCTGGAGTACCCGGTCGTGCTCGAAGTATTCACGCAGCGCGTTTTCATCAAGGGCGTATTTCTCACGCCTGACGAGGCCCGCGTAATACGCCCAGTCCCAGGCTTTTGCGCTAAAACCGCCCTGCTGCTTATCGATGCACGCCTGTATATCCGCCAGCTCCTGACGAGCACGCGCGGTGGCCGCAGGCACGATATTGCGCATAAAGCCCAGCGCGGCGTCCGGCGTTTTCGCCATCTGGCTGGCCGTGCTCCAGGCGGCGTAATCGCTAAAGCCCAACAGCGCGGCTTTTTCCGCGCGCAGCTTCACAAGCGTTAAGACAATCTCCCGCGTGTCGTTGGCATCACCCTTTTCGGTGCGCCGCCACCCTGCGCTGAATAATGCTTCCCGTACCGCGCGATTTTCGAGTGTCTGCAATGCCGGTTGCTGCGTGGTGTTGAGCAGCGCCAACCACCAGTGCCCCGTAAGGTTTTTCTCCGCCGCCGCTTCTGCCGCGGCCTGAATCTCCGCCTTACTCAGCCCTTGTAACTGGCTGACATCGCTGATGTCCAGTCCGCCGGATTTATCCGCCGCCAGCAAATGTTGATTAAACTGACTGGTAAGGCGCGCCAGTGACTGATTAATCGCTTTCAGCGCACTTTTCTGCTCCGGCGATAACGTCGCGCCGGCCAGCATAAAGTTCTGCCAGACGACCTCGATAAGTCGCAACGCTTCGGCGTCCGGCGCCAATTCGTGCCGCTGCTGATAGACCGTATCCAGGCGACTGAACAGCACCGGGTTTAAATACATGTCGTCCGCCAGCGCCGCCAGTTCTGCGGAAAATTCTTCATCTAATTGCTGAAGATAATCATTGGTGTGGGCGGAGGCCATCGCGAAAAAGACACTGGTGACGCGGCTTAGCATCTGGCCACTTAACTCCAGCGCTAAATAGGTGTTATCGAAACTCGGCGCTTCCTGACACGCGGCGATATCCGCGATATCGTTGCGTTTAATTCGCAGCGCCTCATCAAAAGCAGGTCGGTAATGTTCATCGCGAATCGCATCAAACGGCGGCGCCTGGTAAGGCTTGAGGCTCACGCTAAAAAAGGGGTTGGATTGTGGCATGACGCACTCCCGTATAGACCACTGGCAAAACACAAGCTTATGCAACCCCTTGCCCGGTCGCAATAATTTCTGGCAAAAGGCCCGTATCGACCAGCACGTTGCTTACTACAAGCAGGCTTTGCATGCTAAGGTAATATACCCGTCATACTTCAAGTTTCAGAGGCGTTGGCTGCGTTCGTTTATCCGGTGTCTTCATGATGTAAGCGCAAGTGATGATAAGAGACATCCACTCTCACTGAAGGTAAGCCCTGGCTTGCCACATGCGTGTCGCGCAAAACCGCACCCCTTTTGCCGCCATCTGGAAGTTGAATATTCGTGTTTAAACAGTTTTTAACGCGTTGAGGAACAGCGAGATGATTATTCTGGTTACTGGAGCAACCGCCGGATTCGGCGAATGCATTACCCGTCGTTTTATTAAAAATGGTCATAAAGTGATCGCAACCGGCCGCCGCCAGGAGCGTTTGCAAGAGCTTAAAGACGAACTTGGCGACAATCTCTATACCGCGCAACTGGACGTTCGCAACCGTGCCGCCATTGAACAAATGATGGATGAACTGCCTGAGGAGTGGCGCGCGATTGACGTACTGGTCAATAACGCAGGCCTGGCGCTGGGCATGGAACCGGCACATAAAGCCAGCGTTGAAGACTGGGAAAACATGATTGACACCAACAATAAAGGCCTGGTGTATATGACGCGCGCAGTGCTGCCGGGCATGGTGGCGCGTAATCGCGGTCATATCATTAACCTGGGTTCGACCGCAGGCAGTTGGCCTTACGCAGGCGGCAACGTTTATGGCGCCACCAAAGCTTTTGTGCGCCAGTTCAGCCTAAACCTTCGCACTGACCTGCACGGCACCGCGATCCGCGTGACCGATATCGAGCCAGGCCTTGTGGGCGGCACCGAGTTCTCTAATGTGCGTTTTAAAGGTGATGATGAAAAAGCCGACAAAACGTATCAAAACGCCAACCCGTTAACCCCGGAAGACGTGACGGAAGCGGTATGGTGGGTAGCGACATTGCCGCCGCACGTGAACATTAACACCCTCGAAATGATGCCGGTCAGCCAGACCTATGCGGGTTTAAGCGTTCATCGCGGCGCCTGATATTTGCCTGCTACCCGGCCTCGCGCCGGGTGGCTAATTCATGGTAAAATTGAATACGTTACTTGCAAACGAAGCACATACCGATGGCCGTTGAAACTCTGTTAAATCCTACCCAGCCTGTTAATCAGCAAATTTACCGTATTTTGCGCAGCGATATTGTTCACTGCCTGATCCCGCCGGGTACCCCGCTTTCGGAAAAAGAGGTGTCGGTACGGTTCGATGTGTCTCGCCAGCCCGTGCGTGAAGCTTTTATTAAGCTTGCCGAAAACGGTCTGATTCAGATCCGTCCGCAGCGCGGCAGCTATGTGAATAAAATTTCCCTCTCGCAGGTGCGTAACGGCTGTTTTGTCCGTCAGGCCATTGAGTGCGCCGTAGTACGCCGCGCCGCCGGGATGATTACCACCGGGCAACTTTATCAATTAGAGCAGAATCTCAATCAGCAGCGTACGGCCATTGAACGCAAGCAAATCAACGACTTTTTTGTGCTTGACGATGCCTTTCATGAAAAACTGGCTGATATCGCCCAGTGCCAACTCGCCTGGGATACCATTGAAAATATCAAAGCCACCATTGACCGGGTGCGTTATATGAGCCTCGATCACGTGTCGCCGCCTGATATGTTGCTGGAACAGCATTTAAGCATTTTCACCGCGCTGGAAAATCATGACGCCGATGCCGTGGACCTTGCCATGACCCGGCATCTGCAGGAAATCAGCGAATCGGTGCAGCTAATAAAACAAGAAAATAGCGACTGGTTTAGCGACGAATTTTGAACGTGACATTCATCACACAATTCCCGTTTTTTTGATCTACATTAAAGTTTTCGCCGTGTTGGTTTTTAAAATATTGGACGTCTGACACTTTCAGCCTGTTCATAGGAGAAAACCATCATGATGACGTATGACCGTAACCGTAACTCCATCACCGAAGGCAGCCGCGTCATGCTTAGCGGCACTGGCCAAACGGGCGTGATCCGCACCATTCACAGCGAAGGATTAACCGCCGAACAGGTTCGCCGCCAGCCGACGGTAGAAGTGGAAGGGATTGCGGATAAAGTTGCACCGGTTGATATCATTCGCCTTGGCATGAACTGATTGTCAGGAATGCCGCTCTGTGGCGGCATTCCTTTACGTTTTACTATAAGGCCGCCGCAGCCTGCGCGACCGCCGCTTTCGCCCCTTTCTCCAGCAACAGCAGATACGCCTGCGTCACCCCTTCTACAAACGCCGGATTGTTCGGCAGATCGTTTGCGAAAATAGCCGACAACGATAACAGCGCCTGAACCCGCGCGGCGCCCTGCTCGCTCTGCGCGACTTTCGCGGCGATCTCAGCTTTCAACGGATCGCTTATCTCAATGGTATTGCCCTGCTCATCGACCCCATCGACATAACGCATCCAGCCTGCCACGCCCAGGGCCAGCAGTTGCCAGGAGGTTCCATGCGCCAGGTGCCAGCGAACCGAGTCCAGCATTCGCTGCGGAAGTTTTTGACTGCCATCCATGGCGATTTGCCAGGTGCGATGGGCAAGCGCGGTATTTTCATAGCGCGCGATCAGGCTGTCGGCATAACGGGCCAAATCCACGCCCTGGACGCGAAGCGTCGGCGCCTGCTCGTTGAGCATCAGCGCGCGGGCAGCCGCGCGGAAGTTAGCATCTTCCATACAAATATTGATTAACGGGTAGCCTGCCAGATAACCGAGATAAGCCAGGAACGAGTGGCTGCCATTGAGCATACGCAGCTTCATTTCCTCAAACGGCAACACATCGCTCACCAGCTCGGCGCCCGCTTTTTCCCACTCCGGGCGACCTGCGACAAAATTATCTTCAATCACCCACTGGCGGAACGGCTCGCAAGCCACGGCGACAGGATCGTCGATGCCGGTCAGCTCAGCGATGCGTTGTAACGTTTGTGGCGTAACAGCAGGTACGATGCGATCGACCATCGTGGACGGAAACGTCACTTCACGCTCAATCCACTGCATTAGCGTCGCATCCACCGCGCGGGCATACGCCAGCACGACATTGCGGGTCACATGACCGTTTTCCGGCATGTTATCGCAGGACATGACGCTAAACCCGCGTAGGCCTGCGGCTTTGCGGCGGGCCAGCGCGGCGACGATCACCCCCACGGCGCTAACGGGCTGCTGTGGGTTTTTTAAATCGGCGGCGATAAGCGGGTGGTCGAGCATCAATTCCCCGCTCGCCGGTGAATGGCAGTAGCCTTTTTCGGTGATGGTTAACGACACAATCGCCACTTCCGGCTGACATAACGCGTCGAGTACCGCCTCCAGTCCATCCACCTGTGCGTGCAGCGCCCGGGTCGCCACGCCCACCACGCGCGTCGTCCAGCCATCGGCGGACATTTCCGCCACGGTATATAACCGCGCTTGTTGATTCAGGTCGGCAATCTGTTGCTCGCCGCCAATCAGGTTCACTTCGCAGTAACCCCAATCGCTTTGATGATCGGTCGCCAGAATATCGGCGTAGACCGCCTGATGCGCGCGGTGAAACGCGCCAAAGCCGAGATGGACGCAACGGGTTACTAACCTTTTGCGATCGTAGGTCGGTGCAAAACGGGATAAAGATAACGTGCTATTTTCCATTATAAACTCGCTTAGCAGAACAGTCGGAAGCCAACCTTTGCAGGCTGGCTTACCGGGTACGTCAGATATCACGCGATACGCGTAATTCGCCATGAGGGATAACGCCTGGCGCGTCACTGTCACGCCACAAGGTTTCGTAGCGATGGCCGGTTAAGTCTTCCACCACGGCACGCGTTTCAGGCGTGACTTCGCTCTTCGCGCCATGCGCTTTCAGGCGTTCAACTTCTTCAACAAAGATTTTGTGGGTGCGTTTGTTCAGACGGAACGTTAATGCCTGCCATAACGCGATGACCAGCAAACCCGCAGTACCGATAAACAGCAGTGAAGCAATCATGTCTACCGCGCTTTCCGGCTGAACCTGGCTGCCTTTTACAAAGCCGCCGGTTTGCAGCAGTATGCCTACTACGAAGGTCGCAATCGCCACCGTGGTTTTACGGGAGAATGTCATTACCGCAGCGAACAGACCCTCACGACGTTTACGGGTGATCATTTCATCGATATCGGGAATAAACGGGAAGACGTTCCACGGGGTGAATTCCAGCACGCAACGCCCAACCTGATAAATCGCTGCAATGGCGACTAACAGCACGACTTTATGATCGCTTGGGAACTGATAGACCATGAATAAACCGAACAGGCACAGCAGCATGACGGTGTAGGCAAATAAATACAGGCGCGACGGGCCATATTTAATAATCGCCATACCTGCCAGTAACGTGACCGGAAGCCCAACGATACTCATGGAAAGCAGTGTACCGGCAAGGGAGGATGAAACCTGCAAACAATATACGCAGAAGAATACGAATACGGTGTTATAAACATCTTTAGCAGTAAAGGAGAATAAATAAATTGCCAGATGTTTTCTGAATGCACGAACCTTCAGGGTAGAGCCGTAATCTTTAAACAGCATACCCAGTTGGGCGAGTTTTTCACGGAAAGTGGTTACTTTGCCAGGGCGGTCAAGCTCAGCCAACATTTCTGGTGTTAATTCACGCTCCCAGGTCACTTTCCAGGAGATAAATACGCACACCATAAACAGTACGGCAAAGACCACACCGTTAATCAGATAAGCATTAGCGTTATGCTCGCCAAAGAAACCAATCAACAGGCCCGGAATAAAGGTTGCCAGAAAGGTCCCGGTCGCGGAAAAGAACATGCGACAGGTGGACATTTTCGTCCGCGAGTTAAAATCTTTGGTCATTTCTGACGGCAAAGTTTCCCACGGAATAAGCACCATTGCCGCAATAATTTCAAACGCCAGGTAGACCGCCAGATAAAAGCCCCAGGTCATGCCGTTTAACCATAACAGCGAATAAACCAGCATGAGCGGCGCGCCAATTAATAAAAAGAAACGACGGCGGCCAAACTTTTTACCGAGATAATTTTTATAGAAGTGGTCGGTGAAACTGCCCATAAATAAACTGACAATCGCATCCACAATTCGCGCAATCGCCACAATTGATGCAGCCTCCACCGGAGACAGGCCGACAAAGGTGGTATAGAAAAACAGTAGCCAGGCGCCAATTACCGTAAAGGCGCCGCCACCCATGATATCGGTTACGCCATACCCGATACTCACGGGTATGGTGATTTGTCTTTTAGACTTAGACATGGTCTATCCTCGATAGGGTCAGAGATTTTAGAATCGGAAATAATTTTTAGCGTTGTCGTGACAAATATTTGTTATTAATTTCGATAATATTTTTGAATTATCAGGTACTTCTCCGCGTTCAACCCATCCGCCGACCAGATTGCACAAGATCCGGCGGAAATAGTCGTGACGCGTATAGGAAATCAGGCTGCGCGAATCAGTCAGCATACCGACGAAATTCATTAATAGCCCTTGGTCAGCGAGGCTGTTTAACTGGTTCTCCATGCCACGGCGCGTATCGTTAAACCACCACCCGGAGCCAAACTGGATGGGCGATTTAACGCCCTCTTCGTCGGACTGAAAATTGGCGATTGTGGTCGCGACAATATCGTTGTAGATAGGATTCAAATTATAAAGAATCGTTTTTGGCAACGTGTTATTACGCGCCATGCTATCCAGCAAACCATTCAACCCTTTTGCCAGATGACATTGATCGGCGATGGAATCAAAACCGGTATTAATACCAATCTTTTCTTTCATTCGGCTGTTATTGCTGCGGATCGCACCGAAATGAATTTGCATTGCCCAGTGCCGTTTTTTGTAATGCCCTGCCAGCATGACAAATATTGCGCTGATTAACGCCGCATGTTCATTTTGGGTTAATTTTTCACCGCGACATTTTTTGCCAAACAACGTATCGATCTCTTGCGGCGTGGCGGGCTGATAATGAATTTCAACCGGTCCGTGATCGGAGATACGGCATCCGACGTCATGAAAATGATCGATACGATTTTCAATAGCCTGAGACAGGTCACCGAAATGCTTAATATTCACGCCAGTCCGGGCGGCGAGTTTTTCGATAAACAGGGAAAACTGCTGTGGGTCTTCCTCAAAAATATCGTCCGGGCGGAAAGTGGGCAATACTTTTGTTTTAAAGGTCGGGTCGTCACGTAATAACCGATGATACTCCAGCGAATCGAGCGGCGAGTCGGTAGTACAAATGACTGCCACGTTCGAGCGGCTAATCAGCGCCCTCGGTTTAAAATCATCCTGTAATAACTGTTGATTACAGCGCGCCATAATTTCGCGCCAGTTTTCAGCATCGAGATTTTCTTCAATTCCAAAATAAAACTGTAATTCGAGATGCGTCCAGTGATAGAGCGGATTACCAAAGCAGGACTCTACCGTGTGCGCCCACGCCTGGAATTTCTCTTCAGACGAGGCGCTACCGGTAATTTTATCTTCGCTCACGCCGTTGGCGCGCATAGCACGCCACTTATAATGATCGCCCGACAACCATAATTGGGTGATGTCCTGGAAAGATTTATTTTCATAAATTTCCTTCGCATCAAGGTGGCAATGGTAATCGATAACAGGCAAATGTTTTGCCTGCTCCCGATACAATTTACGCCCGGCTTCATTATTAATCATAAAACTATCGTTAATAAATTTCATGACTGCTCTCCGTTATCGAGCATGGGTCAAGGTAAGGGTCGAATTACCAGTTCCACAATGTGCCGTCTTCAAGACGCGCGACCGGCAAATAGGCTGATTCGTAGGGATATTTCGCAGCCAGTTTTTCGTCAAACTCAATGCCAAGACCAGGTTTGTCGCCCGGATGCATATAGCCGTTGTCGAATGTCCAGTTATGTGGGAAGACTTCGAGCATTTGCTCGGAATACCCCATGTATTCCTGTACGCCGAAATTCGGCACCCACAAATCGAAATGCAGCGCGGCGGCCATGCAAACCGGAGAGAGATCCGACGGGCCGTGTGAACCGGTACGCACCTGATAGAGCGAGGCAAAATCGGCAATCCGGCGCATACCGGTAATACCGCCCGCATGGGTGATGGTGGTGCGGATATAATCGATTAGCTGTTCTTCAATCAGCTGTTTGCAATCCCAGATACTGTTGAAGACTTCACCTACTGCAATCGGAGTCACAGTGTGTTGGCGGATAAGGCGGAAGCATTCCTGGTTTTCTGCAGGGGTTGGATCTTCCATCCAGAACAGGCGATGTTCTTCAATGCTCTTGCCAAAACGCGCGGCTTCAATCGGCGTCAGACGGTGGTGCATGTCGTGCAACAGATGCTCGTTAAAGCCAAATTTATTACGTACCGCTTCAAACAGTTTCGGCGTGAAATCGAGGTATTTTTCCGTTGACCACAGTTGCTCTTCAGGCCAGTCGCCTTTAGTAGCCGGTTCATACGCCAGACCTTTGCCCTTCGCCATGCCGTAGGTGGTTTTCATACCCGGCACGCCGCACTGTACGCGAATCGCTTTAAACCCCATCTCTTTATGACGCGCGTAATCATCAAGCACTTCATCAATGCTGTGACCGGTCGTGTGGCAGTAAACCATCACGCCTTCGCGGGACGCGCCGCCAAGCAATTGATACAGCGGCATATTGGCGGCTTTGGCCTTAATATCCCACAGCGCCATGTCGATGGCGGAAATAGCAGACATCGTGACCGGGCCGCGACGCCAGTACGCGCCTTTATAGAAAAATTGCCAGATGTCTTCGATACGGTGCGCGTCGCGACCAACCAGTTGCGGACACAAATGATCTTTAAGATAAGACGCAACCGACAGTTCGCGGCCATTAAGCGTGGCATCCCCTAACCCGGTTAATCCGCTGTCGGTGGTGATTTTTAAGGTGACAAAGTTGCGACCCGGACAGGTCACAAAAACTTCAGCACTGACGATTTTCATGGTTTTTCCTTACAACGTGAACGGCATGTATTAAGTTGCGGTCAATTTACCCAACTGAGCTACTACCATACAAGTATAAAGATCGCAGAATTATGAGTGCAGTCACAAACCAGGGTGCAGAAAGGCTAAAATCTGGGCAATTCTGAGGGAGTTTTCGTCAGGCGCGGCCCCAACCCGCGACGATGATCAACATGCCGCACAGCGCCATCCCGGCGCCGAGCCAGTCAAAGAAAGTGAGTTTTACGCCATCAACAATGCGCAACCACAGGAGCGCCGTCATCACATACACCCCGCCGTACGCCGCATAAACCCGTCCGCTCGCGGCAGGATGCAAAGTCAAAAGCCAGACAAACAGCGCCAGAGATAGTGCGGCGGGGAATAACAACCCTGCCGATGCGCCACGCCGCAACCAAAGCCACGGGAGAAAACAGCCCACAATCTCCGCAAGCGCGGTGGCGAAAAACAGCAAGGTCGTTTTAATCATGTTTAAGTTAATTCCTGATAATACGATTCATAAATACTGCTCAAATACCCGGCAATGGTATAATAAAATGGTCGGGCAACCGATATGAACTGTTAACCTTAAAGGAAACCATGATGAAAACCCTCCTTGGCAAATCTGCTGTACTGATGTTGCTGGCTGGTGTGTTTACCATCGCTTCGCCGCTCCATGCGCAGACCGACAGACTGATTATCGAATCCGGCGATAGCGCGCAATCACGCCAAAATGCGGCGATGGATAAAGAGCAATGGAATGACACGCGTTCACTGCGCCAGAAAGTGAACAAACGTGCGGAAAAAGAGTGGGATAAAGCCGATGTCGCTTTTGATGCTCAGGATAACTGCCAGAAAAGCGCGAACGTGAACGCCTATTGGGAGCCTAACACCCTTCGCTGCCTGGATCGTCGCACAGGCCGCCAGATTACACCGTAATCCGCAGGGCTCCGAGCGGAGCCCTTCTTCAACATGCAAAAGGACTTACTATGCCCAACGATCTTGTGGTCAAACTTCGTCCGCTGGAGCGCGAAGATTTGCGCTTCGTTCACCAGCTTGATAATAACGCCAGCGTCATGCGCTATTGGTTTGAAGAGCCTTATGAGGCATTTGTTGAACTTTCTGATCTCTATGACAAGCATATTCATGACCAGAGTGAGCGGCGCTTTGTTGTGGAATGTAACGGTGATAAAGCCGGTTTAGTGGAACTGGTCGAAATTAACCATGTTCATCGCCGGGCGGAATTTCAGATTATTATTTCGCCAGAGCATCAGGGTAAAGGGCTTGCCTCCCGCGCCGCGAAACTGGCGATGGATTATGGCTTCACCGTCCTGAATCTCTATAAACTCTACCTGATTGTTGATAAAGAGAACGTCAAGGCTATCCATATTTACCGCAAACTGGGTTTTACGGTAGAAGGTGAGCTGGTTCATGAGTTCTTTATTAACGGCGAGTACCGCAACACTATCCGCATGTGCATTTTCCAGCATCAATATCTGGCGGAACATAAAACGCAGGGGAATATTTTAAAACCCACCGCGCAGTAACACACCCGCGGCAGGTCTGCGGATCAGTAATAGTCGATGGTGTTTTGGATGGTGTAATGGTGCACCGCTGCCGGCGCAACGCTTTCATCGGTGATATCAAGCGTACAGCTTACCGGGTTAAAATACTTATCGTACTTGCAGGCCTGCCGGGCGCGCGAAATCGTTTTATTATCCAGCATGCTAACGGACTGGTAATCAAGTTTTTTACGCTTATCCTTCCCCGTAATGGCCTTAACATCAAGCGTTGAGTCCTTAGTCTGGGTCTTCTTACCGAGCGGATACCCTTCTTCATCGTAACGGTAATTCACGGTGGTTTCTTTACCCCGCGCCGCCACTACAAAGCCGTTATCGTCGGTATCATAAAGCAGGCCGATGGCCGGTAATTCTGCGAGCTGACATTTGCCCTGCAACTTTATCCGTTTGTCGAGGGCTTGTGCGCCAAGGTAGTAATTCGCATCCAGCACCAGCGCTACGCTGGTATTGGCATCGAGATCGTGAAACTCCAGCGAATCAAAACACCCTTCATGGGACACGGTAGCACTGACCCGTCGCGTCACTTCCCCTTTGTCATTCATCAGCGTCTGGCTGAAGTCTTTAACAGGCCCACGCAGCGGATCGAAGTCAAATTCATTAGAAAAGCTTGCCATTTCAGGCGTATAGGCAATGGGCCCTTTTGGATCGTCGCAGCCGCTTAATGCTACTGTTAACGCTATTAACACAATCTCTGGCTTCACGCGTGCGCTTCCTCCCGGTGCAATTATGATCATGATATAAGCAAATACAGAGATTTACACTATGGCTGCTATGCTTAACGCTAAGCACACGTAAAAAGGAGCCTGATATGACGCGTTTATCCTGGACTACCG
This sequence comes from Citrobacter freundii, assembly GCF_011077955.1. GTDB lineage: Bacteria > Pseudomonadota > Gammaproteobacteria > Enterobacterales > Enterobacteriaceae > Atlantibacter. The sequence continues at coordinate 157,960 of NZ_JAALBX010000007.1, forward strand.
CCTGTCTGCTGATGGCAGTGGCGACGCCCGTTCTCGCCGCACCGGAGTCGTGCGAACGGGTAAAAGCAGATATTACGCAGCGCATTATCAATAATGGTGTCGCGGAAACCAGCTTTAGCTTGACGATTGTACCTGGCGACCAGGTTGATCCGGCGGATGCGCAAGTAGTTGGGCATTGCGCTAATGATACTTACAAAATTCTCTATACCCGCACCAGTAGCGGCAATGCGCCAGGCAATGCCACCCCGGCGCAGGACGGTTCACAAAGCGAACCGCAATAACTGGTTCCTCCGGCGCTGGCCGGAGGCGCCCGCTTAGCTTAAATCGACATTTTTCGTGCCAAAAAGCCAGGTCAGCATAAACCCGCATACATAGGCTACCAGCAACCCCGCCGCATACACTGCCATCCCGGCATAGATCCCGCTTCCTGATGTCATTAGCGGCAGCGCCACTAAACCTGACGGGCCAAACACGGTATTTAATCCCACCGGCAACCCCATCCAGGCGACCAGACCGATAAAGAATCCGCCGCACGCGCCGCCCAAACAGGCGGTGATAAAAGGCTTCACGCGCGGCAGCGTGACGCCGTAAATCAGCGGTTCGCCAACGCCCAATATACCGGGAATGATCGCGCCTTTGATTTGGGTGCGCAGTAACGCGCCTTTATTCGCGCGCACGTAGAGCGCCAGCGCCGCCCCTACCTGTCCGCCGCCCGCCATCGCCAGAATGGTGAACAGTGAATTGAACCCCTGGGCTTCCATTAACGCGAAATAGACCGGGACAAAACCCTGGTGCACGCCGAACATCACCGCCAGCAAAAACAGCCCCGCCAGCACCGCTGAGCCGAACGGATTACCGTTCAGATGCAGGAAAAGCCAGGACATGGCATTAAAGAGATAACCGCCGAGCGGCATGATCACGATAAACGTGACGGCTCCCATAATCAGCAGTGTCACTGCTGAGGTGAGGATCATATCCAGGTCGGCAGGCATAATGCTGCGCACCCGCTTTTCCACCCATGCGCCAAGAATAGCGGCAATCAGTACGCCGATAATATTGCCCCGGGGATCGATGGTATGACCAAAAAAGGAAGAGATGCCGGAGTAAAAACCGACCGTGGCGTCGGGGTTATAACCGAGCACAAACAGCGCCGCGATAATCGCGCCGTTAACACCCGATCCGCCGAACGCTTTCTGCGCGTTGTAACCAATCAGAATACTCAAAAAGGTAAACATCCCTTTGCTGAATACCTTCATATAACTGATCGTTTCAACGAGCACCGCATTTGGCGACGTCTTGCCCAGCACAAAAATTTGCTCAGCGAGTGTGGCGAAACCAAGCAGCAAACCGACGGCGATAAAGCCTGGAATAAGTGGCGTAAAAATGGTGGCAAATTTAGCCAGAAACTTTTGTACGCCGCTGGTTTGCTTACCCTTTAACTGCTTTTTGTTCTGCGCGGCGATGTCCTTGAGCGTGTTGTCATCGCCCTGTGCCACGGCGGGCGCGCTTTCAAGATACTGCGTCATCATGTCTGCCGCCGTCTGGGCTTTGCCTGGGCCTAAGACAATCTGGAACTGCTCGTCGCTTTCAATGACGCCAAGCACGCCTGGGATCTGGCGGATGGCCGTCGCATCGGCGAGGGTATCGTCGCGCAGGGTAAGCCGTAGACGGGTCATACAGTTGCCGCATTGCAAAACGTTACCGCTTCCCCCTACGGCCTGGGTAATACTGGCTATCATCTCGCGGGTAATTTTGGCCATCACTTTTATCCTTTACGCATGTTGTAACGCCTTGCGAATAAAGCCGTTATTTTTGTTCAGTAATGCACTTGCATCTGTGGCATCAAGACCCGCCAGTACCATCACGATCGCGGTTTTGCAGTGGCGGTTGCACTGCCCAAGCGCCGCCAGCGCCGTGTCGCGGTCGCACTCTGTCGCTTCCATCACAATGGATATCTGGCGTTCAATCAATTTGGCGTTGGTGGCTTCAACATCAACCATTAAATTACTGTAGACCTTCCCGCTTCGGATCATCGCACCCGTAGTGATCATATTCAGTACTAATTTCTGCGCGGTGCCCGCTTTCAGGCGGGTCGAACCGGTCACGACTTCCGGGCCGACGGCTGGCGTAATCGCAATATCCGCCAGGGCGGCCATTTCGCTTTGCGGATTGCAACTCACCACCGCCACGCAGGCGTTTAACGATGTGGCGTATGCCATTGCGCCAAGTACATAGGGCGTTCTGCCGCTTGCAGCACAACCCACCAGTACGTCTTTAGCGCTGAAGTTGATGGCCTTGATATCCGCTTCGCCCTGCTCACGATTATCTTCAACGTTCTCTACCGCACTTAAAATCGCTTTATGCCCGCCCGCGATGATGCCGACGACCTGCTCAGGCCGGGTGCCAAATGTCGGCGGGCATTCGCTGGCATCAAGAATACCCAGGCGCCCTGATGTCCCCGCGCCGATATAAATTAACCGCCCGCCTTCGGCAAACGCCTGCGCCACCCGGTCCACCAGTTGGGCGATTTGCGGCAGATACGGCGTGATGGCGTGCGGAACGCGGCAATCTTCATTATTCATCACCGTCAGCATATCCAGTGTTGATAACGTATCGATATTTTCGCTCGCCGGGTTGCGGCGTTCGGTGACAAGCTGGCGTAAATCGATGCTCATAGCGGCCTCATATTTTTCAAAGAATGACTCAGTGTAAGGAATATTTTATTCCATCAACGTGAAAGTTGTCACATAAAACGGGAATAAGAAACGGGTGGCAGAGCCTAAAAGTGGATAAGATAGCCAGTTTAATTTAGATAATTGATTGATATTGATGATAATTTTATGTGAACAAATGGATAGTAAATATCCCTGTTTAAACGGAATTTTTTATTACTCCGCAAAGAAAAACAGGAAGAGCGCGCAATTCCGTGCGTAGCAAATCCTCAACACCCAAAAATGGGTAACGCGGATGGCTGATGGCTTACTACCTGCGAACTCACTACCGCAATCCTGCTAATCGAGGTTAATTCAATCATAGACGTCGTAATCCGGTGCAAGCGTGAGACGTGAGACGTGAGACGTGAGGTAGCAGACAGTGCATTACAAAACAGGCAAGTATGCAGAAGGTTTTGGCGAAGAAAGTAAACCGCAGCAGAAATAATAAAGGGGGCGGTAAAAGCCCCCTTTTTCGCTATTCGTTTTTGACCGCGTGCCACCAGACGGTAAGCAACCGTGAACGTCACCGTTAAGTATGAGGCAATTTACGTTGCCTGTGCCGCAAGGCTACTTACGCAGTGAGCTTCATGCCGAGACCGGGCAATTGAATATAGTGCGCCAAATCCCGCTGCTCAGCGCGAGGCAGGTACGGTAATTCGCCCAGTAACGGCGCAGGGATTTTTTTACGCAATACGTCAATAATTTCCGCGTAATGCGCCAGACCCGGGTTGATACGGTTGGCAATCCAGCCTACTAACGGCAACCCATCACTGGTGATGGCCTGCGCCGTCAATAACGCATGGTTAATGCAACCTTCCTGGATCCCAACAACCATAACGACCGGTAGCTGTTCCTGAACCACCCACTCCGAAAGCGGACGCAGATCGTTCATCAGGCTGCGCCAGCCGCCGGTGCCTTCAATGACCACATGATCCGCCTGCGCGCTAAGTTGCGCCAGGGTATCGGTCAGTAACGAATAGTTGATGGGGGAGCTATGCGCGACGCTACTTTCATCTTCGCTTAGCGCTATCGGGTTAATCATTGAATAGGGCAAAGTCAGAGTAGAGACGCTTTGCAACACCAGGGCGTCTTTATTGCGTAACCCCTCTGGCGTCTCTTGACTGCTTTTGGCAACGGGTTTGAATCCCACCACGCTTTTACCTTCTGCCGCCAGGGCCTGAAGCAGCGCGCGGGAAACCACTGTTTTGCCAACAGAGGTATCGGTACCCGTCACAAAGAAACGCTCAAACATCACGAACTCCAAGGTTATGCTCTGAAAATATATTGATTAGGAATAATTCAATAGCGAAAGTCTAAGAGAATACGTATGGAGTCAGTTTGAGATAGCGCAATATTTAGTTAATTATGAAAATTTGTTAACCCTGCAACAGACGAATCAGTAAGGATCCCGTATAGAGCGCGTCCTTTACCAGCGCGGCACCGGCCATGGTCCCTTGATTAGTAAACTGCGTGCTTTCTACGACTGTCTTACGGCTATAGGCAGGAAGCGCCTGTTGACGGATGCAGTCGGCAATGGCGGGAAACAAAATATCTGATGCACGATTAAGCGGCGAACCGATTAATATTTTTTGTGGATTAAACAGGTTGACCATAATCGCCAGAATACGCCCGACGTTTACCCCTACCCCGACAATAATATCGCGGGCCAGTAAATCGCCGTTCAACGCCGCATCGCACAGTGTTTCTACGGTTAAAGGCTGACCGTGCAGCATAGACCCCATAGACTGATTCATACGCTGCTGGGCCAGTTCCAGGACGCTATCGACACTGGCAATGGTTTCAAGACAGCCATGGTTGCCGCAGTAGCAGCGTTTGCCGTAAGGGTCGACCTGAGTATGACCGATTTCCACCAAACTACTGCTGCCCGCGTGCAGTAAGCGCCCGTCAGTGACCACCCCTGCGCCGACGTTATGATCAATCACCACCTGAATGACATCCCGCGCCCCGCGGGAGGCCCCAAACAGCGATTCCGCCATGGTCCAGGCGCTGATGTCATGCTGAATAAATACCGGCACCCCGGTGCGCGATTCAAGCGCCGGTCCGAGAGGCATTTCCTGCACGTCATAGAACGGCATACGATGCACCATGCCGTTTTCAGTATCAATAATCCCCGGCAGCGTGATGGCGATAGCCGTGAGTCGCTCCAGTTTTTGCTGATGGCGAATAAAGAACTGATCGATGTGGGTAATGATGCGCTCAAGCAGTGGCGACGGCGCCTGCTGCGCCAGCACCAGTTGCTCTTCCACCACCAGTTTGCTGCTGAGGTCGCGTAATGCGAGGTTAATTTCCCCACGATTAATGCGCACCGACAGATAGTGCCAGGCTTCCGTTTCCACCATCAACCCGACAGCAGGACGGCCACGGCTGCCCGGCTCCTGGATTTCGGTCTCCTGAACCAGGTGCGCTTCGATCATTTCGCGGACAATTTTGGTAATACTGGCCGGGGCCAGTTGCGCCAGTCGCGAAAGATCGATACGTGACACCGGGCCGAGTTGATCGATAAGACGATATACGGCACCCGCATTCGTCTGTTTAATCTGGTCAATATGGCCCGGTTGACTATCAGCAACCACTTCATTCTCCCTTTATTTTCGGGCTTCGAAATAAATTTACGCTATGGTGAAGCACATCAATACGAGCCGTCAAATTTTTAGTCATGGTTGTGATTTACAGCACGTTTTAACGCGGCGCTGGCGGATTTTTGTTCGTCATCAGCGCCTCGTTCAGAAGTCGCATAAAGCGCAGAGCGGCTGCACTCTTTTCATGATGCTTCGACCACACCAACCACATTTCGGATATGGCATCCGGTTCGATTATCGGCAACCAACGCATTTCATTAAGCTGAATGCGCTTAAACGACGCCGGAAGAATCGACACTCCAAGTCCGGCGGCAACCAGACCAATAATCGTCATCGCCTCGCCCGCTTCCTGGGCGATACGCGGCTGAATGTCATACCGATGCAGCAAGCCGAGAATATCGTCATACAACCCGGTGCCGACGTGAGGATCGAAAAACACAAAGGGTTGATCCGCGAGTTCTCGTAGCGAAATCGCCTGCTTCGCCGCGAGGGGGTTTTCATAATGCACCATCGCCATCAACGGCTCGCGCAAAATTAACTGCCAGTCCAGCGTGTCGGGTAACACCGTATTTCGCATTAAACCAAGCTCCAGCGCGCCTTCATTTAACGGCGCGATTTGCGCCCGGGTATTAATTTCAAGCGTTTGTAAGTGCACATCCGGCACCGCTTTGCGAAACTGCGACAGGCTGTCGGATACCGGTTTAATAAACGGCGCGGAAGAGGTAAACCCAATACGCAATTCGCCGGTTTCGCCATGATGCAACCGCGCAGCGCGCACGGCCGCCGCCTCCACCAGGCTTAAAATGTGTCGGCTGTCTGCCAGAAATTGCGCGCCTGCCGGCGTCAGGCTGACGCTCCGGTTGGTGCGCGCCAGCAGCGTCGCCCCGACCTGCGCTTCCAGGGTTTGAATTTGTTGACTCAACGGTGGCTGGGAAATGTTAAGCCGCGCCGCTGCGCGCCCAAAATGCAACTCTTCAGCCACCGCTACAAAATAACGTAAGTGCCGCAGTTCAATATTCATACTTTAAAGATATCATTTGAGATTATTAATATATTAGACAGAATATTCGGCGCTTTCTACTCTACGCATAACGTGTCACCCCACTCTGGGGCTTTATTTATAAGGATTCGTTTTGAGTCGTACCACATCCGTCTTGTCTGATTCGGCTGCGCAACCTGACGTTATTGCCACTACGCAGCCATCACCCCGCATTGCCCGTGGAACACCGCAATTTATGCGCGTGACGCTCGCCCTGTTCTCGGCCGGTCTTGCGACCTTTGCGCTGCTCTATTGCGTGCAACCGATCCTGCCGGTGTTATCGCAAGAATTTGGCGTTTCGCCCGCCAGCAGCAGTATCTCGCTTTCGATTGCGACGGGTTTACTGGCACTGGGGCTGTTGTTTACCGGCCCGTTGTCCGACGCCATTGGTCGCAAAAACGTTATGGTCACTGCCCTGCTTTTAGCCTCCATCTGTACGCTGCTCTCAACGCAAATGACCAGTTGGCACGGCATCCTTATTATGCGCGCGCTGATTGGCCTTTCTCTGAGCGGTGTGGCGGCGGTCGGCATGACGTATCTGAGCGAAGAAATTCATCCCAGTTTTGTCGCCTTTTCAATGGGGCTTTATATCAGCGGTAACTCCATCGGCGGCATGAGCGGACGTCTGCTAAGCGGAGTGATAACGGATTTCTTCAGCTGGCGCGTCGCGGTAGGTTTTATGGGCTGTTTCGCGCTGGCGGCCGCGCTGATGTTCTGGAAAATTTTGCCGCCGTCGCGCCATTTTCGCCCAACCTCCTTACGGCCTAAAACATTGCTTATCAACTTCCGGTTGCACTGCCGGGATGAAGGCCTGCCGCTGCTGTTCGCAGTCGGTTTTCTGCTGATGGGCGCGTTCGTCACGCTGTTTAACTACATCGGCTATCGCCTGATGCTCGCGCCGTGGCATCTCAACCAGGCGATGGTCGGGCTGCTTTCCGTGGCCTATCTGACCGGTACATGGAGTTCGCCAAAAGCGGGAGCGATGTCCGTCCGCTACGGCCGCGGCCCGGTGATGATTAGCTTTACCGGCATTATGCTTGGCGGCCTGCTGTTAACCCTGCTGCCTTCGCTGTGGATGATATTTACCGGAATGTTGCTGTTTTCGGCAGGGTTCTTCGCTGCTCACTCCGTCGCCAGTAGCTGGATAGGCTATCGCGCGAAACGCGCAAAAGGCCAGGCCTCGTCGCTCTATTTATTTAGCTACTATGTAGGCTCAAGCGTTGCCGGTACGCTCGGCGGCGTCTTCTGGCACCGCTTTAGCTGGAACGGCGTCGGGGGGTTTATCGCCCTGCTATTATTGCTGGCGATCCTCACCGGCTGGCGGCTGCACCACCGCGCCCACTGATTTCCAGGCCTCGTGTTTGCGCCCCGGTAGTGATACTTTTCACGCTACGCTCCACCTGCACATGAGGCTTTATGGAAAACACGCATTATCAAAAACTGACCAAAACCTTTTCTCGCCTGTCGCGGTTCTCCCACCTCTCCGCTATTGCCGGTTGGGACATGTTCGCCATGATGCCGCCGGGCGGCAGCCAGGCACGTTCCGAAGCGCTCGCGGAGATGAGCGTTTTATGCCATCAAATCCTGACAAGCCCGGAGGTAGCCCAGTCACTGAGCGCAGCGGAGCAGGAAGACTTAAACGATCTGGAACGCGCCAATCTGCGCGAAATGACCCGCCAATATCAGCAGGCTGCGCTGCTGCCGGAAGCGCTGGTCGAAGCAAAATCACTGGCGGGAAGCCGCTGTGAACATGCCTGGCGCACTCAGCGCCCGAACAACGACTGGCAGGGCTTTGCCGAAAATCTAAAAGAAGTGGTGAAATTCAGCCGGGAAGAAGCCGCACTTCGCGCAGCCCATCGGGGCGGTACCCGGTATGACGCGCTGCTCGATATTTACGAACCGGATATGACCAGCGCCAGGCTTGACACTCTATTTGGCGATTTAAAAAGCTGGTTGCCGGATCTGCTGGCCCGCGCCAGCGACAAGCAGGCGCAAAAATCACCCATCGCCCCGCAAGGGCCATTCGCCATCGAACAGCAGCGCGAACTGGGTCTCGATGCCATGAAACTGCTCGGTTTCGATTTTACTGGCGGCCGGCTTGATGTGAGCGCGCATCCGTTTTGCGGCGGCGTGCCGGAAGATGTGCGTATCACCACGCGCTATAACGAAAACGAATTGTTCAGCGCGCTGTTTGGCGTGATCCACGAGACCGGGCATGCCCGCTATGAGCAAAACCTGCCGCGAGAATGGCTGGGTCAGCCGGTGGCGCTGGCGCGATCCACCGCGCTGCATGAATCTCAAAGCCTGTTTTTTGAAATGCAGCTGGGGCGCAGCGACGCGTTTCTTACCCGGCTGTTGCCGCATGTGACCGCCCGCTTTGGCGACCAACCGGCCTTCGCTCCGGAAAACTTTATCGCCTGGAATCAGCACGTAAAACCGGGCTACATTCGAGTCGATGCGGATGAAGTCAGCTATCCGGCGCATGTGGTTTTACGCTATGAAATTGAGCGTGCGCTGATTGAAAGCGAGATCGAGGTGGATGACATCCCGGCGCTGTGGGATGAGAAAATGCAGGCGTGGCTCGGGCTTTCCACGCAAGGGGATTACCGCAACGGCTGTATGCAGGACATACACTGGACTGACGGCGGATTTGGTTATTTCCCCTCCTACACGCTCGGCGCCATGTATGCCGCCCAACTGTTCCACGCCGCCCGCAACGCGTTACCGAACCTTGATAGAGATATCGCCAATGGCGAATTCACCGCCCTGTTCGACTGGCTGCGCCAGACTATCTGGCAGCACGGTAGCCGCTTTACCACCGCGCAACTGGTCACCCACGCAACGGGTGAAGATCTCAATCCGCACTATTTCAGAAAGCACCTGGAACAGCGTTATTTGTGATCCTGCGCCGGGTGTAAGCCCGGCGCTGTACAAAACGTTACATGCCGTAACCACTCCCTCACGGAACCCCAGCATTATCAGCACTATAGTGCTCTCATTCGCTCCCACCGTTTTGGCTTACAAGGCAGGTCCAGATGCGCCGTTATCTGTTTGAGATCCTTCTCGTCTCACTTCTGTTATGCGCTATCGTATCGGCCTCGTTTTACTGGTGAAAGCGGTGTAGCATGCTGATTTTATTCCCTCTTTATTTTCAGCCCGTCTATAATCAACATCAATGGGTTTACTTTAATAATCATAATTGCCCCACCAGAGAGTGATATGCGCAAAACCTTTTTGTTGATGCTGGGAATTGTTTTTTTGGGCGTTTTTTCTGCCCATGCTGATGTGGGAGAGACGCCGGAAGCAACGACCGACGACGTCACCACCTTATTTTTTGGAAAAGACGATCGTCAGCGCGTGAGCGACCCGACGCAATCGCCGTGGGATGCAATTGGGCAACTGGAAACCGAAAGCGGTAATTTATGCACCGCGACGCTTATTTCTACGCATTTGGCGCTGACTGCCGGGCACTGCCTGCTGAGCGCCCCCAGCGGAAAGATAGACAAGCCGGTGGCGCTGCGTTTTGTGGCGCTTAAAGGCGGCTGGCGTTATGAAATCCACGGTATCGAAGGACGCGTAGAGCCAAGCCTGGGTCGTCGACTTAAACCCGACGGCGACGGCTGGATTGTGCCGCCCTCCGCTGCGCCGCATGATTTTGGGTTGATTGTGCTGCGCAATCCGCCTTCGGCTATTACCCCGTTGCCGCTGTTTCCCGGCAACCGAGATGATCTGATCGCCGCGTTAAAAACCGCGCAGCGTAACGTCACCCAGGCGGGCTATCCGGAAGATCATCTTGATAATCTCTACAGCCATCAGGACTGTATTGTTACCGGTTGGGCGCAAAAATCGGTGATGTCTCACCAGTGCGACACCTTGCCAGGCGACAGCGGCTCACCGCTGATGCTGCATACGGATGAAGGCTGGCAACTGATTGGCGTACAAAGCTCGGCGCCGGCGGCAAAAGATCGCTGGCGCGCCGATAACCGCGCGATTGCGGTGACCGGTTTTCGGGAGCGCCTTGAAAAGCTTGCACAGTAATCACTGGCTAAACAGCGGGTAGCCTCAGGCTTTTGCATCGCCTTGCTACCCGCTTTCTCTATACCGCTTTTCCAGCTTACTGCGTCCGTAATCAGGCCAGTTTTAACATCACCATTCCCACCAGCAGCAGCGCCAGACCTGCCCAACCTTTACGGTTAAGGCGCTGACCAAATAAAATCCAGCCTGCCGCCACGGTCGCGGCGATACCAAATCCGCCCCATAACGCATACGCTACGGAAAGCTCAATCCCTTTGACCGCCTGCCCCAGTGCGCTAAATGCGGCCAGCACCGCCAGCAATGAAAAGACGCCATACAGGGGGCGGCGAAAACCGTCGGAAAATTTCAAAAATATGTTGGCAACAATTTCCAGCACGATGGCCGCCATTAACCACGCGCCGTGTACCCATTCAAACGGCGACATGACGACGAGCTCCCCGCGTTGCTTTCACTTTGTACGTACCCGATTTAATCAGGACGATGCCAGCTACAAGCGTCGCTAACCCCACAAGTTTTACCATCGACAGGCTCTCATCAAATAACCCGACGCTGAATACCGTAATAATGAGAATACCGATCCCTTCCCACAGCGCGTAGGCCACCCCAAGGGCAATACGTTTTATCGAAAAGGACAGAAAAATATAGGAAAGGCTGACCATTGCCAGCATAAAAATATAAGCGTTTGCGCTGTTATTCTGGGCGGCCCATTTTAATGACAGCGTCCCGGTTATTTCGCAAATAATCGCGAGGCCTAATAAAATCCAATAAAGCATGATTTCCTCCTGCATGAGAAAATAATTCGCCACCGCCTGCCGCGCGACGTGTTGCGCCCGCAAACGGGAAACATAAAATCAGAGCGTGGCTACGCTTAACGTAGACGCCAAAAAACACATGCAGGAACTACAGCGCGTTGCGCCAGTGTTGATCACCAAATGGGTAACAGAAAAGGGAGAAAGTGAAGGCAGGTAACAATAACGTTCTGAACAGATTGTCCATAATTTTCCAACTTATCCGCGGTATTGCTTCTCGTCGTTGCGGATGAAAATTGTCCTCAGTAGCTAAACACGCCGGAATTAAACCATAGCCGTTGTGTTTACTCAATTCTTTTTCATTTCTTTACTGACGACTAACGCGATACGTTATTTTACGGCATCGTAAATTTTTATTTCCTTTTTTGATAGCGCTCTGTTATTGATTACCGCCACGCCGCTTTCAGGCGCCATAAATATAAAGGACGCACCATGACGCACACCCTCAGCACCCTTCAGCAGCGCTATCCGAACGCCTCCGTTTGGGGATTTGGCGATTCCCCTGAGATGGCGGATGAACTGGCCGCGCTGGTTATAAAAGGCGAGAAACGCGCCAGTTGCGGCTCGCTGAGCGCGTATCTCAACGATCCGATACTGCCTGGCAGCTACAACATTATTCTTAACGGCAGCGGCGAGCCGGTGTGTGTTATCCGCACCCTGTCGCTACGCGTGCTGCGCTATTGCGACGTCACGGCGGAGCTGGCGAGCCTTGAAGGCGAAGGCGATAAAAGCCTGGCGTACTGGCAAGCCTCTCATCAGGCCTTTTTTGAACGCGCAGGCAGTTTTACGCCGGAGATGGAACTGGTGTTTGAAACCTTTGCTGTCGTAGAAGTCGTTTAACGCCCGCAGCCGAGGGGATGGTTTATCGCAGCGCCGCCAAACCGTACTCATCAATCAGCGATTGCAACGGTGCAAACAGCGGCGATGGCAGCGACGCGGGAGAAAACCATTCCCACCCTTCGCATTTTTCAGGCTCGCGACACGCGGGCACGCCTTCGGCGTCGCGGCTTATCATAAAGAGCGTCACATAGTGTTTGCCCACATCGGAAAACACCGTGCTGACAAATCGCCCGGCGTCCAGCGTGTTAAGCGTCAATCCGGTTTCCTCTTCGGTTTCACGACGCGCGCAGGCATGCGGCGTTTCGCCGAATTCCAGATGCCCGCCAGGCGCGGCCCAGGTTGCCTCGCCGTGGCTACCTTTGCGCCGCCCTAACAACAGTTTTCCGTCGCGAAAAATAAGCACGCCGACGCCAATTTGTGGTGACATGATGGCTCCTTAATGAGTGTCCTTTTGTCTGGCACAGTAAAAGCTTTCCCGCCTGGGTTCAAGAATACGCACGCCATTTTTCGAAACCTTAAGTAGCTTAAGGTTTTCCTAATTTTGCTTTGGCATTCTGCGCACAATATCTGTCACTGGACGCTCGATTATGCAGTTCCCCCACCTTAAAAGACCGACCCTGAAACGGATGACCTACCTGTCTCTGTTTTCCGTTTATATCGCGCTATGTCTTAATATTGCTTTCTTTCATCAGGTGCTGAGCCTGTTTCCGCTTAACTCGGCGCGTAATATTCTGGTGTTTTGCACCATGCCGGTGGTGCTTTTTTGCGTCATTAATAGTGTGGTGACGCTGGCATCGCTGGTGAAGCTCGACAGACTGGTTATTGTGCTGTTTATTCTGGTGAGCGCCTCGGCGCAGTACTTTATTCTCACCTATGGCATCGTGGTGGATCGTTCCATGATTGCCAATATGCTCGATACCACTCCTTCAGAAACGTTCGCGCTGTTGACGCCGCAAATGGCGCTGACGCTGCTGTTCTCCGGCGTATTCATGTCAATACTGGCGCTGTGGGTGCGGGTTAAAGACGCCGCGCCGCTGCGCCGCATCGTCTATCGCACGGCGAGTACCCTGGCCTGTGTCATTATGGTGCTTATTGTCGCCGCGCTGTTTTATAAAGACTACGCGTCGCTGTTTCGTAATAACAAAGAGTTGGTAAAAGCAATCAACCCGTCTAACTCGATTACGGCCGGTTGGTCATGGTATGTACATAATCGTGACGACAATTTGCCGCTGGTAAAAATCGGCGAAGACGCACACCTCAACCCGCTAATGCGCCAGGGTAAGAAAAACCTCACCATTCTCGTCGTAGGGGAAACCTCGCGCGCGGATGACTTTTCATTAGGCGGCTACGCGCGGCAAACAAATCCTGAGCTTGCAAAGCAAGATGTGGTTTATTTCCCTCACACCACCTCGTGCGGCACCGCTACGGCCATTTCCGTTCCCTGTATGTTCTCTAATATGCCGCGCGACAGGTACAACGAAGGGCTTGCTCACCATCAGGAAGGCGTGCTGGATATCATTCAACGCGCAGGCATTCAGGTATTGTGGAACGAAAACGACGGCGGCTGTAAAGGCGCCTGCGACCGGGTTCCTCACCAGGATATAACCCAACTTAATCTGCCGGGCCAGTGCATTGACGGCGAATGCTATGACGAGGTGTTGTTTCACGGGCTTGAGGAGTATATCGATAAATTATCCGGTAACGGCGTAATCGTCTTACATACTATCGGTAGCCATGGACCAACCTATTACAATCGCTATCCGCCGCAGTTTCGCAAATTCACGCCGACCTGCGACACCAACCAGATCCAGACCTGTACGTCAGAACAGTTGACCAACACTTATGACAACACGATTTTGTATGTCGACCACATCGTGTCAAAAGCCATTGATGTCCTGAAAGCGCATCAGGATAACTTTACCACGAGCCTGGTTTATCTCTCCGATCACGGCGAGTCGCTCGGTGAAGACGGGGTTTATTTACACGGCCTGCCGTATCGCATCGCACCTGATACCCAAAAACATGTACCGATGCTGTTATGGTTATCCGACGACTATCAAAAACGCTATTCTGTGGATAAGGCTTGCCTGACTAAACGCGCTACCCAGGACGCCTCGCAGGATAATCTGTTTTCAACGCTGCTGGGGCTTACCGGCACGCAAACCAGCGAATACATTTCGGCTGACGATCTTATGGCGACTTGCAGAGGGCGTGCGTTATGAAAATATTAGTGGTGGAAGATGATACCCTGCTGCTTCAGGGGTTAGTCATGGCTCTGCAAGGCGAAGGCTATGTGTGTGATGGCGTTTCGACTGCCCGCGCAGCAGAAGCTAATCTCCTGGCCGGGCAATATAGCCTCCTTATCCTGGATTTGGGCTTACCCGACGAAGACGGCCTGCACGTGTTATTGCGCCTGCGCCGTCAGAAAATGATGTTACCGGTACTGATCCTGACGGCGCGCGACACCGTCAATGAACGCATCACCGGGCTTGATGCCGGTGCCGATGACTATCTCGTCAAGCCTTTCGCGCTCGATGAGTTGCTTGCGCGTATTCGCGCTCTGATCCGCCGCCATGCCAATCAGGCGGATAATTTGTTGACGGTTGGCAATATCACGCTTGATATGACCCATCGGCTGGCAACGCTTGAGGGCATCCAGGTTGAACTGACGCCGAAAGAGTACGCCATTCTGTGCCGCCTGATGCTGAAGGCGGGTCAACCGGTGCACCGTGAAATTCTTTATAACGATATCTATAACTGGGACAACGAGCCGTCGACCAACACGCTGGAAGTGCATATCCACAACCTGCGCGACAAAATTGGTAAAGGGGCTATTCGTACGGTACGCGGCTTTGGTTACGCGTTAATCAAACCCGACGAGGACAACGAAGCGTTATGAGGGAATTACTGACGCGCCTGCGCCATCACCGCACGCTGCGCTTTCGGCTACTCCTGGCCATCGGATTGATACTGGTGGTCTGCCAGGCCATCAGCGTTATCTGGCTGTGGCACGAAAGCAAAGAGCAAATTCTGTTTCTGGTGGACGAGGCGCTGCACAACCGCAACAACCAAAAGCATATTGAAAAAGAGATCCTTGAGGCGGTGGCAAGCCTGGCGCTGCCTAGCCTTGTAATGATCTCCCTGGCGCTGCTGCTCTGTTTCCAGGCGGTCAAGTGGATAACCCGACCGCTGCTGGAATTGCAACATCATCTGGACAGCCGCTCTGAGAACAACCTAGAACCCATCAGTTATAACAGTTCCGTGCGGGAAATCGACGCCGTCACGCACGCCATTAACCATCTTGTTTCGCGCTTAACCGTCACGCTTGAACGTGAACGCCTTTTCACAGCGGATGTGGCACATGAACTACGCACCCCGCTGGCCGGGCTCCGTCTACATCTGGAACTGCTTGCGAAGGCGCATCATGTGGATGTCAAACCGTTAATTGAACGGCTGGACCAGATGACGCAGAGCGTCTCGCAACTGTTGCAACTGGCGCGCGTGGGGCAATCTTTCGCCTCCGGCGATTATCAGCACGTATCGTTAATCGCTGATGTCATAGCGCCGATGCAGGAAGAATTTGAATTGATGCTCGAAACGCGACACCAAACCCTGGTGATTAATGCGCCCACCGAGGCCACCGTACGCGGCGACGCCACGCTTTTGCGCGCGATGCTGCGTAACCTGGTGGAAAATGCTCACCGCTATAGCCCCGAGAACACCACGCTTACCCTCAGCGTCGAGGCTGAACCCGCCCCGCTTTTGACGGTCGAGGACGAAGGCCCCGGCATTGATGAAAACAAAAGCGGCGAACTTAGCAAAGCGTTTGTGCGTATGGATCGCCGCTACGGCGGCATTGGGCTTGGCTTAAGCATAGTGACG
Organism: Citrobacter freundii; assembly: GCF_011077955.1. Taxonomy (GTDB): domain Bacteria; phylum Pseudomonadota; class Gammaproteobacteria; order Enterobacterales; family Enterobacteriaceae; genus Atlantibacter. The sequence continues at coordinate 173,879 of NZ_JAALBX010000007.1, forward strand.
CGCATTGTGCAGTTGCATCAGGCGCAGTTTATTCTCGATAACCGCAACCCAGGCCCGGGTTGTCGCGCACGGGTACGTTTTTCGTCCTGACCCCGCCCTGCAAGGGTAATACGCGAACCGTGCCGCACCGGATAACACCCTGCGGCACGGCTATATCTCCTCACAACCGTAAATCACACCACCCTTAGCGTCCCGGCTTCCCGGATAGCGCCAGCCGCCCCGCCTGCCTTATCAGAGCGCAATAACGCCATCGCCAAAAAAATGATAACCCCTGCCTGGAAGGCATTGTCTGAAGCTTCAGAGAAAGGCTGAATAACGCGCCCAGCATCATCTTTATGCGGGCGCGTCAGGAGATAAGACGGGCTAAAAGCCGTCGGGTGGAGGCGTGTGGTTGACGCTTATTACCGGGCGCGGATAACAATGCCAGCAGGCAGGATGACCCACGCGCCGCCATTACCACATCAAATCATCAGGCACTTTAAAGTCAGCATACGGATCGTCTTCATCCTGCGCTTCCTGGCTCAGGGCGCTATTGAGAACAATGCTGCTCGCATCGCGCTGGGCAATTTTATCGGCGACGCTTGCCGGGATGATGGCGTATTCATACTCGTCTTTGTTATCCGCCATCAAACGGGCAATGGCGAGACGGCCATTAATCAGTTGCGCCTGGGTCGCTTTATCCACCACGACCTTTTTGATGAGATTATTATCGGTGAAATTAAAATCGATATTGCCTTTTGAAAGGGTGATTCGGTTCATTTCAATCAGCTGTTTCACCTGCGCTTTATACTCTTTCGAAAGCGCCGCTTGTTTTTGCTGTTCGCTGAGTTGCTTATCACGCTCAAGCTGCGCTTTTTTATTTTCCGCCACCGCCTCTCTTGCCTCACGGGTCTGAACCCGTGATTTTTTCGCGGTCCGCTGGACTTTGGCCATTTTTTTGCTGGTCACTAAGCCCGCTTTGAGCATCTGCTCTTGTAAGGTCAGTTTTGTCATCGTCGTTTCTAAACCCGCCAGTTATGTATGGGGTTATACCTGTATTGTTTAATGCTTACGCTTGATATCACAAGGGAAAGGCCCGGCGCAGGGCAATGTCACACCTTAAGCATTTTCACCGTGGCATCCACATCAATCTCATCTTCGGAAAAGATTAACGTCGTTCCCTGAAACGTAGTAATCGCCAGCTTTTTCAGCGAACGCATCTCGCCTGTCGTCGCGGTTGATTTCGGCCTGATACTGTTCATCAAGGCACCCACCGACAGCACGGCGTTTTCTTTATCGATACCCGCATCGGCCGGCACTTCTTCGTGGAAAACCACATAAGATTTAATCGCCGTAAGCTTAATGCGCTCGCCTGCGATATAAATGTATTTGCTTTCCGGTAACACTTTCACCGCGTACGCTGACAATCCTTTGTTATTGGTGGTGGGTTCGAATGTCACCGCGGCGTCTTTTTTTATCAGTTCCGGGTTGGCGACTTTAATCACATGAAAATAACGGTTATCCCCGTTTTCATCTTTGATAAATCCAAACCCTTTATCTTTAAACCACGTTGTGATTGTTCCGTTCATCGCCATTACCGCCTGATTATTCGTTTATCGACTACATTTTTGCAGCGCGTAGTGTAAAGCACCCGGTCTGTGCAGACTACGTCTTTAGTTTATGTCAGACAGGGAAATGTCTGCCAGAAGGAGGGGCATCTCGTCACGGCGAGTGAAGCCGCGCGCAAAACGCGCAAGCCCCTCGCCTTAAGCGGGTTTATTCATTGCCCCACTGGTTCAAAAAGGTCGCTATTTCATCAATACGCAGCGCGTTGATACCGGCCTCATCGGCCATCTCTTTTTGCGCCTCTTCACTGATTTCTTCGTTATTCATTAGCCGGGTGATAAGCAACTGGAAATAGCGCGCCAGCGCATCGCGTTCAGACTCGCTCACCGGCGTTGCCGTCTCTGTCGAGTACTCATCCACGATGTCATAAAATTTAAGCGGTATTTCTTGGTTCATAAATCGTTCCTGAAAGTTAGGGTCGGTGTCACGTCTGAGGTGGATAATAGCATTTTTATTGGGCCTCGCTCTCGCCCATCTGCGCTTCGCTGAACGCTCAAGGCGCGACGTCATCAGGCAGTCACGCCACGGCTACAAAGTCGCGAAACATCACGCCCGCCTTTAAAGAGCGACAGTCGTTACGCCAGTTTTAGTAACGAGTGAAGATATTACCCAAGGGATCCAGTGATTAACGGTATACCTGTACTGTTTCGGCAGTTTAAGGAGGTTTTCAACGCTCCCCGAAAATAACTACGTTAATTTATTGATAACAAAGACCAATAACTTAAAAGCGCCCTGTCATTGCCTGTTCGGATAACCGGTTTTAGCGGCGTAATAACCACTAAGCTATTTATCTTGAAGATAATTCCGATGATTTTTTGTACTAAAAAGCGCAAAGTAAACGTAAGGCGTTTCGCCTTGTTGTTCATTAAGCGGGGGTTTTATTAATGCATGTCAAACCGATAATCATCCTTCAGGTAGGTACGCCGCCCGACGAAATGCTCGCGGTTCACCAGGATGTTCCGGTGTGGTTCTGCCACGCGCTACAGGTTCCCGCTGATGCGGTTGAAGTCGTGCGGGTATTTGAAGGTGCGCCGCTGCCCGCCCCTGACCCCAGGCGAATGGCGATTATCACCGGTTCCTGGGCGATGGTGACGGAGCGTTTACCGTGGAGTGAAGCCATGGCGGAATGGATCCGCGAGGCGATGGCTGTGCATATGCCGCTGTTTGGCGTCTGCTACGGACACCAGTTAATGGCGTATGCCCTCGGCGGGCGCGTGGATTATCATCCGGCAGGTCGCGAAGCCGGTAATCAGCAAATTATCCTGAAACCGGAAGCCAAAACGGACCCGCTGCTTAGCGCGTTCCCGGAAACCTTTACCGCACACTTGACCCATATGCAGACCATCGTGGAACTGCCGCCCGGCGCCTCAGCGCTGGCCTACTCCAGCCACGATCCGCACCAGATTGTGCGCTACGGGCCGAACGCCATGTCGGTCCAGTTCCATCCTGAGTTCACGCCTGGCATCTCCACGGCGTTAATGCAGTTTCGCGCTGATATTTTGCGCAGCGAAGGCCGGGATCTGGAGGCAATGCTAAGCGGGGTACGCGACGCGCCGGAAGCCAGAAACGTGCTGCGGCTTTTCATCCAGCAGGCCTGCGGCCACCCAAGTCTGGAAATCTTTGAAGAGCCAAGCGTACTGCATTACTGACCCCGCTGGCTTCACCGCGCTGCCCGAAAGCGCGCGGTGATTTCCCGCCGCACTTTTTGGCGTTTCAACGCTCAATGCATCACGCCCGGCATGTGCGCCTGTGACACGTTGGTCACGGTAACTGGACAACCCGTGGCAGAGCCGCACATAAGCGAAATAGCTTTACGGTACGCCCTCCACGTCGATGACCCTCGCATTATTATCCTTCGGCGTTAAGGCGTGTTGCCCCACCAGCGATCACCTACGGTTACCCTTCTCCCGTTAACGAATCTCTGGGCGCTTCGAAACTGGCAAATTGGGTGACAACGTCACTAGTAAAAATCCGCCTTCATAGAAGGCGGCATTGATTGCGCCCTAAAAGGGCGTACCCAAACCCTTAAAAAGAAGTCTCTACCAGTCCTGTTGGATTTAAATCCGAAGACAATAAGGCAGAGCCAAAACCTGTTGATGACCACGCCCACAGGACGTGGTTTTCAATTGGCAATAAAAACCGCCTGCAAAACAGGCGGTCATCAAAAATACGCGGATCGCACCGGCACTAAGATAAATGTCACTGTGGCGGCAACGTGTCCTGCAACACGTGGTCAATCACGTCAAGGGCACCGCTGTGATTGAGCGAAGCAGTGGCGTATTTGGCGATTTTTTTCACTTCCGGGGCGGCGTTATCCATGGCGAAGGAGTAACCCGCCAGTTGCAGCATTTCAATATCGTTACCGCTGTCGCCTACGGCGACGCATTCGCTCGGGTCGATATGCCAGCTCGCCATTAACCGCTGTAAACCGCTGGCCTTGTGAGAGCCTGGAATAATCAGGTCGACAAACCCAAAGCCGCTGGTGACGGGTTTAACAATGCCATCCAGTGAGTGATGCAGGCTCTCAACCAGGGCCGGGATCGTCTCGTCAGGCAAATTCAGTGAGAATTTAAAGATGACATCGTCAATGGCGTAGAGATCGTCCACGGGTTGCAGGCGGTGATAGTGCTTCGACATCAAATCGATAAAGGCCTGCGGCGCGCCGGCGCGGTAATAGGCGCTTTCCAGTCCGCACACCACAAAGTTGACCCCTTCGAACGCCCCTAACGTATCCAGCACCTTATGAAACTGGGCGGTCGTTAGTTCGCCGTGGTGCACCCGCTGCCCCTGGTCGTATACCAGCGCGCCATTTTCCGCGACAAACGCGATCTCCTGGCAGATATCCGGGAAGAACGAAATCAGCTGGTAGTACTGGTTGCCGCTGGCGACCACAAATTTGATGCCTTTCTCCTTCAGCGCGTGGTACTGCTTTTGAAACCTTTCTCGATCGTATTCCTTATTCTCGTTGAGAAAAGTGCCATCCATATCCACCGCGATGAGTTTAATCTTCATACAACCTCATTAAATCATTACCACTTAAGGGCGACATGCTATCACCCTTTAATCAAAGAACCATATGTAGCAGGCCTATTCAGACATATCACCAATACATTTATGCCGGTTCCAGCCGCGCCATCATCACCCGAAACGCCTCGCGACTCACGCCGTGCACCGGGTGCGTTAGCGAAAGCGCGCACTCCTCCACCAGGCAGTCATACAGCGCATCATCACTCGCCAGTTGTTCCGTGACGGCAGGCAAGCCTGGCGCATGACGGGTGACGCGCCGGTTGACCAGAGTAATTTTCCCACCATCAGGGCGCATTTTCGCCAGCAACAGATGGTGGCGAAAATGGGAATCGGGCCAGCGCGAGACAAAATGATTGGCCATTAAATAATCCGCCGGATACTGATGCGCCAGATCGAAGCGGTACAGCGCCTGCCAGCCCTCGTCATGCAACGTTTCCAGGCAATAATCCTCTTCACTTTCTGTAAGCCGGTAGCTGCCGTGAGGGGTGTGTTGCACCGTGTCGGGGGTAAAAGTAATGGGCGTTGACAGCGTCTGGCCGCCAAATCCCACATCCGCCAGCCATTGCTGGTCATCCAGGGTAATCAGCGACAGCCGATGCGTACGCGGCGGCATCTCTGGCGGATTGGCGATAACCACCCGCGCCCCCAGATCCTGCACCGTAAATCCCAGCTCACGTAGCGCCCGGGTAAATACGCCGTTCTGCTCGTAGCAGTAGCCGCCGCGCCGGGCTATCACCAGTTTTTCAAACAGATGCGCGTCGTCCAGCAGAATGGGACGTTCCAGCAGCACGTCGATGTTTTCGAAGGGAATGTGACAGGTGTGCAGTAAATGGAGCTGCTTTAACGTCGCGAGATCCGCGCGCGCCTCGCCGTTAAAACCAAGACGCGTAAAGTACTCATCAATAAAGGCCATAACCCGGTTCCTGTAAAAACACCTAACAGTTATAGCCTTAATTGACCGAAACCTGTTCCGGTTTGTGCGCTTTTATCACGCCGCGAGGCTTATACGCCTGATGAGGCGCGTTCGCGTCGGGACGATTTCAGGCCTAAGCGTTTCGCCAGACGGTGCAGGTTCGCCACATCCATATCCAGCGCCCGGGCGCAGGCCGCCCAGTTGTTGTTATTTTGCGCCAGCGTGCGGCGAATCAATTCGCTCTGGAACGCATCAGTCGCACTGCGTAGCGCCAGATTCTCTTGCACTTGCGCCAGCGGTTGTGCAGCAGGCGCAGCAAGGCCTGGCGTCAAGGCGAAATGGCTTGCCTCAAGGGTGAGGTCAAGGCTGTTTTGGGTCGCACCCGCCAGCAAAATCGCCCGGTGAATAGCATGCTCCAGCTCCCTGACGTTGCCAGGCCAGTCGTAGGCGCGAATGTGGGCCAGCGCGCTGGCGCTCAGTACCACGCTGCTCAGGCCTAACCGCGCCCGGGACTGTTCGCAGAAAAAGCCCGCCAGCAGCACATTGTCGTCACCGCGCTCGCGCAGCGCAGGCACCGCGAGCGGAAAGACGCTCAGACGGTGATATAAATCGGCGCGAAAGCGCCCTTCTACCACCTCTTCTTGCAAAGAGCGGTTGGTGGCGGCAAGCACACGCACATCCACCCGCAAACTGCGATCGTCGCCGACGCGTTGAATATCGCCATACTGCAATACCCGCAGCAATTTGGCCTGCAACGGCAAAGAAAGCTCGCCAATTTCATCTAAAAAAAGCGTACCGTGATCCGCCATTTCAAACTTACCGCTGCGGTTGCTGATGGCCCCGGTAAACGCCCCTTTCACGTGGCCGAACAACTCGCTTTCCGCCACGCTTTCCGGCAAGGCGGCGCAGTTAAGATAGACCAGCGGATTGGCGGCCCGGGCGGAACCTTCGTGAATAGCGCGCGCCACCAGCTCTTTACCGGTGCCGGTTTCGCCACTTATCAACACGTTCAGATCCGATGGCGCGACGATATCAATGGCTTTTTTCAGCGCCATCATCGGCTCACACAGGCCTATCATCTCGGTGGCGGACGCGTTGCCGGTCTGGGCGGCTGTTGCGGCAGGCAGCGGATTGTTTTTTTCCAGTTGCTCAATCAACAGCGCGTTATCCAGCGCGCCTGCGGCCAGTACTGCAATCAGCCGCAACTCTTCGTCGCTGAAGTTATCGAACTGCGTCGGGTCCATACCGTCGAGGGTGAGCGCGCCAATCAGGTTTTGACCGGCAAACAGCGGCAGGCCGATGCAGGCGTGGACTTTCAGGCTTTCATGGCCGGGGATTAGCCCGTCATACGGGTCCGGCAAGGTACTGTCTGCCGGGAAACGCACGATATCCCCGGCCCGGGCGATGGCTTCAAGGCGAGGATGCTCATTGAGCGCGAAGCGCCGTCCGGGCACGTCCGGGGACAATCCATCAATCGCCAGCGGGCGAAAATGCTGGGATTCGTAGCGCAACAGCGCCGAGGCGTCGCACTTGAGGACGTGACGCAGCGTGCTTATCAGGCGCTGAAAACGGTCCTGATGGGTGATGCCCTGCTGAAGTTCGATGGCGATGGTGGCGAGTAGATTGACGGACAGGCTCATAACGCGCGCTCATTCATAGTCATAATGACTGTATTTTGTCATATTGACTGCGGTTATGAAAGCCTTCGGGCAAGAAGCGACGTTGCCCGCCGCCGCGGGCAAAGGGCTTACATACTGTATCCCGGTTTCCTTGCAAGCGTCTTTATGTTCGGGGCGATCTCGGTCTCCCATACCTGGCTTTTCCAGTTATCGGGCTGGACTTGCTGCAACGCTACGCTCACCGACTCAGGCTTGCTGGCAAGGTGTTTAATCACCACCTCGGCAATATCATCGGCAAAAGCCTGACGCTGCTCGGGGGTTAAATCACGCGGAAAATATTTAATATCAACATGTGGCATGGGAAATCTCCATAGTAACGGGAACGGTTATCCTGCCTGGTTTTTTAAGCTATGACAAAAGCTTATTTGCCCGCAGCACACCCTGTAACTCAGGCCGCGCGCAGACCCGGTCCGCCACCGCGTTCAGTTTCGGCGTCTCGGCGGCGAACCAGGCTTCACGCGGTCTCCAGCGGCGGATAACCGGCCACCAGGCATCAATTAACGTCAGGCGTTCGCCGAAGGTATAAGGCCCGTCAGTAAGCTGCGTCTCCAGCCAGCACAACAGCGTTTCGCGATGGCGGTCGGTACTTGCGGTGAGCGCTTGCGGATTATCCGTCACCCATCGTTGCGGGTAATCGCCATAAGTAAACGTGGGATAGACATTCGCCACCAGCCATACCAACAATCGCCAGAATTGCTGACGCTGCGGGCTGCCGACCGGTGGCGCAAAATCAGGGTAGCTGTCGAGCAGCCAGAGCGCGATGGCGGCGCTTTCCGTGAGTATCTCGCCGTCATCCAGTTCAAGCGTCGGCACCTGGCAAAGCGGGTTACGCTGAAGCAAACTGTCGCGCTGCGGCCCGGGGGCATCAAAGCCCTCGACATCAATAAACTGGTAAGGCTGCCCGACCATGGTCAGCATGATCTCGCTGATGGCCGAGCCCCAGCCCGGTACGCCGTAAAGGTTCATCACCACCTCCTGCTTTTCTTTTCAGTGTAGCGACGATTAGCAGAAATGGCGGCTAAGTGGCTGCACGGGCGCGATCCTGTTGAATACGTTAACCAAATCTGTACGCTTGGCGCTATCCGTATTACATCCATACAGGAGCATGCCATGAACCTCAGTGAAATTGTTCGCACCCGCTACACCAGCAAAGCCTATGATGAAACGCGCAAATTAACCGACGATCAGCGCGCGCAATTGCTGGAATTGCTGCGCTTTAGCCCCTCTTCGGTCAACTCTCAGCCGTGGCATTTTATCGTTATCGATTCGCCAGAAGCGAAAGCGCGCATTCTGCCCGCGCTATCTGAAGCCAACGCCGCGAAAGTCCAAAAAGCCGCGCTGGTGGTGCTGTTTGCCACCCGCACTGAAATCACCGAAGCGCACCTGGCGGCGCTGCTGGAAAAAGAAGCGCAGGATGGCCGATTTATTAATGAAGACGCCCGTCTCGGCCAGGACAAAGGCCGTCGCTATTTTGTAGGACTTAACAGCGCATCGGTTGAACAGCAACAGGCATGGATGGCGCGCCAGGCGTATATCGCGCTGGGATTTTTGCTGTTAGGCTCCGCCAGCATGGGGCTTGACGCCACGCCGATAGAAGGCTTCTTCCCGGATAAAATGGACGCCGCGCTTGAGCTTGAAAAACAGGGGTTGCGCAGCGTGGTGATGGCAACCGTTGGCTATCACAGCGAGGCGGATTTTAACGCCGGACTGCCGAAGTCTCGTTTAGCCGCCGAAGACGTAATCACCGTTCTGTAATACCTGCGGCAGGCGCGCCGTCGCCTGCCCTTTTCCTGATATCCTCTTAACGCCCCTTGCCTAAGCCCCGCCCGGTATTCAAGACGATTATCCTGCCCTGAAACGTGTCAGTGGCGAAAGACATTATGTTAGCGCCACTTTTTCGCGTTTTTTAATCTTCGTCACGCTTAGCTCACTGCACGGATTTTCGGGCACGCGGAATTCGGGTAGGATGCTGCGCCGGAAAGTCGCCTTACCTAAAACATAACAGAGGCGGTAGTAAACCTTTATCAGGACAGGATCACAGGAAAACATGAACAAACACCACGATCAGGCGGCCGAACATCGCGCCGCGAAACGACGCTGGCTCAATTCTCATGAAGAGGGCTACCACAAAGCGATGGGCAACCGTCAGATTCAAATGATTGCCATCGGCGGCGCTATTGGCACCGGGCTGTTTTTAGGGGCGGGCGCCCGCTTACAGATGGCAGGGCCGTCGCTGGCGCTGGTTTATCTGGTGTGCGGGATTTTCTCTTTTTTCATTTTGCGCGCGCTCGGCGAACTGGTATTGCATCGCCCTTCCAGCGGCAGTTTCGTCTCTTACGCCCGCGAGTTTCTGGGTGAGAAAGCCGCGTTTGTGGCAGGCTGGATGTATTTCGTCAACTGGGCGATGACCGGTATTGTCGATATCACGGCGGTGGCGCTGTATATGCACTATTGGGGCGCATTTGGGGATGTGCCGCAATGGGTCTTTGCGCTGGGGGCGCTGGCTATCGTCGGCACCATGAACATGATTGGCGTGAAATGGTTCGCCGAAATGGAGTTCTGGTTTGCGCTTATCAAGGTCCTGGCGATTGTCGCCTTCCTCGTGGTGGGCACGATTTTCTTAGGCAGCGGTAAGCCGCTTGATGGTAATGCCACCGGCTTTCATTTGATTACGGATAACGGCGGGTTCTTCCCCCATGGTCTGCTGCCTGCGCTGGTGCTTGTTCAGGGGGTTGTCTTCGCATTCGCCTCGATTGAACTGGTGGGCACCGCGGCAGGCGAAGCCAAAGATCCTGAAAAAACCGTACCGAAAGCCATTAACAGCGTTATCTGGCGTATCGGCCTGTTCTACGTGGGTTCCGTGGTGCTGCTGGTGCTGCTGCTGCCGTGGATGGCTTATCAGCCGGGCCAGAGTCCGTTTGTGACCTTCTTCTCCAAACTGGGCGTGCCTTATATCGGCAGCGTAATGAATATTGTGGTGCTGACCGCCGCGCTTTCCAGCCTCAACTCCGGGCTCTACTCCACGGGCCGTATTCTGCGCTCGATGTCCATGGGCGGCTCCGCGCCACGCTTTATGTCGAAGATGAGCAAGCAGCATGTGCCGTACGCGGGGATCCTCGCCACCCTGTGCATTTACGTGTTTGGCGTGGTGTTAAACTATCTGGTGCCAAGCCAGGTGTTTGAAATCGTCCTGAACATGGCCTCGCTCGGCATTATCGCGTCCTGGGGGTTTATCATCGTCTGCCAGATGCGTCTTCGCAAAGCCATCCGCGAAGGAAAAGCCGAGAGAGTGAGCTTTCGAATGCCGGGCGCGCCGGTAACCTCGTGGCTGACGCTGCTGTTCCTGTTGAGCGTGCTGGTATTAATGGCGTTTGACTACCCGAACGGCACCTGGACGATTGGGTCTATCCCGCTCCTGGGACTGCTGCTGACGGCAGGCTGGTACGCGGTGCGTAAGCGCGTTCAACATGTACACAGCACTGCCCCGGTTGAGCCGCCTGTGTCGAAACCAACGTCAAAACCCTTGGTTGAACGGACGTCGCGTTAATCCTTCTCACGCCGGGGTTCCCCGGCGTTTTTTTATTTCCTGTTGAAAACCCCGAAAAAACAGCTAATTTTCATTGCCTGCGCTCAGGATTCTGCGCAACGATAGCATGATTATTTTAATAACGTATTCAGGAGGAAGCGATGAAATCATTTGCGGTGTCAATGGTTGCGCTGATGTTGAGCTCCGTGAGCGTCAGCACATTTGCGGCTGACGGCGTGTCATTCAGTTATAAAAACTGGGAAGTGGTCTGCGATAACATTTTAACCTGCCGTGCGGCGGGTTACGGCTCCGAAGACGGCGGCGGTTCGGTATTATTAACCCGCGACGGCGGGCCGAATAACGAGGTGCAAGGCCGCGTAATGCTGGCGGATATCGAAGAAAATGATTCGCCGGAAACCGTGGAATTAACGCTGTTTATTGATAACCAGTCCCAGGGCACGGTCGCGCCGGGACCTGAGGGCGACTGGCAGCTCACCCCACCGCAAACCGACGCGCTTATCAAGGCGGTAACGGGCAGCGGCGCAGTAGAATTTCGCGGCGCGAAAGCGACGTTTAGCCTCTCCAGCGACGGCGCCAACGCGGTGTTGCTAAAAATGGACGACGTACAGGGCCGGGTCAATACCGTGGGCGCGCTGCTTAAAAAGGGCAATAAACCGGAAAGCAGCGTTCCTCCTGCGCCTGCAAAACCTGTTATCGTTGCCGCGCCTACGCTTGAGGCGGCGGAAAAACCGCTCGACAGCCAACAAGACAGCGCCATTCGCCCGCTGCTTCAGGCCGCTGCCCGGCAGGATGATTGCGACAGGCTTTATCCTGACCCGGAAAATCCGCCTGAAGCTATCACCGTCACCCCGCTGGATGATAAACACGTTCTGCTGTCGTCATTATGCTGGCGCGCCGCCTATAACGAAGGTTATGGCTACTGGGTGATGGACGCGCAAATAACCGGCAAACCGAAACGGGTCACCACCTCCGGTACCAGCTACCAGAAAGGCATTATCGATATCGCCCAGAAAGGCCGTGGGCTTGGCGACTGCTGGAGCAATGAAAGCTGGGTCTGGGACGGCAAAGCCTTCCAGCTTAGCAGCAGTTACACTACCGGCATGTGCCGCTATCTGCGCGCGGGCGGTACCTGGGTGTTACCAACCCTGGTCACCGAGGTAAAAAAAGCCGATAACGCGCTGTAAGTGTTAAGGCGGGCGCGCCCCTCTTTGCGCGCCCGCTTCCCTGCGAATCCTCCCGAAATACCGCCGTCATCCCTGTGTAACCTGCCCAATGACACAAGCTGTCTATACTTGGTGCTCATGCCTGATTTACGGGAGGAGAAATGGAGTATCTGGCACAAATGAATTTCGTCACCGTGTTAATGTCGACGACCTTTTGGATAAACCTTGCGATCGTGCTGGTCGTCACGATGCTGGTTTACTGGATAATCAACAAGTTACTGGCGTTGATTTATCGTGGCATTCAGAACTGGCGTCAGGGGCATGCAGGGAGTGGGCAATTACGCTATATCGCGTTTGATATGCTGAAAAGAACCAGCAAATTGCTTATTTTATTTACCGCATTTTTATTCAGCTTACGCTTCGCCGCCCTGCCAGATAGGCTCTTTTCGGCCATTTCACAAGCCTGGTTTTTGGTCATAGCGCTTCAAATGGCGCTCTGGCTCGATCAAGGCGTACAGTCCTGGATGCGTTATTTAATGCGCACCCCAGATGCCCACCGCAACCCGGTGACGCTTGTGATCCTGGGCGTCATTCTGCGCGTGCTGGTATGGGCAATGATGCTGCTGTCGATTCTGGCAAACGCGGGCGTTGATATTACCGCGCTGGTGGCAAGTCTTGGCGTCGGCGGTATTGCCATCGCGCTTGCGGTGCAAACCGTGTTGAGCGACGTGTTCGCTTCCCTGTCTATCGGATTTGATAAGCCGTTCGAAATCGGCGATTTTGTGGTGTTTAATGACGTGGCGGGCACCATTGAACATATCGGCCTGAAAACCACCCGTATTCGCAGCCTGAGCGGCGAACAGATTGTCTGCGCCAACGCCAATTTATTGCAGCAGACCATTCATAACTACAAACGCATGCAGACGCGCCGCATCGTCTTTACTTTCGGTGTTGCCAGCACCACGCCGCCTGATAAGCTGCGCCTGATTGGCGAAGTGGTAAAAGAGATTATTACCGACGTAGGCGATACCACCTTTGACCGCGCCCATTTCCTGTCGTTTGACCAGGACCGGTTAACGTTCGAAGTAGTGCATATTGTGAAAACCGCTGACTATAACAAGTACATGGATATTCAGCAGGAGATCAATATCCGTCTCATTGAGAAGCTCAATGAAAATGATATTGAACTGGCGTTGCCAAGCCTTGTCATGCGCTCGCCGGTGCAAATTAAACGCGCGGAAATGACCCAGGCCGCGTAATCCCCATTACGCCGTCTGGTTCACAGACGGCGCTTTTCTCATCATTCTACGGCCCTTGCCTGCTTGTCGTTTCGTCTGGCCGATGCTAAGCGTTATATAAAATTATTTTAAGGATGGTTATGACGACTCAACGTTTAGGGCAAGCGGTAGTCATTGGCGCAGTGATGATTTTCGGTCTGACCTATGGTCTGAGCGCGCCGTTAATTTCTTTACGCCTTCATACTGAAGGGTATGACGAATGGTTTATTGGGCTAAATGCCGCGATGCACGCCGTCGGGGTCTTCGCCGTCGCGCCTTTTCTCCCCACCCTTTGCCAGCGCAGTACGCCCGGCGCGCTTATCACGCGCTCGTTATTCGCCATTTTAGTGCTGCTGTGCCTGTTTCCTTTTGTCCCGCTGCTCGGCTGGTTCGCGCTGCGTTTTTTACTGGGCGTATTCAGCGAAATCATTCTCGTGGTAACCGAAACCTGGCTTAATCACACAACCGTAGAACAGGCGCGGGCGAAAACCTTAGCCTGGTATACCGCAAGCCTCTCGTTGGGTTATGCCATCGGGCCGTTATTGCTGTTGATTGCTCCCGGCGACATCCCGTTCTATCTGGGCGGCGGTCTGGCGTTGTTAAGCGCGCTGATCCTCTGGACCAGCGCGCCGCCAAGCCCGCCGCTGGCGGAAGAAAAAGTCAGCGGAATTTTGCGTTATATCTGGATGGCCCCGCTGGCGATGGCGGCGACGGCGCTGAATGCCGCGCTGGAAGCCGCCGGGCTGAATCTACTGGTGGTGTATGCCATGCAGATGGGCTGGAGCGAACAGGCCGCCACGGAATTGCTGGCGGTGCTGATGGTGGGCGCGATTGTGCTGCAACTGCCGGTGGGGTGGCTTGCTGATAAATACGATCGTCATAAGCTGCTGCTGGCCTGCGCGGCGCTGTCTACCATCGGCGCGCTGCTGTGGCCGCTGGCGCTGAATGTGCCGCTGCTGGCGTGGTTGCTGATGTTTTTCTGGGGCGGCGTCTTTGTCGCTATCTACACGCTGATCATCACGCAGGTAGGCGCGCGCTGGACCGGTAGCCATCTGGCGGGCGTATATGCGGCGATGTCGATTATGTGGGGCGTGGGCGCGTTAATAGGCCCGAGCATGGGCGGGATCGCCATGAGCGCCTTTACGCACGGGTTGCCGTATCTGGCGGCGCTATTATGCGGGCTGTTTTTTCTCTGGGCGCTGTGGCTTTATCGAAAAGAAAACGGTGGGGCCTGACCCCACCGTTGGGCTTACAGGGCGATACGGATAATATCGTCCGGGCTGGTGGCTTCTTGTTTACGGCTGGAAGGCTGCTTTACGCTGACATACAGCGTTTTGCCATCCGGCGAGAGCGCCAGGCTGTTCGGGTGAACCGGCGCATCAATAGTTTTCACCACTCGATAGGTTTTGGCGTCGATCACGCTTACCGTGCCCGCATCACGGTGAGTCACATAGACTTCGTTACGCGCCGGGTTGAACAGCACCGCGAGTGACGCCGGGGCATCAATTTTCGCCAGAACGTTGCCGTCGCGGGTATCTACCGCCAGCACCTGCGGCTGTTGAGAATCAGTGATAAACGCGCGGTGGTTCGCCGGATCGAGGCTGATATTCAAAAAGAAGTGTTCTTTGCCATCATCCAGCACTTTCTTACGCAGCACCTCTTTATGATTATGGGTATCAAAGGCGATCAGTTCACCATTAGCGTTGGTGGTAAAAACGCGTTTTGCTGCGCTGTCCAGCGCAAGGCCGGTGCTGTACTTGCCGGTGCCGGTTAGCGTCGTGCGCAGCGTCATGGTGGCGCCGTCAATAACCCAAATCACGCTGTCTTCGCCAAGGCCCGTGACGTAAACGGTATTTGTCGCCTCGTCCACGACCAGCTCACGAGTATGCATCGGTTTGACCGTCTCGCTACGCTCACGGTTATCAAGCACGATACGCCCTTTCACCTCGCCCGTTTTGGCATCAATCGCCGTCACGGCGCTGTTTACGGTATTGCCAAACCACAGGGTATTGGTTTTGGTATTAACAGCGGCGCCAAAAGGTTTGAGATCGTTGTGAATGCGCTGTTTCACCTCAAGCGTGGCGGGGTCAAGCTTGTAGACGATGCCCCCTTTATCCAGCGAACGGCTCAGGGACGTCGCCACATATAGCGCCTGCTCCGTCGGGCTGTAGGCCATTTCATATGCCCCTTTATCAATTGGTTTGCGCAGTAAGGCGTCAGCGGCGTGACCGGGAAGAACGGCGAGCGATGTGCTAAACAACAACGCGCCAAGTAAAGCGCGACGCGCAGACAGATGACGAAAATCCATAACAACTCCCTTTTTACGTAAAAATGGCGGCGTCACATTGCATCCAGAACTGGCCGTGATGATTCACGGCTCTGTTTTTAGTGAGAATAATAATCATTATTTTTAAAAAAAGGGAATAAATTTGCCCAACTGCCTGTTAAATGCCCACTACACTTCAATTGTTAACGATAAATGCTGTTAACATTTTCAACTTATTTACAAATAACCTAACATTTTGGCGCATTTACTTTAAATTGGTTCAGGCATGATTATTTTTCGCGCGATTCTTCCTCTTCCGGTCGTATTATTGCCGGTTATCTTTTCCCCCCTGACGGCCAGCGCCGCAGAAAATGAACAAACCATGGTGGTTACCGCCTCCCCTGGCCCGCTGTCGGAACTTGATACGCCAGCGGCCGTGAGCGTGGTCACCGGCGACGATCTTCGCCATGCGGCGCCGCAGATCAATCTGTCGGAAAACATGGGCAGCGTGCCCGGTTTGCAGATTCAAAACCGACAGAACTACGCCCAGGATTTACAACTGTCGATTCGCGGATTTGGTTCGCGTTCCACCTACGGCGTACGCGGCATTCGCCTTTACGTAGACGGTATCCCGGCGACCATGCCTGATGGTCAGGGGCAGACGTCCAACATCGATCTCAATAGCGTGGCTAGCGTTGAAGTGCTGCGTGGCCCCTTTTCAGCGCTCTATGGCAACGCCTCGGGCGGCGTGATTGATGTCAAAACCCAAACCGGCGAAGCGCCGCCGACGCTTGAAGCCAGCAGTTATTACGGCAGTTTCGGCACCTGGCGCTACGGCCTGAAAGCAAGCGGCGCGGTGGGCGATGGCAGTAAGCTTGGCGATGTAAATTACACTGTGTCTTCTACGCGCTTTACCACCCACGGCTTTCGCGATCACAGCAGCGCGCAGAAAAATCTCGCCAACGCCAAACTGGGCGTGCGGATTGATGAGGCCAGCACCCTGACGCTTTTGCTAAACAGCATCGATACGCAGGCCAACGATCCTGGCGGTTTATCCTACGGCGAGTGGCGTGACAACCCGCGTCAGTCCCCGCGCGCCGATCAGTACAACACCCGCAAAACCATCAAGCAGACTCAGGCCGGTCTCAATTATCAGCGGGCGATGAGCGAGCATGACGACCTGAGCGTCACCGCCTACGCAGGCGAGCGTGAAACCGTCCAGTATCAGTCCATCCCGATTGGACCACAGCGTAATCCAACACACCCCGGCGGGGTCATCGATCTCAGCCGTCATTATCAGGGAATAGACAGTCGCTGGACGCACCGCGATACGCTCCTGACCCTGCCGGTAAGCGTCACCGCCGGACTGAATTACGAAAACATGAGCGAGAACCGTAAAGGATTTGAGAACTTCGTGCTGGAAAACGGCGCGCCGATGTATGGCGTGAAGGGCAATGAGCGCCGCGATGAACGAAATCTGATGTGGAACCTCGATCCCTATTTGCAGTCAAGCTGGCAGCTCAGCGATAAGCTAACGCTGGATGCGGGGGTGCGTTATAGCTCAATCTGGTTTGATGCTAACGACCACTACATCACTGCCGCTAACGGCGATGACAGCGGTGACGCCAGCTATCATAAATGGCTGCCGGCGGGCGCGTTAAAATACCGTGTGACTGACGCATGGAACGTTTATCTCTCGGCGGGACGCGGCTTCGAAACGCCGACCATTAACGAACTGTCTTACCGTTCCGACGGGCAGAACGGACTTAACCTGGCGCTGAAACCCTCCACCAGCGACACCGTGGAAGTGGGCAGTAAAACCCGCATCGGTAACGGCCTTTTCAGCGCAGCGCTGTTCCAGACGGACACCGATGATGAGCTGGTGGTGGACGCCAGCAGCGGCGGGCGCACCACGTATAAAAACGCCGGTAAAACGCGCCGTCAGGGGCTTGAGCTTTCGCTCGATCAACAGTTTGCTTATGACTGGAAGCTGAAAATGGCCTGGACATGGCTTGATGCCACCTACCGCAGCGACGTTTGCGGAGCGACGGACTGCAACGGCAACCGGATGCCAGGTATTGCGCGTAATATGGGCTATGCGTCGTTCGGTTATCAGCCGGAACAGGGTTGGTATGCAGGCGCGGATGTGCGCTATATGAGCGATATCATGGCCGACGACGAGAACAGCGCCAAAGCGCCTTCTTATACCTCGGCGGGCCTGAATACCGGGTATAAATTCCTCTATGAACGCTGGGCGTTAGATCTGTTTGGCCGGGTGGATAACCTGTTTGATAAAGAGTATGTCGGCTCTGTTATCGTCAACGAAAGTAATGGCCGCTATTACGAGCCTGCGCCGGGGCGCAATTATGGGGTTGGGCTGTCGGTAAGCTACCGGTTTGAATAAGCGAGGCTTACCCAAAGTGGGTAAAGAGCCGGTCAAATCGAAAACGTAAAACTCACTATTCGACTTAATGGGGTGAGGCTTTTAGAGAAAACGGCGTTTTAGTGAAAATCAGTAAAACGCCGTTGGCTCTGAAGAAGACATAAGTAAAACGTGTTGTTACAGGTTAAAGATCGCTAGCTCACCGATTTAAAGTGATAGCGGCTTATCAACTCGTCAGCATCATCTATGACCTGATGTACGGCCTTGACGCTGCGTTCAACATCGCGGGCCTCAAGCGCTTCAATCAGGTCATTATAGTTGTACTGCTGATGCTCCATAACGGGCATTTGCGGATACAGGAAATTGAAGCAAGGCCCCACCTGCACCCAGAGTTGTTCAATTAAATTATTAAGCGTGGGCATTTGCGCAAGCTTATAAAGCTCGAAGCGAAACACCCGATTGGAAACCAGTAATTGTTCAACGTCGCGATTTTGCTTCGCCTGATCGAAATTATTCCAGAGATTTCGTAAGGTAATGACGTTCTCGGCAGTCATTTTCTCAATGGCTTTTTCAACAGCAAGCCCTTCAAGACTTTTACGAACCAGATTAATTTCCTTACAACGCTCTTCGCTAATCTCCGGCACTAAAAACGCCTGAGCCGGAGTGGCGACCAGCGCCCCTGCGGAAACAAGCCTTAACAAGGCTTCACGCACCGGGGTAATACTGGTGCCTAACTGCTCTGCAAGGTCTTTTGTTACGAGTCGCGAACCAGGTTTCAAACTACCAATGATCAACGCATTTTTTAATCTTACCTCCACTTGCGTGGTCAAACTCATCCGCTGCGCCCTTTCCAGATCAAGCATGGTATTTCCTGCCTCACTCTATGATGTCATTTTGCCGTTACTGTACTTCATGCACCGTTCTCTAAGGCCTGTATAATAAATAGCCTTATAATTTTTAGGTGCACTTAAAGAAAATAGCGATATTTATCTAAGATGCCAGAAAAATCGTTAAGGAATGCTAATCGAATTTTTATTAAGAAGCACGATTAAGTATATGCATTCCGCGTTACTTTCATTAATAAAGTGACAATTATTAGGCGGACCGAGCTCCAGACAATCTCCGGCCTTCATTTCATGCCGGATATCGCCTTCTAAAAACACTAACTCGCCCTGCTGCAACCATATCAATTGATGGGTAAAAGCATAGGCCGAAGCGGGCATGGGAATATCGCTTCCGGCAGGAAGTTCGACCTGGACTAAATCAAGGGGGAAGGTATTTTGAGGCGAGAGATGGCGACGCAGATAATGACTTTGAGGGTCGCGCCACACGGGCTGATCGGCATAACGCAGCAACCGTCCTGAAGGCGCTTCGGCACGGGCAATCAGCGTGGACATGCTAATACCGAACGCGCCCGCAAGCCGCGCCAGGAGTGTTGCCGTCGGGCTGCTCTCGCTGCGTTCGATTTTATGGATCATGGCGCGTGAAACCCCGGCTCGCTGCGCCAGTTCGCTAAGCGACCAGCCACGGGATTCACGCTCCAGGCGGATTCTGGCACTGATTCGTTGATTTACGGTGTCGATTATATTATTCATATCGTATCAATATAGTGAACACCCTTCAGAGGTTCAACCCATGATCATTCGCCGTGCCAGCGCAGAGGATTGCGAAGCCATTGCCGAAATTTATAACTACGCCGTATTGCACACTGCCGCCATCTGGAACGATCGCACCGTTGACACGGAAAATCGTCTTGCCTGGTTTTTTCAGCGCGGTAACGCGGGTTTTCCGGTTCTGGTCGCAGAAGAGAATAACACGGTGGTGGGCTATGCCTCCTTTGGCGACTGGCGCGCCTTTGAGGGCTTTCGTCATACCGTGGAACACTCGGTGTATGTTCATGCCGATCACCAGGGGAAAGGCATCGGGAAAGCACTGATGCTGGCGCTAATTGACGAAGCGCGCGCCTGTCACAAGCACGTGATGGTCGCAGGCATTGAGTCGCAAAACGCCGCGTCCATTGCGCTGCATCATAAGCTTGGCTTTACAATCAGCGCGCAAATGCCCCAGGTGGGGACCAAATTTGGCCGCTGGCTGGATTTAACCTTTATGCAGTTACAGCTTGATGAGCGCAGCGAACCGGATATCCCGGCATGAACAACTCGTTAACGCTGCTGTTTTTAACCGCCGCAGGCATGGGGCTGGTGGTGCAAAACATGATTATGGTGCGCATTACCCAGTCGGCTTCCACCATTCTTATCGCCATGCTGCTGAACTCCCTGGTGGGTATTGTGCTGTTCACCGGCATTCTCCTTGCGAGAAATGGCCTTGCGGGCGTGCAGGAGCTGTTTGCCACGGTGCGCTGGTGGACGCTGATCCCAGGTTTATTGGGATCGTTCTTTGTCTTCGCCAGCATCACCGGTTATCAGAATGTCGGCGCGGCCACCACCATTGCGGTGCTGGTCGCAAGCCAGTTAATTGGCGGGTTAATGATGGATATCGCCCGCAGTCACGGCGTATCGTTGCGGGCGTTAATCGGGCCAGGTATCGGCGCGGTGTTACTGGTTATCGGCGCCTGGCTTGTAGCAAGGCGGCAGTTTTAGAGAATACTCCCGCCGCGAGTCAGCTGCGCCAGGCGCGCTTTTTCAGCCTGCTCACGCTCCTCGGCGCGATGATGGCCGTGATGGGCAATCGCGGTGCGTAAGCGCTGCTGTTGTACATAGCGCTCCTCGCGGCTCAACTCGGCGTCATCGCTCAGCGCAATCAGTAATTCATTCATCGGCGCAATAACGCCCTGCGCAATCGTCGCCTCGACGCGACGGCTTACTTCATCAAGATGTGACATCGCCCCTCCTTACGTAGTTTGCTAAAGCTTAGCGCGCCCGCACGTGACAAACCAGACCCTTTCCCTGAAGCGTTTCAATGCCCCGATAATTAATACGTTTTACCGTTTCTTCCGCCGTTTGCTTGCAAACGGAAGCGGTAAAGTAAAAGCGTAAAAGAAGATGGGCAGGTAAAACTCGTGGCAAAAACTCTCTTACGCAGCGGAAATCTGGATGACTTCCAGTCTGTCGGCGACAACGGGCAATCCGTTTTTGACTCTGCGCTGCAAATTCGTGAAACACTGCGCCTGCGTAAGCAGCCGCTGGTGGAATATCTGGCAATCCCGCAACGTAACGATGACGGGGATCGGGTGGACTGGTACGCGCCGCTGGAAGGTAAAGCCACCAGTTGGCTTGCCGCAAGCGACGCCCAGCGCAAACAGGCGCGTCGTCTGCTGGAAAGCGCACTCGCCAGCGCCAGTGCGTTAAGCCAGCGCTGTCGCCAGAGTGAGAAAACCGCGGTGGCCCATTTTGGCGCGCTGCTGGAAAAAGCCCTTCAGTTCCCGGCGGCTAACCATATCTGGCTGGTTGACGGTAAACCTGTCATTACCTTCTGGGGTTTCGTGAATATTAACGAAGGCTTACGCGACGATCTGCTGGCCTGCCTTAACGAGGTGGAACCTGCGCCGCCGATAATCGAGGCCATCCCCGAAGAAGAGCCGTCCGTGCCCGTCATTAAACCGCAAATGAGCGAGCCTGACGCCCCACTGTTGATGGCGGCGCCAGAGCCTGCCTCGGCACCCGTTGCGCCCGCACCCGCACCGGTTGAGACGAGCCAACCTGCGCCGGTGGTACAACCCGCCGCTGCGCCTGCCCCGGCCCCACAACGACGCAAATCCCTCTGGCTGCTGCCGGTGGCGGCGGCCGTGATTGCCGCAATCGCCGTTCCCGCTGTGTGGATGAACCTGCAAAACCCCTCCGCGCCTGCCGTTTCTGCAACGCGCGCGAATACCGATGACAAAATTGCCGCGGTCCGCGCACTGGAAAGCCCGGCGCCCGTCACCGAGCTTAAACCTGCTCCAATGGTGGAAGCGCCTGCGCTGCCGCTGGTACAGGCAAGCATCTCGCAACCTGAACCGGCCGTCGCTGCGCCCGCGCCTACCCCGGCGCCGGTAGAAGATACCCGTAATGCGATGATTATGGACGCCGACCAGGTCAAAATTGGCTCGACCCGTTTTCTTAACGGCAACTGGCGCGCACAGGTGGCGGCACGCGATCCGATTAACGGCAAACCGCCTACACTGCGTTATGATATTAAAAACAATAAAGGCAGCGTACGCGTCACCCACGGCGACAATATCGTTTGCCGCGCGGAAGTTTTCTCCGGGCTGCATCACACTGGTGAATTGATGATCAAGACGCGCGGCAACGCGCGCTGCAACGACGGCTCACGCTATCCGATGCCGGAGATTTCCTGTAAAGCGGGAGAGGGAAATGTGGCGCAATGTACCGCGCGCTACGACGAAAAAACCCTGCTTCCTCTGACGTTTAAGAAAGTGAGCGCCTGATCCTATGCTGGCAAACTTGTGCGATTACCAACAAAACGTAGCCCTGATTGAAAACAGCGGCATCCAGTTTCTCGATTTCGGTCTGACCCCGCAAGAGCCGCTGCATGGCGGCCGCTTTGTGCGTAAAACCGCCAACGGCCCGCTGTTGCGCCTGGATTATATCGCCGCCAGCGATAAATACGCGCTGCCTGCCCGTAACGGCGGCGTGGCTGAGGTGGTCAAGCCGGAAAGCACGCATCTGTTAAGCTATTCGCTGAATGTGCTGGACGGCGTATGGCTGCCGGTGCCGGTACTGCGCTTTAACCCGCCGCGCACCTTCACAACCGGGCCGGATAACTGGGCGCGCGTGCAAATCCGCCGCCTGGCAGAACCCGACAGCGCCGGAAACACCCATCGCGTCACGTTCGCCTTCGATACCCATCTCAGCGATGACGACACCGCGTCGCTGTTGGCGCCCTCCCAGTACGATGTGCGCAACGGCAGCCGTTTCGCCCTCGCCTGGCGCGACGAAGAAGTCGACGATTTCCTTGACCACACCTGGGTTGACGGCTGGCTACGCGAAAGTTTCACGCATTACCTCACCACGCATGAAACCCGCACCCACGGCGACAGCGTCAAGGCGATGAAAAATTTCGAGTATCAGGCGCACTGGCTGAATTTGCTAACCCTGCTCGGCGAACAACTCCAGGTGCCGGAAATTAAAATCGTCACCGAAACACTGAGTACGTCAGCGATTAACGTCGACCTGATTCTGGATGTGGGTAATACCCATACCTGCGGCGTAATTATTGAAGATCACGGCGAAGCCAATGACGGTTTACGCCAGACTATGGAATTGCAGGTGCGTTCGCTAAGCGAACCGCAGTTTCTTAACTCACCGCTCTTCACAAGCCGCCTTGAGTTCTCTCAGGCGCGTTTTGGTAAACAACATTTCTCGGTAGAAAGTGGTCGCGAAGACGCTTTTGTCTGGCCGTCAATCGTGCGCGTCGGCGATGAAGCCCGAAAACTGGCAACCGAACGCCTCGGTAGCGAAGGCCACAGCGGTATTTCCAGCCCGCGTCGCTATTTGTGGGACGAAACCCCGGCAAGCCAGGCGTGGCGCTTTAGTTTACTGACCCCAAAAACACAGCGTGAGCCGTTGGCCACCGCCTGGCCGCTGATGAATCTGATGAATGACGACGGCGAGCCGCTGTGGAAATTGCCTGCCGATGAACGACTGCCGGTATTTTCCCCGCAATACAGCCGCAGTTCGCTGATGACCCAGATGCTGTGTGAACTGCTCGCTCAGGCGCTGGTGCAAATCAATAGCGTCGCCAGCCGTCAACGCATGGGGTTTAGCAACTCACCCCGCCATCTGCGCAACCTGATCCTGACGCTGCCCTCGGCGATGCCGGGCCAGGAGCGGGAAATTTTCCGCCGTCGCATGCAAGAAGCCATCGCGCTGGTCTGGAAAGCGCTGGGCTGGCACCCGCAGGACGAAGATTTCGACAGCGTGCAGGGCAAACGCCAGAGCCGCATTCCGGTTCCAAACATCCATATGGAATGGGATGAAGCCAGCTGCGGACAACTGGTGTGGCTGTACAATGAAGCGATGGTTCATTTTCGCGGTCAAACAGAAGCCTGTTTTAAAAGTTTCGCCCGCGACGATCGCCTGCCCGAACCGGGTGAAGTGCCGGGCCGCAGCCTTCGCGTCGCGTCGATTGATATCGGCGGCGGCACCACCGATATGGCTATCACCCGCTACAGTCTCGACGACGGCGTCGGCAGTAACGTAAAAATTTCTCCCACCCTACTGTTCCGCGAAGGGTTTAAAGTCGCCGGTGACGATCTGCTGCTGGATATCATCCAGCGCTGTGTGCTGCCTGCGCTGCAGGCGGATTTACAAAAAGCAGGCGTGGCGGACGCCGCGTCGCTGCTCGGTTCGCTGTTTGGCGACTCCGGTCGCATGGACACTCAGGCGATTTTGCGCCAGCAAACCACGCTGCAACTCTTAATGCCGCTGGGGCATGCGATTTTACAGGCCTGGGAGCAAAGCGATCCGGCAGATGAGATGGCCGGTCTCTACGCAAGTGTTGGCGACTTGCTCACTAAGCGGCCCGGCGTAAACGTACTGAATTACCTCAACCAGGCCATTAGCCTGGCGCTCCCTGCGGAGGCCAACGGGTATGATCTGTTCGCGGCGCCGCTGCAAATCCGCTTTAGCGAACTGCAGGAGCAAATTTTCGCCGGGAAATTCTCGCTGTGCGCGCCGCTTCATGCGCTGTGCGAAGTGATTTCCCATTACCGCTGCGATGTGTTGCTCGTCACCGGACGGCCGGGCTGTTTGCCGGGCGTACAGGCGCTTATCCGCCATCTGCAACCGGTGCCGGTCAGCCGCATGGTATGGCTGGAAAATTATGAAGTGCATGAATGGTATCCGTTCAGCAAACAAGGGCGCGTCGGCAATCCGAAATCCACCGCCGCCGTAGGCGCAATGCTGTGCGCCCTCGCGCTGGATTTACGCCTGCCGCGCTTCAACTTTAAGGCGGCGGATATCGGCGCGTACTCAACGGTGCGCTATCTTGGCGTGCTGGATAATGAAATTAATATTCTGCGCGATGAGAATATCTGGTATCGCGATATCAACCTTGATAACCCCGGCGAAAAGCTTAACGCCAAACTGAATTTCCCGCTGCGCGGCAACGTGACGCTGGGTTTTCGTCAGTTAGATAACGCCCGCTGGCCTGCCACGCCGCTTTATACGGTGGCCGTGAATTCTACGTCGCTTGCTAAAGCCATTGCCGGTGATGGCGTGCTAAACGTACGCCTGGCGCTGAACGGTGAGAAATCCCGCGCACCGGAAGGATTTAGTCTCGCGGAAGCATGGCTTTCAGATGGCACGAAAGTACCGGTGGATCAACTGACCTTTAAACTGAATACTCTGGCGGATCGTCGCAGCAGCGGCAGCCATTACTGGATTGATAGCGGGAGTGTGTACCTGAAATGTCTGTAATGTCCTCCCTTCCTGCTTTTGAAGACTGGCTGGCGCAGGCGCGCCAGCGCTCTGCGTTGCTGGACGCACAGGCAAGCGCGCTGCAACTCGCCCTCGCGCGTATCAATGCGAAAGCCCAGGCGCAACAGCAGCAGGCCGCCGCGCCGCGCACCCTCGCCCTGTGCGGCGCAGGCCAGGCCAGTAAAGCTTTTTTATTAAGCGCCCTGTGCGGCGGCGATCAGGGCCGTTTACCGGTCACGCCGGGCAAACATCTTGATTATCTGGCGCACATTAACCCCGGCCATAGCGCCACAGCGATGGCGCTGCGCTTTACTGCCCGCCCGGCGCCCAGCGACGCCTTTCCGCTGACGCTGCGGCTTTTCAGCGAAGCCGAACTGGTCACCCTGTTTATTGAACACTATCACCATCAGGCGTATCCGCGCGGGGTTGACGATGCGCTGCTGCGTAAACGCCTTGATGAGCTTCAGCCGTTGCGCCAGCCTATGGCCGATGGCGCGATTAGCACCGCGAGTCTCGCGACGATTATTGACGCCTTTATCCGTCGCGCAGGAACCCGCGCGCGCACGGTACAAATGGAGACATGGCACCGTTTCGCCACGCTTATCCCGCACCTGAGTCTGAGCGAACGCAGCCAGCTTTATGCGCTGTTGTGGGGCGAGCAACGCGAGTTCACCGCGCAGTGGCTGACACTCGCCGAAACGCTGCAACTGCTGGGTCATCATGCCCATATCGCCGCGCCGCTCAGCCTGCTGGTTGATAATTTCTCCCTGCCGGAAGAAGGTTTTCTGCTGTGCGAACATCAGGACTTACCGGTTGCGCGCGACGTGCTGGTCTGCGCCATTGACGGCGACACATTGCATCCGGCACTGAGCGTATCGGTCAGCCAACTGGCGTTGCTGTGCGCTGAACTGGCGTTACCGCTGGAAAATACCGGCACGCTGGGCGACGTAGATGTGCTTGATCTGCCTGCCCCGGCGTTTTCGGCTAGTGCGCCGCTGTGGCAAACCAAACGCGCGTTTCTGCTTGAAAGCTATCGGCAGCAGGCCGGAATCGATTTACTGGTGGTGTGCGGCGCGACGCCTGACAGGGTATCCACGCCGTCGATTGCCCGCACGCTGTTGCAGTGGGTTGACGACACGCACCCGGTACAGGAAGACACGCTGCCGGGTCTGGTCTGGGCGATTACCCCAGGGGATGGACGGTTTAGCGGCGAACAGCATCTTGATGATGGCGTACAGCGTTTACTTGGCAAACCGGGCCAGCGCTGGGGCACACTTCAAGCGCTTGACAGCCGCAGTCTGCCGCGTCTGATTGAATGGCTTTCTGAAGCACTGAGCGTCACGCGGCGCGAAAAACGCCACGCCATCCAGCAGCAGCGTTTACGCCAGGCTCTGGTGGAGACGTTCGCCCATTATCATGTTAAAAAGGCGGCGCCCGTGGATGCAGAAGCATCCATTCGCGCGCTGCAACGCCAGGCGTCTCGTCATGGCGATATACTGGCAGCGCTTCTGCCCGCGGTCGCCACGCTTCAGGCGCTGTGCGATACGCCGGATGCCGCGCCCGTGACGCGCGCCCAGGGGTTGTTTGACCCCAATCTCGATCTGTTCGCTGAACCGCTTGCGCCCAGTGAACAAACCGGCGCGAGCCAGGGGTCGCTCGCGACACGCACGCACCAACTCTGGATTAATCATGTGCGCCAGTGGAGCCATCAACCGGAACAGGCGCGACTGCTGGATCTTGAGCCTTCTGTGTTGGCCTGGCTCGGCGAGACGTTAATTGTCGCAAGCTATAGGCTGAAACTGGACGCGCAACTGGAAAAAATTGCCAATGATGAAGGGGTTTGCGGCGCGTTGCTGTACGCCGGGCTTGGCAATTTCATCACCTGGCTTGGGGTGAACGACTTACCGGTCGCAGAGCGGCCCGCCAGCCGGGTAAACCCCGGGAAGCCGGTATTTGCCCCGCAACCGGGCTGCAATACGCGCCTGACCAAACTCAACGAACAGCCCACTCACGCCGCGACCGGCTACGTCTATGACTGGCTGGTCATGCTCTATCATCTGGCGCGGGGAAATCAGGGTTATGAGCATCCGCAGTCGGTAAAAGCAGAAGATAAGAAGGCACTGGCGAAGCTTATCACCGCTCTGCTGCGCTGACGGCAAACGGGGCGGGATCTTCTCCCGCCCCGTTGCCCTAAGGGCTGCCTTTCAGGCTTAAGGCCACCGCGAAAGTGTTAATGGCTACCGTGAAAATGAAATTGCCCGCCTCACGTTACACCCGTCAGGTGGAAAACCTGCGTCATCACCGCCCTTCACTCTGATAGATAGAAAGCTTAAGTCACCGCCTCACGTTATCGCTGAGAGATAGAAAGCTTAAGTCACCGCCTTACGTTACCGCTGAGAGATGGAAAGCCTGAGTTACCGCCTCACGTCATCCCGCAGAGATGGAATGCTTAAGCCACCGTCTTTTAGGCAGATGTAACGAATGATTCAGACGACTGCCAGACGGTTCAAACACCGTAACGCATCTTTCCATCAACGGCTGCCTCCATTCACTCACCACGTCAGCCACTCACCGCCACGGGCGCTACTGGCTTTGATGGTTTCGATAAACTTCATGCCGCTCACCCCCGTGTTTATATCCGGCAATAATGGCGCATCGCTCTCGCCCCGAATAAGCTGCGCCGCTTCCCGATAGATTTGCGCAAAACCTTCCAGATACCCCTCCGGATGCCCTGCGGGTGTGCGGCACACCTCACGAGTAGAATCGCGATTATCCGGCCCGTTACGCGTGACAGTGTAACTACTTGCCCCCTGAGGATGAATAATTAACTGCTCAGGATTTTGCTGATGAAAGGACAAACTGGCGCGGCTGCCGATGATCCGCAGCCGTAAATCATTGAGATAGCCGCCCGCCACCTGGCTTGCCAGTAACCGACCATGCGCGCCATTGGCATAGCGCATGTCCGCTGCCACTTCATCATCAAGCAAGCGACCTTCAACCCGCGTCAGCAGTTCGCCACGCAGAGAAACCGGCTCCATACCGCTGACGAACGTCGCCAGTTGCCAGGCGTGGGTCCCGATATCGCCAATAGCGCCCGCGCCGGCAAGCTTTGGATCGCCGCGCCAGCGGGCCTGTTTGTTATCGGTGATTTCAAGACGCTCGCTAAGCCAGCCCTGAAGGTATTCCACTTCTATGCGGCGGATCTCGCCAAGATCCCCTGCAGCGACACGCGCTCTGGCCTCTCGCACCATCGGTAAGGCGCTGTAATTGTGGGTGAGAATAAACTTGCACCCGCTGTCTCGTACCTGGCGCGCCAGCGCGTACGCCTCGTCAAGGCTTACGCCGAGGGGTTTGTCGCAGATAACATGTATGCCCTGGGCGATAAATGCTTGCGCCACCGGGACGTGCAGATGATTAGGCGTCACGATGGCGACAACATCTATGCCATCGTCACGGGCCGCTTCCCGCTCCGCCATCTCCTGCCAGTTGGCATAGCAGCGGTCCGGCGCGATAAAAAGCGCGTTACCGGAACGCGCCGCGACGTCCGGGCGAGATGAAAACGCCCCCGCGACCAGTTCAAATTGATCGTCCAGACGCGCCGCAATACGGTGAACCGCGCCGATAAACGCGCCTTCCCCACCGCCTACCATCCCTAATCGCAGTCGACGCGTCATGATCTCTCCTCCAGGCCCAGCATCTGGCGGATAGCCGTGCGTTCGCTTGACCGTAAGGCAAAGTCATCAAAGGCGTGATCGGCCACCGTGATGATGTGATCGGTAATAAATTTTGCGCCTTCCCTTGCGCCGGTTTCGCCATTTTTCAGGCAACACTCCCATTCAAGCGTCGCCCAGCCAGCATAATCGTACTGCGCGAGCTTGCTGAAAATGCCTTTGAAATCGACCTGCCCGTCGCCCAGCGAACGGAAGCGACCAGGGCGATCGAGCCATGGCTGGTACCCGCCGTAGACGCCGCTTTGGGCGCTCGGGTTGAATTCCGCATCTTTAACGTGAAAGGCGCGGATACGCGCATGCCAGTAATCGATAAAGCCCAGATAGTCCATCTGCTGCAATACCATATGGCTTGGGTCAAAGAGAATATTGCAGCGCGAATGATTGCCGGTAAGCGTCAGAAACCGTTCAAAAGTGGTGCCATCATGCAGGTCTTCGCCGGGATGCAGTTCATAACATACGTCCACGCCCGCCTCATCGAAGCTGTTAAGAATCGGTATCCAGCGCTCGGCAAGCGTCGCAAAAGCTTCATCGAACAGCGCGGCATTACGCGGCGGCCACGGATAAAAATAGGGCCAGGCCAGCGCGCCGGAAAAGGTAGCGTGGGCGTTTAAACCTAAATGCTGCGAGGCTTTAGCCGCCTTTTTCAGTTGCTCGACGGCCCACTGCTGGCGACCGGTGCGATCGTGGCGCAATGCCTCCGGGGCGAATCCGGCAAAAGCCTGTTCATATGCCGGGTGCACCGCCACCAGTTGGCCTTGCAAATGGGTTGAAAGTTCGCTGACCACCAGACCGACATCCGCCAGCTTGCCGCGCACTTCATCACAATAGGTTCGGCTTGCCGCCGCCTCATCAAGATTGAAGATATGCGGTAAATGGGTGGGGATTTGCACTGCTTTATATCCCAATCCCGCCGCCCAGGCGGCTAAGGTTTCCAGCGTGTTGAACGGCGCTGCTTCGCCGATAAATTGGGACAGAAAAAGGGATGGCCCTTTCAGGGTTTTCATTGATACATCTCCTTAATAAGTACCGTTCGCTGCTCGCGCACCGCACGATCCGCCGCCAGTACCACCGCCAGGCTGTCAATGGCTTGCTGTAAATGGCGCTCAAGTGACACATCGTTTGCAATGGCGTTGGCAAAAAACTGCTGTTCACGGCGGCACAGCGCGACGTGATCGGGTTCGTCGGCGGTCTCAATCCACTCGTCGGCATTAACAAAGTGCCCGGCGGCGTCCAGTTGCGCATGATGAACACGCAATGATTCGGTGCGGGTATGGGCTTCAACGTTCGCTGACTGACCTTCGCCGCCCGCCTCACGCGCCACAATGGAGGCCGCGCCTAGAGGACCAATAACGTCTTTTACAAAGAACGCAGTCTGACTCATCATGGGTCCCCAGCCCGCTTCATACCACCCGACGGAACCGTCGCTGAAACGCACCTGCAACTGCCCGTAGTTGTACTGATGCGAGGCGATATCCGGCGACAAGCGCGCGCCAATGGCGCTCACCGCGACCGGCGCGCTTTGCGTCATCTGGCACATCACATCAATATAGTGCACGCCGCAATCGACAATCGGCGAGAGCGATTGCATCAGCGCTTTATGGGTTTGCCAGGCCTCGCCCGCGCTTTGCTGGTTGAGATTCATGCGCATCACCAGCGGTTTGCCGAGCGTGTGGCTGAGTTCAATAAAGCGCTGCCATACCGGATGCTGACGCAGGATATACCCCACCACCAGTTTTTTACCGGCGCGCGTTGCCGCATCCACCACCCGCGCGGCGCCGCTTACTGTGGTGGCAAGCGGCTTTTCAATAAACACATGGCATCCGGCCTCAAGCGCATTGAGTGCCAGCGCTTCATGCGTGTCGGGCCAGGTGGCAATACACACCGCGTCGGGCTGTGCATCAAGCAGAGCGTCATCAAGCGTGTCATAAAGCGCGACTGCGCTTTGCAGCGCGTTTTGCAGGCGCGCCTTTGACTCCCCGCGCGCCACCAACCCGCATAAGGCGAACTCAGGCATGGCGTTCAGCGCCTGCGCATGGGCGCTGCCCATATTGCCGCAGCCGACCACCACGATGCGCAGCGGTTTAGCCATGCTTTTTCTCCTCACGATAGTTAAAGGTGAAGAAGAAAATCGCGGCAATGATCACCGCCGCGATAGCCGGCAGCCACCAGAAGCTTTGCCACTGCGCCAGCGCTTGTGCGCCCTGCGCGGTCACGGAGCGGTTAAACACTGCGCCGCTGATTTGCGAGCCGATTAGCATGCCAAGGCCATAGGTAAAGAGCACCAGCAAACTTTGAGCCTGGCCTTTAACTTTATTACCCGCCACTTTATCGGTGTAGATAAAGCCGATAACGAAGAAGAAGTCGTAGCACACGCCATGCAAAATGATGCCGATATAAATCATCCAACGGGTTTCTTCATTGATGCTCAGTGCAAACATGGCATAACGCAGGAACCACGCCAGCATCCCGATAAGCAACATCATCTTGATGCCGAGCGCCCGGAAGAAGAATGGGATCAGCAACATAAACAGCAGTTCTGACATTTGACCAAACGCCATCACTCCGCTGACATTTTCAAAGCCGAGCGCCGAGATAAACGGCGCTGCATACGCATAGTAAGCGGCCAAAGGAATGGAAATCAGCGTGGCGCAAATAATAAAGACCAGGAAATGGCGCTGTTTGAGGAGAGCGAACGCGTCAGCGCACATCAAATCGCGCATTGATAAGGGTTTACCGCGATCCGGCGCGGGTGTGTGCGGCAACGTAAAGCTGTAAATCCCAAGAATAACCGACGCGACGGCGGCCAGTGAAAAAATGCCGGTGCTATCGGAAAGACCGGTCGCGCCAACGATAAGGCCCGCCACAATCCAACCGATGGTGCCGAAGGCGCGCACCACGGGGAAGCCTTTCTCGCTGTTGCTGAGGCTATGAAATGCCACATTGTTGCTCAGCGCGATGGTCGGCATATAGCACAGCATATAGGCAAAGATTATCCACAACAGCCCGCTCTGCCCGCTTTCAAAAAGCGTGGGTAGCCACCACAGCAGCGCTGCGCCCACGAGATGCAGGATCCCGAGCACTTTTTGCGAGGCAAAAAAGCGATCCACCAGCATTCCCAGCAGGAATGGCGACAAAATCGAGGCAATCGGGCCCGTTGAGAACGCATCGCCAATCAACGCGCCGAGACCGTACTTCGACATGACGATCCCTAAGGTGACGTACCATGCGCCCCAGACGAAAAATTCTAAAAACATCATGAGCGACAGGCGTGGTATGACCCACTTGTGGGTGACGACCTGCGCGCCTGAAACGGATTGAGAAGACATAGCATCCTCCAGAGAGGTAGGTTGAGGTGAAAATACCCGCCATCTTCACTTGATGAATACCCTGCTACTGCCTGGCGCGGCTACGCGGCTTTGCTCCTTCAATGCCGGCGCGGCGACGCACCCAGAGGACGTCCTGCAACGTGAATTTTTTGGGTAGCGAACGCACTTGTAATCGATTACATATTATACTTAATCAAAATGTAATCGATTTCAGAAAGCTTCTCCAATCGACGGAACAGGTTTTTGGTATGATTGAGGTAATTCTGCAAGGCGCTTCACAGTTCAAGGATAAGCATGTCGATCGATAAAGTGGCGCGTGTCGCCGGCGTTTCAACGGCCACCGTTTCCCGGGTGCTCAATGGTAATCCCGGCGTGAAGCCCCATACGCGAGAAAAAGTGCTGGCCGCCATCGCCACTTGCGACTATCAACCCAATCTCCTCGCCCGCCAGCTGCGCACCTCGCGAAGCCAAATGCTGCTGGTGCTGGTCTCCAGCATTCTTAACCCCTTCTGCGCGGGTGTGGTGCGCGGCATAGAAGAGGAAGCGGAGAAAAACGGCTATCACATTTTGTTGTGTAATTCCGAGTCGCGGCTAAATCGCGAGTCAGCGTATTTACGCCTGCTGAGCGGCAAAGTGGTGGACGGGGTGATCACGATGGATGCCATCAGTTGTTTACCCGGATTAACCGCCCTGATTGGCGATTCACCCTGGGTACAGTGCGGTGAAGGCGACCCCGGTTATAACGCCTCTTCAGTGACCATTGATAATCGCCTGGCGGCCAAAGCGGCGGTGGAATATCTGGTAGAGCGCGGGTATCAGCGCATCGCGATGATAAACGGCGATGTTCGCTATTTGTATGCTTCCCAGCGGGAAGCGGGCTATCGTGAGGCGTGTGAAGGTCGCTGGCAGGAGGTGGTGTATACCGAAGGGCTGGAATACCAGTCAGGTTTTCAGGCCATGGCGCAACTGCTTGAACGCCCTGAAAAACCCGATGCGGTATTTGCCATTTCAGATTCGCTGGCAGGCGGCGCGTTAGCGCTGGCCCATCAGCGCGGCTTAGCAGTGCCGCAGGAATTAGCCATTGTGGGCTTCGATGGTATTCCGTTTGGCGAGATAACCACCCCGCCGCTCACGACTATCGCCCAGCCTATCCATCAACTTGGGGTGCGCAGCGTACAATTATTGCTTGAGCGCATCGACAATCCGGCAATGACGCCAGTTAATGAATTGCTCCCCTGGTCGCTGCTGCCGCGGGGGTCTGCGTAAATCGCCTGCCCGCAGGCAGGCCTTCGCGTTACTCTTTCAGGAAGCGGCGAGCAACAACATGAACGTTATCGCCCTTTTTCTCAAGCGTACCGCTTACGCTCATCAGTTGATCCGGGCTGACCTCACGGTCTCCCGCTACGTTTTTCGGGATCATAACTTCCACTTCACCGGTTTTATCGCGTAGCAAGTACTTATCTTTACCGGTTTCCTGGATGAGATTACCACGCAATGAAACCGACGCGCCCTGATGCATAGACAGCGCCTGTTTAACGGTCATGATGCGGGCATCTTCAATGCCGCGATACCCATCGGTTTGCTCATGGGCAGGCGGTGCCGCTTCGTCTTTTTTGAGCACTTTGCCTTCCTCGGCGCCTGCTCCAAAACCCACCAGCGAAAGTAATAAAATACCGTGAATCGCTTTCATCATGTTCTCCTGTCATGTTGCGTCTTATTTAAGCCTGGCATACTCCGATGAGGTTGCGGGCCGAAAAGCGTAACGCCGCGATTTTCAGGATTATTCTCTGTAACGCATCGGGCTATTTCGCGTTGCGCTTAACGCAGCGCGCACTCTGGAATACCTGACAAACTCTCCTACACTTATTAAGCGCTGCGTTTATACCCGGCGGGGATTTTTTAAAATGATAAAAACTCACAGGTGGCACCATGCCAAAACCCGCATCCATTCAAACTCCTGCCCCGGTAAAAGAAAGTGCCCGATGGCTCCGTTTTGAATATATCATGCAAACCTATGGGGCTGCGGCATTGCTTATTATTGTTATCCTTGGGCTTTTCGGCTTATTTTCCGACGGGTTGTTAAGCACCAAACGTCTTAGCAATGCGCCACATACCCTGACGGTGGAATATGAAAAAATGGGCCGTATCGATAGCGATATGAATATTAAAATCGAAACAATGGCGCACGGTGAAAATATGACTCTCGTTCTCGGCGGCGACTGGATGCGGATATATGAGATAACGTCCCTTTACCCTACTGCTGAACGGATGACCAGCCGCAACGGCGAGCTGGTGTTGCAGTATCAGACTGGTGCGAATGCCGCACCCTTTGCCGTCTGGATTGGTGTCACGCCGCGTCACGCCGGGAAACAAACCTATACCCTGCACACCGACGACGCCTCGTTGACGTTCAGCCAATATATTCTTCCCTAGCGAGGCGGCATTAATGGAAACGGTGCTCAGAGCGGTCAGCGTCTATGTTGTGCTTTTAATTGTGTTTAAAATCGCCGGGCGCCGTACGTTGCTGCAAATGACGAATTTCGATCTTATTTTGATACTGATTATTAGCGAAGCTACTCAACAGGCGTTATTAGGCAATGATTTTTCCGTGGTTGGTGCCGCGCTCACCATTATCACGCTGATTTGTTCGGATATTATTTTTGGGCTTTTTAAAAAATATCTTCCAGGCGTGGATAACATGATTGACGGCGTGCCGGTGGTTTTAGTGGCGGATGGCATTCCAAACCCGAAAAAACTGAAAATGACAGATATCAGTGTGGATGATGTGATGGTCGCGGCACGTTGCAATCAGGGGATTATCGACATTAAAGATATCAGATTTGCTATTCTTGAAAAGAATGGACAAATATCCATTATCCCTTACCAATAATACCGAGGACTACGATGGATAACGATGAATTAATTAACCAGGCTAATGAACTGGGTGAACTTCTGACGGCCCGTCAATTACGCCTGACTACGGTGGAATCCTGCACCGGCGGGCAACTTGCCGTGGCGCTCTGTGCGGCACAAAATACGCCGGATTTTTATAGCTGCGGTTTTATTACTTTTAATGACGACGCCAAAACCACGCTTGTGAAAGTGCGTCCGGAAACACTTGCCCGTTATACCGCAGTGAGCCAGCAGACCGTTGAGGAAATGGTGACGGGTGCGCTTGAACAATCGGGTGAAGATATCGGCGTCGCGATAAGCGGTTACGCAGGCCCGGATGGCGGACCAGATGGTACACCCGCAGGCACCGTATGGTTTGCATGGGGACGTAGCGACGCGGTTAACACTGCCGTGATGCGCTTTGAAGGCGAAAGTGAAGCGGTACTCTTGCAGGCCGTTGCCTATGCCATAGAGCGCCTGAAAGCCTATGTCATCTCGCTGAATGACACCAACAGGTAAGCTTGCGTCGCGCCAAACCCGATGAAGCGCCAGAGGCGCTTCTCAGGTTTATCGCAAAGGAAGTATCAGTGTGAACATAGCGATAATCTCTGTTGCAGGAGCGCATTATGTTTTCGGGTCTTGATCAGCACGAAGTCAAAAAGCTCGACGCCCTCAATTTACTTCGTCAGGCGGACACGCCGCGTGACCAGGTTTTAGGGGAGTTCGCTCGCCTGGCAAGCACGGTGATGGGCGTCTCAGGCTGTTTCGTAACGATTTTTGACCCGCAGTATCAGTACATCAAATATTCAAAAAACATCCCTTTTCCTGCGCACCGCATGCCGGTTGACGCAACGTTGTGCAAGCATTCGGTGTACAACTGCGAATCGGTTATCTGTCCGGATACCCGACAGGATGCGCGCTTTATGAATCATCCGCTGACGCAAAACGGCGCGGTGATCTTCTACGCCGCCTCGCCGTTAAAAACCCGCGATAATTTCGTCCTGGGAACACTATGCGTAACGGAGCAGCATCCCGTTGCGCCAAGCCCGCAAGACATTGACACCTTTTTGCATATCGCGTCGCTGGCAAGCGCCTATCTGGAAGCGTGGTATTCCGTGGGCCAAACAGATGCATTAACCGGCCTGCCCAATCGTCAGAATTTATTTAACGAACTGGAAAAACTGGCGCATTCACAGCGGGATGAGCGGTATGCGTTAATTGCTGTCGATTGTATTGCGATCCCAAAACTCTATGAGCTGACCCGTTATTTAGGTGTGGCCGCCGTCGAGACGATGCTGCGCAATTTGAGCGCATTGCTGCGGGTGCGCCTCGACCTTGCGCTGTCGATACCGCTTTATGCGTTCGCCACCGGACGCTTCGCCGTGCTGATTAACGCCAACGACGCCATTTCCCTTATTGAAAAAGCCGAACGGATGCCCCCGACGCTTGCCAATATCAGCGGGGATATCGAACTCCAGTTACACACCCATACCGGTTACGCGTTATTTCATCCCTCAACGAGTAACGGTAATGAAGTGTTCCGCCACGTCATTAGCGCCCTGCATGAAGCGATCCGCCAGGGCGTGCCGGTGAAAGCGTTCGACCCGGTCCTCGATAGTAAGCGCAACGAGGATTTCAAGCTGCTCTACGACATTAGCGATGCGATTAAGGCGTCGGATCAGCTCTACCTGATGTACCAACCCAAAATCTCCTTACACACCGGCGAGACCATTGGTGCAGAGGCATTATTGCGCTGGGAACACCCCACCCGCGGCAACATTCCGCCCTCCACCATTGTCAGACTGGTTGAAGGCACCACGCTGATGATGGATATCACGCAGTGGGTGATCCGCGAAACAATCCGCCAGACTAAAATCTGGCGTGACAGGGGCATTCATTTGCCGGTATCGATCAACGTGACGGTCAGTGATTTTTCAGTGGCCGGCTTTTCAGACGCACTGGAAAAACAGGTTCTGGAGGCGGGACTGGCCTGCGAGGATTTCCGTATTGAATGCCTGGAAACGGATAAAGTGCTGGAAAGCGATACCGCAGTAATAGAGCTGGATATATTAAAAGCGAAAGGCTTTTTAATTCTGTTAGACGATTTCGGTGCCGGTTACAGCAATATTAATTATTTGCGCCGACTGCCATTCGATATTATTAAA
The DNA here is from genome assembly GCF_011077955.1 of Citrobacter freundii. Taxonomy (GTDB): domain Bacteria; phylum Pseudomonadota; class Gammaproteobacteria; order Enterobacterales; family Enterobacteriaceae; genus Atlantibacter. The sequence continues at coordinate 211,232 of NZ_JAALBX010000007.1, forward strand.
CTCGATCGTTCGTTAATTAGCCAAATCACCACCGATGAAGCAAGCTTAGTGATCGTGCGCAATGTCATTGTGATGCTAAAAGAGCTCGATTATGAAGTGCTGGCGGAAGGCGTGGAAGATAAAGCCACTGCGCGGATTTTAAAAAAATTCGGCTGCGATGAAGTGCAAGGATTTTATTTTTCAAGGCCGCTGCGCGCGGAAAAAATCCCGCAATGGATGGGAATAACGCATTTATTAGATGGAATATAGCGCTGCTACAACATGAGGCTCGCCCCCTCTGTGCGTGACGCCATTATCCTGATAGCCCTGATTTTACTCACTTTTCTGCGTTCAGCAAGCCTTTTAGTATTGCCTTTGCAGCCCAACGATTTTTCCTGGAATGGAAGGTAAATAATAAATAGCCGTCGCAAAAACGTGTTATTCGTCGCAGAAGCGTGTAAGGTTGTGACCCAACAAAACAGGAAAGAATATATGTCCGAACGGAAAAACGCTAAAAAAACCCGCAATTATCTTGTCACCAACCAGTGCCCTAAGTGCTCTAAAAACTCTGAACACAGCTTCTCCAGAGTACAAAAAGGCTCCATGCTGATGTGCCCACACTGCAGTCAACTTTTCCAGCCCGTTAGACCCATCCCTGCGTAACGCTTTCGGGATTATTTTGTGCCCGAGCGTTCCATTACCGAATGAAATCCAGGCATTATGAGTAATCCCCAGGAACTGATAAACACTGAATTATGTAACGCCACCGCAGCTTTCAATGCTGGCTCCCACTGGCCTGAAATAATCAGTGTTTAATCATGACAGGCGTTCGTAAAAAACCGACGCTATGCAAACGTGACTTGATGCGTCCATCAAGCAGTGCATTAGCGCAAAACGAATCGACACTGCGACTCGTTTTGAGTGGGTTTGCTCCTGTCTTGTCTTATATGACCTCACCGGGGTCGCGCCGGCCGAGTCCGGTTGACGGGCAGGTTCCACGGCATAAGTCATCGTATCGTCTTCTGCTGTTTCTCTCTTTACGGGTGCTCTGCTTTGCCAGGGCCTTACGTAACAGCTGCGTATGCGTGTATTTTTTACCGCAAGCGTAGGTTTCAAAGGCTTTATCGCGCGGGCCCTGGGGGGTGATGGCATAATCCCTTACCAGAGCATGGTGCCTTAAAGGCCCAGCTTTATGATAAAAACCTGGGCTTAAGACCACGACTTCAATAAGGGCTTATATGTTCAAGTACGCGGCGAATGTGACGTTTGATAAAGACACCGATCAGTTCGACATTGCATGTCGTGACTTCAGCACTTTGCACGCTGTTGCCTTCACAGAAGATGACATCGAGCTTGAAGCCAGAGAGGGTCTGACGGCTGTAATTGGTGAGCTGATAGATTCGCGCCTGCCCATACCGGAACCCACCAGCCCACAGAATGGCGAGATCGTTATTCATCTCCCGGTCCTGACATGCCTTAAAGTGGCCCTTAATAATGCAATGATTAATACCGGCACGCGCAAAGCGGAGTTAGCCAGAAAACTAAACGTGAATGGGCCGCAGATAGATCGACTGCTGGATGTGAGTTATGCCTCAAAAGTAGAGACACTGGAGCAGGCGTTATATCTTCTCGGCTATGAAGTGTCTGTTTCTGTCAACAAAGTGGTCTAATACCCACTTACCGCGACCGCCACGTTGCGGGGTTTCTATTTTGGAATGCGCCGACAGTGAAAAGGTGTGGTCGCGTCTCTTTTCTGTTTAGATAAACAGCGCTAACAAAAAGGCCTGTGGGGTGAGAAAAAATGACGTCTGGACAAGCGCTGATCCAGAATAATTACACTTAAACTGGCCTGGCCGATAATATTTAGCCACGCGATCCTCGTTTAAAAATCGAACGCCCCCTCGTACTTCTCAGTAAAAAAATTCTCAGCATTTCTATAAATTTGATATCTCATCAGTTGCCGTAAAAATGCTTGTACTCGCAGATTGATTTATCTATTTTTATCACGTCTGTAATAAGCAGAAATGAGCAGCGCCAAAGCATAGCCCAGCATCAAGAAAGGGAAGTGATAATAGTAGTTATCATACGGAGGGTTTTACCAGAAATGCGCCCACCAGCTAAATAAGACAACCCGCCGAGGGGCGGAAATCGCCTTCAGTCTTCAAATTGAATATAAGGTTGAAAAATGGCTCAATCAATATCTGACATTCAGGCAAAAAGCGATGCCAAACGCGGCGTCCGAAGCAAAGGGTACAAACTGCCGGAAGAGATTATTGCTCTTATAGTCGAATTATCCGATAAGACCGGTAAAGCGCAATCCGCTGTGATTAGTGAAGCAATTAAACGCTACGCCGAGTCACTTAAGCAGTAACTGAGTGAGTCTGCGTTGCGGTGTATTCGGCTTCTCTTTTGAGTCCCAAATGTGGGCGCAATAAAAAGCCCCGAATGATTAATTCAGGGCTATTTCATTAAAGGCTTACTCGATCATCAGTGTTTAATCATCACATGCCGCACTATGGTGTAGTCTTCCAGGCCATACACCGACATATCCTTCCCATAACCCGACAGTTTTTGTCCACCGTGCGGCATTTCACTCACCAGCATAAAGTGGGTATTTACCCAGGTGCAGCCGTACTGCAAACGGGCGCTTAAACGATGAGCCCGGCCCACATCCTGCGTCCAGACTGAGGAGGCAAGGCCATATTGCGAATCGTTCGCAAACCTCAGCGCCTCGGCTTCATCACTAAATTCCGTCACGCTAATCACAGGGCCAAAGACTTCGCGCTGCACAATGGCATCGTCTTGCTTCGCGCCTGCAAGAACCGTGGGTTTAAAGAAATAACCCGGTCCGTCGACTTTTTCCCCACCCGTCACGACGTGAATATGGCTTAGCGCTTTGGCCGCGTTTACCGCCTCAGTCACGCGCGCCAGATGCGCCTCAGAACTCAGCGGGCCAAGTTCCGTGGATTCATCTTCCGGCGCGCCGTATTTCAGGCTGCCCACCGCCTTACCGAGCTTCTCCACAAGCGTGGCGTAAATGCCTGACTGCGCATAGATGCGACAGGCAGCCGTGCAATCCTGACCGGCATTATAGAAGCCGAAGGTGCGAATGCCTTCCACCACGGCGTCAAGATCGGCATCATCAAAGACCAGAACCGGCGCTTTGCCGCCCAGTTCCATATGGGTGCGTTTGAGGGTGCTGGCCGTGCGGCCAACGATATGCGCGCCGGTGGCGATGGAACCGGTAAGCGACACCATACGCACTTTGTCATGGCCGGTTAACGGGTCGCCCACGTTCTTTCCGGTGCCGAACAGCACATTCAACACCCCTGCCGGGAAGATATCTTTAGCCAGTTCCGCCAGTTTAAAGGCGGTGAGCGGCGTGATTTCGGAGGGTTTGATAACCACACAGTTGCCTGCCGCCAGTGCCGGGCCAAGTTTCCAGGCTGCCATCATCAGCGGATAGTTCCAGGGCGCAATTGATGCCACCACGCCCACCGGATCGCGGCGTATCATTGACGTATGCCCTGGCAGATATTCTCCGGCCGCCAGACCGTTCAGGCAGCGCGCCGCGCCCGCGAAGAAACGAAACACATCCACTACCGCCGGGATCTCATCATTCAGTACGCAGTGATAAGGCTTACCGCAGTTAAGCGACTCAAGCTTTGCGAAGGTTTCTGCGTTCTGCTCAATCACATCCGCCAGTTTCAGCAGCGCTTCCGCACGCATTTTCGGTGAGCTTTGTCCCCACTCATCAAACGCGGCATCGGCGGCCTCAACGGCCTCATTCACCTGCTCCGCCGTCGCCTCAGGGATTTCCAGCAGCACCTCGCCCGTGGCCGGATTGTGCACCGCCAGGCGCTCGCCTTTACCGTCTACGAGCTGCCCATTAATCAATAATTGACTCTGCATACTCTGCCTCGTTCTCTGCTTGGTTCGTTATTTACCGCTTCCGGCGACCATCTCGCCATCGCGCGTTAGCCACCAGGCCCCGAGGATCGGGATGGTGGTCACCAGCATCACGCAAAGCGCCACCACATTGGTGACGGGAACATCGCGCGGTCTTCCCAGCTGGTTTAGCAACCACAGCGGCAGCGTACGTTCATGCCCCGCAGTGAAAGTAGTGACGATGATTTCGTCAAACGACAGCGCAAATGCCAGCATTCCCCCGGCTAACAGCGCCGAACCAAGATTCGGCATAATCACATAGCGGAAGGTCTGCCAGCCGTCAGCGCCTAAATCCATTGATGCTTCTATCAGGCTGTACGAGGTACGCCGAAACCGGGCGATCACATTGTTAAAAACCACCACCACGCAAAATGTGGCATGGCCTATCACAATGGTTAAAAACCCCGGCTCCAGATCGACCGTTTTAAACGCGCTCAACAGCGCAAGGCCGGTAATAATCCCCGGCAGCGCAATCGGTAACAGCAACAACAAAGAAATGGCGCTTTTGCCAAAAAAATCACGTCGCCAGAGTGCCGCTGCAGCAAGCGTGCCAAGTACTAACGCCACCGCAGTCGCAAGCGAGGCAATCTTCACCGACAGCATCACCGCGTCCAGAATATCGTCGCGCTGCGCCGCCACGCTAAACCACTTCAGGGTGAACCCTTTCGGTGGAAAGCTAAACGCCGCATCCTCGGTATTAAAAGCATAGGTGCCAATCACCAAAAGCGGCCAGTGGAGAAAGAGAATCGCGCCCCAGGCGGCGATTTTGAGCCAAAGTGGTGCGCGTTCAGAGTGCATCGAAAGCTCCCAGGCGTTTCACGATCGCCAGATAAATCGCAATCAGCACAATCGGCACCAGCGTAAACGCCGCTGCCATTGGCATATTGCCGATTGCCCCCTGTTGGGAATAGACCATGTTGCCGATGAAAAACCCCGGCGGGCCTACCAGCTGCGGCACAATAAAATCGCCCAGCGTCAGGGAGAAGGTGAATATCGAACCAGCCGCCACACCCGGAATGGCCAGCGGTAAGATGACAAAACGAAACGTTTGGGTGGGCGTTGCGCCTAAATCCGCCGAGGCTTGTAACAACGACGGCGGCAAACGCTCAAGGGCCGCCTGAATCGGCAGGATCATAAACGGCAGCCAGATATAGACGAACACCAAAAAACGGCCTACGCCTGAGGTCGACAAGGTATTACCGCCCACCAGCGGCAGCGAGAGAAACGCCGTCAGCACGCCTTCCAGTCCCAGGTGTTGCAGGAACCACTGCGCCACGCCGTCGCGCGCCAGCAGCAGCGTCCAGGCATAGGCTTTGACGATATAGCTCGCCCACATCGGCAGCATCACGGCGATATAAAAGAATGCCTTCATTTTGCCGCGCACGTAGCGCGCCATGTAATAGGCAATGGGAAACGCCACGATGGCGCTGGCAATGGTCACCACTATCGCCATCACCAGGGTGCGGACAATAATGTCGTAGTTGGCCGGCTGGAACAGCGCCTGCAAATTAGCCAGCGTCAGATCCGGGGTAACCGACATCGTAAAGTCGTCGAAGGTATAAAAACCTTGCCACAACATTGTCAGCAGCGAGCCGAGATAGACCACGCCAAACCACATCAGCGGCGGCAAAAGCAGTAACAACAGCCAGAGCGTCGGTCGCGCCCAGAAGAAGGCGGTTAACCGCCGCAGAAAACCTGGCTGTTGGCTCGGTTGCGGGAGTGTCATATCCATATCATCCCTCCGCGTGCAATGGGATCATCGCGTCACGGGACCAGGAGGCCAGCACCGGCTGGCCAATATGAAACGCGCCTTCAGGCAGGGCATCGTAGAGATTGGCCTGGCTTACCAGCAAACGCCCGCCGTCATCGAGGCGAAGTTCAATGCGCGTCGCCGCACCCTGATACAGGATTTCCTGCACGGTTCCCTGAACCTGGATATCGCCGGGTTGATTGAGCAGAATATGTTCCGGGCGCAGCGAAAACGCGCCATGCCCGCCGCCGAGCCGCGCGACCTGCTCGGCAGTTAACACGTTAGAGGTGCCGACAAAGCCCGCGACAAACGGCGTGCGCGGACGCTGGTAGAGTTCGCGCGGCGTATCCACCTGCTCAATGTGACCGTTATTAAACACCGCCACCCGGTCAGACATCGACAGCGCCTCGCCCTGATCGTGCGTGACGAAAATAAAGGTGATGCCAAGCTCACGCTGGAGCTTTTTCAGCTCGCCCTGCATCTGCTCGCGCAGTTTTAAATCAAGTGCGCCAAGCGGTTCATCAAGCAGAAGCACGCGCGGCTGATTAACCAGCGCGCGGGCAATGGCTACGCGCTGGCGCTGCCCGCCGGAAAGCTGTGAAGGTTTACGCGCATGGGTGAAGCCAAGCGCCACCTGGTCGAGAGCGCGGGCGGCTTTGGCAAGACGCGTTTTTTTATCCACGCCTTTTACCATCAGCCCATACGCCACGTTTTCCAGCACCGACATATGCGGAAACAGCGCGTAATCCTGAAACACGGTATTGACGTCGCGTTGCCAGGGCGGCAGATCGCGCGCTTCCTGGCCGAAAATACGAATCGATCCTGACGAGAGCTGTTCAAATCCGGCAATTAACCGCAAACAGGTCGTTTTACCGGAACCGGACGGCCCCAGCATGGAGAAAAACTCACCATCGTTAATATTGATAGTGACGTCATCCACCGCCCGTATATCACCGTACAGGCGGCTGACATTTTTGAATTCTACTGCGTACGACATGGTAACCCCGCTTAGCGCCTGTTTTTTTACCCATCTCGCCACGCGCCAGTCTCCGAAGGCCAAAGGGGACGCTTTCCGAACGCGGACTGCGCACCACCCTCTGCATACCGGGTACTTTTAAGCGTGCACAGCCCGGGTCGAAAAAGCCACGCCCTGGGCAACGGGCCAGGCGTTTAGCGACCGCCCATCACGGCGATATAGTCCTGCGTCCAACGGCTGTACGGCACAAATTTGCCACCCTCAGCCACCGGGGTTTTCCAGAACACAATCTTATCGAAGTAATCGAAACCGTTGGTTTGACAGCCTTTATCACCCAATAGCTGGCTCGCTTTACAGCCTTCAACCACCGCGGGGAGCGAACCAAACCATGCCGCCACATCGCCCTGCACTTTCGGCGTCAGCGACCAGTTCATCCATTTGTAAGCGCAAACCGGGTGTTTGGCCGACGCATGAAGCATGGTGGTATCGGCCCAGCCGGTTACCCCCTCCTTCGGAAAGACGGTCGCCACGGGTTGGCCGTCAGCTTTCAGGGCATTGGCCTGATACGGCCAGGCGCTGGATGCCACCACGCCTTCATTTTTGAAGTCACTCATTTGCACGGTGGTGTCATGCCAGTAGCGATGCACCAGTTGATGCTGGTCACGCAGCACTTTCAGCACGGCCTGATACTGCGCTTCGGTCAACTGATAGGGATCGGTAATTTTTAAATCCGGCTGCGCGGTTTTCAGGTACAGCGCCGCATCGGCGATATAAATCGGCCCGTCGTAGGCCTGCACGCGGCCCTGATTGGTTTTGCCATCCGGCAGGTTTTGCTTCACAAACAGCACGGCCCAACTATCAGGCGGCGTGGGGAAGGTTTTGGTGTTGTACATCAGCAGGTTCGGCCCCCACTGATAGGGCGTGCCATACACTTTACCGTCTACGTTAAACCATTCGCCTTTCACCAGGCGCGGATCAACATTTTTCCAGTTGGCAATTTTGCTGACATCAATAGGCTGGACCCGCTTGCCCATAATCAGGCGCAACGACGCGTCCCCGGAGGCGGTCACCAGATCGTAGCCGCCTTTCGCCATCAGGCTGACCATCTCATCGGAGGTTGCCGCGGTTTTGACGTTAACTTCGCATCCGGTCTCTTTTTCGAACTGCGTCACCCAGTCGTATTGTTTATCGGTTTGTCCACGTTCGATGTACCCCGGCCAGGCGATAATATCAAGGCGCCCTTCCCCTTTCGCGTCGCTGTCTGCCGCCTGGGCGGTAAGCACAGTCAGACACAGCGCACTTAACGTGCTCAGCGCAAATTTCTTACTCATAAAGGTACTCCTGTCTGAAGTCGTATCAGGCAGCCTTGCCGTAAAATTATGTCCCGAATTAAAAAATAGTCGTCGCCTTAAAACCATTCCTGTTGATTGGCAGGAATTTATTAAGGATGTGACAAACCGCGCAATATTGCATGCAATGTATGCCAGACTATTTTTGGAGTATAGACAGTGAGTTAGCTTTTTTAGCAACTATCCAGATTTCGTATGGTATTTATTTTTTTAATTGCTAAAATTTTTTATCAATACAAAACGACGGGATTGTTAATCGCTGAAAATAAGTTATTCAGCGAATGAGAAAATAAATTGCGACGGCCGAAATAAATTAAACCGCTTTCGCTTTATAATTGATTAATCAACTCGCCCAACGTTTTCACCGCCTGCTCTTCCCGCTCACTCCATGCCCATGACGCGTTAAAGCGAAAATAGCTGTCGTAAAGCCGCTCGGTGGTGAACATTTTCCCCGGCGCAATGCTGATTTTATGGGCCAGGGCCTGCTCATTAAGCAGACTGGCGTCAAGCCCTTCGGGCAGCTCAATCCATAAAAAATAGCCACTTTCGCTGCGGTGAATTTTCGCATCCTTTGGCAAGTGGCGGCATAACGACTGCCAGGCCTGTTGTTTGCGCTGCGCCAGCTCACGACGTAATCGGCGCAGGTAATTGTCATAACGTCGTGAGGCCAGATAATCTACCAGCGCCAGTTGCATCGGCGAACTGGTGGAAAGCGTGCTCATTAACTGCAGTTGCTGAATGCGCCGTGCATGTCGGCCCGCCGCTACCCAGCCAATGCGAAACCCGGCCACCAGGCATTTCGAAAAGGACGAACAGTGCAGCACCTGGCGTTGAGTGTCGAAGGCCAGCGCAGGCAGCGGTTTTTCTCGTCCGTAGTAAAGCTCGCTGTAGACATCATCTTCAATCAACGTCACGTTGTGGCGGGTCAGAAGCGCCACCAACTGGGCTTTTTTATCATCGCTTAGGGTGAACCCGAGCGGGTTCTGGCTGTTGGTCATTAGCCAACAGGCTTTTACCGGATAGTCATTCAGCGCCTGCTCAAGCGCTGCAAGATCAATCCCCTGCTCCGGCGTTGTCGCCACCGACAGCGCTTTTAACCGCAACCGCTCCAGCGCCTGTAGCGCGCCGTAAAAACACGGATTTTCAACGATAACCCAGTCTCCCGGCTCTGTGACGGCCTGCAAGCTCAGATTTAATGCTTCCAGCGCGCCGGCGGTGATCACGATTTCGTCCGGCGAGACGTTAATGCCCTGTTGGGCATAGCGGCGGGCGATGGCGTGGCGCAGCGCTTCGTTACCCGGCGGTAAATTATCGATAACGCTCATGGCGGTGGCGGTTTTACTGATGTTTGCCAGCGAACGGTTAAGCTGGGCCAGCGGAAACAGACGCGGATCGGGGAATGCGGAACCAAACGGCACCACGCTGGCATCGCAGCTCGCCTGGAGAACATCAAAAATATAGGTATTGATATCAACCGCTTCGTTGCGCATCACCTGAACCGCAGGCGCTCTTGATGCGCTGGTCGGTCGCAGCGCGACGTAATAACCCGACTGGGGACGCGCCACGATAATGCCCTGGCTTTCCAGCGTCTGATAAGCATGGCTCACGGTCATAAAGCTGATGTCGCCGCTGGCGCACTGCTCGCGCAGGGAAGGCAGCCGGTCGCCGGGTTGCCAGACACCTAACTCAATTTGATCATTAATTTGCTGCGCCAGCCGCTGATATTTTTTCATCGTCCCTCCCGTTTGTGGCGCGAGTATAACAATATTGCAACGCTGTGCGAGGGGCAGTAAACGCCATTAACAGCGCGTTTCGCCCGAAGTAACAAAATTACCCCTTTTTACTGAGAACATTCCCGATAGTCAGTGCCGCCGACATTTGACGTTGATCTGTTACGGGCCAGGCTTACACTCGCGTAAGTTTCTAAAAATGCTCACCGGAACACGACTGATGAAAACATTGATTGCCAGCGCACTGTTATGCGGTTTCCTCGCCGCGCCCGCTCTGGGGGCAGATAAAGTCACCACTATCCCCGTCCAGTTCGCTAAAGGCGCATCCAGCGCCCAAGTTAAAGGCACCTTATCGGGTTATGACAGTATTCATTACACCGTTAACGCCAAACAGAATCAGCATATGACGGTCAGTATCGCGGGCAGCCCTAACGCGAACTTTAATGTGTTTGGGCCGGGCGCGACCCCAGGCGAGGCGCAGGCCATAGGTACTGGCTACGTGGGCGGCGACTGGTCGGCAACTCTGCCTGCCAGCGGCAACTACACCATCCAGGTTTTCCAGACCCGGGCCACGGCGCGTAAAGGTGCGAAAGTCCCGCATACCCTGACGGTGAGCGTGAAGTAATCGCGCTGCGGCGGGCTGTCCCGCCGCTATCCTAACGCCCGCCACAAACCATAACAAAATTCAAAAATCGCCATTCATCACAAACTGTTATAGCTAAATACCCCGCCACTGTTTCTAATTTTGATCCACGTCAGGGTTTATCCTGCTGCCAGACAAATTGTCAGGAGCAAGGCATGTTTTCACTGGATGCGTTTCATCTGGCGCGAATACAGTTCGCGTTCACCGTTTCTTTCCACATTATTTTCCCCGCGATTACTATAGGCCTCGCCAGTTATCTGGCGGTGCTGGAAGGCCTGTGGCTTAAGACCAACAACACGAAGTGGCGGTCGCTGTACCATTTCTGGTCAAAAATTTTCGCCGTTAACTTTGGCATGGGCGTGGTATCAGGACTGGTGATGGCCTATCAGTTCGGCACCAACTGGAGCGGTTTTTCGCAGTTCGCAGGCAGTATTACCGGCCCGCTGCTGACCTATGAAGTCCTCACCGCCTTCTTCCTGGAAGCCGGTTTTCTCGGCGTAATGCTGTTCGGCTGGAATAAAGTCGGGCCAGGTTTGCATTTTTTCTCAACCTGCATGGTGGCGCTGGGTACGCTGATGTCCACCTTCTGGATCCTCGCCTCCAATAGCTGGATGCACACGCCGCAGGGCCACGAAATCATCAACGGCCAGGTAGTGCCAGTGGACTGGTTCGCCGTTATTTTCAACCCGTCTTTCCCCTACCGGTTATTGCATATGACCATCGCCGCGTTTTTAAGCAGCGCGCTGTTTGTCGGCGCATCGGCGGCCTGGCATTTGCTGCGCGGCAATAATACGCCCGCTATTCGCGCCATGTTTTCTATGGCGCTGTGGATGACGCTCATTGTCGCCCCGATTCAGGCGCTGGTGGGAGATATACACGGACTTAATACCCTTAAATATCAGCCTGCCAAAATAGCCGCCATTGAGGGCCACTGGGAAAACCCGCCGGGCGAACCTACGCCGCTGCTGCTCTTCGGCTGGCCGGATATGGAGCAGGAACGCACCCGTTATGGCGTGGCGATCCCGGCGCTGGGCAGCCTGATTTTAACGCACAGTCTCGATAAGCAGGTGCCGGCGCTTAAAGAATTCCCGAAAGCCGATCGCCCGAATTCACCGATTGTGTTCTGGTCGTTTCGCCTGATGGCGGGGCTCGGCATGTTAATGCTGCTGCTCGGCGCGCTCGGCGTGTGGCTACGGGTTAAAAATCGCTTATATACCTCGCGCCCGTTCCTGCGCTTTGCGCTGTGGATGGGGCCGTCGGGTCTGATGGCGATTCTGGCCGGCTGGGTCACCACCGAAGTGGGCCGCCAGCCCTGGGTGGTGTATGGCCTGCAACGCACGGCGGATGCGGTTTCCGCCCACGGCACGCTGCATATGAGCGTCAGCCTGCTGACCTTTTTCGTGGTGTATATGTCGGTATTTGGCGTCGGGTATAGCTATATGGTGCGCCTGATTAAAAAAGGGCCGCAGCCTGAGGACGAACAGACGCCGGTTACCGGAACGCCTGCCCGCCCGCTGTCCGCTGCCAGTGACTCTGCTTCCGGGGAGGCCGTATGACCTTTGATTTCGCGATTGTTTGGTTTGTGATTATTGTCTTCGCCACCCTGATGTATATCGTCATGGACGGTTTCGATCTCGGCATTGGCATTCTGTTTCCCTTTATTCGCGATAACGATGACCGCGACGTGATGGTTAACAGCGTCGCACCGGTATGGGACGGCAATGAAACCTGGCTGGTGCTGGGCGGTGCCGGCTTGTTTGGCGCGTTTCCGCTGGCGTATGCCGTCATCGTCGATGCCCTGACCATCCCGTTATCCCTGATGCTGCTTGGTTTGATATTTCGCGGCGTGGCCTTTGAATTTCGTTTCAACGCCACGCCAGGCCATCGTCCTTTCTGGGATAACGCCTTTATGGTCGGCTCGATTGTGGCGACATTCTGCCAGGGGATCGTGGTGGGCGCCGTCGTGAGCGGGTTTGAGGTGACCGGGCGAACCTTCAGCGGCTCATCACTGGGCTGGCTCACGCCGTTTAACCTTTTTTGCGGCGCAGGCCTGGTCGTGGCTTATGCATTACTGGGCGCCACCTGGCTTGTGATGAAAAGCGCGCACCCGCTCGAACCCCGGATGCGCGCCCTGACGCGGCCGCTGCTGCTAGCCCTGTTGGCGGTTATCGCGGTGATAAGCCTCTGGACGCCGCTTGCCCATGCGGATATCGCCGCTCGCTGGTTTACCCTGCCGAATCTTTACTGGCTACTGCCCGTCCCGCTGCTGGTGGTGGCATTGAGCGTGTGGCTGTGGCGCTGCGTGGCGGACAGCCGAAGCCATACGCTGGCGTTTGTGTTGACGCTGGGGCTGATTTTCCTGGGCTTTAGCGGACTGGGCATCAGCGTCTGGCCACACATTATCCCGCCGCATATCACTATCTGGCAGGCTGCGGCGCCCGCTTCCAGCCTGAGCTTTATGCTGGTGGGCGCGCTGCTTATTATCCCGATTATTTTGATTTACACCTTCTGGAGCTATTACGTGTTTCGCGGCAAGGTGCAACATGGCGAGGGGTATCACTGATGAAAACTGTTTTGTGGTCAAAACGTCTGTTCTGGCTGGTGGCTATCTGGGGAGGAAGCGTATTAACGCTTGCGGCGGTGGGCCTGTTTTTCCGGCTGATTATGGCAGCGGCAGGCTTTAAAGCCCATTGACCAACGCCGCCAATCGCGCATTACAGCATGGCCTTTTTAAACGCTTTGGCAACCAACACGCTTGTGCAGAAGACTTTGCAAAACTGACATCAGGTTTGCAGCCTTTTTACCTTCGCAGTAGTTTCTCTACGTTATTATTGCGAAAGTGACGCCACCTGCAAAAAGGAGTAAGCCAATGATAAAGAAGCTGCTAAGCGCCCTGCTGTTATGCGCGGCGCTGTTTTCCGGCCAGACCGGCGCACAACGCAACGGGCATACTTTTTATATAGTACAAAGCCCGGACGCCCTGTTACGCCATTCGGGCGATAGCGATGAAATAAGAAGCGCCGCCGAAGAGGCGGCGCTGGATATACGCGAGCATCATCACTGGAGCAAATCCCGAAAGCCGGGTATGCACCAGAACTAACGACTTACACTGAAAATAGCCCGCGCAGATGATGCGGTTCACTGCGCTGGTATTGCGGCGCGACGGCGATTTTACTGCCGAGCTTCGCCGCAGCGTGCCAGGGCCAGCGTGGATTGAACAACATCGCGCGCGCCAGGGCGATAAACTCCGCCTGCCCGGTCGCGATAATCGCCTCCGCCTGTTCCGGCTCGGTGATAAGCCCCACCGCGATAACCGGCGTCGCCACCTGTTGCTGGATCCGCTGGGCGAAAGGCACCTGATAATTCGGGCCGATTTGGATCTGCTGCGCCGGAGACAGGCCGCCGGAGGAGACGTGAATATAGGCGCTGCCGCGCGCGTCGAGGGCTTTAGCCAGGGCAATGGAACTGTCGATATCCCATCCCCCTTCAACCCAGTCGGTAGCGGAGATGCGCACGCCCACCGGCAACGACACGGCGGCTTTTACCTCTTCAAAAATCTCTACCACCAGGCGCAGACGGTTTTCCAGACTGCCGCCGTAGTTGTCCGTTCGCTGATTAGCGAGCGGCGATAAAAACTGATGTAACAGATAACCGTGGGCGGCGTGCAGTTCGATAAGATCAAACCCCGCCTTTTGCGCCCGACGCGCGCCGTCAACGAATGCCTGTTTTATCTTCGCGATATCATCACTGCTCATGGCACGGGGCGTACGGTATTCGCCAAACGCCAGCGCCGAGGGCGCGAGAGTTTCCCAACCACCATCGCTGTCGCTCAGGGATTTTCCGCCTTTCCACGGCGCGTCCACGGAGGCTTTGCGCCCCGCATGGCCCAACTGGATACCGAGTTTAATGGGCGACCAGTGACGGATTTTTTCTACTTCTTTTTGCAGCGCGTCGCCAAGCTCGTCGCTCCAGATGCCTAAATCCCACGGGGATATACGGCCTTCGGGTGTCACGGACGTGGCTTCGATAATCAGCAAGCCTGCGCCCGACTGCGCAAGCGTGCCCAGATGGACGCTATGCCAGTCGGTCGGCGCGCCCTGCTCTGCGGAATACTGGCACATCGGCGCGATAATAATGCGGTTGTTAAGCCTAAGCTCGCCCAGTTGCCCTTCACTAAACAAATGACTCATGTATCCTCCCACACGTGAATGTCCGGCATTTAAAAAATGATGTTCAGTATAGGAAGGAACCGCCTGTTTCTGTTGGCGATTATTGCGGCTATCCGGCGATACGGTACATATCCAGTTACCAGATATTTCCCATAATTGTATAAAATTTACGAATATAAAGAAGGCTTCAAAAAAGTTGCTTGATTTTCCACCAGGCAACCGCGTTACAATAACGGCCTTCACGCTCGACATTCGACAAGTCCAGCGAAACAGGACCGATTATCAGATTATTCCCCCGCCAGGCGAGATGGCGTTGAACTGACTGATTTTACGGCCTATTTTCAGAACAAATACGCCTGTTATCGCGGCGATTGTGTTTCGAACTCTTGCCATTTGCCGGCCCGACAAATCCATTTGCTAAACTTAAGAGTACCGCTTTTATAAAAAGCTACTCTGGAGGTTTTTATTAGTATGCTTAATCAGACATCTCGACTCACATCATCGGAATCAGAAGCTTACGACGAAAACGTTCGGTATGAGTTCGATCCTTGTGAGCTCAAGCTGGATGAGATGGTTGAAGCGGAACCGCTGCCCGAATCGATTGAAGGTATGCCTGCTCCTGATGCGCTGACCCCGGCGGATCGTTATCTCGAACTTTATGAGCAGGTTCAGTCTTCGCGCATTTTCCCTGACAGTAAAACCTTTGCAGACTGCGCGCCAAAGACCGCGCCGCTGGAGATTTTACTCAACTATCGTCGTGCTAAACGCTATCCGGGTTTTAACCTGGAGAGATTTGTACACGACCACTTTCATCTGCCAAAAGACTACAGCAAAGAATATATTTCTGACCCGGATCGCAGCCTGACTGAACATATCGACAGTCTGTGGCCGGTACTCACCCGTGAGCCGCAGGAACACATCGCGTTCTCGTCCCTGTTGCCGTTGCCGCAGTCATATATCGTGCCCGGCGGCCGCTTTCGCGAGACCTATTACTGGGACTCCTACTACACCATGCTGGGGCTGGCAGAGAGCGGGCGTAACGACTTGCTGCGCTGCATGGCGGATAACTTTGCCTGGATGATAGAAAACTACGGGCATATCCCAAACGGCAACCGCACCTACTATTTGAGCCGTTCCCAGCCGCCAGTATTTGCGCTGATGGTGGAACTGTTCGAAGAAGATGGCGTGCGCGGCGCACGTCGTTACCTCGATCATCTGTTAATGGAATACGCCTTCTGGATGGACGGGGCCGATAACCTTGAGATTAACCAGGCTTATCGCCGTGCTGTGCGTATGCCTGACGGCGCCTTGCTCAACCGCTACTGGGATGACCGTGACACACCGCGTGACGAATCCTGGTATGAGGATGTGGAAACCGC
Organism: Citrobacter freundii; assembly: GCF_011077955.1. Classification (GTDB taxonomy): domain Bacteria; phylum Pseudomonadota; class Gammaproteobacteria; order Enterobacterales; family Enterobacteriaceae; genus Atlantibacter. The sequence goes on from NZ_JAALBX010000007.1 coordinate 227,155, forward strand.
GAAACTTTCCGGTCGCCCGTCGAGCGAAGTGTATCGCGATCTGCGCGCCGGGGCGGAATCCGGCTGGGACTACAGCACGCGCTGGCTGCGTGATGCGGACAGGCTGGCCAGTATCCGCACCACCCAGTTTATTCCGGTGGATCTCAACGCGTTTCTCTACAAACTGGAAACGGCGATTTCCAATATCGCAGGGCTGAAACAGGACGCCGTAACCGCCGCGCGTTTTCGCGAGAAAGCCGTGGCGCGCCGTAACGCGCTTAACCACTATTTGTGGGATGAAGAGACCGGCACGTTCCGTGACTACGACTGGCGGCGCGAACGCCTCGCCTCTTTCTCTGCCGCCTGCGTCGTCCCGCTGTATGTCGGCATGGCGAGTTATGAACAGGCGCAGAAAATCGCGGTTAACGTGCGAGAACGGCTCCTCACGCCGGGCGGCATTGTGGCGACCGATGTGGTCAGCGACCAGCAATGGGATAAACCCAACGGCTGGGCGCCGCTACAGTGGATGGCGATTGAAGGCTTAAAAAACTACGGCGAGAACTCACTGGCGGACATTATTGCTCATAACTGGCTTCGTACTGTGAAGCGCGTTTACCGGGAGCAAAATAAGCTGGTGGAGAAATACCATATCGCGGACTACGCACCGCAGCCGGGGGGCGGTGGTGAATATCCGTTGCAGGATGGTTTCGGCTGGACCAACGGCGTGACCCGCCGGTTAATCAGTCTTTACGGAGAACCGTAATACCACAGCGCCGCCTTTCAGGCGGCGCTGTTATTTTCAGGCCTTACGGCCCGGTACGGTTTTCAATAACTCTTCCGGGCTGATAGAGGCGACCACGCCGCTGCCGGGTAACGGCATCTTCAGGATGTGATTTTTGATTTTGCCAATCACGTGCATTTCACACGGGCGGCAATCAAATTTCAGCGTCAGCACTTCATCCCCGTGGATCAACTGCATGGGGGTGGCCTTCCAGCTCTTTATCGAGCCTTTCGCCTGTTTCGGGCAAAGATTAAACGCAAACCGCAGGCAATGTTTGGTGATCATCACCGGCACATCGCCTTTTTCCTGATGGGCTTCAAACGCCGCGTCGATGAGCTGCACGCCGTAGCGATGGTAAAACTCACGCGCTTTATGGTTATACACATTCGCCAGAAAACTGAGATGACTGTCCGGATACACCGGCGCGGGCACGCTCACGGCTTTACGGGTGCCGCGCTGATACGCCGCGAGCCGCGCCTCGTCCAGCGCGTCGCTGGTTTCACGGCGTAACTGATTTAACAGGCTGTTCGGCACAAACAGCGCGCCGGGTAAGTTAATGGTTACGGCCCTGGCATAATAGAGGGTCTGCCCCAGTTTTGTGACACCGTCACGTAAGCTGTTGTAGGCTTTTTCCGGGTTATTGGCCTCGTTGAACTCGCCGTCCAGGGTGCGCGTGACGCTGACACCCTCTTCAGACGTCATGGTCAGGATCAGTTGTTCTTGCCAACCGCCCAGTTCAATATCCACCGCGACGCGACGTTCGCTTGAGGTTTTCAGCAGCGCCTGTTGCCAGTTGTGATCGAGATTGCGGTTTAACGGATGATGCGCACGCAAGGTTTTCAGCGCCTCTGGCATCTCGTTGGGCCATACGCGATACCGATTTCCGGCGAGGTTTTCTACCGTGTTCGCCCGAAATCCTACCACATCGCGTTTCACCAGCACGTTCAGCCCGTCGCCGTTCGATAACGGCTCCGTTACGTCCACGTCCAGATACTCTTTTGTCACTTTCATGACTTCGCCCACCGGCAGGCCGATAAACTTGGGCGAATCAAACGCGCCGATATCGATTTTACGTGCGTTAACGAAGTAATCGGTGCTGCCGCGATGGAAGGTTTTATCCGGCGACGGCACAAAGAAATGCTCCGTCACGCCTGCCGACGCGCGGGCTAAATCGCCGCGCTGGGCCATGACTTCATCCAGCAGTTGGCGATAATAAGCCGTGATATTTTTCACATAGCTCATGTCTTTGTAGCGCCCTTCAATTTTGAAGGAACGTACGCCCGCATCCACCAGCGCGGCCAGGTTGGCGCTCTGATCGTTATCTTTCATCGACAACAGATGTTTTTCATACGCCACCACACGTCCCTGATCGTCCTTGAGGGTATACGGCAGACGGCAAGCCTGGGAGCAATCACCCCGGTTCGCGCTGCGGCCCGTTTGCGCATGGGAAATATTGCACTGACCGGAATACGCCACGCACAGCGCGCCATGGATAAAGAATTCAATGGTGGCGTCGACGTTGTCGTGAATGGCTTTGATCTGATCGAGATTCAGCTCACGCGCCAGCACGATTTGCGAGAACCCGACGTCGGATAAAAATTTCGCTTTCTCGACGCTTCGGATATCGCACTGGGTGCTGGCATGCAGCTCAATGGGCGGAATGTCCAGCTCCAGCACGCCCATATCCTGAACAATCAGCGCATCGACGCCGGCCTGCCACAGTTGGTGGATCAAGGCCTGCGCAGGTTCCAGCTCATCATCATGAAGAATGGTATTGAGCGTCACGAAGATTTTCGCGCCGTAGCGATGGGCGAACGGCACCAGCTCTGCAATATCGCGCAGGCTGTTGCTGGCGTTATGCCGCGCGCCGAATCCCGGACCGCCGATATACACTGCGTCAGCGCCATGAAGGATCGCTTCACGGGCGATGGCGGTGTCGCGTGCCGGGCTCAGAAGTTCAAGATGATGGGAGTGCAGGCGCATAAGTTGTCGTTATCCGGTTTTTAAAATGGCGGCTATTGTAGTCACAAGCGCCGGAGATAAGAAGTCTCTCTTGCGGGTTTGCGGCATTGTTATCATCACGCCCTGCTCCCAGGCTCGCCGGGTTATCCGGGGCGCGGATAGTGTATTAACGAATAAAATCGTACGGGCTCAGCGGTTTGATTGCGGTAACTGTGAGGCTTATCGGCGATAAAGCGCTCTCCCTGGCCTTCATAAAGCGTAAGCCAGGTTTCGTTAATGTGTAATTGCAACTCGCCGCGAAGGACCACCACATGCTCAATCACCCCGGCGCTGTGCGCAGATGATTCGCTGAGTGCGCCCGGGGCGAGCGTCACCACCAGAAAATCAAAGCCAAGGCTTTCATCAAACGCAAACAGCGGTTCGGCGGTCATGCCCGGATGGGCGTCATAAACCGGGCGTTCAACTGCCTCGGCTGGCGTGATAAACGCCGAAAACGGCACATTGAACCCGGTGGCGATTTTCCAGAGAGTAGCCACCGTCGGGCTGGACTCCTGGCGTTCAATCTGCCCGAGCATCGCCTTGGAGACGCCGGTCTGTGCAGCGGCCTGCGTTAAGCTCCAGCCGCGCGCCTGACGCAGCGCTTTTAGCGTTTCGCTAAGATGGTCGGCAATATCCATCGCGTTCCCCTGTGGTAAAAGCCCAGTTTACCTTCTTGTGCGTTATAGCGCACAGTGTTATTTTGCATGGACGCTATAACGCACAACGGACACTTTTTATGGGACGACTCTCTTTTCCCACCTTACTGGCCGGGTTTGTCGCGGTGCTGGTCGGTTACGCCAGTTCTGCCGCCATCATCTGGCAAGCCGCTGCCGCGGCGGGCGCCACTGTTTCGCAGATTGCCGGGTGGATGACGGCGCTTGGCATTGCGATGGGGATTAGTACGCTTGCGCTGTCGCTCTGGTATCGCGCCCCGGTGCTCACCGCCTGGTCGACGCCCGGCGCGGCGCTGCTTGCCACCAGTCTGCAAGGCAGCACCCTGAATGAAGCTATTGGCGTGTTTATGTTTTCCTCGGCGTTGATTGTGGTATGCGGCGTGACCGGGATTTTTGCACGCCTGATGAACACCATTCCCCACAGTCTTGCCGCCGCGATGCTTGCCGGGATTTTACTGCGCTTTGGGCTGGACGCGTTTGCCTCGTTGCCCGCCAACGGTGTGCTGTGCGGCGCCATGCTTGCGGCCTGGCTTTTCGCAAAAGCCCTGGCGCCTCGCTATGCCATTGTCGCAACGCTTATTGCCGGGCTTTTGGTCTGTTTCGCCACCGGGCAATTCCATCCGGCTGATACCGCAATCAGCCCGTCGTTGCCCGCCTTCACGCTGCCGCACTTTACCCTGCAAAGTCTGCTGGGGATTGGCCTGCCGTTCTTTTTAGTCACCATGGCCTCTCAGAACGCCCCAGGTGTCGCGACGCTGAATGCCGCAGGCTATCAGGTGCCGGTTTCGCCGTTAATGACCGTGACGGGGTTGATTGCGTTGGTGTTGGCGCCATTCGGGGTATTTTCAGTGTGTATCGCAGCCATTACCGCCGCCATTTGCCAGAGCCCGGATGCGCATCCGGATAAAAACCAGCGCTTTATGGCAAGCGCAGCGGCGGGGGTATTCTATTTGCTGGCAGGTATCTTTGGGGGGGCAATCGCCATGATGATGACCGCCCTGCCGCAGGCCGCGATCCAAATGCTGGCAGGGCTGGCGCTGCTCGGCACCATTAGCGGCAGTTTATATCAGGCGCTTACTCATGAGACGCAGCGCGATGCGGCAACGGTAACGTTTTTAATTACCGCCTCGGGTATGACGCTCGGCGGGTTAAGTTCCGCATTCTGGGGTTTGGTCGGCGGTGGCGTCTGTTATGCCGTGCTGATAAACCTTCGCAAATATTGCTCGCGTTGAAACGGACTATTAGCGAAAAGACGGTATTGAACGCAGGCATAAAAGGATAACGTGAGAATTACGGGCATAACGCGGCGTTATTAAAAGGGGAGCGAACTCCCCTTCCGCGGTTATTATTTTTTGGCAGGATCAAACATTCTGGCATCGGTCGCCATATCGTCGATAACTTGTTTTAAGGTATCAACCGTCAGCGGCGTTTTTTCATTGCTCAGATCTTTGCCTTCCCCTTTACGCACCACTTTAACTACCGGTTTGTTGGTTGAGGCATCAATTAACTCGCCTTCAAAATAAAGATTGGTATCCATGGTGCGGTGGCCCGTTGCGACTTCAGTACCCGCGACGACCAGCGCAATGGGCAGTACTTCATAGAACTGCAATCCTTCTTTGCTGGAATCAACGCCGGTAATCGCGCCACGGAAAATCAAACTACGCGGGCCGGGCGTTGCCACCAGCGGCTTACGCGCGGCGGCGGCGGTTTTCAGTTGCTGGTTGGTATAATTCAAAAGGCCGGTCAGCACCTTCTCGCCCACCTGGGAATTGGGTTTCGGGACGGGGTAATACACCACCGGGTTATAAACAATGCTGTCGTAGTTATTAAAATTAAAACCAGGTGCAACCCAGCGCATCGCGGTTTTACCGGAGGCGGTCGTCGTTTCCTGTAAACCTGAATAGTCTTTTAGAAAACCGGAGTATTTATCCGGAGAGGTAACTTTTGAAGCACAACCCGCTAACGCGAGCGCAGCGCACAACAAAGAAGCCTTAACCAATAAAGAAGTTCTCATTTTTTTGCACCTGTAATTGCCGATTAGCAATCAAGTTATAGCAAAGCTAACTGATACCGATGAGGCATAAATAGCTTTATAAGAAAAAAATAATATTTTGAACAGATTTAAACCGTTTGTTTGTTTCGGAAAATTTAAAAAACAGCGCGGGGGTGTAAATTAATTAGCGTGGTAAATGTTAAGGCTTGTTTAATTAACTGACGCACATGACGGCGTCAGTTAATTGGCGACAGGCAATTAGGCTTTGCGCGCCAGTAAAGTTGCAAACCGCAATGCAATGCGGTTGCCCGCTTCATCAGTACGATGCAACTCGCCTGGGTTCTCGTTGTATTTAACGATGTCCCATCCGGCATAGTAGGCGCTCAGTTCACCTTCGCGAAACGCAAACGGGAACCCCACTGTACATGGATAGTCTGGGGTATCCATGGCCGCGACGATAAGGTTATAGCCGCCGCGTTTGGTGCAGCGCTGCATGTTATCAATGAGGCCCGCAATCGTCGTCGGCTCAAGGAACATCATCACGACGGTCGAGAGAATAAAGTCATATTCACCGTCAAACGACAGGGTATTCAGATCGCGCACGTCGCTGTGCAGCGCCGTCAGCCCTTCCGCCTGGGCGATGCGTTGAATGTTGGCAATACTGGACGGATTCTTATCCCACGCGGTGACATCAAAACCGTTAGCGGCAAGGTAGAGGCTGTTGCGGCCATTACCGCAGCCCAGGTCAAGCACCCGGCCCGGCGTAAGATAAGGCATCGCGGCAAGAACTTCAGAGTGAGTGCGGGTTAAGCCATATTTTTCAGTGAAATAGTTTTCATCACAAGCGGTCATGAGAATTCCTTAGCAGTAGGAGTAACAACAGTGCGAATTATAAGTTTGCCCTTGCATAACAAAATCAGCGTGCGGATAAGCAGCAGGCCGATAATCGCGTTACTGAAAATAAACAACGGTAACGCAAGAAAATGAAAAACCCCCTCCGTGCTGGCATGCCCAAGATGCAGCGCGGTGGTAGCGAGTGCGGAGACGCCGAACGAGAAGCTCCAGAATGTGGCATTAAAAGGCTGCGCCATATACCACGGGGCGAGGCGGATCATAAACAGCAGTTGCAGCAATCCATAACCGAACAGCATTTTCGCGAACATATCCGCCTCGCCGCCGTTGACGCTAAGAAGCGCGCTACAGGCCACCAGCGCCGGGGCCATCTGAATGCCCAACGAGGTGCGTACCGCCGTCGGCATTTCGCCTGCACTGCGCAGCCGGTGCAAAATCGCCGGTTCCAGACTAAGCCATGACAACACGCCCGCCCCTAAAAAAAGAATGCCCAAATCATGAAAGCCCAGCGCGCCGCAGGCCATGGTGCTGATGAAATTGTTAGCGACCGTAGGAAGATATAACCCTGGCGTTGTCGCCTCCGTTGGATGCGCGCCGCGCCATAACCCGGCGCTTTGCCAGGCGGCATACAGTAACTGGCTTATCGCGCCGATGCTAAAGAGCGCCACCGCAAGCGGCCGTACCCAGGGCGTAAACCCAATCGCCACAAGCATTGTGGTTGCCGGAAACAGGCTAACGTAGCTGCTCATCAATGGGTGTAACAGCTCGGCTTTGACCGTTTGCGGATGCGTCACAAGCCGCGTGATAAATGCGACGGCAAGCAGCAGCCAAATCAGCGTCGCCAGTGCCACCAGCCCTTCCCCAACCCACGGCGATACCGGCCAGATAGTGGCGGCGTAGCGCCAGGAAAAGCCGATGCCGATGGTGCCCAGCACCATGCCGAAATATCCCGCCGGGAGATTAATGATGGTTGAAGCTGAACTGGCGGATTGCCAGGCTACGTTTTTGCTCATTTTGTTTAAAGTTTAAAAATATATTTGAGATGCATTTTATGGGAGTCGGCCCGGAAATGCCATAACCCGCCGACGTTTGAAAACTTTGCTACGGTTAATGAACGCGCATAACGGAGTGTTAAGCATGGAAAAATACCGGTTAACTGACGTCAGTCGAACCATTGAATATCAGGAAAACGGCACGACTCACAAATTTACCCTGCGACAAATCGAAGCGCTGCGCGATTTTCATGATGTGAAAGCAGGCACGCTGGGCGGTTGGATTGAGGAGACAAGCAATCTCAGCCAGGACGGGACGTGTTGGGTGTATGACCAAAACAGCGCGGTGTTTGCCGGCGCCGTGGTGCGCGACAATGCGCGGGTGTCTCAGCCTTGCACCATAAGCCATGGCGCGGTATTGAGTGATGAGTGTTGGGTCGATCGCGTGGATATCAGCCACGGAGCGTGTATTTGCGACAGAGCCATGGTACAGGCCTCGCAAGTGCGCGGCGAGTGCCGGATTTATGGCGATGCACGGGTGATGAATCAAAGCCAGGTGATCGCGGCGGTGGGACTGACGGCAGACCAGGATCAGCGCCTGCAAATCTATGACAGCGCCACGGTGAACGCCTCGCGCGTGGTGCATCAGGCGCAAATTTATGGCCGGGCGCTGGTGAACCACGCGTTTGTCGAGCATCGCGCCGCCATCTTTGACGATGCCATCGTGGAAGGGAATGACGAGAATAACGTCTGGGTCTGCGACTGCGCGCAACTCTACGGCCAGGCGCGGGTGGTGGCAGGCGACGATATCGATCAGTCCCCGACGATCCGCTACAGCTCGCAGGTATTTGGCAACGCGCTGATTCAGGGCGACTGCGTGTTGAAACACCACGTTCATGTCTATGACGATGCGGTGATCATCGGCGGGCCGGTTCAACTCGACGATCGCATTCAGGTTTGCGGCCAGGCGCGCATTACCGGCAATGTGGTGATTGAAAACCAGGTGGTGGTAACGGACAACGCCGTGATTGAGGCTTTTAATGCCGACATGCTGCATATTCGCGGCGCCAGGATGATAAACGGAGAGCAGTTCATCACCCGCACGCCGGTATTTGGGGCAATTTAGACGACGCACGGATTATTTTTTGTCGATAATCCGGGCGTAAATATTCTGATCGTGAAACGCGCCGTTCAGGTATTCCGCCTCTTTCAGGCAGCCTTCAAGAGTAAAGCCATTGCGCAGCGCGACCTGATTGCTGGCGCGGTTAGTGACGATACATTTGATGACGAATCGCCGCACGCTGCCTTCACGGGCGTAATGGTCCATCAGGGTTTGCAGCGCCTGAGAAATAATCCCCTGCCCCTGTAACCCTTCATCCAGCCAGTAGCCGATATACGCGGCTTTGTTGGTGGGTTCTATCTGGTTAAAGGAGATAACGCCGCACAGTTCGTCATCACGCAAGATCATAAACATCTTGGCGTAGCCCCGGTGATGCAATTGATAATTGCCCTGTACCGTACGACGAATATCGTTGCTGCTTACCACCGACTGCGGCCACTCCATCGCCTGCTGTAAATAGGCTTTATTGCGCTCAACAAGGGCGTAAAGCGGCTCGATAAAAGGGTCGTTGACGGAGTGTAATTTCAGGGTGTCGTTAATGATGATGATATCGTCATGCCAGTCAGCAGGGTTTTGCACGCGGAAACTCCGGTTGAGGTTTTTTTAAAGCATAACGTAAAAAAGGACGCCGAAGCGCCCTTTTAACAAACAATAGCTTAGCGCATTTGCCTGTCGTCAACGTACTGGCGTTTATCCGGTGCGGGCGGGAAGTACTGATACAACCAGGTTTCACTGATGGTTTCGCCCTTGCAGCGCAAATACAGTCGCATTTCAACCGGGTCGGTGGAGTCACTGTCAGGATACCAGTCGAACAAAATGCGGTAGCCATCAAACGGTTCGACATACAGAATTTCTATCTGTTTTGCCTCACCGCTGGATAATGTGATCACCGGTTCAATCCCCTTAGGCGCCGATTCTTTTAAGTTGCCGCCGATGAAATCAATGGCGAAACGACGCGACCAGGTTGTCGGGTAATGCTCACCCGGCGCCCAGCCTTCCGGGAAACTGCCCATACCGGTACGGGTCGCTAAGATGTTAGCCAACGGTGAGCGAACCGGCGGCTCGGCGCTCCAGTAGAGTTTGTACTGGAAGGTTAACTCGTCGCCCGCTTTGATCGGTTTTTCCGGTTGCCAGAAGCAAACGATGTTATCGAGCGTTTCCCCGGTGGTGGGGATTTCCATCAGCGAAACCGCGCCTTTGCCCCATTTGTTGACCGGTTCGACCCACAGACTCGGGCGCTTGTTGTACCAGCCCATAATGTCCTGATAGCTTTCAAAATCACGATCGGTCTGCACCAGACCGAAACCTTTCGGGTTGTTATCGCTAAAGGCGTTGAACTGTAAACGCTGCGGGTTGTTTAGCGGACGGCACACCCATTCGCCGTTGCCGCGCCACATCGCCAGCCGGTCGGAGTCGTGGATCTGCGGGTGGATCGTGTCACACACCCGGCGCTCGTTAGTGCCGCAGGCGAACATACTGGTCATAGGCGCAATGCCCACTTGCTTGATGTCTTTACGGGCAAAGAGGCGGTTTTCCACCTCCATCACTACCCGCTTTTCTTCGCAGTGGATAATGAATTTATAGGCGCCGGTAACGCTTGGGCTGTCGAGCAGCGCGTACACCACAAAGCTGGTATCGTCGGCTTTCGGGGTTTCAAACCAGAACGCAGTAAAATCCGGGAACTCTTCCGGCGTATCGGTGAAAGTGTCTACCGCAAGGCCTCGTGCGGAAAGACCGTACTGATAGGTATCGTCCACCGCGCGGAAATAGCTCGCCCCCAGGAACGAAACGATATCGCGGCGCGCCAGTTCCGGCGCTTTAAACGCGCGGAAACCGGCGAAGCCCAGATCCGGCTTGCCCACCAGTTGCGCGGTGTCTACGCCCGCGTCGTGATATTTAAACAGTTCCGGGCGGAAATGGATTTCACGCGCCTGGCGGGAGGATGAGTCCACGGAGAACATCCGCACGCGGCGACGAAACCCCATTCCAACGTGGAAGAACTGGACATCCAGCTCACGGCCAGAAATGTTGTTCCAAAGTGAGGAATCGGCATCGTACTGAATGCTGTTGTACGCCTGAGGCGTTAACGTCGCCAGCGTATCTGGCAACGGACGCGGTGCGCCGCCCCAGGGTTTTTTAGCCAGATCCCCCGCCATAGACTCCAGCACGTCGAAATCAAATGCGCGCGACAGGCCATCGGCGATATCAGACTCTTGCGCCCATGCTGCATTTGAAAACAGGGTCATCAGACCGGGTGTACCGCAAGCGGCGGCAAGGGCCATAGAGGCTTTAATAAAACGTCTGCGATTCATGCCTGAGAACGCGTCCTTTTGAAGTCAATGTGTACTGATAAGCACGAAGCTAACAGCGGCAAATTTTCATGTAGTTGTTACGACCGCTCACTCTAGTCAAAATTCATTTTGAATCCAACCGCTTTCCTCACGCCCCGACGCAAGGCCGTACACAAACCCACGGCAGCGCTGGCACAGCACGTTTTGTCAAAAAATGAAAATATCGGTGACAGGATTTAAGTTCGGCGCGTTTTACGCCGCTTAGTCAGATAATCCTTACTCTGACACAGGCACCCTGTATGCACACCCCGCTTTGCGACATGCACATGACTACTAAAATTGACCGTATCAGGAATGAATTCCCGGACTGCGCGTTCGAGACCGTAAGTTTCGCCCACCACGCGCTCAACATTCGCTTATTCCATCGCGCAGGCGACTATATCCCGGCGCGGGTGGCGGCTGAAAAGCAGTTTTATGAAGCGCATTTTTTAAATTTCTTTAGCTTCTTTAATAGCGCAAACGGCGTCGTGCTGGATATAGGCGGTAATATCGGCAACCACTCTGTTTTCTTTAGCGCGGTCAAAGGCTGGGATGTTATGGCTTTCGAGCCGGTGCGACAAAACGCGTTGTGCCTTGCCATTAATGCTGAGTTAAACCACGTGTCGGATAAAATAACCCTGCTGGAAACGGCGCTCGGCAGTACGCCCGGCTGCGTGGTCCTGTCAAAAACCATCACGAATAACAACGGCACCTTTAGTCGCAGTGGCGCGCAAAGCGAAGAGAGTGTCAGTGTGCCGGTCAGTCGGCTTGATGACATACCCGAGATACAGGCCTGTTCGCCAGGTTTAATGAAAGTAGACGTAGAGGGTATGGAGTATGACGTGCTTTTGGGTGCGTTAGAAACGCTTGAGCGTCATAAACCCGCGCTGGCGTTTGAATGCCCGCAGCCAAAAGCGTATCAGGAGATCCTGGCGCTCGTCGCCCCCCTTGGCTACTTCCCGATTGAAGTGTTGAATGCCACACCCACGTTTATTCTGCTCAATAAGCATAACGAGCAACACGTTCAGACACTTTCTGAATATCTGACGATGTATGTCGAGGCCCGCCGTGCAACGGAATACTGAATGGGCTAAGCGATGCAAGCCTCTCAAAAACCACACGCAGCGCACAGGCATTAAAAGACGATAAGCTGTTGCCATATGGTGATTTAACAGCATAAACGAGGTGTGAATTATCACACTGGCGTCAGGGTTTTTGGGAAGACAAAAACCACCAGCAGATTACGCTTTACGCGATATTCGGCCTGGCGCACAGAATCAAGATATATCCCGCGCCACGCTTGTCTGGCTGTAAAAGAAAGGGTAGTTTCTGCGTCGCATCAGGGGCGGGATTACCCTCTCCCTGGTGTGTGCCTTGACGATATCGGGTTGCAGGACGCCAGTGCGTCGCAGCGAGATGTTGGATGGGTATATATGCCTTTATTCCTCTCAATGAGAGGGCTTATGACTTAATCTAAAAAGTAAGCATAAGCGGACACCAAATTATAGTAATGATGATAGCTTGTGGTGGCCCGGCTCTGCCGGGTTCTCTTCAACGTCCAGCGGCATAAAAAAACCCCGTTTCGAAAGAAATCGGGGTTTTTACTTTTTAGCGCGGCGTTATTTGACGCTGACGTCAATACCCGGGAAATACTGCGCGGCGAGTTTGGTGATGGTGCCGTCGGCGCGGACTTTATCTATCGCGGCGTCGAGCTGTTTTTTGGTTGCTTCATCGCCTTTACGCAGGCCAAAACCAATACCACTGCCGAGGATTTTATCATCCACGACGGGCTTGCCGATAAACCCAAAACCTTTGCCCTGCGGTTTGCTCAGAAAACCGCCCTGACCGGCGGCCGACATGACAAGCGTCGCATCGATACGCCCGTTAACCAAATCGCCCCACGCCAGGTTCTGATCTTTATACGAAACCACTTCAACGCCCTGCTTTTCCCAGTGCTCTTTAGCGTAGGTTTCCTGGATAGAGCCTTGCAGCACGCCAATCACTTTGCCTTTTAGCGCCTCGGGGGTCGCGTCCAGCGCGCTGCCTTCTTTACCCACCAGCTGGGAAGGAATGCGGTAGATGGGTTGTGTGAAGTCGATACTTTGACGACGCTGGTCGGTGATATTCATCGCCGAGTTGATGGCGTCGAATTTTTTGGCAACCAGCCCCGGGATCAGGGTATCAAAAGAGGTTTCCACCCACGTACACTTGAGGCTGGCGGCCTGACAAATCGCCTTGCCTAATTCGATATCAAAGCCTTCCAGTTCGCCCTGCGCGTTGCGGCTTTCAAACGGCGGATATTCCGCTTCCAGTCCATAGCGCAGTTCACTCGCCGCCAGAGAAGAGAAAGACGCCATCATCCCCAGTGCCAGACACAGCATAGTCATTTTTTTCATACTTACCCCTTCTTAGCGTGGCTTAACCTGACAGAGCGCGGTCGCACCTGCCCGTAATGTCGCATCATCTTTCGCAAAAGAGAGACGAATCAATTTATTATCGGTCCCGTCGGTATAAAACGCCGAGAGCGGGATCGTCGCTACACCATAATCCACGATCAGCCGTTTCACCATCTCGCTGTCGCTTTCATCGCTGAAATGTTCATAACTTGCCAGCAGGAAGAACGATCCGGCGCTCGGCAGCAGTTTGAACGGCGAGGATGCCAGTAGCGTTTGCATCAAATCGCGCTTGCGCTGATAAAACGCTCCCAAAGAGAGATAACGCGCCGGGTCGCTCATGTAATCCGCAAAGGCGTACTGCATCGGCGTGTCGGCAGAAAACATCAGGAACTGATGCACTTTCACGACTTCATCCATTAACTCAGCCGGAGCCAGGCAATAGCCAACGCGCCACCCGGTGACGTGAAAGGTCTTACCGAATGACGAGATGATCACGCTGCGTTCGGCAAGCGCCGGATGGGTCGCCATCCCGTGGTGTTTTAGCCCGTCGAAGACAATATGTTCGTAAACTTCATCGGAGAGGATCACGATATCGGTATTACGGGTAATGGCCGCGAGTTTTTCCAAATCGTCGCGGCTAAAGACCTGCCCGCTCGGGTTGTGCGGCGTATTGACGATAATCATCCGGGTACGCGGCGTGATGGCCGCCTGCACTTCATCCCAGTCCACGGCAAAATCCGGCACCGTCAGCTTGATAGCCACCGGCGTCGCGCCCTGCAACCGGACAATAGGCGCATAGCTGTCAAAGGACGGTTCAAAATAGATAACTTCATCGCCGGGATGCACCAGCCCGCTGATGGCGCAGTAAATTCCTTCGCTGGCGCTGGCAGTAATCAGCACTTCGCTGTCAACGCAGTATGTTGCGCCATACAGCGCCGCGACTTTTTCGGCTATCAGCGTCTTTAAGGTCACAAGCCCGGTCATCGGCGCATACTGGTTGCGGTTGGCTTCCATCGCCTGCGTGACGCCGGCAATCAGCGCCGGATCGCAGGGGAAATTAGGCGCGCCCTGAGAAAGGTTAACCGCCTGATGTTGCGCGGAAAGCTGGCCAATCACGGTAAATATGGTGGTGCCGACATCGGGAAGTTTCGAGCGTAATTGTACCGGCGTCTTAAGCGACATTATGGTTCCTTTCTCGTTTTGAATGCATAACTATTCAAACCGGAGTGCGATAGCGCGACAACCGATTTGTTGTCATAATAGCCATGCAAAAAACTCATAGCTAAAGACGGATCGGAGCACCTGATGACGCGTCGCACCCTACCTTTAAATGCGCTTGAAGCCTTTTTGGTTACGGCGCGTCACCTTAATCTTACCCATGCCGCGCGCGCGCTGTTTCTCACCCAGGGCGCGGTCAGCCGTAAGATTGCCGCCCTCGAAGCCTGGTTCGGTTTTGCGCTCTTTGAGCGTCACGCCCGTGGGCTGCGCCTGACGCCGCAGGGCAGCGCGCTGTTGCCGGAGCTACAAAGTGCGTGGGATGAGTTAATGCGCGCGGCGGAACAGGCGCGCCAGCAGCATACGGTGATCCGCCTGAAAGCGCCCACTTGCGCCATGCGTTGGCTGGTGCCGAAACTGATGCAACTGGAAAAATCCCTGAACGATGTCCAGGTCACGCTCACCACCACCACCGATCATGACGTCAATTTCAAAACGGAACCTTATGACGCGGCGATCGTCTTCGGCGCCCATAAGAATCAGGGATTCTTGCTGTTTGAAGAGGCGTTGACGCCGGTGCTCAGCCCGGCCCTGCCGGACGACGTCTCATCGTCTCCCGACGCGCTGGCAGCGTTGACATTTTTGCATCCCACACGGGATAAAACCGACTGGACGTTGTGGCTGGCGCAGCAGGATGCCCCGCGCATGGTTATGCGCAAAAATCAGCATTTCGATACCATGGATTTAGCCATCAGCGCGGCTATTCAGGGGTTTGGCGTAGCCATTGCCGACGAGCAACTGGTGGCGGATGACGTACGCGCCGGTCGCCTGATTCGCCCTTTCCCGCAGCGCGTGAAAACAGGGGCCAGTTACCGTCTGGTGTTGCGCGAAGCGCCGCAAGAGAGCGAACTGATGTCCGCTTTTGTCACCCAACTGCTTGCCACCGACCCTGAGCATCAAGCGCCTGCCGGGCGCGCCTAACGCCGCCCGACAGCCCTTTTACAATAGCCCGCAACGGCGTTTGCTGCGATCGGAGGCTTCCTGATACAGGTCGAACTCGTCATGCACCGCGCAACCCAGCGCCTCCTCAAAGGCCTCGCGGCTGGCGTTGCCATGGCTGCGTCCGCGCGCTTCATCCCCCAGATTGGACTGAAAAATCCCCGCCGCGCTGACCGGTAAAAAATCTTCATAAATAATCGGCTGCGCCGTCACCCAGCCGCGCTCAATCAGCGGTTGCGGATCGTCGCCGGGCATGATGTGTTGACGATGGGTTTCGCCAACCGGCGTTAACCGGTAGCGGAAATAAGCATGCCCTTGATGACGCAGTAGCATGTCGCTATCCGGGAAGGCGCTGAACACCTCCTGAAGATGCAACTGATGGGTGAGATTATCGCTGCCGCTGCCTGCTTCGCTCAGCAGCTTGTCATACAGCGCGCGGCCTTTAGGTGTCAGCGCAATCCCGCGCTGTTCAATTTCACCAAAGCGCGCGGTATGGGTACCGCGGTGTTCACCGTTAAACAGAACGGGTTCTTCAAGGGCTTTAAAGCTGGTCTGGCGCAGCAAAATCGGCACTTCGCGGCGCGGCGGCCCTTCTATGATCATTTTCGGCTCAATGCCATATTCCGGCATCAGCGCCTGCACCCGGTCGATATCCAGCGTCCGCGGCGTCAGGTGGTTGATATGACAGCCGCGAAACGACACCACGTCAGCAATCAGCCGATGGGCGTTATGCAGCGCCTGATAGGTTTCGGTATCTACCGTCGCATGGCTGTGCCAGCGGAAGGTTTCCAGCGCTTCACGCACGAATTCCCCGGCCTGTTTTTCATCAAAGCCGCCCTCCACATCATAGATATCCAGTAATTCCCGACAGCGCGGCGTGAAAATATCCCGCTTTGCGAGAATGCGGGCGGCCTTTTTACGCAGCCCTTCGTCTTCAATCAACTCCAGCCGCAACAGCGAGGTAAAAACGCGAAAGGGATTGCGCTGTAAGGCGGTGTCGTCAATCGGGCGAAACGCGGTGGAATGCACCGGCACGCCCGCCTGGGAGAGATCATAATAACCGACCGGAAACATGCCGAGCACCGCAAACACCCGGCGTAACGTCGCCAGTTCTTCTGCCGTGCCGACGCGAATGGCGCCGTGGCGCTCCACATTAAGCCGTGCCAGTTCGTCGGCATTGACCATCTGCTGGTGCATACGCGGATCGTTTTCCAGCACCGCCAGGTTCACATCCGCCACCAGCTCAAGCAACGTGCCGTACTGCGGCACCTCTTTCTGGTACATCGCTGACATAGCCTGCGAAAATTGCTCCCGAATCTCATCTGCCGTGATGCTGTTCGCCATGATGTCATTTCTCCAGTGAATATTGCTGAGATTGTAGGAAATGACGGATAAGGCGGCGGGAAGAATTTGTAATCTGTGATCTCAGGTCAGGGTTATGATTTTTCAGGCACTCCGTCGACGTTGATCCATTCAGGCATTGGCGTCAATCAGCATCCCGGTATGGCGTGGCACCAGGTAAAAAAAGCGCATAACGAAACCGAGTCCAGACAAAAGAGATTTTCCCCAGATTGTTTTGTTAACTTAATTACCGTAATGTTAATAATAATTTGCTAGCAAGTTATCAAAACCAAACAACTTTTCTTGTCACGGATCACGTTTCGTTTTTAACATCAGCTATGGAAAAAAACGGTTTGTTTAGTCAGCGCATTCGGTTGCGTCATTTACATACATTTGTCGCCGTCGCTCAACAGGGAACGCTGGGGCGAGCGGCTGAAACCTTAAACCTTAGCCAACCTGCCTTATCAAAAACCCTCAACGAACTTGAGCAACTGACGGGAGAACGCCTGTTCGACAGGGGGCGACTCGGCGCGCAACTGACGCTGGTGGGCGAGCAGTTTCTCACTCACGCCATTAAGGTGCTGGACGCGCTTAATCACGCCGGGCAATCCCTGACCCGCCGGGAAGATCAATCCAAAGATGTGGTGCGCATCGGCGCCCTTCCCACAGCGGCGCTCGGTATTTTGCCTGCGGTGATCGGTCCGTTTCACAAACAGCAAACCAATTTGACGCTTCAGGTCGCCACCATGAATAACCCGATGCTGCTGTCGGGGCTGAAATCGGGCGAACTGGATCTGGGGATTGGACGCATGGCTGACCCGGAAATGATGAACGGGCTTAATTATGAGCTGCTGTTTCTGGAATCGATGAAGCTTGTGGTGCGCCCGAATCATCCGCTCCTTGCCGATACCATTACATTAAGCCGGGTGCTGGAATGGCCGGTGGTGATTTCGCCAAAAGGCACCGCCCCACGCCAACATGCCGATGCGCTCATGGCAAGCCAGGGGTGCAAACTGCCTCATTCCTGCATTGAAACGCTTTCGGCGTCGCTATCGCGCCAGTTGACCGTGGATTATGACTACGTGTGGTTTGTGCCTTCTGGCGCGGTGAAAGAAGACCTGCGCCAGAATACGTTAATCGCCCTGCCCATCGCCAACCAGACGGCGGGTGAGCCTATCGGCATACTGACGCGGGTGGATAAACCGCTCTCAGATGGGGCGCAGCTTTTACTCGCGTCCATCAGAAAATCCATGCCGCTGTAACAGCGGCTTTTTTTCGCACGCTTTAGCATAATTAAGCGCATAAAGTGATAACCGCCGTTTCCGGGTGCGTACATAATAAGGACAATTAGTCAGCCCCGGAGAATCACATGCCTACCCTGTATGACCCCGTAAAACTCGGTTCACTCGAACTCAAAAACCGTATCTTTATGGCGCCGTTAACCCGCATGCGTGCGGTGGATGAGCGCGCCCCTGGTCCGTTAACCAAAGAATATTATGTCCAGCGCGCCAGCGCTGGCCTCATATTTACCGAAGCGACGTCGGTTACCCCGCAAGGCGTGGGTTATCCGAATACGCCCGGCATCTGGTCGGAAAAACAGGTACAGGCGTGGACCGAAATAACGCAAGCCGTACATGCGGCTGGCGGGAAAATCGTCAGCCAACTCTGGCATGTAGGGCGGATTTCCGACCCGGTTTTCCTTGATGGCGAAAAGCCCGTCGCACCCAGCGCCATCGCGCCGGAAGGCCACGTCACTACCGTGCGCCCGCAGCGTCCGTATGAAACGCCGCGCGCGCTGGAAACCGATGAAATTCCAGGTATCGTCGAGGATTTTGTAAAAGCGGCGCAAAACGCGAAACGTGCCGGGTTTGACGGCGTTGAAATCCACGCGGCCAACGGCTATTTATTCGACCAGTTCCTGCATGACGGCTCCAATAAGCGTACCGACCGCTACGGCGGCAGCATTGAAAATCGCGCGCGCTTTTTGCTCGACACCGTGGATGCCGTGCTGACCGTATGGCCCGCCGATCGACTCGGTGTGCACCTGAATCTGATGTCTGACACTTACTCCATGGAAGACAGCAACCCGCTGGCGTTATTCAGCTACGTCGCAGAACAGCTTAGCTTGCGCAATGTGGCGTATATCTTTGCCCGTGAAGCGCAGGATTTCCCCAATCGGGTCGGCCCGCAGGTGAAGCAGAAATTCAGCGGCGCATGGATTGCTAATGAAGGTTTAACGCAGCAGAGCGCAGAAGAATTAGTTGCGAGCGGCGAAGCGGACGCGGCGGCTTTTGGCAAGTTGTATATCGCCAATCCCGATCTGGTGGAGCGGTTTACACAGCACGCGCCGTTGAACGATCTGAATAACGCGACGATCTATTCTCCCGGCGCCACCGGTTATACCGATTATCCGGCGCTGGCTTAAGCGCTCACGCTACGTTCCGTTATTAAATGGCTTATAAAAAAGCCCCGCGTGATGCGGGGCTTTTTCTTTGGCTTAACCGTTAAAAGGTTTCCCAGTTTTCACCCTGGACTACCGCCGGGCGGGTAAAGTTTTTCGCCACAGGCTGATCGTCGCTTTTCACCGTCTTCTTCTCCACCTCAGCATGCGTCGATAAACGGAATGTCCCGACGGCTTCAGTCAGACGTGCCGCTTGCTCTTCAAGCGCCAGCGCCGCTGCTGACGCTTCCTCAACCAGCGAGGCGTTCTGCTGCGTCACGTTATCCATTTCCGACACCGCCTGAGCGACCTGCTCAATCCCGCGGCTCTGCTCGTCAGACGCGGAGGCGATTTCCTGCATCAGATCGGTCACGCGTTGCACCGCCTCAACAATGCCCTGCATGGTCTGGCCCGCGTCTACGACTTCGCTTGAGCCTTTATTAATAAGGTTTACGGAGTTCTGAATCAGCCCTTCAATCTCTTTCGCCGCCTGGGCGCTGCGGCTGGCCAGAGTTCGCACTTCGCTTGCCACGACGGCAAATCCGCGCCCTTGTTCACCTGCACGCGCCGCTTCCACCGCCGCGTTAAGCGCCAGGATATTGGTCTGGAAAGCAATGCTGTTAATCACCGAGGTAATTTCGGAGATTTTCTTCGAACTGGTGGAGATATTGCCCATCGTGGTTACCACGCCGGAAACAATGCGTCCGCCTTCGCTGGCGCGTTGAGAGGCGTCATTCGCCAGTTTACTGGCGTGGTGGGCGTTGTCCGCGTTCTGTTTCACGGTCGCGGTCAACTGCTCCATACTGGCCGCCGTTTGCTCAAGCGCCGAGGCCTGTTGTTCGGTACGTGAAGAGAGATCGGTATTTCCCGCTGAGATTTCGCTGGTACCCTGATAAATCGCCACCGCGCCCGTACGCACCGTACCTACCGTTTCCGCCAGCGCGTGCTGCATTTTTTGCAGGTTCTGGCTCAGAATACCAATTTCGCTACGGCCAGTCGGTTCTGGCGCCACGGTGAGATTTCCGCTGGCGATATGTTCAATACGCTCTGCCGCACGACGCAGCGGGAGGATAACAATGCCGCGTAATGCCACAAAAGTGATAATGGTCATCAACAGCGCAATCCCGAGCGCCACCATCATTGCCATTACGCCCCAGGTGGTGCGCGTTTCTGCTTCAATGCCGAGCGTTTTGGCGCGTTCCATACGGATGGCGATAGCCTTTAACAGTACGGCGTTATAAGCGCTATCCAGCGCGCGCACCTTTTCGCTTTCGTGGGTGATGATGGCTTCAAACATGCCGTTTTTGGCAAATTTGATCATCGGCTGCATACCCTGAATATAGGCGTCGAAACGCGCTTTCAGTTCGCCGTCCAGCGCTTCGTCTTCCTGGGTTTTGACCCGCCGCCCCATGTAAAGATTGAACCCGTCCTGTGCCTGAACCAGACGTTTTTCCGCATCTGCCACGTTACGTTTCACATCTTCCATATCAGCAACGCGGCTTGACGCGCCGGCGTTAATGACATTGATGCGCGCAGTGCGCAGGTGGTTGGAACTGTTGGAAAGGCCCATTCGCACCTGGATCTCTTCGGTGACGTCATGAAGCGCCGTATTACTTTGAATCATGAAATAGCTTGCTAACCCGACACTGGCCGCGAACAGCACCAAAATCCCACCGAGAATGAAACTAAAGAGCGGCACTAAACGAATGTGATGCCAGAAACTTACAACTGCAGGTATTTGATTTTTAGTATTGTGTTTCGTCATAACAATCTTCCTGGGTCAGGTATATGCTCGTGAGTTTGTTATCGGCAAATACCCGGTATTTAATTACCCCGGAAAACGTCAGATGCGTCACAGATCGCAATAAAGATAAATTTGGCCAGCGACGGACGCCGCCGGCCTGCGTGGTTACTTATCGCCGAAGTGAATAACGGTGCGAATAGATTTGCCTTCATGCATCAAATCAAAGGCGTCGTTAATTTGCTCAAGCGGCAGACGGTGCGTGATAAACGGATCAAGGCGAATTTTACCCGCCATCGCGTCTTCGACCATGCCCGGCAACTGGCTGCGTCCTTTTACGCCGCCAAACGCCGAGCCGCGCCAGACGCGTCCGGTGACGAGCTGGAACGGACGGGTGCGAATTTCCTGGCCTGCGCCCGCGACGCCGATAATCACGCTTTCGCCCCAGCCTTTATGGCAGCACTCCAGTGCGGCACGCATTACATTGACGTTGCCGATACACTCAAAGCTGAAATCCACGCCGCCATCGGTCAGTTCGACGATAACGTCCTGAATAGGCTTATCGTAATCGTTAGGGTTCACAAAATCGGTCGCCCCCATTTCGCCCGCCAATGTAAATTTATCCGGGTTGGTATCGACGGCGATGATACGCCCCGCTTTCGCCTGCGCGGCGCCCTGAATAACAGCCAGACCAATACCGCCCAGACCGAAGACCGCGACGCTGTCGCCTTCTTTAACTTTGGCGGTGTTGTGTACGGCGCCAATGCCCGTGGTTACGCCACAGCCCAGCAGGCAGACTTTATCAAGCGGTGCCTGCGGATTCACTTTTGCCAGCGAGATTTCAGCGCATACGGTGTATTCGCTAAAGGTGCTGGTTCCCATGTAGTGGTAAATCGGCTCGCCGTTATAAGAGAAGCGGGTCGTGCCGTCAGGCATCAGGCCTTTACCCTGCGTGGCGCGCACCGCCTGGCAGAGGTTGGTTTTACCGGATTTACAGAACTTACACTCTCCGCATTCGGCGGTGTAGAGCGGGATGACGTGATCGCCAGGCTTCAGGCTGGTGACGCCCTCGCCGACTTCCACGACAATGCCGCCGCCTTCATGACCCAGCACCGCCGGGAATACGCCTTCCGGATCGTCGCCAGACAGGGTGAACGCATCGGTATGGCATACACCGGTATGGGTAATTTTCACCAGCACTTCGCCTTTCTTCGGCGGCGCGACATCAATTTCCACAATTTCCAGCGGCTTGCCAGGGCCGAATGCGACGGCTGCACGTGATTTCATATCGTCTCTTCCGTTGTTATAAAGATAAGTTTTTCGTTGTAACGTTTATTTTAGATAAGCGCGCAGCAAATGACCGATTTCATCCATGCGCTGCGCACGTTGTTCGCGGGTGGTCTCGCCGTTGACCAGCTCATCGTTAAGATGAATTTCCACCATCTCGCCCATCAATCCATTAGCCGCACCGCGCACCGCAGCGATTTGTTGCAACACAGCAATGCACGGCTCGCCCGCTTCCAGCGCACGCTCCAGGGCCTCAACCTGACCACGGATCCGCCGGACCCGCGTCAGCACACGTTTTTTATCTTCAGGTGAATGGGGCATGTTTTCGCCTCCTTTATACTATAGGGGGGTATAGTAACATGGTAAGCGTTTTTGTAGAGAAATTTATGAAGTGGTAGTGATGCAGAGGAGGCAGGATTTATCTGCGCATGCCGATCAAGAGCAGGTTAATGCCCGACTGCATCGTTATCACCGCCCAGAACACCCGCGAGCTGTAGGCCTGTGCCGAGGGCTTAAGCGTGGCAGCCGTCAACCGCAGGAAGATGAACCAGTGGCTTAAGACCTTTCCCGGTGCGCTGAACGACACTGGCGACCTGCCGGTGTTTAAGCGGGGGGACGGGCATTTTGGGTAACTGATAAAATGATCCCGACCAGATCATTCTGGCCGGGATTTATTGCTAACCTACCGCTTCAAAAAAATTTTCTATTTCACTTTTTGTTAACTTTTCCAAATATAAATTAACGACGTTTCTTCCATCATCTATTCCCAAGTAAAAATTATCACTACATCTTATCCAGCTAGTTGCTTCTTTATTCTCTCCGATTACTAACAACATAGAATCCAAGGATATTTTCACTTGAATATCAAGACTAAAGTCATCAACAAAGCGCTGACTAAAATCATCACTTCCTGAGTATTTCCATAGTCCTGTATTAACAATCGGAAGTCCATTCACGCTGTCTGAAAAATGTACTGGTAGGCAGTCAGTTTTATGGATTGAGCTTGGTTCTATCATTACTAATGTTATAGACGATAAAAATCCATTTTCTGGTAACACAGCTAGTTCAAGCAGGCTTTTATTGCCGTTTCCGATCCGCCAATATAAAAGAGGAAGCTTTTTAGAATCAAAGATCTTTATATCAACCGGAACGTAACCATCAATAGTAATGGCTACACTTCCAGGCTCATTAATCACGCTATCAATAGTTAGTTTCATTATTTATACAACGCATGTTTTAATACTGGATAAGGGTCTGTAGGTCGTTGACTAAATACCAGTTCCCAGCGCCCAACCTGCATTTTTTCGTTAAACTTAAGTCCCTGTGAAGATGCATCTTTAACAGCACTCTGAAGGCTGGCCAACATAGCCTGACTTCCTTCGGATGTACTGTGAGACAATCCATTTCGTGTTAAATATTCGCCCATATGTTTAGTTGCATTTGGGTTCACCGAAACAATTTGCCCATTAACATTTAATTCAAAATACTTTGGAATAGACGTCCTTGGTATTGCAGGTTAAGTTGCTTTAATAGAATCAAAAACAGTTTCTGTCTTAACTATATCAGCGCCAGCTTTTGCCACTGCCGATTCAGCCTTACCAACAACCTTAGCTGCTATTTTCTCCGTCAGTACCGCGCCGCCCTTGGCGATCCCGGCACCTCCGGCTGCCAGCCCTGCGATATCAATGATAAGCTTACCGCCCTCAACACCGGCATTAAACGAGCCGCTGGCCCCGGCTTTCTGGTATTCCGCTTCCATTCGATCAATGCGATCGATATATGACTGTTTCACCGCATCTGAGACGTTTCCCAGAACGTTATCGCTGTTAAATAACGACCTCAGCGTATCATAGGTTTCTACCGGACTCAGCCCCAGATTCACGATGGACTCCACTGAGTCAACCAGCCCCGCAGGCACGCCGATAAGCATCCCTGCGCCGTAGGACGCTTCCTGCCCTACACTGATAAGATCCCATTTGCTGCCAACCTGAAGCTTGCAGGCCGTACTGCTGTTACATTCCTCAAATTCTTTCTCTCTCTGGGTCTTTTGTTTCTGGCTCAGATAGTTATTCTCCACCTCCACCTTCGCCGCTTTGCCTGCGCTCACCATTCCACTGGTATCACCGCTGACCACGCCGCCTCCGACTGCGCCGATGGCTGTCACCAGGTTGAGAACCACCATCTTCTCGTCCGGATTTAATTCATCGGCATCTTTGCCATACAACGCATGAGCAAACTTATCCGCTCCGGCGGAGGCGATAAACCCGCCGATGGCCCCTGCGGTAGCATTGCCGCCCTGCGTTTTGGCTCTGACCGCGGACAGGCTACCGCTCTGCCAGATAAAGAATACCTGCAGTCCTGAAAAATAGAGATTAAACAGAGAGTAACATCATGAGTCTTTTGACGGACAAAATACAACAGACAACGAACTGTTTGTGTGGAACAGATCCCCTGCCCGCTGCAAGTAATTCAGCCGGGCCGTGCATAACGCGATATTTTTGCGCGGCGAGTGGGTAGCGCAGGCGGGATTTGTTGACGGGATGCCGCTAAAAATACGGGTGATGACGGATTGTATCGTCATCACCGCCCAGAACACCCGCGAACTGTGGGCTGTGCCGAGGGCTTAAGCGTGGTGCCCGTCAACCGTAAGAAGATGGCGCAGTGGCTAAAAGAGTATCCGGGGACGCTGAACGACACCGGCGATCTGCCGGTGTACACGCGCGGGAACGGGCATTTTGGGTAACGGCTCACTGTTGGTAAAATGATCCCGGCGATGGGGCCGGGATCTCATCGGTATTATTTGTTGATGATATATATTGCATTACTTTCAGGAGGAACAACATTATCCCATCCCATTACATCTAAAATGTTCTTTGCTAATACCCTCATTTTATTCCATTCATCGCTATAACAGAGAGCATCATCGTTCCAGTACTGAAGATTAGCCGGTCCACTAATTGATAACATATAATCATCTAATGCTTTAACAGCTTGTTTCTGGTCGTCTGTTAGCTGAGAATCTCTAATTTCATCTAAAGCAATTTCCCATTCCACTGCTAACTGATCTGCCACATTTACAAAATCGGGAAACAATTTTTTCTGCATTTCGTATGGTTGAGCAAAAGATTGTGTTATCCATTTAACTTTATTCATATTTTTACTCTTTGGGCTTATCAATGATCGTAGCCTTTTCTCCAGGCGTTGGTTTATAAGAGCTTGGATCTACAACTTTCATCGTTTCTTGTGTAGTAGTCGAGACTTTATAATAACTTCCTCCATGTCTCCCTCATCCTAGACGATATTGAATCTGGCTGATTTCTGGATGACTTTTGTAAGCACACCTGTTTTAGTTCCACGCATTTTTTGAGATTTCCGGAGTTTCAGTCATCAGCCGATACTCTTCCGGCGTCAGGTTATTCAGGGATTCATGGGGCCGTTCGCTGTTATATTCAGCCAGCCAGCGCTCTGTAATTTCCCGTGCTTCATTCAGCGTTCTGAATAAATAAAA
>NZ_JAALBX010000008.1 GCF_011077955.1 Citrobacter freundii
CCACTAAAAGAGGTGTGAAGGGAAGGCTCTCAGAGTCTGGACTTAGTACGCCCCTATGGGGCGTTTTCAATGCCACCTGCTATGCAGGTGGTTTTTTACTGTGCATTTTCGTTTTTTGCATCGCTTGGTTTGCGGCGTTTACCAATATTTTTACGGTCGCGATGGCGGACTTTAACCCGCGGCTTTTCTTTTTCCTGCTCTTTTTTCTTCTCTTCGCGTTTCGCGAGCGCTTTTTTAGACGGCTTGCCCTGGAGTTTTTCACTCGGCACGCGCGTAGTTGGACGCAGTTCGTCAATGACCCGTGATTTCAGCGGTTCTTTCAAATAACGGCCTACTTTGCCCAGCAGCAAATGGTCGTGCGCTTCCACCAGTGAAATCGCGATGCCCTTACGGCCTGCACGGCCCGTACGGCCGATACGGTGAAGATAAGTATCAGCGGTGCGCGGCATGTCGAAGTTGAAGACATGGCTGACATCGGGGATATCTATACCGCGCGCCGCCACATCGGTGGCAATCAGCACGTTAACCCGACCATCGGTTAAACGATTAATGGCCTCGGTACGTTTCGCCTGCACCATTTCGCCTTCAAGAAAGCAGTTGTTGATGCCAGCTTCACGCAACCAGCCCGCCAGCTCATGAACGCGCTCACGCTTACGCACAAATACGATGGCGCGCGTGGTATCCGGCTGCTTGAGTAAATGCACCAGCAGCGCCGTTTTGTGTTCGAGCGTGTCGGCGCGGTAATACCACTGGTGGATTTTTTTACGTTCGCGGGTAGACGGCGTGGCGGAAACTTCTTCCGGCTCGTTGAGCAAACGCTCGGCGAAATCTTTAATCGCGTCGCCTTCAAGCGTAGCGGAGAACAGCATCGTCTGGTTGCGCCAGCGCGTTTCCCCGGCAATGCGCTCAATATCCTGGGCAAAACCTAAATCCAGCATGCGATCCGCTTCATCAAGGATCAGCGTTTCTACGGCGCGGCAGTCAAAGTTTTCTTCTTTGATGTATTGCAACAGACGGCCTGTGGTCGCGACCACAATGTCCTGGTTTTCGCTGAACACTTCGGCGTGGTTCATATAAGCCACGCCGCCGGTGATGGTGGCGATATCCAGATGGGTATGCGCCGCCAGTTCACGCGCATGTTCCGCCACCTGCACCGCGAGCTCACGGGTCGGCGTTAAAATCAGAATGCGCGGCGGACCGGATTTCTTACGAGGAAAGTCGAGTAAATGCTGCAACACCGGCAGCAGATACGCCGCCGTTTTACCGGTGCCTGTCGGCGCAGAACCGAGCACATCACGCCCTTCCAGGGCAGGCGGAATGGCGGCAGCCTGAATGGCTGTCGGGCGAGTGAAGCCTTTATCCTGAAGGGCTTTCAGCAGGCTTTCATCAAGTTCAAGTTCGGAAAAAGTGGTTACAGTCATTTTCTACCTCAGTGTGGGCCGCCGATTATAGACGTTAAGGCAGCAATGTTCATCACTTAGTGTGGTTATGCTCTTTTCGAGGCGAATGCTTTACCCTATGCTACAACGGTTTCCCTGTCAGGTTGTAATAATGCCAACTACTAAAATGCCTCTTCGTCGTGATGGTTTCACCTTTAAACAATTTTTCGTAGCGCATGACCGGTGTGCAATGAAAGTCGGTACGGACGGTATTTTACTGGGTGCCTGGGCGCCTGTAGCGGGTGTAAAACGCATTCTGGATATTGGCACCGGCAGCGGTTTAATCGCCCTGATGCTGGCTCAGCGTGCAAATGAGGCACTAATCGATGCGGTCGAAATGGATCCGCTTGCGGCAGAACAGGCTGCGGAAAATGCCAGCGCATCGCCATGGAGTGCACGTATCCATATCCATCAGGCGGATTTTTTAACCTGGACGCCAGACGCCTCCCATCGTTATGACCTGATTGTCAGCAATCCGCCTTTTTATGATAAAGGCGTCGAGTGCAGCTCATCGCAGCGAGAATTAGCGCGCTACAACACCTCGCTTGAACACGAAGCGCTGCTGCGCGGTGCGGCGCAGTTGATTACCGAGGAGGGGAGCTTTTGCGTGGTGTTACCGGAATCGACAGGTACCGCATTTACTCATAAAGCGCAGGAGATGGGCTGGCATATACGGTTAAGAACCGATGTCTGCGACAATGAGACGCGTCTGCCTCATCGGGTATTGCTGGCATTCTCGCCAACCCCGGGAGAACTGTTTGTCGATCGTATTGCGATTCGTGGGCCAGACCAGCGCTATTCTGATGCCTGGTGCGGTCTGACCCAGGATTTCTATTTATTTATGTGAACCAGCGGCGAGAGCACGGAAGGCCCGGATTGCTCCTGAAGCTCAGGATAATCGAGTGTGTAATGCAAGCCACGGCTCTCTTTACGCATCATGGCGCAGCGTATGATCAACTCGGCGACCTGCACTAAATTTCGCAACTCAAGCAGGTTATTCGACACGCGAAAGTTTGCGTAATACTCGTCGATTTCCTGCTGTAACATCGTAACGCGGCGCAATGCGCGTTCCAGGCGGCGCGTCGTACGCACAATCCCGACATAGTCCCACATAAACAACCGCAATTCGTGCCAGTTATGCTGAAGCACCACCAGTTCATCGGCATTTTCTACACGGCTTTCATCCCAGGCGGGAAGCTTTTTCGCTTCACGTGCAAAAGGCAGGCGTTTTTGAATATCTTCTGCCGCCGACCAGCCATAGACGAGGCATTCCAGCAGCGAGTTTGAAGCCATCCGATTAGCGCCGTGTAACCCTGTATAGGTCACCTCGCCAATGGCATAGAGCCCGTCAACATCCGTGCGACCATGTTCATCTACCATCACGCCGCCGCAGGTATAATGCGCGGCAGGGACAATTGGCACCGGGTCGCGGGTTAAATCGAGACCTAGTCCAAGCAGCTTTTCGTAAATCATCGGGAAATGCTGACGCACGAATTCCGCAGGTTTATGGCTGATATCAAGATACATGCAATCTGCGCCCAGCCTTTTCATTTCATGGTCGATGGCGCGCGCCACGATGTCACGCGGGGCTAATTCCGCACGCTCATCAAAATCGGGCATAAAGCGGGAACCATCAGGACGCTTAAGGTAAGCGCCTTCGCCCCGCAGCGCTTCCGTCAGCAGGAAGTTGCGTGCCTGAGGGTGAAACAGAGCCGTCGGATGGAACTGATTGAATTCCAGATTAGCAACGCGGCAGCCCGCGCGCCATGCCATGGCGATACCATCGCCGGAGGAGATATCCGGGTTGGTAGTGTATTGATAAACTTTCGAAGCGCCACCCGTTGCCAGCACCACCGCTTTGGCGCGACACGTTTCGACTTCTTCTTTATTACGATTCCATACCCAGGCACCGACTACGCGCCGCGTACCTGGCAGGCCGATTTTGTCAGAAATAATTAAATCAACCGCATTGCTGCGCTCAATAATGCGGATGTTCGGGTGCGCTAACGCTTTGCCAACCAGCGTAGTCTCAACTTCTCTGCCCGTAGCGTCAGCGGCATGGAGGATACGGCGATGGCTATGGCCGCCTTCGCGCGTCAGGTGATAGTTCTCCTCGCCGTTCGGTCGAACTTCGGTATCAAAGAGCACGCCTTGATCGATAAGCCATTGTACGCAGTGACGGGCATTGCTGGCGACGAACTCTACCGCGTCGCGATCGCAGATTCCCGCACCGGCGATAAGCGTATCTTCCACATGGGATTGAATGCTGTCCATTTCATCGAAGACTGCCGCAATACCGCCCTGCGCATAAAGGGTCGACCCTTCATTTACCGGCCCTTTACTGAGAACCATAACCTGGCAGTTATCCGCCAGGCGAAGTGCGAGGGAAAGACCCGCTGCACCGCTACCGATAATCAGTACGTCACAATTCAATTGGGATGTCGTGTTCATAGCTTTGTTTAATTTACTAAACAGTGTTTGCGCAGCATAGCACCGTAATCGCCAATAAATCACATATTTTTTGCGTGAGGTTGTAGGCGCTAAACAAAGCGAACAAAAACCACACGCATGGAAAATGGCTCAAAAACGTTAAAAATAATTGCGAAGCAGATCGTTAGCCTACGATTAAAGAGTGAAAAAAAGGCGTGCTTGCGTTACTCTTCACCCGGATTAGCGAGCTTGAAACAACAGCGCTAGCCTTATATACGCGGATCCAAAATGAATCAAAATGAACGATCCGGAAAAAGCTGACGAAAAACAAAGGCGTAACGGAACTTTACCCGTTAATGAGAATCCAATATTCCGCTTGCTCATGATGTGCAGCGTTTAGGTGGTTTCGATTACGCGAGGAAATTAGGTTTGGGGAGATATTACCTCGGATGAGCGAGCAGTTAACGGATCAGGTCCTTGTTGAGCGGGTCCAGAAGGGAGATCAGAAATCGTTTAACTTACTGGTAGTTCGCTACCAGCATAAAGTGGCGAGCCTGGTTTCTCGCTATGTGCCATCGGGGGATGTGCCTGATGTAGTACAAGAATCTTTTATCAAGGCCTATCGCGCTTTGGATTCTTTTCGTGGCGATAGCGCGTTTTATACCTGGCTGTATCGTATCGCCGTAAATACAGCAAAAAATTACCTTGTGGCCCAGGGGCGTCGTCCACCTTCAAGTGATGTGGACGCCATTGACGCAGAAAATTTCGAAAGTGCAGGCGCATTGAAAGAAATTTCGAACCCTGAGAACTTAATGTTGTCTGAAGAACTGAAACAGATAGTTTTCCGTACTATTGAGTCGCTCCCGGAAGATTTACGTATGGCAATTACGTTACGGGAGTTGGATGGCCTTAGCTATGAAGAGATAGCCGCTATCATGGATTGCCCGGTTGGTACGGTACGTTCCCGTATTTTTCGTGCGCGGGAAGCTATTGATAATAAAGTTCAACCGCTCATCCGGCGTTGACGATAGCGGACTACTGGAAAAGGTATTAGGCATGCAGAAAGAACAACTTTCCGCTTTAATGGATGGTGAGTCTCTGGATAGTGAGGTGCTGGATGCGTTGTCTAACGACAAAGCGCTACAGCAGTCATGGGAGAGCTATCACCTCATACGTGACACCTTGCGTGGTGACACGGCTGACGTGATTCACTTCGATATCTCTGCGCGTGTGATGGCAGCGATTGAAAACGAGCCTGTGCATCGGACCTCGCCGCTCATTCCAGAGTCACAACCAGCTCCGCAACAATGGCAAAAAATGCCGTTCTGGCAAAAGCTGCGTCCGTGGGCCAGCCAACTTACGCAAATCGGCGTTGCCGCTTGTGTATCTCTGGCTGTCATTATCGGCGTTCAACAGTACAACACACCAAACGAAGCAACGGCTCAGCCTGAAGCGCCAGTATTTAATACGCTTCCTATGATGGGGCAAGCCAGCCCGGTAAGCCTGGGTGTGCCTTCTGAAGCAACGGCCAACAATGGTCAGCAACAGGTTCAGGAGCAGCGTCGTCGTATTAACGCCATGCTTCAGGACTATGAGCTACAGCGTCGTTTACACGCAGAACAGCTTCAGTTTGAACAGGCCCAGACTCAGCAAGCCGCTGTGCAGGTGCCAGGAACCCAAACGTTAGGAACTCAACCGCAGTAATGAAGCAACTTTGGTGTGCTATGTCTTTAGTGGCTGGCAGCCTGTTATTTTCTGCAAACGCCTCGGCAGATTCATCAACCGAGGCGTTGTTACAGCAAATGACCGAGGCCAGTCAGTCACTTAATTATGAATTGGCTTTTATCAGTATTAACAAGCAGGGCGTTGAATCGCTGCGCTATCGTCATGCGCGTCTTGATAACAAGCCGATGGCTCAACTGCTGCAAATGGACGGGCCGCGCCGGGAAGTTGTTCAGCGCGGTAATGAAGTCAGCTATTTTGAGCCGGGTCTTGAACCCTTCACGCTTAATGGCGACTATATCGTCGATTCGTTGCCCTCTCTGGTTTACACCGATTTCAAGCGCTTAGCGGCATACTATGATTTTATTGCAGTAGGCAGAACGCGTATCGCTGACCGCTTGTGTGATGTTATCCGTGTCGTTGCTCGCGACGGAACGCGTTATAGCTACGTCGTATGGCTGGATTCACAAAGTAAATTACCCCTACGTGTTGATCTTCTGGATCGCGATGGCGAAACGCTGGAACAATTCCGGGTCATTTCCTTCACCATTAACGATACACCAGCCCCGGTGATGCAGAACCTGGCGAAAGCGACGTTACCGCCGTTGCTATCGGTGCCGGGATCGGAAAAAGTCAATTTCAACTGGGCGCCGACGTGGTTGCCACAGGGATTCAATGAAATTTCCGGCAGCCGTCGCCCGTTGCCTGGCGTGGATGTCCCCGTTGAATCCCGGTTGTACACTGATGGATTGTTTAGCTTCTCTGTAAACATTAATCGCGCAAGCGCAGCCAGCACCAGTCAGATGCTGCGTACCGGTCGTCGAACGGTTAGTTCCGATGTGCGTAATAACGCAGAGATTACCATTGTAGGTGAAGTACCGCCTCAAACCGCTAAACGTATCGCAGACAGCGTTAAATTCAGGGCCAACCCGCAATGATGAAAGAATGGGCCACGGTCGTATCGTGGCAAAATGGCGAAGCTATTGTGAACTGCGATGTGAAATCTTCATGTAGCAGTTGCGCCTCTCGTTCAGGATGCGGCAGCCGCATCCTGAATAAGCTTGGCCCTCAAACCAGCCATTCGATTATTGTTCCCTGCGAGCAACCGTTAATTCCGGGTCAAAAAGTTGAACTCGGCATTGCGGAGGGCAGCGTGCTGGGATCGGCGCTGCTGGTTTATATGTCACCACTGGTTGGATTATTTTTGGTTGCGGGCCTGTTCCAGTGGCTTTTTAGTACCGATATAGCCGCCATGGTGGGTGCGTTGTTGGGTGGTACAGGCGGATTTTTACTGGCAAAAGGCTTATCCCCGGCGTTAAGTCAGCGTGAGAGATGGCAGCCGGTCGTTTTAAGCATTGGTTTGCCGCCTGACGCGCTGCGCGTGCAAACGTCCACCCCAGATAGCAGCCAGCCATAAGCCTGCAGCTACTGTCTCAATCATAATCTATCCTCTTGGCTGCCAGTTTTCATTTTGTCTGGCAGGCAAAAATAATCCATGCATGCCTGCCTCCAGATAAAATAATGTCGCTTAAGTTAAATTCGCTAAATTTATCCGAAGGCGTGTACGAGCCAAATCTAAAGTAAATGATGAGGGAAACTAATACGTATATTTCGTTTCATCACTGAAATAACAAAGCCCATCCTTTAAAGCTTAAATAACAATGAACGTTTAAACCAGTTATCGCTAATAAAGATAATATGGCGCCGCGCTTGCGGGATGTTCATTATGATTCAAATATACCCTAATAGTTGTGCAGAGTATGAATAACGCGCTTTTCAACCTGCCAGAAAAAGTAGGTGATGTGCAATGAACCCCACCCCACGTGCTTTGTCATATAACTGACATATGGCCCTTACGCTGCTACTCCATACCCCGTTTTTGGTAGGGTAATAAAAAGCCATTAATTTACCTTAGGCGAGGATTTATTCTAAATAAGGTATTATCTTTATTACCAATTTGTAAATTTAAGCGGTGGCTTTCGTTAATTAACGTTATTTTTAGATGCGCCTATTTACAGTCAAAACAAATACGTTGAAAATTCGCGGGGCGCAGCAAAACGCGTTTTTATTTAAATCAATAATAATCTATTTGAAAAACTTATCGCACCCAGTCAGGGGATATATGAGTGAACACGTATTGTTAACGGGAGACAGGTTATGAGAATAAACAACCCTGTCACTCAACATGAATATTTGCTTAGCGATGATGCGACATTAATGTCCACCACCGATACGCAGAGTTATATCACTTATGCCAACTCTGCCTTTATCGAATCCAGCGGCTTTAGCGAAGCGGATTTAGTAGGGCAGCCTCATAATCATATTCGCCATCCGGATATGCCACCCGAAGCCTTTGCTGACATGTGGTTCACCCTCAAGCAGGGTGAAAGCTGGACAGGACTTGTAAAAAATCGGCGTAAAAACGGCGATTACTACTGGGTGCGCGCCAACGTCACACCGGTTTATCGTAATGAAACGCTCACGGGTTATATTTCCGTGCGTAACGTACCCACCCGCGAAGAAATCCAGACGGCAGAACAGCTTTATCAGGCGGTAAATGAAAAACGCGCTGGAAGTTTACGCTTTTTCAAAGGGCTGGTGGTACGCGGCAAATGGCTTCGCCCATTGTCATTACTACAAAAAATATCGGTGGCGTGGCGACTCGGATTACCATTGGTGGTATTCACGTTAATAACGCTGTTATTGCCGTTAGCGGGGCTTAACTATGGCGTACAGGCATTACTTACCGTAGTAGCGGCCGGCGTAGCAGGTTGGTTTATGCAGACGCAGATCACGCGTCCGCTGAGAACGATCGTAAGCCAGATGCAAAAAATCGTTTCCGGGCGCAAAGCCGGGAACGTACATTTCAATCGCGTTGATGAAATCGGCAAAATAATGCGCCTGGTTAATCAGGCCGGGTTAAACCTTCATTCTTTGGTCAATGACGTAAGTGTGCAGGCGAGCGGTATTAGCGAAATTAGCCAGCAGCTTGAAGTTAACAGTACGACATTGAATGAGCGGGCTGACGAAACCTCAGCGCAACTGCAACAAACTGCGGCGGCTATCGAAGAGATCACCAGTGCCGTGCAGCAAACGGCAGCCACGTCTGAAACCACCATCGCAATGGCGGAAAGAACCAGTATTGTCGCGCAGGAAGGCGCGGCGGTGATGGAAGAAACCATTGATGTGATGAAGTCGATTTCAAAAATCAGCGATCAGATCGTGGATATCATCGGCGTCATTGACAGCATCGCGTTCCAGACCAATATTCTTGCGCTTAACGCAGCGGTAGAAGCGGCACGAGCAGGCGCGTCCGGTAAAGGTTTTGCGGTCGTCGCCTCAGAAGTTCGCAACCTCGCCCAGCACTCTGCTTCATCGGCAAAAGAAATTAAGACGCTGATAGATCGCAATGTGCAAAGCGTACGTTCAGGCGTAGAAATGGTTGAGCTCGCGGAAAAACATATCAGTGAAATGGCGGGTGAGATTCGCCAGATGTCGCAACTGATAAAAGAAGTCGGTCATGCGACTGGCGAGCAAACCAGCGCGTTGAGTCTGATTAATGAGTCGGTGTCACAAATTGAAACCATGTCGAAAAATAATGCCGATATGGTGGCTTATTCCACGCAGATAGCAGGCGATCTGAACCGACGCGGTAATCGTCTTACCAGTGCGATCAACGTGTTCGGCGGGTAACGCTTTACTACTTTCGTCGGGTAACACACCCTTTCGCGGCTAACGGAATGGCCGCGATTTCCCTTCTTTACCTGGTTTCTCCGCTCTTCTTGTCATAACTCATGGCGCGTCAACATCAACGGGAAATCATCCTATGCTGACGATTTGGCCGCTACAGTGTAATATGCACGCCAATGTACGGATTGGCCGCTGCCACGATGTGTTAGCCGTTTAATCCATTAACTGACAATCGCTCTGCGTTAGGGTTAAAAAATCCTCATTTATGAAGAACATAAGAAACTTCTCTATCATTGCTCACATCGACCACGGTAAGTCGACGCTTTCCGACCGCATCATTCAGATTTGCGGTGGCCTTTCTGATCGTGAAATGGAAGCCCAGGTGCTTGATTCCATGGACCTGGAACGCGAACGTGGGATCACCATTAAAGCGCAAAGCGTTACCCTGGATTTTAAATCCGCCAACGGCGAAATCTATCAGTTGAACTTTATCGACACGCCGGGGCACGTGGATTTCTCGTATGAAGTTTCTCGCTCGCTTGCCGCCTGCGAAGGCGCGCTGCTGGTAGTGGATGCCGGACAGGGCGTTGAAGCCCAGACCCTGGCAAACTGCTATACCGCCATGGAGATGGACCTGGAAGTGGTCCCGGTTTTGAACAAAATCGATCTCCCTGCGGCCGACCCGGATCGCGTGGCTGAAGAAATTGAAGATATTGTCGGTATCGATGCTACCGACGCGGTACGTTGCTCAGCGAAGACCGGCGTAGGTGTGCAGGATGTGCTGGAGCGTCTGGTTCGCGATATCCCGGCTCCCGAGGGCGATCCTGATGCGCCTTTACAGGCTCTGATCATCGATTCCTGGTTCGATAACTACCTGGGCGTCGTCTCTCTGGTGCGTATTAAAAACGGCACCATGCGTAAGGGCGACAAAATTAAAGTGATGAGTACCGGGCAGGTATATAACGCCGACCGTCTGGGTATTTTTACGCCGAAACAGGTTGATCGTACCGAATTGAATTGCGGTGAAGTAGGCTGGCTGGTTTGTGCAATTAAAGACATTCTCGGCGCGCCTGTTGGCGATACCCTGACTCAGGCTCGTAACCCGGCAGATAAAGCGCTGCCAGGCTTTAAAAAAGTGAAGCCGCAGGTCTATGCCGGCCTGTTCCCGGTCAGCTCTGATGATTACGAGAACTTCCGCGACGCGCTCGGCAAACTTAGCCTGAACGACGCTTCCCTGTTCTACGAGCCGGAAAGCTCGACAGCGCTGGGCTTCGGCTTCCGCTGCGGCTTCCTGGGCCTGCTCCACATGGAGATTATCCAGGAGCGTCTGGAGCGTGAGTACGATCTGGACCTTATCACCACCGCGCCGACGGTAGTGTATGAAGTTCAGACCACCGGTAACGAAATCATTTATGTCGACAGCCCGTCCAAGCTGCCGCCGCTGAATAATATCGCTGAATTGCGCGAGCCTATCGCCGAATGTCATATGCTGCTTCCGCAGGAGTATCTGGGCAACGTGATCACCCTGTGTATTGAAAAGCGCGGTGTGCAGACCAACATGGTCTATCACGGCAACCAGGTGGCGTTGACTTACGAAATCCCTATGGCGGAAGTGGTACTGGATTTCTTCGATCGCCTGAAATCTACGTCCCGTGGATACGCGTCGCTCGATTACAACTTCAAACGCTTCCAGGCCTCAAACATGGTGCGTGTCGATGTGCTGATTAACGGTGAGCGTGTTGATGCGCTGGCGCTTATCACCCACAACGACAATGCGCCGTACCGTGGGCGTGAGCTGGTTGAAAAAATGAAAGAACTGATCCCGCGTCAGCAGTTTGATATCGCGATTCAGGCAGCTATCGGCAACCACATCATCGCGCGTTCCACCGTAAAACAGTTGCGTAAAAACGTACTGGCGAAATGTTACGGCGGCGATGTGAGCCGTAAGAAAAAGCTGCTGCAAAAACAGAAAGAGGGTAAGAAGCGCATGAAGCAGGTCGGTAACGTCGAGCTGCCGCAAGAAGCGTTCCTCGCCATTCTGCATGTCGGTAAAGACAGCAAATAACCTAAGGAGTTGGCATGGCGAACATGTTTGCCCTGATCCTTGTTATCGCAACAGGCGTGACGGGTATCTTGTGGTGTCTGGATAAATTTATTTTTGCCCCAAAGCGACGCGAGCGGCAGCTTGCGGCGCAAGCGGCAACGGGTGAAGCGCTGGATAGCAAAACCCTGAAGAAAGTCGGCCCGAAACCGGGCTGGCTGGAAACAGGCGCATCCGTGTTCCCGGTTCTCGCAATTGTTCTGGTGGTGCGTTCATTTATTTATGAGCCTTTTCAGATCCCATCCGGTTCGATGATGCCAACGCTTCTGATTGGCGATTTCATCCTGGTCGAGAAATACGCGTATGGCCTGAAGGATCCTATCTATCAAAAAACCTTGATTGAGACGGGACATCCGAAACGCGGCGATATTGCGGTCTTCAAATACCCGGAAGATCCGCGTCTGGATTACATTAAGCGTGTAGTGGGACTGCCGGGCGATCGCGTAAGCTACGATCCGGTCGCGAAAGAGGTCACCATTCAGCCTAATTGCCGTTCCGGTCAGGCCTGTGACAACGCATTGCCGGTGACGTATTCCGCCGTCGAGCCAAGCGATTTCGTGCAGACCTTCTCGCGCCGCAATGCCGGTGAAGCGTCGAGCGGCTTCTATCAGGTGCCGAAGAACGAAACCAAAGAAAACGGTATTCGTCTCGCCGAGCGTAAAGAGAGCATTGGCGATGTGACGCATCGCATCTTAACTGTGCCGATTGCCCAGGATCAGTTGGGGATGTACTACCAGCAGGCCGGGCAGCCACTGGCAACCTGGATTGTTCCGCCCGGACATTACTTCATGATGGGCGATAACCGGGATAACAGCGCCGATAGCCGCTACTGGGGATTCGTGCCTGAGGCCAATCTGGTGGGCCGGGCAACCGCCATCTGGATGAGTTTTGAAAAACAGGAAGGCGAATGGCCGACAGGCGTTCGTTTCAGCCGCATCGGCGGAATTCACTGATTTCTCTTCGAGGGCCGTTTTCGGCCCTTTTTATCCCCGGAAAGTCGGATAAATTCCATTTCTGGGAATAAATAACCTCTGCGGCATTGCTGCCACAAATTATTTAAGCCATAAAGCGTAATCGCTAACGACATCCCCTGGTGTTGCGTATAGAATATTCTCCCGAAGATTTCAGGTTAGCCTTTGTACTAAGGGCTACGGCACACGAAACAGCCTTGGTTTTTTCAGCTCTGTTCCGTGTGCTGCATAGTTGACGCATTTATTAATTGGTATCGCATGAATCCCATCGTAATTAACAGGCTGCAGCGTAAGCTGGGCTACACTTTTATTCATCAGGAGTTATTGCAGCAGGCGTTAACCCATCGGAGTGCAAGCAGTAAGCACAACGAACGTCTCGAATTCTTGGGTGACTCCATTTTAAGCTTCGTTATTGCCAATGCGCTTTATCACCGTTTCCCTCGCGTTGACGAGGGTGATATGAGCCGGATGCGCGCCACGCTGGTACGCGGTAACACGCTTGCGGAAATTGCCCGCGAGTTTGAATTAGGCGAATGCCTGCGTTTAGGGCCGGGTGAGCTGAAAAGCGGCGGTTTCCGTCGTGAGTCGATCCTCGCGGATACCGTTGAGGCATTAATCGGCGGCGTTTTTCTCGACAGCGATATTCAAACAGTGGAACGGTTGATCCTCTCCTGGTATCAATCCCGACTGGATGAAATCAGCCCGGGCGATAAACAAAAAGATCCGAAAACGCGCTTACAGGAATATTTGCAAGGACGTCACTTGCCGCTGCCTTCCTATCTGGTAGTGCAGGTGCGCGGTGAAGCACACGATCAGGAATTTACTATCCACTGCCAGGTCAGTGGCCTGAGTGAACCAGTGGTTGGCACAGGTTCCAGCCGTCGCAAGGCGGAGCAGGCTGCCGCCGAACAGGCGCTAAAAAAACTGGAGCTGGAATGAGCACTGATAAAACCTATTGCGGATTTATCGCCATCGTTGGTCGTCCCAACGTTGGCAAATCGACCCTGTTGAACAATCTGCTGGGTCAGAAAATTTCTATTACCTCGCGTAAAGCGCAAACCACGCGTCACCGTATTGTGGGCATCCATACCGAAGGGGAATATCAGGCGATTTATGTTGATACCCCGGGCCTGCATATGGAAGAAAAGCGCGCCATTAACCGCTTAATGAACAAAGCGGCCAGCAGTTCTATCGGCGACGTAGAACTTATCATTTTCGTGGTGGAAGGCACGCGCTGGACCCCGGACGATGAGATGGTGCTCAACAAGTTGCGCGATGGCAAAGCCCCGGTGATTCTGGCCGTTAACAAAGTTGATAACGTGCAGGATAAAGCCGATCTGCTGCCGCATTTGCAGTTCCTGGCAAGCCAGATGAACTTCCTGGATATTGTGCCGCTTTCGGCTGAAACCGGCATGAACGTGGATACGATCGCAGGCATCGTGCGCAAGCATCTGCCGGAAGCGATTCACCACTTCCCGGAAGATTACATCACAGACCGTTCGCAACGCTTTATGGCGTCAGAAATCATTCGTGAAAAACTGATGCGTTTCCTCGGTGCGGAGCTGCCGTACTCGGTAACGGTAGAAATCGAACGTTTTCAGACGAACGAGCGCGGCGGTTATGACATCAACGGCCTTATTCTTGTCGAACGTGAAGGGCAGAAGAAGATGGTGATTGGCAACAAAGGGGCCAAAATCAAAACCATCGGCATTGAAGCCCGTAAAGATATGGAAGACATGTTCGAGGCCAAAGTTCACCTGGAACTGTGGGTGAAAGTGAAATCCGGCTGGGCTGACGACGAGCGCGCATTGCGTAGCCTCGGTTATGTCGACGACCTCTGAGTAACGCGCTAATGGAAGGCTGGCAACGCGCCTTTGTGCTGCACAGTCGCCCCTGGAGCGAAACCAGCCTTCTGCTTGACGTGTTTAGCGAAGAGTCGGGGCGGGTTCGTTTGGTTGCAAAAGGCGCCCGTTCGCGGCGCTCTAATCTCAAAGGCACGCTTCAACCTTTCACGCCTTTGTTAATACGTTTCGGCGGGCGCGGCGATGTGAAAACATTACGCAGCGCCGAAGCGGTTTCTCTTGCTCTTCCCCTGTCCGGTATTGCGCTTTACAGCGGGCTTTACGTTAACGAACTGCTGTCCCGCGTACTGGAGCAGGAAACCCGCTTTTCCGAGCTGTTCTTCGATTACCTGCACTGCATTCAGTCACTGGCGGGCGATAACGCCTCACCCGAGCCGGCGTTACGACGCTTTGAGCTGGCGCTGTTAGGCCATCTTGGTTATGGCGTGGATTATCTCCATTGCGCCGGTAGCGGTGAATCGGTAAGCCCGGAGATGACGTACCGTTACCGTGAAGAGAAAGGCTTTATCGCAAGCCTTGTGGTAGATAATCTCTCGTTTACCGGTCATGAATTGCAGGCGCTGGCCACAAGGGAGTTCCCGGATGCCGCCACGCTTCGGGCCGCAAAGCGCTTTACCCGCATCGCGCTTAAACCTTATCTCGGCGGTAAACCGCTTAAAAGTCGGGAGTTATTCCGCCAGTTCGTGCCTAAAAAGCCGACGACCTCCTCATCTTCCGAATAGCTTTCATCGCTTCCCGTAGCCACGCTTTCCCTTCGGGGTGTAAACTGCCGCCATTTGGTACTGTTTATCGAGGATTGTCATGGCTGAATTACTGTTAGGCGTCAACATTGACCATATCGCTACGCTACGCAATGCACGCGGTACGACTTACCCCGATCCGGTTCAGGCTGCCTTTATCGCCGAGCAAGCGGGCGCGGACGGCATTACGGTGCATCTTCGTGAAGATCGCCGCCATATCACCGACCGCGATGTGCGTATCCTGCGCCAGACCCTTAATACCCGAATGAATCTGGAAATGGCGGTAACGGAAGAGATGCTGGGAATCGCCTGTGAAACCCGCCCCCATTTCTGCTGCCTTGTGCCGGAAAAACGTCAGGAAGTCACCACGGAAGGCGGGCTGGATGTCGCCGGGCAGCGCGAAAAAATGCGTGACGCCTGTAAACGCCTGGCGCAAGCGAATATCCTGGTATCGCTCTTTATCGACGCGGATATCGAACAAATTGATGCCGCAGTGGATGTCGGCGCGCCTTACATCGAGATCCATACCGGTTGTTACGCCGATGCGAAAGATGAGGCCACCCAGGCAAAAGAGCTGGCACGTATTGCCAAGGCCGCAGCCTATGCGGCGAGCAAAGGCCTGAAAGTGAATGCGGGTCATGGCCTGACGTATCATAACGTTCAGGCGATCGCCGCCCTTCCTGAAATGCATGAGCTAAATATCGGTCACGCGATTATCGGTCGTGCGGTGATGAGCGGGCTTAAAGACGCGGTGGCAGAAATGAAACGCTTAATGCTGGAAGCGCGTCGCTAATGGCAATCTTAGGCCTCGGTACGGATATTGTGGAAATCGCGCGGATTGAAGCGGTGGTTTCCCGTTCAGGCGACAGGCTGGCTAAACGCGTGTTAAGCGAAAACGAATGGGCACAGTACCAGGCGCACCAACAACCGGTGCGCTTTTTAGCGAAGCGCTATGCCGTGAAAGAAGCCGCGGCAAAGGCGTTTGGCACCGGTATTCGCAACGGGCTTGCGTTTAATCAGTTTGAAGTTTTTAACGACGAGCTGGGTAAACCGGGGTTGCGTTTGTGGGATGAGGCGCTTCATCTGGCGCAGCGCTTGGGCGTGGCATCGGTGCACGTAACGTTGTCCGATGAGCGTCATTACGCCTGCGCGACCGTCATCATCGAAAGTTAAAGTTTATCGGCGTGGTGAAGCACAACGAATTTATCCCACAGTTGTTCTTCACTCTCCAGATGCTCAGGATCTTTCAGAATGGTATTGGGAATGGGGCATACTTTCTGGCAGGTTGGTGTCTCGTAATGCCCCACGCATTCGGTGCAGCGATCAGCATTGATTTGATAGATGCTCTCGCCCATAGAGATGGCCTCATTCGGGCACTCCGGCTCGCACATATCGCAATTGATGCATTTTTTGGTAATTAAAAGCGCCATTTAACTCTTTACCGCAGTGTCTGATTGATGCAGGCGAGACACGCTCAAAATGTTATTGCAGGCGTGTCATATCACTCTTTGGATTTACAAAAAAAGCCCATCCTGGCAACCTATTCGCGCTGCGCTAAGGAAGGGGAGTTGAGCGCTGGCACTTTATCACAATCGTGTGATTAGCCCAAGACGATGAGGCCTGATAATGCCTTTTTGGAAGGGTGTTGATGCAGCGGGGATAATAAGCGCCACAAGAATGGCGCAACCCTTTCATTCTTATTTGGTTTCGCCGTATAAAATATTGGCTTTGTCATTCGGCCATTTTTGTAATAGCCCGCATCTATAGGCTTCCGGACCCAGTGCCAGGGAATAGCTAATCTCTTTTTTCTCATTAACTGAACTACCCCAAACAATATCAATTTCAGACTGATCATCCGCAATAAAATTTTTGGAAAGATTATCAAAATGCACAGGCGAAAATTTGGAAAATGCCATATCTTCAGTCGCAGAATCTTGTGACTCAAATAAGTCCATTTTGTGGGTTTTGTTATTGATTAAGCCAATAATTAAATGGTTGTTATTTGTTTTTCTTATTTGTATATCAATGTGATTACCACAGATTTGGTGTTTTTCTGCTTTGCCATCACCGAGTACAGGGATTTCAACGGCACTGGCGAAGCTTGATAAAAATAATATAAATAACAAGAAGTTGCGCTTCATTTGATGGGTTCCTTATGAGCGAAAATATGCAGCTTGTATAAAAAACGCCATTAACAGCATTAACGCAGGGGGTAACAATCCCTGGAAAGCGGCTAAATGGTTTATTTTTGCGAGAAATATATTTGCTTAAGTGATGGCAATGGAGTTTACGCGGACAGAGACTGGAAGGGCATAAATATTATCTGTTTATTTATTAATAGAGTTCATAACTTGTATTAATGCATTACAGCGCTGCGCCTTAGCCGTCGCAGCGCGTTCTATTTTATGCGTTAGACCAGTTTTTTCACCAGCGCTTCACTGTGGCGTATACGCTCTGGCGCTTTTTCCAAATCCTGCTGCACCAGCGCCATAAACAGCAGGTCCGTTAGCATCATTTGTGCGCTGGTAGACGATATCGCCGCACTGCGGGTCGCCTGCTCTTCAGCAATGGTATACAGGCAACGAGTCGCCCGTTGTTGTAAGGCATTAGGGGTAAAACCGGTAATGGCAATGATTTTCGCCCCGGCGCGCAGTGCTTCATCCGCAGCCATATTGATTTCCCGACGCTCGCCGGAATAAGAGATGGCCAGCATGACATCTTTCTCATCAAGGGCCTGAACCGTGGCCAGGAGCGCATGCATATCCTGTTCAGCCACAGCGTTAAAACCGATTTTCATCAACTTCCAGGAAAAATTCTTCGCCACAAGACCCGATGCCCCGATGCCGGTAATGATAATGCGCCGGGCATTGCGTAATAACTGCACGCATTCCACCAGTTTGTCTTCGCTGTTGACGTCCAGTGAGGCATGCATGGCGGCCAGATTATCTTTAATCAGTTTTTCACCCACCAAAAGCAGCGGATCGTCGCCAAGAATTTCATTGTGAACGGGGATGGAATGGGGGTTGGGGTGGCTTACCAGTGCGTCGCTAATAGCGAGTTTCAGCGCCGGATAGCCTTTATAACCCAGTTTCTGCGCGAATTTCACCACGCTCGACTGGCTAACGCCGGACACCTCAGCCAACTGCTGAGAACTTAAATGCCGCGCTTTTTCGGGATGCGTCAGAAGGTAGTCGGCAAGCCTTCGGTCGCTTTGGGCAAGGCCTGAGTAACGTTGACGGATACGAATCAAACAGTTCATGACGAATTCCCCAAATAACTTCGCTGACAGAGGATGCGAATGAGGCTCATCCGCCTTAACGAATTATATATTCCATTATTCATTAATATTATGAATTAACTATTCTTTTCAGCAAGCCTGTTTCTGACTTTTCGCCCTGTTTACGCACGCGCTTAAGGAAGCTCCCGGCGCAATCTGATGGCAACCGGAAAAATTGGGGACTATCTGTTAGGCTTAAAGCAGTGGGTAAGTGTGTTTTTGGGAGTTCAGTCCAGAGGAGCAAGGTTTGGCAAATAATGAGCGTCGGGTAGTGTTTTTCGATCTGGACGGCACCCTCCACCAGCAGGATATGTTTGGTTCTTTTTTACGC
Organism: Citrobacter freundii; assembly: GCF_011077955.1. Lineage (GTDB taxonomy): Bacteria > Pseudomonadota > Gammaproteobacteria > Enterobacterales > Enterobacteriaceae > Atlantibacter. Next base: position 18,564 of record NZ_JAALBX010000008.1, read on the forward strand.
TATTTATTGCGCCGCCAGCCGTTAAATGTGCTGCTTGTCATTCCGCTACTGCCGGTCATTCTGGGCGCGTTGGCGATTAAAGGCCGCGCCGCGCGCTGGCCGATGAGCCTGCTGCTGTGGGGATGTACTTTCGGTCATAGCGAAGCACGGCTTGCGCAGCTTCAGAAGGATTTTGTCGCCTGGTTTCGCGGCCAGGTCATTACATTCCCGGTCGTTCACGAGCGGCTCACCGCCTACCTTGAAAGCGCCGATGCCGATGTCTGGCTTATCACCGGTTCGCCGATGCCGCTGGTAGAGCAGGTCTATTTTGATACGCCCTGGTTGCCGAAAGTTAAACTTATTGCCAGCCAAATAGCCCGGCGTCACGGCGGCTGGGTGCTGACCTTGCGTTGCCTTGGTCATGAAAAAGTGGCGCAGCTTGAGCAGCAAATCGGTACGCCGCTTCGCCTGTATAGCGGTTACAGCGATTCACGCCAGGATAACCCCTTACTCTATTTTTGTCAGCATCGCTGGCGCGTCACGCCTCGTGGCGAACTCCAGCAACTGGAATAATTCATATGCTGAATCTTCCTTCCTGATGCGCAGTGGGCGTTTTTGGGTATAATGCGCCCGCTTTTTTCGCCTGGAGTACAGCGTGTCAGAAACTGAGTTTTCCCATGAATACTGGATGCAACATGCGCTTCAACTCGCGCAGCGTGCCTGGGATGAAGGCGAAGTGCCCGTGGGCGCGGTACTGGTGCATGAAAATCGCGTTATTGGCGAAGGGTGGAATCGCCCGATTGGCCGTCATGACCCTACAGCGCACGCAGAGATCATGGCGTTGCGCCAGGGCGGCATGGTGCTGCAAAACTATCGTCTGTTAAACACCACGCTTTATGTCACCCTTGAGCCATGCATTATGTGTGCGGGCGCCATGGTGCACGGGCGCATAGGGACACTGGTCTTTGGCGCGCGTGATGCTAAAACGGGAGCGGTAGGATCGCTGATGAACGTACCGGCGCATCCTGGTATGAATCACCATATGCAGGTTATCGAGGGTGTGCTGGCAGAGTCGTGTTCGGCACTGTTAAGCGATTTCTTTCGGGTAAGGCGGCTTGAGAAAAAGGCCCAAAAGGAAGCATTACGAAAGGACTGACTGGCGCATCGCCCGGCAAGGCGACCGGGTACGCTTCCGCCAGTTGCCGCTGCTGCTCGGCTAGTTTTTCTTTCTCCATTAAATACCCCACCAGACTGATTTGGTATTTGCGGATATTCTCCACATAGGCATACGCCTCATGTCCACGGGCATAACCGTAAGTGGTTTTCGAGTAATAGGGCTTTTGGCTTAATAACGGCAAACGCTGCTTAACGTCCGCCCAGCTATCCGGGTTGCCCTTTTGTTTCGCGGTTAATGCTCTCGCGTCCAGCATATGGGCGTAGCCCATGTTATACGCCGCCAGCGCAAACCAAATCCGCTCTTCCTGAGGCACGCTTTCCGGCACTTTGCTCATCATATCTTTCAGATAACGCGCGCCGCCGCTAATGCTCTGCTCAGGATCAAGGCGATCGGACAACCCCAGGCTTTGCGCCGTGTTGCGGGTCAGCATCATCAGACCACGCACGCCAGTCGGGGAGGTGGCCTGCGCATCCCAGTGAGATTCCTGATAGGAAATCGCGGCAAGCAATTTCCAGTCGATATCCGTGGCATATTTTTCAAACAACGGCTTGAGATCGGGCAGAACGCTGTCCACGGCGCGTAAAAAACTGCGGGTATCGACGTAATCGAAGTCATCGCCGTGACCGAGGTATTTTTCTTCCAGACGCGCCAGCGTCCCGTCTTCCGACATATCATTGAAAAAATCGAGCAGGGCGGCGGACAGCGTGTTATCGCCATCGCGCAGGCTAAACCACGTGACGGGCTGTTCATCGGTCACATCCAGAGCCACGGCAATTTGCGGATGAACGCGCTGGAAGAGATTAACCGCCACCGAGTCTGCAATGGTGTAAGCCAGCGTGCCGTTCGCAACCTGTTCAAGCAGAGCGTTACTGTTGTTATGCTCATCAACGCGCCAGCTGAGAGAGGGGTATTTGCTCGCTTTGAGCGCCTCAAGATCGTTCGCCGCGACGTGACCTGTGGCGATAGTTAACTGGTCTGCCGTCAGATTGGCGAGGGATTTGGGGCGCGTGCCGCCGACCCGATACACCAGTTGCTGAGAAACGGAATAATAGGTCGGGCTGGGCTGATAGTTTTTGCTGCGTTCTTCGTTGTAAACCAGTCCCGCCGCCAGAATATCGGCTTTACCCTGATCCAGGTCGTCGAACAGTTTGTTGATGGTGGGGCGAACGGTGATCTCAAGCTTTACGCCAAGGTAATCGGCAAAGCTTTGCGCCAGTTCATAATCCAGGCCAACAACTTTGTCGTTAACCCGGTTATAAATAAGCGGACTGGAAAGCGTGCTCACGCGCAACACTCCCCGTGATTTGATCGCGGCGATACGATTGTCGGCGTTATCAAACCAGGGAATGGCAGGCCAAAGGGCCATTGCCAGTAGCAAGGTAACAATGCCGATAAACAGATAATTAATCTTTAATTTTCTCAAATAGTTAATTCTCTGCGCTGTTAAATGTCTCAGCTAAATATCGTCATGAAAAGGTCGTTTTTATTGTGGATTAAGCGGCATTTTGCTCAATAAAAATTCACGAGGCAACCTATTCACGCGTTCAATCACATCTATAGGCATGACCGATTGACGATTTTATTTCTACGCAAACGGTTTCGTCGGCGTCCTGGATTCTCTATAATGACGCCCGTTTTCCCCCCCGGCTATCCTGTGAGCGACGCTCACGCCCGAAGACGAGAGAGCTTTGATGATGGAAATTCTGCGTGGTTCGCCCGCTTTGTCGGCATTTCGTATTAACAAACTGCTGGCCCGCTTTAACGATGCTCACCTGCCGGTGAGTGACATTTATGCCGAGTATGTTCATTTTGCTGACATCACCGCTCCACTGACCACCGAAGAACACGCCCAACTCGTACGCCTGTTGAAATATGGCCCGCATCTTAGCAGCCATGCGCCAACTGGCCGGTTGATCGTCGTGACGCCGCGTCCCGGCACCATCTCCCCCTGGTCTTCCAAGGCCACTGATATCGCCCACAATTGCGGTCTTGCGTCGATTAAGCGTCTTGAGCGCGGCGTAGCGTATTACGTCGAAGCCAGTACCCTGACCGACGCGCAGTGGCAGCAGGTAACCGCTGAACTCCATGACCGAATGATGGAAACCGTCTTTGCCTCGCTTGAAGAAGCGACGCAACTGTTTGTTCATCATGAGCCTGCGCCGGTGCAAAGCGTCGATCTGCAAGGCAGAGGACGCGTTGCGCTGGAAGAGGCGAATACCCGTCTGGGCCTGGCGCTGGCAGAAGACGAGATCGATTATTTGCTGCAGGCGTTTACCACGCTTGGTCGTAACCCGAACGATATCGAACTGTATATGTTCGCGCAGGCCAACTCCGAGCATTGTCGCCACAAAATTTTCAACGCCGACTGGGTGATTGACGGCGAACAGCAGCCGAAATCGCTGTTTAAAATGATCAAAAACACCTTCGAGAAAACCCCGGATCATGTCCTGTCTGCCTATAAAGACAACGCGGCGGTGATGGAAGGTTCCGAAGTAGGCCGTTTCTTTGCCGACCATGCGAACGGCAAATATCACTTTCATCAGGAAGCGGCGCATATTTTGATGAAAGTCGAAACCCATAACCACCCGACGGCGATTTCACCCTGGCCGGGCGCGGCAACCGGTTCCGGCGGCGAAATTCGCGATGAGGGCGCGACCGGACGTGGCGCGAAACCGAAAGCAGGCCTGGTCGGATTTTCCGTATCCAACCTGCGTATTCCCGGCTTTGAACAGCCATGGGAAGAGGATTTCGGCAAACCGGAGCGCATTGTCAGCGCACTGGATATCATGACCGAAGGCCCGTTGGGCGGCGCGGCATTTAACAACGAATTCGGACGCCCGGCCCTGAACGGCTATTTCCGTACCTATGAAGAGCAGGTCAACAGCCACAACGGCGTCGAGCTGCGCGGTTATCACAAACCAGTCATGCTGGCGGGTGGGATAGGCAATATTCGCGCCGACCATGTGCAAAAAGGCGAGATACCGCCGGGCGCGAAACTGATCGTGTTGGGCGGCCCGGCGATGAATATCGGTCTTGGCGGCGGTGCGGCGTCTTCTATGGCGTCCGGCCAGTCTGACGCCGATCTGGATTTCGCTTCCGTGCAGCGCGATAACCCCGAGATGGAACGCCGCTGTCAGGAAGTGATTGACCGTTGCTGGCAATTAGGCGAAGCCAACCCGATTCTGTTTATTCATGACGTCGGCGCGGGCGGTTTATCAAACGCCATGCCGGAGTTAGTGAGCGACGGCGGACGCGGCGGGCGCTTCGAACTGCGCGAGATCCTGAGCGATGAGCCGGGCATGAGCCCGCTGGAAGTCTGGTGCAACGAATCCCAGGAGCGTTATGTGCTGGCGGTAGCGCCAGAGCAACTGGCGTTATTCGATGAGCTGTGCCGTCGTGAACGTGCGCCGTATGCGGTAATTGGCGAAGCGACGCAAGAAAAACACCTGACGCTCAACGACAGCCATTTCGGTAATCAACCGATTGAGATGCCGCTTGATGTGCTGCTCGGTAAAACCCCGAAAATGACCCGTAATGTCGAGCGCTTACAGGCAACTGGCGTGGCGCTGGACCGTGAGGCCATCTCGATTGCCGACGCGGTGAACCGTGTGCTGCATTTGCCGACCGTCGCGGAAAAAACCTTCCTGGTGACCATCGGCGACCGTACCGTTACCGGCATGGTGGCGCGCGATCAGATGGTCGGCCCGTGGCAGATCCCGGTAGCAAACTGCGCGGTCACAACCGCAAGCCTCGACAGCTACTATGGCGAAGCCATGTCGCTTGGCGAGCGTGCGCCGGTTGCGCTGCTTGATTTTGCCGCCTCCGGTCGTCTGGCGGTGGGCGAAGCGCTTACCAATATCGCCGCAACACAGATCGGCGATATCAAACGTATCAAGCTTTCTGCCAACTGGATGGCGGCCGCAGGCCACCCGGGCGAAGATGCCGGTCTCTACGACGCAGTGAAAGCCGTGGGCGAAGAGCTGTGTCCGCAGCTCGGCTTAACCATTCCGGTGGGTAAAGACTCCATGTCGATGAAAACCCGCTGGCAGGAAGGCAGTGAAACCCGCGAAATGACATCGCCGCTGTCGCTTGTGATAACGGCGTTTGCCCGCGTAGAAGATGTGCGCCACACCGTCACGCCGCAGCTTTCTACCGAGGATAACGCCCTGTTGCTTATCGATCTCGGGGAAGGGCATAACGCGCTCGGCGCAACGGCGCTGGCGCAGGTTTACCGTCAGTTGGGTGACAAACCGGCTGATGTACGCGACGCTGCGAAACTCAAAGGGTTCTACGACGCCATTCAGGCGCTGGTGGCACAACGTAAATTGCTGGCTTATCACGACCGTTCTGACGGCGGCCTGCTGGTGACGCTTGCGGAAATGGCATTTACCGGCCACTGCGGTATCGAGGCGGATATCGCCACACTGGGCGACGATCGTCTGGCGGCGCTGTTTAATGAGGAGCTGGGCGCGGTGATCCAGGTCGCGGCGGCAGATCGCGACGCGGTAGAACAGATCCTGAAAGACCATGGTCTGGGCGATTGCGTTCACTATCTGGGACGCGCTGTCGCCGGGGATCGTTTTACGCTCACCGCTGCCGGCCATGCGGTATTCAGCGAAAGCCGCACCCGTCTTCGTATGTGGTGGGCAGAAACGACCTGGCAGATGCAGCGTCTGCGCGACAATCCAGAATGTGCGGATCAGGAGCACGACGCAAAAGCGATTGACGCCGATCCGGGTCTCAACGTGAAGCTCAGTTTTGATATCAACGACGATATCGCCGCGCCGTTTATCGCGACAGGGGCGCGTCCGAAAGTCGCGGTTCTGCGCGAGCAGGGCGTTAACTCCCATGTGGAAATGGCCGCGGCATTCCACCGCGCCGGGTTTGACGCCATTGATGTCCATATGAGCGATCTGCTCGGCGGGCGTATCGGCCTTGGCAATTTTCATGCGCTGGTGGCCTGCGGCGGCTTCTCTTATGGCGATGTGCTGGGTGCCGGTGAAGGCTGGGCGAAATCCATCCTGTTTAATAACCGGGTTCGCGACGAGTTCGAAACCTTCTTCCATCGCCCGCAAACCCTGGCGCTCGGCGTGTGTAACGGTTGTCAGATGATGTCGAATCTGCATGAACTTATTCCGGGCAGCGAACTGTGGCCGCGTTTTGTGCGTAACCACTCCGATCGCTTCGAAGCGCGTTTCAGCCTTGTGGAGGTCACCGCAAGCCCGTCGCTTCTTCTGGAAGGCATGGCCGGTTCGATGATGCCCATCGCGGTTTCCCACGGCGAAGGCCGCGTGGAGGTGCGTGACGCCGCGCATCTGGCGCAGCTGGAAAGCAAAGGCCTGGTGGCGCTGCGTTATGTGGATAACTTCGGCAAGGTGACTGAGACCTACCCGGCTAACCCGAACGGTTCGCCGAACGGGATCACCGCTGTCACCAGTGAAAATGGCCGCGTAACGCTGATGATGCCGCATCCGGAGCGTGTATTCCGTACCGTATCTAACTCCTGGCACCCGGAAAACTGGGGAGAAGACAGCCCATGGATGCGCATCTTCCGTAACGCGCGTCAGCAACTCGGCTAATTCATCACGCGAGTGTGTCGCAAAAGCGCGACAAGCACCCTATACAGGCGTCTCCAAATGGAGACGCCTATTTATTTGATTTTAATGATAAAAAATCATGGGCCGATAAGGTGTTTCCTTTTGACGACATAATCGTTATCAGGCGAAGTTATTAGATATTAAGGGTGGTTATGTGTAACTCCTTATATATTAAGCAAATTTATAAATATCTCGCTTTTTGGCACGGTTAATGCATAATAACGCGCAGTGGCTCATTCACCTTCTTATGTCAGCCCCACGCGAGTGCTACATAAACTTCGAATGACGCACATACAGGTGCCTGCCGTCCACCAATTGATACAGCACTGCTCTATCAGACATCGGGCGACACGTTGAGTAAGGCACCGCCTATTTCCATCGCAAAGGCAGGGATTGTTCCCTGCCTTTGTCGTTTCTGCGATTTGGCTTTCCTGCATTCGTTTCGTCAGCTAGCATCCGGATATCCTCTTTTTAAACGAGAATCCTGTGAAACGCTGGTCACTTTTCCCTCGCTCGCTGCGTCAGCTGGTCGTAATGGCCTTTTTACTGATTTTATTGCCGTTGCTGGTGCTTGCCTGGCAGGCGTGGCAGAGCCTTAACGATCTCAGCGAACAGGCGGCACGTACCAATCGCACAACCCTGATTGACGCCCGGCGCAGCGAAGCCATGACCAACGCCGCCTTAGAGATGGAGCGTAGCTATCGGCAATACTGCGTTCTGGATGATGCGACCCTCGAAAAGGTTTACCAGAATCAGCGTAAGCGTTATGCCCAGATGCTCGAATCCCATGTCGGCGTCCTTCCCGATAAAGCGCTCTACCAGCGCCTGAAAGATAATCTTGATGCGCTGGCGCAGTTACAGTGTCAGAACAGCGGGCCGACCGAGGCGGCTGACGACAATCTGGAAGCGTTTGCGAAAGCCAATACTGAAATGGTGCAATCAACCCGCACGGTGGTATTTACCCGTGGGCAACAGCTGCAACAGGATATCGCCTTACGCGGGCAATTTTTTGGCTGGCAGGCATTACTCCTGTTTCTGGTAAGCCTGGGGTTAGTGATGCTTTTTACCCGGATGATCATAGGCCCGGTGAAAGGCATTGAGCGGATGATCAATCGGCTCGGTGAGGGGGAGTCGTTAGGCGAGGCCGCGATGTTTAACGGCCCGCGCGAATTGCGCTCGGTAGGGCAGCGGGTAATTTGGCTCAGCGAACGCCTCTCCTGGCTTGAGTCCCAACGCCATCAGTTTTTACGCCATATTTCCCATGAGTTGAAAACGCCGCTGGCAAGCCTGCGTGAGGGTACCGACTTGCTGGCCGATCGGGTTGTTGGACCGTTGACGGCGGAACAAGAGGAAGTGGTGCAAATTCTTGATAGCAGCAGCCGTAACTTACAAAAACTGATTGAGCAACTGCTGGACTATAACCGTAAGCTGGCGGACGGCGTCATTGAGCTTGAGAACGTTGCACTGGCTCCGCTGATAGAGATGGTGGTATCGGCGCACAGTTTGCCGGCTCGATCGAAAATGATGCGTACCGAACTGGCACTGGAAGCGGCGGCCTGCCAGGCTGAACCCATGTTATTGATGAGTGTTATCGATAATCTCTATTCCAACGCGGTGCACTATGGTTCTGAATCCGGTAACATTTATATCCGCAGTCGTCAGGTGGGTAATCACGTGCGTATTGATGTCGCCAACAGCGGCACGCCCATCCCGCAGGCCGAGCAAGCTATGATATTTGAGCCATTCTTTCAGGGAAGTCATCAACGAAAAGGGGCAGTGAAAGGCAGTGGCCTGGGGTTAAGCATCGCCCAGGATTGTATTCGACGGATGCATGGGGAACTCCATCTGGTGAACGATAACACCGCCGATGTCTGTTTCCGCATCGAATTGCCTGTCTGTAACCCGGAACAATCGTCATCATGAATGTATTTTTTAACAGGCTTTTACGGCGCGCAGCGTCGTTCGTAACACCGATTTTTTCTCGCCCTCTCGCAGGCGGCGCGCTGGCAGCCTTGTTGCTCACTGGCTGCGTTCAGGACGCCATTCACAGCAAAATCGATAAAAATCAGCATAAACTTCCCGAGCACCAATTGGCCGATTTTTTGTCAACCGATTGCCAGGATATCTGGGAACTGACAGGCCGTGAGAGCGACAGCAACCCACTGTACTGGCTGCGCGGCATAGACTGCGCTGACCGTCTTGGTCCTGCCGAAGCGCGGGCTCAGGCGGGCGTATTGCAGGACGACACCTGGCAGGCCAACTTTAAACGCGGCATCCTGCTAGCTAATGCAAAAATCTCCCCCATGGAGCGGCGGCGCTACGTTAATCGACTCGATGAACTGGCGGCGGATATCCCCTCGCAAATCCGCCCGCTCTATCAGGTGTGGCGTGATAATCAGGCCACGCAGTTGCAGCTTTCCGATGAACGTAGCCGGTACGCCAAACTTCAGCAAACCTCCGACAGCGAACTGGATACGTTACGCGAGCAAGAGCATCGCCTGCGTAATCAACTGGCGTTGGTCAGCCAAAAACTGGAAAACTTAACCGACATTGAGCGCCGTCTCTCATCGCGCAAAACGCCGGGCAGCGAATTGCCCGACACGGCGCATCCGGCGGCCTCGCCTGATGACAAGGATATTCCCGTTGATACGCATGAGGCTAAGCCATGACCCAGCATAAACCGGCACACCTGCTCCTGGTGGACGACGACCCCGGCTTGCTCAAGCTGCTGGGATTGCGTCTGACCAGCGAAGGTTACAGCGTTGAAACCGCGGCAAGCGGCCTTGAAGGTTTACGGGTGCTGGCACGTGAGCAGATCGATCTCGTCATCAGCGATTTGCGGATGGATGAGATGGACGGGATGCAACTGTTTAGCGAAATCCAGAAAGTGCAGCCGGGCCTTCCCGTTATTATTCTTACCGCCCATGGCTCGATACCCGACGCGGTCGCCGCGACGCAGCAGGGTGTGTTCAGCTTTCTTACCAAACCTGTTGATAAAGACGCGCTTTATAAGGCAATTGACGATGCGCTGGCCCATAAAAGGGTCGGCGGAGATGATGAATGGCAAAACACCATCGTCACCCGCAGCCCCACAATGCTGCGTCTGCTGGAACAGGCGCGTATGGTGGCGCAATCCGATGTAAGTGTGCTCATTCACGGTCAGAGCGGTACCGGGAAAGAGGTGCTGGCGCAGGCGATTCATAATGCCAGCCCCCGGGCTAAAAATGCGTTTATCGCCATTAACTGTGGCGCATTGCCGGAACAATTGCTGGAATCAGAACTGTTCGGCCATGCACGCGGGGCCTTTACCGGCGCGGTAAGCAGCCGGGAAGGGCTGTTTCAGGCAGCGGAAGGCGGCACTTTATTTCTTGATGAAATCGGCGACATGCCTGTCTCGCTTCAGGTTAAGCTGCTGCGTGTATTGCAGGAGCGTAAGGTCCGTCCGCTTGGCAGCAATCGGGATATTGATATCGATGTGCGGATTATTTCCGCTACTCATCGCGATCTGCCTAAAGCGATGGAGCGCGGCGAATTCCGCGAAGATCTGTTTTATCGCCTCAATGTAGTGAGCCTGCGGATCCCTGCGCTAAACGAGCGGGCAGAAGATATTCCGCTGCTGGCGAACCAACTGCTGCGTCAGGCGGCGGAGCGGCATAAACCCTTCGTTCGGCGTTTTTCCGCAGAAGCCATGAAATACCTGATGGCGGCAAGCTGGCCGGGCAATGTGCGCCAGTTAGTGAACGTCATTGAGCAGTGCGTGGCGCTGACGTCTGCGCCCGTTATCAGCGAAGCGCTGGTAGGCCAGGCGCTGGAAGGGGAAAATTCAGTTCTGCCGACCTTTGTCGAAGCGCGTAATCAATTTGAACTCAACTATCTGCGAAAAATTTTGCAGATAACCAAAGGCAACGTGACCCACGCCGCACGTATGGCGGGGCGTAACCGTACCGAGTTCTATAAATTACTCTCCCGGCATGAGCTCGATGCAAATGATTTTAAAGAGTAGTTTTGCTGCCAAACTTTCATAAAATTATGATACGGTGAGCAACCGATTACGCGTTGTTAACCGTGCCGCTGGCGAGATGATTTAAGGGTTCACCATGAAAAAGATTGATGCAATTATTAAACCTTTCAAACTGGACGATGTGCGCGAGGCGCTGGCTGAAGTTGGCATCACCGGGATGACCGTCACTGAAGTGAAAGGTTTTGGCCGCCAGAAAGGGCACACCGAACTCTACCGCGGCGCGGAATATATGGTGGATTTCCTGCCGAAGGTGAAAATTGAAATTGTGGTGACCGACGATATCGTCGATACCTGCGTTGATACGATTATTCGTACCGCGCAAACCGGCAAAATCGGCGACGGTAAAATCTTCGTCTTTGACGTGGCGCGCGTGGTGCGTATCCGTACCGGTGAAGAAGACGACGCCGCTATCTGACAGACTTGCCTCTCCTGCGGTTTGTTCCCCAGGAGAGGACGTTACTCCACCCCGCCTGCTGTTGCTTCCTGCTGCTTACGCAAAAAATCCTGCCGGACAATTTCCAGTGCGCCTAAAGCTGTTTCAACCGGAATATTGTGCGTTTCCAGCAGCATAATTAAATCCACGGCGAGCTTGACCTCATCCGGGGCATTATCCAGCGACATGATTTTCTCCTTGTTGATTAACGGGTCTGACGCGCCAGCGCGCCTTCAATCGCGGCCAGCGCCTGGCGACAACGTGTAAGCCGGCCTTCCAGCGCCTCGATTTCTTTATGTAATTTTTGCTGAACCTGTAAGGTTTCAACATCACGCAGTTGCGCTTCGCGCTGGCGTATCATCGCCTGCAGACGTCGCTCGTAATCCTGATGCTGCAACAACTGCGCGTGACGACGCCCCGCAGGCAAATGCGCGCTGTCATGATAGCGTAGCGACCAGGTGGCGCTTTCGCGCGCCAGCGCTTCCATCTGGGCCACGAGATGTTCCGCAAGCCAGGCGACCTGCTCGGTTTTATGCTCCCGGACGTACAGCGTCAGGGCTTCCAGATTGCGCCAGCATTCCTGAAGATAATCATGGATAACCGTGGAGCGGGTCTGGAAAAGCTGGCGGTCAAAACGCGCCGACAGGGTGCGATGCTGCGCCAGCGGCTCAAGCGTTTCGGCAAGGCTTTGCATACGCGTTTGTAGCGATTGTAATAATCGGTCGGTTTTCATTCGCTCTCCGCTAAGTCCCGCGTGCGCTGTGCTACAGTAGCCGTCATGATCCTGTGGAAGCGACTATGCGAAGACTTATTTTACTCATCATTGGTTGGATTGCGGTAGTGCTTGCGACGCTTGGCGTCGTGCTTCCCTTGCTGCCCACGACGCCGTTTTTATTGCTGGCTGCCTGGTGTTTTGCTCGTTCTTCACCGCGGTTTCACCACTGGTTGCTGTATCGCTCCTGGTTCGGCGGTTATATACGCTACTGGCAACAGCATAAAGCAATGCCGCGTGGTGCCAAGCCCCGCGCGATAGCGTTTATTCTTGTTACATTTGCGGTTTCGCTGTGGGTGGTAAAAATGTTCTGGGTGCGTATGTTGTTATTAATTATCCTGTGTTGCCTGCTTATCTTTATGTGGCGCATCCCGGTGATTGATGAAAAGCAACAAAACACCTGAAGTTGCATCTCAAATTGTTGCATTTCGATGGCTCAGCCAGTACATTCTGGCGTTTTCGGCAACAGACACGCCCTGGTTAACGTTTATCCATAATCGCGTTTACCCCCTTTGGCGTGCCCTGTGAGTCAACCCGTTTTTATCAGGCATGTAATTATGACCGCGACTGCACAGCAGCTTGAATTTCTCAAAGACAGTATCAAAAGCATCCAGGATTACCCGAAACCGGGGATTCTGTTTCGTGACGTCACCAGCCTGCTGGAAGACCCCAAAGCCTATGCGTTAAGCATTGAACTGCTGACCGAGCGCTACAAAAATACCGGTATCACCAAAGTGGTGGGCACCGAAGCGCGTGGTTTCCTGTTCGGCGCACCGGTAGCGCTGGCGCTGGGCGTGGGGTTTGTCCCCGTGCGTAAACCGCGCAAACTGCCGCGTGAAACTATCGCGGAAAGCTATGAGCTGGAGTACGGCACCGATCAGCTTGAGATCCATGTTGATGCTATCAAGCCTGGCGATAAAGTGCTGGTGGTAGACGATCTGCTGGCGACTGGCGGGACGATTGACGCCACCGTAAAATTGATTCGTCGTCTTGGCGGTGAAGTCAAAGACGCCGCGTTTATCATTAACTTGTTCGATCTTGGCGGCGAGCAGCGTCTGCAAAAAGCGGGCATTGACTGCTTCAGCCTGGTCCCGTTCCCCGGTCATTGATATTCGCCCCGACAGCCTCGCCGTACAGGTGGGGCTGTGTTAGCATTACCCCTCTCTAATCACCATCCAGGCATTTCAGAGCCAGCCCATGAGTTATCAGGTCTTAGCCCGTAAATGGCGCCCACAAACCTTTGCTGACGTTGTCGGCCAGGAACATGTACTGACCGCGCTGGCGAACGGGTTATCCCTTGGGCGCATCCATCACGCGTACCTGTTTTCCGGCACGCGTGGCGTCGGGAAAACCTCGATTGCGCGTCTGTTAGCCAAAGGACTTAACTGCGAAACCGGCATCACCGCGACCCCTTGTGGCGTATGTGATAATTGCCGCGAAATTGAGCAGGGTCGCTTCGTCGATTTAATAGAAATCGATGCCGCCTCGCGTACCAAAGTCGAAGATACCCGCGATCTGCTGGATAACGTGCAGTACGCGCCGGCTCGCGGGCGCTTTAAAGTTTATCTTATCGACGAAGTGCATATGCTCTCGCGTCACAGCTTCAATGCGTTGTTAAAGACGCTGGAAGAGCCGCCTTCGCACGTAAAATTCCTGCTCGCGACCACCGATCCGCAAAAACTGCCGGTGACGATTTTGTCGCGCTGCCTGCAATTCCACCTGAAGGCGTTGGATGTCGACCAGATCCGCCATCAGCTCGAACATATTCTTACCCAGGAAAAAATCGAGCACGAATCACGGGCGTTGCAACTGCTGGCGCGCGCGGCGGAAGGCAGCCTGCGCGATGCGCTGAGTCTTACCGATCAAGCTATTGCCAGCGGCGACGGGCAGGTCACGACCGATACCGTGAGTGCCATGCTCGGCACGCTGGACGATGCCCAGGCGCTGTCGTTAATTGAAGCGCTGGCGCGTGCGGAAGGCGAAACCGTGATGCGCCTGCTCAACGATGCGCATACCCGCGGCGTAGAGTGGGAAGCGTTGCTGGTGGAAATGCTGAGCCTGTTGCACCGCATCGCCATGGTTCAGCTTTCCCCTACGGCCATCGGCACCGATATGGCCGCAATTGAACAACGTCTGAAAGAGCTGGCGCGTACGGTGCCGCCTGCGGACGTACAACTGTATTACCAGACATTACTGATTGGCCGCAAAGAGCTTCCCTGGGCGCCCGACAGACGTATGGGTGTGGAAATGACGCTGTTGCGCGCGCTGGCGTTCCATCCGCGTGCGCCGCTCCCTGAACCGCAAAACGCGCAGCCGACGATCCCGGTCGTGGCGGCGCAGCCGGTCGTTCGCGTCGACGCGCCAGCGCCTGCGGTTCGCGCACCGTCTGCGTCCACGCAACCTGCATCAGCGCAACCTGCGGCTGACACCGCGCTGCCGGATGCCACCAGCCAACTGCTGGAAGCCAGAAGCCGTCTGCAAAAAGCCCAGGAGGGCAACAAAACAAAAAAGGGTGAACCGGCAGCGTCAGGAACTGCGCGGCCGGTGAGCAACTCTGCGCTTGAACGGCTGGCATCGGTAACCGAACGGGTAAAAGCAAAACCGGCGAAAACGCCGCAGGAGAGCGTGCCTGCGAAACCGGAAGCCTACCGCTGGAAAGCGCAGAACGTCGTGGAAGTGGTGGTGGAGCCCGTCGCGACGCCAAAAGCGCTTAAGAAAGCGCTGGAGCATGAAAAAACGCCGGAACTTGCTGCGAAACTGGCAGAAGAATCCCTTTCGCGCGATGAATGGGCGCGTGATGTAAGCTTAATGAAGCTGCCGAAACTGGTCGAGCAGGTGGCGTTAAATGCCTGGAAGGAACAGGACGGGCAACAGGTTTGTCTGCATCTGCGTCCTACCCAGCGCCATTTAAATTCACCGGCAGCGCGACAAACCATCAGCGAAGCGCTGAGTCAGCTTTATGGCGCGCCGATTGAACTGACTATCATTGAAGATGATAATCTTGCACAACGTACGCCCCTCGAGTGGCGTCAGGCAATTTACGAAGAGAAGCTCGCGCAGGCGCGTGAGTCGATCATTGCGGATGCCAATATTCAGACCCTGCGTCGTTTCTTCGATGCGGATCTGGATGAAGAGAGTATTCGTCCCCTTTGACGGGCAGGCCTTCTGTCTGTTGTAAACCCGGTATCGTTGAGCGGTAACGCCCGACGAGCCCCAAAGTTAAGAGAGATGCATATGTTTGGAAAAGGCGGTCTGGGTAATCTGATGAAGCAAGCCCAGCAGATGCAAGAAAAAATGCAGCAAATGCAGGAAGAAATCGCGCAGATTGAAGTGACTGGCGAATCCGGCGCGGGCCTGGTGAAAGTCACCATCAATGGCGCGCACAACTGCCGCCGCGTGGAAATCGATCCGAGCCTTCTGGAAGACGACAAAGACATGCTGGAAGATCTGGTCGCCGCTGCATTCAACGATGCCGCACGTCGTATCGAAGAAACCAAAAAAGAGAAAATGGCCTCTGTTTCTTCCGGTATGCAACTGCCGCCAGGCTTTAAGATGCCGTTCTGATGCAAACCAGTCCTCTGTTGACCCAACTGATGGAAGCACTGCGTTGCCTGCCGGGCGTTGGCCCGAAATCAGCGCAACGTATGGCTTTCACGCTGCTTCAGCGCGATCGCAGCGGCGGTATGCGCCTGGCGCAGGCGCTGACGCGTGCGATGTCGGAAATCGGCCATTGCGCCGATTGCCGCACCTTCACCGAGCAGGAGATATGCCATATTTGCGCCAACCCGCGCCGTCGGGAAAATGGCCAAATTTGCATTGTGGAAAGCCCGGCGGATATCTATGCGATTGAGCAAACCGGACAGTTTTCCGGCCGTTATTTTGTACTGATGGGCCATCTTTCTCCGCTTGATGGCATCGGCCCGCAGGACATTGGACTGGATCGCCTTGAGCAGCGCCTCGAAACCGAGACGCTCAAAGAGGTCATCCTTGCCACCAACCCGACGGTGGAAGGCGAAGCCACGGCGAATTACATCGCCGAACTTTGCGGCCAGTACGGCGTAGACGCCAGCCGCATCGCCCACGGCGTGCCGGTGGGCGGTGAGCTGGAAATGGTGGACGGCACCACGCTGTCGCACTCGCTGGTGGGTCGTCATAAGATTGTTTTTTAATCAGTCGAAGCGTGTCTTTACACGCTCCGCTTGAAATATTTCCTCGCTAACCCCATTTCACTTCCATCGTATTTTTCCTGATGTCTGGTTTGCCCGAAGGCCTTCGCTCATCGCTTCTGGTGTTGAGGCGTAAAGGATAAGGGTATTTTGTTGAGGTATGACTCTATGAAAGGACAAGAGACCCGTGGCTTTCAGTCAGAAGTAAAACAACTTCTGCACCTGATGATCCATTCTCTTTATTCAAATAAAGAAATTTTCTTACGTGAGCTGATTTCTAACGCCTCGGATGCCGCCGATAAACTGCGTTTTCGTGCGTTATCTAACCCGGATCTGTATGCCGGTGACGGCGATCTGCGCGTACGCGTTTCCTTCGACAAAGAAAATCGCACCCTGACTATCGCCGATAACGGCATCGGGATGACCCGCGATGAGGTTATCGACCACCTTGGCACCATCGCCAAATCCGGCACCAAAGCGTTCCTGGAATCCATGGGTTCCGATCAGGCCAAAGACAGCCAGTTGATTGGCCAGTTCGGCGTGGGTTTCTACTCTGCCTTTATCGTGGCGGATAAAGTTACCGTACGCACCCGTTCAGCCGGCGTTAGCGCCGATGAGGGCGTGTTCTGGGAATCCGAAGGCGAAGGCGAATACACCGTTGCCGACATCAATAAAGCCGATCGCGGTACCGAAATTACGCTGCACCTGCGCGAAGGCGAGGACGAGTTCCTTGACGACTGGCGCGTGCGCTCCATCATCAGCAAATATTCCGATCACATCGCGCTGCCGGTAGAGATTGAAAAGCATGAAGAAAAAGACGGCGAAACGGTAGTCAGCTTTGAGAAAATCAACAAAGCTCAGGCGCTGTGGACCCGTAGCAAGTCGGAAATCAGCGATGATGAATATAAAGAGTTTTATAAACACATCGCGCATGACTTCACCGATCCGCTGATCTGGAGCCACAACCGCGTGGAAGGCAAGCAGGAGTACACCAGCCTGCTTTACGTACCGTCCCAGGCGCCGTGGGATATGTGGAACCGCGATCATAAGCACGGCCTGAAACTCTATGTTCAGCGCGTGTTTATCATGGATGACGCCGAGCAGTTCATGCCGAACTACCTGCGCTTTATCCGTGGGCTTATCGACTCCAACGATCTGCCGCTCAACGTATCGCGTGAAATTCTGCAAGACAGCACCGTTACCCGCAATCTGCGTAACGCGCTGACCAAACGCGCGCTGCAGACACTTGAAAAACTGGCGAAAGACGATGCTGAAAAATATCAGACCTTCTGGAAACAGTTTGGCCTGGTGTTGAAAGAAGGTCCGGCGGAAGATCACGCCAACCAGGAACCTATCGCCAAACTGCTGCGCTTTGCGTCAACCCATACCGATTCTTCCGAGCAGACCGTGTCGCTTGAAGACTACGTTGCGCGCATGAAAGAAGGGCAGGAGAAGATTTACTACATCACCGCCGACAGCTACGCCGCCGCGAAGAGCAGCCCGCATCTCGAATTGCTGCGTAAGAAAGGCATCGAAGTGCTGCTGCTGTCTGACCGCATCGATGAGTGGATGATGAGCTACCTGACCGAGTTCGACGGTAAGAAATTCCAGTCCATCGCCAAAGCGGACGAGTCGCTCGATAAACTGGCGGATGAAGTGGATGAGCAGACCAAAGAAGCGGAAAAAGCCCTTGAACCGTTCGTTGAGCGCGTGAAAACGCTGCTGGGCGACCGTGTGAAAGCGGTGCGCTTTACCCATCGTCTGACCGACACCCCGGCGATTGTCACCACCGACAACGACGAAATGAGTACCCAGATGGCGAAACTGTTTGCCGCTGCGGGCCAGGCAGTGCCGGAAGTGAAGTACATCTTCGAATTGAACCCGGAACACGTGCTGGTTAAACGTACCGCGGATACCCAGGATGAAGAGCGCTTCAAAGAGTGGGTTGAATTACTGTTCGACCAGGCGCTGCTCGCCGAGCGCGGTACGCTTGAAGATCCAAACTTGTTTATTCGCCGCATGAACCAGCTTCTGGTTTCGTAACGCTGCTTTTTCCCCCTCTCACTACAGCGGGAGGGGGAATTTCTCGCCATTGTGCTTTTTATTCGTTCTCTTCAGGCGCTTGAAAGCATTCACCAACCCCGCGTTTCTTGTCGTAGTACTGCCTTTAGTGGTATGGTTTTGACCTCGCGACTTTCAGTAATATTCAAATTGTATGGGGAATTACGCAATGCGTATTATTCTGCTCGGCGCTCCGGGCGCAGGAAAAGGTACTCAGGCACAGTTCATCATGGAGAAATACGGCATTCCGCAAATCTCCACCGGTGACATGTTACGCGCCGCGGTAAAATCCGGCTCTGAGCTGGGCAAACAGGCAAAAGACATCATGGACGCCGGCAAACTGGTGACCGATGAGCTGGTTATTGCCCTGGTAAAAGAGCGCATTGCTCAGGAAGATTGCCGTAACGGTTTCTTGCTGGACGGTTTCCCGCGCACTATTCCGCAGGCCGACGCCATGAAAGAAGCGGGCATCAAAGTGGATTACGTGCTTGAATTCGACGTGCCGGACGAACTGATTGTCGATCGTATCGTGGGCCGCCGCGTACACGCCGCTTCTGGCCGCGTTTACCATGTAAAATTCAATCCGCCAAAAGTGGAAGGCAAAGACGACGTAACCGGCGACGAGCTGACCACCCGTAAAGACGACCAGGAAGAGACCGTGCGTAAGCGTCTGGTGGAATACCATCAGATGACCGCGCCGCTTATCGGCTACTACCAGAAAGAAGCGCAAGCGGGTAACACTCTTTACGCCAAAGTTGATGGCACCAAAGCGGTCAGCGACGTGCGCGCGGAACTGGAAAAAATCCTCGGTTAATTCCCCGTCGTGCCTGCTCTTTCAGGCTATCGTCTGTCGGTAGCCTGAAGAACCCAGAGCCTGCTGCTTTTCTTTCCCGAAGAAGGGAGTTGGCTCTCATATCAATAGATTTATCCTGCCAGCTTTTCAGCTACAATTATCAACCATTTAGTCAGTGAAGGGCGGGTAATGCGTTTGGAAAAAACAGGTATTCTGCTGGTTAACCTCGGCACACCGGATGCCCCGACGGCATCGGCGGTGAAACGCTATTTGCGCCAATTTTTAAGTGACAAACGCGTCGTCGACACGTCGCCGTTGCTCTGGTGGCCGCTGCTACGCGGTGTGATCCTGCCGCTGCGTTCTCCTCGCGTCGCCAAACTTTATCAGTCCGTATGGATGGAGGAAGGCTCGCCGCTGATGGTGTACAGCCGTCGTCAGCAACAGGCGCTATCGGCGCGGCTGCCTGATATTCCGGTGGTGCTGGGGATGAGTTACGGCAAACCGTCGCTTGACAGCGCCGTGGCGGAGCTTACCGAAAGCGGTGTGACCAACATTATCGTGCTGCCGCTCTATCCGCAGTACTCCTGCTCGACGGTTGCCGCCGTGTGGGATGAGCTGGCGCGTATTCTTGGTCGCTACCGTCGAATGCCGGGTATCAACTTTATTCGCGATTATGCCGACCATCCGGCGTACATCAGTGCGCTGGCAGGCACCGTGCGCCAGTCCTTCGCTCAACACGGCGAGCCGGATTTATTGCTGATGAGCTATCACGGCATCCCGCAACGGTACGCCAATGAAGGGGATGATTATCCGCAGCGTTGTCGCGATACCACCCGCGAGCTAGTGGCTGCGCTGGAAATCGATCCTGAAAAGACGATGATGACTTTCCAGTCGCGCTTTGGCCGCGAGCCGTGGCTGACGCCTTACACGGACGAAACCCTGAAATTACTGCCGGAAAAAGGCATTAAACACATTCAGGTCATGTGTCCGGGCTTTGCGGCGGATTGTCTTGAAACGCTGGAAGAGATAGCCGAGCAGAACCGCGAAGTCTTCCTTGAGGCAGGGGGCGAGAAATACGAATACATTCCCGCTTTAAACGACGGTGCCGCCCATATTGAGATGATGGTGCAACTGGTGTCACGCTATCGCTAATCGCGTCGGGGCGGCGGAATGTGCTACCATTCACCGCCTCAATAGCTACCGATCCGCAATCCATGAAATTTCCCGGCAAACGTAAATCTAAACACTATTTCCCCGTCAGCCTGCGCGACCCGTTATTGCAACAAGCGCAGCCCGATAATGACGCCAGCCCGTCGTGGGTAGTGGGCATCGACCAGACCCTGGTAGACATTGAAGCGCGTGTCGATGATGCGTTTGTGGCGCGTTACGGCTTGAGTCTCGGCCATTCGCTGGTGATTGAAGATGAGGTGGCGGAAGCGCTTTATCAGGAACTGGTGCGTGAAAACCTGATAACCCACCAGTTTGCCGGCGGTACCATTGGTAATACCATGCACAACTATTCGGTGCTGGCCGATGACCGTTCCGTGTTGCTTGGGGTTATGTGCAATAACATCACGCCGGGCAGCTATGCCTACCGCTACTTATGCAACACCTCCAGCCGCACCGATCTGAACTATCTTCAGGGTGTGGATGGCGCGATTGGCCGCTGTTTTACGCTGATTAGCGAACAGGGCGAACGCACCTTTGCGATTAGCCCCGGTCATATGAACCAGTTGCGCCCGGAAAGCATTCCCGAAGATGTTATCGCAGGGGCGTCGGCACTGGTGTTAACGTCCTATCTGGTGCGCTGTAAGCCAGGCGAACCCATGCCGGAAGCCACCATGACCGCCATTGGTTATGCGAAAAAGCATAACGTCCCGGTGGTTCTGACTCTCGGCACCAAATATGTGATTGCCGATAACCCGCAGTGGTGGCGTGATTTCCTCAAAGAGCATGTCTCGATTCTGGCCATGAACGAAGAAGAGGCGCTGGCGCTTACGGGCGAAAGCGACCCGCTGATGGCGTCCGACAAAGCGCTGGACTGGGTAGATTTGGTGCTGTGCACGGCCGGGCCGGTGGGGTTGTATATGGCGGGCTATACCGAAGAAGAGGCGAAGCGCAAGACTCAGCATCCGTTACTGCCGGGCGCGATTGCCGAATTCAACCAGTACGAATTTAGTCGGGTGTTACGCTTAAAAGATTGTCAGCAGCCGCTGCGGATTTATTCCCACATCGCCCCTTATATGGGCGGGCCGGAAAAAATCATGAATACTAATGGCGCAGGCGACGGCGCGCTGGCGGCATTGCTGCACGATATTACCGCCAATAATTTCCATCGCACTAACGTGCCGAATTCCAGTAAACATACCTTTAACTGGCTCACCTACTCATCGTTAGCGCAGGTGTGTAAATACGCCAACCGCGTCAGTTACCAGGTGCTGAATCAGCATTCCCCGCGCTTAACGCGTGGCCTTCCGGAACGTGAAGACAGCCTGGAAGAGGCGTACTGGGAGCGTTAATCACGCGCCATAAAAAAGGCTGGCGAAGCGGTGCTTGCCAGCCTTTTTGCTGTATAGCGGCAGGAATTTACCCGCTCACCTCGTTTTCGTTTTGACGGCTGCCTAACAGGGCAAGCATGGTATTGGCGATTTCACGCTCGCCCATCACCACCTCATTCGCGCCGCGTTCGGCAATGTAATCCACTTCGTCGTCGTAATGGGCGCGGGCGATAATATCAATGCCCGGGCAGGTCGCACGCGCCGTCGCGACGATTTCCCCTGCTTCATACCCGTTTGGAATGGTCAGCAGCAGCCAGCGCGCGCAATTCAGGTGCGCCAGTTTCAGGATCTCTTCATTGGCGGCATTGCCAAGCACCGCGCGAATTCCGCGCGAACGCAGCTCATCCACCCGCGTCCGGGACGTTTCGACCACCACCAGGGGGATCCCTTGCGCCAGCAGTTTCTCGCCAATAAGACTACCGACACGGCCATAACCCACCAGTAAGGCGTGGTGGCAAACATCAACCGGATGCTGCTCTTCCTCCAGCGCCTCTTCCAGCGTCTGCTCTTCCAGCGTCTCGGTTTTCTCAAGATACTTTTCAAGAATGGCGAACAGAACCGGGTTGAGCATAATCGACAAAATCGCCCCCGCCAGCACCAGATTCTGGCCTTCCTGAGGCAGCAAATCGAGCGCCATCCCGAGGCCCGCCAGAATAAACGCGAACTCGCCAATCTGCGCAAGGCTCGTCGAAATGGTTAAAGCGGTGCGCTGCGAGTGCCCAAACATTCGCACCAGAGCAAAGGCGGCAAGAGATTTACCGAAAATAATAATAACCACGGTGCCCAGCACGGCCAGCGGTTGCTGGATAAGCACCAGCGGATCGAACAACATACCGACGGAGACGAAAAACAGAACCGCGAACGCATCGCGCAGAGGCAACGTATCGTGGGCGGCGCGGTGGCTCAACTCAGACTCGTTCAGCACGACGCCTGCGAAGAACGCGCCGAGGGCAAAGGAGACGTCGAACAACTCAACGGCGCCGAAGGCGATACCCAGGGCCAGCGCCAGCACCGCCAGCGTAAACAGTTCCCGCGATCCGGTCGCCGCGCTGCGTGCCAGGATCCACGGTACCAGCCGTCGTCCCACTACCATCATCAGCGCAATAAACGCGACCACTTTGCTGATGGTGATGCCAAGATCCAGCGAGAGCGTAGCCAGCCCCACGTCGCCTTTTTCCAGCATTCCCGCCACGGCGGGGAGCAAGACCAGCGTTAATACCATCACCAGGTCTTCCACAATCAGCCAGCCGATGGCGATTTGCCCACGCTGACTGTCGATTAACTGCCGCTCTTCCAGCGAGCGCAGCAGTACCACGGTACTGGCGGTAGAAAGACATAAACCAAACACGATGCCGGTCATTAATGACCAGTCAAGCGTCCAGGCAAGCCCCATCCCAAGCAGCGTCGCCACCGCAATTTGCGCGATGGCGCCGGGGATGGCTATCGACTTTACCGCCATCAAATCCTTGACTGAAAAATGCAATCCCACACCGAACATCAGCAGGATAACCCCGAGTTCCGCCAGTTCTGGCGCAAGTTTGGTGTCAGCGACAAAACCCGGCGTAAACGGCCCGGCTAAAACCCCGGCAAGTAAATAACCTACCAGTGGTGATATACGTAACCTGTTGGCCAGCATGCCCAGTAAAAAAGCGAGCACGAGGCCGCCGACAATCGTGGTGATAAGCGGGGTGGCGTGATGCATTCCGTCTCCTTTCGTAGTCAATGGCGTCCGGCCTGGTTAAAAACCAGGCCTCCAATGAATAGTTTATGTCAATTCTATGTGTCACGTTTATTAATAAAGGTGGAAATATCAATAAAACTGGCATCTGGCTGGAAAAAATCAGTCAGAGAGGAGATTTATACTGTTATCAGAGTTAAGGCATGAAGATAGGCGGGTTGTGGCTGCGGCTAAAGGGAGGCTTTAGCCGCAAAACATCATGCTTTGTGACGATTATCCGGCAGGAATACGGTAAGTATCCCCAAAAGCGGCAGGAAGGCGCAGATTTTATATACCAGGAAAATACTGGTCTGATCGGCGACATACCCAAGCACCGCAGCGCCCAGTCCGCCCATACCAAACGCGAACCCGAAGAACAGCCCGGACACCATTCCGATACGTCCTGGCATCAATTCCTGGGCGTAGACCAGAATCGCAGAAAAAGCCGACGCCAGAATAAAACCGATGATGCTGGTCAGTACGCCCGTCCACCACAAATCGGCATATGGCAATATCAATGAAAACGGCGCAACGCCAAGGATGGAACCCCAAATGACCCGTTTGCGACCTATTTTATCGCCCACCGGCCCGCCGATAACGGTGCCCGCCGCCACGGCGAATAAAAAGCCAAACAGGTGGAACTGCGCACTTTGTACCGACAGGGAAAATTTTTCCATCAGATAAAAAGTGAAGTAGCTACTGATGCTCGCCATATAAAAGTATTTAGAGAAAATCAGGATCAGAAGCACCGTGATCGCCTGAATGACTTTTTGTCGCGGCAGCGGGTTTTCTATTTTTACCGCAGGCTTACCTTTGGCAAGTCGATGCTGGGCTGCGTACCATCGACTAACTTGCGCCAGCACCACAATCGCCAGCAGCGCCGCCAGCACAAACCAACCCACATTCCCTTTCCCGTAAGGCGCGATGATAATTGCCGCCAGCAACGGGCCGAGCGAACTGCCGAAATTACCGCCCACCTGGAACAGCGACTGCGCCAGACCGTGACGGCCGCCCGACGCCATTCGCGCCACGCGCGATGATTCCGGGTGGAACACTGACGAACCGGTCCCCACCAGCGCCGCCGCCAGCAGCACCATCGGGAAACTGCTCGCCAACGCTAACAGCACCAGGCCGCAGAGGGTAAAGCACATCCCAATCGGCAACGACCAGGGCATTGGGTATTTATCGGTATAGAGACCCACCACCGGCTGTAGCAGGGAAGAGGTCAGCTGGAAGGTCAGGGTTATCATCCCGATCTGCACAAAGCTCAGGGTAAATTCAGCCTGCAGTAACGGATACAGCGCCAGAATCAGCGACTGGATCATATCGTTGAGTAAATGCGAAAGGCTGATTGCGCCCAAAATGCCGAACGAGGTGCGGCTTTTTGGCGGCGAAGCCGGTTGCCCGGTTATCGACTGGGTTTGTTGACTCATGCCATAGATTCCAAAAAAGACGATTTTTTTATTAGCGGATAACGCAGGTAATTATCCAGCAAGAGAATAGTTACCCGGCTAACATACCGTGCATCTTAGAACGAGGAAAGTCGCAAATCTGAAAAGGAAGTGTTATAGGGTGGCTTACCGCTATACTTTTGTGGGTCCGAGTTATTTTAAAGGGAGCGTTGACATGGGGTTAGCCAAATCCGGCCAGGCACTGGCATTATTCATGGCCTTCGGCATGCTGAGCGCACCTGCGCAAGCGTATGAACAAGATAAAACCTATAAGATCACCATTCTTCACACCAACGATCATCACGGTCATTTCTGGCGTAACGAGTACGGCGAATACGGTCTTGCCGCCCAAAAAACGCTGGTCGATAACATTCGTCAACAAGTCACCGCGCAGGGCGGCAGCGTACTGTTGCTTTCAGGCGGCGATATTAATACCGGCGTGCCGGAATCCGATTTACAGGATGCAGAGCCGGATTTTCGCGGCATGAATTTAATTGGCTATGACGCGATGGCGGTCGGGAATCATGAGTTTGATAACCCTCTTACCGTGTTACGCCAGCAGGAAAAATGGGCAAAATTCCCGTTTCTGTCTGCCAATATTTACCAGAAAAGCACCGGCGAACGGTTGTTTAAGCCCTGGGCATTATTTAAACGCCAGGGTCTAAACATTGCCGTGATTGGCCTGACCACGGACGACACCGCCAAAATTGGTAATCCTGAATTCTTCACCGATATCGAGTTCCGTAAACCCGCAGAAGAAGCGAAGCTGGTGATTCAGGAGCTTCAACAGACCGAAAAACCCGATGTCATTATCGCCACCACCCACATGGGGCATTACGACAATGGCGAACACGGCTCTAATGCGCCGGGGGATGTGGAAATGGCGCGCAGCCTGCCAAAAGGCGCGCTGGCGATGATTGTTGGCGGCCATTCGCAAAACCCGGTGTGTATGGCGGCTGAGAATAAAAAACAGGCGGATTACGTTCCCGGAACCCCCTGCGCGCCGGACCGTCAGAACGGCATCTGGATTGTGCAGGCTCATGAATGGGGTAAATATGTCGGGCGCGCCGATTTTGAATTCCGCAATGGTGAAATGACGCTGGTGAATTACCAGCTCATTCCGGTGAATCTTAAGAAAAAAATCACCTGGGATAACGGGAAAAGCGAGCGGGTGCTTTACACGCCTGAAATCGCCGAAAACCCGAAGATGCTGTCGCTGTTGTCGCCGTTCCAGAGCAAAGGTAAAGCCCAGCTCGAGGTGAACATTGGCACGGTTAACGGCCATCTCGAAGGCGATCGCAGCAAGGTGCGCTTTGTACAAACCAATTTAGGCCGCCTGATTCTGGCAGCGCAAATGGCGCGAACCGAGGCTGATTTCGCGGTGATGAGCGGCGGCGGCATTCGTGATTCTATTGAGGCCGGGAATATCACCTATAAAGACGTGCTGAAAGTGCAGCCGTTTGGCAATACGCTGGTGTATATCGATATGCCAGGGTCGGCTGTTGTGGAATATCTGACGGCGGTGGCGCAAAAAACGCCGGACTCCGGCGCGTATCCGCAATTTGCCAATGTCAGTTTCAACGCGGCGGGCGGCAAGCTCAGCGAGTTGAAAATTAAAGGCGAACCGGTGGATCCGACTAAAACTTACCGCATGGCGACCCTGAGTTTTAACGCCACGGGCGGCGACGGTTATCCGAAAATCGATAACCAGCCGGGTTACGTTAATACCGGTTTTATTGAGGCGGAAGTGCTCAAGCAGTACATCCAGCAAAATTCACCGATTGATGTGAATGCCTTCGAGCCGAAAGGCGAGGTGACCTGGCAGTAAAGCACTGCCGCAGCCGGGTAATGGCAACCCGGTTGCGGCCAGTTGATTATTCGCGACGGGCGATATCGGCAAAGGTGGCATTAAGCAACGTTGCCAGATCGACTGCCGCAAGCTCGATGTCCAGACCGCGTTTACCGCCGGAAATATAAATGCACGGGAAGTCTCGCGCCGGTGCGTCAATCAGCGTGGGTAACCGCTTCTTCTGCCCTAACGGGCTTATTCCACCCACCAAATAGCCGGTGGTACGCTGCGCCACCATTGGGTCGGCCATATCCACTTTCTTCGCGCCCAGCGCTTTGGCGACTTTTTTTAGATCTAACTGCGTGGCTACCGGCGTGACGGCCACCGCCAGTTGTTTCTCGTCGCCGTTCATCGAAACCAGCAACGTTTTGTACACCTGGTCGGCATTCAGACCCAGCTTGCGTACCGCCTCATCGCCAAAGTTGGTTTCATGAGGATCGTGATCGTAGGCATGGATTTTAAAGGCAATCTTATGTTTTTCGAGCAGCTTTACTGCGGGCGTCATGATAGTTACCTGATATTCAATAAGTCATATGAAAAAAGGTTAAGCGCAACGCGTGCGGAAAAATAGAACAAAATTGCGCATCCGCTAAGGGCGCTTCAGCAATGCCGGCACGTTACCTTCGCCATACAGATGCAGTGCACCCACCGCAACCACATACCGGCCTGGCGGCAGGTTTTTGAGAAACTCGCACCAGGCGAGATTACGCTGGTGCATCAGCACATCGTACAACTCGTGGGCAAACGTACTGGGAAGGGTGACTGTGCTTTCACGGGGCGGATTACCGAGCCACCAGCCAATCATCAGTTGCAGCAACCGGGCATTGGTGTGCCAGTGGGTAAGGGTATCTTGCAGTAACCCCAGGCCCTGCTGGGGAAGCTGGCGCAGCAGCGCTATCTGGTTATCTGCGCCTTCAAGCTCCATCACGCGGGTTTGGCTCGCCTGTGCCGCCTGCAACAGTTGATAGTCAATGCCGTATTCAGGCCGTAACCCGAGGCGTTGCGCCTGATGCGCCTGGAGCATTAACGCCACTTGCCATGCCGGGAGCGTGTCGAGACGCGCGAGCGGGATAGACAATTCGCTGGCGATTTTTTCGACCTGCTCAAGGCTTGCCGCGTCCAGCCGTTCACGGAGCGGGCGCTCGGCTTCATCAGCGCCAAACGGGGATCCGCCGCTGCGAATATCGGCTTCCACAATCAGCGCATCGGCACGTCTCACCTTTTCAATCAGGCGTTCTGACAGCGGCGACATATCCCGGGTGCCCATATGAATGCTGCCAACCAGATGCAGGTAGCGTTTATCGGGAAGCGTAATGTCGATGGCGGGCCAGGGGTTGACGGGAGAAAAGATCCCAAGCAGTGCGCGCAGTCGATCGAACAAGCCCATACATGCGTTCCCGGTTAAAAAAAACCATGCTAACGCGCTGAAGGGAAAGGTGCAAATAAGGGCGGCGTAGAGAGGCCCGGGAGGCAGCGCTCCCGGGCAATCATCAGGCTTTGGGTTTAAAGCGCAGTAAACGGTTGGCGTTACTGACGACAGTGATAGAGGAGAGCGCCATCGCCGCGCCCGCCACCACAGGATTGAGCAGCGTACCGGTGAGGGGCCACAAGATCCCGGCGGCAATCGGTATCCCCAGCGAGTTATAGACAAAGGCGCCCAGCAGGTTTTGCTTCATATTGCGCAGCGTGGCTTTGGAAATAGCCAGCGCATCGGCAACGCCCATCAGGCTATGGCGCATCAGCGTGATCGCGGCGGTTTCTATCGCCACATCACTGCCGCCGCCCATGGCGATACCTACATCAGCCTGCGCCAGCGCCGGCGCATCGTTGATGCCGTCGCCCACCATCGCGACCTGACGGCCTTCGCGTTGCAGTTTGGCAATGGCTTCCGCTTTGCCGTCCGGCAGTACGCCTGCAATTACCTCATCAATACCCGCTTCTTTAGCGATGGCCTGAGCAGTGATGGCGTTGTCGCCGGTCAGCATCACCAGTCGGTAGCCTTCCCGACGCAGGCGAGCCAGCGCGTCGCGACTGTCTTCGCGCAGCGGATCGCGAATTGCCAACAGCGCTGCCGCTTTGCCGTCAATCGCAAGCAGCACCGGCGTAGCGCCTTGTTCTGCCTGTTTGGCTATCTCAGCGTCCAGTTCGCGCGTATCAACATGCTGTTCTTGCAGCAGCGCCTGGTTGCCCAACAGCAGCATATGGCCGTCGGTTTCACCGCTCACGCCCAGCCCGCGCAAGGTACGAAAACCGCTCACTGACGGCAGCGTCATATCCTGCGCTTTCTCAAGGATGGCGCGAGCCAGCGGGTGGCTTGAGCCTTGTTCCAGCGCGGCGGCCAGACGAATAGCCTGCGGCTCATCCACGCCGTTGACGGTGATAACGCCCACCACCTGCGGCTTACCTTCCGTCAGTGTGCCGGTTTTATCAAAGACCACGGTGTCAAGCTGACTTGCGCGTTGCAGCGCATCGGCATCGCGCACCAGCGCGCCAAATTCGGCGGCGCGCCCAACGCCTGAGATAATCGACATCGGCGTAGCAAGCCCCAGCGCGCAAGGGCAGGCAATAATCAGCACCGTGGTTGTGATAACCAGGGTATAGACGATTTGCGGCGCGGGTCCGAAGAAATACCAGATGGCGCCGCTGAATAAGGCGATCAGGACCACTACGGGTACAAACACGGCGGAGATCCGATCGGCAAGTTTACCGATTTCCGGTTTACTGCTTTGCGCCTGGCGCACCATGCGGATAATGCGCGAGAGCGTCGTGTGATTGCCGACTGCGCTGGCGCGAAACAGCACGCTGCCGTCCTGCACAACGGTCCCGGCATGAACGGTTTCACCCGCGCCTTTTTGTTGCGGGATTGGCTCGCCCGTCAGCATCGCTTCATCAAGCCACGCCTCGCCCTGGGTGATGTCACCATCCACCGGCACACGGTCGCCCGTGGTCAGGCGTAGCGTCATGCCTGGCTGAACTTCCGCGAGCGGCAGGGTTTGTTCGCCGCTTTCGGTCACTACGCGCGCCGTGGGCGGCGTCAGGTCGAGCAGTCGTTCCAGCGCTTTTGAAGACCGCTGGCGCGCCCGGGCTTCAAGCATATGACCGAGGTTAATCAGACCGATGATCATGGCGCTCGCTTCATAATAGAGATGACGCGCTTCCATCGGGAACCACTGCGGCCACAGGTTGACACTCATGGAGAACAGCCAGGCCGCGCCTGTGCCCAGCGCCACCAGCGTGTCCATTGTCGCCGTGCCGTTCATCAGGCTTTTCCAGGCGCTGCGATAAAAGTGCCCGCCTGCGAAGATCATCACCGCAAGCGTAATGACGCCGATAACCAACCACAGTGTGCGGTTAGCTTCAGTGACCATCATATTGTCGCCGAACATGCCCCAGATCATTACCGGGATGCCCACCGCCAGCGCCAGAGCAGACTGCCAGCGAAAACGCTTCATGGCCGCCTGAGCGGTTTGCTGTTGGCGTTCGCGGCGTTCGTTATCGTCGTCGATTGCTTCAGCGCCGTATCCGGCTTTCTCAACCGCGCTGATTAATTCGCTTGCGGAAGCGCTCCCCATGACTAACGCGGTGCGCTCCGCAAGATTCACCCGTGCCTGTGTTACGCCCGGAACGCCAGACAGCGCGTTTTGCACCCGGCTTACGCAACTGGCGCAGCTCATGCCGTCGATTAACAGCTGAAGGCTGTCATCATACGACGCATCTGCCGGAAGCGAAGTAGGCGCCGCTGTCAGTGCTTCCGACGGGATTGATGACTCTGCCAGCGGGTCAGCCTTTGGGTGGCTTAACTCCGCCCCGTATCCGGCTTCTTTAATGGTATCGATTAACGCCTCAGCAGACGCGCTGCCGGTAACATGCGCAGAGGTGATCGTCACTTCTGCATTTTCCACATCAGGACGTTTTTCCAGACTTTCTTTTACCCGTTTAACGCAATGGCCGCAGGACAGGCCATCCAGGGTGAGATCAACAGTATGAGACATCGTAAAACTCCTTCTCGGTGTGCCAAATGAGACTGGCTTTATTGACGTTATAGAAGGGTAAACCTTCCATCAAGGGGAAGGTCAAGGAGATAAATTCCAGGCTTTTTGTATCAGTTGCCCACGTTAAGGAAAGGCACTCCCCTGTGGGGCTGGGCACTAAAAATATCAGTTAAAGATGGGAAGGCATGCGTTATTATTTTTGCTGATAAATTTATTATATGTTTTCTTTTATTGTATTCATTGAAATTGGGGAATAAATAAAAATAGGCTCAGCTTTTTATGATACTGAAATCGCAGCAGGAATAATAAAGTCTGTGATATGAATGGAGTATGTGATTTTTTTTATATTTTGCAATGCATTGTTGTTTTCTGAAACGTTATTCATCACCACGTTTAATAAAATATTACTGTAAGGTTGTTTTGTGAGATAACCACTAGAATTAATAAGTTATTTAATGATATTTCTTCATGCTCGCCACGTCGCTTACTAAAAACAAAAGGAACTTGTATGCATCAAGCGGCTATTTCTCCAACAGATTTGAAAACCATTATCCATTCCAAACGCGCTAATATTTACTATCTCGAAAAATGCCGAGTGCAGGTCAATGGTGGCCGCGTGGAGTATGTTACTCAGGAAGGGAAAGAATCTTTTTACTGGAACATACCCATTGCTAATACCACAGCAGTCATGTTGGGCATGGGAACATCGGTTACGCAAATGGCAATGCGGGAATTTGCCCGTGCGGGTGTGATGGTAGGGTTTTGCGGAACCGATGGTACACCGCTGTATTCTGCTAATGAAATTGATATCGATGTTTCATGGCTCTGTCCGCAGAGTGAATATCGCCCGACTACCTATTTACAGCAGTGGGTTTCTTTCTGGTTTGACGATGAGAAACGATTACAGGCAGCCAGGCAATTTCAATTTATTCGGTTACAGCAAATTGAAAAACATTGGACAGGATCGCGCATGCAGCGGGATGGCGTATATAAACCAGACAAACTAACGCTGCAAACCGTTCTCGAACGCGCAAGGCAATCCATGACGTCGGCGACGGATCATACATCGCTTATGCTTCAAGAAGCACAACTCACGAAGTCACTCTACAAACTGGCAAGTCAGGGCGTTGATTATGGGCATTTTACGCGTGCAAAGCGGGGGGGCGGGGCTGATATGGCGAACCGTTTCCTCGATCAAGGGAATTACCTTGCGTACGGTTTAGCCGCAGTTGCCGCATGGGTAACGGGGATTCCGCATGGCCTCGCGGTGATGCATGGTAAAACTCGACGTGGTGGGCTGGTATTTGATATTGCCGATTTAATAAAAGACGCACTGGTGATGCCCCAGGCGTTTATCGCAGCGATGTCTGGCGAAGATAATCTCATGTTTCGCCAGCGCTGTATCAACGCCTTTCAACAGGCTGATGCGCTGGATCTGATGATCACCGCCTTGCAGGAAACGCCAGAAAATTTGGCGAGCACTGCACAATGAATGTATTAATTATTTCGCGATGCACTAAAAATGCCCGCAATGAAAGTTGTCGCATCCTCGATCAGTTTGCTGAACGTACAGGTGACGCGGCATGGCAAACGATAATCACCCTTGAAGGCGTCAACACGCTTCGGAAATGGCTGCGTAAAACCGCGCGTCGCAATACGGCCGTCGCGTGTCATTGGCTTAAAAAGAATGGGCAGACGGAGCTTCTATGGATTGTAGGTAATCTTCGTCGCTTTAACGCTCAGGGGCGTGTACCGACTAATCGCACGATGCTCAATATCATTAATACCGGTGCCGAGCATCGCTGGCACTGCGCAGAAAGTATTGGCCTGCTGGCGGCTATTGCCGGGCTATTTCATGACTTTGGAAAAGCCGGACAATGTTTTCAGCAAACGTTACATGGCAAATATAAACACGCATGCCAACCTTATCGGCATGAATGGCTCTCGGTACGTCTATTTCAAGCCTTTGTTGGTGAACAAAACGATGCGCAGTGGTTGGCAAGACTGGAAAATTTAAAACCCTCAGATGAGAAAGCGATACTCAAGAGTCTTATTACCGACTCGCAAGAAAAGAGCAGCAGTCCATTCAGCTTATTACCACCGTTAGCGAGAACTGTCGCTTGGTTAATCCTTTCGCACCACCGTTTGCCCCAGGCATTGTCCTCGAAACCGCAATTGCAATATTGCAATAACTGGCTCGAGCGGCAAGTCAATGCGGACTGGAATTCGCTTAATCACAAATCTCATGAAAAACGCAAATGGACAGAGCGTGATTTTAAAAATGTCTGGAAATTCCCTCAGGGCACTCCGCTAAAAAGCGCAGTATGGCGTGAAAAGGCGAGGCAAATCGGCAAGCGCGCAAAAAACGCCGTTTCACTACACCATGATGGCGCAATGAATAATCTTTTTACTTTGCATTTATCGCGTCTGACCCTGATGCTTGCCGATCATTTTTACTCTTCCCGTTTGCCTCATATTAACTGGCAAGATGCCGGTTATGATGTTTGGGCAAATAGCGATCGGAAGACACATCAACTTAAACAAAAGCTCGATGAACATAATACCGGGGTGGCGCATTATGCTTTGCTTCTGGGGCGTTCATTGCCCTGGTTTAAGCGGTCGTTACCCGCCATCTCTCGGCATAAATCTTTTCGTGAGCGGGCAAAAGCATCTCGCTTCCATTGGCAAAACAAAGCCTGGGATGTGGCATCTGCTTTGCGTGAACGCAGCGCAGAGCAGGGCTTTTTCGGCATAAATATGGCTTCGACTGGCTGCGGAAAAACGTTTGCCAATGCACGTATTATGTATGCGCTGGCGGATGAGTCTGAAGGTTGTCGCTTTAGTGTCGCGCTAGGGTTACGAACGCTGACACTCCAGACCGGGCAGGCATTAAAGTCTCGATTAGGGCTTGATGATGACGTGCTGGCTATTGTTACCGGCTCGGCAGCCGTTCGTGATCTCTACGCATTAAATCAGGGCGATGAAGATAACAATAGTCTCAGCGATGAAGGCTTTTTTGCCAGCCATCATTATGTACATTATGAAGGCACTACCTCCAATGGTGTGGCGCAGCAATGGTTAACGACGGAGCCAGCATTAAACCGCTTGGTTAGTGCGCCTGTTCTTGTCACCACCATTGATCATTTGATGCCTGCCACAGAAGGCATGCGCGGCGGTAGGCAAATCCCGGCGATGTTGCGTCTGCTTACCAGCGATTTGGTGCTGGATGAGCCGGATGATTTTGATATCGACGATTTACCTGCGCTATGTCGATTGGTTAACTGGGCTGGAATGTTGGGTTCACGGTTACTTATTTCATCTGCCACGTTACCTCCTGCATTAACCGAGGCGCTTTTTGAAGCCTATCGAAAAGGGCGCGAAGCCTGGCAATCGGCATGTGGTATTCCAGGTAAACCCGTTAATATCTGTTGCGCATGGTTCGATGAATACAATGCGCAGTCACAGGATGTGGCTGATGAAGCAACGTTTCAACAGATTCACCGACAGTTTGTTAAGGATCGTGGTGGGAAATTACAAAAACAATGCCATCCACGTAAGGGCAAACTGGCGCTCGTAGAGCAAAATTCAAATAGCCGAAAGGTGGTTATTGCCGACGTTGCGCATACATTGCATCAGCAAATCATTGAGCTTCATCAGCAGCATCATACTCTGCACAGCAGCGGTAAAAGTGTATCGTTTGGTTTGGTCAGACTCGCCAATATCAATCCACTGGTTGCCGTTGCTCAGGTACTGATGACGTTACCTTCACCGGAAAATTATTGTATTCATTACTGTGTCTATCACAGTCAGCATCCACTGGCTGTTCGTTCATATATTGAAAGGCGACTGGATAGCGCATTTAACCGTCATTTCCTTGCTAATAATACAACCGATCCCGTCTGGCAATTACCCGAAGTAAAAGCGGCGCTATCATCACCTTATCAACACCATATTTTTGTTGTGCTTGGAACATCTGTTTTGGAAGTGGGTCGCGATTTTGATGCTGATTTTGGCATTATTGAACCCAGTTCAATGCGTTCTCTGATTCAGTTTGCCGGGCGTATTCAGCGCCATCGCCAGCAACCCCCTGAAAGTGAAAACCTGGTGGTGCTTAATCGCAATATCCGAGCGCTTTGTGGCGATACTGTTGCGTATTGCAAACCTGGGTTCGAAACAGAAAAATTCCTTTTCACTCATCACGATATGTGTCAGTTGCTTCCACCACCAACGTTACATTTAATCAATGCCATACCGCGCATCATTGAGGATTTACCCAACAACCCCTTTGCTACGCTCGAACATCATCGGCTGCGTGCCGCATTGCTTGATGGTGGAGATAAATCAGATGTTATTGCCGCGCATTGGTGGCGCCTGCCGATGACATGGAATGGAGAGCTTCAGCAACGAACGCCGTTTCGCCAATCATTACCGCAAGAATCCTTTTTCCTGACAATGCTGGAAGATGACGACGAACCAACGTTTTGTGTAATGCAAGAGGACGGCAGACTTAAAGAGAGCGATCGTTTTGTTAAACAACCCGTTTCTTTGGGAGTTGGGGTAGAAGCCTGGTTTGGCATTGATTATCAGCAGGTATTGCTGGAACTGGCAGAAGTTAAGCAGATGGAGTTGAGCGAGGTTTCAGCTCGCTTTGGCGAGATCATGTTGCGGGTTGGAAAGGAGGATGCGAATGAACAATGGCGGTATCATCCGATTTTAGGCGTATTTCGCGCCCTCTGAGAGGGCGCGAGCTGCTTGTACAGCAGTATGAACGCTTAATATATCTCTACGTTGTCTGTCCGACAGTTAAGAAAATAATAGTAAAGAAACTGTATTAAAAAAGACAACCTTAAATGTTTCTCTCGCTTTATATAGGTTAATAATTGAAGAGGTGCGGAATAACTTTCCTGGAAAGTCATTACAGGGGTGAGACTTATGACCCGCTTTATCAGGAAAATAACGTTTGTTGTGATCGTTTTATTTTTTGGTTCTTTATAGTAACTGTTTGTATTGAATTATTTATAACGAGTGTCGCTACATTTGTGATTAAAGGATTATTTATTGCAGAGGATGTTATGCAAACAAAGCAACTGACCGCTTTTATTGCGGATTATATTGCTGCGCGACGGCAAACCAAGCTGGAAACTTTTGATAAAGAGGCCGTAAAGCGAAGCGAGTTAGATAGTGTATCAATAGCAGCGGAGCGCCGAGAATTAGAGCTTCGCTATGAGCCCCGGATGTGGCTTACGGAAGCGGCAAAGCGAGCTGGACAAATTAGTCTTGTCACACACGCTGCTAAATTTACGCATGGTGATTCGAAAAGCAGCAGTATTTATAGCGAGATAACAGCACAAGACGGTTACCTCAGTAGTTCTGCTTTGCACCATGTTGAACCTGACGCAGTTGGTAACGCCGCTGCACTGGATGTGGCAAAACTGCTGCAAACTTCCGTAGAGGGTGACTCACTGCTGGCATGTCTTAAGCGGGGGGACTATAGCGCCTTTGCCGCGTTTACCGACGATCCCGTGCAGTTAGAACAATGGATTTGCGGGTTTTCTTGCGCATTAACACCTGGCGTGCCTACCTCACATAAGCTGGCGAAGCAGAATTATTTCCCGGTGGGTGACGGGTATCATCTGTTAAGCCCGCTTTTTTCAACGTCACTGGTTCACGCTCTGCATCAGAAAATGACCGCGCTACGTTTTGGTGACGATCTTAAAGCTATTTGGAAGGCTCGACGTGAAAATACCTGGCATCCACAGCCTTTGATATTATTTCCCTCGGCCGCAGAAATGCACTTTGGCGGTACAAAACCGCAAAATATTTCCTATTTAAACAGCGTGCGAGGCGGCCGTGTCTGGCTACTTTCATCACAGCCGCCGCAATGGAAACGTACTAACAAACCACCGGTTAACTTAAATTGTATTTTTACTGCTGGCGGTCAGTTTGATCGACGCGCTCACGGTACGCTTCAGCTGCTCATCTCTTTATTGACAAGAAAGGAAAATAACTGCCGCATTCGTGATGCATGTGATGAATATATTAATTCACTGATCGATCTGTTGTTTGCCGTCGCTTCTGACTTTCAGCGTGAAGAGTGGCAAAACTGGACGCTGGCATCTCCGAATTTAAAAAATCATCAGCAATTATGGTTCGATCCGTGGCGAACCAAAACTGATGAAGTATTTCGTCTGGAACGTGAGAAAGGTGAGTGGCAGGCAAAGGTCGCAGAAGATTTTGCGCTCTGGCTCAACGCGCGGTTACGTAAGACATTCTCCGACATCGGCGCCGCTGAAAAGCGTGAATGGGAAAGTCGGGCGCTTTTTCGGCACAATTTGCGTGAACTGGAAGCTATTATCCAGGAGGCGATTAAATGAGTTCATTAATTCTTCTTCGTCGCCTTCGGGTGGAAAATGCTAACGCTGTTGCCGGGATAACGTGGGGCTTTCCGGCGATCACTCATTTTCTCGGCTTTGCCCATGCGCTGTCGCGGAAACTTACACAAAGCCATGAACTACACCTTGATGGCTGCGCGGTAGTTTGTCATCGGCATCAGATTCATGCCTATAGTTCCGGACGCGACTACCAATTTGCGCTAACGCGTAATCCTTTGACGCGCGAGGGTAAAACAGCCTCATTCAATGAAGAGGGACGCATGCATATGACAGTGTCTCTACTGATTGAA
Organism: Citrobacter freundii; assembly: GCF_011077955.1. Classification (GTDB taxonomy): domain Bacteria; phylum Pseudomonadota; class Gammaproteobacteria; order Enterobacterales; family Enterobacteriaceae; genus Atlantibacter. The sequence continues at coordinate 55,812 of NZ_JAALBX010000008.1, forward strand.
TGCCAGGGGGAAATCCCGAATGGAGAATATGGTCAGCGAGAACTTGCTGAACATTTGCGTAAGATTTGCCCCACTCTTCGACTTGCCGGGGGAAATATCATTGATATTCAGGACGTTTGCGTAATGGATATGCCGTCCTCAATTTCTGAAATGCGCCTTTTGCAATGGCGGATGATGCCGGGTTTCGTATTACGCGATCGTAGCGTTTGGCTGGCGCAACATCATCAAACCCTGTTGCAGAACAATCCGGATGCCACGCTGTTAGATGCCTGGCTTGATTTTGCAGCGTTAAAAATACAAGCCGAAACCCCGGTTGACCGAGAAATCCATAAAGGCGATCCGGCCAGATGGTATCACATCCCAAAACCATACCCTGGCTATCTCGTTCCATTAATGACCGGTTATCAGCGCATTTCCGAACTGCACGCGCCAGGGAGTGTGGCAAACACTCGCGATTCACAAACCCCATTTGCGTTCACTGAAGCGGTCTACGGCGTGGGGGAGTGGTGCGGATTGCACCGCATCACATCATTGGAACAGATCTTCTGGCGCTATCGTACGACGACAACCGGTTATTACTGCCAGGGCGCGGATGCACCCCTGGCCTTAGAATCTCATCAATAAAAAGGACTCAATTATGGCAAAAGCTCCAACTGCTATTAAAACGGCTTCTGTGCTGGCATTTGAACGCAAACTGGCAACGTCAGACGCTGTGATGTATTCGGGAAGCTGGCAAGGAAGCAAGTGGCAACCGATTCATATTCAGGAAAAAGCGGTGCGCGGCACCATTTCCAACCGCCTTAAAAATCCCCGTTTTAACGATCCGGCAAAACTGGATGCGGAGATCCAAAAAGCGAACCTGCAACGTGTAGACGTAGCTGCACTACCCCAGGATGCCGATACGTTGAGAGTAAAATTTACTTTGCGCGTCTTAGGCAATCTTTCCACGCCTTCAGTATGTAATGACCTCGCTTATCAGAATGAACTGCATCAAGTGATTGAAGATTACATCAGTGAACACGGTTTTACTGAACTGGCAATCCGCTACGCATCTAATCTGGCTAACGGCAGATTTTTATGGCGTAACCGAGTCGGCGCAGAAAAAATTGTCATCACGGTAAAAGGCAGTGAAATCTGGACATTCAATGCGCATGACTACGCAATGCGCGATTTTAACGCCAGGGATAATCAACTGATTGCCTTAGCTCATGAGATTGAGCAGGGACTGCGTGGTGACGGCTTTGTGCTATTGGAAGTCGATGCGCAGGTGTTATTAGGCGCGGGGCAGGAGGTTTTTCCATCACAGGAACTCGTTCTTGACAGCAATAGTAGTAAAAGTCGTTTGTTATACCAGGTAGACAATGTGGCAGGTATACACTCGCAAAAAATCGGCAACGCGGTGCGTACAATTGATACCTGGCATCCGAACGTGGCCGATCTGGGCGCAATCGCTATTGAACCTTATGGTTCGGTGACAAGTCGTGGCGTTGCATGTCGTCAACCAATAAAAAAAATGGATTTTTATACCCTTTTGGATAACTGGGTAACCAAGAGCCAAAAACCGGATCCGGAACAACAGCATTACGTGATTGCTGTATTAATTCGCGGTGGCGTGTTCGGCGAGAAAAGCGAATAAGGAGGGATGATGGATCATTATCTGGAGATCCATGTTCTTCCCGATCCGGAGTTTAGCGAAGAGATGTTAATGGCTGCACTGGTTGCCAAATTACATCGTGCACTTGGTTCGCGAGGGAAGGGCGATATCGGGATTAGCTTTCCATCATTTGGGCTAAAACCTGGCCCCAGGTTGAGAGTACATGGCACGCAGTCTGCGCTGAAGGAACTGGAATCAATGGCATGGCGCAAGGGGCTTCATGATTACTGTCTGTGCACAGAATTAATGCCTGTCCCTGAAATAAAAGGTTGGCGTTGTGTAAGTCGTGTGCAAGTAAAAAGCAATCCGCAGCGCCTGCTCCGTCGCTCGGTTAGAAAAGGGTGGCTGACGGAAGAAGAGGCAAGGCAGAGAAGCCTGATGATCACGGAACAGTTCAGTGATTTACCCTGGCTCAATATGCGAAGCCTGTCTACGGGGCAATGTTTTCGATTGTTTGTATGTCACGGAGAAATACAGCCAAAGCCAATTGCTGGTGAATTTTCAAGCTATGGTTTAAGCCCGACGGCAACAGTCCCGTGGTTTTAAACTGTTCAACCGCACCTGTTGTTTGGGTGCGGTTCCACAAATAAGCCCAATTTAACTCTCAGAAATTTTGTACTTTTTTAGAGCGAGTACGGTAGTTATTTAATCAACAGGTCTTTTTCACTCTTCTTTGGCAGCTCACTTTTTATCTTATTATTTCGCCATGTTGTAAAAGCAAAGCCCTATTAAAACCCTGCACACAGGCGCTGTGCTTCATCCGTTCACCCCTCAATTTACGCTAACCCTTTTTTTATCACTATTTATAACCTATTGTTTTTTAATATTAATTATGAATGGTTAAAAATAGGGTATTTTGCGTTATTTTCTAAATTTTTTATATAAAACAAAGTGATTGGTTGATAAGATTCGAGTTCACTGCCGTACAGGCAGCTTAGAAAGTTTACGGCTATCAGGAATCCGTGCAGGAAGCGTTCACTGCCGTACAGGCAGCTTAGAAACGGCTCCATGAGCTGAAGCGCGAGAAGGACGTGTTCACTGCCGTACAGGCAGCTTAGAAAACCATTTCTGACCGCCAACCGCCAGGCGGTTTGTTCACTGCCGTACAGGCAGCTTAGAAAGGCGTCGCCGTTGGCGAACCCAGGCATATCAGGTTCACTGCCGTACAGGCAGCTTAGAAACGAAATATTGAGCATCAAGGACTCGCCATGCGAGTTCACTGCCGTACAGGCAGCTTAGAAATTGAGGGCCAGCAGCATCGTGGCGACCAATAGGTTCACTGCCGTACAGGCAGCTTAGAAAGCGCTCAGTTCGGCGACGACAGCCCCGAAGCCGTTCACTGCCGTACAGGCAGCTTAGAAAGAACTCATTGAGCTGAAGCTGATTCACTGAGCGTTCACTGCCGTACAGGCAGCTTAGAAATGGCTTTCGCGCTGGCCGCTTCATCCGGACGTGTTCACTGCCGTACAGGCAGCTTAGAAAGCAGCGCATTGACTGGGATTACGCAATAAACCGTTCACTGCCGTACAGGCAGCTTAGAAAATTCAAGGGCGGCGTCGGTAGTTGAAACCGCAGTTCACTGCCGTACAGGCAGCTTAGAAAGTGCGCGCTTTTACATCAGCACTACGACGGTCGTTCACTGCCGTACAGGCAGCTTAGAAAATAAGCTCTTCATCAAGCGGGCCATATTTACGGTTCACTGCCGTACAGGCAGCTTAGAAACTGGCTGGGTAATCAGCCTGACGGGAAAAAACTGTTCACTGCCGTACAGGCAGCTTAGAAAAATTGCGGAAGGGGTGATTGCTGTCACCAGCGGTTCACTGCCGTACAGGCAGCTTAGAAATTCAGCACTAACCTGTCGCCGGCGCTCTGCCAGGTTCACTGCCGTACAGGCAGCTTAGAAAAGTCTGGGCCGACTCTTTAAGGGGCTGAAACTGTTCACTGCCGTACAGGCAGCTTAGAAAGATTGTAGTTCCCTGCCTGATTGTTGCATTACGTTCACTGCCGTACAGGCAGCTTAGAAAACGAGCGCAACACTCATTGCAATCATTACATTTGTTCACTGCCGTACAGGCAGCTTAGAAATCCGGGGCGTTTCCGGTAATCTTGCAGGCCATGTTCACTGCCGTACAGGCAGCTTAGAAAAATGACTGGATACACCCAAAAAATGGGTAAGGGTTCACTGCCGTACAGGCAGCTTAGAAATTTGTAGACACCGCGCCAATAGTGGTGATAGATGTTCACTGCCGTACAGGCAGCTTAGAAAGATTCGGTCAGGCCTGAAGGAAAAAACTCGCAAGTTCACTGCCGTACAGGCAGCTTAGAAATCCTGATCATCGACGAAGCACACCTGCGCCGCGTTCACTGCCGTACAGGCAGCTTAGAAAAACGCCGTTGAGAATGTTTTGTGCCGGAATGCGTTCACTGCCGTACAGGCAGCTTAGAAAACGCCCGTCGCGCACGTCCTGACCGGCAAAAAGTTCACTGCCGTACAGGCAGCTTAGAAAGCTTGACGTGGCCGTACCCGTGACAGCGATGCGTTCGCTGCCGTACAGGCAGCTTAGAAATTTTCCAAAATCGCGAATTGTCGGCGCGACAGGTTCACTGCCGTACAGGCAGCTTAGAAACATCACGCGCACAAACTCCCGCATATTTTGCAGTTCACTGCCGTACAGGCAGCTTAGAAAAAGCGGCCCGAAAATCTCAGTCGCGCGCATAAGTTCACTGCCGTACAGGCAGCTTAGAAAGTGCAGCGAGCGGTTGCCGGAAACGGACGGTAGTTCACTGCCGTACAGGCAGCTTAGAAAATTCGGTCACATTCGGCACAGTGTTGGCTGCAGTTCACTGCCGTACAGGCAGCTTAGAAATCCCAGAACGGCAAACGGTACCCCTCTGAATTGTTCACCGCCGTACAGGCAGCTTAGAAAATTGTGCAGCGCGGCTTCCTGCTCCGTGCGACGTTCACCGCCGTACAGGCAGCTTAGAAATTCCATGTCGTGTTCGTTGAGGGTTGCGCCGCCGTTCACTGCCGTACAGGCAGCTTAGAAAACAAACCCAAGTCCAGGGTAAGTCTGGTGATTGTTCACTGCCGTACAGGCAGCTTAGAAAGTTGCTCAGGACGCAGCTTGCGCCTGCCTGACGTTCACTGCCGTACAGGCAGCTTAGAAAGTACAAAGACCACATCCTGAAAGGTTCGAATGCGTTCACTGCCGTACAGGCAGCTTAGAAAGCGCGCACTGTCGCATGGCGAGTCCTCGATGCGTTCACTGCCGTACAGGCAGCTTAGAAATGAAAAACCTATCGTAATTGGATTGCTCATAATCTTCACTGCCGTACAAAGAGATAGCTATAGCTATCGTCCCCGGGGGGATGGAAATTCCGAAAAGCGTTGGCGCGACGGGGATAAACGGCCTGACGCAGTAATATGCCAGGATGCAAAAAAATAAATCCCCAACCCGCTTTAGCGTGGTGTTGTCTGATGTTAAAAACGCCCTGGTTAGAGCGCCACCAATCATGATGCAAATTATGCGGAACGCCTCCGGGGGATTCGTAAACAGCATCAATAATACTTCTGATAACGTATTCTTATACGGCATCATCTATCCAATAAGTTTGTAGGTAGGCCGTCAGCCACGATGGCTACGTGGTATAGGATATTTTGGCAATAAAAATGCCCGCGCGAGGCGGGCAATGATTGCAACCCGGCGAACCGGGAAATGTAAATAAAAAGCCCCGGCACCCGCCGGGGCTAGTTTAAAGTTTAGGGTTTAAAGTCCGCTTTCAGCAGCAGACTTTGCGCGCGTGATGGCACCAGCGTTAAATATCGGATGCTCATAGTTATCTGTCACATCCCTGACCCTATATATCTTCCATGTTCCAGATTCACGCCGAACGAATACTTCTAGCTCCACTTTTCCCCCGCGCTCCTTGCCAATCCAGACTGGCAAAATCTCGCCACCGACAAAAGGTTTTGCGACACCGACAGTTAGCGCCGATACCCATGACGGATCATAATCCTGCGCATAAGTGAAGTAATCAGATCCAAGCAGGTCTTGTTCTGGTATCGACTCTATATCATCCAGTCTCTTTATCGTGTCAGCAGATACATATTCGCGTAGCTCAGATGGCGAATATTCATTGTCGCTACTGGAAAGAGACATCAAATAATTGGAATAAAAAGAATGCACTCGCATTGGCGCGCTCTGATCCGGCTTAACTGAGCAAGCGGAGAGCAAGAAAGCACATAACACTATTACGGCTCGCATCAATTCATCCTGTAAATTTTGAAAACCGGTTGAGCTGCGCGGTACCCTGGACCAGGGTACATGCTGTGCTGCCGGAAATCGGAGATCCACTGCATTCCATCATACATGGTCATATGCCCACTGGGGTTTCCTCCCGGATAGGGTTGAATCACGGCGATATCACCGCTCAATAATGTTGAACCCGGCGGAACTTCACGAAATCCTGCGCGCAGTAATGATTGCCCATAATCTTTTGCGTTTAGTGTCCTCTCCAGCCGTATGCCGCCAGCAGCAATAGCCTCCCTGGTAAATGTCGCACATTCATTATGTGAACGACCGAGAGCGCGCGATCGGAGGTGTGAAACCGCAGCTTCTTTATTCCAACTCATTCTTAGTTCCTTTAAGCAAGTCAGCGTGGAATTTTTACGCAAAAATTAATAAATTGTGGGGTTAAAAGTGCTTATAATTAATCCGGTAAAATATTACTTTTCCAGACATCACCCAACCCGGCATAACGCTTTATCTGTCCTGGACGCGATAGCGCGGAAGTGGGCAAACAAAAAATAATCGGCGATATGACAGGGGTGCCGTACAGGCAGCTTAGAAACGAGGCACTGTCTTTTATCCCCGTCCAGATATGTTCACTGCCGTACAGGCAGCTTAGAAACCCCTCACTTCGTTTTTAATGCCAGCAGTTGGGTTTACTGCTGTACAAGCAGCAAACAAAAAAGAGAAGGGTATCGGTTCCTTTCACGCCTGAATTGCCCCTTTTTTATACCAGCAATCCGGTATAAACTTCCCAAACCTTCCATTAAAAGGAAGGTTACGGAGGGCAATATGAATATCAGTGATGTCGCTAAAAAGACCGGGTTAACCAGTAAAGCTATTCGCTTTTATGAAGAAAAAGGGCTGGTGACGCCGCCTCTGCGCAGTGAGAATGGCTATCGCAGTTACACTCAAAGTCATCTGGATGAATTAACGCTGCTGCGCCAGGCGCGCCAGGTTGGGTTTAATCTTGAAGAGTGCAAAGAGCTGGTACACCTGTTTAACGATCCCGACCGTCGTAGTGCTGATGTAAAAGCGCGCACCTTGCAAAAAGTCGCCGAAATCGAGCGGCATATCGTGGAGCTTAACGATATGCGTGCGCAGTTGCTGGCGCTGGCCGAATCTTGCCCTGGCGATGATGGCGCTGATTGCCCCATCATGGATAACCTCTCCGGCTGCTGCCATCGGCGCGCAAAAACTCAGCCATAAAAAAACCAGCCCGACGCCATGCGGGGGCTGGTTTTAGTCATGCCGGATTAGCCGACAACATTCGTCACCCCACATTATGGCGGGGAAGGGCGAACCCGTAGCGTAATGCCTTCAACAGCAATGACTTCTACGCGCGTCCCGGCGGGAATGTCATCATTCGCGACCACAGGCCAGGTGCCGTCGCCCACCCGCATATGACCACGTCCGTTTATCAATGCAGAATCCAGAATAAAGCGCTGTCCAACCAGTTGCTGCCCGCGCTGATTCAATACTGCGTCGGCATGCGGCTGCGGCTTGCGTCCCAGCCAGCGCGACCAAAGCAGAGCAGCAATGACTGTTAACACCGCAAAACACAGCCCCTGCCATTCCCAGCCAAAAGGAATAAGCCATACCAAAAGGCCGGTTACCACCGCCGCCACGCCGCTCCAGAGTAAATACCCGCTTCCCCCGAGCATTTCCGCAGCCAACAGCACGCCGCCAAGGCTGAGCCAAAAGGTATGTGGATGCGCCAGGAAAAAGGCCATCATGGGCGTTTACGCTCGCTGCTTTCTTTGACCAGTTCAGTGATACCGGCAATCGAGCCCATCAGGCTGGTGGCATCCAGCGGCATCAACACCACTTTGCTGTTGGTGGCCGCGCCAATTTCCTTGAGCGCATCGGTATATTTCTGCGCGATAAAGTAGTTCACCGCCTGAATATCGCCGGCGGCGATAGCCTCAGACACCATCTTCGTGGCTCGCGCCTCTGCTTCGGCGGAACGTTCGCGCGCTTCGGCTTGTAAAAACGCGGATTCTCGTTCGCCTTCGGCTTTCAGAATTTGCGACTGTTTATCCCCTTCGGCCTTGAGAATTTCCGCCTGACGCACCCCTTCCGCCTCAAGAATATAGGCGCGTTTGGTACGCTCGGCTTTCATTTGGGCGTTCATGGAGGAGATAAGTTCCGCAGGCGGGCGCACATCGCGGATCTCAATACGCGTAATTTTAATGCCCCACGGATTGGTGGCTTCATCGACAATATGCAGCAAGCGCGTATTAATGCTGTCGCGCTGGGAGAGCATTTCATCAAGTTCCATGGACCCTAACACGGTACGAATATTGGTCATGGTAAGGTTGATGATGGCGTGCTCAAGGTTGCTCACTTCATAGGCCGCTTTCGGCGCATCGATAACCTGAATAAAGCACACCGCATCGATGGTGACGTTGGCGTTATCTTTGGAGATAACTTCCTGGGAAGGGATATCGAGTACTTGCTCCATCATATTGATCTTGCGACCAATACGATCCATAAACGGCACCACAAGGCTTAAACCTGGCTGCAACGTTTTGGTATAACGTCCGAATCGCTCCACTGTCCACTGATATCCCTGTGGAACAATTTTGACGCCCGCGCCGACGATAACCAGCGCGACAAAAATTAAGACGGGAATGAGAATAAGCATCAAAAAACCTCCTGCGTTTTGGTGCGAGAGCTGAGGAAACTCGCCCTCAGACAGGCGAATTTCCTTCATCATCCCCGCTTGAGGCTAGTAAAGCAAAGCGTAGAGCTGTCGGCGATATTTAGACGCCAGTTGGTCGCCCGTACCCAATGCCGCCAGGATTTCCTGAAGCATTTTGCGCACCTGGCCATCGCCTGCGCCCAGATCGGTTTTCAGGTGCGTCCACAACAGTTCCAGCGCTTCTTCATTGCGCCCGACCTGATGCAGTTGTAAAGCCAGTTTTGTAGCAAGCTGCGCGTCTTGCGGGTTCTGCGCCACTTGCTGCTGAAGCTGTTGGATCTCCGGGGTGTCAGCGGCCTGGCGCAGCAAATCGATTTGCGCCACCAGCGCCTGATAGCGGGTGTCCTGATCCTGCAACGGAATGGTTTTCAGTACCGCTTCGGCATCGTCGCTACGCTGTAGCGCGATTTGCGTTTGTGCCAGCAACAGGCCAATTTCGCTATTCTGATTCGACAACTGCCACGCTTCTTTCAACAGCGGCAGCGCCTCGGCGTGTTTGCCTTCTTCAATCAGCGCCATCGCTTCCTGCGCTTTTAATTCTTCTTCGCGCGGCAGGACCTTTTCAAGCAGCGCGCGCACCGCTTCTTCCGGTTGCGGGCCCTGGAAACCGTCAACCGGCTGGCCCTGCTGGAACAGATACACGGTTGGGATAGCGCGCAGACCAAACTGCGCGGCCACATGCTGCTCGGCGTCGCAGTCTACTTTGGCGAGAATAAACTGGCCGTTGTACTGATTCGCCAGTTTCTCAAGCATCGGCGTCAGTTGTTCGCAATGCTGGCTGCGCGGCGACCAGAAATAGAACAGCACCGGCGTAGTCATGGACTGTTCAATTACCTGGTGCAGGTTCGTTTCGTTAATATCAAAAATGGTTTGCAGGGACATGTGTCACCCTCTTTTGTCGGTTTGTTTTTTACATGGGGGCAGAAGGCGCTGCTTCAACTCAGCCTTGCAAAATTTTGTCCATTACACGCCCCGGCAACAGGCGTTTTAACAACCCAACGGCCCAGGTGACTAACGTCACCGGATAGCGCAATTTAGGGTTATCGCTCTCAAAAGCATGGCGCACTTTCACGACGACCGCTTCCGGCCCGAGCGTAAATCGTGCGGCGATGCCCGGGTTTTCCACCGGTTTGTCGGACTGGGTTTGATTTACGTTATCTGTAAAGCGAGTGCGAATCGGGCCGGGTTCAATCAGGCTGACGTTAATACCGCTGTAGCGAAGCTCCATACGCAGCGCATCTGACCAGGCTTCCAGCGCGTATTTACTGGCAGCATACGCGCCGCGCCCGGGCGTGGAAATTAACCCCATCACGGAACTGGTGTTCACGATCCGCCCTTCGCGGTGTGGCAACATGGCCGGCAATAACAGCATCGTCAGCTGGTGCGCGCCAAAAAAGTTGGTGGAAAACTGCTGCTCCATCTGCGCGCGGCTGATGGTGCTTAGCGGCCCGTAAACGCCATAGCCGCCGTTATTGAAAATGCCGTACAGCCGGTTATTAGTCAGGGCTATCACCTCTGCGGCGGCGGCCTCAACGCTTTGCGGGGAGTCGAGATCGAGCAACACCCCGGTGAAACCGAGCGAATTCATCTGCGCCACATCGGCAGGTTTACGGCAGGCGGCAAGCACCCGATAGCCGAGACGCTGCATTTCATGGGCGCAGGCCAGACCAATTCCGCTGGAACATCCTGTTATTAAAATTGATTTTTGCATAACTTTACCCGCTCATGCCCCCGATGGGTTATGAGTCGTGTTTAACTAAAGGAGCCAGTCGCGTTTCCATCCAGTCCGCGATAAACGGCTGTGCGTCACGATTGGGGTGAATTCCGTCATCCTGCATCCATTGCGGTTTGAGATAGACCTCTTCCATAAAAAATGGCAGGAGCGGAATAGAAAATTCTTTGGCAAGCTCAGGATAAATGGCGCTGAACGCCTCATTGTAACGGCGTCCGTAATTCGCAGGCAGCTGAATTTGCATAATCAGCGGCTCGGCGTTCGCCGCCTTGACCTGAGTGATGATCTGACGAAGCGTAGACGCGATGGCGGTTGGCTGGAAGCCGCGTAGCCCGTCGTTGCCGCCCAGTTCAATCAGCACCCAGCGCGGCTGATGCTGTTTGAGAAGCGTAGGCAGGCGTGAAAGCCCTTGCGCGACGGTATCGCCGCTGATGCTGCCATTGACTACGGTGACGTCGCGGGACTGCCACTTTTCGTTCAACAGCGCAGGCCAGGCCGCGGTTGCCGACATGCGGTAGCCAGCGCTCAGACTATCGCCCAAAATTAACAGCGTGTCCGCTGCGGCGGCGCGAAATGCCATTACAGCCAGCAACAGGAAAGGCCAATGCCAGCGGAAAACGTTATTGAAGTTCATCATCTTAAGAAATCCGTCGGTCAGGGGGAACATCAGCTTTCCATCCTTACCGGAGTTGAGCTGGTTGTCAAACCGGCCCAGACCATCGCCCTGATTGGCGAGTCGGGGTCAGGTAAATCGACGCTACTGGCGATCCTGGCCGGTCTTGACGATGGCTCCAGCGGCGAAGTGCATTTGTTAGGCCAGCCGCTACACAGTATGGATGAAGAAGCCCGCGCCCGGCTGCGGGCAAGCCAGGTGGGGTTCGTGTTTCAATCGTTTATGTTAATCCCCACGCTGAACGCTCTGGAAAACGTCGAATTGCCTACACTTTTGCGCGGTGAGAATGACAAGACCGGGCGCGAGCAGGCCAAAGCCTTGCTTGAGCAGCTCGGCCTTGGTAAACGCCTCGACCATCTTCCTGCACAGCTTTCCGGCGGCGAACAACAGCGCGTGGCGCTGGCTCGCGCGTTCACCGGCCGCCCGGCGGTACTGTTTGCCGACGAGCCTACCGGCAATCTTGACAGGCATACCGGCGATCGCATTGCCGATTTGCTGTTTTCGCTCAATCGCGATTATGCCACCACGTTAATTCTGGTAACGCATGATGAAAAACTGGCGGCGCGCTGTGACCGTCGGCTGCGGCTGAATGAAGGCCAACTGGTGGAGGAAGCATGATTGCACGCTGGTTCTGGCGGGAATGGCGTTCGCCGTCACTGTTGATTGTCTGGCTGGCGCTGAGCCTGGCGGTGGCCTGTGTGCTGGCGCTTGGCAATATCAGCGATCGCATGGAGAAGGGATTAAGCCAGCAAAGCCGTGAGTTTATGGCGGGCGACCGGACGCTGCGCAGCGCCCATGCCCTCGATCCGGCGTGGCTTGCCGAGGCGGAAAAAGACGGTTTACGCGTCAGCCGCCAGTTGAGTTTCGCGACCATGACGTTTGCGGGGGATACGCCCCAACTGGCGGACGTGAAAGCCGTCGATACGCATTATCCGCTGTATGGCGAGTTGCAAACCCAGCCGCCGGGAGTCAAACCGGCGCCAGGCAGTGTGCTGGTTGCGCCACGCTTAATGGCGCTGCTCAATATAAAACCGGGCGATACAATTGATGTTGGCGACGCGACATTAAAAATTGCGGGAACGGTGGTGCAGGAGCCGGACAGCGGGTTTAACCCTTTCCAGATGGCGCCGCGATTGCTGATGAACCTCGCAGATGTGGAGAAAACCGGTGCGGTTCAACCGGGCAGCCGCATCACCTGGCGCTATAAATTTGCCGGGTCGCCTGCGCAAATCGAGCAGTTTGAAGCGTGGCTGCTGCCCCAACTTAAACCCGAGCACCGCTGGACCGGCACGGAGCAGGATGACGGCGCGCTCGGTAAATCACTTCAGCGTTCACAACAGTTTTTACTGCTGTCGGCCCTGCTGACATTACTGCTGGCGGTTGGCGCAGTGGCGGTGGCCATGGGCCACTATTGCCGCAGCCGTTACGACCTGGTGGCTATTCTCAAAACGCTTGGGGCAGGGCGGGTGCAACTTCGCAAGCTGATTATCGGCCAGTGGGTGATGGTGCTCGCATTGAGCGCCGTAACCGGCGGCATAGTGGGCCTGGCGTTTGAAAAAGTGCTGATGCAATTGCTCAAACCGGTCCTGCCCGCAGCGCTTCCTGCCGCGAGTCTCTGGCCCTGGCTGTGGGCGGTGGGCGCAATGGTGGTCATATCTCTGTTGGTGGGGCTGCGGCCTTATCGATTGCTTCTGGCAACGCAGCCGCTACGGGTGTTGCGCCGTGATGTGGTCGCAAGCGTATGGCCGCTTAAATATTACCTGCCTGCGATGGTGTGTGTCGTGGTGGCGCTGCTGGCGTGGCTGATGGGCGGCAAAATGTTGCTCTGGGCAGTACTGGCGGGCACGGTGGTGATGGCCGCGCTGTGCGCGGTGGTGGGGTGGGGCCTGTTGCAAATAGCAAAACGCCTGACGCTGCGGCAGTTGCCGGTGCGTCTGGCAGTCAATCGTCTTTTGCGTCAGCCATGGGTGACGCTAAGCCAGCTGGCGGCGTTTTCGCTCTCTTTTATGCTGCTGGCGCTGTTGCTGGTGTTGCGGGGCGATCTGTTGGATCGCTGGCAGCAGCAGTTGCCGCCAGAAAGCCCAAACTACTTTCTTATCAATATCGCCCCGGAGCAACTGAGCGATGTGAAAGGGTTCCTGGCGGAGCACCAGATAATCCCGGACGCGTTTTATCCCATCGTACGGGCGCGATTAACGCAAATCCGAGGCGAGGCGACGGACAGCAGTCAGGATGAGTCACTAAACCGCGAGCTGAATCTGACCTGGCAGGATAATCGACCCTCCCATAACCCGATTACCGCCGGAAGCTGGCCGCCTCGGGTAGGTGAAGTCTCCATGGAAGAGGAACTGGCGAAGCGGTTAAACGTGCAACTCGGCGACACGCTGACTTTTACCGGCGATACCCAGAATTTCACGGCAAAAGTCACCAGTCTGCGCCATGTGGACTGGGAAAGCCTGCGCCCGAACTTCTTCTTTATCTTCCCGCCAGGCGCGCTGGACGGGCAGCCGCAAAGCTGGCTGACCAGTTTTCGCGCCAATGGCGATACCGGGATGATTACGCAGCTTAACCGCGAATTCCCGACCGTGAGTCTGCTGGATATCGGCGCAATATTGCGCCAGATAGGCCAGGTACTGGATCAGGTGAGCCGCGCGCTGGAGGTCATGGTCGTGCTGGTGACGGCCTGCGGCATTCTGCTTCTGTTGGCGCAAGTGCAGGTGGGAATGCGTCAACGCCATCAGGAACTGGTGGTTTACCGGACGCTGGGCGCAGAAAAACGCCTGCTGCGCACCACGTTGTGGTACGAGTTCGCCATGCTGGGACTGGTATCCGGGCTGGTGGCGGCAATAGGCGCGGAAACCGCGCTGGGCTTTCTGCAAACCCGGGTGTTTGACTTCCCATGGGAGCCTGACTGGCGTTTGTGGATAGTCTTGCCGGTATGCGGCGCGCTGCTGCTTTCCGCTTGTGGCGGTTGGTTGGGCGTGCGTTTATTGAAAGGCAAAGCGCTGTTTCGCCAGTTCACCGTGCAGTAATGTCGCCGTTGCGCCGCGCATCAAGCCAGGCCGCTACGCTGTGATAATCGCCGCGAAAGATAATTTTCGCGGCTTTTTTCTCCAGCTGATAGCGGTACATCGGGTCGTAATAACTTTCCAGCAAAGGAATAAGCCAGCCGAAATGGCCGTCGGTATCGCCGTGACGCTGCTGGTTATCCACCGCGGCGCGCTGGCGCTCAGCAAAGAGGGCATAACGTTCAAGCCCCAGCCGGCGGCGGATGGCGAATAAACCATGCTGCAAATATTCCCGGTACTCGCGCCAGCCATGTTCTTCGCCGTACATTTCACAAAACGCCAGTTGCATGTCGATAAAATAGTCATGGCGTAACCGCTCAAGCCTGCGATCCAACGGCTCTTCCACAACGGCGATAGGGGCATCAATCATCTGATCACGCAGCCTTAACGGCAGATGGTTAGAACCGATGGTTTGCCCTTCATCTTCCAGTACCCAAAACGGGCGCGGGTAATGAGACCAGGTTAACTGCTTGCTGAGCAGTACGCCCGCCAGCGCATTTTCAAAACTGGCCTGGGAGCGTTGCGGCGCGAGGGTTCGACCAAAAGAAGAGCCGCGATGGTGGGCTAACCCTTCCAGATCCACGCCGAGCGGCTGCGCGTTGACAAGGTTCGTTTTCCCGCTGCCGGTAAAGCCCCCGACCAGCACCTGCGGAAGTGTAGACAGCGTTTCTATCGCGGTGATTGCGGCCTGACGAAGCTGTTTGTAACCGCCTTCCACCCGTGGATAATCCACCCCTGCTTCATGAAGCCACTGCTGAGTAATTTTGCTGCGAAGCCCGCCACGCGCACAGCATAAATACCCGTTCGGATAGCGCAGGCAGGCTTCCCGCCAGGCTTCAATACGTGCCTCGCGCGTGTCGCCGTTGACCAGCTGATGGCCTAATGCCAGCGCCGCCTGTTGGCCCTGCTGCTTGTAGCACGTGCCGACCGCCGTCCGTTCGCTATCCGTCATCAGTGGGAGATTAATGGCGCCGGGAACGGCACCCTGCGCAAACTCCGCTGGCGCGCGGACATCAATAATGGGAACCGCGTGCGTCAGTAGCGCCTGCCAGTCGCGGGTATCGGGACGTATAGTTACAACATACTCCATGAGGGGGCCTTTTCAATTACATCACTCTGGCATTGTACGCCTGTGGCGATAAGCTGAGTAGGCGTGTTATGCGCCATAAAAAAGGGCGTCCGAGGACGCCCTTATTGCAGTTTTCATCACCGGGATTAACGCAGTTTCATCTGCGCCCATGCGATCCCGCTGGCATATTCCGGCGGCAGTAACGGGAGAAGCGCTTCCAGCGACGCATCCAGCCTGTCGATATCGGTATCGGTCAGATTCAAATGGCCGACCTTGCGCCCCGGTCTGACGTCTTTGTCATACCAGTGCAGGTGGACCAGCGGCAGTTGCAGCCAGGCGTCATTAAGGTTACTGCCAATAAGGTTCACCATCACCGACGTCCCGTTAATGACCGGCTTCGGTAGCGGCAGACTGAGGATTGCCCGTAGATGCAGTTCGAACTGGCTGATGGACGCGCCGTTCTGCGTCCAGTGCCCGCTGTTGTGCACGCGCGGCGCAAGCTCGTTAATCAGCAGTCCGCCCGGCGTGACAAAGCACTCCATCGCCATCACGCCCACGTAACCGAGCGCATCCATGATGGTGCCAAGCATCGCTTCTGCCTGCTGCTGTTGCTCAATATTACTTTGCGGAAATGCCACGCTGGTACGTAGTATGCCGTCCTGATGCAGGTTATGGGTCAGCGGATAGAACACCGTCTCGCCATGATGACCGCGCGCGCCAACCAGCGACACCTCACCGGAAAAGTTAATGCCCTGTTCAACGATGCATTCACCGTAACAGTCATCCGGCAGAGTCGCGGTTTCTGATGCGCGTAGTCGCCACTGACCGCGACCGTCGTAACCGCCGACGCGGCGCTTAACAATCGCAAGCTCGCCCAGGCGCTCAAACACGGCTGGCCACTCGCTGCGATCGGCCAGCAACTGCCACGGGGCGGTAGCCAGACCGAGCTTATCGAACAGTTGCTTCTGGGTCAGACGGTCAGCTATCACCGGAAAGACGTCACGGTTAACAAATGCCGGATGACGGGCCAGTTCGCGAGTTAACGCGGTTTCCGGCCAGCGCTCGATTTCAGCGGTGATGACACTTTGTTGAAACGGTACGGCTTCAGGCTCCGCGTCAAGGCCAACCGGCCAGACGGCGATGCCCAGCGGCTCACCGGCCTGACGCAGCATGCGTCCCAGTTGGCCGTTGCCCAATACGCACACCTGTTTCATGCATCACCCCGCGGGTCTGGGTTATCCAGCACCTCATCGGTTTGCGTCTTGCGCCATTGCGCCAGCCGCGCCAGTAATTCGCTGTCATGTTGCGCGAGGATTTGCGCCGCCAGCAGTGCCGCGTTCGCCGCGCCTGCTTTGCCAATCGCGAGCGTCCCAACCGGAATGCCGCGTGGCATTTGCACAATTGAGTACAGGCTGTCTACGCCGCTCAGCGCAGCGCTTTGGACCGGCACGCCTAACACGGGCACCAGGGTTTTCGCGGCAATCATGCCCGGTAGATGCGCCGCGCCGCCAGCGCCGGCAATAATCACCTGATAGCCGTTATCCTGAGCGGATTCGGCAAAACTGAATAATTTATCAGGGGTGCGGTGCGCGGAGACCACTTCAACGTGGTGAGGAACATCAAGGGCATCAAGGATTTCAGCGGCATGCTGCATGGTAGCCCAGTCGCTTTTAGACCCCATGACAATGGCGATACGCGCCGGATGTTGGCTTAAAGACATGCGTCTTAAAACTCCTGTGAGTATGCGAAAACAAGGTGCTTGTCGGTCAGAAGGGCTCAAAGAATAGCATGGAAAAACGGCAAGGAAAACGGTTGCGTGGCGTTATGCGCTGGCTTTTACTCCTCATTCTTGACTGAGGGTGTGGCCGCGCAACACGGCGCACCAGATTAGTCCAGCCCTACATCTCTTCCTGTGGCGAGGCCGGGTGTGCCACAGGCACAACAGCTTATTTACCCTATGCCGTAAAATAGTCTGGAGGAGAAGGGGGAAATAGCGATAAGCAAGCGCCATAAAAAACTCAGGAAAAGTTACAACTACGAATAACGTACCGTACCAGAAGAAACCAAATATATAACGCAGTTAAGTTTTATTTAATGGATAGTTCGCTATGTTATTTTATAAACCCCATTATTCCGTAAACAGAATAATGTGTTATGCCACTCCGGAACCCGGAGTGGCATAAGAAGCGTTATTTTTTCTTATAAATATTGGCTGTACCATGAATAAGATTATTGGTATTGGCGGAAGTGATAACCACTACGTCTGCGCCTTTCGCATCAGCCTTTTCAAGAAGCTCTTTCTTGGCATCGGATGCGGACATTTCACCAGAGGTGGAGATGCTACCAATTTTCTCGTATTTTGATTCCACTTTCGCAAAATCAGCTTTTTCCATTATTTCAGCGGCAAAAACATTGGAAGCAAACAGAACGGCGGAGCCCAGCAGAATGGCTGTAGTCTTTTTCATAACCCAGTTCCTTGCAGAATTGATATGCCATCATCGTATATCCACAAAATAAAGTGGATATAAAGAGCATGGTAGATAAAAACTAAAAAAACCATCTTGTCGGGTATGAGTTTTTAATAAATCTGCGCCATGTGAAATTTGCCAGGTTTTTACCTGTGATTAATACGGGAAGAACAGCAATTCAATACCGTGTTCGCTGACCTTAACCATGGAACCCTCATGATGCCAGGCGCCGAGCACATAACGTTGGGCAGGTTGATTGCCAATTTCAAGGGCATGTATGGCAGGGCGATGGGTATGTCCGTGGATCAAGTGTTGAACGTGATGGTGGGTCATCGCATCTATCACCGCCTGGCTATTCACATCCATGATCGTCTCGGATTTCGTCTGGTTAGACGCTTTACTGCCGGCGCGCATTTTCGCGGCGATACGCTGGCGGACAAAGAGCGGCAGCGCAAGAAACAGCATTTGCAGCCAGCGCTGTTGTACCCTGGCGCGAAAGCGTTGATAACCGACATCGTCGGTACACAGCGTGTCGCCGTGCATTATCAACATGCGCTTACCATAAAGCGTCAGCACTTTTTCTGCTGGCAACAGGGTCATGCCGCTTTGGCGCGCATAACGCAAACCCACCAGAAAATCACGATTACCGTGGATGAAATAGCAGGGCACGCCGCTGTCAACGAGCGCCTTAATGGCGGCGGCGACGGTGGCATGTAGCGGATTCGGATCGTCATCGCCAATCCAGGCTTCAAACAAATCGCCCAGAATATATAACGCATCCGCTGAGCGGGCTTCTCCCTGCAACAAACGTAGAAAACCGGCGGTTATCGCCGGTTCTTCGTTACTTAAGTGGAGATCTGCAATAAACAGTGTTGCCACAGATTACTCGCTGACGGTGACGCGCTCGATGATGACGTCGTCTTTCGGCACATCCTGATGCATGCCGCTGCGACCTGTCGGCACCGCTTTGATTTTGTCTACCACGTCCATGCCTTCCGCCACTTCAGCGAACACGCAATAACCCCAACCTTGCAGGCTTTCGCCGCTGAAGTTCAGGAAGTCGTTATCAACCACGTTGATAAAGAACTGTGCGGTTGCAGAGTGCGGTGCCTGGGTACGCGCCATGGCGAGGGTGCCACGGGTGTTTTTCAGACCGTTATTGGCTTCGTTCTGAATAGGATCTTTAGTCGGTTTCTGCGTCATGCCCGGTTCAAAACCGCCGCCCTGCACCATAAAACCGTTGATTACACGGTGGAAAATGGTGTTGTCGTAGAAACCTTCGCGGCAGTAGTCCAGGAAGTTTTTAACCGTTAACGGGGCTTTATCATCAAACGTTTTGATGACGATATCGCCGTGATTGGTATGAAAAGTAACCATGCTTGCATCCTGTTCTGTGTTATGGGTGCTGTAACCTGCTTTTCAGGCCACACCGAGGAGGTTGTTATAGCATAACTCACCGGGAACGATCACCTTGCAAAGTGTGCTCCTTCCGGCTTGAATTTTGGGTTAATATACTTTTTTACCTGTAACCACACACTGACACGGAATCGCCTGATGTTAAAAATCTTTAATACCCTAAGTCGCCAAAAAGAGGAATTTAAACCAATACATGCCGGGGAAGTCGGGATGTACGTGTGTGGTATCACGGTTTACGATCTCTGTCATATTGGCCATGGGCGTACTTTTGTCGCGTTTGACGTGGTGGCGCGTTACCTGCGTTTTTTAGGCTACAAGCTCAAATACGTGCGCAACATTACCGACATTGATGACAAAATCATCAAACGTGCGAACGAAAACGGCGAGAATTTTGTCGCGCTCGTCGATCGCATGGTCGCCGAAATGCACAAAGATTTTGATGCGCTCAATATTTTGCGCCCAGACAACGAACCGCGTGCGACCCAGCATATTCCGGAAATTATCGAAATTGTTGAACAACTGATCGCTCGCGGTCACGCCTACGTGGCGTCAAACGGCGATGTGATGTTCGCCGTCGATACCGATGCCGATTACGGCCTGCTGTCGCGCCAGGATCTGGACCAGCTCCAGGCGGGGGCGCGCGTTGAAGTCGCCGATGTGAAACGCAATCCAATGGATTTCGTGCTGTGGAAGATGTCCAAGCCGGGCGAACCGAGCTGGCCGTCTCCGTGGGGCGAAGGGCGTCCGGGCTGGCATATTGAATGTTCGGCGATGAACTGCAAACAATTAGGCAGCCATTTCGATATTCATGGCGGCGGCTCCGATTTAATGTTCCCGCACCATGAAAATGAACTCGCTCAGTCTACCTGCGCCCACGACGGCGAATACGTCAATTACTGGATGCACTCCGGTATGGTGATGGTTGACCGCGAAAAGATGTCTAAATCGCTCGGCAACTTCTTTACCGTACGCGACGTGTTGAAATTCTACGATCCGGAAACCATCCGTTATTTCCTGATGTCCGGTCACTACAGAAGCCAGTTGAACTACAGCGAAGATAACCTCAAGCAGGCGCGTTCTGCGCTGGAGCGTCTGTATATCGCTTTGCGCGGTACCGACGTTAATGCAATGGCTGCGGGTGGCGAAGCGTTTGAAGCGCGTTTTGTTGAAGCGATGAACGATGATTTCAACACGCCGGAAGCCTATTCCGTGCTGTTTGATATGGCGCGTGAAGTGAACCGTCTGAAAAGCGATGATAAGGGCGCAGCGGACCAGTTAGCGTCGCACCTGCGTAAGCTTGGTGGCGTGTTGGGGCTGCTGGAGCACGATCCAGAGCAGTTCCTGCAAAGCGGCGCGCAGGCGGATGACGGCGAAGTGGCCGAAATCGAAGCGTTAATCCAACAGCGGCTTGATGCCCGTAAAGCTAAAGACTGGGCGGCGGCAGATGCGGCGCGTGACCGGTTGAATGAGATGGGGATTGTGCTGGAGGATGGACCGCAAGGCACCATCTGGCGCAGGAAATAATCATCAAAAAAGCGGCGTAAGCCGCTTTTTTTTGCCTGCGATTTAGCGACGGCGCAGACGCCATAACACCAGCGCCAGTAGCGCGCCGGGGAGCCACACCCATAACAGCTCGGAGACGATCACTTGATGCCCGGCAGGCGTCAGGTATTTTGTTAACGCGAATGGCGCAACCTTAATGACCTGCCAGGGCGCGAAAAAGCGTTCAGAAGACCAGGGCCACAGCCAACCTACGCCTTTACCGCCTGTGGTCACTGAATCCAGCAGGCTGTGCGAGAGCAGCGATACCGTCAAAAATAACCAGCAGCGCACCAGCCCGGCCTGAAACCAACGTCTGCCAATCAGCACGCAAAGTAGCGGCACCATAAACGCAAACAGCAGCGAGTGGGTAAATCCACGATGACCAAAGACATTGCCGTACTCGACGCCCAGGCGGAAAGACAGCACGTCGGCATCGGGCAGCATGGCAAGGGCGACACCCGTTAAGAGCAAACGACCCGGTATAATTTTTTTGCCAAGACCCAATCCGAGGCAAAGGGGGACGGCGGCATGAGTGATGATAGTCGGCATAGTAGCTTCCGAAGAGTAACGTTGGGCAACTATAACCCAACGCCAGGCTTACATGAGCGTAGTAATATCTTAAACGTGCAGCGGCAAAGCGGCTTTGCGCAATGTCCTTAACTTCCTGACCGATATGCAGGAACACATTTTTAAACTTTTTTATGTTCCAGTAAAAACAGAGAGTTAGCCATTAATTCTGTTTGCTTACTTGCGATGTGCTCATGGACTGCCAGTCTTAAAACAGTCATATCATCAAACATCGCAACATAAACAGGAGGTTATATGGCACGTTTTCAGCAGAAGGTCGTGGTGATCACAGGCGCAGGCTCCGGTATTGGCGAGGGCGCGGCAAAACGCTTTGCCGAGGAAGGCGCAAGTGTCGTTCTGGTGGGGCGCACCCCGGAGAAACTGGAAAAGGTCGCGGCTAAACTTCCACAGGGCAAACATTTAGTGGTGCCTTGCGACGTATCAAAAGCCGATGAGGTGGAAAACCTGGCCCAGCGCGTGGTGGAGGAATATGGCCGCGTGGATGTACTGGTGAATAATGCGGGAGTCATCGTTCAGGGCCGCATCGACGAAATTAAATTGAGCGACTGGGAAACGTTGATGGGTACCGATCTGAATGGCGTGTTTTATTGCACTCATTACTTCATGCCGGAACTGCTCAAAACCAAAGGCAACATCGTCAATATTTCGTCTGTTTCAGGGCTTGGCGGAGACTGGGGGATGAGCGTGTACAACGCCGCGAAGGGCGCTGTCACTAACTTTACCCGCGCGCTGGCGATGGATCACGGCGCAGATGGCGTACGCGTTAATGCGATTTGCCCGGGTTTTACGTTTACCGATTTGACGGAAGACATGAAGCAGAACGAGCCGTTACTGCAAAAATTCTATGAGCGCATTCCTCTTAAGCGCGCCGGCGAGCCGGAAGATATCGCTGACGCCATCGCTTTTATCGCAAGCGATGAGGCGCGTTATATCACTGGCGTCAATTTGCTGGTCGATGGCGGCCTTACTGCATCGAACGGTCAACCGCCGCAGGCCTGACGTGTCAGGCCGATCCGCGCACGACTAACTGGCCGGACAGGGTTATCCGCTGCACCGGCAAATCGGTGGTTTTAAGTTTGCGGATCAGTAACTGCGCCGCCTGACGCCCGGTTTCTTCACTGGCGGAAGAGACATAGGTGAAAGACGGCGTAGTCAGATTGATCATTAAATCTTCAAAACCTATCAGAGAAACCTGTTGGGTAAGGAACACGTCTTTGCCCACAGTACGCCCGACCTGATTAATTGCATCGATACACCCGATAATGGCGTTTGGCGAATGGCACAGCAGGGCGGTGATTTTATTGTTGCTCTCAAGCAGTTCACGCACGACGGCGCTGGCCGCAAGGGTATCTTCCCGGCAGGCGGGCGTAAATTCCTCACGCGGCACCAGACCATATTGCGTCAATGCCGCTCGGTAGCCGGAAAGCCTTTCATGCCGGATAAGACAACGGCTATCCCCGCCGATATAGGCGATATTGCGATGCCCGCGTTCAATCAAATAGCGCGTGGCAAGGCTCCCTGCCTGGCGATTATCGCGCATCACCACATCGCGTGTGCAGTTGAGCGGCGACTGCGACACCACCACCATCGGCAGCAGACTTTCACTAATGGCCGTTGGAACGCTGTCGGTTTTTGATTCGGCATCAATATAAATTACGCCTGCCACACCCTGACGGGTAAAGGCCAGCAGCGCTTGTTCAAGGCGTTCAACATTGCCCTGCGGCTGGGCCAGTACCACCATAAATCCCTGCTGTTCCAGTTCATTTACAATGCTTGCCGTAACGCGGATAGCGAAGGGATCGTTGAAATCATGCAGCACAAGGCCGATAAGATTGGACGTGTTAGAGCGAAGATTGGCGGCCGCCATATTATGGACATAACCCAGCTCATCGATAGCGGCCTGAACCTTTTCAATCGTTGCCTGGGATATTTTTCCTTTCTGGCGTAACACTAAAGAGACGGTGGAAACAGACACCTCCGCCCGCTTGGCCACGTCAATAATACTGACCTTTTTCATCGCTCTCCTGCTCAAATCCTTTTCTGCGAAAAAACTAACGCCCCCTGTAACATACAGGAGGCGCAGCAGAAAATCGCAATCACTTACCAATCATAGTGGAAATGGTCTGGGCGATAAATTGCGCTCGCGCGCCAAAAATCACCTGTACGCCGCTGTCGCCAACAAACACCACGCCGCGCGCTCCAACGCTGTTTAACCCATCGCGGTCAACCAGCCCTGCTTTACCCACTTCAAGGCGCAGACGGGTAATACACGAGCCGACGCTGTCGATATTATCCGCGCCGCCCAACAGTTGAATAATATCTGTCGCCAGTTCGGCATCGGTCTTATCGTCGGCATTCACGGCGATTTCGGCGCGGCCCGGCGTTTTCACATCAAAACGGCGAATAACATACCGGAATGTGAAGTAGTAAATCAGACCCATCGGCACGCCGACGATAATCGCATTCAGGAAGTTGGTTTGATAGCCATTAAAGGATGGCAAAATCCCGAACGAAATATAATCGATAAGCCCGGCGGAAAACGATTTCGCAATATGGGCATGCAGTAAGTACATACACATATAGGAAAGCCCGGCCATCACGGCGTTAAACACATACAGCACCGGCGCGACGAAAATAAAGGTGAACTCGACCGGCTCAGTGATACCGGTTAAAAAGCAAGTTAACGCCGCGGAGAACAGAATACCGGAGGCGATTTTTTTGTTTTTGGTATTGGCTTCGTGATACATGGCAAGACACGCGGCAGGCAGCGCGAATAACATCAGCGGGAATTCACCCTGCATAAATTTGCCGGCGTTCTGATAGGTATCGCTACTAAAGCTTTTGACGCCTTCTTCCAGCATTTTGAACCAGATAGTCTGATCGCCGTGGATAACCTGGCCTGTGGCTGTGGTGTAATCACCAAAGGAATACCAGAAGGAGGGATACCAGATATGGTGCAGACCGAGCGGAATAAGCGCGCGCTCTACCAGCCCGAAAATAAAGGTCGATACCGCCTGGTTATCACCATTCACTACCAGTGAAAGCGCATCAATCCCGGCCTGAATATGTTGCCAGACGTAGGGCAGGGCGAGGCCCAGAAGAAATGACAGCACCGCCGTGGCGATCGCCACAAAACGTTTCCCGGAGAAGAAGCCTAAAAATTCCGGCAACTGCATCGTGTGGAAACGGTTATAACACCAGGCCGCCAGGATACCGCAGATAAGGCCGCCGAAGACGCCCATCTGCAGGGTAGGAATGCCGACCACCATGGCGTATTTCCCGCCGCTGGAGGCCATTTCCGGCGTGATGTTTAACACCGTGCCGATGGTGATATTGGTGATAAACACCGAGACCGCGGCCGACAACGCCGCAATGCCGGATTCAGATGCCAGCCCCACCGCAGAACCAATCGCAAACAGCATCGGCAGGTTATCGAAAATAACCCCGCCTGCGTTCATCATAAGCGGTAAGTGGAATTTATCACCAAACGCCAGCAGCAGACCGGCTGCCGGTAACAGTGAAATAGGCAGCATTAATGCGCGGCCTATCATCGATAGCTTTGAAAGCGATTTAACTAATCCTGACATCAGACTCATGCTGATTTCCCCCGAAGTAGACCGGGCTTATGCCCTGTTTTATGTAAGTAGAACGTTTTAGTAGAACGTTCTACTTATCATGATTCAGAAGATTCCTTCCCCGCAACAAAAATTTAACGACAAGCCAGAGCAAATTCTTATTTTTTTGAAGGGCGTCAGAAAAATCATGCATTCCCCTTTCGGTAACATGAAAGAAGAAGAGGCAGTGAAGGTTATTTTTGTAAGTGTATGTTTAAGAACGGCGGAGACATGAGTGAATTAAACGGGAAGAAAGTTAAATAATCGGAAAATGCCCACTTAATTATTAATTAAGTAAATAAAATGAATGTATTTAATTGATTCGTAATATGATTCGGTTTGGCGATTATTTACTGGTCATTGTTTTTAATGTTGAGTTTAAGAGATAATAGTCGCCTTGCTTAAATGAAAACTCTGGAAACAGACGACAATCGCTTACTCTTCAGAAATTTAATGGGGTTATACTGTGGGTTGTTTTTATAAATCGAACGAATATATTTTGAAAAGAGCAATCAGCATGTCTCTGGCGGCGCTTTTTTTATTGACGGGTTGCCATAGCAATAAAGGTAACCTTGCCCAGGCTAGCCCGGAAGCGTCCTCTCCAGCTCAACTCGTGCCTGCGCCATCAGAGGAAGCATTATCCCCGAACGCCCCTTCCACCCTTGAAAATGAAGATGCGTCTGCTAAGGGATCAGCCACTATCTGTCAGCATGAACTTGCGGCTTTGGCAAAAATTAACCCGGCAAAGTATGCGACCCAAAAAGTGGTGTTTGACAATTTATTAAAAAGTGCGTCTGTGTATTCAATGGTTCGAAGCGATGTTAATGCTGATACCAAAGATATTATGGATACGTTATATAAATATAAAACTCAAAAGATCTGTAACGATATTGAACAGGCTATTCATGATTCGCTGATTGCGCGTGGAGAGAATGTGAAATGATCCGCTTATCGATGAGAACGCTTTTTTTTTTATTTTGCCGTTAGGGACAAGCGTTATAGCAGCACAGAACAATGACCTGGCAAATGATACAAAAACCATCGAATCCTTAAATGCTATTACAGCACGCTCAAGCGGCGTCCCCGCTTTGTTACTCGTTAAGCCTATTGATTTGCCAGAACCATCCGCTAAACCTAAATCCCCTCATGCCAAAAAAACAACAAAAACTGCTGTCGCTTCATCGGCAAAACATGAGCAGAGCGACGCGGTAAAAGAGGAAAGTGTTGCTCCTTCATGGCAACACGAAAAAGCGGCCTTACTGGACTCTCTGGCGCAAAGCCAGAAGCAAACCGAGGCATTGCAACAGCAACTGGACAGGCTAAAAAATACGTCTGCCTCTGTTACGCCGGACCCGACACCGCTTCAGCAAGCGATGGAAGAAAGTCAAAAACGGATCGTGGCGTTGCAAAAACAAGTCAATGAATTTGCGATTGAACGGCGGGACTTATTACAACAGCTCACCCTTAGTCAGTTGGCTAGGAATAACACTAAAAATGAGCTGCAAAGTCTTAAAGGACAAAACGAAGCATTACTGGCGGCTCAAGACGAGGCTAAACAGCAGCGACCGCAGCAACAGGCGCAAATTGCGCAAATCGAAAAATCCAGGCAAGACACAGAAAAGCAAATCGCGAAAATAAACGCTCAAAAAGACGACATTATCCAAAAAAATGCCCAGCTTCAGAAGCAGCTTGATGAGAGCCGCAAGCAGGCCGCCGTCGCGCAGAAACAAATTACGGAGCTGACCGGCAGCGGAGCCGAAAAAGAGAAAGCGCTGGCAGCCGTGCAGCAGCAACTGGCAGCCAGCCAGAAGACGGCGCAGGATCTGAAAGAACAACTCACCCGGCTCAGCGGCACGCAGGCAGACAATGCCACGCAAAGCGCCCAGCTGCAGAAGCAACTGGACGAGAGCCGTAAACAGGCCGCCGTCGCGCAGAAACAAATTACGGAACTGACCGGCAGCGGAGCCGAAAAAGAGAAAGCGCTGGCAACCGTGCAGCAGCAACTGGCTGCCAGCCAGAAGACGGCGCAGGATCTGAAAGACGATCTTACCCGGCTCAGCGACGCGCGGGGGGATAACGCACAGCAAATCACTCGGCTTCAGAAGCAGCTTGATGAGAGCCGCAAGCAGGCCGCCGCCGCGCAGAAACAAATTACGGAACTGACCGACAGCAGAACCGAAAAAGAGAAAGCGCTGGCAGCCGTGCAGCAGCAACTGGCAGCCAGTCAGAAGACGGCACAGGATCTGAAAGACGATCTCACCCGGCTCAGCGACGCGCGGGGGGATAACGCACAGCAAATCACCCAGCTTCAGACGCAGCTGGACGAGAGCCGCAAACAGGCCGCCGCCGCGCAGAAACAAATTACGGAACTGACCGGCAGCGGAGCCGAAAAAGAGAAAGCGCTGGCAGCCTTGCAGCAGCAACTGGCAGCCAGCCAGAAGACGGCGCAGGATCTGAAAGAACAACTCACCCGGCTCAGCGGCACGCAGGAAGACAATGCCACGCAAAGCGCCCAGCTGCAGAAGCAACTGGATGAGAGCCGCAAGCAGGCCGCCGCCGCACAGCAACAAATTACGGAACTGACCGGCAGCGGAGCCGAAAAAGAGAAAGCGCTGGCAGCCTTGCAGCAGCAACTGGCTGCCAGCCAGAAGACGGCACAGGATCTGAAAGACGATCTCACCCGTCTCAGCGACGCGCGGGGGGGTAACGCACAGCAAATCACCCGGCTTCAGACGCAGCTTGATGAGAGCCGCAAGCAGGCCGCCGCCGCACAGCAACAAATTACGGAGCTGACCGGCAGCGGAGCCGAAAAAGAGAAAGCGCTGGCAGCCGTGCAGCAGCAACTGGCAGCCAGTCAGAAGACGGCGCAGGATCTGAAAGACGATCTCACCCGGCTGAGTGATGCGCGCGGGGATAACGCACAACAAATCACCCAGCTTCAGAAGCAGCTTGATGAGAGCCGCAAGCTGGCCGCCGCCGCACAGAAACAAATTACGGAGCTGACCGGCAGCGGAGCCGAAAAAGAGAAAGCGCTGGCAGCCTTGCAGCAGCAACTGGCAGCCAGCCAGAAGACGGCGCAGGATCTGAAAGACGATCTCACCCGGCTGAGTGACGCGCGGGGGGATAACGCACAGCAAATCACCCGGCTTCAGAAGCAGCTTGATGAGAGCCGCAAGCAGGCAGCCGCCGCGCAGCAACAAATTACGGAACTGACCGGCAGCGGCACGGCAAAAGAGAAAGCGTTAGCTGATTTACAGCAACAACTTGCGGATACTGTGAAAAAGAGCGATGCAGTAAACCGTCAATGGCAGGAGGCGAGTAAACAGCTTGATGCGCAAGCCAAACAGCTTGCAGAGCTGAAAAAATCTGCCGCTCCGGCAGCAATGGTTATCACAAAGCCGACTAACAAAGATGACCTACGTGATTACGCGCTGGGCGCATTTTGGGCTAATGAAATCAGCAATATCATAAGAAGCAAGGAGGCGTATGGTTACTCGATTAAGCAGCAGCAGGTACTTAATGGTATATCGGATGCTCTTAATCATACGCTTAAGCTCTCTAAAGACGAGATAGTAAATACGCTTGAGGCTCTGGATAAGAATACGCAATCTCAGGAAAAGAACCTGTCGACAGAAGCTATTGAACAGGGCAAGGAATTTATGGCTCAGTTTAATAAAAAAGCGGGCGTAAAGCGGGCCTCAATGGGGTATTCCTATTTGATTTCTGCTAAAGGTACCGGGAAAATCAATGAAAACGATGTTGTTGCGATTACCGTGCGGGAAAGCCTGTCAAACGGTAAGGTTATCAACGACATGACCAAGAGTGGCACCGTACTGGCTCTACCGTTGAATCAATTCCCACCTCTTTTTAAATCGGCGATTTCACAGGTTAATAACCAAGGTGAAATACGTATCGTGGTTCCGCCAGAACTGGCGTATGGAAAAGCGGGAAGCTTGCCGAAAATTCCGCCTGACTCAACGATGATTTACGATATAAAGATTGTTGATGTGACAAAAAAGAACTAAATCTGCCATCACACGCGTAAAACCGAGCGATAAGCGAAATAAAAAAGGGCCGATAATTCGGCCCTTTTTAAATTCATCATAGCAGGGGGCATTAAGCCGTAACGGTAATCTTTTGCCCGTCAAAATTGACCGTTTGCCCGGCAACAATCTTGCAGCGCTTACGGGTTTCTACCGCACCGTCCACTTTCACTAACCCTTCGCTTATCGCGATTTTCGCCTGTGCGCCACTTTCACACCAGCCTTCCAGCTTGAGTAAATCACACAGTTCAACATGCGGGTGCTTACCCAGAGAAAACGTTGCCATCTTATGCCTCCTCAACGTCGTGATATTCTTCGCACGCCTGAAGCGTATTTTGAATTAATGTTGCAACGGTCATGGGGCCGACACCGCCCGGTACCGGGGTGATGTAAGACGCGCGCGCAGCCGCGTCAGCAAAAACCACATCCCCCACAACTTTGCCGTTTTCCAGGCGATTGATGCCCACATCAATCACAATCGCGCCTTCTTTTATCCATTCGCCGGGGATAAAGCCAGGTTTGCCCACTGCCACAATAAGCAGATCGGCGTTCTCTACGTGTTGACGCAGATTTTTGGTGAATCGGTGGGTCACGGTTGTGGTACAGCCGGAAAGCAGCAGTTCCATGCTCATGGGGCGACCAACGATATTAGAGGCGCCAATCACCACCGCATTCAGACCATAGAGATCGATATTGTAACGCTCAAGCAGCGTCACAATGCCACGCGGGGTGCAGGGACGCAGACGTGGCGCACGCTGGCACAGGCGACCGACGTTATAAGGATGGAATCCATCCACGTCTTTATCAGGCGAAATGCGCTCCAGCACTTTTACGTTGTCGATACCCGCAGGTAACGGCAGCTGTACCAGAATGCCATCAATAGTTTTGTCGGCGTTTAACTGGTCGATAAGCGCGAGAAGTTCCGCTTCCGTGGTGGTTTCCGGCAGATCGAATGAGCGGGAAAGGAATCCGACTTCTTCACACGCTTTACGTTTGCTACCGACATAAATTTGCGACGCGGGGTTTTGCCCCACTAACACGACCGCAAGCCCTGGCGCGCGTTTACCAGCGTCCAGACGCGCTTTTACTTTTTGCGCGACTTCAAGCCGGACCTGCTGCGCAATCGTTTTACCGTCAATAATCTTTGCTGCCATCAGAGAGAGGATTCCATCTGTAGTCTAAAAAGAGAGGGGATGGTGATATTTTGTCAGAAGCGCGGCGTGCTGTCAGTCATCATTAGCGGTTTATGCTCAAAACGCAGTCAGACGACGGAAAAGCCATTGACTCACAAGGTGCTCACCGTATAATCCCTCGCGTTTCGCACCGCTTTGTTTAACGTAAGCTTACCGGTGAAAACTGCCATTAAGGCGCCCTTAGCTCAGTTGGATAGAGCAACGGCCTTCTAAGCCGTAGGTCACAGGTTCGAATCCTGTAGGGCGTACCAATTAAATCAATTAGTTACACTAAAACCCCTCTCCTGTGTCATGCTCATGAAAAGTTTATGTAACGGCTAGTGTAAGTAAAATTTCTCAATGCAAATCAACGTTAGCGTGAACTAGCCAGCATCCCCGGATAATGCTTCGCCACGATATCATTCATCTTTTCTGTCAGATCGTACCGCTTAAAAGTGATGTGTGCAGTTCCCTTCTGGAAGTAACGAATACTAAAGAAATAATCTTCGTAGACATCCTGCGATGGGTTGTACCGAATATGCTCCATCAATCGGGTAGTAACATCGCCACGATTGTCAGGTATCGCTTTACCATCGAGCAGAAACAGCATTCTTTCCAGGTCTGCCAGCTGATCTCGTCTCCAGCCCCAGTTCAGACTAAATCCCCAGCGGTTATGCGTCACCAGATTGTTGACGATGATCTTTTTACCAAAGCTGCAGGGACTATTGGTTTTGTAATCCCACGACAGCCCTTTAAAGACATTGATGATCCCACGTTCGAAGACATCCATTTTGTTGAGATGTAATTGTTCAAATGTGGTGAGGATATTCACTTCGCTGATTGTCGGAAGGTCGCCCTCCTCAAGGTCCTTATGCCACTGGTCGCGGGCTTGGGCATCCATCAAGGCCATCATTCCAGACTTCAACATCAAGTCTCGCCAGATACTACGGTCAATATTACGGGTAATGGCAGGCATAGCTTTATCCACCGTCTCTGTTAACCAGCTATCATAGCGGTGCCCGGATTTCATCGCCCAATTTTGAGCAGTTCCGCCACCGATTTCTGAGGTTAGCCGTGAAATGGCATCAATTTTATCGATGAGTTGTTCGATCTGTTTTAGGGCTGTATTGCGACCAGTGACTACACGTTCAATATTGGTCGAGCAAATTAGCTCGCGATGTTCAGTTAATACTTCACCCTGTGTTTGCATGATATTTTATCCATAGAAAGCCAATGTCCCTGTCGGTATTGGCAGGGACATTATGTAAGGAGTGAAAAAGAAGAGAAGAGCTGAAAGGTCAATCAGGAAGGCGTCACGCAAAATTTACTGGGCAATATGCTTAGCCTTTTTTCGCAATAACCCCGTCGCTTGCCTTGCCCTAAGAATATCAACAGCCCGCAGATAAGGTGATGGCTCATGACCACTCAAGCCTTGCCTGTCGATACGTACCAGTTCGTACTTATCTACCAAGAAGTTAACCGCGTCGGTGAGAGTGATACCGGCATCAATATGTTCCTGAATAACCCGTTCTTCACTAAAAGGCGTGTCGTTTAATGTCAGTCCATAATGCTGTTGCAGCACACGAGCCAAAAGCATTTGCCAGATAGTCACAGGCGGCAGGCAAGGCTTAGCCCCTCGGTTATTTAATAAAGGTAAGCTTTTCATAACGAACTCTCAGATGGGTGAATAGAGGTTAATGTCTTGAGGAGTAAATAATGATGAGGATAAAATTGCCAGACTGTCAGAAAGACAATGCTGTCAATCCTATAAAAGTAATATCAATCAAATAGTTGATTACAGTCCACGCATTCATAGCGTTCGAATATGACGCCATCCAGTGCGGCCCCTGCCACAGCACCTGCGGTTGCTCCAGCGATAAATCGGCCCAATAATGCCCCCATCGCTGCACCAGCAAGGGTGCCAACAACAGGAATGGCTGAACCAATGGCAGCCCCACTTAAAGCCCCTGATACACCGCCAGCAACAGCGCCCCCTTTCTTGCCGGTATGACGCTCCCGAACTCGGTGGGAGTTACATACTGGGCAACGAATGTTATTTTTCATCATAATTTCCTTCTGTGTTTGGGTAAGTTCCAGCTTCGTTTTTCAAAATAACGTTTTCATCATTGAATAATGTGCCGCTCAACGTCAGCCCACAGGACTGTAACAGCAGGCTTATCAGTAACATTAGCCAGACACCCCCAGGCAGTGGATATGGCATCGTCACCCGCCGGATTGTTGCAGGTAAGATTTTCATTTTTTTTCTCGCGTGAATTAAAAAGGTTTAACGTTTTGTGGGGTAAATGACGATGTAGACGTAGCCATGCGAACCAAGAGTATCCGCTTCGCATGTCAGCCCCTTCACATACAGCGTGACGCTGTGCTGGTGGCGGGGATTAAGTTCGCCGCTGGTGAGCATTAGTTCCATCTGTTTCATCAGTACCGGAAAGTCCTGGTCCAGATGGCATAACTCTGCATCATTGAATGTCCCGGCGATGCTGGTACGGTCAGCCAGGTAATGCAGGCAGTTGCCTTCCTGGACCAGCCGTGCGCCAAAGCACGGGGTGATATCGCGTTTCAGTCCCCACCAAGGCGCTTTCGTGTGGTTGCTTGCTGTCGGTGTTTTATTCGACAATGTAGCGCTCCTTAAATATGAGTTAATTCAGCGTGACACAACGCAGGGCCACATACGGGCCGTTGAAGTCCTGACGTCGTTCGGCGTATACCGCCAGTACCCCGCTAATATCCTGCACCTCGCGCCCGGCGTAGTGGCAGATGCTGCCGGACCACTTATATTTCCCTGTGCAAAACCGAAATAAGCGGGACTGCGGATGCTGACTGTAGATTGTCATCGCTTGACGCTTGCTGATGATATTCATCACTGTTTTCTCCTTATAGCCAGCCGCGTTCGGCAAACGAGACAATCTCGATCCCGCCGACAATCAGATGGTCCAACAGGTGGATGTCCACTAGGGCAAGTGCCTGCATAAGGCGCAGCGTGATGGTTTTATCTGCCTGGCTGGGTGTGGGGTCACCGGAAGGATGGTTGTGGGCGATAATCACCGTCGCCGCATTGAAGTACAGGGCCCGCTTGACCACCTCGCGAGGATGTATCTCTGTACTGTTAATTGTGCCGGTGAATAGTGTTTCATGGGCAATCAACTGGTTCTGCTGGTTCAGGTACAGCACTATAAACTCTTCGCGCTCTAGTCCAGCCATTTTCAGTTTCAGCCAGTCACGGGCAGCCTGAGTGGAGGTGAATGCCACGCCTGTTTCGCGCAGGTGTCGGTCAAGCAGCGTTAAAGCGCGTTTTACCGTGCGTTGTGCGGTTAGTGGAAGGACCGGAGTCAGTGGGATAAGTGACTGTTCCATCATGGGTATCCTTAATCAATAATGCGAAAAATGGCGTGGTATTCAGGGTGCTGCAGGGCGTAATCCCGCAGGCGGTAATAGTGCTCAGTCATGGCGTCACACTCCGTGCGGCAGGCGTGGTGGCTGTACGCGAGGAGACAGACGGCTATCCCGGCAGCTTCCGCGCTTATTTCCGCACCATTGCCGTTCACGTTGTTGAACAGATGCCATTTATCGTCACTGTCAGTATCAGGGGCCATAAACGCCCCGCCATTGCTGAGCGTGTAAAAAGACCAGATACCACCGCTGTACTCATCACAGAAGCGGTCCATCCAGGCGAAAATACGGGGTTCCAGCGTTATCCACTGCGGGATAGAGCCAAAGTGCTGCAGCGAGAAATCGAGACGCTGCTCGTCAGGTACTGGTGTTACAGTAAGGTCAAATTGAGACTCATTAGCGGATATCAATTCGCGTTGAGTTTGTGTCGTCATGGATATTCTCCGTCAATAAAAACGCCAGCGACGATGGCTGGCGTATGGGAAATAAAGGACATGCAGGGATGATGAATGAGTGTGGTCAGGAGGAGGATGCTCTGAGGATGCCTGACTTGCGGATATAACGGTTAAGCCCTTACCGGCATCAGGTTCAAAGCACCACGCCCGCCAGCCCTTAGACCTTCAGAGTCACGAACCACCAGGCGGAAGTGGCTACTCTGGTCATCTTCAATGCTGAGGTTGTGATACCGGCGGGTAACAGCCTAAGCCTGCTGTCGGGTGAAAAGTCCCGGTGGCAGCATATGAGATTCAGACATTCTGTGTACCTTAAAAGCAAAAGCCCCTGACGCAGATGCGCCAAGGGCTATGGGAGTATGCAGGTGTGGGGTGATTATCAGAAACCCGTCTGCACCTTATATAGGCGCAAAGTTTTGCTGCCCCGGACAATCTTCACATACAGGGCATTATCTTTTGTGCCACGAACAAACCCGGCCTTTACATCTCCCTTGCAGTCACCACCGTCATAAGGGATGTTAAGTCCGGTGTTAAATACCAGGTCAATAATCCCGAAACTTAAATCTTCACAGGCTGGACCGGGCAAATCCTGAATCAGAGCAAATTTATGGTCGTCGCTTAAACCGGTCAGTGAGCACATGGAGGTGTTGATGTCATTTCCCTGGCACCAGTACTCCTGGCCGGGATTGTCTTTATCCATCAGGCTTGCCGGAAGTTGAGCGGCACCGGCACTAAATGCGGCAAGTGACAGAATGAGGGCGGGTACAGCAGATGTCATTATTTTCAGCATGGTTTTCTTCCTGAATTAATCCAGCCCGCTGTCGGGCAAAATGAGGTAGATTGGTATCGGGTGTTATCAGAAGCGCCGGTAGCGAAACAGCTCTTTGCCCTGATAAAGTGCCACCAGGTCGTCATATTCCGGCTTCTTCTGGTTGGGCTTAAAGGTCACTATCGTGCCCGGACGGCACAGGTCTTTTACGGTGAGCCCAAATTTCTTGTCCGGAGTAATGGTGAATCCCTTCGACACATCGTTGTGCATGATGGTTATCCAGCCCCACAGGCCGCCTTCGCAGCCTTTAAAAGGTGCTGAACGCACCGTGACCATCCCGCCCAGACGATCAACAGACATGGCTTCGCATTTCCCGGTAACCTGGCGATGCGCATCACACCAGAAAATTTTCCCGTTGTTGTCACTGACGGCTGCAGGGAGCGTTCGGTTATAAGGCTGAGCCTGAGTTCCTGCACAGAGCAGCAGGCTGCCTGTAATGCTCATTATCTTAAGCAGTGTTTTCATTATGTTATTCCTCAAAAGGGGGGCGATATCCGCAGGTGATGATTCAGGCCATCACAGTCAG
The DNA here is from genome assembly GCF_011077955.1 of Citrobacter freundii. Classification (GTDB taxonomy): domain Bacteria; phylum Pseudomonadota; class Gammaproteobacteria; order Enterobacterales; family Enterobacteriaceae; genus Atlantibacter. Next base: position 91,059 of record NZ_JAALBX010000008.1, read on the forward strand.
AATTAACATCACCAACCATACCCAGAAGTAAGCTGGTTTCTGCCCGAGGGCTTTCGCCCGTCGCCACAGATAGAATGGCACCAACCAAGCCAGTTTACCGAACGTGGTGGTATCCACTCCGGCCTTACGCAGACGTCGTTCATCGAGATACCCCAGAGCGATATTGAGCAGCAGCGTGATAAACCAGTACTCCCCGTCCGAGACAGCCTCATATGCCTCGTCAAAAGACATTCCGTTCAGCCCAGCCGTCCACAGCTCAAGCGCATAACCAATGAAGGGAGCAAATGCCAGCGTCCATACCACTCCACCCGGAATGCGGTTTCCTGGTAATGCTGGTGGAGTTGTGCTGTGGAGCAGCGCCGAAGCCAGCGGGGTTGCGGAGATTGGCTGCCACTCCGTCATACCCTGTCGCCATACCAAAGTGGATGCAGTCAGTTCACCGCGCATAATCAGGCCGGTGATGTCGTCTTCAGTCACATTGTCGTGACGTATGCCATTTTTCTCGTAATGCCAGGTCATTGTTTTTCCTTCTTAACAGAGGTAATTAAATCAGTATGTTGCCTGGATCCTCCTCAGAGGGCCCAGGAGACAGGGCTTCGCGGATATAGCTGAAGTGCGGAAGAGCCCGGATAAAGCCCGCCTGTGTGGTTAACTGGCTGAGACGTTTTAGCGGGGTGAACGTGGTGTTGAGTACTGTCACCGCATGGATGGTCGCCAGAGGATGCACGGTGATATACCCGTTAAGTTCACCGGTGAGGTACCAGCAGCCGTCGAATGAAATCAGTCGGTACGGGGCCAGCCCGTCACAGCGCTCTCCCTCGGCCAGCAGCAGTACCCGCTGGCAGGCAGTAATGGCACTGACGAGGCGGTAAAACACCAGCGAGCTGGCCGGTGACACTGACTGTGGGGGTTGCCACACCAGGCAGGGCATCCCTCCTGCGGTGAGCAGCATGCCCGCCAGACGCCGGTCCAGCCCCGGAAAAATATCGGCCAGTCCTGCCCGGTGAGCAAAGGTCAGCGCATCCAGCTCGCCCTGTACGCCTCCACCGGTGCTGCGCAGGCGGCATTGCCCCCGTCGATACTCAAGGTCGAGGTATATCAGCCGTTCGCGAAAATCCCGTCGCAGGGTACGGACTGACACACCAAACTCTGCAGCCAGCCGCGCCATGTTCAGCGTTTCACCTGCAACCAGGCGGCTGATTATCAGTGACAGCCTGACAGCCAGCCGGTCATGACGGCGCTCTGCCTGTGTCATCTTAAATCTCCGTAATAGTTAACTGACTGAATATGAAATGATTCTAAAGAGGGGGGCGGACAGGGTATGGACATGGAATGAACTATTTTTTATATGCCACCGGAAGCAGGCCCAACGCGGCACATCGTGAAATACGGTGAAAAAACACTCAATCCAGCGGAGGTAAAACGGACAGGGAGTGTCCTTTCCTAACATGCTGATAACAAGCTCAGGACAGAAACCCACTCAGCATCGCTTCAGCCATCACCCACAAAGCCCGGTTAAGCTTCACATCCCCGTCAATTCCATTAACGGCACGGGTATGGCTACGCTTCCCTTTGGCATTACGACCGGCTAACGGGCGATCACGACGAATGGTGCAGGCATTGCCAAAACGGGAAGCTAAGCGAGACATAAGGGTTCTCCTCCGTAATTAAACGGATAAATGATTCAATAAATGGGTTAATTGAGAGGTCGCTGGTGGGGGGAGAAAAGGATAAAACCGTGGCAGGTAAATCAGTCTATCAGGCGAAAGATTTGAGCCTGCTCTGGATGCTGTATAGCGTAATCACGCAACTGGCAAAAATACTCCACCAGCACAGGGCTTTCTGTTTTAAAGGACCAGATACTGTAAGCCATCAGACATACTGCGATACCAGCTGCCTCTGGGCTTAATTTCGCTTCATTGCCGTTATGAGGGTTAAACATACGCACTGAGGTTTCCGACATCTCCGGCCAAATGAACGCGCCGCCGTTGGTGAGCTTACTGAACTCCCAGAAGGCCCCCTGATAGACCTCACACATTTCGTTCATTAAACCGAAGATATGGGCTTCCATACGCTCCCAGCCAGGTACAGCGCCGAAATAAACCCGCCAGAAAGCTTCGCGCTCACGGGTATTGATACGACAGGCTTTTACAACCTCAGACTCCGGTAACTGAATATTTAACATGGCGATAATCCTTTGATTTTATTGTTTTTGAATGACAAATAAAAAAGCCCCGCACCGTAAGGTGCAGGGCGATGGATATGTGGTCTGGCTGATTATCTGTACACCAGAGAGCAACCTCTGCCAGAAGATTCATACCGGTAATATATGTCTGAGTTTTTTTACAATGAGAGCCAGAGGCAGCTGCAGGAAGAAGCTAAGGCAACACTGTTGCGCCGCTAAGGGAGATCGGGTTACTGCTTGGTCATATCTGCCCTTTCTGCGTAGAAACAGCGTCTCCAGATGAGCGAGCCCCCTAACCAGCGTTTAACCAGCTTCAGAGTCCTTCCATCATTTCCGCATGATGTGGCGGATGTGATGGGCTGCCAGTGCGGTATCGGGTATAATTATTTAAGGTAATATTGAATATCCCACGCGTCATTTTCGGGGCATTAACAACAGGAACAGACATGACCGACCAAATCAGCCAGGACACCATCAACAAAGCGTTGTGGGCCGCCTGCGATACCTTCCGGGGCACCATCAGCGCCGATACCTACAAAGACTTTATCCTGACCATGCTGTTTCTGAAGTACATCTCAGATGTCTGGCAGGACCATTATGACGGGTATAAAGAACAGTACGGCGACACACCAGAGCTGATCGACGCGATGATGGCGAACGAGCGCTTTGTCCTGCCGGAAAACGCCAGTTTTTATGCTCTGTATGAACGCCGCCATGAGCCAGGTAACGGGGAGCGTATTGATCAGGCGCTGCATGCGATTGAAGAAGCAAACGGCACCAAACTGAAAGATGCCGGGAAAAGTGTATTCCAGGATATCTCGTTTAACACCGACCGCCTGGGCGATGAAAAGCAGAAAAATACCATCCTGCGCCAGCTGCTGGAAGATTTTGCCGGTGAGGCTCTTAACCTGCGGCCGGGGCGCGTTGGTAAACTGGACGTTATCGGCAATGCCTATGAATACCTGATTAAGAACTTTGCGGCCAGCGGCGGTCAGAAAGCCGGGGAGTTCTATACCCCACCAGAAGTCTCCGACCTGATTGCCGAGCTGCTTGCACCGCAGCCGGGAGATACCATTTGTGACCCGGCCTGTGGTTCGGGCTCACTGCTGATGAAGTGTGGCCGTAAAATTGTCGCAGAGCATAACAGCCGCAACTATGCGCTGTTCGGGCAGGAGGCGATTGGCTCCACCTGGTCGCTGGCGAAGATGAATATGTTCCTGCACGGTGAGGACAACCACAAAATCGAGTGGGGCGACACTATTCGCAACCCGAAACTGCTCGACAAAAACGGCGACCTTATGCTGTTTGATATTGTGACCGCCAACCCCCCGTTCAGCCTGGATAAATGGGGCCATGACGAGGCTGAGAACGATAAGTTTGGCCGCTTCCGCCGGGGTGTGCCGCCGAAAACCAAAGGGGACTACGCCTTTATCCTGCACATGATTGAAACCCTGAAGCCGGGCAGCGGACGTATGGGTGTGGTCGTCCCTCACGGCGTTCTGTTCCGTAGCTCCAGTGAGGGCAAAATCCGCCAGAAGCTGATTGATGAAAATCTGCTGGACGTGGTGATTGGTCTGCCAGAAAAACTGTTCTACGGCACCGGTATTCCGGCAGCGATCCTGATTTTTAAGAAGCAGAAAGTGGATGACAAGGTACTGTTTATTGATGCCAGCCGGGAATATAAGGCGGGTAAAAACCAGAACCAGCTCAGCGAAGAGAATATCCGCAAGATTGTTAAGACCTACCGTGAAGGCGATAACGTTGAAAAATACGCCTACCTTGCCAGCCTGAAAGAGATTCAGGATAACGACTACAACCTCAATATTTCCCGCTATGTGGATACCTTTGTAGAAGAGGACGAGATTGATTTGCTGGCAGTCCATGTGGAGCGCGAGCAATTGAAAGTGGAACTGGCTAAGTTGGAAGCTGAGATGGCAGGTTATCTAAAGGAGTTGGGTTATGGTGCCTAAGGGATGGATACCTAGTACTTTCGGTGAAATAACTGAGATTGGAAATGGGCAGGTTGATCCTAAGTTAGAGCCTTATGCATCAATGATTCATATAGGCCCAGAAAATGTATTGCCTGATACGGGTCAATTAGTGGGACTGAAAAAATGCTCGGAAATTGGCCTTATTTCTGGGAAGTATCAATTTGATGACAATACAGTTGTATATTCAAAGATTCGCCCAAATCTTAATAAAGTGTGCAAACCTGATTTTTGTGGTGTATGCAGCGCAGATATGTACCCTATTTGGGCAAAAAAGGATTTACATATAGGTTACCTTTTTCATTTTATGTTAGGGCCATCCTTCTACAAAACTGCCGTGGCTATGTCTATGCGTACAGGCATGCCAAAAATTAATAGAGCAGATTTAAACTCTGTTGCAGTATTACTTCCCCCTGTTTCCGAACAAAAAAAAATCGCCCAAATCCTGTCCGCCTGGGATAGCGCGATTTCAGTGACGGAAAAGCTTCTCATCAACAGTCAGCAGCAGAAAAAAGCCCTGATGCAGCAATTGCTCACGGGAAAAAAACGCCTACTGGATGAGAATGGGGTGAGGTTTAGTGGGGGATGGGAGTTTAAACGAATAAGTGAAATAGCAACTCGTGTTCAACGTAAAAATGATGCCACCGAACATCCCATCTTAACCATATCATCTTTATCCGGATTTGTACGGCAGGATGAGCGTTATAGTCGTTATATGGCAGGAGAAAGTGTGAAGAATTACGTCTTGCTTAAAAAAGGAGAGTTCGCATATAACAAAGGAAACTCAAAAACATACGAGTTTGGATGTGTTTTTGACCTTGACAAATATGAAGCAGGGTTGGTACCCCATGTCTATGTATGCTTTAGATTAAAACAGGGACTTAGCCACCGTTATTTTAAATATTTGTTTGAGGCTGATTACCTCAAGCCGCAATTAGGGGCGCTAGTTAATACCGGGGTCCGGAATAATGGTCTGTTAAATATTAAGCCGACAGAGTTTATGCAAACAAAAGTCCCTGTTCCATGTTTTGAAGAGCAGGAAAGCATCGCCGATATGTTATATAACTCCAGCAGGACTATACGTGTTCTTCAGGATAAAATCACCTGTCTGAAAGATGAGAAAAAAGCCCTGATGCAACAATTGCTGACCGGCAAGCGTCGGGTGGTTGTCGATGCGGATGCCGCGTGATGAAACTGACCAAAAATGCACCCCTCACCGATGTTGAAATCGACTGGCTGGAAGAGGTGTTGCTGAAATACGGCAATGATGACTCCGTGCTCTGTTTTTCTGAGCTGGATGGTTTCCTGACGGCGATTGTCTCCGGCCCGAATATGATTTCCCCGAATATCTGGCTCAGCGCCCTTTGGGGGCGCGGTGATTACCACCCACGCTGGGACTCTGAAAAAGAGATGACACGGTTTGTGGGCCTGTGTTTTCAGCATCTGAACGATATCGCGGGCTGTCTGTATGAGGCACCTGACCAGTTTCAGCCCATTTTCAATGGTCGTGAAGTGAAGGGGAAGACATATATCATCTCCGAAGAGTGGTGTTTCGGGTATATGAAAGGCCGGTCGCTGGATGACTGGTCAGCTCTGCCGGAAGCCTTACATCCCTCGCTGGACGCGATAGCCCTGCATGGTGTCGAAAAGAATTTCCCAGTGGTTGAGAAACTGTCGCCCGCGCAGTTTGAACAGAGCATTGCGCTTATTCAACCTGCCGCGCTCTCCCTGTATCAGCACTGGCTGGCGCAGCGGATGCCTGCCGAGGTTTCACCCCCTGCTCCCGTCAGGCGTGAGGCTGGGCTGACAGGACGGAATGACCCGTGCCCGTGCGGCAGTGGTAAAAAATTTAAAAAATGTTGTCTGCACTGAATGTGCAGAGAGTGAATTGTCGCTGAAGGAAAGCGGTTGTCAGCGGTGACAAAAAGGATGAGCAATGACCCCGACCAGCACCCCGAAGTTTCAGGAAGAATACAGCGCCAAAATACCGGCCCTGACATTACTGTCCAGCCTTGGCTGGACGTTTTTGTCACCGAAGCAGTGCCTGACTTATCGGGGTGACAAACAGGATGAGGTGGTCTTGCGCCCGGTCCTACGCGAGGTGTTGTCAGCCCGCACCTTTATCGCTGAGGGTAAGGTTTGCCGGTTATCTGACAAGGCGATAGATAACCTGATATCGCAGGTCTGCTCACCTGCCCTGAATGAAGGCTTACTGAAAGCCAATGAGCGGATGTATAACCACCTGCTGTATGGCATTGCCGTGACGGAGTTCGTTGACGGTAAAAAGGTGAACCCTACCATTGCCCTGATTGACTGGGTACATCCTGAGAACAATCAGTTCCACTTTACCGAAGAGTTTAGCGTGCTGCGCTCAGGTGGTGTGGATACTCGTCGCCCGGATATTGTCTGCTTTGTAAATGGTATCCCGCTGGCAGTGATTGAGGCCAAACGCCCGGACGGGCACGGCAATAAGGGCCCCACCACGGATGAGGGAATATCCCAGAGTATCCGCAATCAGCGCAACGATGAAATTCCCCGTTTGTTTGCCTACAGCCAGCTATTGCTGTCCATCAACGGACATGATGGCCGCTATGGGACCTGCCACACCCCGATGAAGTTCTGGGCCGCCTGGCGTGAGGAAGACATCACCGATGCGCAGATGCTCACCCTGCGCAATATGCCACTTACTCCGGCACAAACTGAGGCCCTGTTTGCCCATCGTACCGGGGCAGACCGTCAGTGGTATCAGCAACTGATGGCCGGGGGTGAGCTGGCGGTCAGCGGGCAGGATAAGCTGCTTATCAGTTTGCTCTCTCCGTCACGCCTGCTGGAGATGACCCGCTTCTTTACGTTGTTTGATAGCAAAACCGGCAAAATTGTCGCCCGTTATCAGCAGGCGTTCGGTATTAAACGTCTGCTGGAGCGCATCAATACCCGCCGTCCTGATGGTGGCCGGGAGGGCGGCGTTATCTGGCATACCACCGGGTCCGGTAAGTCCTACACCATGGTCTTTCTCAGTAAAGCACTGATACTGCATGACAGCCTGAAGCAGTGTCGCCTTGTTGTGGTCACCGACAGGACTGACCTGGAACGCCAGCTCAGCAATACCTTCACTTCCGGCGGAGAGTTATCCGGGACTGGCGACAAAAGCAAGGCCATGGCCATCTCTGGCCAGATGCTGGCGAAACAAATTGGCTCCGGTAAGGAGCGTATCATCTTCACGCTTATCCAGAAATTCAACTCTGCGACAAAGCTGCCGGAATGCGTGAATACTAGCCCTGATATTATTGTGCTGATTGATGAGGGCCACCGCAGCCAGGGCGGAGAAAATAACGTCCGCATGCAGCTGGCGCTGCCAAATGCCGCCTTTGTGGCTTTTACCGGCACCCCGTTACTGAATGAAGACAAAACCACCAACAAGTTTGGTCCGATTGTCCACGCCTATACCATGCAGCGGGCCGTGGAGGACCAGGCGGTCACGCCGCTGCTTTATGAAGAGCGTATTCCTGACCTTGAGGTGAACGACCGGGCCATTGATGCCTGGTTTGAGCGTATCACCGACGGACTGAGTGAGGCACAGGTCGCTGACCTTAAGCGTAAATATGCCCGTAAGGGGGCAGTATACAGCGCTGATGACCGTATTCGTTTGATTGCCCTGGATATTGCCACCCACTTTTCAAAAAATATCGATGAAGGGCTAAAAGGGCAGCTGGCCTGTGACAGTAAAGCCTCAGCCATTCTCTATAAAAAATACCTGGATGAAGCCGGGTTATTCGAATCTGCCGTGGTGATCAGTGCCCCGGACAGCCGGGAAGGTAACACCAGTGTGGATGAAAGCCGCCAGCCAGAGGTGACAAAGTGGTGGAAAGACAATGTGGGCTCGCAGGATGAGACCACATACACCCGTGACATCATTAACCGTTTTGCCACCGACGACAGCCTGAAGCTGCTGATTGTGGTGGATAAGCTGCTGACCGGCTTTGATGAGCCGAAAAACACCGTGCTGTATATCGACAAGCCGCTGAAGTCCCATAACCTTATCCAGGCGATAGCGCGGGTCAACCGCCTGCACCCGCTGAAGAAATTTGGTCTGCTGATTGACTATCGCGGCATACTAGCCGAGCTGGATACCACGATTGGCCAGTATCAGGACCTGGCCTCCCGGACGCAGGGTGGCTATGACATCAGCGATATCGACGGGCTCTACAGCGCCATGAGCACCGAGTACAAACGCCTGCCCCATCTCTACAACCAGTTATGGGCCATCTTTGCGGGTGTCAAAAACAAGCAGGACACAGAGCAGCTACGGGCGGTGCTGGTCCCCCGGATAGAAGAGCTGGATGGTGAGCTGACCGATATTCACCAGAAAACCCGGGACGATTTTTTTGAGGCATTAACCGCCTTTGCCGGATGCCTGAAAGTAGCCCTCCAGTCCGCCACCTTCTTCGCAGATAACAGCTTTACCGAGCAGGACCGCAATCTGTATAAGGAGACGGTTAAGCAGATGTCCAGCCTGCGCCAGTGGGCAATGCAGGTCAGCGGCGAACAGGTCAACTACGACGACTATGCTGAACAGGTGAAAAAGCTACTGGACAAGCATGTAAGCGGCGTGGAAGTCCGTGAGCCCGGCGGGGTTTATAACGTCGGACTGATGGGCAAAAATGAACAACCTGAAACGTGGGAAACCGACAAGACTCGCAACGAAACCGATATCATCAAAACCCGCGTGACAAAGATGATTGAACAGGACTTGCGGGATGACCCGTATGCCCAGGAGCGTTTCTCAAAACTATTGCGCATGGCGATTGAAGAGGCAGAGAAACTTTTCGATCATCCCCTGAAACAGTACATGTTGTTTCAGGAGTTTGAGCAGCAGGTGCAGGCCCGTCAGCTCAGCGATATCCCGGAAGCACTCTCAGTCAACCGACATGCTCAGGCCTACTATGGCGTGTTTAAAAAAGAGCTCCCCCAGGTGTTTGACCTCCATGATGAGCAGGTGCAGGACAAATGGACGACACTGGCCCTTGAGGTGGATGACATCATTATCAGCGCTGTGGCTGAAAACTCCCTTAATCCACAGGACATTGAAAAAGCGGTAAAGACCAAGCTTCTGCCCATTCTTTTTGCTGCCTGTCGTGATGTGGGTGCGGGCATGAATCAGGTAAACCGTATCACCGAGTCGTTGATACAGATACTGCGCGTGGGCCTGAATAAATAATGTGTGAGAAAACGCCGCCATCTTTACCAACGCTACAGCTGGTTTATGCCGGTGAGCCGATTACCGTCCAGTGCGTTCCGCGCCGGGTGGTAAAAGGCCGGTTACTTATCAAAGTCCACCCAGATGGACGGGTGGTGGCTGCAGTCCCGCCAGATACCCCGGAACAGGTCGTGCTGAGTGCGCTGAAAAAAAGAGGCCGCTGGATATACCAGCAATTACGGGACTTCAGGGCGCAGCAGACGCATGTCACTCCCCGGCAGTATGTGAGTGGAGAAAGTCACTACTATCTGGGCAAGCAATATCAGCTTAAAGTGACGGAAGCCTCAACCCTGCCACAGAAAGTGAAAATGTTTCGAGGATGCCTGGAGGTCACGGTCAGGCATAAATCAGCAGAGAAAGTGAAATCCTTGCTGGCTGACTGGTACAGGGAACGTGCTCGGGAGGTGTTTCAGCGCCGTCTCGATATCCTGGTTCCCCAGACGCTTTGGATCAGCGAACGTCCGCCGGTTCGCCTGCGAGCGATGCAGACCCAGTGGGGGAATTGCTCCGCGAAAGGTTGCCTGACACTCAATCCCTGGCTGGTCAAGGCCCCTTCCGACTGTATCGATTATGTTTTACTGCATGAGCTTTGTCATGTAGCAGAACATAACCACAGCGAAGCCTTTTACCGCCTCATGGGGCAAGTCATGCCAGGATGGGAAAAGGTTAAAAAACGCCTGGACGGCATGGCAGAAATGCTGCTGTCGGGGATGGTACAGACAGAGGAGAACGCATGAAATATCGGATAATGACTTTGCTTTGACTGATGGTCGCCCCGGCCGTGCAGGCTGATACTTACCGTGACCGAAATGGCGTGATGACCGGCACCCGGCAAAAGCAGAACTGAATAATTCCCTCTGACGCTAACGGTTCAGAAACTGACTGATACCTCGTTGTTATTGGCTTTAAAAGTCATCACAAAAAATCAGAGGCCTGCTACAACCTGCTACATGTAGCAGGTTGTAGCAGGTTATCGAATGCAATTTCAAATTTTACTAAAAAAATTGAAGCCAAAGGAAATGCGCTAATGGCTCTTTATCATAAACCTGACCGCAGTCAGGCAGTCAGACTGCCGCCCTTCGTTCAACTGATAACTACAATTGTTGGGCAGGTACTGTAATTATGGGACAGATAAACTATCAGGTAAAAAAAGTTGGGGACCTGCTCAGGCAGCAACTCACTATTCCTTCCTACCAGCGCCCCTACAAATGGAAGCCCAAACATGTTAATCAACTGATTGATGACGTGTTAAGCCACCGGGGTAAAGAATGCTACCGGCTTGGAACGGTGGTATTGCACAAAGATGAAGTAAAGCCAGCTAATGCGATAGCGCTTAATGTTGTTGACGGCCAGCAACGCCTTCTGACGCTCACATTACTTTGTACACTACTTGATCAACGCGATAAGTTTTCATCTCCCTTGCTGGAGCAGGCATTTGCTTCAAGGGTGAGCATCAATAACCTTGAGCACAATGCCAAAGTCATTGAAAGCCGCCTGGTGGGGCTTAACGATGATGAACGTCAATCACTGCTGTATTTTGTGTCTAACCGATGTGAACTCATCGAAGTGACGCTCGATGACTTAAGCGAAGCGTTTCAGTTTTTCGACTCGCAAAATGCCAGAGGCAAGGCCCTGGCACCTTATGATTTGCTAAAGGCATACCATTTACGCGAGATGATGGAGACAACCGGACAGGCGGAACGACTCCATCACGTCAGCCTTTGGGAGCAAGGTGTCAGTCCGGATGATGGATCCGCCAGCCTTCATCTGATTATGGGCGAGTTCTTATTCCGTCAGCGTCGTTGGCTGGATGGCGACTATGGTATCCAGTTCAGCCGCCACAATCTTGAGGTGTTCAAAGGCATCAACCTCTCCACATGTGATTACCACTACCTGCAGTCTCTGCTAGCCCTGGATTTTGCCGTTGAGCATTACAATAACGACCCCGCAAGGAAGTGGGACAAGCAACATCAGTCTTACCCGTTTCAAATTAATCAGGTCATCATTAACGGAAAACGTTTTTTTGAGTACATCCAGCACTACAAGTCTTTGCATCACACCCTGTTTGATGGTGATAAAGCGCTACTTGGCGATTTCTTAAAAAAACATACCCGCTATGCTGGCAGTTCACGTAAGGGGGATATGTATATCAAAAATCTCTTTATGTGCGCGTTGATGGCCTATTACGATAAATTTGGTGACCATGAATTAGCTCAGGCGGCAACAATTTGTTTTTGCTGGAGTTACTACTTACGACTGCAATATCAAAAAATCGGCATGGACAGTATTGATAGCTATGCGCGTGAGGCACGAGGACTGTTAAGAGTGATGGGTAAAGCCATCCACCCACAACAAGTTCTGCGCTTCGAGCCAAAGCGATGTGAAAATATCCGCTTTCTCAATGCCAAGTCCGTACAGGATTCCATCGCTCAAATGCTGGGAGATGTCGATGACAACAAGTAACGATTTAGCATTGCTGACTATCGAAAAATTATTCAGCGAAAACAGTCATTATGTTATTCCCATTTACCAGCGTAACTACGCATGGGGAGCAGCGGAGATCGAGCAGCTCATTCAGGACATTGCCGATGGTATTCAAGACTTTGAAAAGATCGGAGAACAGAAAGAGGCGAAATACTATCTGGGCAGCCTGGTAGTGTATATCCGGGATGGCGCTGACAGCCCTCATAAAGATGCAATCGTTTATGAAACGATTGATGGACAGCAAAGGCACACGACGCTGTCGATTTTGCTCGCATACTTAAAAACCGTTATTCATAGTAGCGAACAAGATTTATCGCGCCTTCACCTCAATCTTGACTTTGACAGCCGTCCTAAATCAGCACGAACGCTGCAAAATCTGTTTCAACAGGCGCAGAGGAGCGATCCGGAAGAACCCTCAATCCGGGCTGCGTTTACCCTTATAGAGCGATACTTTAAGACCCATAACATAGACACCAGCGACTTCTGCCAGTATCTGCTCAAACACGTGACTATTTTGCGGGTTCCAGTGCCCAAAGATACCGACCTCAACCACTACTTTGAAATCATGAATAACCGGGGTGAGCAACTGGAAAAACATGAGGTATTGAAAGCACATTTGATGTCGGTTTACAGCGGCGACACGGCTTCAAGAAACAGCTTTTCAGCCATATGGGATGCCTGCGCAGACATGGGGCGCTATATACAATTAGGCTTTAGCCCGGAGGCTCGCAAGGTTTTATTTGGCGAAAAATGGTCAGGTTTCCCAACCGATTTTGAGGCAATCAAGTGCGTGACAGAAACCCACCATAGCACAGACGAAAAACCGACACTGCGGAACATTATCGGGGCTCGACGCTTTCATGACACCGATAACGACGATGAAAAAGTCAAAGAGCAGCGCTTTGATTCTATTATCGATTTCTCCAACTTTCTGCTGCATGTTCTAAAAGTGACTGTTGCCGATACCGTTTCTCTGGATGATAAAAAGCTGCTCCAGGCCTTTGAGATCATAAAAAATGACAGAGAAAAAATCACTCAGTTTGTGTTTGATTTGTTGAAGTTTCGCATCTTGTTTGACCGCTATGTTATTAAACGCGATAAGGCAAACGATCAGGAGTGGAGCCTTCAGAAGCTTGAGTGTTATGAACACAATAATAATTCAAACTTTGGCTATAAAAACTCCTTCGGCAAAGATGGGGAGACTGGTGTAACCAAACGGCTGGCGATGATCTTGTCAATGTTCCATGTCTCACACCCCGCCTATGTTTACAAGCGATGGCTCAATCGCTCTCTGGTCATTCTGAATAGTCTTGCTTCGAGCGAACTGGACATAAACGGAACGGCTTATCTGGAGGCGCTTGAGAAGCTCAGCAGTGAGTTTCTGGCTGAGCTCTGTGGTGAAAACGAGCAATTTAACACTGATCCTCTGCATCGTGGCACTGGTGTGCAGAACTATGTGTTTAATTTGCTCGATTATCGCTTGTGGCGTGATCTCACTGCGGGTCAGAGCTTCGACGGTAAAGGGGCTAATCACCCCGATATTAAGAAACACTTCGAGGATTTCCAGTTTTCACCGAGTCGAACATCGGTTGAACACTATTTTCCCCAAACCGATCCGGCTGGTGTAAATAAAATGGGGAATGATGTCCATCGTTTCGGGAATCTTTGCCTGATTTCACCAAGCAGCAACTCAAGACTCAGTAATTATTCGCCTGCGGATAAGAAAAAATTCTATGCTGAAACAGAGCGAGCTGAGAGCTTAAAACAAGCCATCATGATGAGCTATGAGGAATGGGGACCTGAGGGGCAAGGCATCAAAAACATTGAAAACCATGAAAAGGCGATGTTGGTACTACTAAAAGGTGACTGAGGTATGCGTTATCACGAACTTGTCTGCTGCCATGTTGATTTTATGGATAAGCATCTGATACAGGGTTGCGCAATCCCAGGTTCGTAATCACTGGTAGGGTGAGAGAGATTTCTCTCACCCTACGAGGGTTAACAGGTAAGCCTGTTCAAGCATAATAACTGGTTTGTACCAAAATTACGGTAACCGTCGTGGATATCTTTGGTCCTTGTTTTCGCCAAGTATGCCAAGCGAATCAGAAAATACCAGTATATTTTAGTGCGATCCAAAGCATCTATCCTGCTGAACCTGTAAATGGGATTGGGTGGGAACTCAGCTAATGCTGCGTAATCATCGTAGTTAAGGTCTATAGCACTGCACCAGGCTCTCTGTATGCGGGTGGCCATGTTATTAGCATTCCGGTCTTGGTAATTCCCCAGATACGCATAGACATCAGCGTTAAACAGCAGCACTAGATGGTAATGGGGATGTTCACCAGTATCCCGTTCTCTGCACCACCCATAAGATGGTATTGTCGGATTTCCAGGTCTCCCGGCTCGGTTGTGCTCCACCCGTATCTGACTTTTCAGTGATTCTGAGAAGCGAGTGATTGCCTGCTGGTCGTCACGTTGAAAGCATAGTGGTAGGTCAGGCTCTCCCGCTACATGAGACTGGGCGAATCTCAGGTCAGTACGAATACCGAATATGCGGAAATGCTGTTCCAGTTTGTCATACACCATGTTAAGTAATGAGTTGAGAATATACAGGTCGATAGGTGACTTATACATTCGGGATGTTATCGATACCAAGTCATCAATCTCTGCATTGCTAAGCTTATACTGCGATTTCATAATAATCCTTAATTATGTGAATACCAATCATTGGATAACGGGTAGCCCTCACGCTACCCATGTGATGTTGGATGCAATCCCTATAGGGGGATGTACAGTTTAGTGTTGAACACTTAGCAAGATATATTACATATACCAGTGAAAATTCATTAATTGACCATGCTATTAATTTAAGTCGAAACCATTACGGCACTGAGTTTAATGTCGAAAATATATTAACCAGACAGAGTTTAATTGCTCTGAAGTTACTCGAAGTTAGGTAGCTTACTCATCGCAATCGATCCCGAGTGTAAAACAGGGATGTTAGTCTTCTCAGCCAATTCTTTCGGTTCCATCGTTGAGCCAATAAATTTTACATAATTAACTCCTCCTCTTTCGAATAATTGCACTACACCTTCAGACTCAAGTTGTTCTAAAGTAGGCATCAGATTCTCTGAATTTCTGACTGAATATGGACCTTTCTTAATAAGGTCATTTCTTTTGAAGTCGTATGAACCATTGCTAACGAGATTGTCCTCAAGGTACCATGTCAATTTTTCACCCCTTGTAGGTTTTCGAGTAGAATCAACCTTAGCGATAAGATGATTAATAAAAAATTCTGTTATTTTTAATGATGATGTTAAAGTTTCCTTCGTAATTACTGGTGAGTCAGGTGTAATAAACATTTGCATGACTGCTGCAATCCGTGAAGCATGCTCCATAAATCGAGCACTAAAATCATCATAATGGTGTAGTTCGCCTCCTTTTTTTATTTTTTCCTGAATTTGTCTACTCTGTAAACTCCAGACAATTTGTGCCTCAGAAGAAAAAATAATACATATACGCTCTTCATTTTTTTCTCTACGCCTCATTCCATCCTGCAAATGCTTGGTGACAATAGAAAAAAATTCTTCCAGTCCTGGTTCATCAGTCCATATACCAGCATCAGGGATACAGATCAATTCAGGGATCTGTTCCATGTCGACCGGCGATAAACGAGCCAAAAATCCTGAATTCCTTGCTTTTTCACCCTGTTTTTCAAGAAAGTCATCAAATAAACCGGGCTGCATCATCAGCAGCATCGTTAGCCGTGCATCATCAACATCGTAACTGTCACGTGAAGCCCTACTGTCTGCAATTCTTCCTTCTCCCCAAAGAGAGTTGAGTACGGGTGTATTGCGGAAAAGATTACTGTCGAAGGGCCCTCCGGCCTCATCAGACCCGAGCATCAACGAGGGAGAGCCCTGCGCTAATATCTTTCTAAGTCCCTCACTTGTGGAGTCATTTTTAGTAAGATACTTTCTTATCGGTATAACTGGTTTTCTTAGATAGCATTCCTCCTGTTTTCTTCGTGCTTCGCTTTCACCATTTATCTGACGAATAGATTTACTGTATTGTTTTTTATACTCTTTAAATTCCACTTCCCATGATGCAATCTCTAGTTCATAGAGTTTCTCCTTTAGCAGGAAATCATCTTTCAACTCATTTTCCAGTCGATAGATTGGCTCCATCAACAATTTAAATACAGTTGATTTTCTGCTTCCGGATCTTGCTAACAATAGAATATAAAGCGATGTAAAAGTTTTCCCATTCTTAAGCTGAACATCAAATTTATCCTGGCAGGCATACGCCATTACCCCAAGTAATACGGTAAAAATAAGTTCAGCGGCAGCTCCCGTTTTAAAATGAATGTAACTTATCAATCGTTGTGCAAATGTCGGTAACGTTTGAAACTCTAAAGAGAGTTCTTTTATTTTTTTACTCTTATTTCTTTTGGACATGCATATCAGACCCTTTTTATCATTGAAAAATCAAATGACTTCAGGGGAGATCCGCTTATCTATACAAGCAAATCTCCATCCTAATAATGAAACGAAAAGTTTTATGAGACGGGAAAATCTCTCGTCATCTAATTTAAATTAAATTTCCATAAATACTAAATATCAACTATCTGCAATGACTTTAAATAATTTCTGACATCATCTAAAAACCAATAATTTCTATTATTAAGGTTGATTGGTCTAACTAGCCCTGATGGGAGTCGATCATTAC
This sequence comes from Citrobacter freundii, assembly GCF_011077955.1. Classification (GTDB taxonomy): domain Bacteria; phylum Pseudomonadota; class Gammaproteobacteria; order Enterobacterales; family Enterobacteriaceae; genus Atlantibacter. The sequence goes on from NZ_JAALBX010000008.1 coordinate 107,701, forward strand.
ATAGCCACATTCTGATCGTCTGAGGTTTACGCTTGAGCAAGTTAGCTAATTCAGTCGTGGATACCAGCGAGATATTATCCATTTCTGATAATTGCAATACTTTGGATTGATTCATGCTGCCACCTCTGTAATAGAGTTGTTGGCAAATGAATTTAATGGGAGACTAAGGAGACAAAAACAAGAAAGGAAGAGGGAACCAAAAGCACTGGCAGGTTCGGGATCACTTCCATCGTTAGAACCAGAAGATGAAGAGTTTTTAGCTGATTTGCTGCTGCTACGCCGTGACTTAATTGCCGAGCCAGTACGTGGCACACAATGAGATATCATATTCTGAAGTGTAAGGCTGAGTGACTTAACCCTTAGGTGTTTCTGATGAATAGCCTGATTCATTGCATGAAGAGCAACTTTCTTGTAATGATTTTTAAACCATTCATCAAGAGGCTGTGCATTAGCTGATGGGGCATGGTATTGGATTTCAAAACTTACATCATTCGACCCTAGCATGTTCGCCAGAATTTCTTGATCATCGTTAATGGTGCTGGAACTAGTATTAAGATCAAACATCCTGATACATCTCCTTTATGGTTAAGATTATGAGTCGATTTTTATCTAAGTTTATAGGTTTGTCAATATACAAGCATCATCATTAACCTATTGATAAAAAAGAAAATCAACGCATATCAACGCTTTTTTCTTTGCTGATTTTTGCTTGTTCCAGTATCCAAATCTCGATTTTTTCATGCCACTTACGTAACAAATCTAATGGGCGGCGGCGATAGTGTTTCTCAGCAAGGGCACTAGGTTTATGGCCCATAATCTGCGCAACAACGCCTGTCGGTACTTCGACCCATTCTGAAAGCGTACCGAAGCTTCGGCGTAGGCCGTGTAAGCTTATATGAGGAAGTTTTGCTCGCAGCAAAGCTTGGTTATGAGCCTTTCTGGGTTCAACTATTTTTCCGCTTTTACTGTTACTATTAAAAACCCATTGGCTGTTATCAGACTTCGCTTTTCTTGTATTGGCCAGTTTTGACAAAAGGGCTGATACATATGGCGTCAGCGGAATAGTACGTTCGCCTTCAACCTTATCCTTGATGCGCATACTGGACCATTTGAAATCAATATCCTCCCAGCATAGTGAAGCAATTTCCTCTCGGCGTGCTCCCGTCAGCAAGAGCACCTGAAGGTAGGTTGATATCATCGGGTTGCTTAACCGTTTTACTTCGGTAAACCAGTTTTTAAGCTGCTCTTTTTGCAAACAGTCATCAGCTTTACTGGCTGATGCGGGTACCATTTTTCTGACGTTTCTATCTTGTGTTAAGTCTGTCGGTATTACGCCGTGAAACTGTTTATGGTCTTCAACCCACTTAAGGAATGTTCGCAGTATCCGATAGGCGTTAGCGGTAACAGTAGGGCGAGTTTGTCTTTCTCGGGTTAACCAATCAGTTACAAGCATTGGGGTGATTTCGCTGAGTGGCAAATCAAGAAAGTATGCCAGCGGTGCAGCCATCGTTTGACCGTTACCTACTTTTTTGGCATTGCCGCCTCGAGCTGAAAGCCTTATGTGATCGGCAAGGTATCGCTGAGAATAGGGGCGTTTGGTCTTTGCACTTATGCCCGTTTTTAACTCTTCAAGATATTCCTCCCAAGCAACAGAAAAGATCACTTTTCCCCTGTGATATTCAGCTTGCTGAGATTGCAGCGCAGCGATTTTCTCGGCTTTTGCAATTCTGGGGTCTGTTCCAGTATCTACCAAGGTTTGCAATCGTCTGGCTTCGCTTCGGGCATCATCAATCTTCCAGTCATTGATATTGCCGATGGTCATGCGCAGCGTTTTGCCCAGAAATACACTTTGGAAAATATATGCTTTCGTTCCTTTAGTTGCGCGGCAAGCCAGTGCTGGCACTTCCGTATCCCAAAGAAAGACTTGAGATTTACCTTCAGTGAGTTCAAATTTACGGAGGCGTTCGAAGGTGAGTTTTTGTCTTGAAATAGCCATTGGGCGCTCCTTAACGGGTTTCTGACATTAGAATCTAATGTAACGGCGTATGTAAGTAAACTCAGCCCATAGAGATCCATTCCCATCAATTTGCATCAACATGAGGAATCCTATATTGTAATGTTTTATAAGTAAAAAGTGATTTTTTTAATTGGTTTTCAGGGGGTAAAAAAAGAAGACCCACGCACTTCTAAGCCGTGGGTCGCAGGTTCGAATCCTGCAGGGCGCGCCAAATAGTTTCAATAGCTTACGCTATTTTAAGTCCAGCCTGATTTTCTCCTTGTGTCGTATTTGTGTCGTTAAGTCCAAAAATGGCGTCAATTTTGCGAGCGTGCTCGGTCAGATGATTAGGTGCCAGGTGTGCATAACGCTGCACCATCTGAATGCTTTCCCATCCCCCCATCTCCTGCAGTGCCGATAACGGAACGCCAGACTGGACCAGCCAGCTTGCCCAGGTATGCCGAAGGTCATGAAACCGGAAATCCTCAATACCCGCTTTTTTCATTCCGGCATACCAGGCATTATTGTCATCGACTCGCATTTTGCGGATCGCTGGCGTAAGGGTGCCGTCCGGTCGGTACGCCGCTTTCATGTGCGCGAACACATAGCGGGAGTGTTTCCCGATCTGCTCTCTCAGAACCCTGCATGCGGTATCATTCAGAGCCACGCCGATAGCCTTGCCCGCTTTAGCGTTCTCCGGGTTTACCCATGCAACCTTTCTTTGCATATCCACCTGCTGCCATTCAAGATCGATAATGTTGGAGCGGCGCAGGCCGGTCGCCAGCGCGAATATCACTACTGGTTTGATGCTCACCGGCATGCAGTCGATCAGCCGCGCCGCCTCCTCCCTGGTCAGCCAGCGAATGCGCTTACTTACCGGCTTGCGCGTTTTAATGGTCGGTGCCGACTTTATCCAGTGCCAGTCGTTGGCCGCCGCGCGCAATAGGGAGCGGATAAACGACAGGTGCTGGCTTTTGGTGGCCATGCTGACCGCTTTGGGCGTATACACCGGCGGCTCCTTCCCGAGCCGTTGCGCGCGATCCCTTCTGCTCTCCCAGTTCTGGTAATGCTTCCTGTTAGTCATCTTCCCGACTGCGTTATAAATCTCGTCAGCCGTGAGGGTAGAAATATCCCGGCCAGCGAAATGATTCAGGAAAAACTCGATTTTCGTTTTGTCGTCGTCGAGCGATTTTTTATGCTCCTTTTCCTGTATCCAGCGGATGCAGCATTCCTCGAAAGTGCGTGCTGGAAGATCGCCGATCTGGTCAACGCGCCAGGCTTCCGCCTTTAACTTATCGTGGAGCTCCTGAGCTTGTTTTTTGTCCCCCGTACCAAGAGAGCGCCTAACTCTCTTTCCTGCCGGCGTAAAGAAATGACAGTGCCAAACTCCGCCTCTGAGGGTGATTGACATAAATCCTCTCCTTTATGATCACCCGCGTTCGCCTTCTTAGTCTCATGCGGGGCAGATAAATACGCAATACAGGCCGCCTCGGTTGTGCGGTATTTGTTGCCAACTTTGCGGCCAGCCAGCTCGCCGGAGTCAATCAGCCGGTAGATTACCCGGGGGGAGACAATCAGCAACTCCGCCGCCTGCTGCGCTGTAATCGGTTTGTCTGATGCCATTACTCTCTCCACTGGCCCCAGCCGGGGCCGTTGATAATTCGTTATCAGTTACCACGGCGCCAGGCGAAAGGTATTGCATCCGGCAAAATCCACAGGTGTCGCATATTGGCCACGTTCACCACGTCACGTTCCGCCGGGTAAATCTCTACAGCGTCACGATCCGCATAGCCAACGGCTTTTTTGATTTCCTGCAACGCATCCCAGGTGATGCCATCCTTCCAGCGCCCGTTCATCCCCATGCCAGTTATGTTAACGGTCAGGCGGATAACGCCTTCCTCTTCCCTGAATTCCTGCACCAGAAAATACGAGTTGGCCCATACATGGGTGCGTTTCGGGTCGTGAAGCTTTTGCGGCCACTTTGCCGGTGGCACTTCTTTAAGGTTATCGATCACTCTCTCCCCCTTAACCCCATCGTTTTATTTGCTACCGAACGCAGGCGGCGCATTCCCGTCATTGCTGTAGCCACATAGCTCATCTTCCGGTTAACAACCTCCACCGTAACCTTTGAACCCTGAACCTGAACGGTGTATGTCGTTTTAAGATTTTTAGGGCCGTAATCACCAAAACGATCAACATGCTTTGCGAGTGCTGCGTTACAGGCCTGGCAGCCAATCGGCGATGTTTTACTTCGATTGATTAGTCTCATCGTTAACCGGGAGGGCGAACCCTCCCGCCTCCCTTAGCCGACATACTCAGGTTTCATATCCAGCAAATTGATGCTGAATTTCTCGTACAGTTCATCGCCCAGATGTCGCTTTGCCGCCGTCAGGGTTTGCTCAGCCTTCGCAAACCGTTCAGCAGCTTCCGGTTCACCTGGCTGCGGAAGGGAGTTGATCGCCGCTTCGACTTTATTGCGCGCATCCACCTGGTAGTAGCGCTTCACGGCTTTGTTTTTCAGTTCAGTAAACAGTGCGGTGCCCAGCCTGGCCTTCGCTGCTTCGATATCCACACGTACCGCTTTCGCGCTGTCGACGTCTTCGGCAGATTCAATGCGGTCGCGGAAATTATCGGCAAGGGTATCTATGTCCGAAGTGGACTCCTGTGCGCTGGTGGTAATCGCATCGCTGGTGATTTCCTGGACGCTCATGCGCGGAGCGGGCTCCGGGTTAATAACCTTTTCCTGGCGTTCTTCCAGTTCATCAGGCGTGTAAACCCCCAGAATGACGTCAGGGCAGTACAGCCGGGACCAGCGTTTAACAGCCAGATAAGCGAGCTGCTGGCGGGGGTCGTCTGCCCACAGAGTGGAGTTGCGTACCCGAGCCTGAGCGAGAAGGAGGTCAAGTTCACGTGGTTCGTCTTCACCTTTCAGCCGGGCGCGGATGATAATGCCGATCCCGGTTTCGTCAGCCATTGTCCAGCCGGGTACGCGGTATTCACCTTTCTCGCTTTTTTTGATATTGAATTTACCGATTACATTTTCCCACGGGCCGTACCACTCATATTCAAAGCGGGTGGCCAGCACGCCGCTGCGCGAGATAACAGCATTCACCAGCTGGGCTTCATAGCCCAGTACACCGTTAATCAGATGGGTTTTCTGAGCGACCGCAAAGGGATTCATTTGCCACTGAGCTGCCTGCATAGCGACGGCCATGCAGTCAGCCGCATTACCCTGCAGGTGACGCGGTACCGTTGCAGAGCCCTGTGACATCATTTGTGCGAAAGAACTGATGGCATTCAGATACTGAGAATCAAACAGCGCGATATTCGAATTAACAACGGCGTTCTGGTCGGCTGCTACTACGTTTGTGTTTTCCATGATCTCCCCCTTATACATTTGCCAGGCTGCGCAGCGCTTCAAGACGGCGCATGTCGTAATCGCTCAGTTCGTCGGTGTAATCGTCAATAATCGGGGCTGGCCATTCGCCGGTATCGAATGCGTTTGCGATTGCCCGCATGGTAGTGCGGTACTCAAGCGCACCCAGTTCAAGCAGTTCCTGGCTGGCTTCGACAATGGCGATCCAGTGGTAACCTTCGTCTTTGTTCACGAAAATCCAGAAGAACTGATCCAGTGCTGCTGTTTCGGTATACATGGCCGCACTCAGGTGATAATCGCGGTCAATGATTTCGCGGTGGAGCCGGGCGCGCAGAGCTGACTGCTTGATGTTCCACATGCTTACCCGGAGCCGCGCGAAATTCATCGCGCGCGACCAGACATCAAAACTTAACGCTGACTTCACGGAAGCCCGGAACGCTGCGCTGGGCCTTGATATTTACGAGTGGAGCGGCACAGGGGATGAGCGTGAACGGGACAGCCATTTAGTGCTGAACGGCATGCTCTGTAAATACTCCGACCCGACAGTCTATTCAGACGACGGCGGAAAGACCTGGAAGAAGCGATCAACCATCGGGGCATTTATCGGCAAACCTGGTGAAGATTACCAGTGCCGGTGCCTCGCTCTCCCTTACGTCTCATGGGATTAATTTATGAAGTGGAAACGAACACCGCAGGGGTACGTGATTACTACTGCGACGATAACCCGTGCCGGGCCGATTGAGTATTACGGCCACGAACTGGGGTTAACCGGCAGCGATGCCAACAAAAAAATCACCGTTATCCGCACCCTCGACGAACTGTCTAAACCCGAAACACTCGCTTCCTTCAACGGCCTCCCGTTCACCATTACTCACCCCGATGACGGGGAGGTGACCGCAGCAGACCATAAAGACAAGGCATCTGGTCACATTGCTAACACACGCATCGAAGGTGGTGAGGTGGTTTGCGACGTTTATCTGACTGATGCCGCAGCAATAGAGACGCTCGAGGAGACGGGGATAACGGGCAAGAACGTCCAGTTAATTACTGATACCAGCAACAAAACCATTGCGGACATGAGTTCTGACGAATTCGTTAAGCTGGTCCTGGATGCCTATAACGTCGCCTGGCGCAAATCCAGCTACCGCATTCAGCCAACGAATATCGCTATGGATGCCAGCGATTTTATGCTCGCCATGCAGAAGTTTGACCCGAACCCCATCATTGTCGGCACTGACATGCTGCCGATTGCGGCGATGGATCGCATCATGGCTGCGCTGCGCAAAGCCTCCGGCAACGAGTCCTTTAACATCTCGTTCGTTAAAGTGCCAAGCAATTACGCAGTTGGCATTAAGGCAGGTAAAACCCGAATGGCGGTTTACACCTACGAATCGGATTACGTGGAAATGGAAGTTCACATGCCGGAACTACTTGCCGTACGGCAGCGCGATCTGCTGACCTATGAGTGCGGATATCGCTCAGCCTTTGGTGGCGCTATGTGGAAACAGCCGCAGTCCGCTGTTTATGTCGATTACAAATCCTCACCAGCACCGCAGTAATCAAAGGGGGTAGCATGGAATTCAAAACACGTTACCCCGAATTTGCCAGCACCTCACCTGAACGTATCGCAGGCGCGCTACAGGATGCAGAAAACCAGATGAGCCGCAAAGTATGGAACAAGCTCTATGAGCAAGGGCTTCATGCTTTAGCGGCGCATTTGCTTTACACCTCCGGTGCGCTTAGCCCGTCAGGTAGTCATCATGGTAAACCCACCCAGGCAATCTTGAACCGCGCTGTCGCTGGTGTGTCGGTGGGCTACTCTGCGCCGGACGCAGGTCTGGGCACAAACCATGGCGGCTTCGGATCCAGCAGTTACGGCCAGGAGTATTTACGGTTGCGTAAGCTGGTGGGCGTGCATGTGCTGGCTATTCGGTAATGAACGGGAGTGATTTTTTATGACTCCTGAAGAAACGCTAAAAATCACCACTGAATACCTGAAGAACCTGGAAGCGATGAAAACGCATTACGTCGCCGTAGGGTTGCCGGCGGGAAAAGTGGGAAATAAAACCCACGATGACGGAACATCGATAATTGAGGTCGGGGCGGTTCACGAATTCGGTGCTGAAATCGATCACCCTGGCGGTACGGGTTATATGGCAACTGGTGGGAAAGCTACTTTTACCCGTAATTCGTTCATGGGGCCGGTCAGTGGCTTTACCGCAGCCCACAAGATAACCATTCCCGAACGTTCCTTTCTTCGCGCTCCCTTCACCCTCAAAAAGTCGGAAATTAACCGGGCAATTGAAAAGGCATGTGAAGCCGTAGGTTCCGGGCGAATGGATGCTGACACCGCTTTAAATTTGATAGGTGCGACGGCGCGAAATATCAGCGTGAAGGCCTTTGAGACCGCCGGGTATGGCACGTGGCCAGATATCACTGCTGCAACTAAAAAGGCAAAAGGATCGTCTGCGCCGTTAATCGATACAGGCGCCCTGCGCGGTGCCATAACGTGGGAGGTTCGTAAGTGAGCGATTTATCAGACCTTGATATGAGCGACGCGCTAATCGGCTGGGAGCGGCCCGTAAAACTCAAAACCAGAACTGAAACCACCATTGATTTTGAACCGACGGTAATCGTCACAAGCCAGGACATTCTCGCGGTGGTGCAGAGCGCCAACAAAGAAAACCTGACGATGGATAGCCTGGACTGGTCGAAAGAGTATTTGCTTATCCACGCACGGCTGAAAATCGAAACAGGTCAGTACATCGAAAAAGATGGACGGGACTATAAAGTCGTCTCGCCAGCGGATTATATGGACTACGGCTTTTGCGCTGTTATTGCCGAGGAAACAAAACTTCCGCTACTGGTTCCAGCGCCATGATCCAGCCGCATCTTAAGGCTGTGGCGCGCTTTGTGCGCGATCTCCTGGGTTATGACGAGCAGCTTATTAAATTCGACCGCAGGAACATTCAGGCCTCCGATTTCTCAACCAGCTACATCGTTGTTAATGGCTCGCTCCCCCAGTCCGTTCTGGCGCGCGGACAACGATTCAACGGTGCAACGGAAGTGATGACATACACCGCCTCGGTGAGTCATTCGATTGTGCTCGAGTTCTGGGGGGACAATGCCGGGGCCAACGCAGAAGCCTTTCTGATGTTGAGTGAGAGCCAGCGCGCTAACGAACTACGGCGCATGCATACCCTGACTATCATGGCCGTTTCAAATATCACCGATGTCGGGCAACTACTCGGCCAGTCCCACGGCAACCGCATTCACCTCAGCTTTAACGTTCAGTATGCGCCGGCGCACGACGTACAGACACTGCGCATCGACACGCCGGAATTTCAATTTTTAGAGGATAAGTAAATGCCTGCTTCAATCAACAACGTCATTAACGTGACTCTTCTGGAAGAAGGACGGGCGGCCGCGCGCGATAACATCAACGTCTGCGCCATTATGACCAGCCAGCCAGGGGTACTCAGCTCCGCCGAACGCTGGCGCTCCTATAAATCGTCGTCAGCGGTAGAGCAGGAATGGGGGGCGTCTTCGGTAACTGCGGCTTTTGCAAACGCATTTTTTGGAACAAGCCCAAACCCGGTATCAGCAGGCGGTACGCTGGTAATTGGCTACTGGAATGCAGCGGGCGACACGTTGCCAGCTACCGCCGGTAATCTGCGTGGCGCAGAAATATCGCAGGCCGCGATCCTTTCAGCATTACGCGGGCATGACGACTGGTCGTTCACCATCGAAATAGATGGCGTAGAGCTTGATGTGACAGGGATTGATGGCACGTCCGCGGCGACACTCACCGATGTTATTTCGCAGGTTCAGGCGTCTATCACCCCTGCCATTGCCTCGGTGGTATTTGATGGTACCCGTATCGTTATTACCAGTAAAACCACGGGCGCAGGATCATCAGTAGGATTCCCGGTAGCAGCGACAGAAGGTACGTTCATTGGCGATTTGCTGGCGATTGCCTCCGGATCTGGCGCCGTGAAAAATGACGGCGCCGCGCCCTTGCCAGTAGCCCCGGAAACACAGCTTGAAGCCGTCAGCCGCCTTAAGGCGCTTGTAAATGTTAAAGGGGTTGCTTTCATCGACAAAATTCTCGATGCGCAGGTTCCGTTAATTGCTTCATGGGCTAAAGCGAATGCAGTGATCGTCTATGAGACGTTTACGGTCCCTATCATGAACTTGTCAAATTAGACACACCAGAGCTGTTTGACATGCTTGAGTTCGAGAATATCAGCGCGGATACCGAATTCGTGACCAGGCCAACCAGGTGTGGTTCATAAAACAGGATGTAACTGTGCCTTCTGGTACGACTATAGTCACTTTCTTTGCGCAGAACTTCGGGAAAGTGACCGGGTTGGTTACTGACTCGTTTACGCAACTGACTCCTGAGCCGGGAGTTCTGAATATCGTTGCTGATGCTCCTGCTGTCGTCGGTAGGGATGAAGAAACGCCGGAACAGTTTCGCCAGCGCCGGAATCGCTCGCTTGAGAATCCGGCCACAGGCAGCACGGGTGCAATATTCGCAAAGGTCGCACAGCTAACCGGGGGAGATTCAGCACGAGCGTTTGTTGAAGTTAACAATACTGGCCCTGGTACTTTTTCTTTGGTTTGTATGACCGCCAACGGAGTCAGGGCTCCACGAGCAGTCTCATGGATAGCAGAAGGAAAAATATGATGAATCAGTATAAATACAGTCCGACGCAAAATCTGCGCTATCTGATTTCACTCCTTCCGTTCTATACCGATCAGGGCGCTTTGCCTGACGACATGATTGATATCAGCGATGACATTGCCGCAGAGTTTTTCGACTGTCCAGCGCCTGTAGGAAAAGTACGAGCCGCAGGTGGCGATGGGTTGCCGTGTTGGGTTGATATAAAAGAAAAGCCCGTTGACGAGCTATATGATGAAGAATTGTCATTAATAAACAGCAGATATTCATCAGACGTACAGGTTTTAACAACATCTTATGCGCAAGCGTCACTCTTTGATGGCCCTGCAGAACAACAAAAGAAAACGGCAATTTACACGCAGCTGCAAAAAATAAACCTCGCTTATGCAGCCGAAGTAAACAACTTAAATGAAAAATATGGAGTGGAATAATGGTTGATGAAAATAAAGCAGAGGCGGCCACTGTCACTATCTGCAAAATATGTAGCGCTGTAGACAGTATTATTATCATAACAAAAGTGATTGGCGGGGTGACAAGACAGTATTACAAATGCACGGAGTGTGGATTTCAGTGGCCTGTTGGCTCTTAAAATAAATATAAAGTGGCACATTCTGGTGCCACTTTTACATGCCTGGAAATTATTTATATCGCCTTACAATAATGTTTGATAACTCAACAGCTTTTTTATCCACTAAAAAATAGAACCCATACGACACGGCAACAGTAAAAGAAAGACATACAACAATCGCAGTTAGTGCCGCAAATGCCGGATTTACCAGTTGGCTTGATATTTGATACGTTGGTATGGCGATCATGTAAATGAAAGACAAATGAGTTAAATAAACAGAAAACGATATTTTGCCAAGGAACACAGCAAGTTTAGAAGACAGAATGAAATCAATGATGTTTGATTTTAACGCTGCCAGTGCAATCAAAATCGCACCCATCATCTCAATGGAGTCATTCATAATTCGTACGTCTGCATGCCCAAAGAAAAACTGGTACCATGACGAATTATAGTGGACTCCGGCCAGGTACAGGCCAGAAATGAGTAATGCTGTAGCTGTTTTCCTTCCTATCCTGAAATCAGAACTAAAAAAGAATGAGCCAACAAAAAAGCATCCTAATCCGTAAAAGGTGTTATCACCGCTACTGGCAAGCCCGTAAATGTAGAGCATCACACCTGTGAACAGGGATAACAGACTAATTTGCGAAAACTTAAGCACGAAAAAAGCAGCCAACAAATATGAACCAATTATTTCAATTCGCATGGTCCACAGGACCCAGTTGTAAATGCTAAATTTCTGGTCCTTGAATGCCCCAATGGTGCCATCATATATTGCACCTTGCATAGTATAATCATAGTTTCCTAAACGAGACGCCCACTGTGATATACCATTCATGTTGACTTTAAATCCGGTATAGACAACATAGCCTATTATGCATGAAGCCAAAACGGGTATCATGAGTCTCATGTATCGTTTTATAAAAAAAAGAGTGAACTTTTTAATTCCAAATCCTTTTGAAAACGATGCACTAAGCACAACGCCGCTCAGAACAAAGAAAACATAAACACCAGCCGCGCCAGAATAAAAAAAATCAAATGGAGAATTTAAGAAATAAGACTCAAAGTTATACTTTTGATCCTCGAATCCATGCATGTAAGGAAAGAATGTATTAACTACATGGGAAAAAAACACAGCCATGCATGCGAGGCCACGGAGACCATCAGCGTTTTTTATGTGGTTTTTATCGGGCACCATTTATAAACCGCTTAAAGTTATTTTTGATACATAAAGATACAACCATTAATGGCTGGCTGCATCCAGAAAATTTCTGTGAAGCCGATTGATAGGCTGGCCCTAATTGATCTCCTTTAATTTAAAACATACTGTATATACATACAGTAGTAAAAAGGAGGTCATTATGCCGCGCTTATCAGATGTCCGCCCAGCATTTTACGCAGCACTACACATCAGCCCGAAAGGCAAACGCACTGTCACGACAGGGGATTTCGTCGCTGAACTCGCGAAACGTAACCATGCCTGGTCTTTGCATGAGGCAAACGTGTGGATTGAGCATCACATCGACACGTTTAAAGACATTTCCACACAGGATGGCGAGGAGCGGACATTCATGCTCTACAACCCGAATAATGGAGGGTTCTGACGATGGGCTTTCCGTCACCTGCCACTGACTATATCGAAACCCAACTTACGCCCGAATCGATATGCGGCATAAATTCGAACAGTCTCATCATCGAAACTTCATCCGGCTTTGCTGTTGTTGAAAGAGGATCACTCCCTAAAACGGGCGATTACGTGCTCGTAAGCTGGCTGGGCCATAACTATTTCGCCAGGCCCGCAGGTAAGGCGCTGATTACGGAAGATGGTGAAGCGATAGAAGGTGAAGCGCTGGATGATGTGGAGGTGATAGGCGTGGTTACGTGGCTGGTCAACCGGACGCGTGATGATGAAGCGCCGGTGATGTAGGCGTGTCGGATTTGTGTCGTAACTGAAAAGCACTGACGGATTCAATAAGTATTTTAACGACACGTAACGACACAAAGCCGGGAGCGAACGCGGTAAATCTGTGTGGTTACAATGAGTTATGTTGCGCTCTACGTTCTTCTAAGCCGTGGGTCGCAGGTTCGAATCCTGCAGGGCGCGCCACACATTTCAAACACTTACGGTTTATGATTTTCCTCTCTGTCTCCTCTGCGGCGCAGCATTGCACATGCGCTTGTGAGCTATTCGCACTTGTCCTTTTTTGACTCTACGCACCGTCAGGCCTAAACGTTTCAGCCTTAAAAATGTCCAACGCTTTACTGGCGCTTAAACGTTTGCATAATTGCTGCCGATAATTAGTAGGTTTCAAATTTATCTGAACAATAATCGCTGGTTTCGCTGTAGAGTTAGCGGTATCTACAACGCCACAGTAACCCTGACCAGCCAGCATTTAGTACCTGACGACTATGCGGACATTACACCATGAATGATGGAAAAAGACGGTCAGACTTGCCTGACGTCGATGAAAAGCATCTTTTAGATTTACTCCATCACAATTCCGACTGGGTATGGGAAGTGGATGCGCAGGGGCGTTATACCTGGGTTTCAGGCGTCGTGCATGAATTGCTGGGTTATGAGCCAGGCTATGTGATTGGCCGTACCCCTTTTGATTTTATGCCGCCAGGCGAAGCTGAGCGGGTAGGGGCCGCGTTCAGCGACATCGTGGCGCAGCAGCGTCCCTTCTCCGGTCTGGTTAACCGAAATATGCGTGCCGATGGCCAGATTGTGGTGCTGGAAACCAGTGGTATTCCGCTTTTCAACGAGAAGGGCGAGCTAACCGGTTATCGCGGCATTGACAGAAATATTTCAAATCTGGGGGAGCGCGTACTCCAGCTTGAAACCATCTACGATACGACGCCCGTTGCGTTATGCATGCTGGACCTCGACGGGCGCTTAGTCATGTCCAATAAAGCCATGAATGGCTTGCTGGATATCACGCAGGAGCAGGCGAGCGACTGTTTTCTGGGACGCATAATGCCCGATGTATGGCATCAGTTTCAGAATGATTTTATACGGGCTGAGTCCGGTGCAGAGATCCTGGGGCGCGAAATTATCTGGCGTGAGCGCTGTTATGACACCCAGCCTGTCGCCTTGTATAACGCCAGCAAGCGCGTTGTAGGATTGTCTGTCACCTGGGTTGATATCACCGCGCGTCGTGAGGCGGAGCAGAAACTGGCGAGCGCCAATCAGGTGCTGCAACAGTATGCGCAGCGCGATCACCTGACCGGTTTATATAACCGCCGTTATATGGATGAGTGCCTGATTAACGAAATCCAACAGGCCGTGGATGACCACTTCCCGCTGTCGGTGTGCCTGGTGGATATTGATTACTTCAAACGCTATAACGATAACTACGGTCACCAGTCCGGCGATAATTGTCTGCGCGCCGTGGCAAAAGCGCTGGTTTCCTCGCAGTTGCGGCCTGAAGATAACGTAAGCCGTTATGGCGGTGAAGAGTTTCTGATCATTTTACCGCGTACCGACAGAAACGGCGCCCTGGCGATAGCCGAACGCCTGCGGGAAAATATTACCGCGCTAAACTTGCCGCATGTCGCAAGCCCGACGGCCTCTCTTACTATCAGTATCGGCGTGGCGACGCTCTATGCCTGTCAATCGCTGCCGCCGAATATCCCGTTGCATTTCATCGCCAGTGACCTGATTCACCATGCTGATACCGCCCTGTACGCGGCGAAAAATCGCGGGCGCAATCAGGTGGTGGCGATGCCGGAGACCGTATCAACGGGTTCAGCTCATAACGCCCGATAGGTTCGCTGAGGGCGGCCCACTTTTCCATAGATGATTTCCGCGACGATCTGCTGGCGGCTTGCGGCAAACTCCAGATAACGACGGGCGGTCGTTCGACTGAGTTTGAGTTCGTCCGCTACGGTTTCTGCCGTATGCCGCGCCTGCGGGTCGGCAAACAACTGCTGGACTTTGGCAAGCGTCAGCGCATCGATGCCAGGCGGCAACGCTTCTTTTGGTTTACCCCGCGCATAGGCATTGAACATCTCATCGATTTGCCGCTGGCTGGCGCTGGCATTCGCAGCCACCATCGCCATGCGCTGCTGAAAACGCACCAGCGTCTGTCCTAAGCGCTCATACGCGATGGGTTTAACCAGATAATCAAACACGCCGCAACGCACGGCGTCCGATACTGTATCCATATCGCTTGCCGCCGTAGTAAACACGACGCCGCCCGTGAAACGGGCCTGAGACAGCTCATGCAGCAGGGTGATGCCTTTCCCGTCAGGTAAGTAATTATCAAGCAGGATGAGCGTCGGTTTGAAGCGGGCAATCATCTCCCGCGCCTGCGCCAGATTGCCCGCGAGCCACACCGTACCGCAGCCGGGAAAATGACGAATAAATTCGGCATGCATTTCCGCAAGCGGCGTTTCGTCTTCAACTATCAGAATGGTCAGAGATTGTTCCATCACTCTTTTTCACTTTCGGTATAAAAACGGAAAATAAAGCGCCGCAGGGATGGTTATCTTCAACGGTAATCACCCCGTCGCAGCGATTCACAAAGCTTGCAATAAGATAGAGCCCGATACCGTGCTCCTCAGGCGAGTCGGTTTTGGTACTCACACCCTGTTGGAAAATCGTCTCACGCAGCGCATCGGGCACGCCGCAACCCTGATCCGCCACTTCAATAATTACCTCATCGCCTTCATCGCTCAGATAAAGTTCTACGGATTTATCGCCCTCGGGGTTATTCAGACAGGCTTCAAAGGCATTATCCAACAAATTGCCGACAATGGCGGCGAATTCGGTACTGTCCATATCTTGTGGCAGTTGACGCAACACGCAACCCGGCACCAGGGTGAGCGTCACGCCCAGCTCACGCGCCCGCTGGCATTTCCCGAACAGCAGGCCCGCTACCTGGCGGTCGCCGATGGTATCTCGCAGGCTGTCTATGAGCTGTTGCTGCGCCTCAGACTCCCCTTTCACCATTGCCATAACCCGATCGTATTCTTTCATTTGCAGCAGCCCGTGCAGCGTGGACATCCAGTTAAGGTGCTCGTGCCGCAGGGCTCTTAGGCTTTCAACGTATTGCTTAATCTGCGTCAGTTGGGCGTTAAGCGCGCTTATCTCATCCTTGCTGCGAAAGCTGATGATGGCCCCAAGCAGGGCGTTTTGATAACGGATCACCCCGCGATTGGCGATAACGCTTAAGCCATTAAAGGTACAAACGACATCCTGACGCTGCTCCTCAATGCTGTTGGTAAAAAAATCGCACGGATTAACCACATCGCCAATATAACGCCCCAGCCACTGGCGGCCCGGAGAGGCAAGCCGCAGCATTTTTCGCGCATTACGGTTGATTGCGGTAATCATGCCATCGGGATCGACCGCCACAAGCCCTTCGAACACCGAGCCAAAAAGCGCCTCCTGTTGGCGCACAACGCGGGCGATTTGTTGCGGCTCCATGCCGAGCATTTGACGGCGAATATGAACCGTAAAAGCCCAGGATAACAGCATCAAAATAATCAGGATAACAATGAACACACCTGCAAGCGGGACAAGAAAATCAAGGCGCCAACTGTTGATTTTACTGACTAAATACCCCAGCGAGACGACGCCTATCACCTGTTGATGCTCATCGAATATCGGCGTTTTGGCACGCATCGCAAGGCCGATGGAACCTTGTCCGGTAATAAAATAGCTTTCGCCTTTCTCAAGCGCGCCGGGTTTGGTCCACTGCATAGGTAAGCCGATTTTGGCCGGATTGGGATGATAAAGACGGATTGAGTGACGGTCGCCGATCACCACGTAATCAAAATCGGAGCCGGTGGAGAGTTTTCCGACAATCTGCGCAAGCCTGCGGGTATCGCGATGTTTAACCGCGTCGACGACACTGTCATTGGACGCGATGATCCTGGCCTGATTCATCGCCATGCCGCGCACATGTTGCGTCAGGTAATCTTCAAAGCTTGCGGAAAGGTATTTGCCCAGCGCGCTGATGAGAAGTGTCGATACCACCAGTAATAAAAGAAATATTCGCAATGGAAACGCCAGACGGCGAAAAAAGTGCAAACCTTTAACGTCTTTTTTCCCGTTCATGCCTGTTCCTTTAATTACCTGGCTGTAACAGGTGCCACAATATGTTAGTAATATGTTTCTTTATGGCGTGCCTTGATGCGCATTATCGTTGCAGATTGGCGGCATTAAATCAATTAAACAAATAAAAACCATGAAGCCTGTCGAGTGAAAATTAATTAACCAAATAAAAACCATAAAGTCTATTTTAATCCCATGGCGCTTTGTGAAATATATCAATATTCACAGATGAATTAATGCTTACCATTTTCCCGTATTCCGGTGCATCAACAAAAACGCCCATGCAGCGGGGTTTTGCTGATTGTAGCAGTTAATTAACATCTCTTTTTCACTTATACATAGCGCAGGGACATATACCTATGTTTGGCAATACCGTGTTCGCACGGGTAAAGCGCAATGAAAATAAAAAAATCGCCGGGATTATTCAGTTCCTGAAAGAAAATGATCTCAGTATTGATACCACGGTAGAGATTTTTATTACGGTTTTGCGTAATGACCGTCTAATCGCCTGCGGTGGTCTTGCCGGAAATATTATTAAATGTGTCGCTATTGATGAGTCGGTACGTGGAGAAGGATTAGCATTAACCCTGGCGACAGAATTAATCAATCTCGCCTATGAGCGATTTTGCACACAATTATTTATCTATACCAAAAGCCAGAATGAAGCGCTGTTTAAACAGTGCGGTTTTTATACTCTGGCGCAGGTGCCAGGCGTCATGGTGCTGATGGAAAATAATGCCACGCGTTTGCAGCAATACGCCAGTTATCTCACGACGCTGCGCCAGGACGGCGACAAAATCGGCTGCATTGTGATGAATGCCAATCCGTTCACCCGCGGGCATCGCTATCTGGTGCAACAAGCGGCGGCCCAGTGTGACTGGCTGCATCTGTTTTTAGTAAAAGAAGACACTTCGCGATTCCCGTATGAAGACCGGTTGGCGCTGGTGCGCGCCGGAACGGCAGATATAGAAAAACTCACCGTGCATCGCGGCTCGGAATACCTTATCTCACGCGCCACATTCCCGTGTTACTTCATTAAAGAACAAAGCGTTATTAACCACTGCTATACCGAAATCGATCTGCAAATTTTCCGCAACCATCTGGCGCCTGCGCTTGGGATAACCCATCGCTTCGTCGGCACTGAGCCTTATTGCGAGGTCACGGCCAGCTATAACGCCGATATGCGCCGCATTCTACAGGACCCGTCGAACCCCGCGCCGCCTGTCCAGTTGGTTGAGATTGAACGTCTGCAATATCAGGGCGCTGCGATTTCCGCCTCATGGGTGCGCAAGTTACTGGTGAAGCGCGATTTTGCGACCATCGAGCAGTTGGTTCCGGCTCCCACCGCCCACTATTTGCAACGCATGCTGGCAAGTCCCGCTGTGCGTTCAACCGCCTTTCAAAACGAATCCGCATTAACAACAGGTGAATCATGAAAATTACCCGTCCCGCCGTTGCTGGCACCCTGGAGTCCGGGGACGTGATGGTACGCATCGCGCCTCTCGATTCGCAGGATATCGAGCTGCAAATTAACAGCAGCGTGGAAAAACAGTTTGGCGCCGCTATTCGCGCCACCGTCCTTGATGTGCTGTCGCGTTATGACGTTCGCGGCGTCTCGCTGTTTATTGATGATAAAGGCGCTCTTGATTGCGTTCTGCGTGCCCGGCTGGAAACGCTTATCGCGCGCGCCTGCGGCATCAGCGCATTGCCCTGGGAGGCGAACGTATGAAACTGACCGCCGAACAACGCAAATCACGCACCCGTCGCAGCATGTTGTTTGTGCCGGGCGCTAATGCCGCCATGGTCAGCAATGCCTTTATCTATCACGCCGACGCACTGATGTTCGACCTTGAGGACTCCGTTACCCTGCGTGAGAAAGATGCTGCCCGCCGGCTGGTTTACCACGCGCTTCAGCATCCGCTGTATCAGGATGTGGAAACCATTGTGCGGGTCAACGCGCTGGATTCTGATTACGGCGTGGCGGATCTCGAAGCCGTTGTGCGCGGCGGCGTCGACATTGTGCGCCTGCCTAAAACCGATACGGCACAGGATGTGATTGATATCGAAAACCACATCGCGCGCATTGAAGTGCAATGTGGCCGCGAGCCTGGCAGTACCGGCCTGCTGGCCGCCATTGAATCGCCGCAGGGCATCACGCAAGCGGTCGCCATCGCCCACGCTTCCCCACGCCTGATCGGTATCGCGCTGGGTGCAGAAGATTATGTGCGCAACTTGCGCACTGAACGTTCCCCGGAAGGCACGGAATTGCTGTTTGCGCGCTGCGCCATTCTTCAGGCGGCCCGCGCGGCAGGTATTCAGGCATTCGATACCGTCTACTCCGACGCCAATAACGAAGCCGGTTTCCTCAAAGAGGCCGCGCATATCAAACAGCTGGGTTTTGATGGCAAATCGCTTATCAACCCGCGCCAAATCGAACTGCTGCACAACCTGTATGCGCCCACCCAACAGGAAGTGGACCACGCCCAACGCGTCGTGGACGCCGCTGAGGCGGCGGCGCAAGAGGGGCGCGGCGTCGTGTCGCTCAACGGCAAGATGGTGGATAGCCCGGTTATTGAGCGGGCGCATCTGGTGCTGTCCCGGGCAGCGCTTTCCGGTATTCGTGAGGAATAACAACATGTATCAAGATACACAACGGCAGGCGCGGGTTAACGCAGGGAAGGGCAACCATCCGGCATTTGAGCCGGTTTCAAAACTGAATGCGCAAGCGCAAAAGCCGCGCGATAAAAAGCTGTGCGCTACGTTGCAAGAAGCGATTCGCCGTTCCGGATTGCAGGACGGCATGACCGTCTCTTTCCATCACGCGTTTCGCGGCGGCGATTTAACGCTGAATCTGGTGATGAGCGTGATTGCTGAAATGGGATTTAAAAATCTCACCCTGGCGTCAAGTTCGCTCAGCGACTGTCATGCGCCGCTGGTAGAGCATATTCGCAATAACGTGGTAAGCCGTATTTATACCTCCGGGCTGCGCGGGCCGCTGGCAGAGGAAATTTCCCGGGGATTATTAGCCGAACCGGTGCAAGTCCATTCCCACGGCGGTCGCGTCCAGTTAGTGGAAAGCGGCGAGCTGAAAATTGATGTGGCGTTTCTCGGCGTTCCTTCCTGCGACCCGTTCGGTAATGCCAATGGTTACACCGGCAACGCCTGTTGCGGTTCGCTGGGCTATGCCAAAGTGGATGCGGAACATGCCCGCAAAGTGGTGTTGTTGACCGAAGCGCTGCTCTCATACCCGCATCATCCCGCCAGTATCGCGCAGGATCAGGTGGATCTGATCGTGCAGATCGACCGGGTTGGCGATGCCGATAAAATCGGTGCGGACGCCACCCGAATGACCTCGAATCCGCGTGAATTACTGATCGCGCGCCATGCGGCGGATGTCATCGTCCATTCCGGCTATTTCAAGCCAGGTTTTTCGCTGCAAACCGGCACCGGCGGGGCATCGCTTGCGGTGACGCGCTTTCTGGAAGACAAAATGCGCGCTCGCCAGGTGTATGCCGATTTTGCCCTGGGCGGGATCACCTCGACGATGGTTGATCTGCACGAAAAAGGCTTTATCAAAAAGCTGCTCGACGTACAGAGTTTTGACCGCGCCGCCGCCGAATCGCTAGCCCGCAATCCTGACCATATCGAAATTAGCGCCAATCAGTACGCCAACTGGGGTTCTAAAGGCGCGAGCGTCGATCGTCTCGACGTGGTGGTGCTAAGTGCGCTGGAAATCGATACCGCATTTAACGTCAACGTATTGACCGGCTCTGACGGCGTGATCCGCGGCGCCTCAGGCGGTCATTGCGACACGGCGGTGGCGGCAGCGCTGTCGATAATCGTTGCGCCGCTGGTGCGTGGTCGCATTCCGACTCTTGTGGATAACGTCACCACCTGCGTCACGCCGGGCTCAAGCGTCGACATTCTGGTCACCGACCACGGTGTTGCCGTTAACCCAGCTCGCCCGGAACTGGCCGAACGCCTGGCGCAGGCCGGGGTGCGCGTCGTCACCATAGAGTGGTTGCGGGAACGGGCGCGCATCCTGACCGGCGATCCCTGTCCGATTGCCTTTACCGATCGGGTGATCGCCGTGGTGCGCTATCGCGACGGTTCTGTCATCGATGTGGTTCATCAGGTGAAGGAATAAACCATGACGCCGCGCCTGGAGGATCGTGCGGTGACGTTGACCGAACTGCTGGCGAGCCGTGATGCGCGCCAGGCCCGGCAACATGCGTGGCTGCAACGCCACGGCGTCACCTTGATTTCATTCACAGTGGTGGCCCCGGGGCCGGTAAAGGACTGCGATCTCACCCGCCGAATATTCAGTCACGGTCTTCTGGCGCTGGAGGCTCTGGCGACCCGCGCCGACTGGCCGGTTAATGCTCGGGCGTCTTTCGCGTTAGTGACCGGCCCGGAAGCGCTGTTCGCGATAAACGCCCCTGCGCAAGCGGTGAAGCAAGCCACTATCGCCCTTGAGCAGACGCACCCGCTGGGCAGGCTTTGGGATATCGACGTGTTAACGCCGTACGGGGACATCCTTACCCGCCGGCAGTTTTCCCTGCCGCCCAGAGCCTGCCTTATTTGTTCCCGCGCGGCGGCGCTGTGCGCGCGGGAACAAACCCATACCCTGGCGCAATTGCTGGCCCAGATGGAGGCGCTTCTCAATGATGCCGAACACGCAACTCACGCTTGATCAGGCGATTATTCCGCCGTCTCTCGCACGGTGGTACAGCGATTGCGCCTGGCGCGCCATGCTGGCCGAGGTGAATCTTTCACCCAAGCCCGGGCTTGTCGATCGCTATAACTGCGGGGCGCACACGGATATGGCGCTTGAGGACTTTTATCGCAGCGCAGAGGCGATTCGTCTGTGGCTACCGCGCTTTGTGGAAATGGGCGCCTGTAGCGCTGGAATGCCTGCGCGCGATGTGCTGACCGCCATACGCCCGATAGGCATGGCCTGCGAGGCGGCCATGTTTCGCGCTACCGCCGGTGTGAATACGCATAAAGGCAGCATTTTTTCGCTGGGCCTGTTGTGCGCGGCGGTGGGGAGGTTATATCAACAGCATCTGCCCGTCACGCCCCAGGCGTTATGCCAGCTGGTGGCGGCGTTTTGCGAAGGGCTGACCGCGCGTGAACTCATCTTACATAACGCCGGGCAAACGGCCGGCCAGCGTTTGTATCGCGAGTTGGGTCTCACCGGCGCGCGCGGCGAGGCCGAAGCGGGCTTTCCGCTGGTGCGTGACCACGCTCTGCCACATTTTCTGGCGCTCACCTCACGCGGCGTCGATCCGGAGCTTGCGCTGCTCGACACGCTTTTAGTGCTGATGGCGCGCAACGGCGATACCAATGTGGCATCGCGCGGCGGCGCCGACGGCTTGCGCTGGGTGCAACGTCAGGCAACCGCGCTTCTGCGCCAGGGCGGCATTCGTCGTCCCGCCGATCTGCATAAGCTCGTTGATTTCGATAACGCCTGTATCGCCCGCCATCTCAGCCCCGGCGGCAGCGCCGATCTGCTGATCGTGACGTGGTTTTTAGCCCAAATTTCAACCCTTACCTCTCAACCTTTACCGCGTAAACGTTTTTCATGGAGAAACAGTGATGACTGCTTCAAAAGATAAGATATGGAAATTACTGGCCCCGTTGCTCGTGATGGGTGTCATGTTATGCATTCCGGTTCCTGGTGGAATGCCGCCGCAAGCCTGGCATTACTTTGCGGTGTTCGTCGCCATGATTGTCGGCATGATTTTAGAGCCCATTCCGGCAACGGCGATTAGCTTTATTGCTGTGACGATCTGCGTTATCGGGAGTGATTATCTGCTTTTTGACGCCGCTGAGTTGGCCGATCCCAAATTCGATGCCGGTAAACAGGCGTTGAAATGGGGGCTGGCGGGATTTTCCAGTACCACCGTGTGGCTGGTGTTCGGCGCATTTATTTTCGCGCTGGGTTATGAAGTGACGGGGCTTGGCCGCCGTATCGCGCTGTTTATGGTCAAATTTATGGGCAAACGCACGCTGACGCTTGGCTATGCCATTGTAATAATCGACATCCTGCTTGCGCCGTTTACGCCGTCAAATACCGCCCGTACCGGCGGGACCGTCTTTCCGGTGATCAAAAACCTGCCGCCGCTGTTTAACTCCCATCCCAACGATCCCTCTTCACGCCGCATTGGCGGGTATTTGATGTGGATGATGGTTATCAGTACCAGTCTTAGCTCCTCAATGTTTGTGACCGGGGCTGCGCCAAACGTGCTGGGGCTTGAGTTCGTCAGTAAGATCGCGGGCATTCAGATAAGTTGGCTCACCTGGTTTCTGAGCTTTTTACCGGTGGGCATTATTCTGTTGATCGTGGCGCCCTGGCTTTCCTATGTTCTGTATAAACCGGAAGTGACCCACAGCGAAGAAGTATCAAGCTGGGCCAGCGGCGCACTGAAAGAGATGGGCGCGCTCAGTCAAAAAGAGATAACGTTGATTGGGCTGGTGCTGTTGAGCCTTGCGCTGTGGGTGTTTGGCGGTGAAACCATTGATGCGACCGCGGTCGGATTGCTGGCGGTATCGCTTATGCTGGCGCTGCACGTCGTACCGTGGAAAGAAGTCACCCGTTATCACAGCGCATGGAATACGCTGGTGAACCTGGCAACGCTTGTGGTAATGGCAAATGGTTTGACGCGCTCAGGCTTTATCGACTGGTTTGCCAAAACCATGAGCACGCATCTGGAAGGCTTTTCCCCCACTGGCACCGTTATTGCGCTGGTGCTGGTGTTCTACTTCGCGCATTACCTGTTCGCAAGCCTCTCAGCCCATACCGCCACCATGCTGCCCGTGATTTTGGCCGTGGGTAAAGGGATCCCCGGCGTGCCGATGGAGCATTTATGCATTCTGCTGGTACTGTCCATCGGGATCATGGGTTGCCTGACGCCGTACGCGACAGGCCCGGGCGTGATCATTTACGGCTGCGGCTACGTGAAGTCTAAAGACTACTGGCGGCTCGGCGCCATTTTTGGCGTGATTTATATCTCGATGCTGATGCTGGTGGGCTGGCCGGTGCTGGCACTCTGGAACTGATGATTTCTTTATCACAAAGCGCCTCATCGGGGCGCTTTTTTTATTTCTTACCCCCCAATCTTTTCCCGGTGCGAAGTGGTTCAGGTTAGCTGAATGTTATAAAGTCATTCATTCATTTTTTTACTGAATCATTTGTGGTATTTCCAGGGAGCACTATCCATGAACCGGCAGCGGCAAGCCGATCTGTTTTTAGTTTTAACCACTCTTATTGCCGCGTGCGGCTGGATCTTTTCTAAAGAAGCCATAGCCGGGATGCCGGTGTTCGCGTTTCTTGGCGTACGCTTTTTCTTCGCCTCGCTGGTGCTGCTGCCGTTTTGTCGTGGTCAGTCAATCCCGCGCCATCAATGGCGGCAGGTGATCACCAGCGGGTTCTGGATGGCGCTCACCATGTGTTTATGGATCTATTCGGTATCCAGCACGCCCTCGTTAGGCGAGGGGGCTTTTATTATGAGCCTCGCCATGCTGTTCGTTCCACTGGTGGCATGGGGAATGATGCGGGTGCGCCCGGCACGCGCCTGGTGGGAGTGTCTGCCGGTCGCGGCGATTGGCCTTGCGCTGTTAAGCCTGCACAGTCCGGTCTCGTTTCATGCAAGCCAGGGCTGGTTTTTATTAACCGCGCTGGTGCAGTCGATTTCGTTTTGCTACACCAGCCGCTGCGCCCGTGAAGTGCCGTTAATTCCGCTCACTACCGCCCAGTTGATGATAACCGGCATTATCGGCCTTGCGATTTCCGCAAGCGTCGAGCACGTCACGCAGCCGTTTGAGTGGTCTATTGCGCTGTGGGTGCTGGCCAGTATCTTTATCGCCACCAGCTTACGTTTTGCGTTGCAGCTTCAGGGGCAGAAATATGCCGCTGTGGCCAGTGCCGCCATTATTATGGTCCTGGAGCCGCTGTTTACCGTTATCGCCGCGGCGGTGTGGTATGGCGAACGCTTGCCGGCACAAAAAATAATCGGTGGGATACTTATCTTGCTGGCGCAAATCTGGTTCCGCTGGCGGATGGTCAATCGCCTCTGAAAGGCCAATCACAGACAGTCATTTTGACACTAAGCAGTGTCAAAATGACACTTTTTAGAATAGTCATTTTAACCATTATTTGTTTGATTAAATTCGTTAATTCAATATAAATCATATAGTTATAAAGTTGGCACGCAACTTGATATATGAGTCATATCGCAATCGAATTTATTTTATGAAGACAAGAGGTTGATATGGCTATTCTGGTTAAGAACAACATTTCCTGGGTAGGACAACGTGACTGGGAAGTACGCGATTTTCACGGCACCGAATACAAAACGCTGCGCGGTAGCAGCTACAACAGTTACCTCATCCGTGAAGAAAAAAATGTTCTGATCGACACGGTCGATCACAAGTTCAGCCGCGAGTTCGTGCAGAACCTGCGTAGCGAAATCGATCTCGCTGATATTGACTACATCATCATTAACCACGCGGAAGAAGACCATGCGGGCGCGCTGACCGAACTGATGATGCAGATCCCTGATACCCCCATTTACTGTACCGCCAACGCTATCGACTCTATTAACGGCCACCATCATCATCCGGAGTGGAATTTCCACGTCGTCAAAACCGGTGATTCGCTGGATATCGGCAACGGTAAATCGCTTATTTTCGTCGAAACCCCGATGCTGCACTGGCCGGACAGTATGATGACCTATATGACTGGCGACGCGGTGCTGTTCAGCAACGATGCCTTTGGTCAGCACTACTGCGACGAACGTCTGTTTAACGACGAAGTGGATCAGACTGAGTTGTTCGAACAGTGCCAGCGCTACTACGCCAACATCCTGACGCCGTTCAGCCGTCTGGTGACGCCGAAAATCACCGAAATCCTGGGCTTCAACCTGCCGGTGGACATGATTGCCACTTCCCACGGCGTGGTATGGCGTGAAAACCCGACGCAGATAGTCGAGCTGTACCTGAAATGGGCGGCGGATTATCAGGAAGACCGCATTACGATCTTCTACGACACCATGTCCAATAACACCCGCATGATGGCGGACGCTATCGCGCAAGGCATCAATGAAGTTGACCCAAACGTCGCGGTAAAAATCTTCAACGTCGCGCGCAGCGATAAAAATGAAATCCTGACCAACGTTTTCCGCTCCAAAGGCGTACTGGTGGGTACGTCCACCATGAACAACGTGATGATGCCGAAAATCGCCGGTCTGGTGGAAGAGATGACCGGTCTGCGTTTTCGTAACAAACGCGCCAGCGCGTTTGGCTCTCACGGCTGGAGCGGCGGGGCGGTAGACCGTCTGTCCACCCGTTTGCAGGATGCCGGGTTTGAAATGTCTATGAGCCTGAAAGCCAAATGGCGTCCGGATATTGATGCGCTGGAACTCTGTCGTCAGCACGGTCGCGATATCGCATGTCAGTGGGCGCTCGCACCGCTGCCGGAGACCACGGTGAAAGCGCAGCCGAAGCCGGATGACCGCGCCGCCGCGCCTGCCGCCGCCGATCTCGGCCCCTGCATGCAATGCAGCGTCTGCCAGTGGATTTACGATCCTGAAGTTGGCGAACCGATGCAGGATGTGCAACCGGGTACGCCGTGGAGCGCGGTGCCGGAAAACTTCCTGTGCCCTGAATGTTCTCTGGGGAAAGACGTTTTCGACGAGCTGGCGATGGAGGCGGTATGAGCCACGGGATTGTGATTATCGGGTCGGGCTTCGCGGCCCGGCAACTGGTCAAAAACCTGCGCAAGCAGGACAGCCAGGTGGCGATCACGCTTATCGCCGCCGACAGTATTGACGAATACAACAAACCTGACCTGAGCCACGTCATCAGCCTCGGTCAGCGCGCTGATGAAATGACCCGCCAGTCGGCGGGGGAGTTTGCCGAGCAGTACAACGTGCGCTTGTTCCCGTACACCCGCATTGAGACGATTGATGCCGACGCCCGGCTGGTGAAAAGTGCTGATAACCAGTGGGCTTATGACAAACTGGTGCTGGCAACCGGCGCCAGCGCCTTGATTCCGCCGGTCGTCGGGCGCGAACTGATGCTGACGCTGAACAGCCAGCTTGAGTACCGCGCCTGTGAATCACAACTTTTTGACGCGCGCCGCGTACTGATTGTGGGGGCAGGGTTGATCGGCTGCGAACTGGCGATGGATTTTACCCGTGCAGGTAAAGCCGTCACGCTGGTGGACAGCGCCGCCAGCATTCTGGCGTCGTTATTGCCGCCTGAAGTGAGCAGCCGTCTCCAGCACTGCTTAACAGAAATGGGAGTGCAAATGCTGTTGAAATCACAGTTGCACACGCTTGAGTCAACCCCCGAGGGGATCCGCGCGACCTTCGGAAGCGATCGCCACGTGACAGTCGATGCGGTGATCGCCGCAACAGGCTTGCGTCCGCAAACGGCGCTCGCGAGCAGTGCCGGACTTAAGGTGAATCGCGGGATCGTGGTGGACAATACACTCAGGACCAGTAACCCCGATATTTACGCGCTGGGCGACTGTGCGGAAATCGACGGTCAGTTGCTGCCTTTCCTGCAACCCATCCAGATTAGCGCCATGACGCTTGCCAAAAACCTGCTCGGCGGCAACGCGCCGCTGAAACTGCCTGCGATGTTGGTGAAAGTCAAAACCCCGGCGTTGCCGCTGCATCTGGCAGGTGAAACCCGTCGCTGCGATCTGAACTGGCAAATTACTACCGAAGCTCAGGGGATGGTGGCGAAAGGCGTCGATGCCGAAGGCCAGCTACGCGCTTTTGTGGTCAGTGAAGACAAGATGAAAGAGGCGTTTAGCTTGTTGAAAGCCTTGTCGGTCTGACGAGTAAACCCACAACTTACGCACAGGGAGGTGCGGAACTGTTCAGTAACGAACCACGCTGTCCACGGTCCGGATCTTCACGCACAAATTCCTATGAGGATGCCTGATATTGACCGTTTTCACTTTGCTGTAAGCCTGTGTGCCTTACATCGACACGTCATGGCATTCGCGCCCGGCATTTATCTGCTATTGTTGCCAGCAAAGCTGATAGACGACGGGCCGAATTTGGCGTTATGACAGGTCATGCAACGGCTTGCCTGTGGGGTCAACCAGGGTGAAATCAGTAAACACCACGTCGAGCCCCGCTCTTTGCGGTGTACATGCCATCACGCCAACGAAGCAGGATGTATGTTGAGGCCAATAGCAGAGCCTCAGAAGCGGCCAGGTTTTACCGTCAGTGGAGTACTGGATCCTCAACGCCTCATTTTCAAGCGTCGCCCGCATCCAGAACGCGGCGGGATCGCCCGGAAAAACGCCGGTTGACCAGTCAGAGGTCTCCCGGGTCACCACACACCCTATTGCGGGATTATCGTCATTAAATTCTATGCCAGCCTTAACCCAATGGGTTTCATCATGTTGGATGAACAGACCCGCCTGATCATAGAGATGGGAAAAGTTAGCCATCACTTTCACCTGAACGGTAAAATCCCCGCTTACGGTAAATCCAAATGCATGGCCGGTGTGGCGCTGAAAACCATAGTAGGTCCGCTGCCAGAAGTCGGTGTTGGCTTCCGTGGTCAACCGTAACGTGTTGTCTTCAAAAAGATACTTTTCAGGCTGGTTAATCCAGCGCCCGCCATCAGCTTTCAGCGAACTTATTGCGACCATACGCTTTCCCCACAAGAGACGTTATACATGGCGGCGCTGCCCATTTAGCGACCTGCCAATTGACTATCAGAATTGAACATTATGGACCGCTTTTACTCATCAGGCGGTTCGTTTAATTCGATGTGGGCGAATTTGCCCTACTGAAAACGGGACGCGTAGCTGTTAACGGCATCATGCTTAACGCCGGGCGTTTTAAAGGGCGATTCTTCACACGCCCGCAAACCGGGCTGCGTCAAAGTTCGTTGCGCCTCACAATGCGATACTGCACGCAATACTCTGCTTGGGATTGAAATATGCAACGTGTAACTCTGTCGCTTGATGATGATTTACTGGCTGAGGTGGATGCCCTTATCCAGACCCGTGGCTATCAGAACCGTTCTGAAGCGGTGCGTGATTTGGTACGCGCCGGATTGCAGGATGCCGCTGCCAGTAGCGCCACCGGACCATGCATCGCGGCGTTATTTTATATTTACGATCATGAGGCCCGTGAGTTGTCACGCCGCCTGACTCGCACCTTTCACGATCACCATGACCTGTCGCTCACCAGTTTGCATGTCCATCTTGATCACGGCAGTTGCCTTGAAGTGTCGCTGCTCAAAGGAGAAACGCAGCAGGTTCGGACCTTCGCCGATAAAGTGATTACCGAGCGCGGCGTGCGCCACGGTCAGGTGATTGTGGTACCGGTTGAAGGAGACGACGCGCATTCCCATTCCCATCCTCATCATCACGATTAACGTCCTTCCCTGAACGTGCCGCTTGCCCGGCACGTTTTCTCCCGCCTTCATTGTCCGTCCCGTCTGAATCGTGTCGACACAAATGACGACTCGGCATTTTCCACGCTTCGACAGGCCATCACGCCGTTCATTTAAAACACATAACTCATTGAAATTGCTGGTTTATATTTGGTTTTTATAAGTTGGCACACTTCCTGCTTAAAGCCTGCTGACAAGACCAGCAGTGGGCAATGCCGACGGTATCGACTCGCTGTTATTCATATGATTCTGGAGGGTACAGCGATGAATCGCTTCGTGATTGCGGAGCCGCAGCTATGTATCGGATGCAATACCTGTATGGCTGCCTGTTCGGATGTCCATAAGGCTCAGGGATTACAATCGCATCCGCGTCTGACCGTCACCCGTGCTGACGCGCAGACCGCCCCCATGCTTTGCCGTCACTGCGAGGACGCTCCCTGCGCGCGAGTTTGTCCGGTGAACGCCATTACGCATGAGAACAATGCCATCGTCCTCAACGAAAGCCTGTGTATCGGCTGTAAGTTGTGCGGCCTGGCATGTCCTTTTGGGGCCATCACGCCATCGGGCAGCCGCCCGCTGTCTATTCCCACGCAATTTGAAAACTACGTCCCGGCGAATCTGCTGGCAGATGTGCCGGAGAGCCCCGCCAGTATGAACCCCTTCCTTGCGTGGAATGCGGGCGTGCGAAGCGTAGCGGTGAAATGCGACTTATGCGATTTCCATGCTGAAGGCCCGGCCTGTGTGAAGGTTTGCCCGACAGCCGCGCTGAAACTGGTGGATGAACGTGGAATTGCGCGGGAAGCGAAAGCGCGGCGCCTGGCGGCCATGAGCAGTCTGCCGCCAGAGCTGAACCTGTTCCCCGCTCAATCTCAGGAGCAGAAATTATGATGGATTCTCTTCAGCTTCTTCTGTGGGCCATCTTGTTTTATGTGGCGGGTGGCTTCTTGTCGTTGCTGCTGTGTCATGCAGAACGGATCGCCATTTATGCCGCTGGCGTGTGCGCCATGATAGGCGGCATTCTCGGCATCATGGCGGCCTGGCCGGTTGTGATGGGCGGCGACACGGTCGTGTATGCCACCCAGGGGCTGTTTCCGTTTGCCGCTTTTAGCGTACGGCTTGACGGGCTGGCGGCATTTATGGTGCTGGTCATTTCGCTGCTGGTAGTGGTGTGCTCGCTGTATTCCCTGTCTTATGTGCAGGAATACCGTGGACGCGGCGCATGGGGCATGGGGTTCTTTATGAATCTCTTTATCGCCTCTATGGTCGGCCTGGTGGTCATGGACAACGCGTTCTACTTCATCATTCTGTTTGAAATGATGTCGCTGGCCTCGTGGTTTTTGGTTATTGCCGAACAGGATGAAGAATCGGTCAGCGCCGGGCTGCTGTACTTTTTTATTGCCCACGCCGGATCGGTGCTCATCATGATGGCGTTCTTCCTGTTGTGGCGGGAAAGCGGCAGTCTTGATTTTGAAAGCTTCCGTACTCTGCAACTCTCGCCGGGGACTGCCTCTGTTGTCTTCCTGCTGGCCTTTTTGGGCTTTGGCGCTAAAGCGGGGATGCTGCCGCTGCACAGTTGGTTGCCGCGCGCTCACCCTGCCGCGCCGTCTCACGCCTCGGCATTAATGTCGGGTGTGATGGTTAAAATCGGTATCTTCGGGATCATCAAAGTTGGTATTGATTTACTCGCCACTCAACTGTGGTGGGGAATTGTGGTCCTGGCATTCGGCGCGGTTTCTGCGGTGCTGGGCGTGCTGTATGCGCTGGCGGAGCACGACATCAAACGCTTGCTGGCATGGCACACCGTGGAAAACATCGGGATTATTTTGATGGGCGTCGGCGTCGGCATGGTGGGTATCGCAACCGGCCATCCGGTGCTCGCGACGCTCGGTATTCTCGGCGCGCTTTACCATCTGGTTAACCATGCGGTGTTTAAAGGGCTGCTGTTCCTCGGCGCAGGTGCGATTATTTTTCGCGTTCATACCCGTGACATGGAAAAAATGGGCGGATTAGGGAAACTGATGCCGCTTACCGGCATGGCGTTTCTGGTGGGCTGTATGGCGATTTCCGCACTGCCGCCGCTTAACGGGTTTATCAGCGAGTGGTACACCTATCAGTCGCTGTTCGCAATGAGCCGTGACGGCAGCTTCATTATGAAGCTGAGCGCGCCTATCGCCATCGTTATGCTGGCTATCACCGGTGCGCTGGCGGCGATGTGTTTTGTGAAAGTGTACGGTATCAGCTTCTGCGGCGGCGCGCGCAGCGAGAAAGCGGCAGCGGCGCGTGAAGTGCCGTGGCCTATGACTGCTGCCATGCTACTGCTGGCGCTGCTGTGCATTGTGCTTGGCGTCGGTGCGACCTGGATTGCGCCGGTTATCGCCAACATTGCCAGCGGATTAGTGCATACGTCTGCTGTGACGGTAACCGAAGGCGCGCTGCTGGTGCCGGGCGTGGCTCATCAGGCCATGCTGTCCCCGGCGGTCATGTTCATTCTGCTGCTACTTCTGCCGCTTATTCCTCTGATGATTTACCTCTCCAATCGTAGCGGACAGCAACGTTTTCGCCGTCGCGGCGAGCCGTGGGCCTGTGGTTACGCCTGGGAAGAGGCAATGTCAGCCTCCGCTGGCAGCTTTACCCAGCCGCTGCGCGTGATGTTCTCTTCGTTATACAAACTGCGCCGTCAGCTTGATCCGTCTGCCGGATTGGGCCGGGCGCTTGAGAAAACCACCGCAGGCGCGACCCGCGTCGAGCCGTTCTGGGATGAAAAAATTATCTATCCGTTGGTCCGTCTGACTCAGTCAATGGGCGGCGGGATACAGCGACTACAGGGTGGGGATTTCCGTCTCTACTGTCTGTACGTCGTGGCGGCGTTGGTCGTTTTACTCGTGATCACCGCGGTCTGAGGAGGGAGCGCATGTTAACGCAACACACACCGACGCTGACCATGGGGCTGTTCGCGCTGGTTCAGGCCCTGATTATGCTGGGGATTACCCCATTACTCACCGGAATTTCTCGCCAGCTTCGCGCCCGGATGCATTCGCGTCAGGGGCCGGGGATCTGGCAGGACTACCGCGATATCGCCAAGTTACTCAAACGCCAGGAAGTGGCGCCTGCGCAATCGGGGGCGATGTTCCGCATCATGCCTTACGTTTTGCTGGGATCGATGCTGCTGGTGGCGATGACGTTACCGATCTTCACCCTGATGTCGCCGTTTGGCGGGGCAGGGGATTTGATAACGCTGCTGTATCTGTTCGCGCTGTTTCGCTTTTTCTTCTCGCTCTCAGGCCTGGATACCGGCAGCACCTTTGCCGGGATCGGCGCCAGCCGCGAACTGGTGATCGGCATCCTGGTAGAACCGACGCTTATCCTCGCGCTGCTGGTGGTGGCCTTGATTGCCGGTTCAACCAATATCGGCACCATCAGCGCCACCCTGGCGCAGGGCTGGAGTTCACCGACCGCGACGTTGCTGGCGTTTATCGCCTGCGCCTTCGTCTGCTTTATCGAGATGGGCAAACTGCCGTTTGACCTCGCGGAAGCCGAGCAGGAACTTCAGGAAGGGCCGCTTACGGAGTACTCCGGCTCAGGATTCGCGCTGGTGAAATGGGGTTTAGGCCTGAAACAAGTTGTGGTAGCGCAACTGTTCCTCGCGGTGTTTATCCCGTTTGGCAAAGCGGCGGAATTCACGCCGCCGGCCTTGATGTGGGCGGTTGTCGCCACCTGCATCAAGCTGCTGGTGGTGTTTGTGCTGGCAGGGCTTATTGAGAACAGCCTGGCGCGCGGCCGCTTTTTGTTGACCCACCGCGTCACCTGGCTTGGCTTTGGCGTTGCGGCGCTGGCCTTTGTCTTTTACTTAACCGGTCTGTAAGGAGCCAGGGAAAACCATTATGGAAACTATCGCACTTGCGACCCTGCTGATTCCCTTTATTGGGGCGCTGCTCACGGCCTGCCTGCCGCAGCGTTATGCGCCGTGGCTGTGCACCGGCGTCGCGCTGCTGGCGACGCTCGGCACCGTGCAACTGGCGTGGCTGTTTTATCTCGGCGGCATGGAGCCTGCCACGCTGTCGCTGGTTCAGTACGGCAATGTGGCGCTGTTTGGCTTTACTCTCGATCGCGTCAGTACCCTGATCGTGTTCGCGGTGGTGTTTTTAGGCTTCTTAGTGAGCCTTTACTCCACCGGTTATCTGACCAAAGGCAACCGCGAACATCCTCACGACGGCACCAACCGCTATTACGCGCTGTTGCTGGTGTTTATCGGCGCGATGGCCGGCCTGGTATTGTCATCAACCATCCTCGGACAACTGCTGTTTTTCGAAATCACCGGCGGCTGTTCCTGGGGGCTGATTGGCTATTACCAGAGCGCGAAATCTCAGCGCTCCGCCATGAAAGCGCTGCTGATTACCCACGTCGCGTCTATCGGTCTGTATCTGGCGGCGGCGACGCTGTTCCTGCAAACCGGGACGTTCGCCCTGAGCGCACTGGCGGAACTGGACGGCCCGGCAAGCCTTATCGTGTTCGGCGGCATCCTGTTTGCAGCCTGGGGTAAATCCGCCCAGTTGCCGCTTCAGGCCTGGTTGCCGGACGCCATGGAAGCGCCGACCCCGGTGAGCGCCTATTTGCACGCCGCGTCGATGGTAAAAGTGGGCGTTTACATTTTCGCCCGCGCCATTCTCTCCGCCGATCAGGTGCCGCACATTATCGGCTGGATAGGCATGGGGATGGCGAGCCTGACCATCGTTTACGGCTTCATGATGTACCTGCCGCAAAAAGATATGAAGCGCCTGCTGGCGTGGTCAACCATCACCCAGTTGGGCTGGATTTTCTTTGCGCTGTCGATGTCGGTGTTCGGCTCGAAAGAAGCGTTCAATGGCGGTATTGCCTACATCTTTAACCACGCTTTCGCCAAGAGCCTGTTCTTCCTGGTAGCGGGCGCGCTCAGCTACAGCTGCGGCACCCGTATGCTGCCGAAACTGAAAGGGTTGATGCGCAATATGCCGCTGTTGGGTATCGGCTTTTGCGTCGCGGCGCTGGCGATTGCCGGGGTTCCGCCGTTTAACGGTTTTTTCAGTAAATTCCCGCTGTTTGCTGCCGGTTTCGCACTCTCAAGCGATTACTGGGTTATGACGCCGCTGATGGTGCTGCTGCTGGTTGAGTCGGTGGCAAGCTTCGCCTGGCTGCTCTACTGGTTTGGGCGCGTGGTGCCCGGCGAGCCGAGCGAGGCGGTGGCGCAAGCCTCGCCGGTGCCGGTCGCGATGCGGGTGGTGCTGATTGTCCTGGTAGTGATGTCGCTGTGCTCAAGCGTCATTGCTGTCGCCTGGTTGGGATAAGGGAGTCGAATATGACCGGAACACTTATCGTCAATAACCTCGCCGGAGTGATGATGATCACCTCGCTGCTGGTGATTGGCGTCAAACGTCCTGCCGCCGCGTGTTGGTTCTACGCGCTGCAGTCGCTAATGCTGGTGGGCATTTTTCTCACCCTGGCGGAAACCCTGAACGCCCATGAATTGTTCTCCTGGTCGATCAGCGCCTTTATCACCAAAGTGGTGATGGTGCCGCTGATTATGGGTTACGCCTTTCGCAAGCTCTCCGATCCCAGCGCTAATGCCGGAATTATCAGCCCGGCGCTGTTAATGGTGGCGGCGGCAGTCATTGTGCTGCTGGCCTGGTTTGTGGTGGAGCCGGTGACGGTACCGTTGGTGACGGAGCTTAAACCGGCGCTGGCGGTCTCCCTCGGCCACTTCCTGTTGGGCCTGCTGTGCATCGTGACGCAGCGCAACATCCTCAAACAGGTGTTTGGCTACTGCCTGATGGAAAACGGCTCGCACCTGACGCTGGCGCTGCTGGCGAATCGTGCGCCGGAACTGGTAGAGATTGGGATTGCGACGGACGCTATTTTTGCCGTGATTGTGATGGCGGTGTTGGCGCGCAAAATTTATCGCACGCTCAACACGCTTAATGTTGATCAATTGACGGCGCTGAAGGGGTAAGCAGATGAATGACAGTACGATGTTTTTCTGGCTGCTGGGCATACCGCTGGTGGCCGCGCTACTGGCGTTCGCCTGCCGACTGCTCGGCGAGGGCGCGCGCGGGGTGGTGACGTTGGTTCACTCCCTCGCCATTACCGCGCTGCTGGGCGTAAGCCTGTGGGGCGTGGTGCTGGTGTATGAACACCAGGATTTACTGGCGGCGCACCAGTGGCTGCATCTTGATAGCTTAAGCGGCCTGTTCCTGGGGCTGCTTGGCGTGGTCGGGTTCTTAACCGGGCTTTACTCCATTGGTTATATGAACCATGAGGTGAAAAGCGGTGAACTGAGCGTGAAGAGCCTGTGCAATTACTACGGCTTCTTCCATCTGTTTATCTTCACCATGCTGCTGGTGGTAACCAGTAACAACTTGATCCTGATGTGGGCGGCTATTGAAGCCACGACGCTCAGCTCAACGTTCCTGGTAGGCCTCTACGGTCAGCGCTCGTCACTGGAAGCGGCCTGGAAGTACATCATCATTTGTACCGTCGGGGTGGCGTTTGGCCTCTACGGCACCGTGCTGGTGTATGCCAACGCCGCAGGCGTGCTGCCTAATCCGGGCGACGCTATTTTCTGGACCGAGGTGATGAAACACCCTGATCTGCTGGACCCGACGCTGATGCATTTGGCGTTTGTGTTCGTGCTGATTGGTTTTGGCACCAAAATGGGTATTTTCCCGATGCACGCCTGGCTGCCGGATGCGCACAGTGAAGCGCCAAGCCCGACCAGTGCGCTGTTATCGGCGGTGCTGCTTAACTGCGCGCTGCTTATCATTGTGCGTTACTACATCTTGATAAGCGCAGCGATTGGCCCGCAGTTCCCCAACACGCTGCTGGTTGTTTTCGGCATGTTGTCGGTTGCGGTCTCGGCGTTCTTTATCCTGGTTCAACGCGACGTGAAGCGCTTGTTGGCTTATTCGAGCGTGGAGAATATGGGGTTAATCGCCGTGGCTATCGGTATCGGTGGGCCGCTCGGCGTACTGGCCGGGCTGTTGCATACCCTTAACCATAGCCTCGCAAAAGCGCTGTTGTTCTGCGGCTCCGGCAACCTGCTGTTGAAATACGGCACCCGCGATCTGGATGTGGTACGCGGCATGATGCGCGTCGCGCCGTTTAGCGCCGTGTTGCTTGCGGGCGGTGCGCTGGCGCTTGGCGGGATGCCGCCATTCAACGTCTTCCTGAGCGAGTTTATGACCGTGACTGCCGGGCTTGCGGGCGGGCATCTGTTGCTGACCATTGTGTTGCTGCTGCTGCTCACCGTCGTGCTGGGCGGCCTGATTCGCATGGTTGCCAAAGTGTGCTTTGGCGAAGCGCCCCAGGCCGTGGCGAAAGGGGAGCTTGGGTTATTAACCACACTTCCGCTGCTGATCCTGCTGGTGCTGATGCTGGTGATGGGCACCCACATTCCCAAACCGGTCACTTACATGCTGGAGCGCGCGTCCACCATTGTGATGAACCAGTCTGATTCACAACAGCGCTATTCGTGGCCCTGGGCCACCAGCGACGCGTCGGTAACTGCCGACCGTGCCGCCATAACCAATCGTCAGGAGAAGTAACGTGAGCTACGAAAATTTCGTCAACAATATGCAAAGCAGCGCCAGACGTGGCGTGGGCTATCTGGCGCAAATCCGCCAGAAGTTCCCGTCGGCGGTGCTGGACGAGGAATGGCAAACGGCGGATCAGCTCACCATTACGGTTAAAACTGACGCATTGCCCGAAGTAGTGGAGTTTATTTACTA
Organism: Citrobacter freundii; assembly: GCF_011077955.1. Classification (GTDB taxonomy): domain Bacteria; phylum Pseudomonadota; class Gammaproteobacteria; order Enterobacterales; family Enterobacteriaceae; genus Atlantibacter. The sequence goes on from NZ_JAALBX010000008.1 coordinate 144,569, forward strand.
CCAGCTTAACGGCTGGCTGCCGGTGCTGTTCGGCAATGACGAACGCCCGTTAAACGGCCAGTTTGCGGTTTATTATGTGCTGTCGCTGGAAGGCGAAGAGAAGTGCTGGATAACCGTTAAAGCGTATGTCAGCCCTATTACCCAGGAATATCCGTCCGTCACGCCGCGCGTGCCGGCGGCGGTTTGGGGTGAGCGTGAAGTGCGTGATATGTACGGCCTGAAGCCGGTAGGGTTGCCGGATGAACGTCGTCTGGTTCTGCCGGACGACTGGCCGGACGATCTCTATCCGCTGCGCAAAGACACTATGGATTACCGTCAGCGCCCAGAGCCTACCACCGACACCGAAACCTATCCGTTCGTCAACGAAGCTACCGGGGAAACCCGCGTGGTGCCGATTGGCCCGCTGCACATCACCTCCGACGAACCGGGCCACTTCCGCCTGTTCGTTGATGGCGAGCGAATTGTCGATGCCGACTACCGCCTTTTTTATGTCCACCGCGGCATGGAAAAACTGGCGGAAACCCGCATGGGCTATAACGAAGTGACCTTTTTGTCTGACCGCGTGTGCGGCATTTGCGGCTTTACCCATAGCGTTGCTTACGCCACGTCGGTGGAGAATGCGCTGGGGATTTATGTCCCACAACGCGCCCATACCATCCGCAGTATTTTGCTGGAAGTGGAGCGCTTGCACAGCCACCTGCTGAACATTGGTCTGAGCAGTCACTTTGTCGGCTTCGATACCGGCTTTATGCAATTCTTCCGCGTCAGGGAGAAATCCATGACCATGGCGGAACTGCTGACCGGGGCGCGTAAAACCTACGGCATGAACCTGATTGGCGGCGTGCGTCGCGATATCAATAAAACCCAGCGTCTGAACACCCTGAAACTGGTGCGCGAAATGCGTGTCGAGTTCCAGAATCTGGTGGATATGCTGCTGAATACGCCGAACATTGAACAGCGTACCGTTGGCGTTGGCGTACTGGATCGCAAAGTCGCCCGCGATCACAGCCCGGTAGGGCCGATGATCCGCGCCAGCGGCTTTGCTCGCGATGTGCGTTTCGACCACCCGTTCGCCGATTACGGCAATCTGCCAAAAACCCTGTTCACGATGGACGGCGGCGATGTGTTCTCCCGCGTGATGGTACGTGTGAAAGAGGTGTTCGACTCGCTGGCGATGATTGAATACGCGCTGGATAATCTGCCTGATGGCGACATTCTTACCGAAGGCTTCACCTACAAACCGCACAAATTCGCGCTGGGCTATACCGAAGCGCCGCGCGGTGAAGATATTCACTGGAGCATGCTCGGCGATAACCAGAAACTCTACCGCTGGCGCTGCCGCGCGGCGACCTACGCCAACTGGCCGGTGCTGCGCTATATGCTGCAGGGCAATACTATCTCCGACGCGCCGCTGATTATCGGCAGCCTTGACCCTTGTTACTCCTGTACCGACCGCGTCACGCTGGTGGATGTGCGTAAACGCAGCGTTAAAACCGTGCCGTACCAGGAGATTGAACGTTACGGGATTGAGCGCACCCAGTCGCCGCTCAAGTGAGGACTAAACGATGTTGAAACTGTTTAAAACCATCCTCAAAACGGGCGAAGCCACGGTTAAGTACCCGTTTAAACCGCTGGAAGTCTGCCCTGGCTTTCGCGGTAAACCGGTGTATGACGCCGAGCAGTGCATTGCCTGCGGCGCCTGTACGGTAGCCTGCCCGGCGAATGCGTTGACCATGGAAACCAATACCACCACCGGCGAACGGGTGTGGCAGATTTTTTATGGCCGCTGCATTTTCTGCGCCCGCTGTGAAGAAGTGTGCCCAACCCGCGCGATTGTGCTGTCTGAAGAGTTTGAACTGGCGGTAACCCGCAAAGCCGATCTCTACACCACGGCGACTTTTGCACTGCACAACTGCCCGCAGTGCAACCAGCCATTTACTACCAAGAAAGCGCTGGCGTTGACCCTGGATCTGTTGGCGCAATCCAGCGGCGATCCTGACACCGTTGAGGCCTTGCGCGAAGTGTACGAGTGCTGCCCGGGTTGCCGTCAAAAATACAACCTGAGCACCAATGGTTCGCTGCGTATGCGCCAGATTGCTGTGGGAGGAAAATCATGAGCCTGCCGGAAATTAAGGTCAATCATCATGTCAGCCAGCCTATCCAGCTGGATGAGCAGGCGGCGAAGCATAAAAGCACGCTGCTTAAAGATATCCAGCGTTCCGCCTACGTTTACCGCGTGGACTGCGGCGGCTGCAACGGCTGTGAAATCGAGATTTTCTCTGCGATTACGCCCCTGTTCGATGCCGAACGCTTCGGTATCAAAGTCGTCGCCTCGCCGCGTCATGCCGATATTCTCCTCTTTACCGGCGCGGTCACCCGCGCCATGCGTGTCCCGGCGTTGCGCGCTTATGAATCTGCGCCGGACCCTAAAATCTGTATTTCCTATGGCGCATGCGGGTGCGGCGGCGGGATTTTCCATGACCTCTATTGCGTCTGGAGCGGCAGCGAGTCTATCGTGCCGATCGACGTGTGGATCCCGGGATGCCCGCCGACGCCTGCCGCCACGCTGTACGGTTTTGCGGTTGCGCTGGGGTTGCTCGATCAGAAACTGAAAGGCGAGCAGCATATTGAAGCCATCGGTGAAAAAGCGGCGCTTATTCTGCCTGAAGTGCCGCTGGCGACCCGCGTAATGATTGAGCGTGAAGCCCGCCGCATGGGCGGTTACTGGCAAGGGCGGCTTATCAGCGATGAGTTTTTAAAACGTCTGCACGGTGCGTCAGTCAGTGATGTGGCGCCGCGCTTGTCCCAGTGGCTGAATGAAGAAAACGATCCGCGCCTGCGCGAAATCGTCCAGCGTCTGGCCGGGTTGCTGCAACAAGGCGCCCAGCCGGGAGGCCATCATGGCTAATACTCGCCCGCCGGAAGTGGTGTTCTGGTCTTTGCGCCAGAAATTTGTCGACAGCGATGATGATGTGCCGGAAGAAGCGCAGCAAGTGATGTATTACTCGCTGGCGATAGGCCATCACGTCGGCATGATTGACTGCCTGAAAACGGAACTGGTTTGCCCGCTTGAGCAATATCAGCAGTGGCTTGAGCTTCTGCCGGAAGGGGAAGCCAGACGCAAGTTGCAGGGGCTGTTGACCTTTGGGGAAATCACCATTGATTCGACCCATACGTCGCTGCTGGCAAACGCCCTGGCACCGCTGCGCGACGAAGCGCAAGAGCCGTTTAATCACTGGAGCGCTACGCTTATTCGCCTGATGGGCGAAATTGTGCGTGAGCCTGCCATCTACCTGATTGTGAAGAGGAAACCATGAATCCTTCAGAAATCAACGGTGTCGTGTTAACCGTCGGTAACAGCATGATGGGCGATGATGGCGCGGGGCCGATGCTTGGCGAGAAAATGCTTCGGGATCCGGTCTCCGGCTGGACGGTCGTCAACGGCGGTTCTGCGCCGGAAAACGTCGTTCATCAGGTGCGCGCGCTGAACCCATCGCGGGTGGTGGTGGTGGATGCGACAGATATGGGCCTGAGTCCGGGCGAAATCCGGGTGGTGGATCCCAACGATATCGCCGACATGTTTATTGTCAGTACCCATACCATGCCGCTGACGTTTCTTATCGATAGCCTGAAAGCCGATATTGCGGAAGTGACGTTTATCGGTATCCAGCCGGATATCGTGGCGTTTTACTTTCCGGTCACGCCATCGGTGTGTGACGCAGTAGAGCGGTTATACCAGCACCTGGAAAACTGGCAGGGTCCAGAAGCCATTGAGGCGTTGGTGGTAGAGGCGTCGGAAGAAATATAAGGCGCCTTCAGATGAGCACAACGCCGGGGTAATATGCCCCGGCGTTGTTGTTTTACCGACTGCTGAGTCAAATTTCTCGTGCGGATATCCCAAGACGCTGCATGCGTGACAGGAGCGTACTGCGTTTTAACCCCAGCCGCGCCGCCGCGCCGCGAGGCCCCGCGACAATACCGTTTGTTTCCCGCAGAACCTGAATAATCCGCTCGCGCTCGGCGTCGTCATGCTCCGGCACTGGCGGGGTTATCATCGCAGGCGTTGGACGCGATGCGCGCACCGGGGCGGGCGGTTCAGAAGGCAAATAGTGGCGCAGTTTCTCGATAGGCAGATGTAGCGTATTTCCCTGGCTTAAGATAACCGCCCGTTCAATCATATTTTCCAGTTCGCGCACGTTGCCAGGCCAGGGTAATTGGCTTAACAGACGCATACCTTCGGCAGAAATGCTGTCGATGGTGCGGTTCATACGGCGCGATATTTTCTGAGTGAAATGTTTGGCGAGTAACGGAATATCTTCGGGGCGCTCGCGCAGTGGCGGGATCAGGATCGGAAACACGTTTAACCGATAATAGAGATCGCTACGGAATTCGCGATCGAGCGATTTCTGGTGCAGATCCTGGTTGGTGGCAGCAATAAGCCGCACGTTTATCGGGATCACGCGGTTGCTGCCCAAGCGCTCAATTTCCCTTTCCTGCAGTACTCGCAGGAGCTTTGGCTGCAACTCAAGGGGCATATCGCCCACTTCATCAAGGAACAGCGACCCGCCCTCGGCGTGTTCGAAACGACCAATATGCGTTGAGGTCGCGCCGGTAAAAGCGCCTTTTTCATGACCAAACAGATCGCTTTCAATCAGCGTGGCGGGAATGGCAGCGCAGTTCATTTTGACCATCCGATGGCCCTTGCGCTGGCTTAAATTATGAATAGCGCGCGCCACCAGCTCTTTACCCGTCCCCGTTTCGCCGAGGATAAGCACCGTGCAGTCGCTTTGCGCCACCATCTCGATTTGGGTGATAACCTCTTTCATCGCCTGGCTTTGATAGATTATCTCGCTGAAATGCTCTTCGCTGGTAATCTGCTCGTTAAGCCAGATGTTCTCGATTTCCAGGGTTTCTTTCAGGCGGTTAATCACGCTGTAGGCGCTGGCGTTATCCACGGCAATACTGATGCGCGCCGCGATTTGCTGCAATAAGTGCAGGTGGCTGCCCTGAAACATTCCGCCGCTGCGATGGGCCAGAATCAGGACGCCTTGCGGTTCATGACCAAACTGTAAAGGCAGCAGGCAGACATTGCTCAGGCCGTTCCGGGTAGCGCGAATGAGCAGGGCGTCTTGCTGGACCTTTTCATCGTCGTGATCAAGTTGCATCACGCTGATCTGCGGCTGCGAGCCGCTTTGGGAGAGCAGCGTATCCTGCATGGCAATGAATTCGCGTTCGCTGACCAAGGGTGCGCCGGGCGCATACCAGGTGGAGTAGAGGTCAAAACGCGCATGGCGCGAATCGGCGTCCAGCAGGGCCATGCCGATATAATCGATGCCGAAAAAACGATGGATCTCTTTAGACACTTCCGACACCAGGGCGTGCATGTCGAGATGGGAAATCACCGAGTTGGTGGTATCGACAAGAATGCGGAAGTGATCGCGTTCGTCGCGCAATTGCCGACACTCATTTTGCAGCGCTTCCTGCGTCAGTAAATGTTGCAACAACGAGGCGACCGGGGAGCAAAGCTGGCTTAGCCACAGTTTTGCGCTATCGCTAAACGGTTTTTGCTCCTGAGGGATAAAAAATAATCGACCCAGCGTATTACCTTTGACGGTAAGCGGCTGAATAAACGCGTCTTTAGGCTCATCCTGAGCGGAGGAAAAGAGAGTATCCTGCTTTGCGACGTTGCCTTCGCTGTTGCAATGCCAGCGGGCGTGCGCAAGCCGTAGTTCCAGCGCAGCGGGAACATAGGGCAACGCCGGATGGCGGATCAGCGTATGCAGCAAGCCTGGAATATCGCTTTGCAAATAAAGCGCTTGCGATATACGCAGAATACTTTCCTGCATTGAAGAAGACGTCGTCACGTTCTCAGAAGCCATTGTCACATTTATCACCATAATGTCAGGTGAAAATAAGCCCGTATATACCCGTCATCATTTACGTTGCAAGGCGTAGCGGCATTCGTTACCAGGCTCGTCAGGGTCTTACCCTTTTGATGCCAGCGAAAGCGCATTTCAGGCTCTGTAGCGCTCATCCCGCAGCGTGAATTATTTAGGGTATAAATTTCACCATTAAAAAAATTATACCGTCATGACTATTTTTTTTGAACGCGTCATATCAGGTTATTCGTTCTTATTGTTGATAACGATTATCATTAACAGTTTTTTTATGCGCTTTTGCAGGTTAAATCAAATCGCTAAATCAATAAAAAGCGACTGGTACAGATTATGCATAAGTCACGTCTGATGCTGTCTCTATTTTTAATCCGATTTGATGGTGATCAACATGAATGACAATAATTTTTTTGATTTGCGTTTGCCGGCGGAAATGGCAAAAGTGGCAGAACAGGCAGGATGCTATAAAGCGACAAAAAAGAAATCGTTATCTTTTTTTCTGGCAATAACGGCCGGTGTTTTCATAGGTCTGGCATTTGTATTTTATATCACAGTCATTACTGGTAGTCCGGCGAATGGATTGACGAAACTGGCGGGCGGTTTGTGTTTTGCCATGGGGTTAATTCTGGTGGTAATTTGCGGCGCGGACCTGTTTACGTCAACGGTGCTGACCGTGGTCGCCAGGGCCAGCGGCTTAATTACCTGGCGGCAATTATTTGCAAACTGGATAATTGTCTATATCGGTAATATGGCAGGCGCACTGTTTCTGGTGGCCTTAATCTGTGGCGCTGGCCAGTACATGGCGTCAGGCGGGCAGTGGGGTCTGAGCGTGTTGAGCACGGCGGATCACAAACTGCACCATACTTTTTTTGAAGCGGTTTGGCTCGGCACATTGTGTAATTTAATGGTGTGCCTGGCGGTATGGATGAGTTATTCCGGTCATTCACTCACGGATAAAGTTGTGGCAATGTTATTTCCTGTCGCCATGTTTGTTGCGAGTGGGTTTGAGCACAGTATTGCTAATCTCTTTTTAATCCCAATGGGTATTGTTATTCGCTATTTTGCGCCGGATACGTTCTGGCATTCAATAGGCATGACTGCCGATCAATTCCCGGCGTTAACCGTTCATGATTTTATTATTAATAATTTAATACCGGTCACCATAGGCAATATTATTGGCGGAGGCGTGTTGGTTGGGATCACCTACTGGATAATTTATCTGAGTCCGGCTAATCAAAAGCACTGAATAAAAGCATCAATTATGTGCAGACAAAAATGTTGTACAAAATGGCAGCAATTTTGTCGCGTTTCGTTTATTACGCTTTTTTATCAGGAGACCGTCACATCGCTTTTGTGATCGATGGCAGAAAAAACGCACACCGCTGAGTCATAAAAAAACATCCTGACGGCCCTGTGGCCACCTATCGGAACGTTCCGTTTCGACGGTTTTCTGCGCGCGGCCGTCAGGCAAATTTATCGAGAAAAATGTTCGACACTTCTGTCGACACGGTCTTTTTCGATACATAACGTAGAGGGGAGACAAAATAACTGTATGTATTTAAAGATAAATAAAATTGGTTATGACATGGCACGTTGTTTGCTAATCAGGTGATGCAATGTGAGTGACCGGCTTTGCCCGGTTAACAATAATGAGACTCAGGAGTGAGCTGATGAACCGGTTCATCTTTGCGGATTCCAATAAATGTATTGGCTGCCGGACGTGTGAAGTTGCTTGTGTAATGGCACACGGAGACGGCGATATCGCGCAGATAACGCAGTATCAGTTTTCACCACGCATACATGTGGTGAAAGGCTTTAGTGTCAGTACGGCGGTAGTATGCCGTCAGTGTGAAGACGCCCCTTGCGCGACGGTGTGCCCTAACGCCGCTATCACGCGTAAGAACGACTTCATTTATGTCGATCAACAAAAGTGTATTGGCTGCAAAACCTGCGTGGTGGCATGCCCTTACGGCACCATGGAAGTGGTGACCCGTGTGGCGGTCAGCGAGGGTCATGCATTAAGCGCAGGCGTCAATACGCGCGCCCAGGCCAATAAATGCGATTTGTGCCATACCCGCGATATCGGTCCTGCCTGTGTAGAGGTGTGCCCGACAAAAGCGCTGGTGGTGATGGACAGAAACGCCATCGATCAGATGGTGCAGGAAAAACGCCGCCGTGCGGCGCTCGATACGTCAGTTTCAGGATCCTTCTTAAACTTTTGACTCCCTGGTCAGGGGAAAAGGTTACGCAATGGAAAAAATCATTTCTGTGTGCCCGTACTGCGGTGCTGGGTGCAAACTTAATTTGTGTGTGGAAAACGGCAAAATTGTCCGCGCTGAAGCGGCAAACGGTGTCACCAACCAGAACGAATTGTGCCTGAAAGGCTATTACGGTTGGGATTTTCTTAATGACACCCGCCTGTTGACGCCACGCCTTCAGGAACCAATGATTCGCCGCCAGAAAGGGGGGCCTTTTGAGGTGGTCTCATGGGAGGAGGCAATTCAGTTTACCGCGTCCCGTTTGCAAGAGATAAAGGCTAAGTACGGCCCGAAATCAATCATGTTAACCGGTTCATCACGCGGCACCGGAAATGAAACCAACTACGTGATGCAGAAGTTTGCACGCGGCGTTATCGGCACGAACAATATCGACTGCTGCGCCAGGGTCTGCCACGGGCCTTCCGTGGCAGGGTTACGCCAGACGCTGGGTAACGGCGCGATGAGCAACTCGATTTCCGATATTGAAAATTCGCAGTGCCTGCTGGTGTTCGGGTACAACTGCGCCGACTCGCATCCTATCGTTGCGCGCCGCGTGGTCAAAGCCAAAGAGAATGGCGCGAAAATCATTGTTTGCGATCCGCGCAAAATCGAAACCGCGCGCATTGCCGATCAGCATCTGCAAATGAAAAACGGCAGCAACATGGCCCTGGTTAACGCCTTTGCTCATGTGTTGATCGAAGAAGATCTTTACGATAAAGCCTACGTCGCCAACTTTACCGAAGGCTTTGAGGCTTACCGCAGCATCGTGGCGGACTACAGCCCGGAAGCGGTGGAAGAGTTAGTGGGCGTGCCGGCCCAGGAGATTCGTCAGGCAATGCGCACTTACGCCGCTGCGCCGTCCGCTACCATTATGTGGGGCATGGGCGTCACCCAGTTTGGGCAGGCCGTGGATGTGGTGAAAGGGTTGTCGGGCCTTGCGCTGTTAACCGGCAATTTGGGGCGTCCAAACGTCGGCGTCGGGCCAGTGCGTGGGCAAAACAACGTGCAGGGCGCTTGTGATATGGGCGCTTTGCCGGATCTGTTCCCGGGTTACCAGTCGGTGAGCGATCCGGCGGTACGGGAAAAATTCGCCAACGCCTGGCGTATTGATCCGAAAACGCTTGATCCGCAACCGGGTTATCGCATTACCGAAGTGCCGCATCTGGCGATGGAAGGCAAGGTTAAAGCCTATTACATCATGGGTGAAGATCCGCTTCAGACCGAAGCCGATTTAGGCCTGGTGCGCCGTGGATTCGATGCGCTGGACTTTATCGTCGTTCAGGATATTTTCATGACGCAAACCGCTGAGCAGGCGGATGTTATCCTGCCGGCAACCAGTTGGGGCGAGCACGGCGGTGTCTTCTCCTGCGCCGATCGCGGCTTCCAGCGTTTTGAGAAAGCCATTGAAGCAAAAGGGAATGTCAAACGTGACTGGGAGATAATCAGCCTTATCTCCACCGCCATGGGCTACCCGATGAAGTATGAAAATAATGAAGCCATCTGGAATGAACTGCGCGAACTGTGCCCGCTCTATTATGGCGTGACATGGGAGAAAATGGCCGGGCTTGGCCATGTCCAGTGGCCGTGCCCGACGCTTGACCATCCGGGTACGCCGTATCTGTATAAAGACAACAAGTTCGCCACGCCGAGCGGCAAAGGGCAGTTGTTCGCGACCGCCTGGCGCGCGCCTGCGGAAATTCCTGATGAAAGCTACCCGCTGGTGCTCTGCACCGTGCGCGAAGTCGGCCATTACAGTTGCCGCTCAATGACCGGTAACTGCCGCGCTCTGGTGACGCTTGCGGATGAGCCGGGTTTTGTCCAGATCCATCCGGACGATGCCCGTAAACTTGGCGTTGCTAACCAGGCGCTGGTCTGGGTCATGTCGCGGCGCGGAAAAGTCATCTCGCGTTGTAATTACAACGATCGCGTCAACCGTGGCGCGGTGTATATGACCTATCAATGGTGGATTGGCGCCTGTAACGAACTGACTCAGGACAACCTCGACCCGACTTCTAAAACGCCGGAAACCAAGTACTGCGCGGCGCGAGTCGAAGCGATTGAGGATCAGAAATGGGCTGAGAACTATGCCAGCCAGTCCTATAACGACATGAAGGCCCGTCTGCGTCAGCACGTTGACGGCGCGGTTCGCGTCCACGCCTGAATGAGGTAAATAATAAGGCGGACCTCGGTCCGCCTTCATTAGCGTTAAAACGCGCCGTGATAAAGCGCGACAATATCATCAAGCGTGGCTTCACGTGGATTACCGCCGGTACAGACATCCGCCAGCGCAGCCTGGGCCAGTTCAGCAATATCTTCCTCGCGTGCGCCAACATCACGCAGCGAAGCCGGGATACCCACATCCCGATTGAGCGCTTCCACCGCACCGATGGCCGCTTCACGCGCCTGCTCTATTGTCATGCCCTCAACGTCCACACCCATCGCTTTTGCAATATGGCGGAATTTTTCACCGGTATAATCGGCGTTGTAGCGCATCACATGCGGCAGCAAAATCGCGTTTGCGACCCCTTGCGGGGTATCGTAAAACGCGCCCAATGGGTGCGCCATGCCATGCACCAGTCCTAAACCAACGTTCGAGAAACCCATCCCGGCAATGTATTGGCCGAGCGCCATATCCTCAACCGCCGCTGATTCGCCCGCCACTGACTGACGCAGGGAGCGACCAATAATTTCAATGGCTTTCAGATGTAGCGTATCTGTCAGTTCCCAGGCCGCGCGGGTGGTATACCCTTCAATCGCGTGGGTCAGGGCGTCCACGCCGGTTGCCGCTTTCAGCGCGGCGGGCATGCCGTCCATCATATCGGCGTCAATAAAGGCCGCCAGCGGGATATCATGCGGGTCGACGCAGACAAATTTGCGACGGTTTTCTTCGTCGGTTATCACATAGTTAATGGTGACTTCGGCTGCGGTCCCGGCGGTGGTGGGAATAGCGAAAATAGGCACGCTGGGATTGCGGGTCGGCGCGACGCCTTCCAGACTGCGCACATCTTCAAATTCCGGGTTGGCGATAATAATGCCGATGGCTTTGCAGGTATCCTGCGGGGAGCCGCCGCCGAGCGCGATAAGGTAATCCGCATCGCTCTGGCGGAACGCCTTCAGACCCTGCTGCACCACCTTTATGGTGGGGTTTGGTACAACATCGGAAAACATCTCGTATTTAAGACCGGCGCTGTCGAGCTTGTCGGTGAGTTTCGCCGCAAGGCCACAGGCAACGAGCGTGTTGTCGGTGACAATTAACGCTTTGCGATAATCACGACGCTTCACCTCGTCTGCCAGCGCATTCACCGCGCCACGTCCGAACCATGAAGTTTCATTAAGAATCATTCTATTAGCCATAACGTTTGCTCCTGATGAATTACCAGTTCTGCGGAATAAAACCGTTGATGCTAGTCTTCAACCCGCAGGCCATAGGTTTTAAATTTCTCCAACACTATGGCGATTTCTTCATCATCCAGTACCGGTACCGGATCAACGATGGCTAAAGTAGTCAGGTAAAGCCGCGCCAGCACTTCCACTTCGTGGGCTAGCCACAGCGCTTTATCGAGATTTTCTTCGCAGGCAATCAGCCCGTGGTGTTGTAAAAGCGTGGCTTTGCGATCTTTTATCGCCTCGGCCACATAGTCAGACAGTTTGCGGGTGCCAAAGGTCGCGTAAGGCGCGCAGGGAATGGAGTTGCCGCCGGCGGCCGCTATCATGTAATGAATCGCCGGGATCGGGCGATTTAAAATCGACACGGCGGTACAATTCACCGCATGGTTATGCACCACGGCATTGGCATCCGGGCGGGTGTGATACACCACCTGATGGAAACGCCATTCGCTGGACGGTAATTTCCCCGTTTCGTGGTGACCATCAGCATCAACAAAAACGATGCTTTCTTCGGTTAATTTTTCGTAGGGAATACCGGTTGGGGTAATCAGCATACCGTCGCGGTAGCGCACGCTGACATTTCCCGCCGTGCCCTGATTTAATCCAAGACGCGTCATTTCAAGACACGTATCAATAATTCCCCGGGCCAGTTTTTCTCGTTCCATTTTTCGTCTCCAATCGGTAATGCCTGAAATAGGGTATGGGAAGCCGGGCAACGCTATTTGCCGCGTTGCCTTTAGAATGTTTTGCGCTGTATTAAATAATGCTTATTGGCGCTTAATTAATTTCATCGTCACTTGTTCCGTGCGTTTTGCCGGCGTGCCGTCAATGGCCTGCTGCATCAATTCAAAGGCTTTTTCCGCCCAGTTGTCTTCATCCTGCTGCATTGACCAGACATTATTCGATAAAAACCCAAGCATGGGATGTTCGTCAAAAGTGCCGATATTAATGTCTTGCGCAATAGCGCCGCAGTGCGCTCGCAGTTCTCTTATCGCCCCTTCAAGCACTGGCAGCGACGAGGCGATAAACGCCCTCGGCACGCCATGCCCGGCAATTATCGATCTCATCATTTGCGCACCGCCTGTCGGGGTGTTGTCGGGATTTTCCGCTACCCTTGGCGTCGCCTGCGGGTGTTGTTCCACCGCGTGCAAATACCCGGCTAAACGGTCATGAATACTGGGAAGCTGTTTATCGCCTACCAGAAACCACAACGGCGCCTCACGCGCGTTGAGCATCGCGTCGGTGAGCGTGACGCCGCCTGCGAAATTATTACTCTCCACCAGCGCGTTATCGGTGAATTTAAAATCGCGGTCTAACAACACCAGGGGTTTTTTTACCTGGCGCAAATGGTGCTGCTGATTTTCCAGCGTGGCAGGGGCAATAAATAGCCCATCCACATTGCGGGCAATCAGGGCTTTTACCAGCTTATTTTCATAATCAACGTCGTTATACGTACAGCTGATCATTAACTGAAATCCCGAACGTCGACAGCGCAGTTCTAACTTTTCCGCCAGGGTTGCGAAAAATACGTTCGAAATACAGGGAATGATCAATCCCAGGGTATCGGTTTTATTTAATTTCAGGCTGCGAGCGGAATGGTTAATGGTATAACCATACCGCTCAACATAGGCGTTTATTCTGGCCTGCGTTTTTAAACTGATGCGATACTGCTCCGCTTTACCGCCCAAAACGAATCTGACGGTCGTCACGGACAAATTAAGATCATTCGCAATCTGTTCTACTGTTTTGGCCATCTGCCCTCGTCCCACGCCAATAATAAAGGCTTAGTATAATCAAACACATCAACTTCCATCAGATGCCCATCACGCTATTTAACTGCTGCTGTTGCTCGAAAAGCGTCAGGTAGACCTGATATTTTTTGGCATGAAAATCTGCCGTTTCCCGACGCGGGCGGATAACGTCGCCGGTTTTTACCAGCGCCTGACAGGCGGCGGGAATATCCGGCCATGCGCCGCATGCCACCGCGCCGCAAATGGCCGCACCCAGCGTCACCGCATCCTCTTCGCTGATAAGCTGTATTTCGCGCCCGGTAATATCGGCGTACTCCCGCAGCCACAGCGGATTATGGGTCGCGCCGCCACACAGGGCGATGCCGGTGATGCGATGCCCGGATTGCTCCATCGCGTCGATGATATGGCGCGTTCCGTAAGCAATGGCCTGAAGGGTCGCCAGATAAAGCCGCGCCAGCGCCGGTTCGCCGCGCTCAAGGGTTAACCCGGTTACGCTGCCGCGGGCATCCGGGCGGGCGCGCGGCGAACGGTTGCCGTGGTGATCGGATAACACATGCAACTGGCTCGTCGGGAACGGCTCGCAACGCTCCAGCGCCGCCACCCAGCGGTTTACCAGCGCGATCGGATGCAGATTTTCCGCCTGGGCTTTCTGGGTAAGCCCGGCGCTTTCACCCTGCATTTCCAGCGTCCAGTCGATGAGTGCCCCGGCGGCGCTCTGACCGCCTTCAGTCAGCCAAAAGCCTGGCAGCATGGCCGACCAGTACGGCCCCCACACCCCCGGCGTTTCGATACGCTGTTTGTTTACCAGCATATGGCAGTTGGACGTGCCGCTGATGATAGCCAGTTGCCCCTCCGGCGACAGGCCGGTAAGCGCCAGCCCACCCGCGTGGGCGTCAATAATCCCGCTTGCCACCACCACATCCTGATGCAACCCCAGATGCTCTGCGGCCTGCGGGCTGAGTGTGCCGGCGGGGCTTGCGACATCTATAATATTCGCCGGGATTTTCTCCGTCAGATCGGACAAATCCACCGCCGCCAGCATCGCGGCGCTGAAGCGTTGTTCGTGGGCCAGATAGTTCCATTTGCAGGTGAGGGTGCACAGGCTCGCCACATCATTGCCGGTCGCCTTCCACACCAGAAAATCCGCCAGATCGAAAAAGCGCGCCGTCCGCTGATAGCGTGCCGGGAAATGGCGCTTTAGCCACAGCACCTTCGGCAGTTCCATTTCGATACTGACTTCGCCGCCGACAAAGCGCAGGGCGTCATCGCCGGTGGCGTTTATCGCCGCCGTTTCTTGTGCGGCGCGGTGATCCATCCACATGATGATGTCGTGGTCGGCATCGCCGTTTTCGGCAACCGACACGCCATTGCCCTGTGCATCCACCGCGACCAGCGAACAGGTGGCATCAAAACCCAACGCACGGATCGCGCGGCTATCAATACCGGCCTTTGCCACGGCGCTTTTCACCACCTCGCCAATGCGCTGCCAGATTTCGCAAGACGACTGCTCAACCTGATCGGCGCCGTGGCGAAATTGCGAAATAGGGCGCGTGGCGAAAGCCAGACGTTGGCCTGCGGCATCGTACAACCCGGCGCGCACGCTGGCGGAACCGACATCAACACCGACGAAATACCCGTTATGGGTCATGACTGCCTCCTGTAAACGTCATGCTGTCGCTTTAAAGACAAGCGACAGCGGGGGGATTATTTTTTCTTACCAAAGGGATGCAACAGCTTATCAACCGCCGGATCGTCAATATTGTCCATGCTGACATATTTAACCGGGATATCGATGACTTTCGCTACCGTTTTGCCGTTGATAGCGTCATCTAACGCTTTGATGCCCTGATAGCCAATCTGGTAGGCGTCCTGCACCACAAAGCCTTGCAGCACACCGGCGCGCAGGAAGCCGATAATGGCTTCGGTGCTGTCAAACCCGATCACCTTCACTTTGCCTTTTATGCCAAGGCTGTCCACGGCGTTGGCAACACCCAGCGTTGCCCCTTCATTGGTGGCGTAGATCCCGGCTAAGTCGGGGTTGGCCTGTACCATATCGGTGGTTTTATCCATCGCTTTTTGCGGATCGCCATCGCTGTACTGAACCGGCAATACGGTGATCCCTGGATATTTCGCTTTCATCTGTTTGATGAAACCTTCGGAGCGCTCAATGGCGGAACTGGTACCCGCCACGTGGGCAATCACGCCGACTTTGCCTTTACTGCCGATGGCGGCGGCCAGCGCATCTGCCGCCTGGGCCCCGGCTTTGACGTTGTTCGTGGCGACAAAGCTCACCGGAATATCGGAGTTAACGCCGGAATCGAACGTCACCACTTTGATACCGCGGCTCTTTGCGTTTTCTACCAGCGGCGCGAGCGCGTTGGCGTCCAGCGCGGCGAGTAAAATCCCGTCTGGTTTTTTGGCCATGGTGTTTTCCAGTAACTGGATTTGCTCGGCGATTTGGGTTTCATCCGCCGGGCCGACAAAACTGGTGGTCACGCCGAGATCTTTCGCGGCCGCTTCGGTACCCATTTTCACCGTCTGGAAAAATTCATGCTGATACCCTTTACTCACTACCGGCAAGGTTAATGATTTCGCCCACGCCGGGCTTGCCAGCACTGTCGCCATGGCTAACGCGCACAACAGTCGTTTGGTTTTCATATCACTGACTCCGTTTATTATTAGGTTCAGGTACAGGGGAAGATCCACATCGCAACAACGGATCGCTAACGCATTTTTTTGCGTAAGGTGTCGAGATACACGGCGGCCACCACCACAATGCCCATGGCGACCATTTGCCAGAACTGGGAGACGCCCATCAGATTGAGGCCGTTTTTCAGTACGCTCATGATGAAAGCGCCGATAATGGTGCCGCCGATGGTGCCCACGCCGCCCATCAGGCTGGTGCCGCCAATCACCACGGCGGCGATAGCTTCAAGTTCATAACCCACGCCGACCGTCGGCTGCCCTGAATTGAGGCGTGAGGCCAGGATCACACCGGCAATCCCGGTGAGCAGCCCGCAGAAGGCGTAAACGAAAATTTTGACCCGCTGCACTTTAATGCCGGATAAGTGGGCGGCAATTTCGTTGCTGCCAACGGCATAGACATAGCGGCCAATAACGGTTTTCTTCAGGATGTAAGCGGCGATGACGGCGATAATCGCCAGGTAAAACACCGGGTAGGGGAGAATGTCAAAAAGCCGCCCCTGCGCCAGCAGTTTGAAGGTGGGATAGTCCGAGAAATAAATGGCGCGCCCGTCGGTCATCACCATATTGATGCCGCGCACCGACATCATCAGGCCGAGGGTGGCGATAAACGGCGGAATAGTGCCGCGCGTTACCAGCAGCCCATTGACGCAACCGCACAGGCCGCCCGCCACCATCCCGGCAATCACGCAGACAATCAGCGGCATACTGAACGACGCGCACAGCCCCACCACTACGCCGGAAAAGGCCACCACCGAACCCAGCGACAGGTCGATGCCCGCGGTAATAATCACGTAGGTCACGCCAATCGCCATAATGCCGATAACCGAGGTTTGCAGGGCGATGGTCATAATATTTTCAGTATTAAAAAAGAATGGCGAACTGAAACTAAAAAAGATAACCAGCAACACCAGGCTTAATAAAGGCGCCAGGCGCATCAACAACGCTTTATTTATTTTTCCAGCTTTGACCGGCTGGCTGGAAGGCGTTAATGAGTCAGTCATGATTTAATCCTCTAACGTCGCATATTTCATGATATTTTCTTGAGTGGCCGTCGCGTTATCGAGCTCGCCGGTAATTCGGCCGCTGCGCATGACGACAATGCGATCGCACATACCGAGTATTTCCGGTAATTCGGAGGAAATCATGATGATGGATTTCCCCTTTGCCACCAGGCGATTCATTAATTCATAAATTTCTAGTTTTGCCCCCACATCAATACCGCGCGTGGGTTCGTCAAAAATTAAAATATCCGTATCTTTACATACCCAGCGGGCAATAATAATTTTCTGTTGATTGCCGCCGCTTAAATGCAGCGCGGGCTGTTGAAGATGCGGCGTTTTAATGCGTAATGCTTTGACTAATTGTTCACTGGTTTCCTGGCACTGTTTTTCTTTCACAATGCCTAAGGCGTCGGAATATTCAGGGTAATTGCCGAGCATAATATTAAGCTCGACCGATAATCCCAGCGCCAGCCCCTCTTTTTTACGATCTTCCGTTAAATAGCCAATGCCTTGTTCAATCGCCTGATGCACATCGGTAATCGAAATCGTTTTGCCGTTGAGTTTCACCTCGCCGCTGTCGATGGGATCTGCGCCGAACAGCGCACGGGCAAGTTCAGTACGTCCGGCGCCCATCAGGCCGGATAACCCCAGGATTTCGCCGCGATACAAGGTGAAGTTGATATCACGCAGTACCTCCGAACGATTAAGGTTTTTTACCTCTAGCACCTTGTCACGCCCGGTCAATGGCGGCCTGCGCGGATAGATATCGCCGAGTTTCCGGCCCACCATCATGGTGATGAGATCGCTGATTTGCACCGTTTCGTAATCGACGGTATCGATGTACTGCCCGTCGCGCATCACCGTGGCGCGATCGGCAATCAACGCCAGCTCCTCCAGGCGATGCGAAATATAAACGATGCCGGTGCCTTGTTCTTTGAGCAAGCGAGTGACAGCGAACAAACTCTCGATTTCGCTCTCCGTCAGGGCGGCGGTCGGTTCATCCATGATTAAAATACGCGCATTAACTGAAATCGCTTTGGCAATTTCCACCATCTGCTGCTGCGCGACCGTTAAATCCGCTACGCGGGTTTCTGGTTTAATTTTTAAATTCAGCGTATCAAGAATGGCCTGCACTTTCTGACGCTGGGTTTTGACATCAAGTTGCCAGCGATTATTTTTGCAACACTCACGGCCGATAAAAATATTTTCTTCCACGGTTAAATCAGGAAATAAATTAAATTCCTGATGGATAATAGTAATCCCCATCAGTTGGGCTTCCAGCGGACTGGAAAATTTCACCGGACGGCCTTCGAAAATAATTTCACCTTCGTCCGGTTGATAAACGCCGGACAAAATTTTCATCAGGGTGGATTTCCCGGCACCGTTTTCACCCAACAACGCATGGACTTCGCCACGGCGTAAAGTAAATCCCACATTACTCAACGCCACCACGCCGGGGAAACGTTTAGTAATATTATTCATCGTTAAAAAATGTTCTGACATGGCGTTTTCCCTTAATTGATCAGGTGTTCGCTGTCCGAGAAAGCGGGAAAGACAAATGCCGGTTCAGGAATAAAACACGAATGCGCAACGGCCTAAAAAAATAGCCGCATTGTGTATCCCAGGCATAAAGCCCGATTGACGTTAAATTTGCTGCGTCGACGTAGCAATTGCGTGTTTAACCGTATGCAAAGCGTGAATTTTCGACAAACACTTTGAACTCAAATTGTGACGCTGCGCAATGGTTATCCATTATCTGTATGATTTTTAAATTATTTAAAATTTCCATCTGGTTTTTGGCGCATCGGCGGAATAAATCATTATTTTCAGTCCGTGAAAACCATCACACTTCAACATAAAAACCATTGTCGATTTCGAAATTTCGTCTCTATGCTACTTCGAGTTAGCAATTTCACCTCCTTCTGGTCGTTTTCTGCTGTGAGTGGATGCAGCGGTGTGGGATCGACCTGGAAACGATCTAAAAATATGAGGAATTACAATGACTACCTTACCGAAGATCGGGATTCGCCCGGTAATAGACGGCCGCAGAATGGGCGTGCGGGAATCGTTAGAACAGCAAACCATGGAGATGGCGAAAGCCACCGCGCAACTGCTGACTGAACAGTTGCGCCATCCCTGCGGCGCGACGGTAGAGTGTGTGATTGCCGACACCTGCATCGCAGGCATGAAGGAATCTGCCGCCTGTGAGCAGAAATTCAGTACGCAAAATGTCGGCTTAACCATCACGGTCACCCCGTGCTGGTGCTACGGCAGTGAAACCATTGATATGGACCCAATGCGCCCGAAAGCGATTTGGGGTTTTAACGGTACGGAGCGCCCTGGCGCGGTTTATCTGGCGGCGGCGCTCGCCGCGCACAACCAAAAAGGGCTGCCGGCGTTTTCGATTTACGGACAAGACGTGCAGGACGCGGGCGATACCACCATCCCGGCGGACGTTGAGGAAAAACTGCTGCGCTTCGCACGTGCGGGCCTCGCCGTCGCCACCCTGAAAGGCAAAAGCTATTTGTCGCTGGGCGGCGTGTCGATGGGTATCGCCGGTTCGATTGTCGATCACGACTTTTTTGAATCCTACCTGGGGATGAAAGTACAGGCCGTCGATATGACCGAGCTGCGCCGTCGCATCGATCAGAAAATTTATGACGAGCAGGAGCTGGAACTGGCGGTGAGCTGGGCCGATAGCCACTTCCGCTTTGGCGAAGATAAAAACGCCGCCCAGTATCGCCGCGACGAACAGGCTAATCGGGCCATTTTGCGCGAAAGCCTGCTGATGGCTATCTGTATCCGCGACATGATGCAGGGGAACCCTAAGCTTGCGGAAATGGGGCGCGTGGAGGAGTCGCTTGGCTATAACGCTATCGCTGCCGGTTTCCAGGGGCAGCGTCACTGGACCGATCAATATCCGAATGGCGATACCGCCGAAGCACTGTTGAATAGCTCCTTTGACTGGAACGGCGTGCGCCAGCCTTATGTCGTGGCCACCGAAAACGATAGCCTGAATGGCGTGTCGATGCTGTTCGGTCATCTGCTCACCGGCACTGCGCAGGTGTTTGCCGATGTGCGCACCTACTGGTCTGCGGATGCGGTGGAGCGTGTCACCGGGCATAAACTGACCGGCCATGCGGCGCAGGGCATTATCCACCTTATCAACTCTGGTTCGGCGGCACTGGACGGTACGTGCCGCCAGCAGGATGAAAACGGCAAGCCGACCATGAAACCGCACTGGCAAATCAGCCAGCAGGAAGCGGATGCCTGTCTTGCGGCAACGCAATGGTGTACGGCGGTGCATGAATACTTCCGGGGCGGCGGTTTCTCTTCACGATTCCTGACGGTGGGCGGCGTGCCCTTTACCCTGAGCCGCATCAATCTGGTGAAAGGCCTGGGGCCGGTATTGCAGATTGCCGAAGGCTGGAGCGTTGAGCTGCCCGAGGCGGTTCACGAGACGCTTGATAAGCGCACCGACTCTTCCTGGCCCACCACGTGGTTTGCGCCACGCGTGACCGGGCAAGGACCTTTTCGCGACGTGTATTCAGTGATGGCGAACTGGGGGGCGAACCACGGCGTGCTGACGGTTGGCCATGTGGGGGCGGATTTGATTACCCTCGCCGCGATGCTGCGCATTCCGGTCTGTATGCATAACGTTGAGGACGAGGCGATTTATCGCCCCACCGCGTGGGCGGCGCACGGCATGGACAGCGAAGGCCAGGACTATCGCGCCTGCCAGAACTACGGCCCTTTATATAAACGCTAACGAAAAACGGGGCAGCCTTAAGGCTGCCTCTTTTTCAGGAGGGGTGATTATGCAAGACGCGGTTCTGGTGCTCGACTGTGGCGCCACCAACGTGCGGGCGATAGCGGTGGACAGCCAGGGGCGCATCCTGGCGAAGGCCGCTGTCGCCAATGCAAGCGAGCAGGCGGCGGAAAATCCCGCCTGGCATAACTGGTCGCTCGATCAGATCCTCAAGCGGTTCCAGCAATGTTGCCATCAGATCGCGCCGCAACTGGCAGGATTACGTATACGCGCCATGACCGTGACGACATTTGGCGTGGACGGCGCGTTGACCGATGATAAAGGCGAGCTGCTCTATCCGATTATTAGCTGGAAATGCCCGCGCACCGTAGCGGTGATGAACGATATTGCGCGCGTCATTGACCCGCATACGCTGCAACAGATTTCCGGTATTGGGCAGTTTAGTTTTAATACGCTCTATAAACTGCTGTGGCTGAAAGAACACCAGCCGCAGGCACTCGAAAACGCCCATGCCTGGCTGTTTATTTCTTCTCTGATTAATCAGCGCCTGACCGGCGAATTCACCACCGATCGCACCATGGCGGGCACCAGCCAACTGATGGATCTGCAAACCGGCGCGTTTAGCGACACGATTTTACAGCGGGCGGGCATTCCGGCCCGGCTTTTTCCGCGTCTGGTGTCGCCCGGTGAAGTGGTGGGCGAATTGCGCCAGCAGATGGCGCGTTTTCTCGGCATAACGCCGGGAATTCCCGTTATCTCCGCAGGGCATGACACCCAGTTTGCCCTGTTCGGCTCAGGCGCCGGGCTTGCCGAGCCGGTGCTGTCGTCCGGCACCTGGGAAATTCTGATGGTGCGCAGCGCGCATATTAATACCGCGTTGCTCTCGCAATACCCTGGCGCAACCTGTGAACTCGACAGCCACCCGGCCTGCTTTAACCCCGGTTTGCAATGGCTGGCGTCAGGGGTACTTGAGTGGATCCGCAAAACCTGGTGGCCGCACGAGGAGGGCGCTGCGGCCTATCAGCAGATGATGGCGGAAGCCGCGCGGTTGCCGCCTGGCGCGCAGGGTGTGACCATGCAGGGCAATTTTCTGGAAGGCACTGATTCCGGCTGGCGCGGCGTGACGTTAAACACCACGCGCGGTCACTTTTACCGGGCGGCGCTTGAGAATCTGACGGGGCAGTTGCAACGCAATTTGCAAATCCTGGAAACCCTCGGTGGATTTAGCGCCAGCGAACTATTGCTGGTGGGCGGCGGCAGCCGCAATACGCTGTGGAATCAAATGAAAGCCGATATGCTCGGCATGCCCGTCAAAATACTCAGCGAGGCGGAAACCACGGTAGTAGGAGCGGCGCTCTACGCCTGGGCGGGCTGCGGTGCGTTTGCCAGCCCCGATGCGGCACGGGCAAGCGTTGAATGGCAGTATCGCTATCTCTACCCCGGCGAGCAGTGCGAGCGCTGGAAAACCCTAAGGAGTGAAACATGTTAAAGACCGTGTCGCCGTTAATCTCCCCGGACCTGCTAAAAGTGCTGGCGGAAATGGGCCATGGCGATGAGATTATTTTTGCCGATGCGCATTTCCCGGCGCACAGCCTTGGACCGCAAACCCTGCGTGCCGATGGCTCGACCGTGAGTGAATTGCTGGCCGCTGTGATCCCGTTGTTTGAACTCGACAGCTACGCGCCGCCGCTGGTGATGATGGCGCCCGCAGGCGGCGATGAACTCGATCCTGCCGTTGAGGCCCGTTACCGTGAGGCATTATTTAACGGCACGCCGAGGCCTGCTATTGAACGAATTGAGCGCTATGCTTTTTATGAGCGGGCCCGCCAGGCGTATGCCATTGTCATGACTCGCGAATGCGCGAAGTACGGCAATATCCTGCTGAAAAAAGGCGTGACCCCGCAGCCCTAAGCCTCGCCAGAACTGACCTGCCACCTGCGCCAGTGCCCTGGCGCAGCATACATCATGAATACAGTCAAAAAGACTATTTATGGTTATAATGACAGTGTCATTATGACTATTTATTCTTGTGGTTTAATAAATAACTCATTGATTTTAAGTGTTTTAAATCTTGGCATGGATAGTGCAAAACGTAGTTTACCTCCCTGACGTTTAAGGAAAAACTATGATTTATCGTATTCCTGCCAACTATAAACACACCCGCTCGACTGCGTTTTTTGACAGCGCCACGGTGCCACAGGCGTTATTGACCCATCACAACACCAAAAAAGATGTCTATGGTCGCCTTTCTGTTATGCGTGGCGCGGTAAAATACCTGGGATTTAAAAATGAGCACGAAAAAAATCCCGAGATTGAGCTTATTATTAATGAAGGGCAATTTGGCGTCAGCCCTCCCGAGTACTGGCATCGTATTGAACTCTTGACGCCTGATACCTATTTTAACATCGACTTTTTCGCCGCACCGGATGCTGAGCTTGATGGCAAAGGGTTCGGTCAGGTGGTGCAGACCGCTCCTCGCACCTGACAGGCACAAGGCGCTGGCATACAGGAGAACACGATGGGCGCGCGACTTGACCGTGAAAAGCAAACCATCAAAAAAATGATTGCGCTGTACCAGCGTAAAAGCCCGCAAGCGCTGGCTGAGCCTGCCCATTATCAGGCGCTTTATGAATACGCCATGAAGCGCCTCGATAAATGCGTCTTTGGTGAGAATAAACCCGCCTGTCGCCAGTGTCCTGTCCACTGTTATCAACCCGCCAAACGTGAAGAGATGAGGCAGATTATGCGTTGGGCCGGGCCGAAAATGTTATGGCGGCATCCGATATTAACCGTCCGTCATTTGATTGACGATCGCGCGCCAGTGCCCGAACTTCCCGAGAAGTATCGGAAAAAATAACAAGCATTGGCTGTGCGTAAGCGTATTGCGTAGGCATAACGCGGTTTGCCATCAGGACAGGTTGCCTGAAGCAATAGCCAAAAACTTGCCAATGTCCGTTGCTGCGCGTTTATAACCAACGTTTTTTTGCGCGGTTACGTAGCGCGAAAATATATCCCACAATGATTTCGGGTAATAAATTCCTTCGGGCAATGTTAAAAATATAAATACGCTTGATAGCCAGTCTGTAAATTGTGGATTTAATCACGGATAAATTTTTAAAGTTGTCTATCTTTATGGTTCCTTTAAACCAGACAGAGGACGATGTAATGAAGCACAACGCGTGTTATCGCCTCATAGCGAAAGGTGGGCTAAACGCCTGGTATAATCTCGATCCGCGCATCTCTAACGATTTCCCCCGTTAATTCTCCAGTTTTTCCCTGATAAAAAAATAAATCTATACCCTGCGTTTGGACGATATTTATTGCGCCTGACATCGCCATAACTATTTTCCGCGCAGCAAGGTTATCTTTTGGAGAATATATGATGAAACGCATTCCTGAGCCGTTCCGCATTAAAATGGTTGAAAACATTCGCATGACGACCTTTGACGATCGCGTTAAAGCGTTGGAAGAGGCGGGATATAACCCGTTCCTGTTAAAAAGCGAAGATGTGTATATCGACCTGCTGACCGACTCCGGGACCGGGGCAATGAGCGATCGCCAGTGGGCGGGGCTGATGATGGGCGATGAAGCCTACGCCGGTTCACGCAATTATTATCATCTGTGCGAAAAAGTGCAGGAAATCATTGGCTACCCGTACACCATTCCCACCCATCAGGGCCGTGGCGCAGAGCAGATCCTGTTCCCGAGCCTGATTGCGCGCTGCAAATCGACGCGTCCGGTTTTTATTTCCAACTTTCACTTTGATACCACGGCCGCGCATGTGGAGCTGAACGGCGCAAAAGCCATTAACGTGGTGACGCCGAAAGCGTTCGATACCACCGCCTGGTATGACTGGAAAGGTAACTTTGATATCCCGCAACTCAAGGCGACTATTGCGCAGCACGGCGCAGAAAACGTGGCGGCAATCATTACCACCGTCACCTGTAATAGCTCTGGCGGGCAGCCGGTGTCACTGGCGAATATGCGCGAAGTGTATGAGATTGCCAAACAACATCGCATCCCGGTGGTAATCGACTCGGCGCGCTTTTGCGAGAACGCGTGGTTTATCAAACAGCGTGAAGAGGGTTACGCCAATAAATCCGTCAAAGAGATCGTGCGGGAGATGTACCAGTACGGCGATATGCTGACGATGTCGGCGAAAAAAGACCCGTTGGTGAACATCGGCGGTTTGTGCTGCTTCCGCGATGATGAAGATCTGTTTAACGAGGTGCGTATCCGCTGTGTGCCGATGGAGGGGTTTGTCACCTACGGCGGGCTTGCCGGGCGCGATATGGAAGCGCTGGCGATTGGGCTTGAGGAAGGGACCAACGAAGACTTCCTGGCCTATCGCATTAATCAGGTGGAGTATCTTGGTGAGCGACTGCGGGAAGGCGGTATTCCTATTCAGTATCCCACCGGCGGCCACGCGGTGTTTGTTGATGCGAAACTGCTGCTGCCGCACATTCCGGCGGAACAATTCCCGGCCCATGCGCTTAACAATGAACTGTATCTCGAAGCGGGGATTCGCAGTGTGGAGATTGGCTCGTTACTGTTGGGGCGCGATCCGCAAACCGGCGAGCAAAAACCGTCGCCGATGGAGCTTCTGCGACTGACTATCCCGCGTCGGGTGTATACCAATGACCATATGGATTACATCGCCGATGCGCTCATCGCCCTGAAAGCGCGCGCTTCCACGATTAAAGGATTGACCTTTACCTACGAACCCCCGGTGCTGCGTCACTTTGTCGCTCGCCTGAAACCGGTTAAATAATATCACCGGGCGCGCCCGCAACAGGTGCGCCTTACATTTGTTCCCAGGATAAATTAATACACGCCTGCCTTTAACTGCCTCAGGGTATATCACCCTGAGGTAGCTTTAACGGTGCCGTGTATTTAGCCTCGCGAGGAAAACGCAATATGGCTACCTTATCGGTTACAAATAGTACGCCGTCATTAATTGGCGGAGCCATGATTATTGGTGGAACCATTATCGGCGCAGGTATGTTTTCTTTACCGGTGGTGATGTCCGGCGCCTGGTTTTTTTGGTCATTATTAGCCTTAATTTTTACCTGGTTTTGTATGCTGCATTCAGGGCTTATGATCCTGGAGGCGAATCTTAATTATCATATCGGGGCGAGTTTCGACACGATTACAAAAGATCTGCTGGGCAAATACTGGAATATTATTAACGGTGTTACCGTTGCGTTTGTCCTCTATATATTAACCTACGCCTATATCTCCGCCAGCGGTTCGGTTATTCATCACACCTTCTCCCAAATGAATATGACATTCCCGGCACGGTTGGGCGGATTATTATTTGCTGTGGCGGTCGCTTTTATTGTCTGGCTCAGCACCCGGGCGGTGAGTCGTATGACGACCATTGTGCTGGGGGCGAAAATCCTCACCTTTTTTATGACCTTCGGCGGCCTGCTGTGGCACGTAGAGCCTGCGATACTGCTCAATAAAGCGGAGGTTGCGCCGCAGTATTTGCCGTATGTGCTGATGACTTTGCCGTTCTGCCTGGCGTCGTTCGGTTATCACGGCAACGTCCCAAGTCTGATGAAATATTACGGCAAAGACCCGCTAACTATCCGCCGCTGCCTGTTAATGGGCACCCTGATGGCGCTGGTGCTGTATATCATCTGGCTGGTGGGGACAATGGGCAATATTCCCCGTCCGGCATTTATTGCCATCGCCGAGAAGGGCGGCAATATTGATGTGCTGGTGCAAACCCTGAGCGGCCTGCTGAATAGCTCCACGCTGGATCTGTTATTAACGGTATTCTCAAACTTCGCGGTCGCCAGCTCATTTTTGGGCGTCACCCTAGGATTGTTTGATTACCTGGCTGACTTGTTTAAATTTGACGACAGTCGTCACGGGCGTTTTAAAACGGCGCTGGTCACCTTTTTGCCACCCATTACCGGCGGGCTAATCTGGCCCAACGGGTTTATTTACGCAATAGGTTTTGCCGGACTGGCGGCCACGGTATGGGCGGCGATTGTGCCGGCGCTGTTAGCGCGCGCTTCCCGTGCGCGTTTTGGCAGCCCACGCTACCGGGTGTGGGGCGGCAACGCCATGATTGCGCTGATCCTGTTTTTCGGGGCGGCCAACGCGCTTATTCATATTTTGTTCAGTATGAAGTTATTGCCGGTTTATCAGTAAAACGAAAGGGCCTGAGCGTGACGGCTCAGGCCTGACTTAACGCACGTCGATTGTCATCTCGCAAGTTACGTGTTCACCGTTGGCTAACAGGCGAAGCCCGGGTTGCCCTGGCATATTGTGGGCATTCACCGGGTGCGTTTGCGGCTCCAGACAAAGAAAGTCGCTCTCCTGCGTTTGATACACCATCAACCACAGCGCATCGCTTTGCATCATCACTTCACGTCCAGCGCTGAGCAGCCGTGCGGTGCCGCTCCAGCCGGAAAACCCGTTGTTTATCCACTGCGCGCCGGGGATGCGCGGCGTGGAAAAATCCAGCGCCTCAGGCAAAACGGGGGTCCAGTCGAGGGGTAAATGCCGCTCGTCTTCCGGCCAGTAGCCGCTCGCGGAAAAGTGCAGGCGCGTCTGCGGCGTTTTGGCGAAGAAAGGGTGAAACCCGGCCCCGTAAAGCATTGGCGTTGAGCCGCAGTGAGTGATTACCAACTTCGCACTAACACGCTGTGCCGCGAGCGCATAGGTGAGGCGAGCGTGATAATAGAAACCGCAGGCTTCCCGTGCGCTTACTTGCAGGGTAAGCGCGTCGGGTTGGCAATCGCTCACCTCCCAGCGCTTGAGCCACCCGTTGCCGTGTAAAAAACCATCTGGAGAACCCGCCTCGCCGGGCAAGTGGATCACGGAATGCCCCTGGGGGTAATAGTTGCCCGCCACCCGGATTGCCAACGGCAGCATGGGAAAGAGGGCGCTGTCGCCGGCATGAAAATGACCGTTTTCACGCCATGGGCGCAGCACGGGCTGGTTATCGTCACGGTTATCAAGGCTCAGCACGGCGGCGCTAAGCGATGTCACCCGCATCCGAAGATACGGGTTTTGCAATGTAAAAACGTCCATTAATGGCTCACGCGGTGAGCGGCTGGCGAGCGTAGCGGCTTGCCGCTTGCCATCTGTGTTTCCAGCGCTTCCAGGGTCACGCCTTTGGTTTCCGGTACGTTACGCAGTACGAACAGATAGCCTGCCGCGCAAATCACGCCGTATAACAGGAAGCTGCCCGCTGCGCCCAGCCCGGCATTCAGCAGCGGGAAGGTGTAGGTGAGAATAAAACAGGCCACCCACAACGCCAGCGTGCCGACCGACATCGCCAGGCCGCGTACGCGGTTAGGGAAAATCTCCGACAGCAGCACCCAGGTCACGGGCGCCAGCGTCAGCGCGTAGATGGCGATAGCGGCAAGCACCAGGACCAGCACCGGCCAGCCGAGAATGCCCATTCCATAGGCCGCCGCAATCAGCGCGTAAATCACCGTCAGGCCTGCCGCGCCAATCAGCATCAATTTGCGGCGTCCCAGTTTATCTACCAGCGGCAGGGCAATAACGGTAAAGACCAGATTGATAATGCCCGTGGCGACGATAGATTTCAGGGTGCTGTTAATATCAAACCCGGCGGAGGCGAAAATTTCCTGCGCATAGTTAAAAATAACGTTAATCCCGCACCATTGCTGGAACACTGCCAGCACCATGCCGATGATGATAATCGGCTTCACTTTCGGCTCCAGCAGGGCTGAATAGCGCACTTGCCGGGCGTGGGTATCGGTGCTCAGGGTGTTTTTAATCTCTGCAAGGGTGGCGTCGGCATAGTGTGACGAGCCGATTTTCAGGAGCGTTTTACGGGCGCGTTCGGTTTTCCCGGCCCGGGCAAGCCAGCGCGGCGATTCTGGAACGAAAAACATCATCACCAGAAACAGGAACGAGGGCACCCCACAGGCGGCAAACATCCAGCGCCAGCCGGTCTGCCCGTTCCAGCTCTGCTGGATATCGATAAGCGTGGCGTTAGCGGCCACCGGTTGGGCGATGGCCAGATTTATCAGCTGCGCGGCCAGTACGCCAATGACGATGGTGAGCTGGTTAATGGCGACAAACTTGCCGCGTTTTTCCGCCGGGCTCACCTCGGCGATATACATCGGGCTTACCGCAGCGGCAAGGCCAATCCCAATGCCGCCGATGATACGGAACACCACAAACAGGTCGAAATGGGTAGCGACCGCCGTCCCCCAGGCCGAGAAGGTAAACAGGATCGCGGCGATAATCAGCGGGATTTTGCGCCCGAGTTTGTCAGCGCACCAGCCGGAGATAAAGGCGCCGAATATGCAGCCTATCAGCGCCGAACTCATCGCCCACCCGGAAACCGCCGGATCGGTTATTGAAAAATAGGCTTCATAGAAGGGTTTCGCCCCGCCAATCACCACCCAGTCATAGCCAAATAACAGACCGCCGCAGGCGGCGACCAGGCAAATCATCCATATGTAGCCCATACGGAGTTGTTGAGTGTCATGCATGATGATCCTCTCCTGTTGAGAGAAGTTATTATGGGTAGGGGGAGTGCTCCCCCCGTTGAGTTAGCGAAGAATCGGGCTGCGGCTTAAGGCCCGCAGTAAATGCGCTTTATCGTGGGCGGGATTAAGCGTCAGTAAGGCATCAAGATGGTCGTTAAAGGCGTGGCGTTCGCCGAGCCCGAGATAGCCCAGCGCCTGCAGCAGCAAACAGTGCTGGCGATGGTGCGCTTGCGGGTCGCTGTCGAGTACCACCAGATCCGGCAGCGATACCGCGAAGAAATCGCTCTCAACCGGGTCGTCCTGATGCTGTTGTCCCCAGGCGATAAACTGACGGAAACGGGCATCGGCCTTGTCGTGCTCGCCAAGCCGTTTTAGCGCCATCGCCTGCCAGAACTGATAATCCACCGGCTGGTCGTTGTAGTAGCGCCCGGCATCAAGCCCCCTATTGCCCTGCGTGGCCTGACGCCAGGCCGCCTGCGCAGGCTGGATTTCCTGCTGCTGTTCGGCGCACCAACCCAGTAAATACCAGATGTCATTGTCGGTTTGCCCGGCGAGACGGCCTTCTCCCAGATTACGGGGATAATGCAGCGCTGCGGTGAGCAGGGTTTGCGCGGTGAGGTAATCCCCCTGATTAATGGCCTCCAGCGCCCGCCGTTGCTGGTTAATTAAATACTGACCGGTCACTTTCCCTTCGCCGCCTTCCCAGGGATGGAACGTGCGTTGAGAAAGCACCGCGTGGGCCTTCGCGTTTTGGTCGTGAATATGCCAAAGGCTTAATAACTCGGCGGTGAGATCGTCGCGCATCAGCGCCACTGACTGGTTTTTTTCGAGCAGCGCGAGGCGTTGTGCGGTAGGGCGGCCCAGTTGTTTATACAGATAATCCAGTTCAAACAGCAGACGCGGGTTTTGCGGCTCCAGTTCGACAGCCTTTCGCAACGCGGCTTCCGCCTGCGCGGCATCGTGCTGTTTGTTCCACGCCCAGATGCCCAGTAGGCGATGAACCGGCGCGAAATCAGGCAGGCATTGACGGGTGAACGCCCAGCAGTCAACCGCATCGCTATAACGCCGTTTGCTGTAGTAAAAGCAGCCCAGCAGATACTGCGCGAAGCCGTCGTCCGCAAGCTGGCGCAACATGTCCACTTCGTCCACCAAATTGGGGAAGCGCACGCGTTGGGAGAAATTCGCTTTAGCCTGCGCAAGCCAGGTCTGGCGCTGCGTGGCATCCTCAGCCAACGCAGCCCGCCACAGAAGCGGCAGCGTTTCCGGGTTATCAAGCTGTGCCAGCAGGTCGCGCGCCTGAGCGTGCATGCCGAGACTGACCAGCCAGCCCGCTAACACCGACGCGTTTACGCCGCGTTGGTTGGTAATATCCCGAAGCTGAGTAAGCGCTTGCTCACTTTTGGAGATGGCATAGCGGGCATAGTACAGCGGGTAGCTGAGCGGGTAGTCGCGCAATTGCTTGTCGATATAGGTCAATGCGGCGTCGCGCTGCCCATTTTGCGCCATCAGCAAGGCATAAAGCGCCATGGCGAGATGATTGCTGGCGTTCGCGCGCAGGCTTTGCTGGCAGAAGGTTTGCGCGCAGGCGCTCTCGCCACGACGCAGAGCCAGACGGGCGATGTCGTAAAACGCCGCGTCCCGGCAGTTTCCGCTCCAGCTGGCTTTAAAATAGTGGTCGTAGGCCGCATCAAGCTGGCCCTGTCTTTCCAGCGCCGCGCCCAGAAGCTGGCTTGCCTGGCCGCACTGCGGATTTTTGTTCAGACGATGAGCGCGTTTAAGGGCGGCTTCGGCATACGCCTGCGCTTGCGCCCAGTTGGCGCGGTTAAATTCGAGTCTGCCCAGCGCCACGTTGCAGCGGTAATCGAGCGGATCGATCTCCAGCGCCCGCCGGTAATAATCAAACGCATTGCGGCTGGCGTGCTGATATTGCTCCAGATGCTGGCCGATAAACCACAGCTCATCCACGTTCGCGATATCCGCCGGTAATGCCGGAGCACTGGCCGGGGACGGCAACGGGGTGGCCTCGGCGATATGTTCAAGATAGTGCAAAAGCGGCTGGCCGCCGGCATCGCGCAGGGTTAACGTCAGCCGTTCAGGGAAGGTATCGGTCAGGGTTTCCCGAAATGTCTGGGTCGGGGTTAGCGTCAGCGGTTGCTGCCATACCCGTTCGCCGTGGTGGGTCAGTTCAAGCGTTACGTTGGTCAACGGGCTTACGGCATAAACGCCAATGTGCAGTTGTCCGTTGTGGCGCTCCAGCTTGATTGCCGCCTCGGTACTGGCGTTTTGCAGTGTGCCGAGATGGCTGTAAGGCAGGAAGTTTTGTACAAACACCTTCTCTTCAAACGGCGCAATCCAGGTGAAATCTGGCTGATTGTCGGTAAAGACGCCGGTCATCAGTTCAATATAAGGGCCGTTTGCGTCGGTAAGGTTACGATCCCAGGCCTGGCCGAAATCGCCATAACCCCAGCTCCACTGTTTTTTGCCAGGCGATACATGGTGATCGGCAACATGCAACAGCCCGCCATTTTCACCGTGGTGCCAGGCGCCAACAAAATCGTAATCCGACTTATCCGCCATATAAGAGGTGGGAACCGGGATGTTTTTGTAGCGAGAGATATCTACGCCTGCGGAGTAATCCACTTTGTAATAGGTGCCATGCGCAATCGGGAACGAAGAGACATCGCGTTTGCCGTGGTCGAATACTGCCGTGACATCCGGTGGGAATACGCTTTGATGATCGTCGCCGCCTTTCACCGCCGGGTTCGCCCACCACAGGAAATGGCGCGGCGTGGCGTTGGGGTTGAATATTTTGCCGGTGATTTCTATCAGCGCTTTGTGCGGGTAGAGCGTAAACCCGGTCATCACCTGCAAGCCGCGCATCGGCTCCAGTTCGCCAAGCCAGACGGTTTGCGAGCCGTCCTCATTCGCCCCGATCGTCACGTCGACCGGCATAAACGTGGTGGGGCGATGATGCTGCGGCCAGTTGAATTCAATACCACCCGAAATCCATGGGCCGACCAGGCCTACCAGCGCGGGTTTCACCACCTCGTTGTAGTAAACGAAATCGCGTTGCATCACTTTGTCCCACGCGCGGTGAATACGCCCGCCCAACTCGGGCAGCAGCATCACCTGAATAAAATCATTTTCCAGAAACACGGCCTGATAGGTTTTATCTTCACGCACGCCCGTCAGGGTGTCGATCACGCCATAGGGATATACCGCGCCGGACGATCCCTGGTATACGCGTTTTTCCAGAAACATCGGGTTCGGATCTTCTTTGCCCGTGGTCCATGTGGGTAGGGAAACGGCTTCTCGCCAGACTTTCACATCGCCATACATGTGGCATTCTCCAGTAAAAAAATGATAGTGAAATAAGGTATGCTTTCATTCTGGACAACAATTTCGCAGCATTAATACGCATTGCTCACGGAATATAGTTAACGGAGTTTAGTGAAATGACGATCGTCGGACTGAATAACCAACGGGTGCGGCAGTACAATAAAAAGGCCTTAATGACGCTGATTTGGCAGGAAAAAGTGGTCAGTAAATCCCAGTTGGCGCGCCAGACCGATTTATCGATTCCGGCGGTGAGCAATATTCTTGATGAGCTGGTGGCTGAAGGGCATCTCGCCCATTCACAACAGACGTTGAGTAAACGCGGCTTGAGCAACGGCAGTTATCAAATTCCGCTAACCGGGCCGCTGACGTTATGCCTTAACGTCACGCCTACAACAATCGAAAGCCAGTTGGTGAATCAACAATTGTCGCCGCTTGGCGAGTACGCCAGAACGCATGTGGACGCGCCGCATCCGCAGGCGCTGTTAGCGGCAATCCTGCGGATTTGCCATCAGAACGCCCACGCGTACCGTGGGCATTCATTTCGTCTGGCGATAGCCATTCACGGGCAGGTGGACCCGGTCACCGGCGTGTCGCAAACCATGCCCCAGGCCCCGTGGAAAGCGCCGGTTGAAATCAAATATCTGCTGGAGGAAAAGCTCAAATGGCCGGTAATGGTCGATAACGACTGCGTGATGCTGGCGCTGGCCGAGAAGTGGCAGAATCCAGACCGGCAGCAGGATTTCTGCGTCATTAACGTCGACTACGGGATTGGCTCATCGTTTGTGATAAACCAGCAGATCTACCGCGGCAGCCTTTATGGCAGCGGCCAGATTGGCCACACCATTGTCGACCCGGACGGCATGGCGTGCACCTGCGGGCGCTACGGCTGTCTTGAAACGGTCGCGTCGCTGACGGCATTAAAAAAGCAGGCGCGCGTCTGGTTTAAAAGCCAGCCAGGGCTTGGCGATCAGGATATTGATAAGCTCACCACCGCGCATTTACTCACACTCTGGCGCCAGCACGATCCGATGGTGGAGCAGTGGGTGGAGAACGGCGCGACCACGATAGGCCTGAGCCTGTATAACTTTCTTAATATCCTCAATATCAACCAAATCTGGTTTTACGGACGCTGCTGCGAATTTGGCGAGCGCTGGCTGGCGGCCATTACCCGGCAAATCAGCATTAACCCCTTCGACCCGGCGGACCCGACGCGTGTCAATGCCACGCGCGTTGCCTTTGGTCAATTGAGCCGCGCGCAGCAGATTAGGGGCATAGGGTATTTATATGTGGAGAAGGCGTTAGAAAATTTCTAAGTAACCGGTATTCCGCCGTAAATCGCCGTTCCTCTGACCACGGCATACATCAATCCTTTGACGCGCCAGAACGGGCGCGTTTTTTTACCTGTCTGCTTCCCCCGGCCACGCCACTTCATGGGTGAAGGAACGTGCAACGTATCCCTTCACACTTTCACGCCCTCACGTCTTTTCCTTCTGACATCTCCCTGCACGCCCTAACCGAAATTAAACGAAAGATTTTTGCGGTCGAAACGTTTCGCTTTCGTTTCCTTTTTTCACATTGGCTGTTTTTGTGATGTCACTCGCAAACAAAAGAAAGCAAAAGTATAAATATAGAAACAAGAGATATATTCAATTTCATATTACCGACATAAAGGAAATCAAATGAAAGATATCATACATAAACATAAATCAGGGTCACCTGTTGGTATCTGTTCAGTCTGTTCTGCGCATCCTCTGGTTATTGAAGCCGCATTGCTTTTCGATCTGAATAGCGAGCGCAAGGTGCTGATTGAAGCAACCTCTAATCAGGTCAATCAGTTTGGCGGTTACACGGGCATGAAGCCTGAGCAATTCCGTGATTTTGTCTGGGCGATTGCCGACAAGCTGGGGTTCCCTCATCAGCGTCTGATCCTGGGTGGCGACCACCTCGGCCCTAACTGCTGGCAAAGCGAAGATGCTGAAAGCGCCTTGCTGAAATCGGAAGTGCTGATTGAGCAGTATGTACGCGCCGGTTTTACCAAAATTCATATCGATACGTCCATGTCCTGCGCTGACGACCCGGTGCCATTGCTGCCGGCAACCGTAGCCCAGCGTGCCGCGCGGCTGTGCCAGGTGGCGGAGCGGGTGGCGACCGATGAGCAAAAACAGCACCTCACTTATGTTGTGGGCACCGAAGTGCCGGTACCGGGCGGTGAGAAAGAAGCGATTAAAGCCGTACATATCACGACCCCTGACGCGGCGATGGAAACTATCCAGACCCATTATGACGCGTTCGCCAAACTCGACCTGCACGAAGCCATTGAGCGGATTATCGCTATCGTGGTGCAACCGGGCGTGGAGTTCGACCACTCTTCGATTGTGCATTATCAACCGGAACTGGCGCGGGATTTAACGAAAGCTATCGAAAGTACTAGCCTGGTATACGAAGCGCATTCAACGGATTATCAGACGGCGGAAGCCTATAAAGCGCTGGTTCGCGATCACTTTGCGATTTTGAAAGTTGGCCCGGCATTAACTTTCGCACTGCGTGAAGCGATGTTTGCGCTGGCGATGATTGAAAACACGCTGGTGGCGCCAGGCGAGCGCAGTGAGCTGGTGTCGGTTATCGATAACGTGATGCAGGATGAGCCGGGTTACTGGAAAAATTACTACAGCACGCTGCATTCAAAAGCGATGATCGACCTGCACTTTAGCTTGTCTGACCGTCTGCGGTATTACTGGCCGCATCCCACCATCAACAATGCAGTGAACAAAATGTTTGCCAACCTGGAGAAGGTAGCGCTGCCGCTTGGCGTGATCAGCCAGTATTTCCCGGAGCAATTCCAGCGCATAAATGCCAAACAAATTCCGCTGACGCCGAAAAATCTGGTGCTGTTCCGTATTCAGGATGTCCTGCGCCTGTATGCCTATGGCTGCGACCCGCAATAAGGACATGACCATGACGACCATGAAAGAAATTGTGATCCCACAAAATAATCAGCTCGAAATCCGTGAAGCTGATATTCCGGAATACGGCGATTACGATGTGCTGGTGAAAGTGATTTATTCCGGGCTGTGCGGCTCTGATATCCCGCGTATTTTTCATCACGGCGCGCATTTTTATCCGGTGCGTTTAGGCCATGAATTTTCGGCAAAAGTCGTGGCGACCGGCAATAAAGTTCACTCCGTCAAAGCCGGGGATAATATCTGCTGCGTGCCGCTTATCCCGAATTTCTCGGCGCCGGAATGTCAGCGCGGGTTTTATTCCCTGGGTAAGGGGTACTCTTTTGTCGGCTCCCGCCTGCCGGGCGGCAATGCGCAGTACGTTACCATGCCGGAAAGTAGCTGCTTTTTACTTCCGGAAGGCGTCACCCCATTGCAGGGCGCTTTTTTTGAACCCGTGACCGTGGGCGTGCATCCGATATTAATGGCGGGCGGTTGCCAGAATAAAAATGTGATTGTGCTGGGCGTCGGCACGATCGGTTTACTGGCGATGCAGAGCGCCAAAGCATTAGGCGCGAACTCCGTAACGGCGGTAGATATTAATAATGACCGCCTGGAACTCGCCAAACAACTCGGTGCCGATCACGTCATTAATGTGGCGGAAGAGAAGGCGCTTGAGAACGCCGCGTTTTTAGAAGATATCAACTTCGACCAGTTGATCCTGGAAACTGCCGGCACGCCGCAGACGTTTAAACTCGCCCTTAAAATCGCCGGCCCTCGGGCGCAGGTGGCGCTCATCGGCACGCTGCATAAAGACTTGTCTCTGACCTACAACGAATATGAGCAAATCCTGCGTAAAGAGTTACTGGTTTTCGGCAGTTGGATGAATTATTCCGCGCCGTTCCCGGGAGACGAATGGCGATTAACCATCGATATGTTCCGTAACGGCCAAATCCAAATCGACCCGTTAATTAACTGCATCGTTAATGAAAATGAGTATGTCGAGCAGGTAATGGCGTTACAGGGCGGTCCGGCAAATGGCAAAATTTTACTGCACTGGGAGTAAGTGATGAATCATATTATTAACAGCAGCTATTTGCTTAACCATGCCAGAAAATTTGGTTACGCAGTCCCGGCTTTTAATATTCATAACCTGGAAACCATTCAGGTTGTATTAACGATTGCTAAAGAACTCGAATCGCCAGTGATATTAGCCGGTACGCCCGGTACGTACAGTTATGCGGGCGTTCAGCAAATTATCGCGATTGTTGAATCCATGGCGGCAGAAAATAATCAACAGGTGGTGGTGCATCTCGATCATCATCATGATTTTGATGATATTCACCATAAAATTCGCGCCGGTATTCGTTCCGCGATGATTGACGGCAGCGCCATGCCGCTTAAAGACAATATTGCCATTACCCGCAAAGTCACCGAGTTATGCCATTATTACGGCTGTAGCGTGGAGGCGGAAATTGGACAATTAGTGGGTCAGGAAGATGACCTGATTGTGGAAGACGTTGCCGATCCGTATACCAATCCGGAAGATGCGCGTTTACTGGTTGAGCAAACCAATATTGATTCGCTGGCGGTCGCCATCGGTTCTGCCCACGGCGTGTATAAAGCCACACCCCGACTGGATTTTGAGCGGCTGCAAAAAATTGCCAAACTGGTGGATATTCCACTGGTATTACATGGGGCATCCGGAATTCCCGACAGCGACGTTCAGAAATGTATTAAATTGGGGATAAGTAAGGTTAACGTGGCGACCGATCTGAAATTAGCCTTTGCCGAAACGTTAAAATCCTTTTTCCTGGAAAAACCAGGCTCCAGCGATCCGCGTGAATATAACCAATTGGCGAAAGCGGCAATGGCCGATGTGGTACGCCATAAAATTATGACTTGCGGAAGCGCCGGGCGTATTTATTCTTTCGACTAAGAATCTATTTGCGATTTTTATTAATACTGGAGCAATCATGCTTAAAAATATTGATCCCCGTCTCTCTCCTGAATTGCTATATACGCTATATTGTATGGGGCATGGCGATGAAATTGTTTTTAGCGATGCGCATTTTCCGGCTCATTCGGTGAATGAGCATGTTATTCGCGCCGACGGTAACCAGGTTGAACAATTACTAAAAGCAATTATCCCACTCTTTGAACTGGATAGTTATGTGACCGATGCTGTTGTGATGATGTCGGCAAGCGCCGGTGATGAATTACCGCCTGGATTAATTGACGACTATAAAGCGGTATTGCCAGAAAACCAGGATATTACTTTTATTGACCGCTTTGCCTTTTACGAACGAGCGAAAAACGCCAGTTGCGTGGTGATTACTTCCTCAACGCGGAAATATGGAAACATTCTTCTGAAGAAAGGTGTTACGCCAGTAGAATGTTAGCCCTTTTATTCTCTTTTTCCGGAGTTTTTCATGAAGCAAGCCATATTGCAAATGAGAAATATATCCAAATCATTTGCCGGTGTTCATGCACTTAAAGATGTGAACTTTCAGCTCCGTAAAGGAGAAGTTCACGCGTTAATGGGTGAAAACGGTGCGGGCAAATCAACGTTAATGAAAGTGTTGATTGGCGTGCATGAAGCAGATGAAGGGACTATTTACTATAAAGATAAAGAAGTGGCATTCGGTTCTGTGCTTGAAGCACAGAAAAGCGGAATAAGCATGATCTTCCAGGAACTTAACTTAGTTCCTCACTTAAGTGTTGCGGAGAATATTTTCCTGGCGCGGGAGCCTTTAAAAAACGGGCTGGTGGATTTTGCATTAATGGAAGAGAAATCTGCTAAGTTGCTGGAAATGTTCGATATTGACGTGTCGCCAAAAGACATTGTGAATACGCTTTCTGTCGCAAAGCAGCAGATGGTAGAAATCGCCAAGGCGCTCTCTTTTGATGTGGAAGTGTTAATTATGGATGAACCCACATCCGCATTAACAAAAAAAGAGATTGATAAATTATTCCAGCTTATCGAGAAATTAAAAGAACGCGATGTATGCATTGTTTATATTTCTCATCGCATGGATGAATTAAAACGTATTTGCGATCATATTACGATTTTCCGCGACGGCATGTATATTTCAGACCATGTTTTTGCTGATATCACCATGGATGAAATCATTACCAAGATGGTTGGGCGCTCGTTGGATAATCATTTCCCGACGCGTAAATCAAAGGCGGAAGATAAAGTCATTCTGTCGATTCAAAATGCCAGCCGTTTTGGGGTATTTGAAGGCATCGACTTTGATTTAATGAAAGGCGAGATTCTGGGTATTACCGGGCTGGTGGGGGCAAAAAGAACGGAACTGGCTCGGGCAATATTTGGGGCGGAAACGTTGGATGATGGGCAAATTGTCTCTTTTGACAAAGAAATCACTATCACTTCGCCAAATGACGCTATCAAAGCCGGGATCGCGTATTTGTCCGAGGACCGTAAGTTAAATGGTCTGGCGGTCGATATGTCGGTCAAAAGCAATGTCATGATGGCGGCGCTGGATAAAGTTTGTAGTAAATGGGGCGTTATTTCTGGCCTCAAAGAAAAAGTGGCCTGCGATCTTTATATAAAAAAATTAAGCATTAAAACACCGCACATTGAGCAGATTGTTAAAAATCTCAGCGGCGGGAATCAGCAAAAAGTGGTGATTGCAAAATGGTTGTTCCGTGATGCCAGGATCATGATTTTTGATGAGCCAACCCGTGGGATCGATGTCGGCGCGAAATATGCCATTTATGAATTACTCGATGAACTGGCAGATCAAGGTATCGGCGTCATTATGATCTCATCCGAACTGCCGGAAATACTGGGCATGACCGATCGCGTAGTGATCATGAAAGAAGGCCTGATGACTGCGGTATTAAAAACGACAGAAACCAGCCAGGAAGAGATTATGCAGTACGCGACAGGAGTGAAAAACATGTATATCACCGAACAGGAGTTAGCTTAAATGAACGATAAAAGAAAACTTTTATTGCAGAAGTTGGCTGCGTTGGGCGGTTTAGTCCTGCTGATTATTATCTTTTCCTTCACCAGCGACAGTTTTTTCTCCGTCAATAATATTATGACGGTAGGCCTGCAGACCTCCACCATTGCGTTTATTGGTATTGGGGTAACTTGCGTCATTTTAACCGGCGGGATCGATCTGAGTATCGGCTCTATTGTGGCGCTCTCCGGCGTGGCGGCGGGGCTTGCGGTAAATGCCGGGATGCCGGTAAGCGTGGGGTTATTGTTTGGCGTACTCACTGGTAGTGCCTGCGGCCTGGTCAACGGCATTCTGGTGACAACGTTCCGTCTGCCGCCGTTTATCGCCACGCTCGGCACCATGATGATCCTGCGCGGCCTGGCGCTTTACGTCACCAACGCCGCACCGGTTTCCGGGATGCCCGATTCGTTCGGCGATTTGGGTAACGGTTCGCTGTTTCGTATCGTCCAGGAAGGGGATAACGGCTTACCGGAGGTGATTTTCCCGGGCATTCCTTATCCGGTGGTGCTGATGATTGTCGCGGCGGTGCTGTTTACTTTCGCGTTAACCAAAATGCGCATGGGCCGTTATTTATACGCCATTGGCTCCAATGAAGAAGCGGCGCGTTTATCGGGTATTAAAACCAATCAGGTCAAATTAGTGGCTTATATCATCAGCGGCACATTCGCCGGACTGTGCGGGGTGGTTATCGCCTCTCGTCTGGTCACCGCGCAGCCAAATGGCGGGATGATGTATGAGCTGGATGCGATTGCCAGCGCCGTGGTCGGCGGCACGTCATTAATGGGCGGCGTCGGCACCATTCCCGGTACGTTAATCGGCTCCTTTATTATCGGCGTGTTGCGTAATGGCTTGAATATGAACGGCGTGTCGTTCTTCGTTCAGCAAATCATTATTGGTAGCGTCATTCTTTTAGCCGTTGCGTATGACCAAATTCGTCAGCGTCCGGCAAGCAAAAAATCCTTTAAGCAAAAAGCGAGTAATAACAAACCACAGGTTACGCCCTCGGTGAAATGACATTAACCGTTCTACCCTACACATAATAAGGAACACGTTCATGAAGAAATTAGCAACATTTGCAATGCTGGGTTTGGCTGCGGCAATTTCGATGACCACATCGGCTGCTTTCGCTAAATCAAATGAAATTGCGGTTATCGTTAAAACGGCTAACTCGAACTTTTGGCAAAACGTGAATAAAGGCGCCACGGACGCAGGCAGCGAATTTAAAGATAAATATAAAGTGACCTTCCAGGGCCCGGAAGCGGAAACTCAGGTTGCTGAGCAGGTCAATATGGTGGATAACGCCATTAACCGCGGCGTGTCGGGTATTGTTCTGGCGCCTTCCGACCCGGATGCATTAATCCCGGCGGTGAAAAAAGCCTGGGAAAACGGTATTCCTGTTGTGCTGATTGACTCCTCATTAAACGAGAAAGGCGCGAAATATTATCAGTCGTTCCTGTCTACCGATAACCGTAAAGCCGGCGCGCTGGCGGCGAAAAAACTGATTGAAGCTAATGGTCAGGAGGGCAAAGTCAGCGTTATGTCCTTTACGCCAGGGGCGGGCAGCGCCATCGAACGCGTTGGCGGTTTTACTGACGTCATTAAATCAGAATCAAAATTAAACATGATTGGCCCGTTCTATTCACAGGCTGATATGGCAA
The DNA here is from genome assembly GCF_011077955.1 of Citrobacter freundii. Taxonomy (GTDB): domain Bacteria; phylum Pseudomonadota; class Gammaproteobacteria; order Enterobacterales; family Enterobacteriaceae; genus Atlantibacter. Next base: position 185,746 of record NZ_JAALBX010000008.1, read on the forward strand.
CAGCGCTCAATCAAACCATCGACGCGCTCTCGTCTAATAAAGATATTACCGCGCTGTTTGGGGCTAACGAGCCGACCGCGGTCGGCATGGCGCGCGCCATCAAACAACTGGGTTATACCGGCAAAGTGGTTGCGGTGGGTTTTGATGGTAACGCCGCGCTACAGCATTTCGTCCGTGAAGGCACCCTGAACGGCATCATCGTTCAGTCTTCTTATCAAATGGGCAAAAAAGGCGTTGAGACTATCGACCATATTCTGAACAAACAGAAAGTCGATAAAGTCATCGATACCGGCGTCGTTTATGTCGATAAAAACAATATCGATACACCGGAAGCACAAGCCGTTCTGTATTAATGCGTAAGCCCTGATGATGTCAGGTTGCGAGGGTGCGCCTTCGCAACCTGAAAACTGACCGGGAAATAACGTTAACGATAACTTCTTCATAGAGTCGTGATAAATGAGCAAATTATCTGGTACTGCAGCACCCTCACAGGATGCCATTCCGTATAAAACCTTAGCGAATGGCTACAAGATCCCCGGTATCGGCATGGGAACGTTTGGTTCCGATCGCTTTAACGCCGAGCAGGTCGCTGAGGGCGTCTTTCACGCCGCGCAAGCCGGTTTCCGCTTCTTCGACTGCGCATCGGTGTACGGCAATGAAAGCATGATTGGCGACGTGTTCGCGAAGATTATGCAAAGCGGCATCAGCCGTTCTGAACTGTTTATCGACTCAAAAGTCTGGAATGACCGGCACGATGACGTCATCGCCTCATGCAAACAGTCGCTGGAAGATTTAAAGCTCGATTATCTCGATCTTTATCTGGTGCACTGGCCGTTCTCAAATTACCACGCGCCGGGTTGTACGGTGGATTCCCGCAGCCCCGATGCCAGGCCGTATTCCCACGAGCGCTTTATGGAAACCTGGGCGCAGATGGAACAGCTGGTGGAAATGGGACTGGTCAGAAGCATTGGCACGTCCAATATGACCATCCCGAAAATGGCGTTGTTGCTGCGCGATTGCAAAATCCGCCCGGTTGCCAACGAAATGGAATGCCATCCGCATTTCCAGCAGCAGGAACTGTACGACTTCCTGGTCGCCAATGAAATTCAGCCTATCGGCTTTTGCCCGATCGGTTCACCGACGCGCCCGGAACGCGACAGAACGGAAGACGATACCTGTGATATCGAAGATCCGGTGATCGTAGAAATTGCCAATCGCCACCAGGTTCATCCGGCCATTATTTGCATTAAGTGGGCGGTACAGCGCGGGCATATTCCGATCCCGTTCTCGGTGGTGAAAGAGCAGATCTACGGCAACATCCGTTGCATTACCGAAGATCCGTTGAGTGATGACGAGATGGCGGCCATCGCGGGCATCGATCGCAACAACCGCCTGATCAAAGGCCAGGTCTTCTTGTGGGAAGGCGCGGAAAGCTGGAAAGACCTGTGGGATCTTGACGGCACTATCACTCAATAATCAACACGAAACAGACGCTTCACCGGGGAATACACTATGTATCTGGGCATCGATTGCGGGACGCAGGGCGCGAAAGTTTTACTCTGGAATGCACAGACAGAACAGGTTGTGGCATCCAGTTATCATACCTACGACCTCATCAGCGATCGCCCAGGTCAAAAAGAACAGCATCCGGCCGCCTGGCTTGATGCAATAAAAAACGGCATTCAGACCGTTATGGCCCACGCCGCGATTTCGCCTGCGAAGATTGCGGCGATGGGGATTTCCGGCCAGCAGCACGGATTAGTGCTGCTGGATGCGAACGACACCCTGATTCGCCCGGCAAAACTATGGTGTGATACCGAAACCGTGCCGGAATTAACGGCCTTCTGCGAGCAATTCCACGCGGCGTTGGGCAAGCCGGTGCATCACGTAACCGGCATCCATATTCCCGTGGCGTTTACGCTTGCCAAATTACTGTGGGTAAAAGCGCACGAGCCTGAGGCGTATGCGCGCATCGAAAAACTCTTTTTGCCCCATGAGTACATTAATTACTGGTTAACCGGCCATTACTGCGCCGAATACGGCGATGCGTCAGGCACCGGCTGGTTCGACACGGTCAATCGTTGCTGGAGTAAAACGGTGGTTGACGCTATCGATCCAACGCTATTGGCGAAGCTGCCGCCGCTTATCGAGGCGCATCAGCCTGCGGGCTTCCTCACTGCCGCCAGCGCCGCGCTGTTAGGCCTGCCGGAGGGCATTCCGGTGTCCAGCGGCGGGGGGGACAATATGATGTCTGCCATCGGCACCGGCAATATTGAACCCGGCATACTGACCATGAGCCTCGGCACATCGGGCACGCTATTTACCCATGTGCCTGCGCAAATCGACACCCGAGAGCACCCGGATATTAACGCGTTCTGCTCCTCAACCGGCGGCTGGCTGCCGCTGGTCAGTACCATGAACGTCACCAATGCCATTAATGCTTTTCGCGAGGTGATGGATATACCGCTGGCGGAGTTTGAGCATTACCTCAACAGCAGTGAGCCGGGGGCCGGGGGATTACTGTGTTATCCGTGGCTTAACGGCGCGCGGTTGCCTAATCGCCCGGATGCGAGCGCAAGCGTAATGGGAATGACGACGCGCAATTTTAATAAAGCCAATTTATTGCGAAGCGTGGTGGAGGGGGTGACGTTCAAACTGTGCAAAGGGATTGAAATATTCCAGCAGTGCGGGCTGCACTTCGATCAGGTGCGGGTCATTGGCGGTGGTGCGAACAGCCGGGCGTGGTGTCAGTTAATTGCCGATATCAGCGGCATTGATGTCATTCGCCCGACGGTGAGCGACGCCGGCGCGTTAGGCGCCGCGCTACAGGCCCGCTGGTGCGAACAAAATCTCGAAACGCAGGGCGAGTCAGTGACCCTCAGGGACATCTTACCGGCGTCACTGCGCGATGTCGGCTGTGACCTGATAAAACCCTGCCCGCAACAGCGGGAAATCTATCAGCCACTGTATGCGCGCTATCATGAATGGATGGCCCGGGCGATGTAATACCGTTGGGAACGAGGCGTTTTCTTTCGATTTGACCGATACCCCTGCGCCTGACGAGTCCGTCAGGCCACATCAATAATGGCACCCGCGAGGACGCGACAATATGCATCTGGTGGAACGAAGGAATCAAATTCTGGCCGCGCTGACCGAAAAGGGAAGCGTTCAGGTGGCGAACCTGGCGAATAAGTTTGGTATTTCCGAAGTCACCATCCGCAATGATTTACGGGAACTGGAAACCCAGGGATTACTTATTCGCTTCCACGGCGGGGCGACCAATCAAATTAATAACCCGGCGTTGAATGGAAAAGCGAACGGGAACGGTGAGAGCCATAATGAAGTAAAGCTGGAAGACCGCACACTGCTCTCCGCCGACGCTAAAACGCGCATCGCCAATGCCGCCGCGTGCATGGTATCGACGGGCAACAGCGTGATTATCGACAGCGGCAGCACCACATTAAAAATTGCCCAGCAACTGGCGGACGCCGCAGATTTAATTGTGGTGACCAATAACCTTCCCGCCGCTGAAGTGCTGTCTATTAATCAACATATCACCCTCGTTTTATGCGGCGGTACCTTTCGCCATAAAACCCGCTCGTTTCACGGTATGCATGCAGAGTCGGTGCTAAAGGGCATTATTGCCGATTACTTGTTTATTGGCGCAGACGGTATCGATATTGAAAAAGGCATCACTACCTTTAACGAAGGGTATGCCATCAGTAAAGTCATGGCGCGCGCGGCGAAGAAAGTGGTCGCGGTACTCGATTCCACCAAATTTGGCCGCATTGGCTTTAATCCGGTATTGCCGATTAGCGATATAGATGTACTGATCACCGATGACGGCGTAAGCCAGGAAATGGTGAGTCTGCTGGAACGGCGTAATATCAACGTGGTGATTGTCTGAACCGCACAAACGCTTTACAGGTTTAGCGAAAGACTGATTGCGCTGTTATCAGCTAAGCAGGTTGGAAATATCCAGCGCACCGTTTACACAGAGTTTTTAACGCGTTGATGACGTTGTTATCAAGACAGCCGGCGGATCTATTTTTACACACCGCGCTTACTCTGTTGCTGCTTGTTCTCACGTTTAACGCCCCAAAAAAAAGCCGGTCAACTTGCGCTCACCGGCTTTTTCGTCACCCTGAAAACTTAGCCCATTGCGGTTTCACGCAAATGGCGTTTCAGTTTGTTGTACTCGTTAATCACATACTGTTCAGCCGCATTTTGATCGGCAATCGGCTCAATGCGTACCGCGCAGTATTTGTACTCCGGCGTTTTGGTAATGGGGCTTAAGTTTTCAGTCACCAGCTCATTACATGCGCCAATCCACCACTGGTAGGTCATATACACGGCGCCTTTATTCGGGCGATCGCTCACCTGGGCACGGGTAATGACTTTACCTTTGCGTGAATTGACCCACACCAGCGCTTCATCCTGAATGCCCAAACGCGCGGCATCTTCGGTGTTGATTTGCGCATAGCCCGGTTCATCTGCCAGCGCGGCGAGCGCTGCACAGTTACCGGTCATAGAGCGGCAAGAGTAATGCCCCACTTCGCGAACCGTTGACAGCACCATCGGGTATTCTTCCGTCACGCGATCGATAGGCGGCGCCCAGTCGCAGGTAAAGAATTGCCCCAGGCCGTTCGGGGTGGAGAATTTCTCTGCGAACAGATAATCCGTCCCCTGGTCGGCTTCTGACACGTCGCGGCACGGCCACTGGATATACCCCAGCTCGCCCATTTTTTCATAGGTTGCGCCGTAGAATTCCGGGCACAATCCGCGCAGCTCGTCCCAAATTTCTTTGGTGTTGTTGTAGTGCATCGCATAGCCCATGCGGGTGGCGATTTCACTGATTATCTGCCAGTCGGTTTTCAGATCCCACTTCGGCTCTACCGCTTTAAAGAAGCGCTGGAAGCCGCGGTCGGCTGCGGAGTAAACCCCTTCATGTTCCCCCCACGAGGTGGACGGCAAAATCACATCCGCTTGTGCGGCGGTTTTGGTCATGAAGATATCCTGAACAATCACCAGCTCCAGCCCTTCAAAGGCTTTACGCACCGCTGAAAGTTCAGCGTCGGTTTGCAGCGGATCTTCGCCCATGATGTAGGCTGCGCGCACTTCGCCATGCTCCACGCGGTGCGGCAATTCACTGATGCGATAACCGGTATGCGCAGGCAATTCGGCAACGCCCCAGGCTTTGGCGAACTTCTCACGGTTTTCCGGGAATTTCACGTACTGGTAGCCTGGATAGGTATCCGGCAATGCGCCCATATCGCACGCGCCCTGAACGTTGTTCTGGCCACGCACCGGGTTGACGCCCACGCTCGGTCTTCCGAGGTTGCCGGTCAGCAGCGCCAGGCTTGTCAGAGAACGTACGGTTTCTACGCCCTGATAGAACTGGGTGACGCCCATGCCCCACAGAATGGCGGCATTCCCCGCTTTGGCATACATCCGGGCGGCCTGGCGAATCTCACTGGCGCTCACGCCGGTAATTTCTTCAACCGATTCGGGGGTATAACCTTCGACAATTTTGCGATATTCCTCGAAGCCTTCGGTACGCGACGCGACAAAAGCGTGGTTATACAAATCTTCTTCGATAATCACATGGCCCATGGCATTGAGCAGCGCAATGTTCGAGCCGTTTTTCAAGGCCAGATGCATATCGGCTATGCGCGCGGTTTCAATTTTGCGCGGGTCGCAGACTATGATTTTCGCCCCTTTCTGTTTCGCCCGGATCACGCGGTTTGCGACGATTGGGTGAGAATCCGCGGGGTTATAGCCAAATACAAATACTAAATCAGCATTTTCGATGCCGACGATGGAGTTACTCATCGCGCCATTACCGACCGACTGGTGCAGACCTGCAACCGATGGGCCGTGTCAGACACGTGCGCAGCAATCGACGTTATTGGTTCCAATAACGGCGCGCGCAAATTTTTGCATGATGTAGTTGGTTTCGTTGCCGGTACCACGGGATGAGCCGGTGGTCATAATGGCATCCGGGCCATATTTGGCCTTTATGGAACTGAGCTTATCGGCGACGTAATTCAGCGCCTCATCCCAGGAAACGGCTTCCAGCTTCCCGCCGCGTTGACGACGGATCATGGGCGATTTAAGGCGTGGCGTAAGAATTTGGGTATCGTTAATAAAATCCCACCCGTAATAACCTTTCAGGCACAACTCGCCCTGATTGGTTTTACCCTGCGCCGGTTCCGCCTTAACGACTTTGCCATTATCGACGACGAGGTTGATCTTGCACCCCGACGCGCAATACGGGCAAACCGTGACGACTTTTTTCATCCTGGCTCTCCAGTTAATCGTGTTCTTGCAAAACGCAAAACGTCTTTACCTTCTCAACGACTGAACAATGCATATTCCATGCCATAGATAGGGATTTATTAATGCATTGATAAACATAGGGAAATAAACCAGGCTGTCGGGCGAGCAATGACGTTCGACAAAAATGTCATGTCATTATTATCACTTTTAACAGCATCGACAGACGGCCTGACAACGCATCGTACCTGTGAGGCGCGATGGGGCGCTTTGATATAAAGCGCCATCCGGGAAGGTTTACCTTCCCGGCAGGCAGCCAGGAAAACTGACGGGGCAACAGCGCCTGTCAGGACGCGTTAAACGCGGCACAGGCGGGGGCGGGGTGCGAAGGGGCAGGTGAATTTTCACGAATAGGCAGAGGACTCACGACACGTGGCTCCCGACGTGTCGGGAAGGCCGGTAGCACGGCGCGTTGCAGCGCCTGGCCGCAGGCGCTTTTGAAAGCGATGGGCGAGGTGACGGGCAGGGTTTCGATAATCTCGCCTTTATCCATCACCATAACCCGCTGGCAAAACCGCTCTACCAGACGCAGGTCATGGGTAATAAATAAACAAGCGGTGTGATATTCCTGCTGAAGCTTTTTAAGTAGCCGGATGATGTTCGCCTGCAGAACCAAATCCAGATTCGACACGGCTTCATCCAGCACCAGCAGTTTCGGCTCCACGATCATCGCGCGCGCAAGGCATACGCGCTGTAGCTGGCCGCCGCTCAACTGCGGCGGGCGCTGATTAAGCAGCGCGCTGTCGAGTTCGGTGGCCGCCATTACGCGTGTGATGCGCTCATCCTGCTCGGCCCCGGTCAGGCGCAGTAAATGGCGCAGCGGTTCGCGCAGGATCTCTCGCACCGTGCGGCGGGGATTAGCGGCGCTGATAGCATCCTGAAACACTAACTGGATATCCCGGCGAAAGGCGCGCAGGTCTTCGCCTTTCAGCGCCGACACTGGGCGATCGCGCCAGCGAATGTCGCCGCAGGTGGGGGATTCGAGGCCTATCATCAGGCGCGCCAGCGTGCTTTTGCCGCAGCCGCTGCTGCCAAGCAGGGCGACGCTTTCGCCTTCGTTGACCGCAAGCGAAATGTTGCTCAACACCTGATGATAATGCGCGCCGGTCAACCCCATGCGTCCGTACTGGTGGGAAACGCCCGCAACCGATAATAACGTCATACCGCCAACTCCATGCCATACAGCGCCAGATGCGCTGAAACCAGACTGCGCGTCACCGCATGCTGCGGCGCACGAAACAGCGTTTCTACCTCGCCGTGCTCGACAATCCTGCCGTTATCCATCACCGCCACGTCATCCGCCAGTCGCGCCACTACGCCCATATCGTGTGTGACCAGCAACATACCCGGCGCGCGTTGCTGCATCAGTGTTTCCAGCAGTTCCAGAATCCGCGCCTGCGCCAGCGCATCCAGATCGGTGGTGGGTTCATCGGCGATAATAAACGGCGCATCGCTGAGTACCGCCAGAGCGATCATCATGCGTTGCAGCATGCCGCCGCTCATCTCAAACGGATAGAGCGACAGCACCCGCTGTGCTTCATCAAGGCCGACCGATTGCAGCGCGGCGATAAGCGTCGCGTCATCCAGCGGTTTACCGAGCGCCCGGCAGGTTTCTCTGGCGTGGGATGCCATCGTCAGCAGGGGGTTAAAGGCGCTGCGCGGATTCTGCATGATGGTGGCGACGTGTTTACCGCGCAGCGACTGCGGGGTCACCGTTTGTCCGTCCAGCACCCGCGTTCCGGCGATCTGACGAACGCCGGCGGGCAAGACGCCAAGCGCGGCGGCGCACGTGAGCGACTTTCCGCTGCCGCTGCCGCCAACCAGCGCCAGTACGCGCCCGGCGCGCAGGGTGAGCGACACGCCATGCACAAGGGCGCGTTCCGCGGCGAGCGTGATGTTGTGCAGTTCAAGCTGTGACATCAGTGGCTGTGCTCCATGGCAAGGTGCGGATCCAGACGATCGCGCAGCGCATCGCCCAGCAGATTAAAGGTCATCACGCTGATAAACAGCGCCAGCCCCGGCCAGAACATCTGCATCGGCTGGGTCCAGATATACTGACGCGCGTCATTTATCATCACGCCCCATTCCGGCGTCGGGGCGCTAACGCCGAGACCGAGAAATGACATACCCGCCACGTGCAGCATCATATGGCCGATATCAAGCGTCGCCAGCACCAGCAGCGATGGCATCACCGCGCCGGCAAGATGATCGACAAACAGATGCCAGCGACTGGCGCCAGACAGGCGCGCCGCCAGCACAAATTCGCGGTGGCGCAGCGAAATCACAATGCTTCGCACCATGCGCGCGTACCAGGCCCAGTGGGAGAGCGCTATCGCCAGGATCACATTCACAAGGCCAGTGCCCAGCACGCCAACCATAAAAAACGACAAAATCGAGGTGGGGAAGGTCATAAACATGTCGGCAACACGCATCAGCGTCTGGTCGACACGCCCGCCAATCAGCCCGGCGCTGCCGCCTATCAGCAGTCCTAACGTCAATACCAGCAAGAGCGCGGCGAGGACCGATCCCAGCGAGACGCGCGTGGCTGCCAGCAGACGGGAGAAGATATCGCGCCCCAGATGATCGGTGCCTAACCAGTGGGTGCCGTCCGGCGGCAGTAACCGCTGCGGCAGATTGATAGCCACCGGATCGAACGGCAGCCACCACTGGCTGGTGAGGGCGATAAACATTAATAGCGCAAGCGCAATAAATGCCAGCCGAACCGGCCAGCGTGCGCACAGGAAGACGTTCACGCGTGCGCTCCTTCATGACGACGAATGCGGGGATCGAGCGCGGCATTCAGCAGGTCGACACCCAAATTGCAGATAACAAACACGCCCACCATCAGCAGGGTAAAACACTGGATAACCGGATAGTCGCGGTTAAAGATAGCCGAGACCGCATAACGCCCTACACCCGGCCAGGCGAAGATATTTTCAATAATCATGGTGCCGCCGATAAGCTCGCCTATGTGCATGCCGACTGCCGTTACCATCGGCAAGGTGGCATTACGCAGCACGTGTCGCCGCTCGGTTTGCCGGTCACTCAATCCGCGCAGTTTAGCCCAGGTGACATGACGCTGGCCTGCCACATCCAGCATGCTGGCGCGCAGCAGGCGGGCGTTGATGGCAAGCGACATAAAGGCGATAGACACCGCCGGTAAAATGATGTGCTGCCAGCCGCCGTAACCGAGCGCGGGTAACCATTGCAGATGTACCGAAAAGAACATCACCAGCAAAAAAGCGAGCCAAAAATTGGGCATCGACACACCCAGAAACGCAATCAACCGTACGGCGTAATCCGGCAGTCTGTCGCGGTAGCGTGCAGCCCAAATGCCAAGCGGGACGGAGGTGACCAGAATCAGCGCGAGCGCAAAGCCTGCCAGTTGCAGTGTGGCCGGGAAAAAGCGCAGTAAATCATCCAGCACCGGGCGCTGGCTTGCGAACGACACGCCGAAATCAAGATGCAGCGCATTCCACAGCCACAGGGCGTACTGCACCGGCAGAGGCTTGTCTAGCCCGAGCATGGCGTGCGTCGACGCCACCAGTTCCGGGGTGGGCGGTAGGTTAGACAGCCGCAAATAATCCATCGCCGGATCGCCGCTGCCAAGGCGCAGCAGCAGGAAGATGATTAACGATGCCGCCAGCAGCATCGGGACCAGTAGCGTAATGCGCCACACAATATAACGTAGCATCAGGGCGTTACCGGCTTGATCTGGTCAAATGGAATATCCGACGACATCGCGGCGAAAGGCAGGGTACCCCACTGCGGTTGGGATACTGTCATCAGCGAGACATAACTGAGCGGCAGATAGACCGCACTTTGGTGCAAACGCGTCAGCACATCGCGGTATAGCGCTTTGCGCTGTGCTTCATCGGTTCCGGTAAGGATCTGACCGATTTCCGCGTCGATTTGCGCTTTATCTGCAAGCCCGCGCTGCGCCTGATAATCGGCATGGGACGGTACGCGCATAGAACTCATAAACGCATGGGGATCAAACGGCGCGCCCCAGGTGCGGTTGAAGATCATATCGAAACGCCCGTCACGCTGGCGGGCATCAATGCTGCTCTCTTCTTCACCCACCAGTTTCACATCCACGCCAATCTGGCTTAAGTTTGCCTGGATCACTTCCGCCATGGATTTGCTTAAGGCATCGGTGCCGATAAATGCCAGTTCAACGTGCAGCGGTTCGCCTGCTTTTTCCCGGATTTGCTTGCCCGCAGGCAGCGTCCATCCGGCGTTTTCCAAAAGGGTAATAGCACGCGCAGGATCGTACTGGCGCGGGGTCAGCCCGATATTGGCGTAGGGCACGCTCGGCGCAAACAGCGTATCCGCCACCTGCTGGGTGCCGTACAGCACACTGTTAATCAGCGTTTTTTTATCCACCGCGTAGTTAAGCGCCTCCCGAACCGCCTGTTCGCGGGTGGGGGAGTTTGCCGAATTGAGCGCCAGCATCACGGTTTCTACCGGGGCGGAAAGCTGGGTTTTATACTGCGGGTTATGGCTAAAACGCTCGAAGGTATCAAGCGGGAGTAGACCTTCGTCGCCGTACATTAGATCAATGTCGCCGGTTTCAAACGCCACCGCGCGGCTGGTGGGATCGGCAATCACTTTTACTGTGATTTTATCAACAGCCGGTTTTTCGCCCCAGTAATGCTCGTTACGCACAAACACATCGTACTGGTTTAACCGGGATTCTTTTAATACCCACGGCCCGGTGCCAATCGGCGCGTTAATGCCATTTTTGGTGCCGCCGTCTTTAAACTGCGACGGGGCGATAAAACGGAACGGACGCGGTAGTGCCAGTTCCTGAAGAAACGGATAGTAAGCGTCTTTTAAATCGATTTGCAGATGATGGTCGTCGAGGGCTTTGACGCTGACAATTTGGTTCGCCAGTTCAAGCCAGGCGTGACGCTGGCGATTATCCAGCACGGCGTGGAAATTGGCCTCGGCCGCTTTCGCGTCAAACGGCTCGCCGTTGGAAAAGGTCACTTTGTCGCGTAGGGTAAATATCCACTGTTTACCATCGGCGGAGTGGCTCCACGCTGTCGCCAGACCCGGCGCAATAGTGCCATCAGGCTGATATTTCACTAATGATTCATACACCATGCCCTGGGCAAACATTTGGTTTGGCGTATATAAATGGGGATTTAACGGCCCCACATTCACAGGCCAGGCGGTAGTAATTTCATGCGTTGTCGCCGCGCCTGCCAGAAAGGAAATACAGGTCAGCAACACCGTTAAATAGCGCGGTAAAGTAAACAAAGGAATACTCCATGCGGAATAACAGGTGACTCAAAATGAGTATGAGGATTTTATGAAAACTGCATACGCGGGCGTTGTTCTGGATCAAGGTTGTGCGAGATGAAACCGGAAAGTCACAAAACAAAATCAGTAAAAAATCATCTTTATCAATAGTTTAATGGATTAAAATAACCCACCAATCAATAAGGATTAACGCTGAATAGGTAATAGAGCATGACGCATGTCGATATTTCCTGATAAAGCGGGCGTCGGTTTTTGAATGGATGAGTTAAAAAATACTTTCCCCAGGAAAGTATCTGGCGTCATTCGCATCAGATTCTTTTGTGCTAATTAACAATTTTGGCTTTATTAGCCGTTTTTTTGATAGCCCTACTGTACACCGGTGTTTGAAAACGGCTTAATAACGGGCTCACAATATATTCCATTCACAGTTAACAGGTCTGTTATTGATGAATCACTCCCATCGACACGCTGTTTTGCATCAGTTCCTGTCTGCTGTGATTTCCTTGCGGTTTTGGCCCGCGCTGCCGCCGCTTCACTGACATCGAAAAAGACAAATAACTATGCAACGTCGACAATTTCTCAAAAGTAGTGTGCTGCTTTCCGCTGCCGGTTTAGTCGGCCCTTCTGTGGTAAGCCAGCGCGTTATGGCGGCTGAGCCTGCCGTAGCCCCGGTGGCCCGCCGCCGTTTTGTGTTATCCCAGGCCTATAAACTTAACCCGCCGCAGGGTTCCAGCGGTGTGGTGAAACTGTGGATCCCGCTGCCGGTGGATACCGCGTTCCAGCAGATGACGAACCTGACATTTAGCGGTAACTATAAAGAGGCTTATATCACCACCAACAATGCCTACGGCGCGAAAACCCTGTTTGCGACCTGGCCGAAATCTGATGGTGATTTGCAAATGCAGGTGGATATTGAAATCGAAACCGCTGACTGGGAGCCGTTAAAACACGACGCGCTGAAAACCTGGCAGGCGCCGGCACAAATTATTTACCCGCTGGACGTGAAGCCGTACCTGTTGCCGACCACCCATACACCCATTGACGGACTGGTGCGGGAAACGGCTCAGAAAATCACCCAGGGCGAACAGGATCCGCTGAAAAAAGCGCGTTTGATTTATGAATGGGTCAGCCGCAATATGGAGCGCGATAACGACGTTATCGGCTGCGGCACCGGTGATGTGGCGGCTATTTTGAAAAGCGGCAAACTCAGCGGTAAATGCACCGATATGAGCTCCGTGTTCGTGGCCCTGGCGCGCGCCAGCGGTATTCCGGCGCGTGAGCTGTTTGGTATTCGTCTGGGTAAAGCCACGAAAATGGAGCGCTACTCGAAAAGCGCGTTCGGCAAAGCCGATGAAAAAGGCGTGGCGGACGTGAGCGGTGGGCAGCACTGCCGCGCGGAGTTCTATCTGGCAGGCTTTGGCTGGTTGCCGTGCGATCCGGCGGATGTGACCAAAATGCGTTTGGCCGAGAAAAAAGCCCATGAAGACGCCGACGTGCAGGCAGTGAACACTTACCTGTTCGGCAATTGGGAAATGAACTGGGTCGGCTTTAACTACGGGCGCGACTTCGAACTGTGGCCTGCGACGGAGCAGGGCGCGATGAATAACTTCGGTTATCCGTATGCCGAAGTCGATGGCGATCCTATTAACTTTTACGATCCGAAAATATTCTCTTATCACTATGTCTCAACCGAACAGCGCTAAAGGCGCGGGGTTCACGCTTCTGACGGCGGCCTTGGCCGCCGTTACCGCCGGGCTATGCTGCATTGGCCCGCTGCTGTATTTGCTGTTTGGCATCTCTGCGGCGGGGTTTGCAGGGCTTGCGAAGCTTGAGTTTCTGCGCATCCCCATGATCGTCATCTCCCTCGCGCTGATTGCGCGCGGCGGCTGGCGGCTGTGGTTTTCTAAACGGCTTTGGTGTACCGGCCGATTCACGCTTGGCCAGATGCGTTGCCTGTATTGCCTGGCATTGCCGGTTATCCTGGTCATTCTGTTTTACCCGACGATTGTCGGCTGGTTTTATGAGGTATTTGAATGAAACGACTCGCGTTTGCCGCCTGCCTTGCTTTGCCGCTCTGGGCGCAGGCCGCCACGGAAAAAGTAGTCCTTGATGTGGAAAATATGACCTGTTCGCTGTGCGTGATTTCCGTTAATCAGGCATTACGGGAAACGGAAGGCGTAATCAAAGCCAAATCATCCCTGAAAACGCGTCAAACCGAAGTCATCGTTCCTGAAGGATTTTCCACCGATACGCTGCTAAAAGCGGTGGCGAAAACCGGTTATACCGCGAAGGTGAATCACACCGAAGCGCAGTAATTCTTCCTAATGGCGTCATAAATGACATTTTTGTCGAACCCTGTCGACACTGCTGTGAGTGTGACGCCGCGCATCTCCTGACCATTCCTTTCTGTTTTTGCGCCGTGTTCTTTGAACCTGGACAAAGCATCACCCTGAAAGCGGGGAATAAAATAGCCGTACTTCGCTTACCGGCGCAGTGTTTTGTCGTCGCGCGTGGTCGTCCTGGCGTAATGGCGCGGATATTGCTTACCGTAACCCATTACGAGAAGGAGGCCTTATGCACGAACTCACGCTTTGCCAGCGAGCCCTGGAATTAATCGAACAGCAGGCCGTCCAACACCACGCCCGTAAAGTGACGGCGGTGTGGTTAAAAATCGGCGCGTTTTCCTGCGTAGAGCGCAGCGCGCTGGAGTTTTGTTTTGATCTTATCTGTCGCGACACGCTGGCAGAGGGCTGCGAACTCCATATTGAACAGCAGGATGCCGAGTGCTGGTGCCCGACGTGTCAGCTGTACGTCACTTTGTTGTCTTCGCGAGTGCGACAATGCCCGCATTGCGGCAGCGATAAACTGAATATCGTCGCCGACGAGGGGTTGCAGATAAAACGAATGGAAATCGCTCAGGAGTAAATTATGTGTACTACATGCGGTTGCGCGCAAGGCAACCTGTATATCGAAGGTGATGAGCGCAACCCGCACTCGGCCTTTCGCAGCGCGCCTTTCGCACCGGCAGCGCGTCCTTTAAAGCAAATCAACGCCATCCGTACGCAGGATTTTAGCCCCAGTGAAAGCGGGCAGGGCGATTTGCATTATGGTCACGGTGAGGCTGGCACGCACGCGCCAGGCATGAGCCAGCGGCGGATGCTGGAAATTGAAATCGATGTGCTGGATAAAAATAACCAGTTGGCTGCCCGTAACCGCGCGCGTTTCGATGCCCGCGAACAACTGGTGCTCAACCTGGTCTCCAGCCCTGGCTCCGGTAAAACCACGTTACTGACGGAAACCTTAAAGCGCCTGCACGGCGCGGTGCCGTGCGCGGTGATCGAAGGCGATCAGCAAACCGTTAATGATGCCGAGCGAATCCGCGCCACCGGTACCCCGGCCATTCAGGTGAATACGGGGAAAGGCTGCCATCTGGATGCGCAAATGATCCACGATGCGATGGCGCGCCTGCCGCTTGATGATAAGGGCATTTTGTTTATCGAAAACGTCGGCAACCTGGTATGCCCGGCGAGCTTTGATTTGGGTGAGCGCCATAAAGTGGCCGTGCTGTCCGTCACTGAAGGCGAAGATAAACCGCTTAAATATCCGCATATGTTTGCCGCCGCCTCGGTGATGCTGCTCAATAAAGTCGATTTACTGCCGTATCTTAATTTCGACCTCGACGCCTGCCTTGCCAGCGCGCGCGCGGTAAACCCGGATATCGAAATCATGTTGGTGTCAGCCACTACGGGCGAAGGCATGGATAGCTGGCTTGCCTGGCTGGAGGCGCAACGATGTGCATAGGCATTCCGGGCCAGATCTGTGACATCGGCCCTGGCAACAGCGCGCAAATTGAGGTCAGCGGCGCGAAGCGCGACGTCGACCTCTCGCTTGTCGGCACATATGATGAAAACGGTCAGTCCCGCATCGGCCAATGGGTGCTGGTGCATGTCGGCTTCGCCATGAGCGTTATTGACGAACAGGAAGCCCGCGAAACGCTCGACGCCTTGCATAACATGTACGACGTTGAGCCGGATGTGGGCGTGTTGTTATTCCCGCAGGAGTATCGCTAATGCGTTATGTTGATGAATATCGCGATCCCGAACGGGTTATGCAGCTTATCGATATTTTAAAATCCCGCGCCCCGCTTTTGCCCTATGATGCGAAACGTCCGCTCAGGATCATGGAGGTGTGCGGCGGTCATACCCACGCCATTTTTAAGTTCGGCCTCGATCAACTGCTGCCGGATAATATTGAATTTATCCACGGTCCCGGTTGCCCGGTATGCGTGCTGCCCATGGGGCGTATTGATTCCTGCCTTGAAATCGCAAGCCACCCTGAGGTGATTTTCTGTACCTTTGGCGATGCCATGCGCGTGCCGGGTAAAAACGGTTCGCTGATGGACGCCAAAGCGCGCGGCGCGGATGTGCGGATAATTTATTCGCCGCTTGATGCGTTAAAACTGGCTGAAGCCAATCCGGATCGCAAAGTGGTGTTCTTCGGGCTGGGTTTTGAAACCACCATGCCCACTACCGCCATCACGCTGCAACAGGCGAAATTGCGCAAGCTCGATAACTTCTTTTTCTTCTGTCAGCACATTACGCTTATTCCTACGCTTCGCAGTCTGCTTGAGCAGCCGGACAACGGCATTGATTCGTTCCTGGCTCCCGGTCATGTCAGCATGGTTATTGGCACTGCGGCCTATACCTTTATCGCCGATGAATTCCAGCGCCCGCTGGTGGTGGCAGGATTTGAGCCTATCGATCTGCTACAGGGCGTGCTAATGCTGGTGGAGCAAAAAATCGCCCGACACAGCCAGGTGGAAAATCAATATAAACGCGTGGTGCCGGACGCAGGCAGTCTGCCTGCGCAGCAGGCCATCAATGACGTGTTTTGCGTACAAGGCGACAGCGAATGGCGCGGGCTTGGGGTGATTGAAAACTCGGGCGTGCGCCTGACCGATAGCTATGCGCATTTCGATGCCGAACGGCACTTTAACCTCAAACCGCAGCAGGTGTACGACGACCCGCGTGCGCGTTGCGGCGACGTATTGACCGGGCGCTGTAAGCCCGCGCAGTGCCCGCTGTTTGGCGAACATTGCAACCCGCAAAACGCCTTTGGCGCATTGATGGTCTCATCCGAAGGCGCCTGCGCCGCCTGGTATCAATATCGTTCCACGGAGTGTGAAGCATGAAAAGCATTACCCTTGCCCACGGCAACGGTGGTCAGGCGATGCAGCAGTTAATTAATCAACTGTTTATGCAGGCGTTTTCCAATCCTTTATTGAGCATTCAGGAAGATCAGGCGCGTATTCCGCTGGCGGAATTGACCGCCCACGGCGACAGGCTGGCCTTTTCCACCGACAGTTACGTTATCGATCCGCTGTTTTTCCCGGGCGGCAATATCGGCAAGCTGGCGGTATGCGGCACGGCGAACGATATCGCGGTGAGCGGTGCTATCCCGCGCTGGCTCTCTTGCGGATTTATCCTTGAAGAAGGGTTGTCGATGGACGCGCTGGAGCAGGTGGTCAACAGTATGGCCGCCACCGCTCACGCAGAAGGCATGATGATTGTTACAGGCGACACCAAAGTCGTGCCGCGCGGCGCGGCGGATAAGCTGTTTATCAATACCGCCGGTATTGGCGCGATCCCGCAGGATATCCACTGGGGCGCGCAAAACATTGGTGTTGGCGATGTGCTTATCGTGACCGGTTCGTTAGGGGATCATGGCGCCACCATTCTTAATTTGCGCGAGCAGTTGGGCATTGATGGCGATCTGCAAAGCGACTGCGCGGTGTTAACCTCTCTGATTCAGGCTATCCGTCCGCTGCCGGGAATTAAAGCGATGCGCGATGCCACGCGTGGCGGCGTCAATGCCGTGGCGCATGAGTTTGCGGCAAGCTGCGGTTGCGGTATTGAGCTTAACGAGCGCGATCTGCCGGTGAAAGCCGCGGTACGCGGTCTGTGTGAATTGCTGGGTCTGGAAGCGGTGAATTTCGCTAACGAAGGGAAGTTGGTGATTGCCGTCGAACGCGACGCGGCGCCGGCCATCATTGAGGCGTTACGCCAGCATCCGCTTGGTCGTGACGCCACGCTCATCGGTGAAGTGGTGGAACGTAAAGGGGTACGGCTAACCGGTTTGTATGGCGTTAAACGCACGCTGGAATTGCCGTATTCTGAACCGCTGCCGCGAATTTGCTAATCCGCTACACCGCCCATTCGGGCCGTTGTAAGGGTTAATTGACGCGCCCTGATAAAATCCACTGTGATACTTCCCGCTTAAGGCCTTTTCGAAGGCCTTTGCTTTTTCAGCAATCCAGCCCCGTTAACCAGCCCCATAAAAGCGCGAGGCGCCACAGGGGCGCCTCGCGTTGTCAGCATTGCAATTTATGTTATGCGAGTTTAAACGCGCTGACCTCGCCCAGAAGCTTACCAGCTTGTTCGCTCAGGGAATTGGCTGCGGTCGCCATTTGCTCAACCATGGCGGCGTTCTGTTGAATATTGCCCTCCATCTGCGTCACTGCCACGTTAACCTGTTCAATGCCATAGCTCTGTTCTGTTGATGAGTGATTCACCTGATTAATCAACTGAGTGGTTTCATCAACCACCACCAGGGCTTCATTCATGCGGGTCGTCACGTTCGCCGCGTACACCACACCTTTTTTGACGTTTTCAATAGCTTCTTCAATCAGTGTGCGAATATCACGCGCGGCGACGGAGGAGCGTTGTGATAACGAGCGGACTTCGCCTGCCACGACCGCAAACCCTTTCCCTTGCTCACCGGCGCGCGCTGCTTCCACTGCGGCATTCAGTGCCAGGATGTTGGTCTGGAATGCAATCCCGTCAATGATGGAGGTGATTTCAGAAATCTTATTAGAAGAAGCAGAGATATCGTCAATGGAGCTTTTCAGCGAAGTAAGTTCGCGGTTACTGTTATTGACGATGGTCTGGACCTGACCAATAAAGTTATTCGCTTCTTTGGCGTTATCCACGTTGTGTTTCACGGTGGCAGACAGCTCATTCATACTGGCAGCGGTTTGCTCAAGCGAGGAGGCCTGTGACTCGGTGCGTGCAGAAAGGTCATCGTTGCTCAGCGCGATTTCGTTAGAGGCGGTCTCTACTTCCTGGCTGGCATCTTTTACGCTTGATAACACGTCACGTATTTTTGCGACCAGCGTGTTAACGCTGTCTGCGGTTGCGCCAAGTTCATCTTTTTTCGTCAGATTTACGCGTTGTGTCAGATCAAGGCTATCGCCAATGTCTTTCATGGTAGTTTGTAAACCAGTGAGGCCTTTTTTGAGGTAATTAAGGATAGTAAAGGCAAAGAAAGCCACCAGTAACGTTGCAATGCTGATAATGCTAATCAAAAACCACAGGGTGCTTTTATATTGCTTATTATTTTCAGCCTCATAATCCGTGGCAATTTTATAGTTATAAAGCAGCATCTCTTTGATGTTGGCACTCACGAGTACCGAGGCGTTAGCGGCTTCACCGCCATCTGCCACCATGCCTCTTGCAGCTTCAAGACCGTCGGTGTCATACATTTTGACCATTTTATTCACTTTGCCGACGTACTCGTTAAAGTTCGCAATGGTCTGTTTAATTAACTGGCCGTCTCGCTCATCGGAAACAAGGTTAGCCTGGTAATAATCGAGCGCTTTTTTTGCCTCGCCTAGCTCAACGCGGGCGTTAGCCATATGTTTTTCAAAAATATCTTTCTGGCTCACCAGTAAAGACATGAGCACCTGCCGTCTTGCTTCTTCACGATGGCGTAATACTTCACTAATTTTATTTATACTTCCCAGCGTATTACCGGCGACATACTCAAAGCGAGTTTGCGCCTGATCCAGAGAGCGTATGCTGAGTATTCCGAGCGTTATCAAAGCTACGAGCGTAAAAATAAAAATAGCAGAGAGTTTTTTCAAGATAGTCATGGAAAGGCCTCGGAAATTTATAAAGGTTGCTAATGTATATATCGCCCTTCCTGAGATAAACTTTATAGAAGCAGAAGGGTATTTTTATACAACATTCGTCATAAACAGCAGGGACAGGGAAAGTCATTATTTATTAACGGCTTCCGATACATCGTATATCTCGAAATAATTCTTCTTAATGTTTTCTTAATGAATGTTTATTTTCACGGCTTGCGCTATCTCTCATTTTAAATAGAATTCATTCGCATTAAATAAAAATTGTCTTTTGGGTAATGCTTAATAACAATAGGTATTATGTGGTTATTGGTTTCAGCGTTATGCATCCGCCCAATTAACCACGCGTCCTGAGGCGGACATCCAGGAGAAGTTAATCACCTTGAAGATTGTCACCCCAGACACGATATTTTTTTATAATGCATTACTGAAAATAGCGAAATTAACACGCTGCTATTTAATAGTTGACTAAGAATAAATTCAGGTCTGATATCGCCCCAGGTTTGCCCACATAATAACCCTGCACTTCGTCACAATTATTTTCCTTAAGAAAAGACAACTGATCGGCGGTTTCCACCCCTTCAGCGGTCACTTCCATTGAATAGGCTTTTCCTAAATCGATGATTTTCTCAACGACCGACTGGTTCTGTTGCGAATCACCCAGTGAGAAAATAAAGCTCTTATCGAGTTTCAGACCGTCAAACTGAAATTTGCGAAGATAACTTAGCGACGCATAGCCAGTACCAAAATCATCAATCAGAATACGCACCCCCATTTGTTTGAGGGCTTTCATGGTCTGGCAGGTTTTTTCCGGTTCGGAAAGCGTGACGTTTTCCGTGACTTCTATTTCTAGCCGTGTGGCCTCAAGCCCGGTATCGTCAAGAATAGTTTTTATCCTTTCCGCGACATCGCTGGCCTGAAATTCAACAGGCGAAATATTTACCGACACCGATAATCCTGGCAATTTTTCACGAGTTTCAGAACAGGCTTTACGCAGAACCCAATTGCTGAGGTTAATGATTAATCCGGTTTCTTCCGCCAGCGAAATGAACTGATCGGGCATCATGTTTCCCCGCTCCGGGTGCTGCCAGCGTACCAGGGCCTCTACCGCATCCACTTTGGATGTTCTGAGATTAAAACGCGGCTGATACACCAGATAGAGCTGGTCTTCACGAATCGCGGTCTTCAGTTCCGCTTCCATTTTTCGGCGCTCAGTCAGCTTTTCTGACATATCCGGGCGATAGTAAACCCACCGGTTTCTGCCGGATTGTTTTGCCTGATAGAGCGCGATGTCGGCAAAGCGCAGGAGATCGTTCGCGCTGTTGCTGTCCTGGGGCGCCATCGCAATACCCATGCTGACGCCTATGGTCACATCATTGCCATCAATGGTGAAAGGACGGTTGAGTTCTTGCACGATGCGCTGGCATACCTCTTCAACCTGGCCTGGCTGGCTGGTGTCGGCGAGAAGGATCATAAATTCATCGCCCCCTTGTCGGGCGACAAAATCACCGCTACGTATGCAGCTTTGAAGTCGTGATGAAACTTCGCCAAGCAGGGCATCCCCCGTGGAATGTCCAAAAATATCATTGACGGGTTTAAACTTATCCAGATCAAGGCAAATCATTGAAAAAGGATAATTTTTGGCTTCTTCTTTATTTAACTGACCGGTCAGAAATTCTTTGATTTGATAGCGGTTAGGCAGACCGGTTAATTCATCATGACGTGACAGGAACTGGACGCGTTTTGTCGCTTCCACTTCCAGCGTCACATCGGTGGCCGCACCGCGAATAACAACGGTGCCATCACATTGCACCACAAATTTTGCAAGCAGCGTGCAATAAGCCGTTGAGTATTGGGAGTTTAAATAAGGGCAATTTTTAAAGGAAAACTGGCCTGTTAATTCCTCGCGATTCAGACAGTCTTTAAAGGCATCTTTGGTTGATGGAAATAATTCATCCAACCTGCGTCCTGTCCATTCACTATTATCATAACCGGTAACAGTAGAAAAACGATCAGATAACCATATTATCCTTAAGGATAAATCAGTTTCCCAGAGCCAGTCACTGGTGGTTTCGCTGACATCTCTGAAGCGTTTTTCGCTGGTAATCAGTTTCAGACGCGCCTGATCAAGCAGAAACATATGCTCGTCATTAATCCTCGCCTTATGCATGATATGGCGCATTAAAATAACCGTCATCGCTATTGTGATGAGTACCGACATCAGCATAAGAGGCAGAAGATAAACAATCATTTGATGGCCGGGGTTTGCGCTATCCCAGGCTATTCGCACCACACCGTTTTTAATCGTAAGTGTAAATTCTGTCTCATTCGGAGCGCTTGAAAGGACGTCATAGGGGAGGGCGCGGACGTTAAGAATCCCCGCCTCGCGGCCAATGGCCATAAATTTGGGGGCGGTAAGCTTTTCAATAAACACCATAACGGAAGGTTTACCCGGTAAGACTTCCACAGTGGTGTCACCGCCCATGGTTATCCATGCCGCAGAAACAATCGCCGGAACGGAATCGATCAGCGTGAGCATAGAGACCGGTAACCCGTTGTGTTGGCGCAGTTTGGTCAGTAAATCTTCTTTAGTAGCGGAGCCTACCCAGTTATCCAGATCGTCCAGCCACAACTTGCCATTAAGCACGCTGTAACGGGTGCTGCCTTCCGGTGAAAGAACAAATACGCCTTCATAACCAAAGTTATCATAAAGCGACTTGCCAAGATTCTGTTTATCCCACGCCCAGACCAGATCGATGGTTTTATGCAGGTGCTTATAGGCGCTGCCCCATTCAGCATTATCTTTCAGATGGCTACGAATGTTTTCTTGTCGGGTATCGAATGCCTTTCGTAATAAAAACTCGTCATGTTTGTCATTGATTGTATTAACGTTATCCTTGATGACCAACAATGAAATAATCGCAAAAGTGAAAATACCAATTAACAACGTTACCATATAGGCAAATGTCTTAGTAATCAGTCCCCTGGTTTGCTCAATATCAGCGATGCCAGGATTTTGTGAAAATATAGCCATGTTTCACCCTTTTCTCGTCGATGGCAGCATCGGTTCCTGTCCAAAGGGTTATCGGCATAGCGATTAAAAAATTCATATCCGCTACGCTGAAAAGCCGGAAATAGATTAATTAATAATTTAATTATTTATTTCGCGAAGATAATTAATCTTTAATTCAGTAGGTTGCTTTTTTTAGAAGAAAAATAAACCAGTAAGGTTTTTTAACCTGAACATCTGCTTAGCCAGCGCCTTTGTGACACGGCTCTCGTTATATTAAAAATTCTTACCCGTTTATCAGATTGCCCGTCGTCAATGTCTTGCCCTTGAGTGCAAAACGGGAGAGACAGGTGGGGTGCGTCTGGAGGCGTGAGACTTCCGTTTATAGGCATTTTTTATTCAACGGGGGTGACCGTTACGAAGTATGGCGCGTCAAAAACTGAGCAATTGCTTCCACTACGCCTGCCGCCAGCGGAAGGGATGCATTGGTGTAAGCGGCGTAATTTTCGCACGGGTTGTCAGACTTAACGGTTTTCAGCACATGATTGGTATCAGGTAACAACACAAGCGCCGCCCGCGGGTTTGCGCGTTGAAGCCTGTGCGCTTCCTGCGCGGGCACCTGCAGATCGCGCAGGCCCTGGATTATCAACACCGGTTTCGTCAGTGCAGCGATCATCTGGGCCGGGTGATAAGCGAAAAGGTCGATGAGAAATCCCTGAACCGCAGGGTGAAACAGGCCTTGCAGCGCAGGGTCCAGAGGCGAAACGTCAACATGCCGCCCCTTTTCAAGGGCATCGACAACCGCTAAGCCTTGCTCAAGGAAAAGGGGGTTTTGCGGGTTGGCGGTGAGCTGCTCTTTCAACACCGCACCGGGGGCGCGCGACGGCGTCGCTACCAGAATGACACCGCGCAACGCCTCCTCTTGCGCTGCCGCCAGGGCAACGATACCGCCCTCGCTGTGTCCGAGAAGCCAGACAGCGGCGGTCGGGAAACGGCGTGTTATCACTGTTATCCATGACCGTACATCATCGACATAGTCGTTGATTGTCACGGCGTTCGCGTCTGGTACGGCGGCGGCACTGGCAAACATGCCACGTTTGTCTGCCCGCAGCGTGGCAATGCCGTTTTGGGCCAACTGTTCTGCTAACAGGCGAAACGTTGACGCCTTAACACCCAGCGGATTATTGCCGTCCCGGTCAGTAGGGCCGGAACCGGCAATCATCAGCACGACATGTTGAGGCGACGTGAGGGGGGAAAGCAGGGTGCCATTAAGCGCGCCCTGTGGTCCGGGGGCGTTCAGAACGGTTTCACGTCGTGTTTTTTGCATACTTTCCAGGCGTCAAAGAGGCTAACCGCAAGCTGATTGCGGGCATTCGCGATATCAGAGAAATGCTTTAGTCTCGGTGATTTTTGCAAAACCGGCCTGCAATAGCGCGATGGTCACATCATGAATATTTTTTGCGTCATGGGTTGCGCCTTCAAGCCCAAAACTTAGCACCGCATCCTTTACGACGGTCATGTTAAAACCCGCATCAGCTCCGGCTCGTACCGTTGAGTTAACGCAAAAACCCGCTACCGCCCCGATAACCACGCATTCATCAATCGCGCGCTCGCTAAGGCAGACTGCAAGATCTGTCGAGGCAAAAGCGGAGGAAGTATGTTTTATCAATACCGGCTCGCCATTGATCTCTTCAAACCCTTCGACGACATGAGCGAGAGGGGAGGTAGCGTGTAGCGGCGACCCCTCGCCAGGCGTGTGGTGGCGTACGTGGATAACCGGATGCCCGCTGCGTCTGAAAGTGTCTAAAACAGCCCGCATATTGGCAATGGCATCAGCGGGATAGGCATCCACGCCTTTGCTGATTCTGTCGTTAACGAATTCCTGCATATCAATAATAATCAGCGCGTTAGACATTCTCTCTCCTTAAGGTAATTGTTCCGAGCGAGGCAAATTAATACGCCTTGTCGTCGTGACGGGTGTTGGTAATTTTTGAAAATGAATACGCATCCTGTTGCATGTTTATCAACATCACGCGAATGCCAGTATTTACCTTTATTTTTCTTACCGCAACGCTTCAATGCGCGTACCGCAAGCCGTATTTCAAAGCCGCACCCTTTCCCGTGAAGAAACGTGAACGCGCCCCGAAAGAGGGGAGGCCTGTTGCGTTTGCATTACAACGGTTATTGTTAGAATCTTGTTAATTAATAATAACTAAGCAGGGCCGAAACTTATGTCGATTGCGCCGTTGCCTCCGCTACATACGCTTATCGCCTTTGAAGCCACCGTGCGACTGGGTAGTTTTACCCGTGCCGCAGAAGAGTTGAGCCTGACGCAAAGTGCCGTAAGCCGCCAGATTGCCCAACTGGAAAACGCGCTCGGACGGACGTTATTGCTTCGCAGGCGTCATGGCCTTGAGCTCACTACAGCCGGGGAGCGCTACCTGCATCACATACGGCATTTCCTGGAAGAATGCGCCGATGCCACCGCCCAGGTGATGAAAAATGCCGGTGAAAACGACATCACACTGGCCTGTTCCTCAGGTATTGCTCAATTCTGGTTGCCGTTGCGCCTGACGCATTTTCGTCGCCAGCATCCCGAAATTAAGATCAATTTGATCATGCGCGACGGCGTTACCCGTCTGACGTCATTCGAATTTGATCTGGGCGTGTACTACCTGCGACAGGAAAACCTTATTAATTTCGATACGGTGAAACTGTTTGACGAAGAGATGTTTCCCGTCTGCTCGCCGGACTATTTGGCCGGGCGCGAATTATTCACGCCGGAAACGCTACAGCAGGAAACCTTGCTGGTGTTAGAAGACGCACAGCATCAGTGGATAGGCTGGCCTGAATGGTTTGCCATCAATGGCAGTACCAGCCCGCCGCTGCGCCAGACGCTGCGCGTAAATCACTACCCGCCGCTGATTGAAATGGCCTGCCTTGGTAACGGCGTGGCACTTGCGTGGCGTCACATCATTGACAGCGTAATAGCAAGCGGACGGCTGGTTAAAGCATCGAATTTTTCTGTCAGCAAAGGCGGCGGTTTTTTCCTTATTACCTCTCAACACCGGCACGAAAACCGCGCCACAAGGGTGTTTAAGCGCTGGCTGCTGGATGACGTCGCGCACCACGCCCAGCGTTAATCTGGCTGTTTTTTGCTCCGTATTATGCGTCCAGCGCATGGTGGCATGCGTCTTTTTCATTTACGAATTTTAACCAAGCATTGTAAATCTTTTAACCAATTCGTAATCAAGAAGTAACAACAACGCCATCACCACTGAACCTGACGCTGGAGCGTGACTTTATGACAACCCTTAACACGCCATTATTATTTATCAACGCCACCCTGGTGGACGGCCAGTCCGACGCCGCCCTGAAAAATCATCAACTGCTGGTGGAGAACGGCAAAATCAGCCAGATCTCAGCCGATCCTATCGATGCGCCCACCGCCACCGTTGTGGATTTGAAAGGCAAAACCCTGATGCCGGGCCTTATCGACTGCCACGTCCACGTTATCGCAAGCTCCGCCAACCTCGGTTATAACGCCATGCTGCCGGATTCGCTCATCACCGCCCGTGCCGCAAAGATCATGCAAGGCATGTTGAATCGCGGCTTCACGACCGTGCGCGACGTCGGCGGCGCGGATTATGGCCTGAAGCAGGCGCAGGAAGAGGGCTTGATTAACGGGCCTCATTTGATGATATGCGGTAAAGCGCTGTCGCAAACCGGCGGGCATACCGATTACCGGGGCCGCTACGACGCCCGCGATGCCGATTTTTATGCCAAAAAACTTGGGGCGCTGGGGCGCATTTGTAACGGCGTGGATGAGGTGCGCCGCGCGGTGCGCGAAGAGATAAAAGCGGGGGCTGAATTTATTAAAGTCATGGCCAATGGCGGCGTCTCGTCCCCAAGCGATCCTATCGATTTTTTGAGCTTTTCGGTCTCTGAGCTTGAAGCCATTGTTGAAGAAGCCCGCAACGCGCAGACCTACGTTAGCGCCCATTTGTATACCGATGACGCGATCCGCCGCGCCGTTAACGCGGGAGTGCATTCCCTTGAGCACTGCAACCTGATCACCCCGGAAACCGCCCGGCTTGCTGCCAGCAAAGGCGCGATGGCCTGCCCGACGTTGGTGACGTATGAAATGTTGAAAAGCGAAGGGGAAAAGTACGGCCTGCAAGCCGACTCCATCGCCAAAATAGACGATGTGCGCTTAAGCGGACTCGACAGCCTGAAAATTATGTACGAGGCCGGTTTACCGATGGCCTATGGCTCGGACTTGCTGGGCGATATGCATGTGCATCAGTCGCAAGAATTTGCCATCCGCGCGCGCGTTCTGCCTGCCGCAGAGGTTATCCGCAGTGCGACCTCCGTTGCCGCTCGCCTGCTGCGTAAAGAGGGCGAAATCGGCAGCCTGACGCCGGGCGCCTGGGCCGATTTGATTGTGGTCAACGGCAATCCCCTTGACGACATCAACCTGTTAACCGACCAGGGAAAACATATCCCGTTGATCCTTCAAAAAGGGAAGCCCGTTAAAAACGCAGGCTTCCTGCCGGTGGATTAATACCACCCCCTACGACGACGCGGCATCCGTGCCAACACAGCAATTTAATTAAGATGAGAATGCGCCTATGTCACTGTTACATCGTCTCGACCGGCTCCCGTTGAGCCGTCCGCATTACATGTTGTTGTTGATAGGTGGGCTGGGATACACCTTTGATGGCATGGATGTCGCCATTATTGCTTTTTTACTGCCTGCGCTGCGCGATGTCTGGTCGCTAAGCGGGGCCGAACTGGGCCTGGTCGGCTCTGCCACACCGATAGGCGTGCTGATAGGCGCGCTGCTGGCGGGCTATGTGGGCGACCGCTTCGGCCGTAAAACGGTAATGTGCTGGGCGCTTGCCATCTACTGCGTAATGACGTTGGTCGCCGCCTTTTCGCCGAACTTTACGGTCTTTGTGATAGCCCGCATGTTGGCAGGCGTGGGGACCGGGGCGGAAAGCGTGATTATTGCGCCCTTTTTGAGCGAGTTTATCCCGCCGAAAAAACGCGGCTGGTTTATTGGTTCGCTGGCTGGCTTCTTCTCGTTTGGTTTTGTGGGCGCGGCGCTGCTTGGGCGTTTCGTGGTGCCGGAGTTTGAAGATGGCTGGCGCTATGCGCAGATTATTACGGCGCTGCCGATTTTGATGCTGCTGTGGTGGCGGCGCAGCCTGCCGGAATCCCCGCGCTTCCTGTTGGGTAAAGGCCGCACTGACGAAGCGCGCGTGATTGTCGAGAACCTTGAGCGTCAGGTCATTGTTGCCACGGGCAAACCGTTGCCGCCCGTGGATGCGCCAGATGACGTAAGACCCACGGTTGCGCCATCTTCCTCGCCGGGATTTTTGCAAAGCCTGGTGATGATGTTTGGCAAGCCGATGCGTCGTCAGACCACGGTGATTTGGGTTATCTGGTTTGTGGTGACGTTTTGCTATTACGGTTTCTTCGCATGGATCCCGTCACTATTAGTCGAGCGCGGTTTTACCGTAACCCGCAGTTTTGAGTTCTCGATCATTATTTATATTGCCCAAATCCCCGGGTATTTTTCCGCCGCCGTGTGTTCGGACTGGCTCGACCGCAAGCGCACCATCGCGCTGTATCTGGTGGGCAGTACCCTCAGCGCGTGGTGTTTAAGCCAGGCTGACAGCACTGGCACCATAGTTGCGGCTGCGGCGGTGCTGTCGTTCTTCCTGAACGGTTGCTACGCCGGTCTTTACGCCTATACGCCAGAAAGTTTCCCCACCGCGATTCGCGCCACAGGCTGCGGTTTCGCCAGCGCCTTTGGCCGGGTAGGGAGCATTATGGCGCCGTCGATTATTGGCGTGTTCTCCGCCTCGCTCGGGTTTGCCGGGGTATTTACCATGACGACGTCAGTGCTGGCGGTAGGGGTAGTGGTGCTGCTGGCATGGGGTGTTAAGACCAAAGGATATTCGCTGGAAGCGCTGACGCCGACGAAGGCGGAAGGTGTGACCGTGAAAGGTAAGGCGCAACGTCAACGCGTCGAAGGGTAATCAGTAACAGGTTCCGTTCGCCTCGCGAGCGGAACCGCTTATCTGTCAGCCCACACGGTGATCTCATCGTCCCGCCATGCTGTCGTTGCGCAAGGCCAGCTCCTTTTAACGCCGCCTCATCCCACAACCGTAATGCGGGCGACGACGGTTACAGATCTTGTCGGCCCAACGCACGCCACATTGCTTCATAGCCCACTGTTTTAAACGCTTCGGTGCGTTCTGGTTCACGGGTGGCGAATTCCATGGTGGCTTCTGCCATCGCAAAAAAGATGGTATCGCCGAACCGGCGAAACGGCGGGCTTAAAAAAAGCGGCAAAATCGAGGTTTCGCACATTTGATGCAGCTCGGGATTGCTGTCATTCACCTGCTGCTGGGTTTCTTCAGTGATTTTATCGCTGATGGCCAACTGGCGCATCGCCTGGTGAGTAACCGGGTGCGCGAGGCCCCAGTCGATGAGCCGATCCCAGATATAGCGGGTTAGCCCTTTGCTGTCTGTCGGGCGATCCGGCTGTTCGAGAATGTAATGGCAGAACTCGATTTTTAAATGAAGATACAGCGCGTTAAGCAGCACGTCTTTGGTCGCAAAATAGCGAAACAGGGTGCCTTCGGCCACGCCTGCAAGGCGGGCGATCATGGCGGTTGAGGCGCCGATGCCTGCGCTGGCGATGGCTTGAGTTGCCGCATTAAGCAGCGCAAGGCGTTTATCTTCACTACGGGGACGAGCCACTAACACTACCCTCCAGTCATCAGGACCGCAGATTGAAACACGAGGATCGTGCGGCTGCAAGCCGCACAGGAGACATTAAAAACCGGTTGACGCTTTGTATATCGTTTCTATAATGAGTGTTTACTCACTCATTTTCAATGTCTCACGTAGGGTTTTCATAAACCTGTGCGGGATCTCAACGTTTCAGGTGATGAAAAAGAACGTTTTGCAACAAAATGAGCCGAGAAGCTACGTTTACCATGGCGAGTGAAGGGGAAAAGCATGGAACTACCCGCTCAGGTTATAGAAACGATTACTGGCTGGATTGATGACAATTTGCATAAACCGCTGCGTATTGATGACATCGCGCGTCACGCGGGCTATTCAAAATGGCATTTGCAGCGGCTCTTCTTGCATCACACCGGCGAAAGCCTGGGGCGTTATATCCGCGAGAAAAAATTACGGCTGGCGGCACAGGATCTTAAACGCACCGATGCGCGAGTGCTGGATATCTCGCTGAAATATGGTTTTGAGTCGCAGCAGTCGTTTACGCGTTTATTTACCCGGAAATTCAGTATGTCGCCGGGCACTTACCGCCGTCATGGTGATGAACAGACTTGCCACTAGCGCCACGGTTTGCAAGGGCTGGCAAATTACCGGACAATGCCCGTTTTAACTCGGGCGTAACATCCAATGAAACATCCTCTTGAAACGCTGGTGTCTGCCGCCGGCATCCTGCTGTTGGCTTTTTTGTCCTGCCTGTTGCTGCCCGCGCCCGCGCTGACGCTCTCACTGGCGAACCGGTTAATGGAGACATTCCATCTGGTGGATTTAAACCAGCTTTACACGATTATTTTTTGCATCTGGTTTTTGCTACTGGGTACGCTTGAGTACCTCGTTATCCGCTTTATCTGGAAACGCTGGTTTTCCATTGAGCGCGTGTGATCACAACTGCGCCGCCAGCGCTTTTATCTGTTCAATTAAAGCATCGCGCGGCGTGGGGTTCGCCTTCGGCGCGCTGGACTGACGCACAACGAGCCGCGTGGGCAGTAGGGTATGGCGCTGCCCCGGCGTGGTTAAGCACGCCACGGCGCGCTCGCCCAGTAAGTCGAAATCCTGCGCCACCGTGGTGAGCGCAGGCTGGAAATATTGGCTGTCTGGCGTATCGTCATAGCCCGTCACGGAAATCTCCCGGCGATGTAAATGCGCCAGCGCGCTTAACACACCGAGCGCCATCTGATCGTTTGCCACCACCATGGCTGAAAGCGTCGGCTGTTTCGCCAGCATCTCCACGGTGCGGGTAAATCCACTGCCTGCGCTCCAGTCCCCAAAGGCGGTGATGGCCTGATGCCCGCCGTTGCGGTGCAGCGCGTCGCGCCAGGCGTGAAGCCGCAAGCGCGCGGAAATGGCGCTCTCAGGACCCGCTAAAAAACCGAATTCCCGATGCCCCAACGCCCAAAGGTGATCAATAACCGCACGGCAGCCACTACGATGGTCAAACAGTAAACTTGTCACCTCGCTTTCCGGCGGAATATCCAGAAAAAGGCAGTGAATATGCGCGTTTTCTCGCACCAGTTGCTCTGCAAGCTGGCTTTCCAGCGGCAGGTTGATGATGACGCTGCGGATATTTTGCGCCCGGCACTCCGTAAGCGCGGCCTGAAGCGTGGGGTGATCGGCTTTATCTGGCATGACAATCACCACATCCAGCCCGCGCGCCTGGGCATGTTTTTTTACTGACGCAGCGATTTGCGACGGCGCATGGAAGGTCAATGAGGCGCTGATTAAGCCAATCGCGGGCAGCACCTTTCCTGCCAGTAATTGTGCGGAGCGGTTAGGCACATAGTGAAGCTCGCGCATCGCCTGATGAACTGCGTCCTGGGTGCGTGCCGCGACTTTATGCGGGCTGTTTAGCACGCGTGAAACGGTTTGTAGGGAAACGCCGGCAAGCCGGGCGACGTCATCAAGGGTAGCGGAATGGCGGCTCATAGCAGGGTCCGGATGTAAATGTCGTGCGTTAACATTGGTTGTTAAGAGTACGACATTTTAGCCTGTCAATCCTGTGATTTTGTGAAATGCGCCGAAGAGCCTACGAGCGTGAATTGCTGAAAAGACGCGAATGCGCGATAACGGACGTAACAGGTGTAGTGCGTAAGACAAAAAGGCATAAACGCAATGACTCAGCATGTATCTCCGCTCACGTTTCGTGAGATCGTGGCGCGCCAGGACTGGCAAAACCAAACCATTATTCACCTTAACCGGCTCGACGCGCATCCGGCGTTCTCCAGTTGGGACAGCGTTGAGGCTGCGCGTGACGGGGTATTTAGCGCACAGCGGGTATCGCTGGACGGTCGCTGGCAATTTTCGTATGCCGCCAGTCCGCAATCGGTCGACCCGGCGTGGCTTGACGGCGATTTACCCGACAGCGCGCCACTCGACGTGCCTGCTAACTGGCAAATGGCGGGCTATGACGCGCCCATCTATACCAATGTGCGGTATCCCATCGACACGGTGGCGCCACGGGTGCCGGAACATAACCCTACCGGTTGCTATTCACGCGTTATCACCGTTGATGCGAACTGGCTGGAAAGCGGGCAGACGCGCATTATTTTTGACGGCGTTAATTCAGCGTTTCATTTGTGGTGTAACGGGGTATGGGTTGGATATTCCCAGGACAGCCGCCTGCCGGCAGAATTTTCGCTCACGCCTTATTTGCATGCCGGGGAAAACCGGTTGTGCGTGATGGTGATGCGCTGGAGCGCCGGCACATGGCTGGAAGATCAGGACATGTGGCGCATGAGCGGCATTTTCCGCTCGGTTTCACTGTTGCATAAGCCAGACTGCCATCTTGCTGATTTACACGTCACGCCCCAGCTTGACGATACCTGGCGTGACGCGCTGGTGAATGTGGCGCTGCGCTTTGCCGCGCCGCCCGAAAAGCTTGCTCATTTATCGGTACATCTCACCTTGTGGGATGGCGATGAGCAGGTAGCGGAGATGCGTGGCGTGCCTGGCAGCGCGCCGGTGGACGAACGCGGCCATTACCCTGAACGCGGGCATTATGTCTTGCCGGTAAGGGAGCCGAAAAAATGGAGCGCCGAGACGCCGCATTGCTACCGGCTGGTGGCGGCGCTCTGGGAAGGCGACACCTTGCTGGAAGCCGAAGCCTGCGACGTCGGCTTTCGCCGTATAGAGATAAAAAACGGCTTACTCACCCTGAACGGCAAACCGCTTTTGATCCGTGGCGTTAACCGTCATGAACATCACCCCACGCGCGGTCAGGTCGTCACCGAAGCGGATATGATCCAGGATATCCTGCTGATGAAGCAGAATAACTTCAACGCTGTGCGCTGTTCGCATTATCCCAACGTGGAGCGATGGTATGAACTCTGCACCCGCTACGGCCTGTACGTGGTGGATGAGGCCAATATAGAAACCCATGGCATGGAGCCGATGAATCGTCTGTCGGATGATCCGGCGTGGTTCGCGGCCTTCAGCGCCCGGGTGACCCGCATGGTGCAGTGTCACCGCAATCACCCCAGCATTATTATCTGGTCGCTGGGCAATGAGTCCGGGCATGGCGCTACCCACGACGCGCTTTACCGCTGGGTAAAAACGGCCGATCCGTCACGCCCGGTGCAGTATGAAGGCGGCGGTGCCGATACCGCGGCCACAGACATTATTTGCCCGATGTACGCCCGCGTCGATCAGGATCAACCGTTTCCGGCGGTGCCGAAATGGAGCATCAAAAAATGGCTCAGTCTTCCGGGGGAGCAGCGCCCGCTAATATTGTGTGAATACGCTCATGCCATGGGCAACAGCCTCGGGAATTTCGCCGCTTACTGGCAGGCGTTTCGTGACTATCCGCGCCTGCAGGGCGGTTTTATCTGGGACTGGGCCGATCAGGCGATTGAAAAAACCTTTGACGACGGAACCACCGGGTGGGCCTATGGCGGTGATTTCGGCGATAAACCCAACGATCGTCAGTTCTGCATGAACGGGCTGGTGTTCCCGGACCGTACCCCACATCCGTCGCTTATCGAAGCGAAACACGCCCAGCAGTACTTTCGCTTTACGCTGGAAAGCCAGCAGCCGCTGCAAATCCGTATCGCCAGCGAATACCTGTTCCGTCACACCGATAACGACATGCTGACCTGGCGCGTGGAGTGTGAAGGGCAGGCGATCGCGCACGGGGAGATAGCGCTGGATCTGGCGCCAGAAGCGCAGGCAGTACTGACCTTAGCCAAATCGCTGGACTTGCCGGAAAACTGCCGGGAAGTTTGGCTCCAGTTGGCTGTGGTTCAACCCGCCGCCACGCCGTGGTCCGATGCCGGGCACCGCGTCGCCTGGCAGCAATTTGCTCTGGCGGCGCCGCTTGCCATCGCGCCGCTGGCGCCGCGCGGGGCTGCGCCGTCACTGATTACCACCGAGCAGACGTTTACCGTAGAGTGGAACCATCAACGCTGGCATATTGACAGGGCGAGCGGATTGCTGACCCAGTGGGAAATCGACGGCGAGCCGCAGCTAATGTCTGCGCTTTCGGATCAGTTTGTGCGCGCGCCGCTTGATAACGACATTGGCGTCAGCGAAGTGGAACGAATCGACCCCAATGCCTGGGTGGAGCGCTGGAAAAGCGCCGGGTTATACGCTTTGCAGGCAAGCTGCGTGAAGTGTGACGCGCAGGCGCTGGCGCACGACGTTCTGATTGAGAGCGTCTGGCATTACCGGAACGCGCAGGGCGTGGTGTTATTGTCGCGCTGGGCAATGCGTTTTGACGATGCCGGAAAGGTCCATATCGATGTGAGTGGCGAGCGGGCCGGGAATATCCCGCCGCTTGCGCGCATTGGGTTGCGTTTTAAAGCGATGCCGCAAGAGGCAATGGTTTCGTGGTTGGGCCTGGGGCCGCATGAAAATTATCCGGATCGTTTAAGTAGCGCGCTGTTTTCTCGCTGGCAATTGCCGGCAGCCGAGATGCATACGCCGTATATCTTCCCGACAGAACATGGGCTGCGTTGCAATACCCGGCAATTACAGTGGGGCAAATGGCATGTCGAAGGGGATTTCCATTTTTCGCTGCAACCTTACAGCACCGAGCAGCTAACGTGCGTTGACCACTGGCACCGGATGCAGCCGGAAGAGGGAATGTGGATTACGCTTGACGCGCAGCATATGGGCGTCGGCGGTGATGATTCCTGGACGCCCAGCGTGCAACCACACTTTCTGTTGAACGATACAAGCTGGCGCTACACGATTACGCTCTGGATGCGCTAATGCCGATAGCGTCGCCCCGTACGGGGCGACGCCCGTTATGCCACAAAACGGTCCACTAACTCGGTCATCGCTTCGCTTTGCTGATCCAGATTCTGGCTTTCGGTCGCCGCCTGCGACACTAACGCGGCGTTTTGTTGCGTCACCTGCTCCAGTTGATTGAGCGCCATATGCACCTGGGAGACGCCGAGGGACTGCTCTTCAGCGGCCCGGGCGATATCACTGATGTAATCGCGCATCCGGTCGCTCTGTTCCGTGGCGAGCTGCAAGGCTTTGCCTGAAGCGTTAACCTGCTCGACCCCTTCGCCGATATTCGCCATATTCGCGCTCACCAGATCACGGATCTGATTCGCTTCCCTGGCGCAACGTTGGGATAAATTACGCACCTCTGCGGCCACCACGGCAAATCCGCGACCCAGTTCGCCTGCGCGTGCGGCCTCAACCGACGCATTCAGCGCAAGCAGGTTGGTCTGGAAAGAAATATCGTCAATGGATTTGATGATATTGGAGATTTGCTCGCTGGACGCGCGGATCGCTTCCATACTTTTGCTGGCCTGAGCCGCCACGTCGTTAGCCTGACTCACTTCTTTTTGCATTGCGAACGTGAGTTTTTCCGCCTCACGCGCGCTGTCTGCGGTCAGATTAATGGTGGTGGATATTTGCTCCATACTGGCCGCGGTTTCCACCAGCGACGCCGCTTGTTCATCGGTGCGCTGGGCCAGATTCTGGTTGCCGTCGGCAATATTGGTGCTGGCGCTACGCAGCACCGCCGCGCCGGATTTTATTTCGCTGACGATATGCTGAATATTCTCAATCGCATGGTTATACGCGCGGTTCAGCGCTGAAAGCTCATCGGTGCCGGGCACCGTCAGACGCCGGGTTAAATCGCCTTCCATTTCAGCAATTTCACGCAGTGTGCCCTTCAACTGGCGATGAATACTGCGCGCGATGACAATGGCGATGGCCAGCGCAATCACAAACGCCGACAGGCTGATGGCGAGAAACCGTATCCATGTGGTGCGTGCGTCGCCCGCCAGGCGAGCAGCCGTCTTCAACAGGTTATTAGCGCTGGTATCTTCAAGGGATTTTAAGATATTGATGCGCTGGGTTTGAAGCTCAAACCAGGTGGTGGCCTTCACGCCAAAACCACCGACATCGGCTTTTGCGATAGCCGCATCGCGCAGCGCCAGGGCGTCGGTGGCTTTGGGTTGCGCCAGCGCGGCGTTAAGCGCCTGAGCCTGCACCGGGGTTAAAAACAGACGCGCCGCATTAAGCCAGGCATCCTGTTTACCCACCACATTATTGAGACGCTGAAACTGGCCCGGCGCAAACTGGTCAGCGGAAAAAATGTTAGATAACAAGGCGCGCTCAATACCGGCCTGTTCTTTGGCATTCAATAGACTGAAATAACCTGTTAACTGATTGGCAATTTCCCCGGACGGAGAAAGATGACTGATATCAGAGACAATATTTAATAATGTTGTGACACAGGCGGTGTAATACGTCAGGGCATTATTGGTTTCTATAACCATATCGGTAATTTGCTGGCGCAAATTGTTTAACTGACGACGATCCTCTTCAAAACGGGAAAGCGCCTCGGCGACGTGACCGGCGAGAATATCCGGGTTAATTTCTTTTATGGCGCTATCAAATCGCGCTAAGGCTTTATCAGTTAACAGACGCTGCGCGGTAAGCTCATCGCGAAAACCCTGGCCTTTCGCCCCTAAATAACCTGAGCTCATTCCACGCTCTTTTTGCATTTCATGCACCACGTCACCGGCTTTAATGGCAAGCTGAGTCAGTGTTGCCATGTTCCCCATCTGACGTTCCGCTGAGATTCGCTCAGTAATGCCGACGCCGCCCAACCATACCAACGCCAGTAACAACGGTAATAACGCGATGAATAATTTCATTTTCATCGAAATACGATATATCCATAACATAATATATTTCCAAAACAATGGCGGGTAGATATCATGCTTATCGGAATAAAGATTTATTTACTTTAGCGCTAATGGCGGGGTCATCGGAAATTCCGTTACATAGAAGAATCAGCATAACTATTTATGATTAATCTCATGATCGCGATTAATAAAAGGCGTAGTAATGCTTGCGCGAAGTAAAAAAGGTTATAAGGGAAATGAAACGATGAAAAATAAAGGTGGTTTACGCCTGGCGAAAATACGCCAGGCTTAAAATTCGTCTTTACAGCGGGGCTGCCCAGATTTCCGTCATCCGTTTAACCATTTCAGATAACACGCCGCCGTTGGCGATAAATTCGCGCATCAGTTTAGCGTCACTGTGATCGGTGCGAACAATCTGTTCGATATCGTGCAGGGCGCTCTCGGCGTTAAGTTTTTGCGCATAGGGCGCGAGTTTTGGCAGATGGTGCAAAATGTCTTCGGCGATGGAGCAGTGATCGTCGGTCCGTACATCGCTCAATGTGCCTTTTAACCCGTAGCGGCAGGCCTGGAACCGATTAAAGCGATACAGTAAATAATCATCGCGCATCGGCGTAAACGGGCGCTCTTCCAGTAACCAGTTGGCGAGCACTTGCAGGAACCCGGCGACATTGACCGCGCGCGACAAACTCAGGGGCGTATCCATGACGCGAACCTCAACGGTGCCGAAACTGGGGCTGGGGCGAATATCCCAGTGCAAATCTTTAATCGATTCAATAATGCGGCTGCGTTCCAGGTGCTGGTACATGGATTCAAACTGCTGCCAGTTTTCGACAAACGGCGCGGGGCCGTTATCAGGGAAGGCGGAGAAAATATTAAGCCGCGATGAGGAGAACTGCGTATCAGTACCCTGAATCCAGGGCGATGACGCGCACAGCGCAATCACATGCGGCACAAACCGCGACAACCCATGCATTAAGTAGATAGCGTCATCCCCGTTGCGACACCCAATATGCACATGTTGACCAAATACCGTCGCTTGCTGCATCAGATAACCGAAGCTTTCAAGCGTGCGGGTATAACGTTCGCTTTTGCAAATTTCCTGGCGTTGCCATTTTTGATATGGGTGGGTACCGCCACCGCACACCGCCAGATGATGACGCCCCGCTGTGGCTAAAATCACTTGTTGCAGAGCGGAAAACTGGCTGCTTGCCTGATGAATGTCTTTACACACGCCGGTGGCGATTTCCAGCATACTTTCGGTGATATCGTGCTTTACCTCGCCTGCGCTTATCTGCCCGGATATTTCATCAATAAGCAGGCTTGAGTCCTGACTCAAATCCCAACCCGGCGGCGTGACGACCTGCAATTCAAGTTCAATACCCAGCGTATAAGGGTCGGAAGCGGTAAAAGGCGTTAGGGGCATAATGGCTCACTTGTTAAGGCGTTAGTCATGGAAAGTATAGCCATTAGGGTAGAGGTAACTGAGAAAAGACAACTCTGAAAGTTGCTTTTTCTAAGCCTGGTAATTTTGCATGGGGGTTGGGTTTTTGTTGAGCTAACCTGGGTATGATGACTGCTCTGACGTTCCCACTCTCCAGTAACAGGAGGAGTATATGCCCGACCTCAACCCTTACGGTCAACCTGTCGGCGACAGGGTTCCCGGATGGGACGGCGCTGCGCAATTATCTCATGCGCCGCTACAAGGACGATTTTGTCGCCTGGAGGCGCTCAATGCCGACAGGCACAGCGATGATTTATTTCTCGCCTATCAGAAAGCCGAAGATGACCGCGACTGGACATGGCTTGGCGCGGCGCGCCCGGACACCCGGCAGGCCACCTGGCACTGGGTGCAGAGCAAGGTGACTGACGAGACGTTAATCCCCTGGGCCGTCATCGACCAGACCAGCGGACGGGCGGTAGGCGTGGTGTGCTTTATGCGTATCGATCGTCCCAACGGCGTCGTGGAAATCGGCCATGTGACCTGGTCGCCCGCGATGAAGCGCTCGCCCATGAGTACCGAAGCGCAATGGCTGCTGCTCAATGCCGCTTTTGCCGCCGGGTATCGCCGTGTGGAGTGGAAATGCGATTCACTGAATGCCGCGTCCCGCGCGGCGGCGCAACGGCTAGGGTTTACCTATGAAGGCCGGTTTCGTCAGGCAATGGTCCGACAAGGCCGCAATCGCGATACCGACTGGTTTTCCCTGCTGGACGGCGAGTGGCCTGCCATTAATGACGCGTTAACGCGCTGGCTGGCGGCGGATAATTATGATGCTGACGGCAGGCAAATAAAGCGCCTCGGTGAGTTAATGAAAAGGGAATGAAGCAGCAAGCACCCCGTATCCGAAGACAGCGGATACGGGGAAATTAATTACAACATACTAACGACGCGCCTGAGCAGGCGGATCCGCGGCTCAATCGAGGCGATTTCCAGATATTCTTCAGGGCTGTGAAAACCCGCACCGACCGGGCCAAAACCATCCAGCGTCGGGATGCCAAGCGCGGCGATAAAGTTGGCATCGCTGCCGCCGCCCACGGCTTTCCAGCTAATCGCCACGTTTTCAAACTCCCCCGCGCGCTCAACAATTGCCATCAACGCCCGGGTTTGCGCGCTGACTGCCATCGCCGGTTTGTGATTGCGACGGGTAATGGTTGTGGTGACACCTTCCATAAACCTTTGCTGGCAAAGCGCAAGCAGGGCGTTGTGCACCCGTTCGTCCTCACTGTTTTCCCAAAAGCGTAAATCAACCTCCGCCTTCGCCCAGGAGGCGACAATATTGGCCGCATCGCCGCCGCTGACGACGCCGACGTTTAACGTGGTGCCGCGTTCAGGATCGGCAAGCTGGTTAATCGCAAGAATGCTGTGCGCAAGGGCTGCGATCGCCGAGCGGCCTTTCTCCGGATCGTTACCCGCGTGGGCGGCGACACCGCTGAATGTGAGTTCGTAGCTGGCGAGGCCTTTACGGGCATTGACCAGCGAACCGTCGGCGCGCGCGGCTTCGCAGACCAGTACATAGCGTGAGCGTTCAGCAAGCTCGGCCAACCACTGACGCGAATGCACTGAACCGGTTTCTTCATCCGGGTTCATGGCAATGCCTATCGACAGACGCTGAAGATCGCTTTTCGCCATGCCGCGCATCGCCCAAAGAATATTGAGCAAGCCACTTTTCATATCCGATGAGCCGGGGCCGTAGATCCGCGTATCGTCCTGGCGCATTGGGCGCTGCGCGACGGTACCCGCCGGGAAGACGGTATCCAGATGGCCTACCAGCAATACGTCAAAATGCGTCGCGTGAGGTTTATTGGTGACCAGTACGCCTGGCCCGACTGACGCGCCGAGGTCAATTTTCTTACCCTGCCAGCCTGCTTTTTCCCACAGCGACAGGAGAATGTCGGCAACCTCTGCAACGCCTGTCAGCGTCCCGGTGCCGCAATCAATGTTAACCAATTGACGCAGCTCTTCAGTCCACACGTTTAAATCCATTCGTCACTCCTTAGCTAACCACACGCATAAACAGCATGACGATAAATGCCTCGCTCGCACTGGAGGCAAACCGTGGCGGAATACGTTTAGCGCAGGTGCCAATAACACAATAAATGCGCCCGAGAAGGTGACCTGCGAGCCCATTAAATACATAGCCGGCGCGGCGGTTTAGCGGATCGTCGCTACCCGTTGCTCTTTGTTGTGACGACACGCGAAAACCATGCCGCCGTATCATCACTGCGAGGGCATCAGGATAAAATGACCATAATCATCTATTTTGTGTGGATAATGGATTTAATGCTGGTTATGTGAAGAGGCGCATTAAGGGTAACTGGCTGGAAAATTTTGCGTTTTTAGCGATCGGCCTGATTTTGCGCTGGTAGCGAATCGTCGAAATCAACAAGCGTTATTACCCCATCCTGAAAATAACGGTAACGGAGCGTGAATGAAGAGCGGGCCGGGAAGGGGCCAAGCGGGCAGGTTAGCTCAAGCGTCAGGTTTTCATCCGTGAGCGCAACGATGCGGGCGCACTCAAAACCAAACCAGTTTTGCACGGCTGGAAACAGCGCTTTAAACAGGCTTTCTTTGGCGGAAAACACCAGACTTAGCGCCCGATAAAAAGGCAGCGAACGGGTCGCCAGCCATGCCCGCTCAGGGCCATATAACACCCCATCGGCAAGCTTTTGGGCATCGTTTTCACCAAGGAACGGCTGGTAATCAATCCCAAGGCTTGAAAAGCCCACTCCGCTGGGTTTTGCCACTGCCAGCGCCAGATTGCCCGCATGGGTAATGCTGCCGGTAAAGCCTTGCGGCCAAAGCGGTTCCCGGTGCGCGCCCGTTCCCGGCGGGGTAGCAGGGCCTTTTGCGTGGCGCAGGGCATGGACTGCCGCTATCCGCCCGGCAAGGTGTTCTGCTTTACGCGACAGGACTGCTCTGGCAAGCGTGTGATGATGCGGCAGCCACAAGAGATCCTGCTCGGCAACACTCTCTGGCGCAAAGCGCAGGCAAAACAGCGTGCGGTTGCCAACAACTAACGTGGATAGCGTGGTTTGCATCGTTTCCTGAGTGGGTAACCGGTTAGGTTCTGCGGCCTCACCGGCATTCACCGCGATCGCGGCTTGAGTAAAACCAAAAAAAGGGGAACCCAGGTTCCCCTTATCCGTAAAGCATACAATCAGAAGTGGGTGTTAACACTCACGAAATAGGTGCGGCCTGGTTCGTTATAAGTCGCCGCGCCAGCCCCGTTCATCCACGACGGTGGAACTGCCGTGGCGTTACCGGTACCCTGGGCATTGCCCGCGCGCCACTGACGTTTGTCGAACAGGTTATCGATACCTGCGGTGAAGCTGACATTCTTGGTGGCATCCCAGGTGCCGCTCACGCCGACGATGCTGTAAGGGCTGACTTCAGTGTCGTCAGGCGAGCTTACCGGTTGGCCCTTATAGTTATATTTCTTCGGTTTTTGACGACCGTACCAGGTGAGGGTGCTCTGTAAGGAGAGATCCTCGCGAACCTGCCAACCTAACGTAGAGTTGAGCGTAAATTCAGGAATGATAGACAGACGATCGCCCGTGGTTATGTTTTTACTTTCCAGCATCCAGGTGAGGTTGTTGCTCCACTGAATGGTCTCGGTCACCGGTACGTTCAGCGTGCCTTCCAGCCCTTCAACTACCGCTTTCGGTACGTTTTCCCACTGATAGATATCGGTACGGTTTCTGCCGTTCGCTGTCCTGCCGACCGGCGAATAACCCGCTTCAATTTTGTCGCGATAATCGTTACGGAACCAGGTCACACCCGCCAGCCAGCTTTCATGGCGGTATTCGAGACCAATCTCTTTGTTGATACTGGTTTCCGCGCTCAGATTGTCATTACCCATCATGTAACACGCGCCAGCGCTTGCGTAGCAACCCTGACCGCGACTGTAGAGAATGTAGTTCGGGTTGGTCTGATAGAGGCCTGGCGCTTTGTAGGCGCGGGCGATGCCCATTTTCAGGGTGATATCTTCGGTCAGCCCCTGAGAGAGGTTAAGCGCCGGGCTCCAGTTGTTGCCGGAAACCGTGTGATGATCAAAACGCAGGCCTGGCGTCAGCATGGTGCTGTCGGTCAGTTCCATGTTGTTTTCCGCAAACAGCGAGAAAATTTCCGCGCTGGCATACGGGTCGCGATTCGTACTGCTCACCCCGGGAATGGCGCCGCCTTCGGTCAACGACTGGGTATTCGAGGCGCGGTCTTTCATCCGCTGTTGGGTCCATTCAGTGCCAAGCGTCAGCGTTTGGTTAACCAGCACATCAAGCGGCAAATTAACTTCGCTGTGCAGCGTCACATCACTCAAATCGATATCTGATTTCAGCGCGTTGGAGAAAATGCCTTCGGTGCCGCCCGCCAGCCCTTCGTTCGTGCGCGAGTTACGGGTTTTTTCGTACTGCGCCCAGGTGCTGGACGTCACGCCATTATCCCAACCGCCGTTCCAGGTAACCGAATAATCCTGACGATACAGTCGGTTAGTTTCCTTCCCGTAATTGCTTTTCACCAGCGCGTTGGTGTTGGTGTTTTGAGTATCGCCCGCGTACAGGTTGCCCTGACGTCCGTAACCCGCTTCAAACTCAAGCGACTGCTGCGGCGCAAATTCCCAGCGCAGCTGGCCGTTAACGTCTTTGTCTTTTACGCCCTCACGTCCGGCAGGCAACGTGTTGGCGTAGGTGCCGGTACGCAGCGACTGATGGCCTTCGTTAATATCCCACGCATCGGCCTGGGTTTTATCCAGATTGCCATACAAACGGAAGCTCACGCTGTCGCCAAGCGGGCCGGTCAGGCTGAAGTTGGTGCGCTTAGTCGAGCCTTCTTCTTTGTGCTGCGGCGCGTTCAGATAAGTATCCCATGTGCCGTGCCATTCGTTACTGCTGCGTTTGGTGATGATGTTCACCACACCTCCCGCCGCGCCATCGCCGTAGCGCGCCGCTGCCGGGCCACGCAGCACTTCAATGCGTTCAACCATTTCCGGCGGCACCCAGGCGGTATCGCCTCGGGTATCACGCTCGCCGCGCCAGCCCTGGCGTACCGAATTACGGCTGCTCACGGGTTTGCCATCAATCAGGATCAGCGTGTTTTCCGGGCCCATACCGCGAATATCAATCTGACGATTGTTGCCACGCTGGCCGCTGGTGGAGTTGCCGGTCAGGTTAACGCCCGGCATGGTGCGGATAATTTCAGACAGATCGCGCGCGGGCGGATTTTTACGAATCTCTTCTGCGGTGATGGTCGAGACGCCGGGCGCCTGCAAATTCTGTTCGGCGGCGGTAACGACCATGGTGTCTTCACCGGCGGCGGAAGATGCTTTTTCGCCGTCAGTGGGGGCCGTTGTACCGGCTGCCAGAACCGGCATTGCCGCGCCGTAGATCCCCAGATTGATTAACATGGCCAGGGAGTAATGGATTTTTTTATTCATTTTTTTGCCTGCTTTTCTACTGCTGCATCTCGCTTAATCCATGCCAGGGGCGGAGAGCAGCATGATGTCGTCTGACGATGAGTTTGACGTCCCAGGTGTGTCTGGAAGGGTAACGTCAGACGGTTGTACGAAAACAACGGGTTAGTGCGCATGCCATAGCGCGCCATAACGCTATTGCAAATACGAATAATTATCAATAATATTATCAAACATTTCTTACGGTAATTTTCAAATACCAGTTAATTCATAAGGTTAATGACTTTGATGCGGCTTGAAACGGGAAGTGAAGCGTGGTGGCAAGCGCGTCAGGGGCAGGGCATTCCCTTGATTGAAGCGCACGGAAAGGGCGTATGTCGCGTTACATTCTTATGGCGCGACCCCTCGGGCGACGAGCATCACTCGTCTGTGCAGCGGGTGTGGCTAAACATCACAGGGGTGACCGATCATCATCAGCGCGCGCGTCCGGTCACCCTGGTGCGCATCCCCGGCACCGATGTCTGGCAGTACCAGATAGTGCTTACCGATACCTGGCGCGGCAGTTATTGCCTGATCCCCTCAACCGTAACGGATGACTTTCCGCCTGAAGCCTTTAGCCGCGAGATCCCATCTGCACAGGCGTTGCGCGAAGGCTGGCGCAACCTTTTCCCCCGGGCTGTAGTCGATCCTTTTAATCCACGTCAGTGGCGGGGTGGTCGCGGTCATCCAGTGTGCGCGCTGGAAATGCCCCGCGCGCCGCATCAGCCCGGCTGGAATGCCTCCGATACGGCCTTTACGCCGCCCTGCAGCATCCACTGGCAAAGCGAAATACTCGCCAATACGCGCCGCGTCTGGATCTTTGCGACCGGTGAAGATAACGGCGGTCATCGGCCCCTCGCGCTGCTGCTTGATGGCCAGTTCTGGGCGCAAAGTATGCCGGTATGGCCGGCGCTTCAGTCGTTAACGGATGAAAGATTATTACCCCCCGCGGTTTATGTGCTGATTGATGTTATCGATACCCCCCATCGCAGTCATGAACTGCCCTGTAACCCCGCCTTCTGGGAGGCAATCCAGCAAGAATTGCTGCCGCAGATCCAGACCATCGCGCCCTGGCGTGACGATCCGTCTACCACCGTTGTGGCCGGTCAGAGCTTCGGCGGGCTTTCCGCGCTTTTCGCCGGTCTCCACTGGCCTGAGCGCTTTGGATGCGTACTCAGTCAGTCGGGTTCGTATTGGTGGCCCGGGCGCGAAAGTGAACAAGGGTTGCTTATCTCACAGCTTGAAGAGGGCAGCCTGGGGCAGGCGCCGCTTCGTATTTTTCTCGAAGCGGGCACGCGCGAGCCGCTTATCTATCAGGCCAATCTGCGGTTGTGCTCGGTGCTGCAACGCACTCCTCAGCAAATTTTCTGGCGTGAAGTGGATGGCGGGCATGACGCACTGTGCTGGCGGGGCGGGTTGACGGAAGGGCTTATCACCCTGTGGGGCGATAAGTTACTTACTTCGCGCTGAAAGGAACCGTATTGAATTTCAGGAGTTTGTTATGGAATACACTCACCCCTTCGACAATCCCCAGGGGCAA
The DNA here is from genome assembly GCF_011077955.1 of Citrobacter freundii. Lineage (GTDB taxonomy): Bacteria > Pseudomonadota > Gammaproteobacteria > Enterobacterales > Enterobacteriaceae > Atlantibacter. The sequence continues at coordinate 230,687 of NZ_JAALBX010000008.1, forward strand.
TTTTATCTGCTGAAAAACGCGCTCGGGCAGATAAGCCTGTGGCCTGAGAACTGCGCACTGCCCGCAGGCTGGCGTATCGTCGCCGAACCGCGCGCGCACAGCGATTGCGTGGCATGGCTTGAACAACAGGGCGGCGCATTACATCCCGCCGTTTTTGCGCGGGGGACGCTTTCATGACTCGCCCCAGCGTTACTCTGCCGCTTATTGCCGCCCAGCCCGGGATTTGGGTCGCCGATGCCCTGAGCCAACAGCCTGCCGCCTGGAGCGTGGCCCATTACATTGAACTGAACGGCGCGCTGGATGCGCCGTTGTTGGCTAGAGCCATTGTTGCCGGCATGAACGAAGCCGACACATTGCGAATGCGCTTTGCGGAAATCAACGGCGAGCCGCGCCAGTGGGTGGATGAGTCAGTTTGCTTCCCGCTGCCAGAATGCGTGGATTTACGTCATCATGCTGATCCGCAGGACGCGGCGCTCGCCTTGATGCGCCAGGATCGCGACCAGGATCTGCGGTATGCGTCAGGGCAAGCTCCCTGGCATCATCAACTGTTGCGCTTAAGCGATACCCGCTGGTTCTGGTATCAGCGCTATCACCATTTACTGGTGGATGGCTTTAGTTTCACCGCCATTACCCGCCGGATCGCAGACATTTATACAGCATGGCGTAAGGGGCAAACGCCGCAGGCCTCGCCCTTTACTCCGTTTAGCGAGGTGGTGGAGGAGTATCAGCAGTACCACGCCTCGCCCGCCTGTGCGAAAGACCGCGCGTTTTGGGCCGCGCAACTTGCCAGCCTGCCGGAACCCGCCACCCTGTCGGACGAACCGCTCACGACCCGGGAGCCTTCTGCCGAACTTATCCGCCATCGCATTACGTTTGATAACGCGCAAATTCAGGCGCTGCTCGCGGCGACCCACGAGGTGACGCCCGCCGATCTGGCCTTTGCGCTGGTGTCTTTGTGGATAGGGCGGCTTTGTGGGCGCAACGACTTTGCCGCCGGGGTGATTTTTATGCGTCGTATGGGGTCGGCGGCCCTGTGCGCTACCGGCCCGGTATTAAACGTGCTGCCGCTGGCAGTCCGCATCGCGCCCGGCGGCACCCTCCCGGAGCTTGCTGCCAGCCTGGCAAGGCAGATGAAAACGGTGCGCCGCCATCAGCGTTACGACGCAGAACAAATTCTGCGCGACGCCGGACGCGTCACCCAGCCAGCCCCGCTTTACGGCACGGTCTTTAACTTTAAGATGTTTGATTACCGACTCAGTCTGGGCGGGATCGATGGCATTACGCATCAATTGGCTTCTGGGCCGGTTAACGACATTGAACTCGCGCTATATCAGGACGAGCAGGGCGCACTGGGGCTGGAAGTGCTGGCGAACGCCCGGCGCTATGAGGCCGATAGCCTGGCGCAGCATATTGCCCGTCTGCCGCGCCTGTTAAGCCAGTTTGCGACCAACCCCCGGCTTGCCTGCGGCGAGGCGAACATCGTTCACCCTTTTGAGGCGCAACGCATGGCGCGCATCAATGACACCGGAATGATGCTGCCCGCCGATACCTTAACGGCCGCCGTTATTCGCCAGGCGTTAAGCACACCCGATGCGCCAGCGCTGGCGGATGAGCATTATCACTTCAGCTATCGTGACATGCGCGAACAGGTACATGCCCTCGCCATTGAGCTTCAGGCGCGGGGCGTAAAACCTGGCGATATCGTGGCGGTTGCGTTGCCCCGTTCGGTATTTTTATCGCTTGCGCTACAGGCGGTTGTCGAACTGGGCGCTGCCTGGTTGCCGCTCGATACCGGCTACCCTGACGAGCGTTTACAGATGATGCTGGAAGACGCGCGCCCGCGCCTTTTAATCACCAGCGCCGCGCTGCAATCCCGCTTTGCATCGCTTAGCGCGCAACCGTTAATCCTCTATGACGCGCCGCTTACGGCGTCTGACGCGCCTGCGCTGGATTTATCGCGCCCTGAACAGACCGCGTATGTGATTTTCACCTCCGGCTCCACGGGCCGCCCGAAAGGTGTGATGGTCGGGCAGGCCGCTATCGTTAACCGCTTATGGTGGATGCAAAACCACTACCCGCTTGCGGCGCAGGATGTGGTATTGCAAAAAACGCCCTGTAGCTTCGACGTCTCGGTTTGGGAGTTTTTCTGGCCCTTGATGGTTGGCGCGCAACTGGTGATGGCACCTCCCGATGCCCACCGCGATCCGCAAGCGTTGCAGGCGCTTTTCGCGCGCTGGCGCGTTACCACCACACACTTTGTCCCCTCGATGCTGGCGGCGTTTGTCGACGCGTTGAACAGTCCCTCGGCGATAGCGCGATGCGCCTCGCTACGGCGAGTGTTTTGTAGCGGCGAAGCGTTGCCGACGGATCTTTGCCGCCAGTGGGAACGCCTGACCGGCGTGGCGCTGCATAACCTTTACGGCCCTACCGAGGCCGCCGTGGATGTGAGTTGGTATCCGGCTTTTGGCGAGTCGCTGGCAAACGTGAAAGGCAACAGCGTGCCGATTGGCTTTCCGGTGTGGAATACCGGCATGCGCGTGCTGGATAGCGCGATGCGCCCGGTGCCGCCCGGCGTGGCGGGAGATTTATACCTGACCGGTATTCAACTGGCGCAAGGCTATCTGGGGCGCGCCGATCTGACCGCCAGTCGGTTTATCGCCGATCCGTTCGCCCCCGGCGAGCGGATGTACCGCACCGGCGATGTGGCGCGCTATCTCTCTGATGGCGCGATTGAATACCTGGGGCGCAGCGATTTTCAACTCAAACTGCGCGGGCAGCGCATTGAACTCGGGGAGATTGACTGCGCGCTGATGTCACTCCCGGACGTTGCGCAGGCGGTGACTCACGCCTGCGTCATTAATCAGGCTGCGGCAAGTGAAGGCGATGCCCGGCAACTGGTGGGCTATGTGGTGTCAGACAGCGGTTTGCCGCTGAATACTGCGGAATTACGTGACCAGATTGCGGCCTTATTACCCGCGCATATGGTTCCGGTGCAAGTGATTCAATTGTCATCGCTTCCGCTCAGTGCCAACGGGAAGCTTGATCGTAACGCGCTGCCATTACCCGAGATGTCGGTCGCCGCGTCAGGTCGTGCGCCGCACTCAGCGCTGGAAGTGACCATTGCCGCTGCGTTCTCGCAATTATTGAACTGCGACATTACGGATGTTAATGCCGATTTCTTCGCGCTGGGCGGGCACTCATTACTGGCGATGCGTCTGGCGGCTTTGCTGCGCGAGACGCTCGGGAAAGAGGTGACGGTCGGGCAGGTGTTGGAGGCGTCAACAGTGGAAAGCCTGGCCGCGCGTCTGCGTGCCGGGGACAGTAATGCCGCAGACGCCGGATTTGGGGCGCTGCTGCCGCTACGTGACGGCAGCGGGCCACGTCTTTTTTGCTTCCATCCTGCCTCCGGTTTCGCCTGGCAATTTAGCGTGTTGCAACGTTATGTGGGAATGCCATGGGCGATAACCGGTATTCAGTCGCCACGCCCCGATGGCCCGATGGCGACAGCGCGGGATTTCAACGAACTTTGCGAACAGCAGCTTGCGCAAGTGCGCCGCATTCAGCCGACGGGGCCTTATTATTTGCTGGGTTACTCCCTTGGTGGGACGCTGGCGCAAAACCTCGCGGCGCGTCTGGAAGCGGCGGGCGAGCGGGTCGCCTGGCTTGGCCTGCTCGATACCTGGCCGCCGGAGACGCAAAACTGGGCGCAAAAAGGAGACACCCCCGATCCTGAGGTGTTAGCGGAAATCGAGCGCGAACGTGAGGCGTTTATTACTGCCCAGCGCGGGCAGGGAAGCGAGCGGTTGTTTGCCACCATTGAGGGCAATTATGCCGACGCGATTCGGTTGCTGACCTCGGCCCGTACTCTGCCGTACCACGGCCCGACGACGCTTTTTGTCGCCAGGCGCACGGTGCCCGACGGCATGAACGCCACCGACGCCTGGCGTCCGTGGCTTAAGGAGATGACGGTGCATACGCTTGATTGCGCGCACGTAGAGGTGGTGTCGGCGAAAATGTTTGAGGTGGTAGGGCCAACGATCTCCCGTGCGCTTGAGGGGATGGAGGCGGAGGTTTGCTTTGTCAGGGAGCCACTTGCCAGGTGAGTTTTGTGGAATGGTTCCGTTCGCTTTGGCAGGGAGCCACTTTCCCGTTGCTGGTCTGAATTTGTGGAATGGTTCCGTTCGCTTTGGCAGGATGCCACTTTCCCGTTGCTGGTCTGAATTTGTGGAATGGTTCCGTTCGCTTTGGCAGCGTTCCCCGGTGGGTTTGGTTGAATGGTTCCGTTCGCTAAAAGTGGGTTGCCCCACGCGGCATGGTCTTACGCGAACGTGCCAGGGGGGCTCGCCGCCGCCCCCCTGGCGACCCCGGCTCCCCCGGACGTCACCGCCGCTTCGCGGTGCCCTCCACTCACGGCCTCTGCCTTCGGGCCGGGCGCGACGCCACATCCATGTGGCTCACGCCCTCTGGCGGCTTCCCTGCCGCCAGCCCTCGTCACCCGGCCATCGTGTCGGCGGTTCCGATGGGGGAATGAAAACCCACCACTGTGGGGGTATTTGTTTAAAAATAATGAGTTATTTGGCCTGATTTTTTCGTTAATCGCTGATTTTAAATGAAATATTCGGGTTTTGTGAGGTTTCAGTAACCCGACAAACTCTCGTGCCCGAACGTTATTAAAAAGGCGGCCCGTTGAGGCCGGTTTTTATTTGGAGGAGGGGGAAGAGTCGTCGCTTTGGTAAAGGGCCACTTTCCCGTTGGTAGCTGAGTTTTGTGGAATGGTTCCGTTCGCTTTGGCCGCATTCCCCGATGGGTTTTGTGGAATGGTTCCGTTCGCTAAAAGTGGGTTGCCCCACGCGGCATGGTCTTTTGCGAACGTGCCAGGGGGGCTCGCCGCCGCCCCCCTGGCGACCCCGGCTCCCCCTGACGTCACCGCCGCTTCGCGGTGCCCTCCACTCACGGCCTCTGCCTTCGGACCGGGCGCGACGCCACATCCATGTGGCTCACGCCCTCTGGCGGCTTCCCTGCCGCCAGCCCTCGTCATCCGTCCATCGTGTCGGCGGTTCCGATAGGGGAATGAAAACCCACCACTGCAAAGGTGTTAGATTAAAAAGAGTGTGTTTTTTGCGCTTAATTTTACTGGTATTGGCTTAATTTACTGATGGATGAGGGTTTATTGATATTCCAGTAACCAGAGCATTCCCCACGCCAGAAGGCCATTCACAACTCCATAATTCCAGCCATGGGGTTGTGTCCGGTATTAACATCGCCGAAGCGCAACAGACGATACAGGTCACGCATACAGGAACACCAATAATCCCTCAATGAAAACACAAAAAGGTCAGCCGTGGGGTTGTGTCCGGCATCAACCTCGCCGAGGCGCAATTGACGAGCCAGGTCAGGCCCGCATGGACGCGGGCCTGAGGTCGGGAAAGGCAGGATGCCGTATCCCGGCCGACCTGAAGCGAGG
>NZ_JAALBX010000009.1 GCF_011077955.1 Citrobacter freundii
GGTACGTCCGGCTTCGACGGACTTCAGAACGGAAATGATCTGGTGTTCGGTGAATCGGGCTTTACGCATGGTGATCTCCTCAGAAGACATAATCAGTATCTCGGAAGATCTCTAAAAGTTAATGGGCCGTTTTGCCGGGATGCTTACACAATTAGCCCTCCATTTATTTGATAGACTATGAAGCTTATTTATTCTTGCAACGCCTTTTGTCATTCAAGGTGTTAACACCTTACAAGTGGAATGATATTATTTAACCCATATGAGTTTTAAATTTTATATTTCTCATCCCGCTCAGGAAATATATTTTGTTTAGTTATTTTTTAACTTCCAATTGCACATGCCGAAGCAGAATGAAAACTGATTTGTAAGCTCCTGGCAATTAGAGAATAAAAAAGCAGGTTTTATAACCTGCTTTTTTAATCCTATACTGCCAACAAGTTTTAGTCATTAATCGACAGATTGACTGGTTTTAGAGGCTTGCGCAGTTCAGTACCATGATATTTTTCATATCGGGGTTCTAGCCTTGCTGATTCCGAAAGAATAATTCGGTTATCCTTAAAACTAAGATGATCGCTATCAAATAGCTTATGCAAATCCGCAGCAAGTGCAATTCCATTTTCTACGCTTGGCAACCCCTTATCCGCATGCCTGATAATATGGCACGCTTCAACTGCTAAAGGACTACCTGTAATTGCGCACCTACCGCCCCAGTTCAACATAACCGCTTTACGAAATTTACTCTGCTCACGACGAATTTTGACCATCCGCATACCATCTTCCCTTCGGTCAGTTATTTCATCCTGCTCAGACTGGATAGCCACCAGAGAAATGAGCGCTGACACTATTTTCTTATCGAGGGGAGCTTCTAAAGAGGCACCTTGATGGCAGAAGTGACGTTTAAAATTAGTCCACGGTTCTTTTCGCGTACTTAGTGGAAGTAGATCACTAATTCTTGATTCATCTATAGGCAGGTAAGCATCAAGCTCAGATAAGTCTTTAAGTTTCACTCGATATTGATAATCATTATCTGGTTCTTCATAGGTGCCCGTGATTTCAAATAAGCCACAGAACTGAAAGTTTAGAGAACCAGTTAACTTTTGTATAACAAAAAGACGGTCTCCAGATTTGACTTGACTGATTTTCCATTTCTCCCCTACTCCATATCCTTTGCTGAAATCAAAATCTTTTTTATTTTTGGGACCGTGATACGCATAAAAATATTGCATGTTCGTTCTATTCCTTTAAAAACCCAACAAACAAATATTATCGGCATTCCTATGCCAAACCTTAACTTTTAAATGCGTCAAGCCGATTCTAAAGCGTGACCTTTCGATCGTCTTTCATTTCTGGGATTTTCCGCTGTGCACCCTCCAGCGCCTCTACCAGCGCCTCGACGGTTTCCAACGCGAAACTGCGCTGCGTAGCGTTGATAGTATTGATGCGCTCGATTGACGTTTCAGGTCCAAAGTCCGACATTGCTTTGCGGGTTGTGTTCATGCTGCGCTCCCGTCGATACGTTTGGACTCGATAACCCATACCCACGGGCTATGCTGCCAACTTTTAGCGCCGTAAATTGACTGCCAGAGATTTGTGAAACTGTTGCCAGGACGGTCAAACCATTCGTGAACGTCATTCAAATTATCCGCCAGGTAATTGCAATAGGTTGGGTCAATGACTGGCGCACTGTTTCTATGACAAATACCTACAGCCAAAGCGTCTTGCTCACTGATACTATTTAACCACTCCACACGCACATCGGTGATTTCCAGGGAAATACGGCTGGCTCATTACGGCATGTGAATTGATGGTGTCCACATGATGGTGTCGTAAAAACCATCCTCAAGGTCTGCACGTCTGTGAGTTGCGCAGTAAGCAAGGGTAGATTTAGAGGATAAACCGCTAGCGAAAGTCTCCCGCACCCAGATGCGGTCGCCTCGCTGACCGAACGGGCAAAGTATGGCCGCAAGGAGGCAACCTACATAGCTATCAAACCCTGAAGAGGGGCCAGCGGACGCCGGTCAAAGGTCGGTCGGCGCGGACGGTGAATAACTACATGATGGTGATGTCTTTCATGTTCCAGTTTGCCACCGAAAGCGGCTATATAAAGAAGAACCCGTTTGATGGCATCGACTTTCTGAAGAAGGCGAAGGCCGTTCCGGATCCGCTAACCCGGGACGAGTTCGTAAGACTCATAGATGCCTGTTACAACCAGCAGATAAAGAACTTCTGGTCACTGGCGGTGTATACAGGGATGCGACACGAAGAGTTATGTGGGCTGGCGTGGGAGGATATCGACCTGAAGGCGGGCACCTTAATGGTCAGAAGGAATCACACACTAACTAAAGAATTTACCCTGCCAAAAACGGATGCGGGCACAGACAGGGTTATTCACCTGATCCAACCTGCGATTGATGTTCTGAAAAGCCAGGCGGAAATGACACGACTCGGTAAGCAGCATCAGGTTGAAGTGAAATTGCGGGAGTACGGCCGGACAACCTCTCACCCCTGCACTTTCGTCTTCAACCCACAGGCTAATGCAACAAACGGGATCGCCGGCCACCATTACGCGGTTGGCTCTGTATCACAGAGCTGGTAATCAGCGATGCGGCGAGCAGGTTACGTTACAGGAGAGCATACCAGTCACGGCATACCTATACTTGCTGGTCGTTAACAGCAGGAGCAGACCCGAACTTCATCGCGGCGCAAATGGGTCACACAAATGCGCAGATGGTGTATCAGGTTTACGGAGCCTGGATGTCGGATAACAATTCGGATCAGATTGCCATTCTGAACCAGAAATTATCTGACTTTGCCCCACCCATGACCAAGGCTGTCGGATCGTAACTAGTATTTACTTACATATCATCAGGTTAGGCCAACTACACCTGCATGTTCATCATTTCTTGATAGGCCGAAACCAGTTTGTTTCTTACCTGAATGCCCATCTGCAGAGAAACCGATGATTTTTGCAAATCAACCATCACATCATTAAGGGATACGCCCGGCGCGCCGAGTGAAAACTGGTTCGCCTGCGCACGCGCGGCATTCTGGGTATCGCTAATGCGGCCAAGCGCGGCCTGAAGTTCACCGGCAAAGCTTACGGCAGGCTGTGGTTGTACGGGCTTATTGCTCGCGGCAAGCATGGTGGCTTGCAGTTGCTGAACAACGCCTTCAATCCCCTGGATGGACATGACACTACTCCTGGAACATTTCAAGTAGACGGAGGTTACCACTCTGTCAATAAGATAAAGGCGCTAAATAGACACTAAAAACTCATCTATTTGCTTCATCGAAATTTTCAGAAAGCCAAATAATGGCATCGCCATCATTGTGGAAGTTTTAGTGCACGTGCACCCGGGAGTCCGTCTTGCTTCATAACACCGAAAATGTTGTCCACGCTGAGCGTCGAGGTGCGCTATGAATACTGCCACTCAGGCTCCAGCGCCAACAAATAAAGCCAACGAATGGTTAACCCGCCTGCGAGCTAACCCTCGTATTCCTTTGATGGTCGCCGGTGCGGCTGCGGTCGCTATTATTGTGGCCCTCGTCCTGTGGGCAAAAACCCCTGATTATCGGGTACTTTTCAGTAATCTCAGCGAGAAAGATGGCGGTGCCATCGTCACGCAGTTAACCCAAATGAATGTGCCCTACCGTTTCTCTGATAACGGCGGCGCCATCATGGTCCCTGCAGAAAACGTCTATGATTTGCGTCTGCGCCTGGCCGGTATGGGTCTGCCAAAAGGCGGTGCGGTCGGCTTTGAATTGCTCGACCAGGAAAAATTCGGCATCAGCCAGTTCAGCGAGCAGGTGAACTACCAGCGCGCGCTCGAAGGCGAACTGTCTCGCACCATCGAAACGTTAGGCCCGGTAAAAACGTCTCGGGTTCATTTGGCCATGCCCAAACCCTCGCTGTTCGTACGCGAGCAAAAATCCCCTTCCGCCTCTATTACGGTGAACCTGGAACCAGGACGCGCCCTTGATGAAGGGCAAATCACCGCCATTGTGCATATGGTTTCCAGCGCCGTCGCTGGTCTGCCGCCGGAAAACGTCACGGTTGTCGACCAGAGCGGTCATCTGTTGACTTCCTCCGGTAGCGCCGGACGCGATCTTAATGATGCGCAGTTGAAATATGCCGCTGATGTTGAAAGCCGCGTACAGCGTCGCATCGAAGCCATTGTCGGTCCTATCGTGGGTAACGGGAATGTTCACGCGCAGGTCACCGCGCAGATCGATTTCGCCAGCAAAGAACAAACCGAAGAGCAGTATCGCCCGAACAGCGACCCAAGCCAGACTGCGGTACGTTCTCGTCAGTTAAATACCAACGAACAGATTGGCAGCGGCTTGCCAGGTGGCGTGCCGGGCGCGCTGTCTAACCAGCCGGCGCCTGCGAATAACGCACCGATCGACACGCCGCCGGGCCAAAACCAGCCTAATAACGGGCAGGCTAACAACGCACAGGCTAATGGCCAGCGTACACAAACCAGCAGCGCTAATAACACCGTGCCACGTAACACCCAGCACGATGAAACCACTAACTACGAAGTCGATCGCACCATTCGCCACACCAAAATGAACACCGGTGATGTGCAGCGCCTGTCGGTTGCGGTGGTTGTCAATTACCGAACGCTGGCCGATGGCAAACCGTTGCCGCTCACAGCCGATCAGATGAAGCAAATTGAAAATCTGACGCGTGAAGCAATGGGCTTTAGCGAATCGCGCGGCGATACGCTGAATGTCGTGAACTCACCGTTCACGGAAACGCTGGAAACGGGCGGTCAGTTACCGTTCTGGCAACAGCAGACCTTTATCGACCAGATGCTGTCCGCAGGTCGTTGGCTGATTGTTCTGATTGTCGCCTGGCTGTTGTGGCGCAAAGCGGTGCGCCCGCACTTGCAGCGCCGTACTGAAGAGGCTAAAGCCGTTACGGAAGTGGCGAGCCAGCAAAAAGAGATGGAAGACGCGGTGGAAGTTCGCCTCACTCGCGACGAGCAATCCCAGCAACGTCGTACCAATCAGCGCCTGAGCGCTGAGGTGATGAGCCAGCGTATCCGTGAAATGTCAGATAACGATCCGCGCGTGGTTGCGCTGGTCATTCGCCAGTGGATGAGTAACGAACTATGAGTGAATTGAGCGGTACCGATAAAAGCGCCATTTTGCTGATGACCATCGGCGAAGACCGTGCTGCAGAGGTGTTCAAACACCTCTCTGCGCGCGAGGTCCAGCACGTCAGCGCCGCGATGGCTAACGTGCGCCAAATTTCCAATAAGCAACTGACCGACGTGTTGCAGGAGTTTGAGCAAGAAGCCGAACAGTTCGCGGCGCTGAGCGTCAACGCCAACGACTATCTGCGTTCTGTGCTGGTTAAAGCGCTGGGCGAAGAACGCGCCTCCAGCCTGCTTGAGGATATTCTCGATACCAAAGAGAGTACCTCGGGGATGGAAACGCTCAACTTTATGGAACCGCAGAGCGCGGCCGATCTTATTCGCGACGAACACCCGCAGATTATCGCGACCATTCTGGTGCACCTCAAACGTGGCCAGGCGGCAGATATTCTGGCGCTGTTCGACGAACGTCTGCGCCACGATGTGATGCTGCGTATCGCTACCTTCGGCGGCGTACAGCCAGCCGCACTGGCGGAACTGACCGAGGTGCTCAACAACCTGCTCGACGGCCAGAACCTCAAGCGCAGCAAAATGGGCGGCGTAAGAACCGCAGCCGAAATTATCAACCTGATGAAAACGCAGCAGGAAGAAGCGGTTATTACGGCGGTGCGCGAGTTCGACGGCGATCTGGCGCAAAAAATTATCGACGAAATGTTCCTGTTCGAAAACCTGGTGGAAGTCGACGATCGCAGTATCCAGCGCCTGTTGCAGGAAGTGGATTCCGAATCGTTGCTGGTGGCACTCAAAGGTGCGGAACAGCCGCTGCGCGAGAAATTCCTGCGCAATATGTCTCAACGTGCTGCAGATATTCTCCGCGACGATCTGGCAAACCGCGGTCCGGTACGTCTGTCCCAGGTGGAGAACGAGCAGAAAGCAATTCTGTTGATCGTTCGTCGTCTGGCGGAAACCGGCGAGATGGTTATAGGCAGCGGCGAGGATACCTATGTCTAATCAACCAGCCTGGCAGCGTTGGCTGCCTGACGATCTCGCCCCGCCCATGCAGGAATTTGTGCTCTCTGAAGCGGTGGAGCCCGGTGTGGAGCTTACCGCCGCCCAGCAGGAGCAGGTTCTGCAACAACAGTTGGCCATGCTTCAAACACAGGCCCACCAACAGGGCTTTAACGCAGGCGTAGAAGAAGGCCGTACGCAGGGTTTTGAACAAGGCCGCCAGGAAGGTTACCAGTTAGGCATAGAGCAAGGCATGACGGAAGCGCGCAATCAACAAGCGCCGGTACACGCCAGAATGCAACTCCTCGTGAGCGAATTCCAAAATACGCTTGATGCACTCGATAGCGTGATTGCCTCGCGTTTGATGCAGATGGCGCTTGAAGCCGCGCGCCAGGTAATAGGCCAGGCGGCAGGCGTTGATAACAACGCGCTTATCAAACAAATTCAAATGCTGTTACAGCAAGAACCGCTGTTCAGCGGCAAACCGCAGTTGCGCGTCCATCCTGATGATTTGCAGCGTGTGGAAGATATGCTCGGCGCGACCCTAAGCCTGCATGGCTGGCGGCTGCGCGGCGATCCGACGCTGCATCCTGGCGGATGCAAAGTGTCGGCGGACGAAGGCGATCTTGACGCCAGCGTGGCGACCCGTTGGCAGGAACTCTGCCGCCTTGCCGCCCCAGGAGTGGTGTAATGACCGCCCGGCTCACCCGATGGCTGGCGTCTCTTGACGCGTTTGAAGCCAAAATCGCCCTGTTACCTCCGGTACGTCGTTACGGAAGGTTGGTCCGCGCGACTGGCCTTGTGCTGGAAGCTACCGGTCTGCAACTCCCGCTTGGCGCGACGTGCATTATCGAACGCCAGAGCGGGAGCAAAATTCAGGAAGTAGAAAGCGAAGTGGTGGGCTTTAACGGCCAAAAATTATTTTTAATGCCGCTTGAAGAAGTAGAAGGCATTTTACCCGGCGCCCGGGTTTATGCCCGCCATGCCACCGGCGATAACCTGCAAAGCGGCAAACAATTGCCGCTGGGCCCGGAGCTGTTAGGCCGCGTGCTGGACGGCAGCGGTAAACCGCTCGATGGCCTGCCAGCGCCGGAAACGGAATGTACCGGTGCGCTTATTACTCCGCCGTTTAACCCGCTGCAACGTACCCCAATTGAAGACGTACTGGACGTGGGGGTTCGCCCGATTAACGCCCTGCTTACTGTCGGACGCGGTCAGCGTATGGGTCTGTTCGCCGGCTCCGGCGTCGGTAAAAGCGTGCTGTTAGGCATGATGGCCCGTTACACCCAGGCGGATGTCATTGTCGTCGGTCTGATTGGCGAGCGTGGCCGCGAAGTAAAAGATTTTATCGAAAACATCTTAGGCCCTGAAGGGCGCGCCCGCTCGGTGGTTATCGCCGCGCCGGCGGATGTCTCTCCCCTGCTGCGTATGCAGGGTGCGGCCTATGCCACGCGCATCGCCGAAGATTTCCGCGATCGCGGTCAGCATGTGCTGCTGATTATGGACTCCCTGACCCGCTACGCCATGGCCCAGCGTGAAATCGCTCTTGCCATCGGCGAGCCACCCGCGACTAAAGGTTATCCGCCTTCCGTCTTCGCCAAACTGCCAGCGCTGGTGGAACGCGCGGGCAACGGCATTACCGGCGGCGGTTCGGTCACCGCATTTTATACCGTCCTGACGGAAGGTGATGACCAACAGGATCCGATTGCCGATTCCGCACGAGCCATTCTCGACGGGCACATTGTGCTCTCGCGCCAGTTGGCGGAAGCGGGCCACTATCCGGCTATCGATATTGAAGCGTCCATCAGCCGTGCAATGACTGCGCTTATCTCCGAGCAGCACTACGCGCGGGTGCGGACGTTTAAGCAACTACTGTCGAGTTTTCAACGCAACCGCGATTTAGTCAGCGTGGGCGCGTACGCCAAAGGCAGCGATCCATTACTGGATAAGGCCATTATGCTCTGGCCGCAGCTGGAGGCATTTTTACAACAAGGCATTTTCGAACGTGCCGACGTCGAGGACTCACTACAGGCACTGGAGTTGATCTTCCCGGCGATGTAACAAAGCGTCAGTGAGGTAACCATGAGTCAAAGCAATGCGCTTAGCACCTTAAAAGATCTTGCGGAAAAAGAAGTCGATGATGCCGCGTTGCGATTGGGTGAAATGCGGCGAGGATGCCAGCAGGCTCAGGAACAGCTTAATATGCTGATCGATTATCAGCATGAATACCGCAACAACCTGAATCAGGATATGAGTCAGGGCATTGCCAGTACCCGTTGGCAGAACTACCAGCAATTTATCCTGACGCTGGAAAAAGCCATCGACCAGCATCGCCAACAGTTAATGCAGTGGAATTCCAAAGTCGATCAGGCGTTGGGTTTCTGGAAAGAGAAAAAGCAGCGTTTGCAAGCATGGCAAACGCTTTCCGATCGCAAGTCCAACGCCGCGTTACTGGCGGAGAACCGGCTCGATCAAAAACGTATGGATGAGTTTGCGCAGCGCGCGTCATTTCGGAAAAGCGAATGATCACATTATCTAAAATTTTAGTGGCTCCTGAGAGTGAAGCGGCGACAAGCGTAGCTTCTGACAAAACCGCGCCGGAAACCGGGTCCTTTCTGGACTTGTTAAGCCAGGCGATCCCCGGCCTCGGCGAAGGCAAAGCGCTTAATCTTGATGCGCTCACCGCCGGCACTCAAAAACTGGCGCTTAAGCCTGGCGACGTGGGTGACGCAGGCGAGCAGGCGGATAAAGATGCCAGTACGCTTCTCGACGCCTTGCTGGCAGGCCTTAATGCGCCGGTTAACGCACAGCCGCAAACCGCTGATGGCCTGGAATCCGTCGCCCGGAATATTGCAGGCCTTAAAGACGATAAGAAACTGAACGAGCAGGACATGGCGGCGTTAAGCGCCCTGTTCGCCATGTTGCCGCACCAGCAAACCGCGACGCTCAACACGGCGGATAGCCAGAGCCTGACCACCGCGAATATTGCCAGCGCCACCGGTATGCTTGCCAAAGCGGTTAACGGCGACGTTCCTGTGGATGGCAAAAGCGACGCGAAAGCACTTACCAACGGTGAAGGCGCTAACGTCCAGGCTCAACCTGCCGTCGCGGGCGTAACCGACCAACCACGCGATGTGGTGCACGCTGCGAACCATGCCGACAAACTGTTTCACGATTCCAATGCTAACAGCCCGGCTACCCCATCCGCGATGCAACCGATGGTAAGCAGCGCAACCACGACCGCCACGCCGGCTGCAAACGCGGCTATCGCCACGCCGCACACTGCGCTTTTGAACGCGCAGTTGGGCACTTCGGAGTGGCAGCACGCGTTGGGCCAACAGGTAACCCTGATGACCCGCAACGGTCAGCAGACCGCTGAGCTGCGCCTGAATCCAGAGGCGCTGGGCCAGGTGCATATCACAATGAAAATTGACGATAATCTGGCGCAGATGCAGTTCGTTTCGCCGCACAGCCACGTGCGCGCCGCGCTGGAAGCCGCACTGCCAACCTTGCGCACCCAGCTTGCGGAAAGCGGCATTCAGCTCGGTCAAAGTGATATCAGCAATCAAAACTTCGCCGGACAGCAGCAACAGCAAGGACAGTCGCAGCAGAGCGGATCACGTGGCGGCACGTTCAGTTTTGGCGGTCAAAACGATGAAGGTGTGGCAGCCCCTGCCAGCCTGCAACGCATCGCCCGCGGCGACAATGCGGTAGATATCTTTGCCTAACGCCTGAGGTAGCGTGAATATTCACGTCTTTTCCAGGCTTTAACCGCCCGCATACACGGGATAATCAGTCCCTATGCAGTACTGATAGAGGAAAGGGTCAGATGACTGACAGCGCAACTACTAAAAGCCGTAAACGCTCCATCTGGATCCCGTTACTGGTGCTCGTAACTCTTGCAGCCTGCGCAACCGCAGGTTACAGCTACTGGCGTATGCATGAAACGCCGAAAGAGGCTGTAAAAGCGGAACCCGAGCCGCCGCCAGTACCGGTGTTTTATGCCCTGGATACGTTTACCGTTAACCTCGGCGACGCCGATCGTGTGCTTTACATCGGCATTACTTTGCGTCTTAAGGACGATCTTACGCGTCAGCGCCTGAGCGATTATCTACCGGAAATTCGCAGCCGCTTACTGCTGCTGTTCTCTCGCCAGAACGCGGATCAACTCGCGACTGACGAAGGTAAACAGAAATTAGTCGAAGCCATTAAAGAGACGCTTGCACAGCCGCTGGTTGCAGGCCAACCCAAGCAGGTCGTCACCGACGTGCTGTACACAGCTTTTATTTTGCGGTAACCCCATGGGCGATAGTATTCTTTCTCAAGCCGAAATTGACGCGTTGTTGAATGGCGATAGTGACGACAACGTTGAACAAAACAAGGCTGGCGTTAACGACAGCAATATTCGCCCTTATGATCCTAATACCCAACGTCGGGTGGTGCGTGAGCGTCTCCAGGCGTTGGAGATCATTAACGAGCGTTTCGCCCGTCAGTTCCGTATGGGACTGTTTAACCTGTTGCGCCGCAGCCCCGATATTACCGTTGGTGCTATCCGCATTCAGCCGTATCACGAGTTTGCCCGCAACCTGCCGGTGCCGACCAACCTTAACCTGATTCATTTAAAACCGCTGCGCGGCACCGGGCTGTTTGTCTTTTCGCCAAGCCTGGTGTTTATCGCCGTGGATAACTTGTTCGGCGGTGACGGGCGCTTCCCGACGAAAGTGGAAGGGCGTGAGTTTACCCATACCGAACAGCGCGTGATTATGCGCATGCTGAAGTTGGCCCTGGAGTCTTACAGCGACGCGTGGAAAGCGATTAACCCGCTGGATGTGGAATATGTGCGTTCTGAAATGCAGGTGAAATTCACCAACATTACCACCTCCCCGAACGACATCGTGGTGAACACGCCGTTCCATGTGGAAATCGGCAACCTGACCGGCGAGTTTAATATCTGCCTGCCGTTTAGCATGATTGAACCCCTGCGTGAGCTGCTGGTGAATCCGCCGCTGGAAAACTCCCGTAATGAAGATCAAAACTGGCGCGAGAACCTGGTGCGTCAGGTGCAGCATTCCGAGCTTGAGTTGGTGGCGAACTTTGCTGATGTCTCCATGCGACTGTCAAATATTCTTAAATTAAAGCCGGGCGATGTGCTGCCCATCGACAAACCGGATCGCATTATTGCCCATGTGGATGGCGTACCGGTACTGACCAGCCAGTACGGCACGGTAAACGGCCAGTACGCACTGCGCGTTGAACACCTGATCAACCCGATTTTACATTCGCTGAATGAGGAACAGCCCAAATGAGTGATATTAACAATCCGTCCGACGAAAACGGCTCCGTGGACGATCTGTGGGCTGAAGCAATGAGCGAGCAAAAGACAGCCCCAAAAAGCGCCACCGATAATGTTTTTCGCGCTTTAGAAGGCAATGATGTCAGCGGGACGCTTCAGGATATCGATTTAATTATGGATATCCCGGTGAAGCTCACCGTAGAACTCGGCCGCACCCGCATGACCATTAAAGAACTGTTGCGCCTGACGCAGGGTTCCGTAGTGGCGCTGGAAGGCCTTGCCGGCGAGCCGCTGGATATCTTGATTAACGGCTATTTGATAGCCCAGGGTGAAGTCGTGGTCGTCGCCGATAAATATGGCGTGCGCATTACCGATATTATCACCCCGTCCGAACGTATGCGTCGACTGAGCCGCTAATGACGACCCAAACCGCCACCGTCGCTGCGCCGCAGCCAATGCCGCACGCTGGATCGTCGCTGATACAGGTCAGCGGCGCGCTGGCGGTAATTATTGTACTGATTTTGCTGGCAGGATGGGTTGCTAAACGTATTGGTTTCAGCCCCAAAAGCGGCCTAAGCCGTGATGTCAAAGTACGCAGTAGCGTAAGCCTTGGCGCCCGCGAGCGCATTGTGGTGGTGGAAGTGGATGATGCCCGGCTGGTGCTTGGCGTGACAGCGTCGCAAATCACCCATCTTCATACCCTGCCCCCGGCCTCCGTTGAGGACGCGCCGACGCAAGCGTCGCCTGGGTCTGAGTTCCAGAATCTGATGAAAAACCTGCTTTCTCGTAACGGAAAACGTTGATGCGTCGCCTCTCTTTATTTTTACTCGCCCTGGGTCTGGTGACGACGCCTGCCCTCGCGCAACTCCCGGGTATTGTCAGTCAGCCGTTAGCCAACGGCGGACAGAGCTGGTCTCTGCCAGTGCAAACCCTGGTGTTCATCACCTCGTTGACGTTTTTACCCGCCATTCTGCTGATGATGACAAGCTTCACCCGCATCATTATTGTGTTTGGCCTGCTGCGCAACGCCTTAGGTACGCCGTCCGCGCCGCCAAATCAGGTGCTGCTGGGACTGACGCTGTTTTTGACGTTTTTTATCATGTCGCCGGTGCTGGATAAAATTTATACCGACGCCTACAAGCCCTTTAGTGAAGACAAGATAACCATGGACGTGGCGCTGGAAAAAGGCGCCCAGCCACTGCGTGAATTTATGCTGCGTCAGACCCGCCAGGCCGATCTGGCGCTCTTCGCAAGGCTTGCCAATATTCCTGAGCTGCAAGGCCCGGAAGCCGTGCCGATGCGCATTCTGCTGCCCGCCTATGTCACCAGCGAATTGAAAACCGCCTTTCAGATTGGTTTTACCGTGTTCATTCCATTTCTGATAATCGATCTGGTTATCGCAAGCGTACTCATGGCGCTGGGGATGATGATGGTGCCACCGGCCACGATAGCACTGCCGTTCAAGCTTATGCTTTTCGTACTGGTTGACGGCTGGCAGTTGCTGGTAGGTTCCCTTGCGCAAAGTTTCTACAGTTAACGGAGAACGCCGATGACACCTGAATCGGTCATGATGATGGGCACTGAAGCCATGAAAGTGGCACTGGCGCTCGCGGCTCCGCTACTGCTGGTGGCGCTGGTTACCGGTCTGATTATTAGTATTCTGCAAGCCGCTACGCAAATTAACGAGATGACCCTGTCGTTTATCCCGAAGATCCTTGCGGTATTCGTTGCGATTGTGACTGCTGGCCCGTGGATGCTGAATCTGTTACTGGATTACATGCGTACCCTGTTCAGCAATTTGCCTTATATCATCGGATAATCCGATGTTACATGTCACAAGCGACCAATGGCTTCAATGGATTAGCCTCTATTTCTGGCCGCTAATCCGTGTGCTGGCGCTGATTTCCACCGCACCCATTCTGGGCGAGCGCGTCATTAGCAAACGGGTCAAGATTGGCCTGGCGTTTATGATAACCTGGATTATCGCGCCGTCGATCCCGGCCAGTAATGTAACAATATTCTCGGCGGCAGGTTTTTGGGTCGCCCTTCAGCAAATTCTGATTGGTATCGCGCTTGGGTTTACCATGCAATTCGCCTTTGCTGCCGTTCGCACCGCCGGTGAAATTATCGGCCTGCAAATGGGCCTCTCGTTCGCCACGTTCTTCGATCCCGCCAGTAAACTTAATATGCCGGTCGTGGCGCGATTCATGGATATGCTGGCAATGCTGCTGTTTTTGACCCTTAACGGGCACCTGTGGATGATTTCTATGCTGGTGGATACGTTCCACACGCTGCCAATTAATGGCGATCCGCTGAACAGCAATGCTTTCTATGCGCTGGCAAAATCAGGCGGGCTTATTTTCCTCAATGGCTTAATGCTGGCGCTGCCGATAGTTACCCTGCTGCTGACGCTTAACCTCGCGCTTGGTTTGTTAAACCGCATGTCTCCACAGCTCTCCGTCTTCGCCATCGGCTTTCCGCTGACGCTCAGTATTGGCATGGCGGTGTTTATTGCATTAATGCCTTTAATAGCGCCTTTCTGTGAACATTTATTCAGCGAGATCTTTTCCTTATTAAGCGATATTTTAAGCGAAATTCCCGCCACCCCTTCTCCTTAAATTTTGTAATGGAATACTAAGGTAAATCCTAAAAGGAAATACAAATAACATCGACCAGCATAACGCTGACGCGGTGTATATGCTTTTATCGCCCTCACATTCCTTTACATTTGATTTACTTTAAGACCTTTCCTGGCAAATTAAGCGGCGCTTTACGGGATAGTGATGACGCCTGAATATATCATGTGGTTCCGCGTGTAGTAACACGGTGAAATATTTCATACTTATGAATATTTTTCGATACCTACATGAACAGGCAGGGTAATGGATTCGTTGTGTTTTAACGGATAACGCGATGAGTGAGGGTGGGTCATGTCAACGATCATCATGGATTTATGCAGCTATACCAGACTGGGACTAATCGGTTATTTAGCCAGTCGGGGAGTGCGAAAAAGAAAAATAACGCAAGTGAATGATGTTGAAAGTCTTGAAAAGCAGTGCCAGCTAATGCAGCCGCACGTGGTTTTTATTAATGAGGACTGCTTTATACATGATGCCGAACGGAGTCAGCATATCAAGCAGATCATTAATCAACATCCCGGAACATTATTTATTGTCTTTATGGCGATAGCTAACCTGCATTTTGATGAGTATTTACGGGTACGAAAAAATTTATTAATAAGCTCGAAATCGATTAAGCCGGAATCACTTGATGAACTATTAGGAAATTATCTGACCAATGCCGCACAATGTTTAGGAAATATCGCACTGCCGACGCTCTCGTTAAGCCGTACGGAGTCGAGTATGTTGCGCATGTGGATGTCTGGCCAGGGAACCATTCAAATTTCTGACCAGATGAATATCAAGGCGAAAACCGTTTCCTCTCACAAGGGCAATATCAAGCGCAAAATTAAAACCCATAATAAGCAGGTTATTTACCACGTGGTGCGCCTGGCGGATAACGTGACCAACGGAATCATTGTCAATATGCGCTAAGCAGTAACCCATCTCTGGCCGTGCTGGAGATGGATTTAATACTGATAAGCGACGGTTTACTCGACCTTTTCCACAAAGATGCCGTCGGGGTGGTCTTTTTCATTAAAGAACCAGATGCCCATCGGATAGTCTTCCAGCGACACCAGATACATGGTGCCTTCATTATATGGCTCTACCGCCAGTACAACGCCTGGTCGACGCGGACCCCCGTCCGTTTTCACCGTGACCCGATCGTTAATATTCATACTGCCTCCTCCTGTTTTGATAGTGGCAGTGTAGAACAATTCTCATTTTCTGGCACGACCTGCGCCAGGACGTAATGCATTTTTCTATCGTCTACACTTAGAGGCAGGCTTACTGCGCGAGGTACTGCCGATGAAGACCGTGAAAACGTTCAGCGATGGCACACAACGGGAATTGACTATAGATGTCGACGCGTTGCTGAAAGCGATTAATGAAATCAGTGAGAGTGAGGTCCGGCCGGTTGTTGATGCCGATGAGCCGAACCGGGTCAGCGTGAATGGTCATGATTATCACACCTACAGTGAACTGGCCGACGCGTTTGAACTGGATATTCATGATTTTTCGGTTAACGAGGTTAACCGATAGATAAAAATATCCCGGCGGGGGCGCCGGGATAAAACTTGCTAAGCAAGAAGAAAGTAAAATTCGTTACACCAGGAAATCTGATGCGACACCAACGATATAGGCAATTTTTTTGCGTGACAAGGAAATATTCATTATATAAATGCATGTTAATTTTGAATAAATCAGACAAATATCTTGCCACCCTGCACGGCTGCGGCCTGGCAGGTAGAGATTGCTGGCGTTTCGCGCAATAACCGGACGCTGATTGGGAGTATTCTTAAGACCGATTTAGCCATACTTTACGTGCCGCTATTAATAAGGATCGCTTATGCCTTCACTGACTGATTCACTGCTGATTGTTTCCGATCTCGATGGATGTTTACTAGACAGTCATACCCAGGAGTGGGATCCGGCGATCCCCATGCTTGATAGCCTGCGCGAGCATCATATCCCGGTGATCTTGTGCAGCAGCAAAACCGCAGCGGAAACCATAGCGATTCAGCGTGAGCTCGGTCTGCAAGGCGAGGCCTTTATTGCCGAAAACGGCGCGGTCATCCAGCTCAACGAGGAATGGGACGATCACCCTCAGTATCCCCGAATGATTAATGGCGATACCCACGAGTCGATACGTAAAGTGATAAACGAATTGCGTCACACCCACGGTTATAAATTCACGACTTATGATGATGTGGATGACGCCATGATAGGCGAAATCACCGGGCTGCCTGCGAAGATGATTGCGCTTGCCAAATTGCAGGAGGCATCACAAACGTTGATATGGCGCGATAGTGATGAACGGTTATCCTCCTTCAATAATGAATTAAACAGCCTCGGCCTGTGTATGCTGGAAGGCGGGCATTTCTGGCATGTGCTCGATCAGCGCGGCGGTAAAGGATCGGCGTTAACCTGGCTTATCGATCAGTATCGTCACCGCGAGGGTAAACGCCCGGTCACTATCGCCATCGGCGACAGTCCGAATGATGTCAGCATGCTGGACGTAGCGAATTATGCCGTGATTGTGCATGGCTACAGCAAGCAGCCCGTGGTAGTAAAAAACGACGACCCTGAACGCGTGTATCGCACGAAGGCGCACGGCCCGGAAGGCTGGACCGAGGGGCTTGAGCATTTTCTCTCTCCCCTACCCTGAGGAGCAAATACGATTGCGTCCCGCTTGCTTGGCCTGATAGAGACGGCGGTCGGCGACAGATTGCAGATGTTCAAAGTCGTAGTCCTGCTCAAGGACCGCGCAACTGATGCCAAATGAGGCGCTGATACGGATTGTGGTGTGTGGGCGTACCAGAATTTCTTTGCTGTTAAGGCGTTCGCGGATACGCTCCGCGATGGCCGCCGCATCCGGCAACAGCGTCCCTGGCAGTATGATACAAAACTCCTCCCCGCCCACGCGTCCGGCGATATCATCGCCGCGCAGCGCCTGGCGCACGATCCCCGCCGCATGAAGCAACGCTTTATCGCCAGCCTGATGCCCCCAGGTATCGTTAATCCCTTTGAAATGGTCCAGGTCGATTTGGATAACGCAAAACGGCATTTGCTGATGCTGACAGCGCGCGGCAATCCGCTTCGCCCGCTCAATAAAAGCGCCGCGGTTAAACAGGTGGGTTTGTGAATCATAGGAAGCGCGCCAGCGCAGCGCTTCTTGCAGGGAATACATATTCCGGACCATGCGGCGAATCACATACCACGACCCCAGCAGCATCAAGGAAAAGAGCAGCCACAGCAGCCCTAATACCAGTAAAATGCTGCCAAATTCGCTGTGCAGACTCTGTTTAAGGGAATAGATCCTGACCAGCACGCCATCAAAGAAGTTGAGTTTTGCCCAGCTCACATAACGGCTGCCGATGCGCATGCCCCCTTCGTTATGCAAGCCCATTTCGCCTGTTAACGTCTCGCGTTCGTGTTGATTCAATCCGCTCCGGGCAGGTAAGGTTTCAGCCGAGGTGGCAATAACCTGAAAATCTTTGTCGAGGAGCAAGATTTCCCCGGAGTCACGGCGAAACATTGCCTCGTTTAAAAAGTTATTCATGGTTCCCTGAGTAAAATCCATCGCCAGCACCCCATACCACTGGTTTTGGTAATCCAGCGGCAGGCTTGCCGTGATAACCCGATCATCCTGATGGGTTGCCTCTTTGGCATGGGTCCAGCGTACGCCGCGCTCCGGATTATTATGCTGCGTCTGACTGTTGAAATACGGTCGCGACACTAACCGATGATAGCGGGCGGTGATATTTTCCTGGCCGTCAGGGTGGTTACTGGAAAGAAAAAAACCGGCGCGCGAGGTATAAAAAGTGCGTTGCTGGCGATCCTGTTGTGGATCGGTCAGTTGCAGGAGTGAGCCAAACTCCAGCGCGGCCAACACTTCACTCTGGAGGCGATCTTCATCCCGGTTTAACAGGGGGTTCTGGCGAACATGCTCATCAGAGACACCGTTAAGCGGCAAACCGCGTGACGCGCCCGGATGAATTTGCCAGTCATCCGACTGACGCTGCCTTGCGAATGCAGACAGGGCTGCATCGGTGCGTTTGTTAGCAAGGGGCGAGGTCAGGGAGTGCTGCATCGCAGCGCGATAAAACTGCAGTTTATCGACGCTGTACTGGAGATGGCGATCAAGCGCGGCGGCAATAGACTGTATACGGTTTTCTTGACTGGCGGTCCAGCCATTTTCCAGCACCACGATTTCCCGCCACGTTAATAACGTCGAGCACAGAAACACCACCAGAAAGCACAGGTTAACGATTTTAATCGGATGCTTGATTCGCCAAGGGGACGGTTTGGTTTCTAGCGGCACGGAAAACGCTCCCTGAAAACCCGCGCCGTACAAGGCCGGGAGAGATGACAAACAGGAAACTGCAAACGACGCTGATGCCCCGAACGCGGGCGTTAAATCGCGCAGGGAAGCCAGATAATTTTATTGCGTCTGCTCACCGTTGCTCGCGGTCAGCCGTTGATCTGGAGGGCGAAAGTAAAGAGGGAAACCTTTCGGCTCCCCTCTTCATAATAAAGATACCCGTCTTGCTGACATGCGATCAATGGCTTTCTTCACGTGTTGCTGGTTGACCTACGGTTAACTCGTCTTCACGAAAAGCTTCACGCTGTACGCCGTAACCGTCATACCAGCGGCATTCCACCATGCCGCTCGAATAACCCGTTACCACCATGCGCGGACCACCATTTTTGCGTTTAACCTCATCGCTGACCACAAAGACCATACCTGCCTCCTTAATCAGTATGAAACGATTACAACATAGTCAATTATGGCGATCTTTGCCTGGTTCACTCAATAATTTTGAGGATAATCCTAATGAGCGGCTTTTCCGCGCAGTCTGGCAATGGTATTAACCGCCACCAGCACAATCGTGCCGATAACAAACCCAATCACCAGATTCAGCAGCAGCGGCAGGATCGCTTCTACCGCGCCGCCGCCCTGTTTAGCCCAATGCTCAATGGCGTGATGCACGGGCGCCACGCCATGAACCACAATACCGCCGCCCACCAGGAACATAGCGAGCGTGCCTAAAATCGACAGCGCCTTCATTAACCAGGGCGCGGTGACCAGCAAGGCTTTACCGATACCTCTGGCAATAGCGGACGATTTTTTCTCCAGCCAAAAACCGAGATCGTCGAGTTTGACAATGATGCCGACAATGCCATACACGCCCAGGGTGACGAGAATAGCGATCCCGGATAACACCAGAACCTGATCCAACAGCGGCGCCTCGGCCACAATACCAAGCGTTATCGCCACGATTTCCGCAGACAGAATAAAATCGGTACGAATGGCGCCTTTGACTTTATCTCGCTCGTAGACCTTTGGATCCTGAGCGGCAATGGCGTCGAGGCGAGCCTTACGCTCTTCGGGGGTTTCCTTATGTTTGCGCGCCTGCCAGGAATGGACCACTTTTTCCACCCCTTCGTAACATAAAAACGCGCCGCCAATCATAAGCAGCGGCGTAATCGCCCAGGGAGCGAAGGCGCTAATAATCAGGGCTAATGGCACCAGAATCGCTTTGTTAAGCAACGACCCCTTCGCCACACTCCAGACGACAGGCAGTTCGCGGTTGGCCCTCACGCCGGATACCTGTTGGGCGTTCAGCGACAGGTCGTCCCCCAGCACCCCTGCGGTTTTCTTTGCCGCCAGTTTTCCCATCATCGACACGTCATCAAGCAGCGTGGCGATATCATCCAATAATGTTAACAAACTACTCCCGGCCAAAATGCACTTCCTTCTGTATGGTTTTACTGTCTCAAAGTATGGAACAAAAGCGAGGCGTTCGGTAATAAACTCCACGCCTATCAGAATAATGGCGCGCGCCGTGCACAGAAACGAACGGAGGGTGCCGAATTTTTATGCGCTCCCGTTAGCCCGTCAGGGTGTCAACATTTATTTAACCATTCTGGAACATTAAATGACTCGCAACGTAAATAGTTTTCGCGTTCACTATAAGCCCGTTATGCTTCGTTGATGGCCTGTCTTATACAAATCCACGCCAGTGAAGTGTCTCGTTTTGCCCGTTTTTGCGCCGCCTGTGCTGCGGCGTGTTGGTCGTTTTTCATCAAGTCGTGAGGGAGTATGCGTTTCGGAAAACTGTTGCCTCTTATCGGGGCGCTCTTTGCGTTGTATATCATTTGGGGTTCAACCTATTTCGCCATCGCCGTCGGCGTGAAAAGCTGGCCGCCATTTATGATGGCCGGGGTGCGGTTTTTAATCGCAGGCTCGTTACTGCTGGCGTTACTGCTGGCAACAGGCCATAAGCTTCCCGCGATGCGTCCTTTGCTGAACGCCGCGCTGATTGGCGTGCTACTGCTGGCGGTAGGTAACGGTTTTGTGACCGTTGCGGAACATCAGAACGTACCGTCCGGGATTGCGGCGGTGATGGTGGCGACCGTGCCGCTCTTCACGCTCATTTTTAGCCGCTTTTTCGGCATTCAAACCCGCAAGCTGGAATGGGTGGGAATAGCGATAGGCCTGGCCGGGATTGTCCTGCTTAATAGCGGCGGCAACCTGAACGGCAATCCGTGGGGCGCGCTGCTTATTTTGATAGGGTCATTGAGTTGGGCATTCGGCTCTGTCTACGGGTCGCGCATTGCGTTGCCGGTGGGCATGATGGCCGGCGCCATAGAGATGCTTTCCGCAGGGATCGTCTTGATGCTGGCCTCACTGTTTAGTGGGGAAAAATTGACGGCGATGCCGGATCTCTCCGGTTTCCTTGCGCTGGGTTATCTGACGGTATTCGGTTCGCTTATTGCGATTAACGCTTATATGTACCTCATCCGTAATGTCACCCCAGCCGTCGCGACCAGTTACGCGTACGTTAACCCGGTTGTGGCCGTGCTGCTTGGTACAAGCTTTGGCGGCGAAAGCCTGTCGACAACGGA
This sequence comes from Citrobacter freundii, assembly GCF_011077955.1. Lineage (GTDB taxonomy): Bacteria > Pseudomonadota > Gammaproteobacteria > Enterobacterales > Enterobacteriaceae > Atlantibacter. Next base: position 20,937 of record NZ_JAALBX010000009.1, read on the forward strand.
GTGGGTAGCCCTGGGGATTATTATTTTCGCGGTCATTCTGGTAACACTGGGTAAATATCTCTTGCCCGCAAAGCCGGTGATTACCTCACTTTCGCAAGATAAAGAGTGATTAGCGGGCATGGATGCCCTGGGTGTCGATAGCGGCGGCATTACCGCCGCTGCACACCCACTCTTCAATCCGCTCGCTCAGCGCCTCGTCCGATAATTTTAACCGCCCTCGCAGCGCGCATTCCCAGATGATAAGAACTCGCCAGCCTTCTGCCTTGAGACGGTCGGTGTCGCGTTTATCCCGCAGCGCATTACTGTTTATTTTGGTCATCCAAAAGTCGGTACGGGTGGCGGGGACTTTAAACAGATAACAGTCGTGGTGATGCCAAAAGCACCCGTGGGTAAAAATGACGCAGCGGTATGCCTCTATCACGAAATCAGGCTTCCCCGGCAGCGCGGCATCCTGTGCATGCCAGTCAAAGCCCAACGCGGTGAGCAAGGGCGCAAGGCGTTGTTCAATAGCGGTGTCGCGCGTCGCAATCGCCCGCATATTTTTACTGCGTATCGCCTTACTGTGAACATCCGCCATCGTTTATTCCTCGTACGTTGCGCCCACCGTTTGAAGAATACGCGATTTAGCCTGTTTAGCCACCACGCCGAGCGGCAAGCGGCGATCGTAACTCAAAAGGCCAACACATCCGTGTTGGCCTTTAATGCCTTAAAGTGCCCAAATATGGTAAACACCATCAATTAATTCAGCGCCTTCCAGCTCTTTTTCAAAGCCCGGGAATTGTTTTCCCCAGTCAGCAATACTGCGAATATATTGCAACCAGGGTTCATCGTCGGCACCAAAGCTTTCGCCTGGCATCACAATCGGAATACCTGGCGGATAGGGAATCACCCCGACCGCAGAAATTCGTTGCGCCAGTTGATCAATCGGTAAATGCTCCGCTTTACCCGCCATATGTTGCTGAAAAGCGATACGTGGACGCTGTACCGGAACGGGGAGCGTGCCGAAAGCGGCTGCCTGCAACTTGTCCATTTGACTTGTTTTCATATGGTCAAACATCTGGTCGCACAGATCTTTAAGTCCCATGTCGGTATAGCGGTCGCCGGTGGCGCTCATCAGACTCGGCAGCGCGCGTTTGAGCCACGTATTGTTGTCGTAGTCATTTTTAAACTCCAGCAACACATTGACTAACGTGCCCCATTTGCCTTTCGTGACGCCAACGGAAAACAGGCACAGCACCATAAAGTCAGTGGTGCGCGACGGGACAATCCCCCGCTCACCCAGGTACGCCGTGACCACCGACGCCGGGATGCCGGTATCCAACAGGTTACCGTCATCGCCCATGCCGGGCGCCACTATCCCCGCTTTAATGGGATCAAGCAGACACCACTCGTCGTCCAGTTGATCGAATCCATGCCATTTTTCGCCCGGTTTCAGTGTCCAGCAGGCAGGATCGGTGGTGAGTTGATCCCGTGATGCGTTAACGAAGGGGATGTTATTGCCGTCGCGGTCCGTTACGGTGGGCGCATTCCAGGGGGCAAAGAACCACTGCCCTTTTTCTGCGAATGCGTCGTGAATTTTCGCCATCGCAAGCCGGAAATCGACCGCTTCGTTAATCACTTCCTGGGTCAGTATCTCCCCTTGCCCGTTATCCATCATCGCCGCCCCTACTTCATTGGCGGCAATAATGGCGTAGAGCGGCGAGGTTGTAGCCTGGAGCATATAGGATTCGTTAAAGCGCGAGTGCTCAACCGGCTTTTTACCATTGCGAATATGGATATAAGAGGCCTGTGAAAGTGAGGCCAACAGCTTGTGGGTCGACTGGGTGGCAAAAACCGTAGGCCCGCTGGCATCAAAATCTTTCGGGTCGCCTCGCATTGCGAAGCGCTCCTGATACATCGGGTTAAAACGGGCATAGGCATACCACGCCTCATCGAAATGAATCTGATCGACACTTTGCGCTAATAACTCCTGTGCCGCTTTGGCGTGATAACACATCCCATCATAGGTACAGTTGGTCACGACGGCGTAAACGGGTTTATCGCTGACGGCTTCGTGCAGGAGTGGGTTCGCGGCAATAGCCTGACGAATGCTGGCAGGCTCAAACTGCCGCCTGGGGATAGGCCCAATGATGCCAAAGCGGTTGCGCGTAGGAACAAAGTAAACCGGCAGCGCCCCTGTCATCACTAACCCTTGTTCAATGGATTTATGGCAATTACGATCGCACAAGGCGACTTCAAGCTCGCCGACAACCGCCTGCATAACCGCGCGATTAGAGCCAGAGGTGCCGTTTAAGACGGAGTAACTGAGATGTGAGCCAAATACCTGGGCGGCATACTCTTCTGACTCCTTAATGGGCCCGAGATGATCGAGTAGCGATCCCATTGCGGCGCGTTCAATACCGGTATCGGTGCGAAACAGGTTTTCACCAAAGAAATCGAGAAATTCCCGCCCTACCGCCGATTTCGTAAAAGCCACCCCGCCCTGATGCCCCGGCGCTGCCCATGAATATTCAGGGTTTTCCAGCGTGTAATTAAACAGTGCCCGGGTAAACGGCGGCAGCAACTGATCGTAATAGCGTCGGATCAACGAACGGGCACGCGCCGCGATAAACTCGGCCGTGTCTTCCTGCATCCAGACAAACTCGTTGACCAACTGCATTGACTCCAGCGTGAGCGTATCAATGCAGGAGTGTTCCGCCATCAGCAGGACGGGAACATTCTTGTTATGGCGGCGAATGACTTCGAGCAGCGCCTGCGCCTGACTGTGGGATTCATCGTCATCCCCGCCTGAAGTCCAGTCGACGAAAATGCAGCACAGGGATACATCGGAAGTCACCGTCGCGATACCGTCTTCAAAGGTCATGGCACAAATAACGGTAAAATTTTCATCTTCCAGCGCTTCAATCAATTCGGTAATGGCGCGGCCATTAGCGGTATTCACATCTTTTATGTTGCTATCGACAACCAGAATTTTTCGTTTTAGATGCGTGCCTAAATCAAGCATGGCGATCTCCTGTTAATCATTAGATACAGGTTTATCAAGCGGGAACGGGTTTTTATGGCGACGGTTGTAATTCATGGTGTACATCGCCGTAATAATCATGATGGCGACGAATGACCACATCACTTCTTTGGCGCCAGAGCCGATAACAGCCCAGATGCAGTAAATAAAAGCGATAAGGGTAATAAACAGGAACGCCATTCGCTGGTTACCAAGATGGCCCTGCCCCACCAGCATTAATGCCGCACAGGTATAAATATACGGAACGACGGTAAAGATAACGGAGACCGATGAGACCACGTTAAACTGCGCGGTGGCGTTCGGCGAAATACTGGAAAGCTGAAATATCGTCATCAGTACGCCTACGATCAATAACCCATAAACAGGGGTCTGATCCTGATTCACTTTGGCGAAAATAGAAGGGAAGAGCCCGTCATCAGCCGCAGCTTTGGCCGTTTGCCCTGCAAGCAATGTCCAGCCACCAAGGCTGCCTAAACAGCCTGCTGCTGCGCAAAAGGTCACAACTGCGCCCGCCACAGGTCCCAGCGCCATTCGGGCCGCATCGCCAAAGGGTGAACTCGAGACCTTCAGCGCGGCATTGGGGATCATGCCCATGATGGCGGTGGTTGAAAGCACGTAGCCCACAGCGGCAATCAGCACCCCGCCAATCGTGGCTATCGGCACGTTACGCTTCGGATTTTTGACGATCGCTGCGGCAACGGAGGCGCTTTCCACACCGATAAACGACCACAGAGTGACGTTGAGCGTGCTCTGGATGGCCCCTAAAGTTCCTTTTCCACTGACGTTCCAGGCCGCCATATAGGTATCGCTTTTGAACCAGAACCAGCCGAATACCGCGACAGCAACTATGGGAATTAACGCCAGAATCGTTGCAACGGCCTGCACGCGCGTGATCATTTTAGGGCCAAGAATATTCAAACCGACAAATAACCACAGGATGGCGATACAGGTGGTGGTGAGCGGCCAGGGCTGCTTAAGAACAGGGAAAAAATAGCTGAGATAGCCGACGCCAATCACCACCATGGCGACGTTACCAATCCAGGTGGCAAGCCAGTAGAGAACGTTGGTTTGATAACCCAGGAACGGGCCAAACGCTCGACGAGCATAGGCGTACGAGCCACCGGGGCTGTCATCAAGCGAGGACATTTTGGCATAAACCATGGATAAAGAGAGTGCGCCAATAATGGTCACCGCCCAGCCAAAGATTGCGATTCCACCTGTCGCGGCAAGGCTTGCCGGAAGAAGGAATACGCCAGAGCCCATAATATTGCCCGCCACCATTAACATCACCGGCAGTAGTCCGACTTTTTGCGATTCACTAGCCATAGAGCCTCTTCTAAATAAAATAAATAGAGTGGGAACACTAAATAGCTGCGTCTTTTACCGCGAGACTTCTATTACCCGTGTTGACTGTCTGAGATAAGGGAAAATATGTTTTAATTGTAGGACAAGAAAAACACTGTCTAATTATTGTTCATTTTTTATTAACTGCCACTGCATCAGGATGAGTATTGTCAAATAGCGGCTTCGTTAAAATAAAAACTGTAAAATTAACAACACGAAAGCCTTACTGCCAGCAGGGTTTTTTATTTGTAAAGACGAACTATTCGTTACTATTGACCTGTGTTGAAAGGATTTTATGGGCTTTCTTCGTAAGACTTAGCCCGCCATACAATAGCGAAAAAGGGTCGTTACCCCGCATGCTTTAGGCGCGTAGGCAGGAATACATGCGCATACAGCCATATCACGAGCGATTGCGTACATGATAAATAGTTTCGCGATAAAAATATTAACTTATGAACGATAATATGCATTTTTTAACGCAGCGCGTGGAAGCTAAATAGCTAGGTTTACCGCTGGGTTTATTTTCCCTGGTACTATTTATTGGCTTATTGATTACTTTTGATTTAAATATTAAAAATAAAAAGCGCCGCATGGCGCTTTTTATTTGGAATTAACTCGCGTTAGATAATTTCTTCGATTCTCTTATTTCCACAGCGCGGGCAATTTTTGGTTCAAGTAAGCGCGCCACAGCGGCAAAAACAGGCACGATAACGGAGTTGCCAAACTGACGGTACGCCTGCGTGTCTGAGACAGGAATACGAAAATTATGCTGCCCTGCGGATTCAAAGCCCATTAATCGGGCGCATTCGCGCGGCGTGAGACGACGCGGACGTTGGCGTTGGTTAATCGGATTATCAAAATCCACTTCGCCCAGCGCTTTATCCCAGCCGCGATCCACCAAAATTTCTGCGCCGTCTTTGTAATAGCGCGCGGAAAGCGTACGTGCAACGCTTGCTGGATCGCGTGGGTTGACCATACCAAAACCAAAGCCATTGCCTTTGGCCTGATGCTTTTTGGCATAAAGATAAAGGTATTTCCACAGCACCGGGCTCAGGATATAACGCGCCTCTACCTCGGTATCCAGTAATTCCCCAAGCGAAGGGCGTTTTGCCGGGAAAAGTGTTTTTACCTCGCGAAGCGTAAATCCCGGATGGAGATTCAGATCGCGCCGGAAACCCACTAATACGATGCGTTCACGGTGCTGGGGTAAAAAGTTTTTGCCATCAATAATTTTCGGATCGTCAGGGCCGTCGTCGCTGGCGTTTGCCACCTCGTAGCCCAGTTCATCCAAAGTTTGCATGATGATGCGAAAGGTATTGCCCTTATCATGGCTTTTTAAATTTTTGACGTTTTCCAGCACAAAAATGGCCGGCTTTTTCGCAGCAATAATGCGCGCCACATCGAAAAACAGTGTGCCCTGGGTATCGCAAGCGAACCCATGCGCGCGACCTAACGCATTTTTCTTCGACACGCCCGCCAGCGAAAACGGCTGGCATGGAAAGCCCGCCAGCAGCACATCGTGATCGGGCATGGTGTTATTAATATGCGCGAAGGCCGCGGCGTCGGAGATATCAGGATGATGGCTTAACGTAACGTCGCGAATATCTTCATTAAATGTGTGCTGAAGCGGATCGCAATAGCAATTAGCTTTATAGGTACGTACCGCGTGTTTATTCCACTCGCTGGTAAATACGCACTGCCCGCCAATGGCTTCAAATCCCCGACGTATGCCGCCAATTCCGGCGAATAGGTCGACAAAACGAAACGCATAGTGCGGATGATGCGCTGGCGGCGATGGCAACTGCGCGGCCAGTCGGGTAACTTCTGCCGCCTTAAGCCGACAGGCCGTATTCCCTTCCAGTTCACGCTTAAGGTGCGTGCGATTCCATGGCTGAACGCCGACGTCATTTAACAGTTGTAATACTGTTTTGGTGTCGTAGATCTCGCTCACTTTACGCAAAACGGTGACAGACGGGTCACACGCGTCGTGCCCGGATGGCGCGCATTGCGCCATAGCAGATTGATTTTCCAGCATTACATAAGCCATTCAGAACGAATTGCACTAAGCGTATCATAAAACCCGCGGCTGGCGGGCTATAACGCAAACTGCCTCAATACATCCTCGTCCAATGCGTGATGCTCGCCACGAAGTTCAGCACTCAATTTGGCCATAAAGCCCACCAGATAATTAGCCTTATCACGCGCCAGCGCACGCCCCTTTTCGGTTTGCATCGTTTCAGGAAGTTTAAGCAATTTGGTCTGAAAATGATCCAGCGCCCAGCGCGTGTCATCGAGCTTACGCTGCTGTGCAAAAGGATCGTCCGGATGAAGCAAAGGATGCCCGAGTTGACCCGACACGTAAAAGACGCGAGCCAGGCCTATTGCGCCGAGCGCTTCCAGTCGGTCTGCGTCCTGCACGATTTTTGCTTCAATACTTACGGGCGGAATGCCCGCGCTGAAACTGTGCGCTTCAATGGCATGCGCGATATCAGGATACAGTGCTTTGGGAAAGGCAGGAAAATAGCGGGCAAGGATAGCAGTAGCTTCCTTTGCGGAATAACGTGACGCGAGATGACGTTCAGGATGATTTTTAGGCAGATTGACGATGTCATGAAAATAACAGGCGGCTAACACCGTCAAGGGCGTCGCGCGTTCATCCATGATGTGCTGCGCGCTTGACCATACCCGACGAAAATGCGCGATATCATGCGCTCCATCTTCACTTTCACCCTGCTGTTGAAGATAGTGTTCAAACTGTGTTTGCCATTGATAAAGCGTCATCGCGGTTTCTCCTAAAGGCGGTCTCGCGATGCTAGCATTTACAGGACAAAGATTTAATCCTCAACAGGCCGTGTATACCATGCAATAGCACCCAGCAATGCGCCTATCGCCCCGAGAACCGCGGCGCCAAGCAAAGCCCCTAACCAGCGACCCGATGCAGAAGCCATTGACCAGTCAGCGGCTGCGCCAGGCGGCGCTTCGATTGCGCTAACCACCCAGCAATAACGCAATATCAGCCAGATAGCGTACAAAAAATAGGCATAGAACACCCATAACGCCAACTTGCCGCCCAGGCTTCTTTGCGCCTTTTGTTCCATTTCGTCCCCTGAATCTTAGTAAAAGTGTTGTAGTCATAGCACTAAATGTGATTTTTATCACATTTAGTGATGGCATTAAATTGGCGACATTCTGTATTGCTGTTGTTCATTTTCTCATGCCCTGACTTCTCAAGAAGTTCATAAGAAAGAGAGGCTTTTTACTGTCCATAAAGAGACTTAAATGTAATAAAATAAAACGATCTTTTTTCGCTAAAACTTTTATTAAAAAATGAGGTGAAATGATAGCTTACATTCACAATGTAAATTATATTTTTCGTTAAGAATTTGAAATCATTTCTTAATACAGACATAAAAAGACAAAATACATAAGATTTTAAGATTAACGCCCACCTATTACGGATCTTTTGAATTCAATTAATCACCACCGCAAATTATTAAAAAACTCCACCAGAAATCATCATAAGCAATAAAATCAATCGGTTAAAATGATAATTAATTCATATATATCTTCATAAAATATATGTCATTTTTATTTTTATTAATTTTGTTATTATTTTGAAATGTTTATAAAAATATACTTACATATAAACCTGAAATAAAATCGTTTTCGGGCCGTTAAAATTCGACCGCACATAAACGCGTCTTTTAATGAACGTTATAAGGAAAGCACTAATGAATAGGAAAGTACTGGCATTTGTTATCCCTGCCTTATTGGCAGCGGGCGCTGCGAACGCGGCAGAAGTGTATAACAAAGATGGCAACAAACTGGATATTTACGGCAAAGTTGATGCCCGTCATCAGTTCTCAGACGCAGCAAGTAATGATGGCGACCAGACATACGTTCGTTTCGGTTTTAAAGGCGAAACTCAAGTTACTAACGATCTGACTGGCTTTGGCCAGTGGGAATATAACGTACAGGCAAACACGACTGAAGGGAGCAACCAGTCATGGACTCGCCTCGGTTTTGCGGGCCTGAAATTTGGCGAATACGGTTCTTTCGATTATGGCCGTAATTATGGCGTCGTGTATGACGTTGAAGCCTGGACCGATATGCTGCCGGTTTTCGGTGGTGATTCTTACACCTACACCGATAACTTTATGGTAGGCCGTACCAATGGTGTGGCGACCTATCGTAATACCGATTTCTTCGGCCTGGTAGACGGTCTGAATTTCGCTGTGCAGTATCAGGGCGCAAACGAAGGGAATAGCGGCGAGCAGGAAGGCACTGGCAACCGCGGTAACAGCAATATCCGTAAAGATAACGGCGACGGTTGGGGCCTTTCATCAACTTATGATTTCGGTATGGGCTTTAGCGTCGGCGCGGCATATGCGTCGTCCGACCGTACCAACGATCAAGAAAGGGCCAGCACCGCAGGCGGCGAAAAAGCTGATGTTTGGACTGTGGGCATGAAGTACGACGCCAATAATATTTACCTGGCTGCAATGTATGCGGAAACCAGCAATATGACGCCGTTCGGTGACAACAACGCTTATATTGCGAACAAAACACAAAACTTTGAAGTTACCGCCCAATATCTGTTCGACTTTGGCCTGAAGCCGGAAGTCTCTTACCTGCAGTCTAAAGGTAAGGACCTGGCGCGAGATGGTCGTATTGCCAGCAACTATGACGACCAGGATCTGGTCAAATATGTTTCTGTAGGTACTTACTACTTCTTCAACAAAAACTTCTCTACCTACGTTGATTACAAAATCAACTTGCTTGATGAAGACGATAGCTTCTACGACGCGGCGGGCATCTCTACCGATGATGTTGTCGGTATTGGCATGATCTACCAATTCTAATCCGTTCGCACTGATGCGCGTCTATCAAATCAGGCGGGCAAACTAAACGCGACTAAGCCTGAGTTCAGGAAACTGAATTCAGGCTTTTTTTATGAGCAGCGCGCAACAAAACGCTCCGAATCAATTTATCTGCTCGCGCTTTTATGAATAAAGGAACTCAATAGATTTACTGCATAGTGAGTGTAACCTGGGTAGTTGAAAGGCAGGCTGGTTAGTATTTGGTTGCTAGACCTTTTTAAGCTGGCGATGCTTGCTCATTTTGGTGGGTACATTTGGCTCATTCCTGAACACGTTTTCTACGAATATCTGAAGGGGGTCGTTTATATCGTCTGGTAAACGCTCGGGTAAACCCCTGCAAAGATTCAAAGCCATAGTTTAAGGCGATGTCGGTAATGGTTTCTTTTGTTGTTAAAATATCATTGTAAGCAAACTCCAGTTTTTTGCGTTTAATAAAAAGGCCGAGGGAAACACCGGTATTCTTTTTAAACAGTCTCTGCAAATGCCATTTCGAATAGCCGGATTTAACTGCTATATCATCGAGAAAAAGTCTCTCACTTATATTACTCTCAATCCAAATGATGAGATCGGAACAGAAATCAGATCGATTATTCATATCGGCAGTTTGCAGAGGGGATTGTCATTTAGTCGTGCCAATGTTTAAGTATGCTTAATGACCGGGTGGTGAGCCCGGATCACCGTTAAAAAAGATAAGAAATCCCGGTCCATAAAGACAGAACCGAATCTTTTACAATCATGGGACTCTTTTTGACATCATTCGGTAACAGGGTGTAGCGAGCACCGCTATAGATGTTCCAGTTTTCCGTAATCATATAATTCATATTGACTTCTGCATAAGGCGTTACGCTTTCGCCTGGGGTATATTTGCGTAATCCGCTTCGCACCGCCTCTTCAGAGCTGACGCCGTAATAATATTTATTAAATTTCCGGTCATTCCAGTTGAAACCCACGGCAGGTTCAATACCAAATGAATCGAGCTGTATTGGATAGCTCCAGGCATTGCTCCAGTACAATCCATTACTCGTACCAAGGGCATCGGTCGCAAGCGTGGTTTCGAATTTTCCTATACTGAGAGACTCATGGGCATATCTTATCCCTGTCATCAACGTACTGCGGCGGTCTTTTAGCTGTCGCATTGCAGGAGAATGGCTGTCATGTGCTTTAAAGGAAAGCGGTAAATAATAACCTACAAGAGAGATACTATCCGCAGGGGTTTGAAGAAGATCGTACCCGGTGCTTAAACCATGGAACCAGAAACGCCCTGCTTCATAGTCAATGTTTGGAAATACAAGATCGTTTTTATTTTGGTCAACATCTTTATAAAATTTTGATGACCATCCCGCCGTGAGACCTAATGAAAAATCGTCTGCCTGGGCTGTATTTATCGTAAGCCCTAACAGCAGTCCCACAGGCACCACTGAAAAATTTTTATATGCCATACCACACCTTGCCAAAAAAAACTATCGTTTGTACTTACCCGTCGTCACGGGCGTAATCTTTATGAGATACGTAGAATTACTTGCTTATCTCAATCTGACTTCTTATAAAGGCCTCTGTATTTTCTCGGTATTCTTTTTGACCAAACTCTTCAAGCCCGAGGGCGAATATTCCATCGAGGCCATGCGAATAGGCAATGAAATCCCAGGCGATCAGCGCTTTCGGTCTGTCATATTTAAATTCTGAATTTAAGGCGCCTTTTTCAAGAAGATTAACGATGGTTGTATGCCACTGTTTAGTAACGTAGCGGAATGCTTCACGCATGTTTTCATCTTGAAATGAGATGACCTCCGCCTCTTTCCACAATTTGCTGTACTTATGCGCCTCTTCATAATTTTCAATAAAAAGGCACCAGTGGAGCATTTCCAGGCAACTTGCGTTCTCTTTTTTCCCGTCCTCGATCAGAAGATTAAGGGCTTGCTCGACCGAAAGCTTAAAAGCCTCAGCCCTCAACTCGTCAGCAGACGAAAAGTGGTGATGAATTTGTCCAACAGCGATTTGTGCTTCCTGCGCGATTCGCCTTACCGTCGTTGCCGATAATCCCTCCTGGTAAGCAATGTTTACCGCTGTTTCCAGAATCATCTGCCGTCTCACTTCGCGACTGTAATAAGACATTCCGATTCAACTCCTTTTTTAAAGACAATGTGGACATCTGTTCAAGTTCACTATAAATTTAACTTGAACACATGTCCAGTTTTTACTGTTTCTACAAGGCAACCGCAGCATGAATAGCAAATGGTCTGTACTAATAATCATAATATTCACTTACTTACCTGTATCCATTGATGCTACGGCGCTCTACGTTGTCGCTCCGGTTTTGACTACCCAGCTTGAGATTTCTCACTATCAGTTACGGTGGGTTATGGATTTATACCCGCTAATGATGACTGCGCTTCTGCGAGCACTTCTTTTAGCGAGGCCGTTGAGGTTGCTCACCATCTGGATAAGGTATCCCGTGAGGATCTTTTGGTATCCGCATCGTCAGCTTTTATGCAGTCCCATCATGCCATGTTTCATTCCGCGTCGTTAATTATGACGCTGATGATGATTCTGACTTTTTTTATTTTTTAAACAGGGTAATGCCGTCAGCAAGGTTTGATGGCATCACTACATATCTTAAATTTATAAACTTGGAAATAGACAATGAATATCAGGAAGCTGGCTATTAGCACAACGCTATGCTTATTTTTTATCGTAGGTTGTGATTCTGCAGAGCTGAGTGAAAGCCTTTCCAGGCCAGCAAATATTAATGTGGTTACAAAAACGCTTGGCGCTGAAGATATCTATTCAGTCCGTGATTTTCCCGCACGAATTAATGCAGTAAAGACAGCACAAATACGCCCTCAGGTTGGTGGGATAATTCAAAAGCGACTATTTCGCCAGGGGTCTGAAATACGTGAAGGACAAGCACTTTTTCAGATCGATGCCGCGCCTTTTGCGGCAGATGTCGAAATGGCTAATGCGGCACTTGCCAGGGCAAAAGCCACCTATCAACAAATGAGTAGTCGCGCTTACCGCTTCTCACAGTTGCAAAAAAATGCGGCGATTAGCCAGCAGGATCTTGATGATGCAAAAGCGGCAAGTGCGCAGGCTGCGGCAGATCTTGCCGAAGCGACAGCCTCTTTAAACCGTAAAAAGCTGGACTTAAATTATGCCACCGTGAAGGCCCCCATTAGCGGACGCGTAGACCAGGAATTCGTTACTGAAGGTGCGCTGGTAAGCCCTGGTGATACGCAGGCAATGGCTGTCATTCAACAACTTGATCGTGTTTATGTTGACGCACGCGTTCCCTCACAGGCTCTTCGCTCTTTACGCCTGTCAAACGAACCCCAGCCCGCGGGCCAGTCAGACACAACGGCTGTCGTACTTGATGAAGAAGGTAAGCCTTATGACACACCCGCTCATTTGCTTTTTTCGGGTATGAGCGTCAACGATGAAACGGGTGATGTAGTACTGCGGGCTGAAGTCGAAAACCCTCAAAGAACCTTGCTTCCCGGTATGTTTGTAAAGCTGAGAATAACGCGTCTTATCCAAAAAGCGGGGCTGGCTATTCCTGAACAGGCCATCAATAGAGCGGAGGGTAAAACCACAGTTTGGATTGTCGGTCAGGATAACAAAGCGAAGCGCGTTGAGATCCAAACAGGAGAACAAACCGCGAAAGGTATAACTGTAACCGCTGGCCTGAAGGTCGGCGACAAAATAGTCATAGAAGGCCAGGACAAGCTACAAGCCGGCGCAGAGGTGACTGCTCGCTCTGATAACGCACATAGCTAACGTCGTCATGACTCATTATCACGGGAAATTCTGATGTCTCAGTTTTTTATACGCAGACCCATATTTGCATGGGTTATTGCGCTTTTTATTATTCTTTTAGGCGTGATTGCTATCCCGCAACTTCCGGTCGCTCAATATCCGTCGGTTGCGCCGCCAAGCTTATCTATTACGGTGACCTATCCAGGCGCAACACCCCAGACCATGAATGAATCGGTCATTTCACTTATTGAACGCGAGTTATCGGGGGTTGACGATCTGCTTTATTATGAATCAACCAGCGATACGTCTGGCGTTGCGACCATTACCGTCACCTTCAAACCCGGTACCGATATTCGGCTCGCTCAGGTTGATGTACAGAATCAGATTAAAGTCGTGGAGCCCCGGTTACCGCAGGCTGTCCGTCAGAATGGATTAAGCGTTGAGGCCGCCTCTTCAGGTTTCCTCATGATGGTTGGGCTTAATTCCCCTAATGGTACGTACAGCGAGGCCGATCTGAGTGATTACTTCGCGCGTAAAATTACGGACGAACTCCGTCGTATCGACGGCGTCGGAAAAGTACAGGCGTTTGGCTCCGAGAAAGCCATGCGCATCTGGATTGACCCGGCAAAACTCATTGCTTACAAGCTTTCCGTCAGCGATATCAATACGGCCATTACAGAGCAAAATGCGCAGGTCTCCCCTGGTAAGCTGGGTGATTCCCCTGCAACCGCCAACCAGATGACAGCCTATCCATTAGACGTGAATGGACAACTTGGTACGCCCGAGGAGTTTCGCAACATCGTGCTGAGGGCAAACCCGGACGGCTCGCAAGTTACGTTAGGAGATGTGGCCCGGGTTGAACTCGGATTACAATCCTATTCGTTTGCTATAAGAGAGAACGGACATGGCTCCACCGCCGCCGCTATTCAGCTCTCCCCTGGCGCGAACGCTGTAAAGACGTCTGACGCAGTTAAAGCCAGAATGCAAGACCTTGCGAAAGCCTTCCCGTCCGGCATGGAATATTCCATACCTTTTGATACATCACCCTTCGTCAAAATTTCGATTGAGAAAGTGGTCCATACGTTTATTGAAGCGATGGTGCTGGTTTTCCTGGTGATGTATCTTTTTTTGCAAAATGTTCGCTATACCTTCATACCCGCCATCGTTGCGCCAGTTGCATTGCTTGGCACATTTACCGTCATGATGCTGGCAGGCTTTTCCATAAATGTGCTGACCATGTACGGCATGGTGCTGGCCATTGGTATCATTGTGGATGATGCCATTGTGGTGGTGGAGAATGTCGAACGGCTGATGGCCGAAGAAGGGTTGTCCCCTAAAGAGGCCACGGTTAAGGCCATGAAAGAAATTACCGGCGCGGTTGTCGGTATTACGTTAGTGCTGAGCGCCGTGTTCCTGCCAATGGGGCTTGCCTCGGGCTCCGTTGGAGTGATTTATCGCCAGTTCACGCTATCGATGGCGGTTTCCATTCTATTTTCCGCATTTCTGGCGTTAACGCTGACGCCTGCGCTATGCGCAACGCTATTAAAACCCGTTACGGCTGACTCTCATAAGAAGAACAAGTTCTTTACCTGGTTCAACAACGCATTTGATCGCCTGACAGGCCGTTACGAAAAGGGCGTTACCCGCGTTATACGCAAAACAGGAAGAATGACGCTCATTTATTTGGCCCTGTGTGGTGTTCTCTATGTCGCATTTAAATTCTTACCTTCGTCTTTCCTGCCAGAAGAAGATCAGGGTTACTTCATTACCTCAATACAACTGCCAGCCGATGCCACGATGAAACGTACTGAGGCGGTGGTGAAAGAGTATGAAAGAGTAGTGATGGAACGTCCCGGGATTGAACGTAACGTTTCCATTTTAGGATTTAGCTTCTCGGGTGCCGGTTCAAACTCCGCCATGGCCTTTACCACGCTTAAAGACTGGGATGAGCGTAATGGCGCGACAGCCCAACATGAAGTAACACGTGTCCAGAGTGCTCTGGGGGATATTCCTCAAGCCACGATAACCAGTCTGCTGCCTCCCGCTATCTCGGAGTTAAGTACCTCATCTGGTTTTACCTTACGCCTTGAAGACCGATCCGGGCACGGTTATCCGGCGTTGGTGAAAGCGCTCAATATGCTGATAGAGAAAGCCGGGAAAAGCGAAGCGCTGTATGGCGTTTATATGGATGGCCTGCCTGATGGAATGGGCCTCAGCCTGAAAATAGACAGACAAAAGGCTGAAGCGATGGGGGTATCCTTCAATGAAATTAATCAGACGCTTTCCGGTGCATTAGGCTCAAGCTATGTAAATGATTTTCCGAATGAAGGCCGTATCCAGCAGGTTATTGTGCAGGCCGACGCGGAATCTCGTATGCAACTGCCCGAAATATTGTCTCTTAACGTTCGTAACAAAAATGGCGGGATGTTACCGCTGTCTACGTTTGTCCATCCGGTTTGGCAGGTTTCGCCGGTTCAGATGGTTCGCTATCAAGGCTATCCTGCTTTCCGGATTACTGGTTGGCCGAACTGGGGATATTCGAGCGGGGACGCAATGGCAGAAATGGAAAAAATTGCCGCAGATTTACCTGCCGGTTTTGCTATCGAATGGACTGGACAGTCACTTCAGGAACAGCAGTCAGCCTCCGAAGCGCCGATGTTAATGGTGCTCTCGATGTTGGTTATTTTCCTCGTGCTTGCGGCTCTCTATGAAAGCTGGTCCATACCCGTTTCAGTTATGCTCGTGGTCCCGCTGGGTCTTATCGGGGCGATGATCGCGGTCTACCTCCGGGGGATGCCGAATGACGCCTTTTTCAAGGTCGGGATGATCACCATCATCGGTCTGTCAGCGAAAAACGCCATCCTCATCGTTGAGTTTGCTCGCCAACTGCAACAAGACGGTGAAAGCCTGCTGAATGCTACGGTCAAGGCCGCAAGGATGCGTTTACGGCCGATCATGATGACCTCGCTCGCTTTCACACTGGGCGTCGTTCCGTTAATGCTCGCGACGGGCGCAAGTGCTACCACGCAACAAGCAATTGGTACGGGAGTGTTTGGCGGCATGGTAACCGGTACATTGCTCGCCATCTTTTTCGTTCCCGTATTCTTCGTTACGGTGTTAACGCTTGTTGATAAGGTTAAAAACAAGTCGCCTTCCTGACAGAGCAGATACAGGAGAGGGTGGCACCTCTCCTGTAAAACGGTTATCTGATAATGAATATACGGATAAAATCGTTAACCGGTTATGGATTATTTTTAGCGCGACAACTATCTATCGCTGATAATGATTAATTTAATAACGCAATGGCACGAATTAATCTCTCAATTTTTCGTTAATTATAAAGAGCATCCCTTCCATATCCTACAGACGTTGCCACCAAAATGAGAGATCACATGAAAAATAATAATCTCATTCTCATCACTGAAGATGAAGATGAAATCGCAGATATATTGATTCAATATTTACATCGCGCGCATATGCAAACACTCAGGGCTGCAAATGGTGAGCAAGCATTAATACTTAACCGCCTTTATAAACCGGAGTTAATTTTATTAGATATTCATCTGCCCATTATAGATGGTTGGAATGTTCTGACCATGTTGCGAAAGGAAAGCAACGTACCCGTCATCATGGTGACCGCGTTGGATCAGGACGTCGATAAACTGATGGGCTTGAGGCTCGGTGCAGATGATTACGTCATCAAACCCTTTAATCCTTCGGAAGTGGTTGCAAGAGTAGAAGCAGTGCTTCGTCGGGCAAAGCCGGATATAAAAGATAACGGCCCGGAAGCGCTCAGAACACCGTTTCTAACGGTTTATCCTGAGGATTTTTATGTGGAAATTACGACAGGTAGTAGTGTCGTCCATCCAGTATTAACCACAACAGAATTCAAAATATTGGCTTACCTGGCAAAAAATCCCAGGAAAATATGTTCTCGTGAAGAACTGCTTAACACCTGTTTACCTGAAAGTGACGCTTTTGATCGAACCGTAGACAGTCATATTAGCAAACTGCGTAAGAAACTTGAGCTTGCGGGGCTTAGGGGCATACCAGAAAGCATTCGTGGTATGGGCTATCGGTTGGGGGAACATAAATGAGTAATAACCCTGCTTTGAGTCGCCAGATTCTCACTTACATGGTGTCATTAACCTTTATTATTATTGCCATTACTGTGCTGGGGTCATGGTTATTTTACAGCCTCCTGCTTAATTATACTCCGGGTGCTGGCAATGAAGATAATATGACGCTGTGGGACTGGTTGTGGATAGCAACCGCAACAACAACCAGTTTATTTATTTCCCTTTTTTTTACGATGAAACTCTCTTCTCGTATCCTTATCCCTTTGAACGCAATTGCTTCGAGCCTGAGGCGCATTTCTCAAGGCGATCTTCATGCAAGAGCTTACTGCACCAACTCGCATTTAGGTGAAATTAACCACCTGGTTAAAGATTTTAATGAAATGGCGGAGAAACTTCAGTCTCTTGATAGCCAGCGGAAATTGTGGAATTCCGCGATCGCACACGAGTTAAGGACGCCCGTAACGATTTTACAAGGGCGACTTCAGGGCTTGGTTGATGGGGTTTTTGAACCGGATCTCGCTCTTTTTACCACGTTGCTCAAACAAACTGAGGGGCTAACCCGCCTGATTGAAGATTTAAGAGTGGTCAGCTCTAGCGGAGGCACAGCTTATACACTGCGTAAAAGCGACGTAGATGTAAGAGAAATTCTTGCTACTGCGCTTGATACCTTTATGCCAGAATTTAATCGTAAGCAGTTCTCGATTATAAAAACGCTTCATCCCCATCGCAGTGTTTGCGACCCCATGCGGATTAATCAATGCCTTGCCGTACTTTTTGATAATGCCCTGCACTATTCCACATCACGAACGCTCATTGTCAGAAATGGGGTAACCAGTAATGAAAACTATATTCTTGTTCAGGATAAAGGTCCTGGCATCCCGGTAGATTTTCACCCTTCGCTCTTTCAACCTTTTAAACGTGACGCAAACGCTAAGTATCACAATCCCAGGGGTTGCGGCTTAGGTCTTTCAGTAGTAAAAGCCATCATGCAGGCTCATGGTGGGGATGTAACTTACACCTTAACCCGGGAGAACCATTCAGTGTTCATGTTAACCTGGCCTGTGGCGTTATTATGACGGGCCAACGCATCGCAGCCCGTCAGGCATGGAATTCGTTACCAAATAGCGCCCAGTTTCATGTCCCACTCTATGGGTGAAATGTTCAGTTTTCCCCGTCTTGGACTCAGGGTTATTTCACTAAAATAAATGTCTTTTTGGGTGAGCATCAGATCGACACGACAATAGTCGATACCCCTTGATAACTCTCTTGAGGCCAATAGGGCCTCATGAAATAAGGCGGGTTTATCAATTTTCCCGGGGTGTTCGGATATTCCATTTGAAACGGTTGCAACGACCATGTCTGGTCGTAAACATTAATAAAACCATTGCCGCTCTCGTCGGTGAAATCCGCTTCTATAAAATTGGGTACACCGTGAAAACAATGTACTCTGAGCATTTCTGGTTGCTTATTTCTTTCTGTATTCAAATAGACATTTATATATTGCTCACATAATATACGGGGCGGTATGTTTTTATACTGCCATTCTCTGGTGCTGTAATAGACATTTTTCTTTAATGCTAGCCTGAGTTTGTTCGCTGCTTGTGATGAGTTAAAGTTCGCTTTATTGGTACATACCACGGTACTTCCACAATCATGATTACATTTTAGAACAAATTTATCCGGCAGAGGCGTAAAATCAATATCCTCAACTGCAGTATAGACCCCATAAAGTGTTGCAATTTTAACACGTTGAGTGCGTGATCTCACATAATCCCTAACGGCGATTTTATCAGCAAGCATGGTGAATAAAGGATTATGATCAAATACTAACCGATGGCAGATTTTTTCATTTAATGTTAGCGGTTTTTTTATGTTTGGGGTGTTGGCTATTACTTTTTTAAGCCTTACCGTATGAAAGTGGAGGTCTGTTGTTAAATAACATCGAATCTTTTTTAAAAGATACTCGAGGTATTTTAAATAGTAGTTGGATTTTTTCATTATCACTCCTTATTGCACAGGAGTATTTTGCAGGAGATATATTGATTTATTGTGCGTGGAGTATGGAGGGAATGTGGAGGCCTATTTTTCGCCGACTTACTTCCGGTATTAACTCCAACGTTAACCCACCTTTGGGTAAGATTTGCTCTCAGATGCGTCAGTGGGTGTCGCCAGTCATGAACGTCTTTAGTTCATGAAGCGGTGGACTTATGCAGAGCATAGGGTGAACATGAAGCCATGATGAAAGCGGTATTCGTAGCAGGTTGGGTATGGCTTGTGAAAAGTACATGCTTCTCCTGCGTAAAACCGAAAGCGGCGTCGGAGCGGTACTTTTTATGATCTGCCCGGAAAAAGCATGAAAGATTATGCACATACCGCAATGTACGCGCAAAATTTGTGTGGTTATTAAACAGAATGACACGTTTTAAAACAGTGACTGTAGAGTAAAATGGGTCGGTTGTTGAGCCAAAAGAGGTAAAACTGGGGAAATGTCAGTACTGTGTCGGCATCAACTTTCTCACCGATTTTCTCATTTTTTCTCAACGGGACGTGAGTCACTGAAAGGCAGGCTGGTAACTGTTTGAATAGTGGCGGAGAGAGGGGGATTTGAACCCCCGGTAGAGTTGCCCCTACTCCGGTTTTCGAGACCGGTCCGTTCAGCCGCTCCGGCATCTCTCCGTATTGAACGGTTGCCATCATGCCAGGATATTTGGCATTTTAATAGTCCTTGCCCTTTCAATTTTGTTCAATCGATGACTTTGCGAGCAGATAGATGATTAAGTGGCCGTGGAAAACGAGTGAATCCACTTCGACAACGCTTCTCCCCTGGGAGGAGGCGTTTACCATACCTGTACTGGCGGGCTTTAGTGCGAACGAGCAGCAGAAACTCATCCGCCTTGCGGAGCGCTTCTTACAGCAAAAGCGCCTCGTTGCACTACAAGGGTTCGAACTGGATGACCTGAAATCAGCGCGTATCGCCCTGCTCTTTTGCCTGCCTGTGCTTGAACTGGGCGTAGAGTGGCTGGACGGTTTTCATGAAGTGCTGATTTACCCTGCCCCCTTCGTGGTGGATGATGAATGGGAAGATGATATCGGCCTGGTCCACAACCAGCGTTCAGTGCAGTCAGGGCAAAGCTGGCAGCAAGGCCCCATTATTCTCAACTGGCTTGATATCCACGATTCATTCGATATATCAGGTTTCAACCTGATTGTTCATGAAGTCGCCCATAAGCTTGATATGCGCAACGGCGACCGGGCCAATGGCGTGCCGTTTATCGCGCTGCGTGATGTGGCGGGTTGGGAGCACGATCTCCACGCTGCCATGAGTAATATTCAGGATGAGATAGACCTGGTGGGTGAAAACGCAACCAGTATTGATGCCTATGCCGCATCCGATCCGGCGGAATGTTTTGCGGTGCTTTCTGAGTACTTTTTCAGCGCACCACAACTGTTTGCGCCGCGCTTCCCTTCCCTGTGGCAACGCTTTTGCCAGTTTTACGGGCAAGATCCGCTCAAACGCCTTTATTCAGGTGAAGTTAACTCCGGGGCGGCTCAGGTTCACTAAAGCGACAAAATGGCGTCAAAACACGCAATCGAATCAAGCTGTTAAATTTTGCGTTGACACAATTTAGGCTCGCTATTATTATGCGCCCCGTTCACACGATTCCTCTGTAGTTCAGTCGGTAGAACGGCGGACTGTTAATCCGTATGTCACTGGTTCGAGTCCAGTCAGAGGAGCCAAATCTTTTCCTGCTTTTTTGTGACCCCTTATCTTCAATTGGCTCCTTTTAACGGGCTGGCGTTTCAAATCTGATAGTCAATCACCACGTCATTGCTTTCGAGCGCCAGTCGCTTAATCTCCTCTACCGTTAACGCCGCGTTGCATAACTCAATAAATCGCCATACATAATTACGTTGCAATTGGCCGCGCTTAAGTCCCAGCCACACGGTATTGGCGTCAAACAGATGACGAACATCAAGCCTTACAAGCTGGCCGCTGTCATGTTCGCCGCTTGCCTGCTCCGCCACAATGCCGATTCCAAGCCCTAATTCAACATAGGTTTTAATCACGTCGGAATCCTGAGCGCTCAGCATGATATCGGGTTCAATGCCTTTTCGGGAGAAAGCATCGTCAATACGCGAGCGTCCCGTTATGCCCTGCCGATACGTTATCAGCGGCCAGCGCCCCAGTTCATCAAGCGTGAGGGGTGATGCCTGTAATAGTGGATGTCCGGCAGGCACCAGCAAACTGTGCGACCAGCGAAACCAGGGGTATGCCACCAGCAGCGGATCGTTGCTTAAACGCTCACTGGCAATACCGATATCGGCAGTGCCATTTTCGAGCAAGGCTTCGATTTCCTGCGGCGTCCCCTGAATAAGTTCAAGCCGGACTTCCGGAAATAACGCGCGAAACGACTTGATCACCGCAGGCAGGCTGTACCGCGCCTGAGTATGCGTCGTCGCTATGGTTAAAATGCCGCTGGTATCGTTTGAAAATAAATCCGCCAGGCGGCGAATATTACTGGCTTCGTTCAGAATGCGTTCGGCAATCACTAACAGTGCCTTGCCCGGTTCCGTCATCCCCAACAGGCGCTTGCCGCGGCGGATGAAAATCTCGATACCGAGTTCATCTTCCAGTTCACGAATATGACGGCTGACGCCGGACTGCGAGGTATAAAGCATGTTGGCGACTTCAGTCAGGTTAAAATCCCGCTTCGCCGCCTCGCGAATAATTTTGAGTTGCTGAAAGTTCATTCTGTCCTCAGAAGCATGCTGATCTCCCTTCATTTTTAGAGTCAGCGCTTCTGCATAACAAATAATAAAAACCAGCAACTTATTCCTTTATGGAATAACCCTTAACTGACCAGCAGCAGTTCGCGGTTTTCCATCGCCGGGCGAGAAATCAACGACATCAGTATCTCTTTTACCGCCTGCGCCTGCGGAGACAAGCTCAAGTGGGCCGACACGTTCAAGGACAGCGGCAAGTTCAATGATGGGCTGGTAATACGCGCCATCCAGCCGTTAGCGGACTGCGCCAGCGCGCGGGCGGCGGATTCGGGTAGCACCGTAACCCCCATGCCGCTGGCAATAGCCGCGCTAAGCGTGGAAATCGAATCAATTTCACCGATGATTTTTGCCGACAAGCGACGCAACGCGAACGCTTCATCAACCCGCTTGCGGATGGCGCAGTAATCACGCGGCAGGAATAAATTCATCCCGGCGACGCTGGTTAAATCAACCTGCTGTCCCGGACACTCTCGCGTTCCGACCAGAAATAACTCCTCTTTCAGCAACGGTTGACTACTGATACCGGCAACCGGCGTTCGGTCATAAAGCACCGCCATATCGAGCTGCCCGCCGAGTAATTTTTCATTAAGCTGCGAGCCGTTATTTTCCTGTAAATACACCAGCACATCCGGTAATTCGTTGCGCACCGCCTGAAGTAGCGGCATGGTGATGGACGAGGCAGCGGTCCCCGGCGCAAGGCCAATAGAGACATGGCCACTAAGCGTATGCCCCACATTGTTGACGGCAAGCTGTGCCTGTTCGCACTGGCGCAGGATAGTACGGGCATGGGCATATAAAATCTTACCCGCCTCGGTTGGCGTCACACCGCGTTTAGTACGAATCAGCAATTGCTGATCCATCTCCCCTTCCAGGGTCGCGACCTGCTGACTCAATGCAGGTTGGGCGATATGCAGTACCTCGGCGGCCTGAGTCAGGCTTCCGATATCAACGATTTTTACGAAGTACTTCAGGCGTCTTAGATTCATAATGCCCCCTGGGGTGAATAACCATTACCAACAGATAGTTATCAGAAAGCAATATGCTTGCCACTTTTATCGGTGAGGAAGAATTGCCGTTAAACCGCTGGATAATAAGAGAAACTAATTGTTGAATGTTATGCCAGACGTGAAAAAGCGCGCCCTTCTGCCCCATAAGAGGTAGCAATGCACCAGCAGGGTGCGCGTTGTGTCGAAAAGGCATAGGTGCGGCTTATTACCCAAAGTATTTTAAAAATGCCTGAAATGCCCCCGAAAAATGGCGGCAGAATCAGCGTTCTGTCGGATAAATCACCAGTTGAAAAATTTTGTGCGCAACAGGCTTTGACAAGCCGATTCTCCCTCGTTAACATGCGCCCCGTTCACACGATTCCTCTGTAGTTCAGTCGGTAGAACGGCGGACTGTTAATCCGTATGTCACTGGTTCGAGTCCAGTCAGAGGAGCCAAATTAAAAAAGCCCGCTTACGATTTCGTAAGCGGGCTTTTTGCTTGCATGGCATTGCTCATTGAGCACACTAACGCATCAGCTCAGAATGGCTTCCAGTCTGGCAAGTACTTCATTAATGACGTTCTCCGGTATCCGTTCAAGGCGTATGCCATTCCTGGCTTCCATATCAAGGGTTCTAGGCTGATCGCATCGAATCACACCCGTCGTTTTTGTGCCCGCATCGTCCAGTGAAACGGTAAAACCAGCAGCACGAGCAAAGTTTCCACCACTGGTAACAGGAACAACAATGGGTAATCGAGTGACCTTGTTAAATAAGGCGGGTGAAACGATAAGCACCGGACGTTTTCCACTTTGCTCGTGGCCAGCAATCGGATCCAGTGAAACAAGCCAGATTTCCCCTCTGTCCATTACAGGATCTCCTTGCCCACCGCAGGCGCATCAATCCATTCCCGATCTTCTTCGCTCATTTCGCCATGCGGATCGCATTGCGCCAGCAGTTCCTCAAGCGTATAACGCGGCCGTTTCTGGGGTGCAATAATCAGACAGCCATTATCAATGGTCATACCCACTTCGCTGTCAGTCGACAGCGCCAGCGTTTTCAGTACGGCAGGAGGAACAGCCAGCATGATGGATCCGCCGACCTTTTTCAGGCGAGTTGTATACATAGAGCACCTCCGAATATTATATTTTAATATAACATCCACGACGGGTGATGCACAATTATTCATCAAATTCATTGTGATTTCCTTATCATAAAAAAGCGTAAAGAAAGCCTTACTCTATCGAAGGAAAGATCCGGCAGTTTTCGAAGACGGCATTGTCCCTAAAACCTCTACCTTCCTTTTCAGGCCAAAAAGCATTTCGTGCAGGCGGGAGCGTAGTTCGTGGTAAGAAGCCCGATAATAGAAAACTGTTATTGCGGTTCAAAGACTTATGGGTGATCACATAAACGAAATGCGGCGCAACTTCCATATCCGGGCTGCACCGGAGGAGCATTAGCGATAGCGTGAAGGCAAGATTTTTTCAGGTGCAACAGCTAATGCTTCAGAATCAATTTCTCTCCTTTCGGCCTGCGGCGAGTAAGCGCATTTGCCAGTCTGGAGGCCAGCTAAAGTACTTCTCCGTTTCACAGGCATATCCCGGCCCCGACAGGGTGTGCGTAATAGTAAGGCAGTCACGACAACGCTCCGTACATTCAGGTTCGAAACGCGAAGAACTGGCAGGAAGCGTATCAACGGTCAGGCTTTCAACCAGATGGGGAGGGACAGGTTCTTACAGTGTGGGTTGCAGCAGCGCCAGACAGGTGCTGATTCTGCCGCAAAGCGCCATTTTCAACGCGCGATCGTTGCTTTCAATCAGGGTTTCGGCGAAGGTTTCTCAGTGATCAGCGCGTACGGTGAATTCCGTGGTGCGCTGAAAAGAGATGCAAGTGACGGGTATGCTTGAGAGGAGATCGTAGCCATAGCGGCATCCTCCTGTCACGGGCTAAAAAACCCACCACCAGAGGTTTCACTCTCATGGTGGTGGACTGAACAGCTACACCCCTCCCAGATAGGCCTTTCTTACTTCGGGATTTGCCAGCAATTCCTGGCCTGTTCCGCTTAACCTGATTTCGCCCGTGGTCATCACATAAGCCCGGTTCGACAGTTTCAGCGCATGATTGGCGTTTTGCTCGACCAGAAACAGTGTCACGCCTTGCGAGGTGAGCTCACGCAGGATCTGGAAAATCTGCTTTACCACTAACGGTGCCAGGCCAAGGCTCGGTTCATCGAGAAGCAAAAGTTTTGGACGACTCATCAGCGCACGGGCGATAGAGAGCATCTGCTGTTCACCGCCAGAGAGCGTCATCGCCCGTTGTGCGCGCCGTTCTTCAAGGCGCGGGAACAACGCAAACATGCGTGCTTTGTCTTCCTTTTGATGACGGTTGCCAATAGCAATCGCCCCCATTAACAGATTCTCTTCCACCGTCATGTCGGGAAAAATGCGCCGCCCTTCTGGTGCCTGAGCAATACCGTTGCTGGCGATAAAGTGCGTTGAGCGATGGCTGATGTCTTCACCGCGATAAAGGATTTGCCCGCGGCTGATGCGCGGCTGGCTGAAAATGGACATCAATAATGTCGATTTTCCGGCGCCATTCGCGCCTATCAGCGAGACGGTTTCACCTTCATTCACCACCAGAGAAATCCCCTTCAGCGCCTGAATGGGGCCATAAAAAACGTCCACATCGCGAAACTCCAGGAGCGGTTTCATCCGGCTATCTCCTCTTCCTCGGTGCCAAGGTAGGCGGCAATCACAGCGGGGTTATGCTGGATTTCAGCAGGACCGCCACGAGCAATCACATTGCCGTGATCGAGCACAATCACATGATCGGAGATTTCCATCACCATCCCCATATCGTGTTCAATCAGCAGCACCGTAACGCCATGTTGCTGACGCAATAGCCGCAGAATGCGGCTCAGCGCCTGGGTTTCAACCGGGTTAAGCCCGGCTGCGGGTTCATCAAGACATATCATCTCGGGTCGGGTGCACATCGCGCGGGCTATCTCTAAACGACGCTGCTGCCCGTAAGAAAGCGTACCGGCGAGCCGGTTGGCACACTCCACCATCTCGACCACTTCCAGCCAGTAAAACGCGCGATCAAGCGCCTGATTTTCCGCTTTACGATAGGCCGCGGTGTTGAAGATCCCGGCCACCAGATTACGGTTTGCCAGCCGGTGCTGCGCCACCAGCAGGTTTTCCACTACCGACATTTCACGAAACAGCCGGATATTCTGAAAAGTTCGCGCAAGCCCTGCCCGGTTCACCAGATGCGTGCCGCCAAACATCTTGTAGTAAATGCGCGATCCCAGCCGCCGGGGATGTAAAAAATCCCCCGGCCGCAGCTTTTGCCCCAGCACTTCAATAATATTGGTCGGGGTGCGTGTATTCAGCAGGATAGCCCCCCCCGTCGCCTGGTAAAACCCGGTCAGGCAGTTAAACACTGTCGTTTTGCCCGCGCCGTTTGGCCCAATCAGCGCCGTAATCGAGCCGCGCGCCACGTCCAGATTAACGTCATTCAGCGCATTGATACCGCCGAAATGCATCATCAAATGTTCTACCCGCAGGATGCTGTCGCTCATGGCGCGACTCCTTTACGGGTGGCAAACCCGGCTCGGCTGGTACGCACCAGGCCACGCGGGCGCCAGATCATCATCACCACCATCAACACGCCAAACAGCAGCACGCGATATTCAGCAAAGCTGCGCAGTAATTCCGGCGCGACCGTCAGTACAAAAGCGGCCAGCACCACACCGAGCGTGGAGCCCATGCCGCCCAGCACCACAATGGCGAGAATCAACGCTGATTCGAAAAAGGTGAATGAAGTAGGGTTAACAAAACCCTGATAGGTGGCGAAAAACACACCTGCGATCCCGGCGGTGGATGCCCCCATCATAAATGCAGACAGTTTAACCAACACATGGTTAAGCCCCAGTGAGCGGCAGGCGATTTCATCTTCGCGCAGCGCCTCCCACGCACGACCAATCGGCATGCGCGTCAGGCGATGTTTAATAAACAACACCAGCAACACCACCAGAACCAGCACCGCGTAGATAAAAATAAACTTCAGATTGGGGTTGTAGCTTAGGTGAAAAAACTCATGAAACGGCACGCCGCCATCTTTAGCCCGCCTGCCGAACTCAAGCCCTAAAAAAGTGGGCGCTGGTACAGAGATCCCGTTCGGCCCGCCGGTAAAGCTTAACCAGTTGTTGAGTACCAGCCGGATAATCTCACCGAAACCCAGGGTGACAATCGCCAGATAATCCCCGTGCATACGCAACACAGGAAACCCCAGCAGCGCCCCCGCCAGGGCGGCAAGCAGCGCACCCAGCGGCAGCATGACCCAGAAACCAAGCCCGAGATACTGATAACCCAGCGCCAGTCCGTAAGCGCCAATGGCGTAAAACGCCACGTACCCCAGGTCCAGTAATCCCGCAAGCCCGACTACGATATTTAAGCCCAGCCCGAGCAGTACGTAGATAAGCCCTAAAATCGCAACGGTGAGAAGATATTTCGTGGCGACAAACGGGAACAGCAACGC
This sequence comes from Citrobacter freundii, assembly GCF_011077955.1. GTDB lineage: Bacteria > Pseudomonadota > Gammaproteobacteria > Enterobacterales > Enterobacteriaceae > Atlantibacter. The sequence continues at coordinate 48,319 of NZ_JAALBX010000009.1, forward strand.
GATGACCATTAACAGTGGGATCACCCAACGCAGCGGGGATTTATAATCAACAGGACGCACATACACGCCATCGTCCGTACTTTCGAAGCGGCGCACAAACTGGCGTCCGCGCGGCGTTTGCAACGCAAGGCTAATCACAAAGCGCCCAGCCATGACCGCTGCCACTAATACCGCGACGCGCCCTGGCTCCAGCGTATAGCTGTAACCGCGCAATACAATGCCAACAATCGGCCCAAACACCACCAGCGCGCACAGCCCAGCCAGCACGGTATCCACCAGACATTTTTTAATCTCGATTCCCGACTTTAATGCCGCATCTGTCATGCTTTTCCCCTCACACTTTGGCGACCACAGGGCGTCCCAGCAGCCCTTGCGGGCGGAAAATCAGGATCACCACCAGCAGTGAAAACGAAAACACGTCTTTGTAATCGGAGTTCACCAGTCCTGCGAATTGCGCTTCGGCAACGCCCAGTAGTAAACCGCCCAGCATTGCGCCGGGTAGCGACCCAATGCCCCCCAGCACAGCGGCGGTAAAGGCTTTAATGCCGATGATAAAGCCGGCATAGAAGTCAAACGTGCCGTAATTCATGGTGACCAGCACGCCTGCAAGCCCGGCCATCGACGCGCCTATGACAAACACCAGTGAGATAACCCGGTTGGTGTTGATGCCGAGAATCGACGCCATCCGCCGGTCTTGCTGCGTGGCGCGGCAAATCCTCCCGAGCCGGGTAAACTGAATGATCCACGTCAGAAGCCCCATGCCCACCACCGCCGCGACCAGGATAAAGATTTTGGTGAGGGTGATTTGCACCACGCCATCATCCACCTGAAAACGCAGCACGCCCGTGAGCAGCGTGGGAATACCCTGCTGATTCGGCCCCTGGCTAATCTGGACGTAGTTTTGCAGGATAAGTGACATCCCGATGGCGGAGATAAGCGGCGCCAGCCGGGTAGAATTACGCAGCGGCCGATAAGCGATGCGTTCAATTGCCCAGCCGTAAACGGCGGTGATGGCAATGGTAAAAATTAGCGTGCCGAAAATCAGTAACGGGAAGGAGTGAATGCCGAAGCTCGCGAGTAACGCAAGGCCGATGGCGCAGAGATAGGCTGAGATCATATACACTTCGCCGTGGGCGAAATTGATCATGCCGATAATGCCGTAAACCATGGTATAGCCAATAGCTATCAAACCGTAGACAGCGCCTAACGTCAGCCCATTGATAAGCTGTTGGAGAAAAAATGCATCCATATCAACACTCTCGCCAGTGAGAAAGCCGCCCGATAGCCGGGCAGCTTTCAGTGTTGCGACGTTTTACCCGGCGGTAAAACGGACGGGTCAGCAGCTTACAATTGCTTGTACTTGCCTTTGTCATCCCATTGATAAACCACATAATCCGAGACTTTCAGGTCGCCCTTCCCGTCCCAGGATTTCGGGCCCATCACCGTATCGACGGTATGGGATTTCAACCACTCACTGGCTTTTTCATTGTCTTTTCCGGCACCCTTGTAGGCGTCGGCAATCGCCTGGATGGAGGCATAGGCATACAGGGTGTAGCCTTCAGGCTCAAAACCGCTGGCGCGGAATTTATCGATAACGGCTTTACCTGCCGGAATGGTGCGCGGATCTTTACCAAAGGTCATCAGCACGCCCTGGGTAAATTGCGGCCCGCCCGCCGCCGTGACCATCTCTTCGGTGACGACACAGTCGCCTGAGAAGAATTTTGCCTGGACCCCCTGCTCGCGCATCTGACGCACCAGCGGCCCGGCTTCCGGATGACAGCCCCCGAAATACACCACATCAGGCTTAAGCGCGCCAATTTTAGTCACCAGCGCGTTAAAGTCTTTTTCTCCCCGTGAAAGCCCTTCGTATAACACCGCTTTGGTGCCGCGTTTTTCCAGCGCCGCTTTGGTGGCATCAGCAAGTCCCTGCCCGTAGGTGTCTTTATCGTGGATGATGGCGACATTTTTCGCTTTTAAGGTATCCAGGATGTAATTGGCGGCAACCACGCCCTGCTGATCGTCACGCCCGCACATACGGAACATGCCTTTCATGTCGCGCTCGGTTATCTGCGGGTTGGTAGAACCCGGCGTGATAGTCAATATGCCCGCCTCATCATACACTTCGGATGCGGGCATCGTTGATGATGAGCAAAAATGCCCCACCACCGCTGAGACTTTTGATTCATCCACCATGCGGTTCGCCACTGCTACCGCTTGCTTGGGCTCGCAGGCATCGTCGCCCTGCACCAGCACTATTTTCTCGCCCTTGATCCCGCCTGCGGCATTGATATCTTCCGCCGCCTGGGATGCGCCTTTCCAGTATTGCGCGCCATACGTCGCGTTAGGCCCGGTAAAAGGGCCGGCCACACCAATTTTAAAGTCCGCCTGAGCATAAAAAGCGGTCGTTAAACAACTGAGAAGGGCGATAGGCAGCGGTAATAAGTTACTTTTCAAAGACATTCGGATATTCCTCGCACTATTCAGACACGGCGCCAGGGCTGGCGCGGGAAAAATCACAGACTTCGTCAATACACAGGCTGTCGAGCGGGCCGCGAACGGCTGGTATGGATTAAGCAAAAACGTCGCCAGAATGAAAATCGTTGCTGATTTTTTACGGGCGTCACGCCTTACGCCGACACCAGGACAGTGTCGATGGGCCTGTTGAATAACTCTTAGAGTGATGAATTTGCCTTCACGTGGCTGGCTGGGATGCGCGGTTTCCGGACCGTCCAGAATCTTAACCATAGCTGTATGCCCGTCAGGCTGCGCACCTCACTGGTGCAAAAATGCGGCGAAGATCACCTCGCTGATGCAGATTGTCGAACGTTAACAGTCAGTTCAGCTCCTGCAAACATTAATAAAAATGGGGTTTTTGAGGATTGCTATTCATCACGCGACTGTATTACTCCTGTGACATACTATCGGTAATGTTGCACCCGACAGTCTGCCGGGATAAGGAGAGATGATGAACCAAGCTGTAATCAGCCTGACGCCAGAACAGGCGCTGGATCAACTGGAAGCCCTTTACGACAAAGCCGTGAACGCGCTGCGCGATGCGATTAGTCTGTATATTTCAGACGGGAAACTGCCGGACGTGACGCAGCGCGCCAGCGGGCTGTTTGTCTATCCGCAGTTGCAGGTAAGCTGGGATGGCACTGCGGTTAATCCGAAAAAAACCCGCGCTTACGCCCGTTTTACACATCCCGGGCGCTATACCACCACCATCACCCACCCGTCGCTGTTTCGCGCCTATCTCGCAGAACAACTGGAACTGCTGTATCACGACTACGGCGCGATTATTGAAGTCTCTCCGTCGCCGCATGAAATCCCCTACCCGTACGTCATTGACGGGTCAGCCCTGACGCTGGATCGCTCAATGAGCGCTGGTCTGGCGCGCCACTTTCCTACCACCGAACTGGCGCAAATCGGCGATGAGACCGCCGACGGCATATTCCACCCAACCGAGTTTTATCCGCTGTCCCATTTCGATGCGCGTCGGGTGGATTTCTCGCTGGCGCGCCTGCGCCACTACACCGGCACGCCGGTTGAACATTTCCAGCCGTTTGTGCTGTTTACTAACTACACCCGTTATGTGGACGAATTTGTGCGCTGGGGTTGCAGCCAGATCCTCTCGCCGGATAGCCCTTATATTGCGCTCTCTTGCGCGGGTGGCATCTGGATCACCGCCGACACGGAAGCGCCTGAAGAGGCCATCTCCGATCTCGCCTGGAAAAAACATCAGATGCCAGCCTGGCATTTAATCACCCGGGACGGTCAGGGGATTACGCTTGTGAATATCGGCGTGGGGCCGTCCAACGCCAAGACCATTTGCGACCATCTGGCCGTGTTGCGCCCCGACGTGTGGATGATGATTGGTCACTGTGGCGGGCTGCGCGAAAGCCAGTCGATTGGCGACTATGTACTGGCGCACGCGTACCTGCGTGACGATCACGTACTGGACGCTGTCCTACCGCCTGATATCCCTATCCCGAGCATTGCCGAAGTACAGCGCGCCTTATACGACGCCACAAAAGAGGTGAGCGGAATGCCAGGTGAGGAAGTCAAACAGCGGCTGCGTACCGGCACGGTGGTCACTACCGATGACCGTAACTGGGAGCTGCGTTACAGTGCCTCGGCATTGCGTTTTAACTTAAGCCGCGCCGTGGCGATTGATATGGAAAGCGCCACTATCGCCGCCCAGGGTTACCGGTTTCGGGTGCCTTACGGCACGCTACTGTGCGTGTCGGATAAACCGCTGCATGGGGAAATCAAACTCCCCGGCCAGGCGAACCGGTTCTACGAAGGCGCAATTTCCGAGCATTTGCAGATTGGCATTCGGGCGATTGATTTGCTGCGCGCCGAAGGCGACAGGCTGCATTCGCGTAAATTACGCACCTTTAACGAGCCGCCGTTCCGCTAATCTTTATGTGCTTTCCGGGTGGGGCATTCCACCCGGAAAATCGGTAAGTTGTGGAATTAATCAGCAAACAGACTGAAAATCAAAAACAGGCTTTGACAAGCCCGTTATGGGTCGATAATATCCGCCCCGTTCACACGATTCCTCTGTAGTTCAGTCGGTAGAACGGCGGACTGTTAATCCGTATGTCACTGGTTCGAGTCCAGTCAGAGGAGCCAAATTCTTGTTTTCATGCAACTCTGCGAATCCTTATGTAATTTAGATTCAACAAGTTAGCGTGAAAAGTCTTCCCGATGCATTTTTAGTTTTCCCTCTGCATCGGGAGAATTTGGTGGTCAGATTTGGGGTCAAGTTGGTTCGATGACGGAGTGACCCCCAAATGTCTCTTAATGACTCAAAAATCCGCAATTTAAAACCATCCATAAAACCCTTCAAAGTTTCCGATTCTCATGGTCTGTACCTGCTGGTTAATCCAGGCGGTTCACGTCTATGGTATCTCAAATATCGTATCAATAAAAAAGAATCGCGGCTCGGCTTAGGTGCCTACCCCGATGTCTCTTTGGCCGATGCTCGTCAACAGCGTGACGGTATCCGGAAATTGCTGGTGCAGAATATCAACCCCGCACAACAGCGCTCTGCTGAAAGAACCCCTTCCTCACCAGAAAAAACCTTTAAGCATGTGGCACTCGAGTGGCATAAAAGCAACCGAACATGGTCAGAGAACCACGCCGCCCGTCTGCTCGCCAGCATGAATAACCATATCTTCCCGATCATTGGGCATCTACCTGTCTCTGAACTAAAATCGCGCCACTTCATCGATCTGCTGAAAGGGATTGAGAAAAAAGGTTTGCTGGAAGTGGCGGCCCGTACCCGGCAGCATATGTGCAGCATCATGCGTCATGCCGTGCATCAGGAATTAATAGAGCACAACTCTGCGGCAAATCTGGACGGCATTATTGCCCCTCCCGTTAAAGGCCACTACCCCGCCCTGCAGTTGGAACGCCTGCCGGAATTGCTGGGGCGCATTGATGGTTATCAACAGGGACGAGAGTTAACCCGTCAAGCGGTCCTTCTGACCCTTCACCTGTTTATCCGTTCCAGTGAACTGCGTTTCGCCCGATGGAGCGAGTTTGATTTTAGTAGCTGTATCTGGACCATCCCCGCTACCCCATTGCGTAATATGCTGACCTGTATCCATATGACAGACGGGATCATTCTGTTGTTCTCAATGAAGGCAAAGCCCATGGTCATTTGGGGGATCAAAATTGGTGGTCAATCTGGTGGTCTTGACAGAGAGTGGATTTCGCTTTAGCTTATTTATTAGCCATTTGCTGGCTAAGGCGATCCCAGTCAGAGGAGCCACATTTAGAAAAAGCAGATATCGAAAGGTATCTGCTTTTTTGCTTTTCCGCCCCCCGCACGTTTCACAGCATTTTTACCTGCCGTTATGATTCGCGTCTGAACTCGTTCCGTATCCTGGCGTAACGGTTACAGCGCACAAGGCACCGCGCCTGTCAGCACTTTCTGCGCACGCAACCAGATGATTTGCGCCTGAACAGCCGCCATAATGGCTATCAGCACGATAATTTCACCAAAGCCGCTGTGCGGTTGCGGATGATTCATGTAAAGCCAGGTGCCGAGCAAAAATTTGAGCGTCACCAGCCCCAGAAATAATCCAATCGTAACGACATTACCCTGGCTGTATACCTTTCCGTCTTCCAGCGTAAGGCGCGTCAGATTGCCACGCATTACCCCAACCAATGCGCTCGCGCCAATGCTGCCAGTGACGCACGCCCATGCGATAGCATCAGTCGGCAGGTAAAAGCCCCCCACTATCATTCCGACGATCCCATAAATGATTGCCATTTTGAAACGACGCTGACCACGTACTTCATTTCGAATGGTTTGTTTATAAAGCGACCAACAGATAAGCGCTATCAGAACCAGGATTTGGGTGGTAGTCATTTTTCATCTCGGAGTCAGGTAAGTCTGTGATGAAGTAATCTTACCAGTGGAAACATCAACGCAGAATCAACAACAGCGACGAAAAAAAACCAGGCATCAAAGCCTGGTTTTTCTGGGAGTGGCGGTAATTACAAAGCGGTTCCCGCCGCATGGTTAATCTGCACCGGCATTCCCGAGCGGCGCTCCAGCGCCTCAGTCACGATCTGCTCATCTGTGTCCGGGCTTTTCATCTCTTTACGCAGCGTTGAGGTCAGCGTAATCGGCACTCTTTTATCCGATTCGAATTCGGTACGGTTGCGCGACAGCGGTTCGTGAACTTCGAGCCAACGGGTGCCGTCTGGTTCAACGGTCGTTTTGACCGGTTGGTCGATAAGCTGAACGCGCGTGCCCACCGGGACGTTTTCAAACAGGAATTTGATATCATCATCACGCAGACGGATACAGCCCTGGCTTACCCGCAAGCCAATGCCGAAATTAGCGTTGGTGCCGTGGATGGCGTACAACCGCCCAATATAGATAGCGTAGAGGCCCATCGGGTTATCCGGTCCCGCCGGGACGAATGCCGGGAGTGTTATCCCTTCTTTAGCATATTCGCGGCGGGTGTTCGGGGTCGGCGTCCAGGATGGCGCTTCCTGCTTGCGTTCAACTTTGGTCACCCAGTTACGCGGCGTTTCCCTGCCCGCCTGGCCAATACCAATGGGCAGCACGACAACGGTGCCGCTGTCTGGCGGATAATAGTACAACCGCATTTCTGCGCCGTTGACCACAATCCCTTTGCGCGGCGTATCAGGCAGAATAACCTGTTGGGGAATAATCAACTGCGTGCCGGCTTTCGGCAGATAGGGATCAACGCCCGGGTTAGCCTCCAGCATGTTGCTAAGCCCAATCCCGTACATCGCAGCAAAGTGCTCCAGCGGTTCGGTGTTGCCTTCCGGCACCGTAATGGTCACATTGCTCCCCACGAGGCGACTGCCCTCGGGAGGCAGCGGATAAGTGGTCGCCCAGGCGACGCGCAAGGTTGAAACCAGAAGTAAAAATGAAACAATAAATAAGCGAAGCATAGCGTTCCTTATCGAGTCAGAACTTTACGTATGAATGGTCGAAAACTCATTAAATAGTGCAGAAGTATGATCTTATAGCTACCCATGAGGGAAACGCCCATTCTCTCTACTCCTAAAAGCCCGCCGTTACGTTAATTCCCTCACAAAAAACACATCTTCGTTGCGCGCGAGTAACGCTACGCTTTTTTAATGCGTGGATATTTTTGCAACCAGCGCCCGCTTATCATGCGCCAGTAAAAGAACGCGCCGCGGACGGCCCAGTCGAGGAACATACCGAGCCAAACCCCGATAACGCCCATGCCGAGCACGATCCCAAGGGTATAACCGGCGACAACCCGACAGCCCCACATCCCTAACATGGTCACCCACATGGCGAAGCGGGCATCGCGCGCGCCTTTTAACCCCGCCGGTAATACCCAGGCCGCCGCCCATATCGGCATAAACAGCGCGTTCAACCACAGCAGATGTTTTACCACCTCAATAACGTCCTGTTCCCGCGTGTAAAACGAGGCGATAATTCCGGCAAAGGGCGCGCTCAACCAGGCAATCGCGGTTAAGCCAAGCGTGGAAATCCAGAAAATATGACGCAGTTGTCGCTCAGCCTGGCCAACCTGACCTTTCCCGAGCCGCTTGCCAACAATAATGGTAGACGCTGAACCGAGCGCGTTGCCCGGCAGGTTAATCAGGGCGGCGACAGAGAAAGCGATAAAGTTACCGGCGATAACGTTGGTGCCCATTCCGGCGACAAACATCTGGGTTAACAATTTCCCGCCATTAAACAGCACCGACTCCACGCTTGCCGGGACGCCAATCCCCAACACCTCCTTCAGGATTGAAATATCAAGGCGCGTAAAATAACTGCGCAGCGTAATACGTAGCGCCGGGTTAAATCCGATCATCAGCACATAAATAATGCCCAGCGCACCGATGTAACGTGAGAGGGTCAATCCAAGCCCTGCGCCGGTAAAACCTAACCCGCCCCAGGAAAATACGCCATAAATCAGCACACTACTGATAACGATATTAAGGATGTTCATCCCGCCATTGATCAAAAGCGGAATTTTGGTATTTCCCGCGCCACGCAGTGCGCCGCTGCCAATCAGCGTAATCGCCGCCGCCGGGTAGCTCCATACCGTTAGTTGCAGGTAATTGAGCGCCAGTTGTTTCACGGGGAGCGTGGCGTCACCTGCCACAATATTAATAATCTGCTCGCCGTAATAGTGAATCACCCCGGCCAGCACAACCGCCACGATAGTCATCAGAATCAGCGATTGCCGCGCTGCGGCTCTGGCACGTTTGGGATCGCGCTTGCCAAGACTAAAGGCCACCACCACGGTCGTGCCTAAATCTATCGCGGCGAAAAACGCAAGGATAAGCATATTAAAGCTATCGGCCAGGCCAACGCCCGCCATGGCTTCTTTGCCAAGCCAGCTTACCAGGAAGGTACTGAGCACCCCCATTAACAGAACGCAGGTGTTTTCAACAAAGATTGGCACCGCCAGCGGCATGATTTCCCGCCAGTAGAGGGTGCGATAACTTTTTCTGCGGCCGTGCCAGCGCGTGCGCGACAGCAAATGCTGAAGCGATGTGGATAAGCTCAAGGTGAATCCATCAGAAAGTAAAACAACTTTTCAATGATGATAGAGGAACGGCGTTACTGCAAAGAATTTCCACATTTTTTGTTGGCGTTTTCAGCAAACTGCCGTCAAAGTGGTCAGTTGCTTAACGGATACGGAAATGGGGTTTGACAAAATTTTTTCCCTCGCTAAGATAAGCCTCCACACGATTCCTCTGTAGTTCAGTCGGTAGAACGGCGGACTGTTAATCCGTATGTCACTGGTTCGAGTCCAGTCAGAGGAGCCAGATTTTAGTATTAAGGCGTCTCAGTGAGTCTTAATGCGTGATAAAAATAAGTAGTTAGATTGACCCGGCTGTCCTGGTAAGGATTGCCGGGTTTTTTGACATCTGTAGGTTTGGGGATTAATCGGAGGCCTCACGGTTCGTTGAACGAATAGAGCCCCTCGCTATGGCGTTCACTGAGACCGCTATCCGCACGCTCAGACCCACAGACAAACCCTTCAATCTCGGCGACAGTGCCGGACTGTACCTGCTGATCAAACCTAATGGCTCAACACTCTGGTACATGAAGTACCGTTTTGACGGGAAAGAAAAGAAGCTGGCCTTGTCCCCTGGCCGGATGTTTCTCTGCTTACGGCACGCCAGCGATGCGGCGCGTATTTGCTGTTCTTTGTGCGCAACAGCGAACCGCGCTTTGCCCGAAGGATTGAAATCGACTGGCAGCTGAAGCTGTGGATAATCCCGGCAGAACGGGAGCAGATCGAAAACGTGCGCTTCTCTCACCGTGGCACAAAGATGAAAACACAGCACAACGTCCCGTTGTTCGATCAGGCAGTGGCAATCCTGAAACAAACTGAAGCGCTCCCCGGGCATCTGGCGTTTATTTTCCCCGGTGAATACGGCCAGGATAAATTCATGAGCGACAATACTATTAACAAGGCATTGCGCGTGATGGGCTACAACACATGGAAAGAGATATGCGGTCACGGCTTCAGGGTGATGGCATGCAGCGCGCTGAGTGAGTCAGGACTGTGGAGCAAAGAGGCGATTGAAAAGCAGATGAGCCATCAGGAAAGAAACAGCGTGCGTGCCGCCTATATTCATAAGGGTGCGTATCTGGAAGAACGGATCAATATGATGCAGTGGTGGGTGGTTTATCTTTATACAAATACTAAGCAGTATTTGACACCTTACCAGTATGCGGGCTAACTGAACAAAGCCTCGTAACGTGAAAAACGCCAGTTGGGGGGTTATAACATGACGTTACGTAAGATGCTCAACGCTCTTCGTAAATGAGTGGGAGAAACAGAACCGCATGACAGAGATCGAGGTGAGCTTTGTGGGTACATCCACAACAGAACGCCACAGATTATGGGGTAGATGATTATGCCGGTCGGTGTTCAGGATGAAGCGGCCACAGAGTGGTTTGCAGAAAGTTATTGCGTAGGATTCTAATGAATACAGATAAAAAATGTTACTTTTTTATCTGATGTATTACCACAATTACGCAAACAACATACTGCATGAAGCATAGAATTATTGGCGCGATAGGTTTATTATCTCTAGTTTTTTAATCGTAATTTGAGATAGTTACTTGCTATTGTCTGAAATAAGGATTCAGTTATGTATAAAATGGTATTTGCATTTTTTTTCATATCACTTTCCGCAAACGCTACTAATTTGGATTTCATATTCAAATGTAAAACCAACGAAAATGATTTGATCAAGCTGTATAAACAAGATGATAAAATGATTATAGATATTGACAATAAAAAAATAGAATCTCAAGACACATATCAAAAAATAGTATCAGAGATTTCCAGTTCAATGTCGGTAAGTAATGACTATCTTGAGTTTAGAGCGAATGAATATTATATTTCAGTTGGTAACGAAAATACACAAGAGGAAGCTAACGGTCATAATGAAAAAGAAATAGTACGTATAAGCACTCTTCTTTCCGATCATTCCGGTGAAAAGTACACCAAAGTTTATAAGTGCACAGATGAATATCAGAATAATATTTCTGATTTGAGTCTGGAATAAGCGCCTTACGGCGCTTTCATTCACGTCAATGCATTGATTCTGGAATTTATCAAATTAATTGTATGATAATCATTATGAGCTTCATACAAAGTCAATGCTCTTCGATATCCTTCAAGTGCTTTACTCACATCCTTTGATGTGCCTGAATATGAATGTAAGCCAGGGTCATGCCATTTACCCCATTCGAATGCATAAATTCTGTAATTATAAATCTCACTATCACTAAAACTAAACGAGCCATTTATTTCTTTTGTATTTAGATGCCCTGCTTTTAATAATGTCGAAATAGTATCAAAAGAACTTAAACGTGCATCATAGCCATTAAACCCACCGTTGATTTTGGCTGTAATGAAATTGAAGTCATCATTATCTCCATAGCTAACCAAGTTAAGCAATGTACCATATATCCAAAAGCCTGACATAAAACTATGTGGTGTTGACTCAATAATTCGTGGAGTGGCTATTGAGCTGGTATCTGCGAAATTATCATACGCTCGGTAGTTATAATCATGAGTCAATTGCATAATGCCTCTCCCATAATATGGGGCATAGGATTTTGACTCTCCATTACCTTCGACCATAGTTCTGAAATTTCCAGTTTCTGCGCAAACCTGAGCCAAAAAGTGGGCTTTTGCACGACAGGTTGTTATTGCATTCCACGGCAACCAGAGATTTAACAGGTCCAAATAAACTTTTAAATTATCTTCGTTGGTACATCCGGTCGCTATTTGCCTGAACTCAGCCATTGAGATATCACGATCACAGGCGCAGCTCGTCGGTAATACTTCCTCCTGCTGATGGGCTGCCTGATGGTGTCGGTGCGCAGCCTGTGTGTGTTGTACAGGCTCCGGATTGCTCAATACCGTTTGTGGCCGTGGAGTACTCCCCATCCATTGACCCGCAGGACAAAGGAGACGATTGCTTCCAACCGGGCACCCACAAATCACAACGGCATCAGCTCCGGCTGCCATTTTCCCTTCAAGGTTCACACCTGGGATGTTTCCGATAATCTCTCCGATCTGCCCACATTTCGGGCATGGTGTGGTGTTATCTCCGTGCCTGAGTGCGCCTAATCCGGCATTCGAGAATTGTGGGAGACTGGTCAGCCCCTGTGCTCCCGTGGTTGTCCAGTCTCCGTGAAGTCCTTCGGGGATTCCGTCCCATGTTGAGCGGTTACTCATGCGGCAACCTCTTCAGCAATATTCCCCTCAACCAGAAAACCTTCAGACAGCGACATACCCTGATGAACAACAATGAACGATGATGTTTGTGACGTTCCGATGGTTTCATCACCATTGCTGAGATGACTGCCCACCAGAACTGCCCCGCGCCCGGTATTGTCACAACTGGCTTTTCCTGCACCGCTAGTGATAGTTGCCGTTGTTCCATCGGGATAAACAATGGTATCGCCAACCAGACCGACACGACCTTCTGCCCCGTTTTCATCATGGACGAACAACGGTGAGGAGCCTGTTTTCAGCACCCCGCCATCACGGGTCACACTTCCTTCCGCAGCGAAACGACAGACAGCAATTACCGTGTGAAGGCAATCGTATTCTTCCTGCTCTGCAATAATCTTACGCGCGTCATCATTCATTCCGGCAAGTTGTTCCGCCGTAAAGGATGGCTGGTTTAACGATACCAGCATTTCAGACGTAACATCATTGGTATATTGCTGACTCATAATAATATCCTTTTATTAATATAGTTAAATCTTTCACATCCTTATAATAACACCGGTACTATTGCCGACAAAAAAAGTCCACGACCCTGAGAACCGTGCCAGATCTGTTTTTTTCTTCCAGTTACACTTAATGCAACCTTGTAACCAAAAGAACACGTTATTCTGGTAAGCAAAAGAAAGAGTATTGCCTGTTCCCCCCCAGAGTTTTTGCATCAAAGATTTATATCGACTGCCATGGCGTCGATCACTAAAAACGACAGCACTAATTTCCGCATCGGGCCATAAGAGTGAAGTATGTTCCTGACTATCCATATGTGTCTCGCCCTGAAAATAACGTAAACAAGCTATCTTATTAATTGTAATCATGGGTGGTCGCACGTTTGGCCGTGCGCTTAAATAAAATCCGTCATGGAGATAATATCTTTGACTCTTTATTATTTTTTCGTAATTAGTTTTCCTGCAAATTATTCACAAAAAAATTAAGTCAGTATCAGCTATAAACATGACGTCTATTATTGATTATTTAGAAAACCAACTGGCTAAAATATCCAATTAAGGACATTGATGATCATAATATCCAATATCATAGATGATGTTATTTTTTGATAGATTCGGTTTGTTTCCTAGATGAAGCAAATAAACACCCTGGATACAGTCCTGTCAGCATTCAAGAAAAAGGACGTTAAAAGACTAAAGGTAAAGGTAAAGGTAAAGGTAAAGGTAAAGGTAAAGGTAAAGGTAAAGGTAAAGGTAAAGGTAAAGGTAAGAGAACATAAGGGTAACTGACCTGCCTTAAAAGGCCTGAAAACCAAAAGGCAGAACGTATTGAATATCGGACCGGCGAAATGACCCGCTGCACATAATACGCCTTATTCCTTCTGCGTCAGATGCCGCTTTCTGCCAAATCGTAATGTACTACAATACCCGCGCAGCCCCGAACTGACAGGCAATAGCAGTCATCTGCTATTGCCTTGAACTGCTGTTGATGTGTGCAGCACGACGTTCAAAGGTGGCTCAGGCAGGGCAGCCTTCGGGCTGGCCGGTGTCCTGTTAGGCCGGCGCCTGTTCTGGGCCATCACCATGAGCGTGAGAACTCCGATGATGGCCTGTTACCCCTGACAGGAGAACAGCTTCATGGTGGTTATTCCGCTTTCTGAACTCAGAAAAAAGCTCGATCGCCACTGTTATATTCCCCAGCACTGTGAAGATAATGACGAACTGATCCAGCTTCTGGATTTACGGGGCCCCACTCGGGCGGGTGTGCTGCAGCATGACAGTATTCTGCGCTGGGTGGATGAGGCCGATGCATGGAAGGCGCGTTTTCCTTCCCGATCTTTGTCCCGCGCCGATCAGTATCCGCTTCACCTTGCCCTTAAAATCCACTGCCCCCATGCTCTTGCAGAGTCCCGTACCATGACTGTCCAGGCCGACTGTGAAAACTATATCCAGGATAAATTACACCACCTCCGTCAGTTGCTGGCCTCAGTTATCTACGGCTTTGTCCTGCGTCTCACGGAGTTCCGTTTTGATGGCGATCACCCGCAGCTCCCCGGGCATCTGGCGTTTATTTTCCCCGGTGAACATGACCAGGATAAATGCATGAGCGACAACACTATCATCAAGGCATTGCGCGTGATGGGCGACAACACATGGAAAGAGATCTGCGGTCACGGCTTCCGGGCGATGGCGTGCAGCGCGCTGAGTTAGTCGGGGCTGTGGACTAAAGAGGCGATTGAAAAGCAGATGAGCCATCAGGAAAGAAACAGCGTGCGTGCCGCCTTTATTCATAAGGCTGAGTATCTGGAAGAAAGGATCAATATGATGCAGTGGTGGGCGGATTATCTTTATACAAATACTGAGCAGTATTTGACGCCTTACCAGTATCCAGAAACCTGAAGGAAGCATCATAACGTTCCCTCCTGTTTTGGTCGTTCTTTGCCCCGTTCAGAGGCAAAGAACGACCAGCGCGTAATAATCAACAGAAATGAGTTGCTTTAGCGTGTGTCAGAATTCTATAGGGCGACATGCGGCTGTCCCTGTGATTGTTTCAGCCCATAATAGTAACAAATGCGAAGCACCGAAGATCTACCACCGACCAATGGTGAACCAGTGGAAGCGCGTACCCGTAAGGGAATGATCGCCAGTCTCATAGAAACCATTACTTAATGAATTAGCCCGCTTTTTTACACGAGCGTATTCGTTTTTAGAACTCACGAGATACCGTTAAATAACCATTGAACCTTACAGAGCATTCATCGTTATTTAGCAAACTGGACGCTATGAAAACATCACGCTTGCCTTTGCTGTCGGTGTAAGTGTATTTGGCCGTCAGATTGAGTACATCCTTGTCGTAGTAAACGTTGTAATAGTCTTTGACAGAAAGACCATTCCCCCCTTTTGCATCAGCCTGCGCAAGCTGATGCGCAAAAATGTCTGAAACTGGCTCAATACTCAAGATTTCGACCTTCGTTTTACCACGATCGATACCTTTCACTCCGTCTTTACTCACGGCAGATAAAAGCATCTCTTCGTTGTAGTGACCCGGCCCAGCACACTCGCTACCCGGAAGATCAGTAGCATGACCAGTGAATGGCAGCATCGCCAGAACCAGAACATAGCGACCAATCATCGAACCACCTCTAAAGTCGCACCGTGATCTTTACTAACTAACGACCGCGTCGCTGGCCCCATGATGATACAGCCTTCGGACGCGAAGCCTTTAACACCATAGCGCTTATCACCGTGCATCCTGAAAGTTCGCATATCACGGGAATAAGAATTGCCGCTGATATGGTTGAGGGTGATGGTTAGCGGGCCTCTGCTTGCTTGATGTGAATTGTTCATTGTTTTCTTTGAAGTAATTAAAAGATGAGATTTGAAAAGTGCCGTCAAACCATTTTTTAAAATTGAATAGCTGTCCACCTTCTTAAAGGGGTATTCTTTGATCAGGATATAATTCATTAATGTTTTCGATGCCCTTATTGACAAGTTCATAAGCCATCAAGAAGTGATATTCAGAATGACCACTATCATAAAGTGATTGACCAAGAAATAACTAATTGTTAGCTTTGGCCAAAATCGCCACAGGGTTGTTGTCTATTGAAATTGCTTTATCATAATGTGGAATGCAGCATAATACTCTCCCTTGTGAGGAAAGGCGACTAGTTAAATTATTTTCAGCCATTGACCTAAGATTGTTATAAGATTCAATATTTTTCTCGTGCTCTTTCCAATCGGCTTTGGGAATTGTATGTAATGCTTTCCTATAATAGATGATGGCATTGATTAGATCCTCTGAGTACCACTCTTTACGACGATATCTGTAGAGTTCGGAATAACAGTTACCTAAGCAATATAAATAATGTGCTTCGTATATTGGATGTGGGAATTCGAAACCGTGTTTAATAAACCTCTCAACGAGTGTAGCTAACGACACATGATCGCTGTTTATGATGAACTGATCAGCTAACGTACCGAACTCATCTAGTTCATTTTTTGTGATTAAAAAATTGACTCCTTATCTACAAAATTAATAAATAGAAAGGGCATTCTAGCCCCTCCGTAACTTAAGCTACTGTAACTAATGTTTCTGACAGAAAATCTGTAAAGTTCGAAAATGAACCAAAGACATTTTCAGTACCTACATTATCTCTAATTTCAAAGAGATTTGTTTTACTGTCGTAGGTAAATATAGAAATGCTGTCATTGCCAATAACTATTCGCTCACTTAAATCAGGATTGATATAATTATCATTATCTCTGTAAAAATCATTCATCACAAACAAGTTTCTTACTAATGGCTCTGGTATGGATAGACTAAACAAGATCAGCCCATCAAATTCAAATCCATCCATTGTTTTTAAGAAAGTAACATAATCAGGCTGATTTACGAATAACAGACAAACTTCATCACGTAGTTTTTCAAGCATTGGGCTTAAGCTAGAGGTTGATTTTCGCTTAGTTATACTCTCTATGTATTGGTCTGTGATAGGTTCTTCTATTGGATAATTCCAATTGGCCATTTTTCTTTTTAAAACATTCAGAATTTCACTAATATTATTATTCATTTTAATTCCTAATAATTAATTTAGCGGATAAATTGAACTAGTTGGCACAGCCCACGGTATTACTTTGCTCTCACCTGCTATCATACCTCTTGTTACGGATGATTGCATATTGGTAAGCACTTTATGGAATGGTTCATTTTCAATCAATGACAGGTTATCAAAAGCGTTAGTACCACCATCATCTAACGGTAACTTGTGGTGAACGCTCCAACCGTCAGGAACACCACCTTCTGACATACGCAATAAATCGGACGGATTAAACTTGCTTGCAGCTTCCGGTGTACCAGCTATATCTTTAAGGAAACTCTTCCTGATAGAGCTATTAAACTCGCGTCTTAAAGCTGCTGCTTTAGTAGGATCGCGCTTAATATAGTTAATTTGCTTTATTTCTTTTTGCTTTTCTTACCTATCACATTACTCTTCAGGCGCTGCTGCCGGCACCCCTATCACGCATCGCATCAATAACTGGGCCGGTGATGACAAAGCTATTCATCTGGCTCCCGATTGCTGGGGTGACGGTAATACCGGTATTTTCCTCGTTTACTATCCCGATGAAAATACCCAGTCAGTACGTTATTACATTAACGGTTGGATTAGTATTAGCGATTACCCGCAACGGGTAACACTTTACCCGTGGGCACTTGATAATATCTCAGCAGACACCTACCTGCCATCGGCAAATAACGCTGACTCTGAAATAACGATGAATACCACATTATTAACGCTGTCATTTGGAACGCATAACGGCACGCTGGATGCAGCAAAACAATTGATGAAAGAAAGGGTAGCGTTTATTTCTGGCGCTTTAAAACCAGAAATAAACGGTGGGCGGTAAATCTTAGTTTTTATCGATTTTACAGGTTTACCGCTCGATTAAGGCATGCAGTACCAAAGCCGCACGGTGCGCCCCTCTCTGACCTTGCGCAACATGCCCTTCCCCGCCCGATGCAGCCCCCTGGCAATACGTTGATTCATCAATATTAATCTTTTAATAAAGGACAAATAAACCGTGGGGAAATCTTCACGTGTTACCCTTTTTCACAGTAATAACCCCTCTGGATTTCACCCGATTTGATGGTTCACTATGCTGCGTAATAAGATTTCGCTCGCCCTGTTGTTTGGCCTGACATTTACCTGTCAGCAGGCCTGCGCGACGCATCACGTTGCCCCTACATCAAAACCGCATACGGAACGGAGTTATGCTGCGCGCCAGCGCATGTATAACCGCGCAAAATTATTCAAGCAATGGAAGGCGAAAAAAAACAAAGCCAGTAAAAATGTGGTGTATGGGAATAATGCGTCGAAAGTGGCGCTTCGTACTAAAAACCGCGTTCTGATCCGCGAACACCCTGAATGGTTTCCTGGCCCGTGGCGGGAATCGAATTCGCACTGGGATCACCTGCGCGACAGCGATGGCAGTTTTTATAGCGATCGCCTGCGCGACACCACGGATTTGATTGTCGACAGGCTGGAAGATCAGCTCGGCAAGCCCTATGTATGGGGCGGCACGTCGCCGGTTAACGGGTTCGATTGCAGTGGCTTAGTGTTCTTCGCCTACAATAAACTGCTGGCGACTAAATTACCGCGTACCGCGAATGAAATGTATCATTACAAGCAGGCGCACCCGGTGGCGAAACGCGATCTTAAACGTGGCGATTTAATTTTCTTCGGTATCCATTCCGGTGGCGATCATGCCGATCATGTGGGTGTATATCTCGGCAATGGCGATTTTATTGAAGCGCCGCGCACCGGGCTTAATATTCGTATTAGTCATTTCGCTGACGATTTCTGGCAAGATCATTATCTTGGCGCCAGACGAATTCTCACTGCCAATAATATTCTTTAACTTTGAACGACCCTGCTAATAAAAGAAAAAGGCCATCAATAACATTATTGATGGCCTTTTTCTTTGCTGACTAAAATGCCCATTCTGCCAGGTCAGCACCACCTCGTTTTGATTCAGCCTGATTAACGTCATTGTGAGATGTTACAGGACGGGAAAATTGCTTATTCAGGGTGTGGTATGCCGTTTTGGGTGCCCGTAAATCCGCCTTCTCCGAAGGCAGATTTACTGTGTGTGCTGTCAGGACAGCGATCCCATCACTTTTAATTCCAGTTCATCCGGCACTTCGTTATACGACAGCACCTGCAATCCTGGCGCAAATAACCGCGCGTAGCGCGACAACAGCGGACGAAGCTGTGGCGCTACCAGCAGCACAGGCTCTTTGCCTGCCGCTTTCATCTGCTCTTTGGCCTGAGGCATGGTGGCCTGGAATTGGCTCAACATATTCGGATCAACCGGCACGCTATCCAGCGGTACTTTATTCGCCTGTTGCGTCTGGTTCACCACGCCAAGCAGCAGATTTTCCAGATCGTTTTGCAAGGTATAAACCGATAACGTTTGATTGCGAACCAGCGGCGTAGCGATACTGCGGCGCAGCGCCAGGCGGACATCCGAGGTTAACAGCACGGGATCTTTCGTGGTGGCGCTACTGGCGACCAGCACGGTTGCAATGGTGACAATATCTTTGAGCGACACGCCCTCTGTCAGCAACTGGCGATACACCTTCAGTAACTGGCTGTAGTTCAAGGCTGCATTGAGATCTTCTGCAAGCTTTGGCGCTTGCGATGACAGACGATTATGCAGATGGGTCACATCATCGTAGTTAAACAGTTCAGGAATATACTGACGCACCACTTTGTTGACATGAGTCGCAATCACGCTGGCGCAATCAATGACCTGATACCCCAGATTTAACGCACGGGCTTTCTGCTCCACCTGAATCCAGGTCACCGGCATACGGTACGCCGGATCCATTCCCAAAATGCCGTCTATTTCGCCATAGGTTTCGCTGGTGGGCAGCGCCATCAGCCGGTCAGCGGGGACATCCCCCTCTTCTGCCTGAATACCATTAATATAAATGGCGTACTGCGTCGGCTTGAGTCGAAAGTTTTCCCGGATGCGGATCTCAGGCAGCAGAACGCCGCTGGTATCGGAAATCACCTGCCGTACGCCGCGTACCCGCTGAGTCAACGGCCCGCCTTTGGTTTTATCAACCAGCGACACCAGTTTATAACCCAGGCTCAGGCTTACCGGTTCGATTAGCGGGATAGTTTCCCAGCTCACCTGTTGTTCCGGGGTATCGACAATCGCTTTGGTCAGGGTTTCCAGATTCTGTTCGGTTTCAACCGATGCCTGCGGTTGCTTGCTCTGACGCCACGCAGCATAGCCCAGTAACAGGGTAAACAGTAAAAACGGCAGATGGGGCATCCCTGGCACCACAGCGAGCATAAACATAATGCCCGCGGCGGTGTAGAGAATGGTGGGATTGGCCAGCAGTTGGCTGCGGACATCTTTGGAGATATCGCCGTTATCGCTCACGCGGGTCACGATCACCGCTGCGGCCGTCGACAATAACAGCGACGGGATTTGCGCCACCAGACCATCACCGATGGTCATTAACACATATTGCTGGAATGCGGCGGCGGCGCTGAGATCGTATTTAAAAATCCCGATGCAAATCCCGCCAATCATGTTGATGGCCAGAATCATCATCCCGGCGATGGCGTCGCCGCGCACGAATTTCGATGCGCCATCCATCGCACCATAGAAATCCGCCTCATTTGCCGTGTCTTTACGACGCGCCTGAGCCTGAGCCTGATTAATCAGACCGGCGTTCAGATCGGCATCAATCGCCATCTGTTTACCGGGCATCGCATCCAGCGTAAAGCGCGCTGACACCTCAGAGATACGCTCGGCCCCTTTGGTCACCACAATAAAGTTAATGATCATCAGGATAACGAACACCACAAAACCGACCACAAAGTTGCCGCCGATCACCACCTGGCCGAAGGATTCGATAACTTTACCCGCCGCGCCGGTGCCTTCATGGCCGAACAGCAATACGACGCGGGTTGAGGCGACGTTGAGCGTCAGGCGCATCAGGGTGGTTATCAACAATACCGTCGGAAACAGGCTAAAGTCGAGCGGACGCTTCGCCGTTACGCTCACCAGCAGTACCAGAACCGCCAGCACAATGTTGAAGGTAAAAAGAATATCAAGCAGCGCAGGCGGCAATGGCAGGATCACCATTGCAAGGATGCTAAGTAGCACCAGCGGCACGCCAAGATGGCTGGCCCGCAGTCCGCCTGTAAATTTAAATGACTTCGGCATCGGGTTTTTGAACCTCTTTCGGGATGGCAATATGTCGATTGAGAATCGGGCGTTCCTGTTTGCCTTCGCGCCAGTGTTTAAGCTGCAGCACATAGGTCAACACATGAGCAATCGCCCGATAAAGCTGAAACGGAATTTGTTGGTTAATTTGCGTGGTGTAATAAACCGACCGCGCAAGCTTCGGAAACTCAACGATTTCCACATGATGTTCTTTGGCGATTTCGCGGATATAGAGCGCGATATCATCGGTGCCTTTCGCCACCACATAGGGCGCGGCGGCGCGTGAAGTATCGTATTTCAACGCCACGGCGAAATGCGTGGGGTTGGTTATTACCACATCGGCTTTCGGCACCACTTTGCGCATCTGCCCCATCGCCATCTGGCGCTGTACGCGGCGAATTCGCGCTTTCACTTCAGGCCGCCCTTCCTGATTTTTGTGTTCGTCTTTTTGCTCCTGTTTGGTCATGCGTAAATTTTTCATAAACGCGCGACGAACAAGCGGGACATCCGCCAGGGCAAAAAAAGCAAACAGCATGGCGAAATTGAGCATGATGTCCTGATAAAGCGTCAGGCCGTCCAGCACGGCCTGGCGGAAAAAGTGGCCTTGCAAATGGAGGAATGCGCCAAAATTGTTGCGCACGCTAAACCAAATCATCGCCAGCACGACCAGGCTTTTGAGCGTGGTTTTCCCGGTATCCAGCAAATGTTCGCCGGAAAACAACCGGCCCACGCCTTTAATCGGATTGATTTTATTGAAGTCCGGCATCAGTTTTTTCGGTAAAAACAGCCAGCCGCCGGGGACTAATGACGCCGCCATGGCCGCGAGCGGCAGGGGCACCAGCGTCAAAATAAATTTGCACAAAATAAGCAGGTTATGTTCAAGAAACTGGCCAATCACCGCCGGTTCGTTAATGTGCTGAGCGTACTGATGAACGCTGATAAAACTTTCGCGCACATAGTCGCGGTACAACGGAAAGCTATTGCCCAACACCACCCAGGCGGCAAATAACACCGACGCCAGCCCCATATCTTTGGAGCGCGGCACCTGGCCGTCTTCACGCGCTTTTCGCAGTTTCTGCGCGGAGGGTTTCTCTGTTTTTTCTTCACTGGACATGGGCGCTCCGCAGGTTGTCCAGTTGATGCAGCACGGCGTTGGCAATATGCAGATAATGATCCGGCAGGTTATAGAGCAAAGCGGCGAAGCAGCACAGCCCTGCCAGCATGTTGACCGGAAAGCCCAGCGAAAAGAGGTTTAACGCCGGAGAAACCCGGTTCAAAAAGCCAAAGCCCATCTGCACCACCAGCATGATAAAGGTGGTTGGCATTGCCAGCAGCGTCGCGGCGCTTAATACCCAGCCCAGCGCCAGCGCGACGCTTTTTAACGTCTGGGGGTTGAGCGCATTGCCTATCGGCCAGTAAATAAAGCCCTTATAAAGAATGCTCACCAGCAACAGGTGGCCGTCCATCGCAAAAAAGAGCAGGGCCGCATAGATATAGATAAACTCCGACAGCACCGTCGTTGACGCGCCGCTTGCCGGGTCGTTCATCACCGCCATGCTCATGCCCATATTGAAAGACAGGATCTGGCCCGCCAGTTGTAGGGCTAAAAAAATGAACTGCATCATCAAGCCAAACAGCATGCCCCAGACAATCTGCTCTGCCGTCAGCATGATCATATGCAGGCTCAGCAACCCCTCAGGCACCGGGGCGTTGATCATGGGCGTAATGACGATAGAGAGTCCCAGCGCCACAATAATGCGGATACGCACGTTCATCGCCGGATTATCAAAAATCGGCGCAAAGTGGATAAACGCCAACATGCGAACAAACGGATACCAGAGCGCCAGTACCAGATGGCTGTATTGCAGTACGTCGGTGGTTTGCATATCAGTGCACCAGCAGCGCGGCCTGAGTGAATAAATGCGTGCACAAGTCGCTCAGTTCGACCAGCATCCATTTGCCGCAAATGCCCAGCACCGCGAGGGTCACAATCAGACGCGGCAAAAAGCTCAGCGTCTGTTCGTTAATCTGGGTGACGGCCTGAAAAATACTGACGCATAGGCCCGTCAGCAAACTCGGCACGACCAGTACGTTGACCAGAATGATCACGACCTTGATTCCGTCACCGACCAGGTCGGCCGCTACATCGACAGTTAACATGATTAGCTCCGTAGTTAGCCCAGGCCAAGCCCGCGAATACTGCTGGTTAACGTCCCCACCGTCAGCGCCCAGCCGTCAATCAACACAAACAGCATCAGCTTAAAAGGCAGCGACACAATCAGCGGGGAGAGCATCATCATGCCCATCGCCATCAGTACACTTGAGACAATCAGGTCGATGACGAGGAACGGGATATAAATCATAAAGCCTATCTGGAAAGCGGTTTTCAGCTCGCTCAGCACAAAAGCCGGGACAACGATGCTTAAATCCTGTTGTGCCGCGTCGCCTTTGGCATTGGCGATCCCCATAATCTGCGCCATGGCTTTTTTATCGGTTTGCGCCAGCATAAAGCGCTTAAGCGGCGTTGCCGCCGTATCCAGCGCCTGCGTCAGGGTTATCCGATCGTTTTCAAACGGCACGACCGCGTTGTCGTAGATATTCATCCATACCGGGCGCATAACCAGCATGGTCAACGCCAGTGCAATCCCCAGCAGAATCCGGTTCGGCGGCGACTGTTGCAGCCCCAGCGCCTGGCGCAGCAGCGACAGGACGATGATAAAGCGCGTAAAGCAGGTCATCATCAGTAACAAGGTGGGCAACAGCCCTACCATCGTCATCAGGATCAGCACCTGAATTTTGACGCTGTATTCCTGGTTCGCGCCGTGTGTCGCCACGCTCAGAAGCGAAATTTCGCCGCCCTGGGCGAACGTGAGCGGCGATGCCAGCAGCAGCCCGGCGGCGGCGGCTAACAGTAAAAGCGGACGTTTCATCGTGTCAGTTCATTGATGTCGCGCGAATTAAACTCCAGCACTCGCAGGCCATATTTCTCGTTAATGACAACCACTTCCGCTTTTCCCAGCAGAATATTATTTACTTTGATATCAAGCGGTTCACCCGCGAGCTTATCAAGCTCAATGACCGTGTCGTCATCCATGCTAAGTAAGTCAGCGAGCATGACTTCCACAGAGGCCACCTCAAGCGTTAAGGTGACAGGAATACGGCGCAGCAGCGACATCGACGCCGGGACAGCAGAGTCTGGCATCGCTTTTACGGGTGCGGCGTTCGTAAGGGTTTCTTCCATATTTTCATCAGCCAGCTCAAATCCTTGTTCAAGCAGTTCTTGTTTATTACTCATAGGTTTTCTCAGCAGCGATCTCTTTAATATTCGACAGCAACAATCTGTCATGCTCTTCCACAATCAGTCCGGTAAATAACGGGGAGCTCCCAATAAAAACCGGGAACGTCTCCGGGAGTGAGACCGGTAATATATCGCCCGGGCGTAATGTGGTTAGCATGGCCACATTCACGGAAAGCTCTGCGACTTTTATATGTAAACTGAGCGGTAATGTGCTTAACGCTGTTGCCACAGATTCAGCAGATAAGGCTTTATCATTACCCCGCCCTTCAGACGTCTGGTGTTTATCATGTTTACGCAACATATTGAGGATGTAATCGGTATGCGCGTCATCAAGTAATAAAGAAAAGGTTTTACTGGCGTCATCATTAAGATGAAAAATGGCCTGCCACGCCCAATGGGTTTGTATGCCATTGTTGTTGGGTTTAACCGGCAGCGGCAAATTAAGGCTTTCGGCATTAAACAACAGCGTAATAAGCTCAACGGCCATCCGCGATTTTAATCGCTGCTCCGTTTTTGTCAGCATACTGGTATTGCTGGGATCATCCGCGCTAATTTCCATACCGTAAAAATTATCCAGTAGCGTCAGTAACAGCGAGCGATCGATATCGAAACCAACATTCCCTAAAGATGAGGACAACAATTCAGCAGACTTATTGGCAACATCCATTTTGAAAGTAATGCTTTTCAACTGAATATTGGCGCGGTGTTTTTTCAAAAACCAGTTTCCGAGCCTTAATTCAATCACGTCAAATTTACTATTAAAGACATCAGGTAACCGATGATAAGGTCGCCCTAGTCGATTACCTTCCAGCCTGATAATACCAGCGGTCTCACTATACTTAAGCATGATGTGCTCTTAGCCGAATAATGGATGAATCAGTTAAATGATAAAATTTTTTCTCACCCGCTTAACCTTTCAAGAAAATGGTCGCTGTATCTCTTTGTACGCGTCCAACAGGTGAGCAAGAAAACATGCCGTTATTTAATAGGAGGAGATAAACCCATTCAAGAGCAAAATCATTAAATTTCCATTAGTTATTTATCAAAAAATATTAAAAAAACATTAATTATCAATTTCACATTTAATGTGTGAATGAGTTATTCGATCATCTCATTGATTTTATTCAATTAATTTTATAATTATCGATTAATACCAACTCCATCCATTCGTTTTTGATATTCTTCCCCCATCAATTTTGCTCGCGCTAACCACTCGCCGGGCATCATTAACACCGATTATTTTCGTAGATGTTCACATCCGTTATAAAGGGTCACTATGTCTGATTTAATAGCTAAAGATTCTGCCAGTATAAAAGCATTATCACTGGCTAAACGCGTCGCATCCTTTAATGTACCTGTCCTTATTCAGGGCGAAACGGGTACAGGTAAAGAATGTGTCGCAAAATATATTCATTCACTGGCATTCCCGGAGGAACAGGCGGCTCCTTATATTGGCGTGAACTGCGCAGCCATTCCAGAAACCATGCTGGAATCCAGTTTATTTGGCTATGAGAAAGGCGCATTTACCGGTGCCACTGCAACCGTGCCGGGCAAATTAGAATTAGCTAACAACGGCACTTTATTGCTCGATGAAATCGGTGATATGCCTCTGGCGCTCCAGGCGAAATTATTGCGCGCGTTACAGGAACATAAAGTTGAGCGTCTGGGCAGCAATAAAACCATCCATTTAAACTTCCGTTTAATCGCCTGTACAAATAAAGATCTGGAGCGTGAAGTGGCTGAAGGTCGTTTTCGCGAGGACCTTTACTATCGTATTTCCGTAGTTCCGTTGCGCCTACCGGCGCTGCGCGACCGTCGTGACGATATCATTTCACTGGCGGAATCTTTTTTAGAAAAATACGCGCCAATGATTGGCGGGAAAAAGATAGAACTTTCCGACGCGGCACGTGAGGTTTTATTGAACCACCCCTGGCCTGGCAATGTTCGTCAGCTGGAAAACACCATCCAGCGCGGCATGATTTTGCATCACAATGGCATTATTTATCCGGAATGTCTGGGCCTGGTTACGAAAACCACGCCCGCCGCCCCGGTTATTACCGCAAATGAACATACCGATAATTTATTGTCGAACGTGTTGCCCGATGAAGAAGCCGGCAGCCTCGGTGTGCATGGGCGCCAGGCGCAGTATCAATATATCGCCAATCTGCTGCGTAAATATCAGGGAAATAAAACTCACGTAGCGGGTTTATTAGGCATCACGCCGCGAGCCCTGCGCTATCGCCTCGCCTCTATGCGTAAACAAGGCATTGAACTTCTCCAATTCAATTAATTATTACCCGGAATTAAGACCATGAGTATTCAAAACATCGCGCACTCTCAAAGCAATCTGCTTCAGGAGATGAACAAACTGGCGGGGAGCGCAGAAGCGTTGCCGGTAACCGCTAATCCGCTTAATCAGGCCGCATCTCTTGACGATCACGCGTCGTTTGACGGCGTGATGAGTCAGGCGCTGCACCAGGTCGATGCGTTACAGCAGCAGGCGGACATCCGCCAGACTGCCGTTGATATGGGTCAGAGCGACGATCTCGCCGGCGCCATGTTAGCCAGCCAGCAGGCCTCGCTCTCTTTTTCCGCGCTGGTGCAGGTTCGCAATAAACTTGCTACCGGTTTCAACGACCTGATGAGTATGTCCATCTGAGCCCACGATGAAACTCAATTTACCCAAACTTCCCGCCCTGCCCT
The DNA here is from genome assembly GCF_011077955.1 of Citrobacter freundii. Lineage (GTDB taxonomy): Bacteria > Pseudomonadota > Gammaproteobacteria > Enterobacterales > Enterobacteriaceae > Atlantibacter. The sequence continues at coordinate 75,309 of NZ_JAALBX010000009.1, forward strand.
TTTCTTTGCCTGAAGGTAAGAAAAGATGGTGGCTACTGGCAGGTGTCGCCGTGATGGCGACCGCGCTTATCAGCGCCGGTATGCTGGCGAATCATGAGAACTACGTTGCGCTGTTTGGTGCCGAGCAGAACCTGCCGGTTTCCCAGATAGTCACCGCGCTGGATGGTGAGAAACTGGCGTACCGTATCAATCCGGACAATGGCCAAATTCTGGTCCCGGAACAGGAACTCTCCAAAGCCCGTATGATGCTCGCCGGTAAGGGCATTCAGGCCATTACGCCTTCCGGCTATGAGTTAATGGATAAAGATGAGCTGCTCGGTTCAAGCCAGTTTATCCAGAATGTACGTTACAAACGCAGCATGGAGGGGGAAATGGCGCAGAGCATTATGTCGCTCAACGCCGTGCAATCCGCCCGCGTTCATCTCGCATTGAATGAAGACAGCTCTTTCGTGGTGAACAACCAGCCCGAAAATAGCGCCTCTGTGGTATTGCAACTGCATTACGGCATGACGCTCAGCGCCGATCAGGTTAACGCCATCGTCCATTTGGTCTCCAGCAGCGTGCCGGGATTAAAACCGGGTAACGTTAGCGTCGTGGATCAGCAGGGCAATCTGCTATCACAGGATATCGCGGAAGACGCACAAACGGCCGTCAATACGCGCAAACGCGATCAAATCCTGCATGACATACAGGATAAAACACGCCTCAGCATCGATAACATGTTGAGCTCGCTGGTGGGTAAAGGCAATTTTCGCGTAAGCGTAATGCCGGAGCTGGATCTGAGCAAAATCGAGGAAACCCAGGAACGGCTCGGCGATGCGCCGAAAGTGAATTCAGAAGAAAAATCTAACGAACGCAATACCGATCAGATTGCCATTGGCGTGCCCGGCGCATTAAGTAATCGTCCTCCCGTCCCCCCCGCTAACGGCAACGCGCAGCCCGAACAGAACTCGCCGCAGGCCGTATCAGAGCACGCCACGAGTAAGATGAATTACAACTACGACCGCGACATTAAACACATCGTGCATCCTGGTTTTGAAGTGAAGCACCTGAACGTGGCGGTGATGTTGAATAAGTCTGCCGCAGCGGTTAAAGGCTGGGATAACGAGCAAATCGCCCAGGTCACCACCATGCTGAATAACGCCGCAGGCGTAGACAAGAGCCGGGGCGATACCCTGTCGGTCACTCTGCTGAATTTTACGCCGGTTGAAAAACCCGTCGAGGTTAAAGAACCGTGGTGGAAAGATCCGTCGATCATGGCCTGGTGCCGTCTCGCCGGCATCGGCTTGCTGGCGCTTCTGATACTGCTGTTGGTGGTGCGTCCTCTTCTTAAACAGTTCTCGCTGGAGCGTCAAAAGCGTCTGGAACAACAGCTCGCCCAGGCTGCCCGCGACGACGACGACGAGGCGCTGCCGCAAATCAATCTTGATGATGAGCAAGCCGAGCGCAAAGCGGTGGAGCTGAGCTTCCCGGGCGATGAAGCGCTGCCGTCTGCCAGTTCCGGCCTTGAGACCAAACTCGAGTTCCTGCAGAAGCTTGCGATTAACGATACCGACCGCGTGGCTGACGTTATTCGTCAGTGGATAACCAGTAACGAGCGAGTAAATACCAATGACAAACAATAATAGCTGGCTGGAACAAGCTGCCATTCTCCTGCTCTGTCTGGGGGAAGAAGCGGCGGCGACGGTAATGCAAAAACTCAGCCGTGAAGAGGTGGTTCATCTGAGTGAAAACATGGCGCGCCTGTCCGGCGTCAAAACCAGTCAGGCGCGTAAAGTTATCAATAACTTTTTTGATGAGTTCCGCGAACAGAGCGGGATCAACGGCGCGTCCCGGGCCATGTTACAGTCGATACTGAATAAAGCGCTGGGTAGCGAAATCGCAAGCAGCGTCATCAACGGGATTTACGGCGACGAGATCCGCTCGCGAATGGCGCGCCTGCAATGGGTCGATCCGCGCCAGTTGGCCGCCTTAATTTCTGAAGAGCATCTGCAATTACAGGCGGTTTTCCTGGCGTTTCTGACGCCCGAGCTTTCTGCCAGCGTGCTGTCGTATCTCAATGAGTCGGTGCAAAACGAAGTGCTGTACCGCATTACCCGTCTTAACGACGTGAACCGTGACGTGGTAGACGAACTGGATCGTCTGATTGACCGTGGTTTATCGGTGCTATCCGAGCACGGTTCGAAAGTACGCGGCATCAAACAGGCGGCAGACATTGTTAACCGCATTCAGGGCAACCAGCAGACGATGCTTGAACAACTGCGCCTGCGCGATGAAACCGTGCTGGAACAGTTGCAGGATGAAATGTACGACTTCTTTATTCTCAGTCGTCAAACCGAAGAGGTTCGCAGCCGCCTGCTTGCCGAAGTACAAATGGAAGACTGGGCGGTCGCGCTAAAAGGCACCGAGCCTTCGCTGCGTAAAGCCATTTTTGCGGTCATGCCGAAGCGTCAGGTTCAGCAACTGGAAAATATCACCACCCGCCTTGGGCCGGTGCCGATTAGTCGCATAGAACAGGTACGTCGCGAAATCATGGCGGTCGCTCGCGAGCTGGAAGAAGACGGTGAAATTCAGCTTCAACTGTTTGCTGAGAAAACGGCGGAATAAGGGTAACGATAATGGAAAAACTACGTGGTCGTTATCGCCTGCATCGTTTCCCGCCGCGCCAGACTGAACCTGCCGCCCATGTCACCGGGCTTAGCAGTAGCGAATTGCAGCGTAAACTGATGGATGGCTACCAGGATGGTCTGGAAAAAGGGTTTCGTCAGGGGATGCAGGAAGGCCAGGAAGAGGGCTATCGCGACGGCCAGCAAAAAGGCTACGCCGAGGGTCAACGCGACGGCTTTGCCGAAGGCAGCCTCGCCGGACAGCGGGAGGGGCTGGCAGCCTTTACTGAAGCCGCGCGCCCGCTGGATGCGCTGTGCCAGAAGGTCAATGACTTTACCGCCCATTTGCAACGCAAGCAGCGCGACGATCTGCTGCAACTGGTAGAAAAAGTCACCCGGCAGGTTATCCGTTGCGAACTGGCGCTGCAACCCACGCAACTACTGGCGCTGGTGGAAGAAGCCGTCAACGCACTGCCCGCCGTGCCAGAAACGTTGCATGTGATGATGAACCCCGACGAGTTCCAGCGCATCCAGAACGTTGCGCCAGAAAAGGTCAATGAATGGGGCCTGACGCCCGCAGCGGAACTCAACCCCGGCGAATGCCGTGTGGTAACAGACACCTCTGAACTGGATATCGGCTGCGAGCATCGCCTTCGTCAATGTATGGAAAAACTGACCGGGAGCCTTAGCGATGAGTGAATCGTCGTTGGTTGATCATGCGCTGCGGGCGCTGGAATCCATCCCTTTAGCCCGCGTCGCCGGCCGATTAGTGCGGATGAATGGCATTCTGCTGGAAAGCGTGGGCTGCCAGCTTGCCACCGGGCAGTTGTGCCGTATTGAAAGCGCCCATAAAACCTTGATTGACGCCCAGGCCGTGGGCTTTAACCGTGAAGTGACGTACCTGATGCCCTTTAAACAGCCCGACGGGCTGGTTGCCGGCGCGCGCGTTTTCCCGCAAGAAAATGCGCAGTCGGTGATGATTGGCGACGGCTGGCTGGGGCGCGTAGTTAACGGCATGGGCGAGCCGCTGGACGGTAAAGGTCGCCTGCCGGGCGACGAGCCGCTGCCCTCCCATCCCCCCGCGATAAACCCCCTTACCCGCAGCCCGGTGGCGGAGCCGCTGGACGTTGGCGTACGCGCCATCAATGGCATGTTAACTATCGGCAAAGGTCAGCGCGTCGGCTTAATGGCGGGCAGCGGCGTCGGCAAAAGCGTGCTGCTTGGCATGATCACGCGCAATACCAGCGCAGAGGTAGTCGTTGTCGGGCTTATCGGCGAACGAGGCCGCGAAGTGAAAGAGTTTATCGATCACTCGTTAGGGGCCGCGGGGCTTGCCAAATCGATTGTGGTTGCAGCGCCGGCGGATGAATCGCCGCTGATGCGCCTTAAGGCGACCGAACTGTGCCACACCATCGCCGCCTGGTTTCGCGACCGCGGAAAGCATGTGCTGCTGTTAGTGGATTCCCTCACCCGTTACGCCATGGCCCAGCGTGAAATCGCTCTGTCGCTTGGCGAACCGCCTGCGACCAAAGGCTATCCGCCTTCGGCGTTCGGCATGATCCCCCGTCTGGTGGAGTGCGCCGGTAACAGCCAGAGCAGCGGATCAATGACCGCGATTTATACGGTGCTTGCAGAGGGGGACGATCAGCAAGACCCGATTGTCGACTGCGCCCGCGCCGTGCTGGACGGGCACATTGTCCTGACCCGTCGTCTGGCAGAAGGCGGACACTATCCGGCAATTGATATCGCCCAGTCCATCAGCCGTTGTATGAGCCAGGTCACCGACCGCCCTCACCAGCAGGCAGCGCGCCAGTTAAAGCAAAATTACGCCAGTTATATGGATATCAAACCGCTGATCCCCCTCGGGGGCTATGTGCCCGGCGCTGACCCGGCGGTGGATCGCGCCGTTAAGCTGTTCCCTTCAATTGAACGCTTCCTGCGCCAGGATGTGGATGATGCCGCGACGCTTGAGCAAACGCGCACGCGTCTGCATACCTTGTTCCCGGCAAGCAAAAAGACGACTGATTAACGATGAGCACCCTTATTGATACCCTCACCCACCTCCAGCGCATCCGCAAAAAATCGGTGCAGGACAAAACCGTAGAGCTGGCACAACAAAAACAGCAGTGCACCCGTTTTGATAACAACATAAAAGCGCTCGGCATGTTGATGCAGAAAACCGGCATCGCGGCCCGGGATACCAGCGCCGCCGCGTTAAAGAACGTGGCGGGTTACAAGGGCAGCCTGCAACGCGTCATGAACTGGCAGGAAGAAGAGCTTGCGCTGGCGCAGATGAAACAGACCCGTATTCAGGCGTCGCTTGTAAGTGCAGCATGCCAGGAAAAAGTCGTGGCGCTGACGCTTGATGACAGTCTCACGGCTCGTCAGGCGGAACGCGCAGTGAAGCAGCAAAAAGTCAGTGATGATGTCGCCGTACAGTGTTGGCTGCGAAGACTGGAGCGTTAAATACTGTTACGAAGGATTATCTACCCGTCTGTGACGGGTATTTTTTTATAACATCCTGCTGATTTGGCCCGAAAATATGACGCGCCTCATCCCGTTGCCCTCCGATAACGCCCCGGGTGCTAACAAAGCACTGGCGTAAACACACCCTTATCCGAATGACAAATCAGTGACTCGCTTTACAGCGGCATAACGCCTGAGCAGCCCCAAAAAAAAGCCTCTTTGCAGAGGCTTTAGGCATTTATAAACGCTGAAACAACGATGGCATCACCGCGTCGCCCAATATAGCGCGCTTGAGCTGCGTAATGGCCTGCCGCGGTTGTGGTTCGCTCTCGCCCGGTTGCAGCAGAAAGCTGCGGTAATACTGACCCGGCCATTTTTGTTGGGCAAAATCGGCTATTGTCTGCGGGCAAAGGGTGTCGGCAATCACTACCGGCTGACCGACAAACGCCAGCGGTTTATCCGCGACAATAAGCAGTGTAAACCGGCGGTCTTGCTGACGCGCCAGCAGCGCAATCATCGGCGTTAAGGCCGCTAATGGCTGGTTAATAGCATCGATAACGATACACAGATTATCGACAGCGCTCTGGAGGCGTAACTGCTCGCGCCGCGCGGCGACAAAAACCTCGCGCGCTTTGTTACTGTGACCTGGCAGCAACGCCGCAAGCGGGTAGCGTTGCACCAGCGCTGAAAAAATCCGATATTCCCAGCTCATATCCACCGGCTTGCCGATACCGGTCAGATTACCGTCATGCACGCGATAGGAAATATTACAGCACGCGGTAAACATTACCTGCGCCTCGCCTATTGCGCGCGACCAGAATTCATAATCATGCGCGCGAATAAAAGCAGGATCATAACCGCCGACTTTTTCATACAGTGCGCGACGTACGCAACTGCCAGGGTTCGAGATGAAATTTCCGTGGATCACCTGATGCAGCCATGTCGCTGGCGGATGGTTAATCATGGCGTAAAACTGCTTCTCGCTACCGTGCTTTTCCATCGCACACGAGATAACGTCCGTCTGCGGGAAACGCGCCAGTAGCGCGCGATAATGGCGCAACGCATTGGCATGCAGTAAATCGTCGCTGTCCAGCCATACTACGTATTCACCCTTAGCGTGCGCGACGGCGTGATTCCGGGTATCCGGCGCGTTGGTGTGCGCTTTGGAAATGATCCGCAGACGCGGGTCATCAAGGTGGGCCAGTTGCGCAAGGCTGCTGTCCGTGGATCCATCGTCCACAACAATCACTTCAAAATGGTCATCGCGCTGATTCAGCGCCGAACAGACCGCAGGCAACACATAGCGCTCGCGATTCCATGTCGGGATGAGGATGGAAAACAGCGGGGATTGATGTGCGTGAGGCTGCCACAAGCGTGGGTAACTTTCGCGCAACTGCGCCTGGCGCAGTAAATTCAGCCCTTCAGCGACATACTGTTGCGGGTTCGGGTTACCCGCGCAAATAGCGGCCACCGCCGCGTCGATATCACTAAACAGGTAATCGTTCGGCAGGTATTCATCAAGCCCGCCGCTGGCGTGAAAAGCAACCGGTTTTAACCCGGCGAGCATGGCCTCAAAAATGCCCATGCCCTGGGTTTCATGATAACTCACCGACACCACACTGTTTTTATCCTGATACCAGGCAGCCATTTTGTCTGCCGGCACCACGCCGCAATACTCAATGTTGTTTTGCAGGCCGTAAGTGTGCGTTAACTGGCAGAAACTGTAATACATGCGCTCATCTTCCACTCGTCCGGCGATAAACACTTTGTAGCGCTTATCAATTCGGACCAGCGCCTGCATCAGCGGCAAAAGCATATGCAGGTTTTTTGGCGGCGCAAAGCGTGCCACGCAGGCAAGATGAAAAGGATTACGGCGGGCGCTAAATTGCGTTGCAGGCTGATGGTCGGTGAGATTTGCCAGTACCGTGATTTGCAATGACGCGGGTAAATTTTCCCCCAGCAATTCACTAAAGCGGGCTTTCATCGCCTCGCTGACCACAATCACTTCATCAATGTTTTGCCAGTTCGCCTGTAACAGATGCGGCTGAAATAACTCGTAACCGTGAATGCGGCATACCATACGGCAATATTTCGGCAGTCTGCTCGCCGGAATAACCATACCGTCACCCCATTCAAACCAGGCCACGTCGCAGTGTTTAAGATAACCCGCCAGGGTGGCTGCGCTCACATCGCGGCATGACACCTCACTCACAAGATGCCCTTGCTCGCGCATCAGGCGCATCACCGGCTGTAAAAAATGGAAATTATCATTCGTGGCAGTCACCACAATATGCTGGCTTGTGGCTGCCAGGGGTACAAAGAGATGGCCCGCCGCGCCAAAAATGCAGCGATAACCCGCCTTGCCGAGCGGCAACGCCACGCTGTGAAAACGGTCCTCATCAAGACCGTCAAGCGTGATGGCGCTCGCGCTCCGGGAAAACTGACGCAACACTTCTGCGATAAGGGATGCGGTATCGCTGAACTGCGCGCAAGAAAGCGTCTTTTCTGACATAACATTAACCAAATAACTTGTGTTGAAGGCTGGAAAGCAGGGAGTCGCCCGTCTCTGGAGTGTGCAGTTCAGCCAGAATCGCCTGTGCGGCGCGCAGACCTGCTTGCCCATCCATAAACGCATCGCAATAGTGACGGCGCAGCGCGACATCAAAAACCGGGGTCGCACGTTCAAGCGCCTGACGTAACCCGGCCATATCATCCACCACAGGGATGTTTTCATCCGGGAGCACGGCAGCCTTTGAGAGCGCGATCGCCGGTTTGCCGAGATGCAGGGCGTCAAACAGCAGCGCCCGGTTATCACCGATGACCGCCTGCGCCTGTTGCACCAGCGCCAGCGTTTCCTCCGCCTCCACGCGCTTTTTAAGGCTACGTTTCAGGTGTGCGGTTACGGCGTCGTCCGGGGTGAAGTATTGCGCGCCATGCTGCAAGACGGTGACCAGATGAAAGGCGTTGCTGAGGCGTTCAAGTTGCGGTGCCCAGTGCAGAAACGTTGCGCCGTCGTTTAGCGCCGGGGCGTAAATCAGCGTAGGTTTTGTCGCGCCGTGGGAGGAATTCTGTTCGCGGCGCAACACCGGGTTGTCAAAACGCGGATTCCCCACCACGCAGGCGTTGCCGGTAATATTCAGCGCCTGTTGACTGTAGGGCGCAAAGCACAGGACGCGGTGGTAAAACGCGTTCCACCAGGCGTGATCCCACTGCGGCCTATCAATACCAGCCATTGCACGTACCTGACGGCGCGCCAGGCCATGCAGCATTGGATGATAGTGCGTACTTACAAGCACTGCGAATTGCTGTTTACGGTTACTGGCTTCGGATAACAGGCTGCCGCGCAGACGACCGTCGTCCACCTTCTCCAGCAGCGCAGAAATGTGCGTCATCAGCTCGCGGCTGACGGTATCGTTAATGAGCAACTGGCAACGCTGCCCCGCCGCCTGCAAGTGCTGAATAATCGGTTGATAGACCTGCCAGTGAAAAGGCGCGGCGATAAAAAAGCCGATGCACTCCCCGAGCTGGTTGGCTACAGGCGGCTGTGCCTTGCTGCGTTGCTCGGCACGCAGGCTTTTATTGATGCGGGTAAAGTAAAACTGAATATTATCGGTCTCGGTTTTTTCAATATCGCTATAGCCCGCGCGCTGATAACAAAGGCTCGGCGAGAACGCCAGCCATTTGCCGGCCTGCATCACAGGCGCCCACTGCGCTTCTGCCGTTGCGCTGAGATCAACACGCATATGGGCTATCAACGGGCCATAATAGCTGGCGTTTACCAGCATGGCGCAGACCTTATCGGCTGTACCGACACGCACCACGCCGTTCAGGCTTTTCATCGGCTGCCCGGTATGGACTCGTCCGCCCAGGATCACCGTTTGCCAGGGCAATACGTCCAGCGCCTGTAACACATGATTCAGCGCGCTGACATGTTTGCGCTGTTTAAGAAAAACCGTGTCATCTTCCAGGATCAAACAGTTGCGCCAGCCCTGTTGTTGCGCCAGTTCCAGCGCCATACGCCAGGTTTCACGTCGCCCAAGCGCGCCATCCGCTCTGACGCAGCCGCTCACCCGTACCAGTTTGTCACCCGGCATGCCCATTAGCGCCAGCTCATCCTGAATGTGCTGCCAACGGTCGTTCCGGCTATCCAGATTCAGCACCAGCACTTTTTCAATCTGCTGCCAGCGCACCGGCTGACCGCGTACGGCGTTGTGTAAACTCTGATACCAGGCCAGCAGCATGGGATCGGTGACCCGTTGCTCAAGCGTCGTGTCCAGTAAAACGCTGCTGCCCAGAATGTAATCTTTATCAAAGGTATTCTGGCTGTGTGAGATGCAAAGAATGGTGCGCTCGCCCGGTAGTTGCAGCGGCGTTACGCTGTAGTCATCGGTAAAAGACAATTCTTCCGCCAGATTCACATCATCCGCGTACCGGTGCTTTTTCAGGTAATTACGGTGATAACAGAACGTACCATTGAGAATATGTTTCTCGCCAAAGCTGTGGGTTTTAAATATGCGGTTGATATGGCTGTACCAGATAGGAATTTGATCGGAGCCGGAAATTAGCGCCCGATGACGTTGCATCATGCTGATGGTGTAGCTGATTTTGTCCGCCGGATAATAATCGTCATCGTCCATGCACAGGATGTATTCCCCGGTCGCCAGCGCATTGAGCATATTGCGCTTTTTGCCGAGCGCCAGCCGCCCCTGATGATGCACATAGCGAATCTGGTATTTCTCCGGCTGGCCCTCGGTCAGGCGGTCGATGATGTGTTGATGACTCTTCGCTGAATCATCAAGAATGATCAATTCACGTTTGTCTGCGGGGTAATCCTGGTAGCGGAACATATAGATAAGCCACGGCAAAAACGCCGGGCGCTCCCACGTCGGCGTCACGACACTCACAAAGGGCAGTTCGCGCGTGGTCGCAGACGCAACGTTCCCCATTAATTGTTGCAGCAAATTCGGTGTGGCGGTAGTCATGGCAAGGATGGCTCCTGAACTTAACCGGCAATAAGCGAAAATGCCGCCAGCAACTCGTTGCCTGCAAACAGCTCGTGTTGACAGTCGCGCTCCTGATTCTGGGCATCGCTAATCCGCCACTGCTCAAAGAGACTGACCAGCGCCGTCATGTCCTGCGCCGTGAGGGGTGTACCGTCCATCATCCACAGGCTAAACAGCGTTTTAAGCTGGAAGTAATCGCTCACCAATTGCAGATACTGATAAGACGCGTTTTCGGTGGGGAAGAAATCGTGATAGACCCGGTACACCAGATAATGCGTCAGTATCCAGGGCGCTTGTGCAAGGCTCTCTGCGCGTCCCGCCTGCCAGACTTGCGCCAGTTGCTGCTGCATTTGCGCTTCGCTGTTGGCATCCTGGAGCATTAACAAACTCACCTGCATTGAAAACGTCGCGCTGCGCGGATGTTCCGGCAGACGGTTCCAGTCAAAAGACATCGCGCCAAGCTCACGGATCAATTTCTGTTTCAGCGCATCAATAGCGGGTAAGTCGTTAAACATTTTTTCAAGCGCGCCTTGTTCGGCATGGCGCGCCAGTGACCCGGGTAAACTTGCGATACGCTCACAGGTGCCGGCGTCATCGGAAAGGTTACTTGCCGTCGAAAGCATGACGCCGAGCGCATACAGTCGCAGTTCTTCGCTAAGCCCCGGCAACGTTACGCAGTCAATTGACGCCTGATTCAGCTTTTGCAGACGGGTATTTACCGCTATCGCCGCCTCAGACGGCTCGCGGCCCGCGATATGCAAAGTGAAGGCCTCGGGGTCAAGTAACACCGCCTGGCAATGCGCCAGTTCATTCAACAGCAGACTGCGGCGTGTTTCGTGCTGATAGTGGAAATCGACAATCCGATCGCTGGCAACGGCAGGATGTAGAGTAAATTGAGGTTGATAACAGGTAATGACATTCATAATGCTTCACTTTAAAGGGGTTAATTAACAAGACACCCCTTTAAAGCAAAACCTGTGCCATATTTTAATCATTTGATTTTTAATGAATTAATAAAGGATTACCTGCCGAAAGGAAACGCCCTTTCCCTTCCGGCGGAATGTCAGCGGCTATAGAGAAAATCATCGTTATTGCCGAGGAAGCGCTGCACAAACTCGTACTGGCGGGTCAACAATTCACCATTTTTTTCGTTGTAATCACGGCAGCGTTTCACCAATCGCTCCAGCGTTTTCCAGCTTTCCTGCGCCAGGGATTTTTGTGCGGCAGGCAACCAGTTGCAGACGGTATCGATGCCGCGTTTATTTGCTTCAAGCCCCAGCGCCTTTAACAGATGGCGTCGTTCTGTCGCGCTGTCTGTCAGGGACTGGCACTGCGCGCGTAACGTATCATTCAGCGCAAGCAGTTCGTCGCTTTGCCGGCGGATCATGGTAATACGCTGCTGCTCAAGCAGCGTTAATACCTGCTGATAGCGGTCATTATCGTCAAGAATATTGCGCAGCAGCGCCTTTACGTTTTGCAGTTTATCGTTAGCAGTCATTTTCATTTATTTCGGTAAAAGTCCAGCATCGCACCGGACAGTCCATCGTTATCGACCCGGTAATTGCCGCTCGCAATCAGCGCTTGCATCTGCGCGACCTTATCGTGATCGACCTCTTGCGAGTCGCCACGTAATTCCTCAAGCGCTGCGCTCATGGCGGTCTGCGTCACATCATTTGCCTCTACAGGCGCGGCGTTGCTTACCTGCGCGTTATCCTGACGGCCTTTTTTCCCTGACGCTGCCGATGACATCATCGGCGAGTGCTGCGGCATGGCGTTAATTTTCATAGCAACCTCACTGGTTTATCTGCTGTGTAAAAGCGAACCACAGAGGGGAAATCTTAAGGCGCAGGTGAAAATTATTTTCCGCCTGTTTCCTCACCCGCTTATCTTCACAACACCCGAATCGGCAACGGTTGCCGTGACGATGCGCTGGCTACTGTCGTTACGCACCCGAATAGCCTCGCCTTTACGACCATCTTTCAGCGCAGTGCCCTGCGTCTGGATTTGGATATTGCCGCTGTCTGACATCATCATGACCGGCTGATCGCGCTTGACCAGAATCGGCATTTGCAGCATTCCCAGGGTTATCGGGCGTGCCGGTGAAATATTCCGTTTAGCGGTCATTCCCACCAGAGTGTTGATATCGGTGACATAGGCGTCCCGGCCATTGCTGATATTGAATTTCTTCATCACCAGACGGTCCGCGGTGACGATTTCACCGCGCGCTATATCGCCCTGCGCCATCACCACCGGCACGTAGATTTGGGGTTTCACCGTGACCATAAACTGCCAGTTAGCCGCCGGGCATACCACATTGAAAGTCATACGGTTAATACCCTTTGTGGATTCGCCTTTATCGCTCAGTTCCGGCTTTTGCGGGCACGGCTGCGCGTTCGCCACCGCCGGGGGAATAAAAATCTCCAGTTTATCGCTGTAATCCTGCCACCCCTGCTGAATCGCCTGATTCACTACCTGCTTTTGCGCCATTGCCATAACCAGTGCATTGACCTGTTCACGGGCGCTGTGGGTTATCGGCGCTGGCGCGGCGGAAAAAGCGGGGAAAGCGGCGCAGGCAAGCGCGCAGAAAAACATTTCCTTAAGCGGAAAGAAAGAGCGGAAAGCGGGTTTCCGGCAAACAACAGATTTAAGCATAATTTGAACCTTTTCAGTAAGTTATAAAGTTGGCATGCGAATTGCTTTTACAGTCGCATCGTATAACCGTGCTGAAAAGATGAGGAACTTATGGGGATAAGTTTTAACGCAGCGTTCGGTGTTCACCCCGAGGCGATGGCCTTACGGATGGAGCGTAGCGAGTTGCTGGCGGCAAACCTGGCAAACGTCGATACACCGAACTTCAAGGCCAAAGATATTGATTTTGCCGCCGAGATGCAACAGGCAAATCAATCATTTTATCAGGCAGCGCCTGAGGTGAAATATCGCGTTCCGATGCAGCCTTCTGAAGATGGCAACACCGTGGAACTGAACACCGAACAGGCGAAATTCGCACAGAACAGCCTCGATTTTCGAAGCAGTCTGACCTTTCTCAATATGCAAATCAGTGGCCTTAGAGAAGCCATTGAAGGGAAGTAATCATGTCATTAACCGACATCTTTCAAATCTCAGGCTCAGCGATGACGGCGCAGACCGTTCGCCTGAACACCGTCGCCAGTAACCTGGCGAACGCGGAATCGCCGGCATCAAGCGAAAGCGCCGCTTATAAGGCACGCAGTCCGGTTTTCGCCTCGGTGTATCACCAAAGCCAGACAGGCGAAGGTCAGCGCGAAATAGCCGGTGCGAGCGTGGCGGTGGCGGATGTGGTCACAACAGGCGGTGCCGTTTCACGCTACGAACCGCACAACCCCCTGGCCGATCAGAACGGCAACGTCTGGTATCCCGATATTAATGTCGTGGAACAAATGGCGGATATGACCTCGGCGTCGCGCAATTTTGAAACCGACGTCGATGTGCTCAATAACGTCAAAAGCATGCAGCAAAGCCTGCTGAAACTGGGAGAAAACGTGTGAGCAATATCGCTTTTAGCAACACGCTGAGCGCGGCGGCGGATGAAACCAGCCCGCAAAAAGTCAGCAGCAATAATCTCGGCGCGGCGAGCGACGCCACGCAAGCGACGCAGGAGAGCGCAAGCAGTAATGCGCCCGCCACCACAACAACGGACAGTACCAATTCGTCCATGGCGGATACGTTTCTGACGCTGTTTGTCGCAGAAGTGCAGAACCAGGATCCCACAAGCCCTACCGATCCGTCGGAATACATCGATCAACTTTCCTCGATGGCGCAGGTGGCAATGGCGGAAGAAATGTCGGTGGAAATGAACACCAACGCCATCCTGCTTAGCAACTTACAGGTGATGGCGCTCGGCAATATGGTGGGCGACGACATTATGGTTCAGACCACAAGCGTAGAGGTGTCCGACAACGACATTCAAGGGCGAATAACCCTTGATGATGCGGCCTCAAGCGTCACCTTGCATTTCACCGACGACGCTGGCGCGGATTACAGCGTCGATCTCGGCACTCAGTCTCCAGGCACCGTTGATTTTGATATCAATCCCGCGGATTACGGCATACCGCCCGGCGACTACGAAGTCTCTGTGGTGACCGATACCGGCGAGTCCGAAGTGCCTGTTGAAGTTCAGGGCACCGTGCAGGACGTGCGGATTCCTTTAAATGGCGACTCGCCGGTTCTGAACGTCAGCGGCGTTGGCGAAGTCCCTTTCATCATGATTAGCCAGTTTGGCAGCGCGGACAGCGATGCCTCGCAAGCTTAACCGTTTTATTTTTACTTTCCTGGAATTGATTAGATATGAGTTATGAAATTGCCGCGAGCGGCCTGAACGCAGTAAACCAGCAACTGGACAGCATCAGTAACAACATCGCGAACTCCGGTACCGTGGGCTACAAATCCCAGAGTACGCAGTTTTCCTCAATGTACGCAGGCACCCAGGCCATGGGGGTAAGCGTATCCGGGCAGGCGCAGAGCATTTCCCGTGGCGGCTCAATGATTGCTACCGGCAACGCTATGGATTTAGCCATTAATAATGACGGATTTTTTATCACCACCGATGCCAACGGCAACGTGTCCTATACGCGGTCCGGCGCGTTCACCACCGATAAAGACGGGTATATCGTTAACAGCAGCGGCGCGCAGTTGCAGGGCTATCCGGTAGACCAGAACGGCGACTTGCAGGAAGGGACCGTCACGTCGCTTGAAATCCAGAGTGGCAGCATCCCGGCAGAGGCCACCACGGAAATGACCTTCACCGCGAACCTGGATTCCACCTCCGAGGCCGTTGATCCGTCGCTCACCTTCAGCCCGACCGACAGCAACACCTACACCAGCAGCTACACCACCTCGGTCTATGACTCCCTCGGTAACGAACATACCGTCGGGCAGTATTTTGTGAAAACCAGCGATAACACCTGGCAGGTGCACTACACGTTTGATGGCGAAGAGCAAACCACGACCACTACATTACAGTTTGATACCAACGGCAAGCTGGCAAGCCCTACCAGCGCGGTTCCACTGACCTTTACCCCGGACGGCGCGGAGCCGATTTCCCTGACGCTGGACTATGGCGCGACCTCTCAGTACGGCTCCGATTTCTCGGTCGCCACTAACTCCGCCGACGGTTATGCCTCGGCGGAGCAAAACGGCGTGCAGATTGATTCCGACGGCAAAGTTTACGCCACCTACAGCAATGGCGAACGCATGCTGCAAGGCCAGGTGGTACTGGCCACCTTCCCGGATGAAAACGGTTTACAGGCCGTGAGCGGCACCGCATGGCAAGAAACCGGCGAATCCGGCTCGCCCTTGATTGGCGCGCCTGGCACCGGCACCTGCGGCACGCTGTCAGCCGGTTACCTGGAAGGCTCTAACGTCGACATCACCAGCGAGCTGGTTGATTTGATGACCGCCCAGCGTAATTACCAGGCCAACACTAAAGTGATATCCGCCAGCAACCAGTTGGATCAGGCTCTCTTCCAGGCGATGTAACACCACCATGGATAAGTTGATTTATACCGCGCTGAGCGGCGCTTCTCATTTCATGATGGAGCAGCAGATAAGCGCTAACAATCTGGCCAATGTGAACACCACGGGGTTTCGCGCAGACATGGAACGGGCCCAGACCCAGCAGATCACGGGTCGGGGTTTCACTACCCGTTTTCTGACTCAGGAAGCCCCTGCGGGGGTGGATGACGGCACGGGTGTGGCGGAAAAAACCGACAGGCCGCTGGATGTCTCCATTCAGGGCACGGGTTATATCGCCGTCCTCGATGACAACGGCAACGAAGTTTATACCCGTAACGGCAATATCCAGCAGGACGATCAGGGGATGCTGACCATTAATGGTCATCCGGTGGTAGGCGACAATGGCCCCATCATGCTACCGCCGAATGCCATCGCCTCGTTTGGCAGCGACGGCACTATCTCCATTACGCCTGATGACGGCGATGTGACCGCCACGATGGATGTGGATCGCCTGAAACTTGTGGATATTCCGGTCACTAATCTTGCGAAAAACAGTCAGGGCATGCTGGTCACAGCAGACGGCGCGCCTGCGGAGCTGGACGAAAACATCCGCGTGCAGGGCGGCTTTCTGGAAAGCAGCAACGTCTCCGCCGTGAGCGAAATGATGCATTCCCTGTCGCTTAACCGCCAGTTTGAAGCGCAAATCAAAATGATGAAAACCGCTGAAGATCTGAGCAACGCGGGTAACCGCCTGCTCAGTGACAGTTGATGACGGAACCGTGACTTATGAACGCAGCATTATGGATAAGTAAAACCGGCCTGGCGGCGCAAGATGCCGAAATGAGCGCTATCGCCAACAACATCGCCAACGTGAATACCACCGGGTTTAAACGTGACCGCGTGATGTTCCAGGACTTGTTTTACCAGAACCAGCAAGCCCCCGGCGCCATGCTCGACCAGAACAACGTAATGCCGACCGGCATTCAGTTCGGCAGCGGCGTGCGTATTGTCGGGACGCAAAAAACCTTTACCGAAGGGAATGTGGAAACCACCGGCAATAATCTGGATATCGCCATTATGGGCCAGGGCTTTTTGCAGGTGCAGAAAGCCAACGGCGATACCGCCTACACCCGTGATGGCAACTTACAGGTGAATGCCGATGGGGTACTGACGACCGCGCAGGGTTTACCCATTCAACCGGAAATCGATATTCCCCCTGGCGCGACCAACGTCGCATTCGGCGAAGACGGCACCGTGACGGCGACCTTACCAGGCGATGCGGAACCCAGTGAACTCGGGCAACTGTCGCTGGTGTATTTCGTTAATCCCGCCGGGCTTAGCGCGGAAGGTGACAACCTGTACGCCGAAACGGCCGCCAGCGGTCAACCGTCTGAAGGCGTGCCGGGGGAGGATGGGCTTGGCACCATCCAGGCCGGCGCGCTGGAAGGCTCGAACGTCGATATCGTGAATGAAATGGTGGCCATGATTACGGTGCAACGCGCCTATGAAATGAACGCCAAGATGGTGTCCGCAGCAGACAGCATGCTGCAATTCCTTGATCAAACCTTGTAAGCCAGCCCGTCGCCGGGTGAACGGGCGGCGGGTTCGTAAAACCGTGGGGCATCGCCCCGCAAGAGTAAAAAAATGAAACTGAAACACCCTTTATTATTGATTCTTCTGGCCGCGACCCTTTCCGGGTGCGAATCACCGGCGCTGACGGTGCAAAAAGACGATCCCGCCTTTGCGCCGCCACAGCTTGCCGCAGAACCGACCCCGGAAGGCCGCGCGGGCGGCGTTTTCCAGACGGGTTACAACTGGTCGCTTACCGCTGACAGGCGTGCCTGGCGCGTGGGCGATATCCTGACGGTGATGCTGGAAGAGACCACCCAGTCGAGCAAGCAGGCGAAAACCAACTTTGGTAAAAACTCAAGCGTCGATATTGGCGCGCCCACCGCGTTCGGTCATACCGCCGACAACCTCGCGGCCAGCGCTGACGCGAATCGCGATTTCGACGGCTCCGCTACGTCCCAGCAGCAAAACAGCCTGCGTGGCTCCATTACCGTTTCAATCCAGAAGGTGATGCCTAACGGCGTCATGCTGATTGGCGGCGAGAAGTGGCTGACGCTCAACCAGGGCGACGAATACATTCGCGTCACAGGCCTGGTGCGCGCCGACGATATCCAGAACGATAACACCATTTCCTCCCAGCGCATCGGCAATGCCCGTATCTCTTATGCAGGCCGTGGCGCCCTGAGCGACAGCAACGCCGCAGGTTGGCTGACGCGTCTGTTTAACCATCCGTTATTCCCGATTTAAGCCGGAGTGATTATGTCTTTCGTAAAACGCGGATGCTTATCCGCCCTGCTGCTGTCTATTTTTTGCACGAGCTCACCGGTGAGCGCGCAGTCTATTCAATCTCTGGTCAACATCCAGGGCATCCGTGAAAACCAGCTGGTGGGCTACAGTCTGGTGGTGGGCCTTAATAATACTGGTGATAAAAACCAGGTGAAGTTCACCAACCAGACTGTGACTAATATGCTGCGTCAGTTTGGCGTCCAGTTGCCCGGCAAAATAGACCCAAAAGTGAAAAACGTCGCTGCCGTGGCGGTGAGCGCCACCCTGCCGCCGATGTACTCCCGAGGCCAGAATATTGATGTCACCGTTTCGTCAATCGGTGATGCGAAAAGCCTGCGCGGCGGGACGCTTCTGTTAACGCAACTGCACGGCGCGGACGGTGAAGTCTATGCGCTGGCGCAGGGCAGCGTGGTGGTGGGCGGCGTCAACGCCAGCGGCAACAGCGGCTCAAGCGTGACCGTCAATACCCCAACCGCCGGGCTTATTCCCAATGGCGCAACGGTTGAGCGCGAAATCCCAAGCGATTTCAATATGGGCCCAACCATTACCCTGAACCTGAAACGCCCAAGCTTTAAAGACGCCAACACTATCGCCCAGGCGATTAACAGCGGTTTTCAAAGCGGGATCGCCACCGCCAAAAGCTCCACCAATGTCGAAGTCAGGGCGCCGAGCGAGCCGGGAGCTCGCGTAGCGTTTATGTCGCAGCTTGATGATATTCAGGTGAGAGCGGAACCGGTACGCGCCAAAGTGGTGTTCAACTCCCGTACCGGCACCGTAGTTATGGGCGACGGTGTAGTGCTTCACGCGGCGGCGATTTCACACGGTAGCCTGACCGTCACCATCAATGAGAGCAGCAATGTCAGCCAGCCAGGCGCGCTATCAAACGGACGCACCGCCGTCACGCCGCAAAGCAATGTCTCGGTGAAAAGTGGGCATGGACAAATGCTCCAGTTGCCGGAATCCAGCAGCCTGAAAACCCTGGTAAGTGCGCTGAACAATCTCGGGGCATCGCCAGACGACATTATGTCGATCCTTCAGGCGCTGCATGAAGCCGGTGCGCTGGATGCCGATCTTGAGGTGATTTAATGAACAAAATTCAGCAGGCGCCGCTCAGCCAGCACGATCCGCTGATGGCGCCAAAAATAAAACCCCAGGACGTCAACAAAGCGGCTGAGCAATTCGAAGCCATTTTTCTGCGTAATTTGATGAAACAGATGCGGGAAACCAACGCGGTATTCGAGTCGAAAGACGATCCGATGAACAGCGAGTCCGGACGAATGATGCAGTCAATGTTCGATGACACGCTGTGTAATCAGTTGGCGCATGACCACGGCATTGGCCTTGCGGCAATGATTGTTAAACAGCTCACGCGTCATTCTCACACCTGAGCTTAAGAATGACCGCCGTTACGTCGTTTTATCTATTAACGGCCGACGGTCACAGAGGAATAAATGATGGATATGATTAATATCGGCTACAGCGGCGCGTCGACGGCTCAGGTTCAACTGAACGTCACGGCGCAAAACACCGCTAACGCCATGAGTCCGGGTTATACCCGCCAGGTGGTGATCACCTCAACGGTGGGCGCCAGCGCTGGCGCGCCGGGCAGCGCCGGTAACGGGGTGCAGGTCGACAGTATTTGCCGCGTAACCAACCCCTATATGCTAAATCAGGTGTGGCACTCCGCCAGCGATAACGGCTATTACAGCACTCAGGTGCAGTACCTGAGCCAGCTGGAATCCGTACTGAGCGATGATAACAGCAGCCTGAGCGCAGGCTTTGACAACTTTTTCGCCGCGCTTAATGAAGCGACTTCAAGCCCGGACGACGCAGCGCTACGCGAGCAGGTCTTAAGCGAAGCCAACGCGCTGTGCCTGCGCTTTAACAACACCCTGAACTACATTGCCGGTCAAAGCGATCAACTGGTGGATCAAGAACAAGCCACTATCAAGCAGATCAACACCCTGACCACCGGCATTGCCAGTTACAACCAGCAGATCCAACAAGCGCAAGCCAATGGCGACAACGCCTCAGCGCTGTATGACGCGCGCGACCAAATGGTCAATGAGCTAAGCGGCATGATGGAAATCAATGTCGATGTGGACGATAACGGCAGCTATAACATCTCGTTGAAAAATGGGTTGCCGCTTGTGAACGGCCAGACCAGCTCAACCATTGCTCTGGATCCGCAAGCGGATGGCACGCAAAGCATGACGCTGACCTACGCTAACACCACTTACACCATGAATACCGATACCGGCGGGTCACTCGGGGCGCTGTTTGATTATCAAAATACCGTGCTGACGCCCCTGACGGACACGGTGAGCAGCATCGCGGAACAGTTCTCAACGGCGGTCAACGACCAACTGGCAAAGGGCTTTGATCTGAACGGCAACCCCGGCGAACCGCTATTTGTCTACGATCCGAGCAATAAAGACACCCCGCTCTCCGTCAACCCTGATATCACGGCCGATGAGCTGGCGTTTTCAAGCTCCCCGGATGAAACCGGCAACAGCGACAACTTGCAGGCGCTGATTGATCTCTCCAGCGAGCCGCTGGAAATCGCCAATCTCGGCAGCATGAACGTAGGCGATGCCTGTTCAACGCTTATCAGTGATATCGGCATTTACAGCCGTCAGATGCAAACCGAATCACAGTCCGCGGCCAATGTTTATACCGAATCACAAAACCAGCTCGCCAGTATCAGCGGCGTCAGCATGGATGAAGAGGCGGTCAACCTCATCACCTACACGCAAATTTATCAGGCCAACCTGAAGGTGATTTCTACGGGCGCGGAGATTTTCGACTCTGTGCTTCAGATGATGTAAACGGGAGAACATCATGCGAGTCAGTATGCAACAGTCTTACCATTCGATGACCAATCAATTCAATACGTTATCGAATAGCTTACAAAAGACAGTCACTCAGATGGCAACCGGTAAACGCCTTCTTTTGCCTTCAGACGACCCTATCGCGGCGACGCGTATTAGCCAGTTAAACCGGGATCAGGCGGCTATTGATCAGTATCAGTCAAATATAGACGCCGCCTCCTCCAGCATGAATCAACAAGAATCGGTACTTGATAGCGTAAATAATACACTGCTTTCTATCCGCGACGACCTGCTGGCGGTGCAGAACGACACCATCGACGCCAGCGGCATGAACAGTTACGGCTCGGTGATTGAATCAGCAACCGAATCTATTGTCGCTGCATTAAATTATCAGGACGCGGACGGCCATTATATTTTTGGCGGCACGGTAAACGACCAGCCGCCCATCGTGTATGAAGATACCGATGGTGATGGCGAAGGCGACGAATATGTTTATCAGGGCAATGATAACCATCGCGAAACCACGGTTTCCAATGGCGTAACCATTGATACCAACGTGTCGGTGGGAGAAATGTTCGGGGATGATTTAGCCATACTCAACACCCTGGATGATTTATCAAAATCCCTGCAGAACCCGGATCTCGATCCGATGGACCCACAAATCTCCGACGATATCCAACAAGCGATCGACACCCTCGATCGCGCCACGGAAGGCCTGAATACCGCAACTGCAAGTCTTGGGGAGCGGCAGAACACGATCAGCATGCTGAGCGACGCGCAAACCGGTGTTTCTAACGCCAACGCGGATCTTATCGGTCAGTTGCAGGATCTGGACTATGGCCCGGCAACCATTGAATTTACTGGCTTGCAGATGGCGATGGAGGCGACGATGAAAACCTACGCCAAAGTCAGCAATCTCAGTTTATTTAACGTTGTCGATTAATTTCCGCCGACGCCTGTCGGCCCGTTTTGCGAAAAAGTTATGCAGATAAGCCTCAACACGACAGCGCTCTCTAACCAGAGCGCACAAGGATCATCGCGCCCGCTTGCGCCAGGACGTACTCAAGCCGTCAAGCAGCCTACGCATGTGGATAACGATTATCCGGCATCGCCGCTGCTCAGTACCCGCCCGCAACGTTATAGCGTGCAGTTAAACGATCAGCTTACGACGCAACAACAGGCCGACCGCTATCTTGCTTCACTGGAACAAAAACTGCTGGATTACCGGCAGGCCAGTCGTCGCGAAACTAACGGCGTAAACCCACACGCGGATGCCATCCACCGTCTGCTGAAGCAGCGCCCTTCCCTGTGCGGCGGCGCGGTTGATAATCAGCTCAATGCCGTATTGCAGGGCGAAGCCCGGGTCACCTTTCAGTCGCCACAACTTGCCGATGCGATAAAAAGCGAGCTTCCGGAAGCGCTGTTATTCAGCGTGCAGCAAGGCCGCCAGACCCAACTTAGCGCCATTACCGTGACGGATGAGACCGACCCGCGCCAGTACCGTACCGCCATGCATAACGCACTGCGTCGCGTGGGCGTTCAGGTTCATGAGAAATTTGGCGATATTTCGTTTAGCAGCAGCGAGAAGCAATGGCCGGATATTCAAAAAACCCTGAGCGTGATGGGCGAAGGCGTGCGTTTTCCGGCGGGGGAAATCAAAACCCTGGCCCCGGAGAGCGCGCCGTCGCTCTCAGACCGGCTGCAAAAGGCGCTGACTGGCGGTGGCGTGCAGGCCCAGAACACCGTGCAACAGGCGCTGGGCCATATCAGCGACCAGCGCCAGGCGCTCGCCAGCCAGCAGGAAAAAGCCCATCGATTGATTGACGAAATGGCGCGTTTTCCTGACGCCCAGAATGCCGTTCAGGCGGCATTAACGCTTGCAGGTTCGCTGGAAGAAGCCAGCCACAACTACCAATTACTGGTGGAGGCGGTAAACGGCCATGCGCGCTTTTCCTCTTCCACCGTGCAAAACCTTCTACGTTAACGCTTACAGTCCGGGCTGCTCTTTAACGCAGCCCCTTTATCCACCACCCACAGATCGGCCGTATCCACGAAATAAATCAGGCGTCGATCTTTGGGCAAGCCAAGCAGAAGTACATGCAAATCCTGCTCGTGGGCGAACCGGACCATGGGCACCTGCGGCGCGGCCACCTCTTTGACGGGGGCGGTGCCAAGAATGCGTAAATAGCCCTGGGTTCCCGCACTGTTCAGGCAAATACGATATTCATCGGTCAGTACCTGCTCGGCCTTATCGGGCGAGGCAGAGATGAAGCGCATCACGCCCACATCCTTATGCTCGTTTTTGACGTTGATGATTTCCCCCTCGCGGGTGACAAAATCATACGATTCCAGTTGGGTATGGGTGATGGTCCCAAACGCCTGCGGCGCGCCCGTCAACAATAACGCCGTCACGACGCCCAACAACGGCTTATTTATCACAGACAGGCATTTCATTTACGGTTCTCTCCACACTACCCAACAGACGCTCGCCCATTTGGCTATCGTAGCCCTGCCAGTTTTTTAACGACGTGATTACCTGCCACGTCACGTCGCACTGGTCATTCACCAGTACGCTCATTGAGAATTTAGTCGGCGTGACGCGATAAAAAATCGTGGCTGTCTTTTGATGCTTCGCCAGCAATTGGTTTATCTGATCAAGCGCCGCCCCCATATGATGAGACAAACTCGGCGTACTGCTCTCCGACGGGCTGCTGTTGACCAAATGCATAATCATGATGCGATCGGCGGCCGGATAAGATTCATTTTTAAATTGCAAAGCAGGAGCAACCGGCGCGCCAGACGGGCGTTGCCAGATCCACGCCCCCGCCACGGCAATGCCGACCAGAACAAGCGCGCCCACAAGGCCCAGCACCTTACGGTTACGCCGCACGGGCGGTGTTGCGGTGAGGTTTGGCGTGGGTGGAGGCGGCGTTTGCGCAGGTTCAGTTAAGATCGGCGGTTCGCCTTCAGGTTGCGTCAGCGGCGTGTAGTGCGCGTCACGCTCCGGCTCGGCCTCAACCGCATCGTTTTCCTCTTCAACTTCACTGATGAATTGTTTGCTGAACACATACCCTTTCTTCGGGACAGTTTTGATAATTTCTTGCTGCTTACCATTATCATCAAGGGCTGCGCGCAACGCATGGATCGCCGTCGGTAAGCTATTGGTGCCGACCACCCGGTTCTTCCAGACTTCCGCCATCAAATATTGCCGTGAGAGCACATCGTTGGCATGGGAAATAAATGTGTTGAGCAAGGCGTAATGGTACTCGCCCAAACGACGCACTTCTCCGGTTTCGACATGGATAAGCGCATTCCGGGAAGGATCTAACCGCCAGTTATTGACTACTATCGCCATATTTAACATTACTTATAAAAATAAAAGTGCCCGAACCAGGGAGAGGTCCGGGTAGGTTTATTAACTCATTGAATTATAGTTAAATAATTTTGCAAAAATACACACACTCTGCCGTTCTTTTTTTATCAATAGCATTACCTTTTAAAAAAATCCATAAAAATCTGCATGTTAATGAAATATAACAACCTCAAAATAAACATAACATCTTCTTTAAACATCTTCTGTCGCGTTACGTTATTAATACAAAAGTAGCACCCCGCTTATTTTTTTCCTCCCCCGCATTTAATTTCTTTTGAATTTGGCCGCTTTGTCAAAAGCCAGCGTGAGAATTTTTGTGGCGGGTTTTGAATGTCGGTCATTCCCGGCAAATCCGGCGAGAAAAATTTTTTACTGAAGGTTTTAAGTTTTGGAACTGTCGGGTCGCTTTATCTGTGCATCAGCACCCGAATCTCATTTTATTAAGGAGTCACATCATGTTATCAATTAATACTAACCCGGCCTCAATGGCTTCCGTCAACGCCATCAACAAAAGCAACGCGTCTCTGGCAACCTCTATGGAGCGTCTTGCTACCGGTAACCGCATCAACTCTTCCGCAGATGACGCCGCCGGCAAACAGATTGCTAACCGTCTGCAGGCTCAGTCAAACGGCATGAACCAGGCAATGCGCAACGTCTCTGACGCCACCGCCCTGCTGCAAACGGCTGACGGTACTTTTGACGAAATGAACAACATTCTGGGTCGTATGCAAGACCTCGCAACACAAGCAGCGAACGGAACGTACAGCGATGACGACCGTGCGGCCATGCAGTCTGAATTTGACGAACTGGGCCACCAGATGTCCGATATGATGCAGAACACCACTTACGGCGGCACCAACTTGTTCGGCGCGTCAGGTCAGTTCTCAAGCGCGGTTACCTTCCAGGTTGGCGCAGAGTCCACCGACACCATGTCTGTGGATATCTCTGCTCAGTTGAAAGGCCTTGATACCTCACTGAAAGGTCTGAGCAACGCGTATTCAAGCGACCAAACCACCAACGCCACCAGCACCGCTTCAGGTTCTGAACTCATGACCGCGTCTTCTGCAAATGCCACCATCTCTAAAGTGCAGGATGCGATGAAAGCCGTCGGCAGCATCCAGTCTTCTTTGGGTGCGTCTATCAACCGTCTGAACGACACCGCGTCTAACCTGCAGAACATGAAAGACAACACCGATGCCGCAGTAGGTAACATTATGGATACCGACTACGCGACGGAAGCGTCCAACATGACAAAACAGCAGATGCTGATGCAGACAGGCATTTCTATGCTCAAGCAGTCCAACAGCATGAGCAGCATGGTTTCCAGCCTGTTGCAGTAATTATTTGCCGCGTTTCATCCCACACCGCCTCTTTTGGCGGTGTTTTTTTATCTGCGCCAGGAAGGGTTTTCCCCCAAAGGAAAGGAAATTTCCCTCCCTCAATAACATCAACCACTTGAATTCATTGGTTTAAATTTTTGGCACGCATATTGCTATTAATACAGACATAACAGATTGAGGAAAAAACATGCCCGGAATACTCGACGTACGCACCTACGCCCAAACACTGGCCCTTGCTGATGTGGCAACGCGCGGCGGCCAGTTGAATAATCAAAAGGCAAAACTGGATGCGCAAAGCAAGGCGTTAAGCTCGCTGCAAACCAGCCTGAGCACATTTCAAAGCGCCGTTGATGCGTTAAACAGCACCACTTCAGGCCCTGTCGTTAACGCGGTGAGCTGTAATAACGATTCGGTTACCGCCACCGCTGACTCCACGGCCCTGCCCGGCAGTTATTCATTTTATGTGCAGCAACTGGCCCAGGCGCAGCAGACGTCTATCAATTTTAGCGATACCCAAATCCCGGCGTCGGGTTCATTAACGCTGACCATGGGCGCAAGCCAGATGGATATCGATCTGACGCAATCTGATACGGATGGCGATGGGTTTGTTTCTGCAAGCGAAATGGCGAAAGCCATTAACAGTTCCGATGAAAACCCAGGGGTGACGGCAACGCTTGTGAAAACCGGCGATACCACCACCTTGATGATGACCTCTGATGACACCGGTGCGGCCAGCGCCTTTACGTTAAGTTCCGTCGGCAATACGGCGCTGGACAGTTGCCTTGCGGCGCAAAACCAGAGCCAGCAAGCGCAGGATGCGATTATTTATCTCGGCAACGACGCTACCGGCACGCAAATCGTTAACTCATCGAATACCTTTGATGAATTAATCCCCGGCGCGTCCATCACCTTTACCGAAGTCCCGGGAGACGGCAAACCCGTCACGCTGACCATTTCGCAGGATGAAGGCACCTCTGAGCAAAAAGTGCAGGGTTTCGTCGACGCCTACAACTCGCTGGTAGATACCCTCGATAGCCTGACGGATAACGGTAGCGACGGCTCGGCAGGCGGCGCCTTCGCCGGTGATGCGGGCATCAATTCATTAAGTAACCAGTTAAACCGCCTCGTACACGGCACCTATAACGGCGCTTCGCTTATCGATTATGGCATCACGCTCGACACCAACGGGCATCTGACTATCGATACGGAGAAGTTTGAAGCGGGCATTGAAAAAGACCCCGAGGGATTAACCGACATTTTCGTGGGTGATGACAGCATGGTCGGGCAAATCGACGATCTGATGGACACCTACCTCAATTCCAATAACGGGATCATCACCAAACGCCAGAACGCCATTACCGAACAGCAGGATGAAATCAGCGATGAGGCCGCCCAACTTAAGGAGACCTACAACACCAACTACGAGCGTTACGTAAATGAATGGACCGCCACGCTGGTAGAAATCACGCAAATGCAGCAAAGCATGTCAGCTTTTATGTAATTACCAATCTATTCAACAGGATACATAGCATGTTCGGCAATACCGAAGGTTACGGCCTTTACAAAGAAATGGACCTGGCATCCCGGACGGCCGCGGCGTCGCCGCTGGATCTGGTTTTGGTGCTTTATAACGGGTTAACGGACGAACTGGAGCGCGCGAAGAGCCATATCGATAACCGTCGCTATGAGCGTAAAGCGCAAAGCATCAATAAATGCATCGACATTCTTAACGCGCTGACCAGTTCGCTGGAATTTGATAACGGCGGCGACCTGGTCTTTAACCTGGCGCGTCTTTATGACCACTGCGTTTATCGCCTGTATGAGGCCAGCGGGCAGATGGAGCAGGACAAGATTGATGAAGTGATAGCCATTATCGCCAATCTCAAAGAAGGCTGGGAAGGCCTGTCGCGGAAGCTGAGCTGATGAACACACCCGCACAGCTTAACGCACAGTTACTGCAACTTCTGGAACAGATGCACATTACGTTTGACGAGAAGCGCTGGCGACGTATGCCCGCGCTCCGCCAGCAGCTAATGGCATGCTTTGACGAGTATCAGAAGCTCGAAACCAACGTCGCGGAACTGGCAAAAATGAAACGCCACTTGCGTGATGGGTTTGCGCAGTTGATCGCCCAAAGCGAACAGCGCGCCGCTGAGCTGGAACACAAAATGGCGCAGCACCGCGACAATCAAGAAGGCGTGCTGGCGTATTCCATGATGGCCTTGTTAACGGAGCAACCGTGAAAACGCTTTCCCCTGCGATGACGCAGCTTATCAGCAGCGTCGAGCATAACAATATCGCGGCCCAGCCCGAACAACCGGGCGGAGCCTCGTTTTCGCTGGACACTGCGGAAAAGGCCGGCGCGCTCATTCAACGTCTGGTTCAGCATAAATCCCAGCAATCCGGGCAAACGCAGCCGGATGATAGCGCCATGCAGGCTATGCTTGCCATGCTGTTGTCCCGCGCGACGCCGGAGGCAACCGACAATCCGACCGGGTTGCCGCACACCCGGAACATCGCGGTTCATCTGGCAGAAAAGCAACCTCAAAACGCGGCTCAAAAAACACCGGTAAACGGCGCGCCAGCCTCGGCTTTCAAAGCGCAGCCGCTGTCGGCGCAACTGCAGGCCTTGGTCGCGAAAATGACAGGCTCTGAAGATGCCAACCTGACCCCTGAACAACAGTCGAAACTGGCGGTGCTTCGCGCCCAGGATCCGAAACAGGTGCTCGCGGCCCCGGTTGTGCATCACTCCGCGCATGAAGAAGAAAAACGTGTTCAGACCGCCTCTGTCGCCATGCCGCATCGTCCGGTCATGAAAGAGAAACTGACTGAGCGCCGCGCCGTTGCGTCTGCCAACACTGCCGCTGTTAACCCGACCGCTGCGACGCAGGAACTCAAAGCGACGCCGGTTATGCTTGAAAAAACGCCCTCCCTTCCCCTGCAATCAGAGGAGTGGGGTGAAAAGCTCACGGGACTTTTGAAAGATCAGATCCATTTTCAGATCAATCAGCAACAGCAGATCTCGACCATTCGTCTTGATCCGCCCTCGCTTGGCAAACTGGATATCGCCATCCAACTGGATGCCGGTAAACTGACGGTGCATATCGGCGCCAGCCAGCCGGACGTATGTCGCAGCCTCCAGCAGTTGAGCGACCAGTTGCGCCAGCAATTGACCGGGCAAAATTTCACGCAGGTCGAAGTCAATATTTCCGCCGACAGCGGAAATGAGGGACAGCGTCAGCAACAACAGCGCCAGCAGCAGCACGAAGACGACATCGTCACCGCTCGCACCATTTCGGCTGAACATTCGTCGGAGCCACAACGAGATCCTTTATTAATTAAAGTGTAAATACCATGAAAAAATTAGTGATAGGCGGCGTAATAAACGCTGTAATTTCGCTCGCCGTTGGCGGCGGCGCGGCATGGGGAATAATGCATTTTTCCCATGACAGTAAAAAAGAAACCAAAAAAGCTACGGCAAATGAGAAAAAAATCGACCTGAAAAACAGTACGTTTATTTCAATGCCGGAAATACTGGTTACCCTGCATGATAAAGACGATAAAGATCGTTATATGTTGGTAGAGATTGTGTTAATTTCCGATGGTAAAGAAAAAGAAAAATCGGATGAGATTAATGCCAGCCAGCCGCTCTATCAGAGTATTGCGGTAGAAACGCTGTCGAGCTTTAGTTATGAAGAAATGCGTAACCTGCATATTTCAGAAATAAAAGAATTATTGCTGACAAAATTAAAAAAAGGCGTGGCCGTGCGTAATCTGGAATTGCCTTTTGAAGATATTCTCATTAAACGCGTAGTTTACCAATAAATTCAGGCCAAAGTATTATGACGATGCAAACTGCCTGGGATCCTGCGGATTTCCAGCCATTGTCCACGCATGCTCAGTTGGAAGAGCGCGCTTATCTTAAGGCGTACTTACCGCTGGTGCGCAAAATTGTGCGCCAACTGGCGCCGCAATGTAGCAGCATTATGGATCGCCAGGATATGGAACAAACGGCGCTGATGGGACTGCTGTCGGCCATTCGCCGCTATGGTACGCCGGACGACAGCTTTGGAAGTTACGCCGCCCAGCGTATACGTGGCGCGATTCTTGATGAGCTTCGAAGCCTCGACTGGCGACCACGCCAACTGCGCCAGAAGTATTTTCACATCAAAGATGTGATTCGGGAATTGCGAAAAAAAAACGGGCGTGAACCCCAGGCGGCAGAACTTGAAGCCGCAGGCGTTTCGCCTGAGGAATACCAGGACTATTTGCAGTTGGAAAACGCCAGCGTGCTTGCAAGCCTTGATGAAATATTGGCAGACGATCCTGGCGCGATTTCGCTAAGTAGTAGAAATCTGGAAGAGCAATTTATTACCCAAAAAATGCTGAGCGAAGCACTGGCATTATTAACGGAAAAGGAAGCCCTGGTGCTCTCGCTGTATTACCAGCAGGACATGAGTTTAAAAGAGATTGCGCTGACGCTTGACGTATCCGAGGCGCGTATTTGCCAGATTAACAAAAAAATCTCTGAAAAGATTTATCAACATTTTTACTCCAATTAATGCGCGTCGCGGACGCATATTATCTCTGAAGAATTGAGGCTGTTATGCAAAAGATTTTAGGTTTACTGTTTGTGTTACTCTGCGTGTTCGGTGGTTATTTCGAAGCGGGCGGACAATTAATTGCCATCTGGCAACCGGCGGAAATCATTATTATTCTGGGCGCGGGTTTAGGCGCCATGGTTATCGGCAACCCGATGCATGTATTAAAAGAAATCCTGCATCAAATTAAAGGGGTAATCGGCAAGAAAAAAATGGGTTCGGAATTCCAGCGCCAGTTATTAATGTGCCTGTATGAACTGCTTGAAACAGTCCAGAGCGGCGGTATGCGCGTATTGGATCAACACACCGAACAGCCCGAAGAGAGCACCATTTTCCAGAAATACCCGCTGGTTCTGACCGAGAAGCGTCTGGTGACGTTTATTGCGGATAACTTTCGCCTGATGGCCATGGGTAAGATTGATGCCCATGAACTTGAAGGGATCCTCGATCAGGAACTGGAAGCCACCGAAGAAGAGTTGATGACCCCGTCCCGTTCATTACAGCGCACTGCGGAAGCCATGCCGGGGTTTGGTATTTGCGCGGCGGTACTGGGAATTATCATCACCATGCAATCCATCGACGGTTCCATTGCCCTGATTGGCCTAAAAGTGGCTGCCGCGCTGGTGGGAACCTTCCTTGGGGTATTTATCTGTTACTGCTTTATGGATCCTCTTGCAAACGCCATGGAACAGCAGGCGCGCGCCGAACATTCCCTGCTTGAGTGCGTCCGTACCGTGCTGGTAGCCCAGGCCGGCGGCAAACCCACGCTGCTTGCGGTTGATGCCGGACGTAAACTGCTGCACCTTGCCTCTAAACCCACGTTTGCCAACCTGGATGCCTGGGTTAACGCCATGACGGAGGAAGAATGAGTCCTTCACGAAACGCCAATCGTCGCGAACGCGGTAAAAAGGGCGCGACTATCATCCGCCGTTCCATCAAAAAAGGTCACGGCGGTCACCATGGCGGCGCATGGAAAGTGGCTTTCGCCGACTTTACTCTGGCGATGATGGCCCTGTTTATGACGCTGTGGATAGTCAACAGCGTCAGCGAAAAAGACCGCAAGAACATTGTTGCCGCGCTCCATGAAGAGTCCATCTTCAATGGCAATGGCGTCATGCCGCTAAATAACCTCGGCAAAATGGCGGTGCTGGAAAGCGGTACGCGCGGCGAAACGCGCTCAACCAGCGTTAAAGCTCCGCCGACGACGCTTGCCGAAACCGCGAAAGCCGTGTCTGAGGCCAGCGTTGATAAAGCGCAAGTGTTACGGGCGAAACAAGCCAATGACCGGCGTCTGGCGCTCAAAGAGAAATCGGTACGTGAGCTGGGCGAACTGGCGACCGTGATTAATACCATTGCGGAAAAAAGCCATATGCAAAGCAATATGGAAATGGAGATTGTGCCGCAGGGGCTGCGCATTTTGATCAAAGACGATCAGAACCGCAATATGTTCGAACGCGGCAGCGCGAAGATCACACCGTTTTTCAAAAAGCTGCTGGTGGAACTGGCGCCGGTATTCGATTCGCTGGACAACAAACTGATTATTAGCGGGCATACCGATGCGCTGCAGTACAAAGAGGGGGACAAATATAACAACTGGAATCTTTCCGGCG
This sequence comes from Citrobacter freundii, assembly GCF_011077955.1. GTDB lineage: Bacteria > Pseudomonadota > Gammaproteobacteria > Enterobacterales > Enterobacteriaceae > Atlantibacter. The sequence goes on from NZ_JAALBX010000009.1 coordinate 106,984, forward strand.
ATCGGGCGTTATCTGCGCGTCGCGTACTGGAACAAGCCGGTATGCCGGTAGATAAAGTGATGCAGGTTAGCGCCATGTCCGATCGGATGCTGTTAAACGAAGGCGATCCCAACAGCGCCGAGAATCGCCGCATCGAAATTATGATCCTGACCAAATCGGCGTCCGATACGCTTTATCAGTTCTTCGGTGAAAAGGGTGAAAAAGTGGTGAAACCTGCGGTTAAGCGAGTTGAGGAGCAGGTTCACGCTACGGCGAGTTCTCGCTAAACGAGGTAAGGCGGCAATTCACGCGTGACGCCAGCAAACCAGTTCGTTCTTTTTTGTAGCGCTTTTATGCAGGACGTTGCCGGTGACATGAGCAACTGCCGCGCCGTAAAACGAACGCACACCGGCGCGAACGGGTGACGTCGTCCGATTCACGGAAAACGCAACGCAATAAAAATAAAACACAGTTCCGAAAATTCGAGACATGGATTCCAGAGATGGAAACTGACGGTTGCTAAGTGGGGGTCCACTCATACACTTTTTAAAGCAAGTGATAACAACAATGTTGATCCCCTCTTCCCCTATGACCGTTTATCCAGGAGTCAAGAAGATGAGTACCCCATTATTTCAAGGCGTTATTCCCCCGGTTGCGACACTTTTTGACGATAACGGGCGTTTCTCCCCCACGGAACAAGGCCGGTTGATTGAGCGCCTTGTCGCCAGTGACGTTGACGGTTTGTTTTTCCTGGGCAGCGCCGGCGAGTTTGCCCATATGTCTGATGCGCTGCGTCTTGAGATTGCGGAGTGTTGTATCAGGCAGGTGGCTGGCCGCAAACCGGTGCTCATTGGCATCGGGCATTCCGGCACGCAACAGGCGATAGATCTGGGATTACATGCCAGCCGGTGCGGTGCCGACGGCGTAGTGGCGATCAATCCGTTTTATAACCCTCTGAGCGAAAGTAACTTGCTCACGCACTTTCAGCGGCTGAGTGAAGCGTTGCCGCTACCGGTGATGCTGTATAATTTCCCGGCCCTGACCGGGCAGTCCCTGCCGGTATCGGTGATTGTTGAACTGGCGAAAACCTGCCCGAATATTGTAGGCCTGAAAGATACCGTCGATACGCTGTCGCACATCCGCGAAACCCTGGCGGCAGTAAAACCGGTACGTCCGGATTTCGCGGTTTTTGCCGGTTATGATGAGTACCTGTTCGGCACGCTAATTCTGGGCGGCGACGGCTGTATTCCCGCGAGTGCTAACTTCGCGCCGGAACTGACCTGCGGCATTCTCGATGCCTTTCGCAGGCAGGATTACGCAACGGCTGTGGCGCTCCAGCAGCGTCTGTCGCTCATCCCGCCGCTCTATAGTATCGATCTGCCGTTCTACAACGCCATTAAATACGCGCTGCAACTTACCGGGCTGGATATTTCCTGCAACAGCCTGCCGCCCGCCTCACCGCTTACCGATGCGATGAAAACGCAAATTCACGGTATTTTGCAACAAAGCGGCGTGATTTAACGCAAAACCGCCGTCTGCTGACGGCGGTCTATGTCGAATGCGCATAGCCCTGTTGCACCTCGTCCGGCAGACGTGAGCACCTGAAGAGCTAAGCTGACTTACAGCGTAATGTCGCAGTCGGCAAGGCTGCCCATTTCGTGATAAATAGCACAGGCGGCATCCACCAAATGCATCGCAAGCGCCGCGCCGCTGCCTTCTCCAAGGCGCATATCCATATTCAGATACGGCTTAAGTCCAAGTGCGTTTAACGCAATGGTCGCGCCTTTTTCTGCCGAGAAATGCGACGGAATAAGATAAGGCTTCACTGCCGGTGCGATACGGCACGCTGCCAGCGCGGCCGCATAAGAGAGAAATCCGTCCAGCACCACGGGCAAACCACAGCGCGCCGCCCCAAGGATGACGCCGGTCATTCCCAGCAGATCATAGCCCCCCACTTTTGCGAGCACGTCTACTCCGTTACGGGCATCAGGCTGATTGACCGCAATAGCCTGACGGACGACAGCAATTTTATGGGCGATCTTGTCCTGCGGGAAATTCGCCCCAAGGCCGACCACTTCTTCGGGTGCCGCGTCGGCCAGTACGCTTACCATGGCCGCGGCTGGCGTGGTATTCGCCATCCCCAGTTCGCCTACCCCAAATACCTTTACGCCCCGCGCTGCCAGCTCACCGGTATAAGCAATTACATCGACCAGCAATGCCTGCGCGACCGGCGTCGACATCGCCGGTTCCCGGGCGATATTGCCGCTGCCACGCGCTACTTTCAGGGTAAAAATCCCTGGCAGCGGATCGCTGTCGATGCCTATATCAACGACATGCACCTCTGCGCCCGCCTGCTTCGCCAGTACACAGACGCCGGTATTGTTGCGAAGCATATTCATTGTCTGAATGGCAGTAACTACTTTTGGCGAAATAGTGACGTGTTCATCGTAAACACCGTGATCGGCGCACATAACGATAATTGCTTTGTTATCAGCCTGAGGTTGACCACGAAAGCCCGGCATTCCTGCCAGCTGTACCGCAAGGCTTTCAAGGCGGCCCAGGCTTCCTGGCGGCTTTAACAGACCATCGAGATGCGTTTGTGCCGCGCTCATAGCATGAGCGTCAAGCGGTGGGATGGTATCAATCAGGGAAGAGAGTGTGTGCATCGTTATTCTCGTTATAAAAGCGCAAGAAGAAATATCACTTCGCCAAGTTCAATGGCCGCACCCAGCGTGTCACCGGTTTGGCCGCGTAAGGTGCGGCGGATAGCGTGACCTATCAACGCAATCGCAAGCGTTGTGATAAACCAGGCCAGTAACCCGGCGCCAGGTAACAACAGAAAACAAAGAACCGCGCCGGTAAGGAGGGTAATTACGGTCTGGCTAAGGCTGATTTTGCCAATAAAAATATTGCCCAGTCCGTTGTCCCGGGCGTAGCGCTGCCGATACATTAATAGCACTACCGCGCTGCGGCCCACCACGCTTGCCAGAATCAGAACCGGCCACATCGAAACGCCACGCACCGCCAGCTCGTTGACCACCAGCACTTTCGCCACCAGAACGAAAATCAGCCCCAGGCCGCCATGCGTACCGAGACGGCTGTCGCGCATGATGTCCAACATTTTTTCGCGGGTACGCGCGGAAAACAGGCCGTCGCAGGTGTCCGCCAGGCCATCAAGATGAAAGCCGCCGGTCAACAGCGCTAATGCCAGCACGTAAAACAGCGCGGCGAGCGGTGTGCCGCACCAGGGCGCGAGAAACACAAACACGGCGGCAGCAATGGCCCCAAGCACCATTCCCACCCACGGGAAGACGACAATACCCCGCGAGTACTGGTCGACTTCAAGCCCCTGCGACCAGCGGTAAGGCACCGGCACTCGACTCATAAACGCGAGAGTGGCAAAAAAAGTCCGTAGCATCGGTTCTCCCTAAACCTCAGACATCAAAACATGAGATATAACAGGCTAAACAACGTCAGCGCCAGTAGCGACGCCACATTCATCAGCCGAATCGTCGCAGGAATGTCATCGACGCTCACCTCGCGTGTCGCCTCGCCAATCCAGGGTTTCTCCACCCGCTCGCCAAAATAATCGTTCGGGCCACCAAGCCGGATGCCGAGCGCCCCTGCAACGGCAGCTTCCGGCCAGGCGCAGTTCGGGCTGCTGTGGTTGTGGCGATCGCGCCAGCCAATACGCAGCGCCGATGCGGCATCGTAACCGCAAATTTTTGCCGCCAGCGCCAGCAGGAGCAAACTTAAGCGTGCCGGAATGAAGTTTGCGACATCATCAAGGCGAGCCGAAACCATACCAATCGCGCGGTATTTCTCATGTTTATAACCGACCATTGAATCGAGGGTATTGACCGCTTTGTAGGCCATCGCCAGCGGCGCGCCGCCGAGCAGCAGAAAAAACAGCGGCGCTATCACGCCATCTACCGTATTTTCGGCCACCGTTTCCACCACCGCACGGGTGATTTGCGGCGCTTGAAGCTGACGGGTGTCGCGCCCGACAATCCAGGAGAGTTTTTCGCGGCTTGCGGGTATATCCCCTGCGCGAAGCGGCGTTTCCACTTCCCGGGCCGCATCGCCAAGGCTGCGCCCGGCAAGCACGGTGTAAATCATCCAGATTTCGACGGCGATGCCAAGCCAGGCGTGGAGCCGGTACGCCAGCATCATGATGCCCGCACTCAGCGCCCAGGTCGCGCCCACCACTATAATCCACATCACCGCACCGCCAAGTTTTAGGGTGCTGTCGTGGTGGCACACCGCGCGAACGAGGCGTTGAATCCGATTAATCAGATGACCAATAACGCGCACAGGATGCGGCCAGTGCTGCGGATCGCCAAGCCAGCAATCAAGCAGGAAGGCTGCCCACCAGATGAAAAGCGTCATCAGGATGCCCCGTCGCGCAACAGTGAGATAAAAAAGATGAGATTAGGTAACACAGTGAGGAGAAACAATCCGTAACGTTAAAGCGGGAGCAGACAGCCTCCCGTCAGGCACCGTCAGAACGACAAAAGCGGCGAGAGCCAAATGAATCGCTCTGCGCCGCCTCGCTAAATCACTCTTTAACGTCGGTCGCTTTAAGCTCGCCCATCATTTTCAATTTCTTGGAGATGTCGCGACGCTCTTTAGACAGTTCCGCATTTTTGATGATGTAATCATCCACGCGGTCTTCGTAGTCGGTTTTCATGCTGGCGATGATGCCCTGAATAGCTTCAACGCTCATGCCCGGCTTGATGTAATCGCTCAGGTTGTCGAGCAGCAGTACACGTTTTTGGTTGTCACGGATCTTCTTCTCTACATCCTGAATTTCGCGTTGCAGTTTGTTTTTACGGCGAAACAAACGCACGAATTCCAGCACGTCCTGGAATGAAGGTTTACCATTTTCCATATTTACACTCCTGATAATTGAGACTCTGATTCGTTCACAATCCGCTGCGTCAAACATACCCGGCAATGGCAGCGTATGACAATGGTTATTACCCTACCCTAATCATACGCTGAAATCCTGCTGAATCGAAACCAGCAATAGATAGTACGGCTCTGTATGGCTTTTATTTACGCAATGCCCGGCCCGTCAGTTGCGATAATAGCTCCAGTTGACGCGCCAGTTCCAGGCTCAGCCATACATAACCATGAATAGAGGTTTCATGCAGCGCGCCGCCATCAGACGCAGGCATGATCTGACGCAGTTCGCCGATGATTTCTGTAAGCCTTGCGCTGTGCGCTTTGGCGGGGGACGAATTCCCCTCATACAGTGCGCGCGAAATGGCTTCCAGGGTGCGGTGCGTCATCTGTTGCGTTTCTCGCAGCGTATGCGCGTTTATCATCACAAAATGGCTTTCTCGCGTCGCCCAGTAGGCGTTCAGTTGCAGCTCCAGCGTACAAACCATATTGCGACTGACGGTCTGGATGGCTTCAAAAAGTGATTTCTGAATACGCGTTTCTTTGCTGGCGGGCACAATGAGCGAGCGCAGTTTCACCACATCACTGAGTATTTTATGCAGTGATTTATCAAGCCGAGGACGCTCCACCAGGTTTGGTGAAAACCCAGCCTGAGACAGACGCGCGAAAGCGTGCACAAAGCTTGCCATCTGAATGCGCCAGAGAATAAACGCGCGCTGCGGATAAATACTGGTAAACAGCATCGCTAACAGCGAACCCAGGATCACATCGCCGCTGCGCCACAAGGCGATTTGCATATCTCCTACCGGCGCGCCCACCACCACCGAAAGCGTGATACCGATAAGCAATGCCTGATAAGGGCGTTTGCCAAGGGTCAGATAGCCGCACATAAACATTGCCAGCGCACACCAAAGCAACATCACCGGTAGCGATATCAGCTCAAGCTTCAGGGCAATCAGGCCGATGGACGCGCCGAAAATCGTCCCACCGATACGTTCAAAGGCGCGTGGTACCACGTTACCCCAAAACGAAATCGGCCCCATGACCACCACCAGGGTAATCAACGGCCAGGTCCCTTCCGGCACCTTGAGCAGACGGACCAGTAAAAACGTCAGCGTAAAAGCCAGCGCGATACGTACGCCATGCACCAGACGATAATGACGGTAGAGCCGGATTTCAAAAGGGCTTAGTGATTTGTCAGGGCGCACGCCGGTTCTCCACGTGAAAAAGCGCGTATTTTACCGGGATCGCACCCGCAGACGTCAATATCACGCTCACCCCTTTACGACGGCTCCCCGAGCACGCCTCACCCGTTCTGGCAAAGCGCGACGGGTTATTCGTATTTTGGCTCAACAGGAACGAACATAGTGATGTCCCAGTACCCGTCTTTTGCTCCATCGTTCAGATAGATTTCAAAGCAGGGTTTAGGGGCTATCTGATAACGGCTGTCTTCCAGAAGACTATTAAAAAATAGCCGCCAGGGCGTTTCAAAATCATGCTGTTCAACGCGCGCTTGTGCGACGGCATACTGCCCGCCTGCGACCTCGGTTCTCATCACGCCTTCGCTGTTGGCCGGCAGTACAAAATCTTCTGGCACGCACACCGCCGTCGCGCAACGGAGCGTCTCGGCAGGCACGATGTCCGGGTTATCGTAATAAACGGCGATCCATTCCAGAGGCTGGATTTGATTGCCGTCGACCCACATCACCAGTTGTTCAAACCCCTTCGGCACAGTTTGATCCCATGGGCCGACGAGATGAAACCCGGCAATGCGACGGGTTTCGGCTTGTTGAATTTGATAATCCATGATGGTTCCTCGCAACGTAAGTCTGTATATAAAAACAGTATTATAGGTTGTGCGCCTGCCTTCAACAGCATAGATTGCTTATTTTGCGAGCGCACTCGTATAAAAGGATTTTCCTTACGTGCGCGGTGTAACCCGGTGTTACGCCGTTAAAATTCATGATGGATATAGTCGCTCAGGCGCGAGAACAGGCCGCCTTTTTTCACCGCCTTGAGGGTGACCAACGGCCAGTGCGCCACCAGTTTATCTTTGTCGTACAGCTCAATTTCCCCGACCCGCTGCTGTGCGGCCAACGGCGCCTCCAGCTCTGGCTTATCGAGCACGTATTTGGCTTTGATATTTGCCACTTCCGACTTCGGCAAGCTGAGCCAGAAATCACGATCGGTTCCCACATCAACGTTTTCGCTGTCGCCGTACCAGACACGCTCGGAACCTACTTTTTTGCCTTTATGGAGGATCTGCACGGTATCAAATTGCTTTTGTCCCCAGAGCAGCAGTTTGCGAGCCTGCTCCTCACGGCCTTTCGGGCTTTGCGCGCCCATTACCACCGCAATTAACCGGCGCTGTCCGTCCACGCTTGAGGCTATCAAATTAAACCCGGCCCCAGAGGTATGCCCGGTTTTCAGGCCGTCTACGTTAAGCGTTTTATCCCACAGCAGGCCGTTACGGTTTTGCTGAGTGATACCGTTCCACGTCAGGCTGCGCTCGCTATACATATGATAAAAATCAGGCTCGCCATGGATAATGGCGCGCGACAGCACCGCCAAATCCCACGCGGAACTGTGTTGGCCTGGCGCATCCAGGCCGTGAACGGTTTCGAAATGGGTGTCGTGCAGGCCGAGTTTTTGCGCGTAGTCATTCATCATTCTGACGAATGGCGCTTCGCCGCCTGCGATATAATCCGCGAGCGCCACGCAGGCATCATTGCCTGAATCAACAATCAGCCCGCGGCTTAGGTCGTGCACCGTTACGCGATCCCCGGCTTTCAAAAACATCAGCGAAGAGCCAGCAAACACGGGGTTGCCATAGGCCGAGGCGTCAGCGCCAACGGTCACGACATCATCCGGCGTGATACGACGGCTGTCGATGGCGCGATCCACCACATAGCCTGTCATCAGTTTTGTCAGACTCGCCGGGTTGCGTTGCTGATGCTCATTACCCGCCGTCAACACCTGGCCTGTGGTGTAATCCATTAACACCCACGCCCCCGCGTCAATGTCAGGCGCGACGGGGGTAAAGGCGAAACTGGGCTCTGCGTGGGCGAGTGAAGACACAAAAGTGAGCAAAGAAGCGGCGATCAGGCGGGTTTTCAACAGCATATCCTCGTTGTTATAAGTTAATCCGCGCCTGTTTTACGGAACTTCCGATGTAAACGCATGTACAAATTGCAAAAAAGTATGACAACTAGCACATTTTTAAGAGCCTGACAGGTGTAGCACCGTGAAAATCCGCCGTGATTTTCTTCTGCATCCGCGGTCGATGGTTTACCATTAACGCCAGTTTTGACCCCTTCAGGATGGTGACCGGTGACTGATAGTGCAGCTCAGCCGACTTTTTTGTTCCACGACTACGAAACCTTCGGCACCCGACCGGCGCTGGATCGCCCCGCGCAGTTCGCCGCTATACGCACCGATCTGGATTTCAATATTATCGGCGAGCCAGAAGTGTTTTATTGCAAACCCGCCGATGACTATCTGCCGCAGCCAGAAGCGGTACTGATTACCGGCATTACGCCGCAAATCGCCGCCGCTCGCGGCACCAACGAAGCTGATTTCGCAAAGCGCATCCATGATTTATTCACCGTACCGAACACCTGTGTGGTGGGCTATAACAATGTGCGGTTTGATGATGAAGTAACGCGCAATATCTTTTATCGCAACTTCTACGATCCCTATGCCTGGAGCTGGCAAAATCATAATTCGCGCTGGGATCTGCTGGATGTGATGCGCGCCTGCTACGCCCTGCGCCCGGAAGGCATTAACTGGCCGGAAAATGATGACGGGCTGCCGAGTTTTCGCCTGGAACATTTAACCGTCGCCAACGGTATTGAACACGCCAACGCCCACGATGCGATGGCGGATGTGTATGCCACTATCGCGATGGCGAAACTGGTTAAAGCCCGGCAGCCGCGCCTGTTCGAGTATCTTTACAGTTATCGCGTTAAGCAAAAGCTGGCGACGCTCATTGATATCCCGCAGATGAAGCCGCTGGTGCATGTTTCCGGCATGTTTGGCGCATGGCGCGGTAATACCAGTTGGGTCGCGCCGCTGGCCTGGCATCCGCAGAACCGCAACGCGGTGATTATGGTGGATTTAGCGGGCGATATGGCGCCGCTTTTAGAGCTAGATGCCGATGCCCTTCGCGAGCGCTTATACACGGCGAAAGCGGATTTAGGCGATGACTCCCCGGTGCCGATAAAGCTGGTTCATCTCAATAAATGCCCCATCCTGGCGCAAGCCAATACGTTACGCCCGGAAGATGCCGACCGGCTGGGTATCAATCGCACGCGTTGCCTTGAGAACCTGAAACTTTTGCGCGAGCGTCCTGACGTGCGCGAAAACGTCGTTGCGCTGTATGCCGACGCCGAACCGTTTGTACCATCGGATGATGTCGACGCCCAACTCTACAATGGCTTTTTCAGCGATGCCGATCGGGCCGCGATGCAGATTGTTTTGCAAACCGACCCGCAAAACCTGCCGGCGTTAGATATCAGCTTTGTGGATAAACGCATCGAGAAGCTGTTGTTTAACTACCGCGCGCGCAATTTTCCGGGCACGCTGGATCATGAAGAGCAGCAGCGTTGGCTGCGTCACCGCCAGGCGCGTTTCTCACCGGAATTTCTCCAGGCGTATGCGCAGGAACTGGAGATGCTCTACGGGCAGTATGAAGGGGATAGCGAGAAAATCGCCCTGCTACGGGCACTGTATCAGTATGTTCAGGATGTGCTGTAGCGCGACTGAATTTGAAGGCAAAAAAATGGCTCCCGAGGGAGCCATTTTCGTTTCTTACTGAGCGATATCTTCGTACTGCGGAACCGGGTTGCGGAAGCTTTTGGTCACACAAGCCAGATAGACCAGGCCAATGCCTGCCCAAATCAGCCCTAACACCATTGAGCTTTCTTCCAGGTTTATCCACAGCGCGCCTACGGTCAACGCACCACATACCGGCAATACCAGGTAGTTGAAGTGGTCTTTCAGCGTTTTGTTACGCTTCTCGCGGATCCAGAACTGGGAGATTACCGACAGGTTAACGAAGGTAAACGCCACCAGCGCACCAAAGTTAATCAACGCGGTCGCCGTCACCAGGTCGAAGTTAATGGCGAGCAGCGCGATAGCGCCAACCAGCAGCACGTTCCATGCCGGGGTGCGCCATTTCGGGTGCACATAACCGAAGAAACGGGTCGGGAATACGCCGTCACGGCCCATGACGTACATCAGACGAGAAACGCCTGCGTGCGCAGCCATGCCGGATGCCAGTACGGTAATGGTAGAGAATACCAGAACGCCGAACTGGAAGGTTTTACCTGCCACATACAGCATGATTTCCGGCTGGGACGCGTCGGGCTCTTTAAAGCGCGAAATGTCCGGGAAATAGAGCTGCAAGAAGTAAGAAGCGCAGATAAAGATCAGACCGCCGATAAGCGCCGTCAGGAAGATGGCTTTCGGGATCACGCGCTCTGCGTCTTTCGTTTCTTCAGACAGTGAACTGATACCGTCGAAACCGAGGAACGAGAAGCACAGGATAGTCGCCCCGGTAATCATCGGCACCACGTGCGCGCCTTCGCTCCAGAACGGACGGGTACTGGTCAATGTGCCAGCGCCTTCGCCGTGCGCCACGCCGTAGATGATAAGCCCTACGATCACCGCCACAATACCCATCTGCAAAATCACGATCAGGGTGTTGAAATTCGCCACGCTCTTAATGCTGCGCAGGTTAGAGATGGTCATAAAGGCCACCAGCGCCACCACGAAAATCCATGACGGTACGGAAGGCACCAGCGCTTCAAAATAGATTTTGGCCAGCAGAATGTTGATCATCGGCATGAACAGGTAGTCCAGCAGGGATGACCAACCCACCATAAAGCCAACGGTCGGGCTAATGGATTTCTGGGCGTAGGTATAAGCCGAACCGGCAGACGGGAAGCGCTTGACCAGTTTACCGTAGCTCAGCGCGGTAAACAGAATAGCGACCAGCGCAAAAGCGTAAGCCGTTGCGACGTGACCGTCAGTGAGGCCCGAGACGATACCGAACGTATCAAACAGCGTCATCGGCTGCATATAGGCAAGGCCCATCATTACAACCGGAATCAACGTAAGGGTTTTACGTAATTCCACGCGAGAGGTGTTTGGAGTAGCGTTATGCGACATGGTCATCCCCCATTACGGCGAATGCCGTCGCAAAAGCAAAAAATTGCCCCATTTTTTGGTTTCCTCAGCGACAACAACTGTCGATTTTTAGTAAGTATCTATCCGGTACGAAGCCCGGCCTCTTTGATTTGAATGACATGTTTGTTGCAAAAAAATAACCGACGCTCTTAACGTCGGTTAGCTTCATTTTTTGCAGGCGGCGTATTTTGCCCATTTTGAATTGCAAAGACAAGACGTTGAGAGCCTCATCACGCATTTCTTTTGATCTACGCACGTATTCCTTAAATAGATTAGCGCCGTGGAGCGTAAAGGGCCACTATTTCCGGGCTGGAAAGTATGTTTTCCCGCCACCAGCCACAGGCCAATCCTTCGGTCTGTTCATTCCAGCCCACCCACACCGAATCGGTTGCCAGATCGGGGGTGACGCGCTTTTCCACCAGTGAGCCGGCGTCTATAAAGCGCTGGGCCAGATAGCGCGGTAAGTAGCCGCAGCCAAGACCGCTTATCTGCAATTCTAGTTTAGTTTTAAAATCGAACACGGTAATCGCTTCCTGCTCGTCAAGCACCATCGCCGCAGGCGACCAGGTGGGATACCCATCCCCCACAACGATGGCGCGATGGCGTTTGATGTCGCGACGATGCAGCGGTTCTTCGGCCTCTGCGAGAGCATGATGCGAGGCGACGACAAACACACTTTCAAGCTTACCCAACGGCGCATAGCCGAAGCCGCTAAGCCCCGGCGGATCGTGCAGGGCGCCGACGATAATGTCCGCTCGCCCCTCGGTTAACGCCTCCCAGGAACCGCCCAGCACACCGTTGACAAATTTAAGCCGGGTTACGCTGTGACTGGCATAAAACTTTTCAATAAGCGGCGCCAGCAACGAAAATGGAAAGGTGTCATCCACGCCGATGCGCAGTTCGTTCTCCCACCCCTGATGCAGTTTTACCGCCTGTTTTTCCATTTCTCGCACGATTAACAGTACTTCGCGGCCCCGTTCCAGCAGCATTTGGCCGGTTCGGGTAAACTTTGCCCGATGGCCGCTTCTGTCGAGCACTGTTATGTTGAGATCGCTTTCCAGTTTATGGACGGTATAGCTCAGCGCAGAGGGAGTTTTATAGAGTTTGGTCGCGGCGGCGGCAAAGCTGCCCTCTTTGTCGAGGGCATCAAGAATAACAAGAACATCCAGCAATGGTTTCATATGCGCCCCCAGCGTTGCGCCTGATAACCCGTACCGGACGTTACTCCATTGGCATCACTAACGGGTCAGGGTACTGATATTCAAAGCCAAGCTCATTACAGATTCGGCTGCCATCAATAATTTTGCCGTTTCCCGGTTGGGCGCTGTCGCTAAAGTGCGGCGGCTCAAGACCGAGCTGGCGCGCCATGACCGGATAAAATTCCGCACGGGTCGGATGACGCGGCGCACATATATTATAGACGTGACCGCCTTTCGGGGCCTGAAGCAGCAAGCTAATCGCACCGACAACGTCTTCCAGATGTACCAGATTCACGCCATGATTGCCGTTCGGCCCGGTTTTACCCGCAAAGAACCGCCCGGGATGCCGTCCTGGCCCAACCAGCCCGGCCAGACGCAGAATATCTACCGAGGTGCCCGGCAGGTGATGTAACCAGTCCTCCAGCTCCTTAAGCACTTTGCCGCTCTCAGTTTGCGGATGGCGCGGCGAGGATTCTTTATAGGTCCCTTCCGCATCGCCATACACCGAGGTGGAACTGGTGAAAATAATGCGCGGAATATTATGCGCCAGCGCGCTGTCGACGATTTCCTGCACGGCCTGAAGATAGAATTCGCCGTTACCGCCGGTGCGTCGTGCAGGGAGCGTCAGCACCAGGGCATCCACATTAAGCAGGTTATCCAGTTCACCGCTGTCGCAGATGACTTCCGGCTGTAATTGCAACTGACAGGCCTCAACGCCGCACATCCGCGCCGCGTCAACGCCATCGAGGGTAGTTTTGCTGCCCGTCACTTTCCAGCCGCGCGCATTCAACGCCAGCGCCAGCGGCATGCCAAGCCAGCCTAATCCGACTATCGCAACCTTTTTCATACCCCCTCCTCTTTTCCCTTTTACGCCTTACAGACGTAGTTATAACGTAAAACGCAACGCACATCCCATACTGTGGAGTGTAGGCTACGCCAGCCGCCATCTGCTGACAATTCACCTTCTAAAAACGAAACGGAAATTGATGAAAAAAGGGCTTGCCACATCAGGCTTTTCTGGTTTAGGGTAAATGCCAGAGTTTGAATAATCATTCATTAGAGAATTTTATGACGCGCGTTCAGTTTAAACACCACCATCATCACCATCACCCTGACTAGTCTTTCAGGCGATGTGTGCTGGAAGACAGTTAGATCTTCCAGTGGTGCAGAACGCAAGAGAAAGCCCCCGGAAGATCACCTTCCGGGGGCTTTTTTTTACCCCGTCGTTTAAGGGTAATCAGGTGCAGTAAAACAGATAACGCACAACACAAATCAGGGTTTACGAGGAAAAGAGACAATGACCGACACCAACCGTTTACGCATAGCTATTCAGAAATCCGGGCGTTTAAGTGATGATTCACGCGAATTGCTCGCACGCTGCGGCATAAAAATTAATCTCCACACCCAGCGTCTGATCGCTCTTGCCGAAAACATGCCTATCGATATCCTGCGCGTACGCGATGACGATATCCCGGGCCTTGTGATGGATGGCGTGGTGGATCTCGGTATCATCGGTGAGAACGTGCTGGAAGAAGAGCTGTTAAACCGCCGCGCCCAGGGCGAAGACCCACGTTATTTCACATTGCGTCGCCTGGATTTCGGCGGCTGCCGTCTCTCTATCGCCGCCCCCGTGGATGAACCCTGGGACGGCCCGCAAGGTCTCAACGGCAAACGTATCGCCACCTCTTACCCGCACCTGCTTAAGCGTTACCTCGATCAAAAAGGCGTGCAGTTTAAATCGTGCCTGCTCAATGGTTCTGTTGAAGTCGCGCCGCGCGTGGGGCTGGCTGATGCTATTTGCGATCTGGTGTCTACCGGCGCCACGCTTGAGGCGAATGGTCTTCGCGAAACCGAAGTCATCTACCGCTCTAAAGCCTGCCTGATTCAGCGTGACGGCGAGATGCCCGAGACCAAACAACAGCTTATCGACAAACTCCTGACCCGCATTCAGGGCGTCATTCAGGCCCGTGAATCCAAATACATCATGCTGCACGCGCCGACCGACCGTCTGGACGATGTGATTGCCCTGCTGCCGGGCGCGGAACGTCCGACGATCCTGCCGCTGGCAGGCGATCAGCAGCGCGTAGCGATGCACATGGTCAGCAGCGAAACCCTGTTCTGGGAAACCATGGAAAAACTGAAATCTCTGGGCGCCAGTTCGATTCTGGTGCTGCCGATTGAAAAGATGATGGAGTGACATCATGGCCTTTACGACGCCCATCAACTGGAATGAATGCGATAACCGCGCCCAACGGGCGCTGTTGACCCGCCCGGCTATCTCCGCCTCCGATAGCATTACGCGCACCGTAAGCGATATCCTCGCCAATGTGCGCGCCAACGGCGACAAGGCGCTGCGCGAATACAGCGCCCGTTTTGATAAAGCGACGCCTGATGCTATCGCGGTGAGCGAGGCTGATATCGACGCTGCGATTGCCCGTTTAGGCGATGAAATCAAAGAGGCGATGGCGGTTGCCGTCGCGAACATCGAGACTTTTCACCGGGCGCAAGTGTTGCCAGCGGTGGATATTGAAACCCAGCCCGGCGTGCGTTGCCAGCAGGTAACGCGCCCTGTGGCGTCGGTCGGCCTCTATATTCCAGGCGGCTCCGCGCCGCTGTTCTCCACCGTGCTGATGCTGGCTACGCCTGCGCGCATCGCCGGGTGTAAAAAAGTGGTGCTTTGCTCACCGCCGCCGATTGCCGATGAAATCCTCTACGCGGCGCGACTGTGCGGCGTACAGCAGGTCTATCAGGTGGGTGGCGCGCAGGCGATTGCCGCGCTGGCATTTGGTACTGAAACGGTACCGAAAGTGGACAAAATCTTTGGGCCGGGCAATGCCTTCGTGACCGAAGCGAAGCGCCAGGTCAGCCAGCGTCTCGACGGCGCGGCTATCGATATGCCCGCCGGGCCTTCAGAAGTGCTGGTCATAGCCGATAGCGGCGCCACGCCTGATTTCGTGGCCTCCGATTTATTGTCCCAGGCGGAACACGGTCCGGATTCGCAGGTGATCCTGTTAACGCCGGACAGCGCTATGGCGTACGCGGTGGCAGAAGCCGTTGAACGTCAACTGACCGCGCTGCCCCGGGCCGACACTGCCCGTCAGGCGTTGGCGGAAAGCCGCTTAATCGTGGCGCGCGATCTCGCCCAGTGCGTGGCGATTTCCAACCAGTACGGCCCAGAGCATTTGATTATTCAGACCCGTAATGCCCGCGAACTGGTCGACGATATCACCAGCGCCGGCTCGGTATTCCTGGGCGACTGGTCACCGGAATCCGCAGGCGACTATGCCTCCGGCACGAACCACGTCTTACCGACTTATGGCTATACCGCCACTTGCTCAAGCCTGGGTCTTGCGGATTTTCAAAAACGCATGACGGTTCAGGAGCTGACTCCGGCGGGATTCAGCGCCCTGGCGCACACTATTGAAACGCTCGCCGCCGCAGAGCAACTTACCGCCCATAAAAACGCCGTGACTTTGCGCGTCGCCGCGCTCAAGGAGAGCAAATGAGCATTGTCGAATTAGCCCGTGAAAACGTTCGCAATCTGACGCCGTATCAGTCCGCGCGTCGTCTGGGTGGTAATGGCGATGTGTGGCTCAATGCCAACGAATACCCGACGCCGGTTGAATTCCAGCTCACGGCGCAGACGTTAAATCGCTACCCCGAGTGCCAGCCGAAGCTGGTTTTAGAGCGCTACGCGCAGTATGCAGGGGTGAAACCCGAACAGGTGCTGGTAAGCCGCGGCGCGGACGAAGGCATCGAACTGCTTATTCGCGCTTTCTGCGAACCGGGCAAAGACGCCGTACTCTACTGCCCGCCCACTTACGGGATGTATAGCGTCAGCGCGGAAACCATCGGGGTTGAGTGCCGCACCGTGCAGGCCATTGACGGCTGGCAGCTCGACCTTCCGGCGATTGCTGAAAAACTCGACGGCGTCAAAGTGGTGTTTGTGTGTAGCCCTAACAATCCCACCGGACAGCTTATCAATCCGCAGGATATTCGCGATTTATTAGAAATGACGCGCGGAAAAGCCATCGTTGTCGCCGATGAGGCCTATATTGAATTCTGCCCACAGGCAACGCTTGCAGGCTGGCTTGGTGAATACCCGAATCTGGTGGTGCTACGGACACTCTCAAAAGCCTTCGCGCTGGCCGGTTTACGCTGCGGCTTTACGCTTGCCAATGAAGAAGTGATTGGCGTGCTGATGAAAGTCATCGCCCCCTACCCGCTCTCAACGCCGGTTGCGGATATTGCAGCCCAGGCGCTTAGCCCGCAAGGCATTGCGGCGATGCGCGAACGGGTGGCAGAGGTTCTGGCCAATCGCCAGTTTCTGGTGAATGCGCTTAAAAAAATCGCCTGCGTTGAAGCGGTTTTTGACAGCGAAACCAACTACGTGCTGGCACGCATCACGGCTTCAAGCATGGTGTTTAAATCCTTGTGGGATCAGGGCATTATTTTACGCGATCAGAACAAGCAACCGACATTGAGCAACTGTTTGCGCATCACCGTCGGCACCCGTAAAGAGTGCCAGCGCGTGATTGACGCGTTGCAGGAACAACCCGGCCTCGCGGCCACGGAGTAAGTATGAGTCAGAAGATCCTCTTTATTGACCGTGACGGCACTTTAATTTCAGAACCGCCGGAAGATTTCCAGGTCGACCGGTTTAACAAGCTGGCGCTGGAGCCTGATGTTATCCCGCAACTGCGTAAACTTCAGGACGCGGGTTACCGGCTGGTAATGATAACCAACCAGGACGGGCTGGGAACCGCCAGTTTCCCGCAGGATGATTTCGACGGCCCGCACAACCTGATGATGCAGATTTTCACCTCTCAGGGGGTGAATTTTGAAGAGGTCTTAATTTGCCCGCATCTGCCGGCGGATAACTGCGAATGCCGTAAACCGAAAACCCAACTGGTCACGGCATACCTTGAGCCAGACGCTATGGATCGCGCCAACAGCTATGTGATTGGCGACCGTGCGACGGACATCCAGCTTGCCGAAAATATGGGGATCACGGGGCTGCGCTATGATCGTGCCGAGCTGGGCTGGGCGAAAATCGCCGAGCAACTGACCCGCCGCGATCGTTACGCCCGCGTTGAGCGCTGCACCAAAGAGACCCAAATCGAGGTTGAGGTATGGCTCGACCGTGAAGGCGGCAGCAAGATCCACACCGGCGTAGGCTTCTTCGATCACATGCTTGATCAAATCGCCACTCACGGCGGCTTTCGCATGAACATCACGGTGAAAGGCGATTTGTATATTGACGATCACCACACTGTAGAAGATACCGGCCTTGCGCTCGGCGAAGCGCTCAAGCTCGCTCTGGGCGACAAACGCGGCATTGCGCGCTTCGGCTTTGTCCTGCCGATGGATGAATGCCTGGCGCGTTGTGCGCTGGATATTTCGGGGCGTCCGCACCTTGAATATAAAGCAGATTTCACCTTCCAGCGCGTGGGCGATTTGAGCACGGAGATGGTGGAACACTTCTTCCGCTCACTGTCTTACACCATGGGCGTTACATTGCATTTGAAGACCAAAGGCAAAAACGATCATCACCGCGTGGAAAGCCTGTTTAAAGCCTTTGGCCGCACACTGCGCCAGGCAATCCGTGTGGAAGGCGACACCCTTCCTTCTTCGAAAGGAGTGCTGTAATGGACGTGGTGATTCTGGATACCGGATGCGCCAATCTCTCTTCCGTAAAATGGGCGATTCAGCGCCTGGGCTATGAGCCGCAGGTGAGCCGCGATGCCGACGTGGTGCTGCGCGCCGACAAACTGTTTCTTCCAGGCGTCGGAACGGCGCAGGCCGCGATGGATCAACTTCGCGAGCGCGATCTTATTGAGCTGATTAAAGCCTGCACCCAGCCTGTGTTGGGCATTTGCCTCGGAATGCAATTGCTTGGCGCCCGTAGCGAAGAAAGCCAGGGCGTTGAAACGCTGGGGATTATCGAAGAAGCGGTGCCCAAAATGACCGACTTCGGCCTGCCGCTGCCGCACATGGGCTGGAACCGCGTCTACCCGAAAGCGGGCAATCGCCTGTTCAACGGGATTGAAGACGGCGCGTATTTCTATTTTGTGCACAGTTACGCCATGCCCGTGAACACCTACACCATCGCACAGTGCAACTACGGCGAGCCCTTTACCGCCGCTGTGCAGAAAGACAATTTTTACGGTGTGCAATTTCACCCGGAACGCTCCGGGGCCGCTGGCGCGCAGTTGCTGAAAAATTTCCTGGAGATGTAAATGATTATCCCGGCTTTAGATTTAATCGACGGTACCGTGGTACGCCTGCATCAGGGCGATTATGGTAAGCAGCGCGACTACGGCAACGATCCGCTGGTGCGCTTACAGGCTTATCAGGCGGAAGGCGCACAAGTCCTGCATCTTGTGGACTTAACCGGCGCGAAAGATCCGGCAAAACGCCAGATCCCGCTCTTGAAGACCTTGCTGGCAGGCGTCAGCGTGCCTGTGCAAGTCGGCGGCGGCGTGCGTAACGAGGACGATGTGGCGGCGCTATTGGACGCGGGCGCGACCCGTGTGGTGGTCGGCTCCACGGCGGTAAAATCCCCGGAACGGGTTAAAAGCTGGTTCGCGCGGTTTGGCGCGGAGCACCTGGTGCTGGCCCTTGATGTGCGCATTGATGAAAACGGTACAAAACAGGTAGCGGTGAGCGGCTGGCAGGAGAACTCCGGCGTGACGCTGGAAGCCCTGGTGGATGCCTTCCTGCCGGTTGGCTTAAAGCATGTACTGTGCACCGATATTTCACGCGACGGCACACTACAAGGTTCGAATGTCGAACTGTATAAAGAAATTTGCGCGCGCTTTCCTGGCGTGGCGTTTCAGGCCTCCGGCGGTATTGGCGGCATAGAGGATATTGAGGCATTAAAAGGCAGCGGCGTTAAAGGCGTTATCGTGGGCCGTGCGCTGCTGGAAGGTAAATTCACCGTCGCGGAGGCTGTACAATGCTGGCAAAACGGATAATCCCCTGCCTGGACGTGCGTGACGGCCAGGTCGTGAAAGGCGTGCAGTTTCGTAACCATGAGATAATTGGCGACATCGTTCCCCTGGCAAAACGCTATGCCGAGGAAGGCGCGGATGAGCTGGTGTTCTACGATATCACGGCGTCAAGCGACGGGCGTGTGGTGGATAAAAGCTGGGTGTCGCGCGTCGCCGAAGTCATAGATATTCCTTTCTGCGTCGCGGGCGGCATCAAAACGCCTGATGAGGCCGCGCAGATCCTCTCCTTTGGGGCGGACAAAATCTCCATTAACTCCCCTGCTCTTGCTGACCCGGAACTGATTACCCGTCTGGCAGACAGATTTGGCGTGCAGTGCATTGTAGTGGGTATTGATACCTGGTTTGATGAGCAAACCGGTAAGTATCATGTCAATCAATACACCGGCGACGAAAGCCGCACCCGTGTTACGCAGTGGGAAACCCTGGACTGGGTGCAGGAAGTACAAAAGCGCGGCGCGGGCGAAATCGTTTTGAATATGATGAACCAGGACGGCGTGCGTAACGGCTATGACCTGGTGCAACTCAAAAAAGTGCGTGACGTCTGCCGTGTACCGCTTATCGCCTCAGGCGGTGCGGGCACAATGGAGCACTTCTTAGAAGCGTTCCGCGATGCGGATGTCGACGGGGCGCTCGCCGCCTCGGTATTTCACAAACAAATTATTAATATCAAAGAACTGAAAGCGTTCCTGGCGCTACAGGGAGTGGAGATTCGGGTATGTTAACTGACGCACTACGCGCGCAACTGGATTTTGAAAAAACCGACGGGCTGTTGCCGGTGGTAGTGCAACACGCAGCTTCTGGCGAAGTGTTGATGCTGGGATATATGAACGGCGAAGCGCTGGACAAAACGCAGCAAACCGGCAACGTCACCTTTTACTCGCGCACCAAACAGCGGCTGTGGACCAAAGGCGAAACCTCGGGGAATTTCCTGAATGTTGTCAGCATCACGCCGGATTGCGATAACGACACGCTGCTGGTACTGGCTAACCCCATTGGCCCGACCTGCCATAAAGGTACATCCAGCTGCTTTGGCAATGTGCATCACCAGTGGCATTTTCTGTATCAGTTAGAACAGCTGCTGGCCGAGCGCAAACACGCCGACCCGGCAAGTTCTTATACCGCCAAACTGTATGCCAGCGGCACTAAGCGTATCGCGCAGAAAGTCGGTGAAGAAGGCGTGGAAACGGCACTGGCGGCCACAGTGAACGACCGCGAAGAACTGACCAACGAAGCGTCTGATTTAATGTATCACCTGCTGGTGCTGTTGCAGGATCAGGAGCTAGATTTAGGGAAAGTGATTGAGAATTTGCGGGGAAGGCATAAGTAGGATGTAAAAAAGGCCGGGTAACCGGCCTAAAGTTATTTAATTGAAGTTAACAAATTTCATTCTATAAAATCCAACTATATCGGCAACAGAATGACCAGCAGAGCAATATTTGAAGCATTTCAAATAAACAATAAATCTTAACACCCGTTAAAAATATTATTCATTTTCATTTTTTTTAAACCTTTTCAAATTTGCTTCTTTAATAGCTAATCGGCGAACTAGTTTAGTTAGGAGTTCAGAATTTTCTTTATCTCTAATCCGTATAACCAAAAACTCAAACATAACGTAAGTTAGGAAAATGTAGAGAAGTAAGTCTGCACCTCTACCTACGCCTAAAAGATTAGCCACATGAGTCAGGTTTTCAGGTACCCATATAAAGTAAATCCCAATTAAACAAATCACAGCTAGTATTGAAGCAAAAAATCTTACGCGACCCATTCTAAGCCAACCGCAAAGAGCCAGAATGAAAAACCCTAAAGTTAATAGTATTTGTACAATCATTTATGAATTCGCCCTATGAAAAGTTCGAGTAGTATATTAATTGAATTCGAGAGCTTTTGGCCTTTTTGCAAAGAATATTCTGTGTAAGTAATAGAGGATGGGATTTCAGCCACTTTTAATTTATGTTTCGCAATTTCTTCAAGTATTTCTGAGGCGTGCGCCATTCTGTTCTGTTTAATTTCTATTTTTTTGGCAGCGGCATTAGTAAAACAACGCAAACCATTGTGAGCATCCGTAACCTTTAAACCAGTAGTTATACGAGTAAATAAAACTGCACATTTAAGCACTAACCGTCTTCTCATGGGCATATTATGTGTTTCTCCCAAAAAACGGCTACCGATAACAACGTCAACATCTGGTTCAGCAGCTTTGTCGAGTAATTTTTGAATATCCTCAACATGGTGCTGACCGTCTGCATCAAAAGTGACTATGTATTCAACATTATTTTCGATGCAAAAGGTGATGCCCGTAGCTAATGCTGCTCCTTGCCCTAAATTGATTATATGACTTATAACGAACGCCCCGCCAGCCTCAGCTTCTGCGGCAGTATTATCTGAGCTACCGTCATCAACAACTATTACAGTAGGCCATGTCATAACTAAGTCTTCGATGACTTTTCTTATAACTTTACCTTCATTATATGCAGCTATTACAACCCACGTATTTTCTTTCATATATTACCCACCACGCGTTGCGACGATAACACCCAAAATGATAATTCCACCACCGATAAAAGTAGCAAGTCTCATGGGCTCTTTAAAAATCAGATAATCAAGAAATGGAACGATTAAAAAACCTAACGCAAACATAGGATATGCTAATGTTAATGACACTTTTCTCAGAATCATAACCCATAGAAGAGTAGAACCACCATAAACACAAACAGCCAAATAAAACCAAGGATTCAAAACAAGCTTAAAAATATCATCTGGAATGGTAACTATAGTCATTGCTGTCTTTTTTAAGAGCAAATTCCCTATCGCCAGACCAGTGACACATAAAAGCAGAATAAGATATAGAGCGGAAGACATACAATCCTCGTTTGTTTTAAAGTTAATAGGTTGAAGACTTACGTCTTTGAAAAATAAAAAGCATAAGATAAATTGAAACAATTACTGAAGGCCACATATACCTATAATCTTGAGATCCAGCCAATACTAACCAACCAGCAGCATTAAGAAAAGCCGGAGTAAACACAATAAAAAAAGCATATCCATATACGATGGATAGTATGACTGCAAAAAACAACCCAAAAATAAAATATCCAGCGGGACGAAAATAAGTTTGCCAATCCATAAACAGAAAGTCTTGCATCTGGATTACTTTTTCCTTTAAATGCGGCATTTTGGAAGCCATTGTCAATTGTAGCTCATTCTTAACTGGCAACTCGATAATTTCATTAGGAGAAATAGTCAAATAATCATCTTGATTAGGCGTTATCCTCCAAACAAATGAAGTCACGCAAGCCTGATGCTTTAAAAAAACAAATGGGTTTGCCAAGATCATTTTGAAAGCAAGCTTGTTTATTTGAGTGCTATTCTTACTAAGAAAATCATAAGAAATGTTTTTATCCCAAAATAATGGAACTACTGACTTACAGTTATACTGGCTTTGCCAAGATGATTGAGGAAGAATAGTATTGACTAACTTTTGACCTTCATCATCCAATTTTACATTTGATTTTTCCATTGCACCGATTACATGAACAGCATATATCGCTTTATAATGTTGTCCGATAGGGGCAGCTCCTAGTAAAGAAAGCAGAATGGTTTTAGAAAACACAAACAGAAAAAGTTGAAAAGCTAACACACTACTTATTTTTATTTTGTTAATTCGTCCTTTAACACAAACTAACAATAATAAAAAATATGGAGCGACTATTGCTATTCCGTTATGGCGCATAGTAAAAACAAGTATTCCTGCAATACATATAGCAGCTAAGCTTTTATAATCTATATGCCAATTGAGACGAGCAATTCGCAAGCTAAAAATAGTTAAAAGAAGTATTCCGATTGTAAATGGTATATCCTTCCACAGCGTAGAAATTAATAAAAAAGTTGGAGGAAACGCTGAAAATAAAAATGCCGCAGCGAATAAAAAATACTTATTAACACCCCAGTTTTTTAATTCGTTGAAACCTATCCCAATAACCACGGAGAAAAGAATCGCCTGACTTAAAATTATTATTTGGGGGTGCGGATATAAATGATAAAGGCTTGCGTATAGTAGCGTCGATAACACAGGATGTGCATCATTATAACTTTTGGTGACAATTTGATGCCATTGCGTCAAAGAGTCTGGCGACATCTGTGCAGGCCAATATAAAAAAGTAGAAATGAAGAAAATAAATAAGCATGGTAACGAATAAATAACGACTGCCGCGGGAACTATTTTTTTTGCATTAATTGGTACTTTGCAACCGCCTCTTGTTAATCGAAATAACATGAAAAAAGCAATGTATAGAGTGACAAAATAAAAGAAGAACTTAGTTAATGTTGATATATAATTAATTTTTGAACCAGGAATATCAGAAATTTTTAATTTTACAACCCCAGCCTCATTAGCAAATAAATTGTAATCTCTGGAATAATTACCAGTAATAACTTTAGCAAAACCAGAATAAGGAGTTTTAATGAAAATCAATTCAGCATCGGAATCTAAAGAGTCATTAATGAAAATCGTTGCAGGTTGATGTTGATAAGAAACAAGTACTTTTTCTTTATAATCCCATTCATTAAAAATATTCTTTTTTGAATCAGTAATAAGTGCAGTTGTGCTTCTATCCAACCAAACTTCACTTGATTTTGCGTCTACTTGTTTTTCTCCTGTTGCGATAATTTTCAAACCTAATGGAAAATTATAAACAGGTTTAAAAGGAAGCATGCATATAAACATAAAGGAAAAGAATAATATTAAAAGGTGATGTGATCGTTCCATGCCCACCATTGACTCATTGCCTCTTATCATACTCATAAAAAATTTTATTAAATCCAAGCGAAAAAATGTAATATTTTTTCGCTTGGTAAGTTGAAACCAGCTAATGAAATTAATTCATCCACTCAGTATGGAATATACCGTCTTTATCGGTACGCTTATAGGTATGCGCACCAAAGTAGTCGCGCTGAGCTTGAATCAGGTTAGCAGGCAGTACGGCGGCACGGTAGCTGTCATAGTAAGCAATAGCAGCTGAGAAAGTCGGCGTCGGGATACCATTCTGAACAGCATAAGCTACTACATCACGCAGCGCCTGCTGATAATCGTCAGCCGCTTTTTTGAAGTACGGCGCTAACAGCAAATTAGCGATAGACGGGTTTTCAGCATAGGCATCGGTGATTTTCTGCAGGAATTGCGCGCGAATGATGCAACCAGCGCGGAAAATCTTAGCAATTTCACCGTAGTTGAGGTTCCAGTTATTTTCTTCGGACGCCGCACGCAGCTGAGAGAAGCCCTGCGCGTAAGAAACTATCTTACCGAGGTACAATGCGCGACGGACTTTCTCAATAAATTCTGCTTTATCGCCGGTAAATGGTTTCACTTCCGGGCCACTCAGCACCTTAGATGCCGCAACGCGCTGCTCTTTCAGAGAAGAGATATAACGCGCGAATACTGACTCGGTGATAAGCGACAGCGGTTCGCCCAGATCAAGCGAGCTCTGGCTGGTCCATTTACCGGTACCTTTGTTTGCCGCTTCATCCAGGATTACATCAACCAGGTAAATACCGTTTTCATCTTTCTTAGTAAAGATGTCTTTGGTGATGTCGATAAGATAGCTGCTGAGTTCGCCTTTGTTCCACTCGGTAAAGGTATCAGCTAATTCAGGGTTGGAAAGATTCAGGCCGTGCTTAAGCAGAGAGTAAGCCTCGGCGATAAGCTGCATGTCGCCGTATTCAATGCCGTTATGAACCATTTTCACATAGTGGCCCGCACCGTCAGCACCGATATAGGTCACGCACGGCTCGCCATCTTCTGCTACCGCTGCGATTTGCTTCAGAATTGGCGCAACCAGTTCATAGGCTTCTTTCTGACCGCCAGGCATAATGGAAGGACCTTTAAGCGCGCCTTCTTCACCGCCGGAAACACCGGTACCAATGAAGTTAAAGCCTTCAGCAGACAGCTCACGATTACGGCGAATGGTGTCGTGGTAATAGGTGTTACCACCATCAATAATAATGTCACCCTTATCCAAATATGGCTTCAGGGAGTTGATAGCAGCATCAGTGCCAGCACCCGCTTTTACCATTAACAGGATACGACGCGGGGTTTCCAGAGACTCAACAAACTCCTGAACGGTATAGTAAGGCACTAATTTTTTGCCCGGGTTCTCGGCAACGACTTCTTCGGTTTTTTCACGAGAGCGGTTGAAAATGGATACGGTATAACCACGGCTTTCGATGTTGAGCGCAAGGTTGCGCCCCATCACGGCCATACCGACAACGCCGATCTGTTGCTTGGACATTATTTACTCCTATCAGGTGATTGCCTTTCAAAAAAAATTTAGTGGAAATTAAACTAAAAATTCTAAGATATTAAAAATATGCTCATTATCTTTTCAAGCTTACTTTTTGTGCATCAAGTAAAGAATCAAAAAATATCTTGAAGTTATTAGTCTTCAATTTCCAGTCCCAACTTCTTATCCGACTTAAATTTTCTTGGGAAAGTTCTTTAGCTATTTTGCCACGTTGCAAATAGAACTCTCGCAATTTTTCAGTTAAAATTTGTAAGTTTCTTTCTGAAAGTATCCACTTTTTCTGCAGTTCTCCAAACGCATCATTCACAATACCAACGTCTGTGGTGATTACAGGCACACCGCAAGCCATTGATTCAAGGATGGGGTTTGGGGTACCTTCTATTTTTGAAGGACATACATATAAATCTATTTGATTATAATAATGGACCATTTCCTTATGAAGAATGAACCCTTGTTGACGGTCGGCAAGGACAAGTTCAATATTAAGACCTTCATTTTGTAATATTTCAACAGCAGGCTTCAATAATGAATGATATCCTTTAAAATCTTCTAATTCTCCCGCCCACTTTGAATTACCTGCCCATCCAATACGTAAAGACCGTGACTCTAACGCATCAAACCTATCAAGATTTTGTGGATAAAATAATTCTAAATCGACTCCATCTTCAGCTGTTAACATCGGAGCGGGATAACAATCAATTTTCGAATATATATCAAAAAGTTTAGATGAACTTACTGTATAGGCAGTAATTAATTCATTATAAAACCTTTCTCTCAAAGCAATACTTTCTTTCTCGAGAAATAAATGATCATAAACACTACTGGTTATTATTCGGCCATCCAAGAATTTTTCTTTATATTTACTCTCTCTTAGACCTAAGTTTTTATTATAATTTACATAATAGGAGTCATAAATCATTCTTAATGACTCCCGCCAAAAGAAATGAGTAATATCATAGTCCTTAGTCATCATAAGAACCTGACTAATGTTAACTATCACTTCAGTTGGAATAATGGTAAAACTAAAGCTATCAGAAAGATTATGTGCAATTTGCCTGGCGATGTTAGCAAATGCCCAGTTTTCCGCATCAATTATAAGTGCAATTTTAGGTTTGTTAATTATTTCATTTGTGTTAACACTACAATTAGTTGAAAGGTTGCCAGAAGTTAATGGCATACTTTCAATTTCAAATGTTTTTTGTTTTACTTCAAGCCAACTGTCTACAGGAGCTGACCAAAAAATCATTCCATGTTTTTTTTCTAAGTAATCTGCCGATTGCTTAAGGATATCCCTTGTAAATCTCAACTTTTCGTAAGACTTATCTTCCACAGAATCAGGTTTTGGATGGTCGTGAATTAATGAGATTGCCCCACAAGTACCAATTTTCATTCCGGCCTGGAAAATCCTAATCGATAGATCTATATCTTCGAAGCCAATAAACATATTATTATCATAGCAACCAATGTTTTTCAGCGTATCAATATTAATGACACTGGCACCACCAAAGAGGAAAGTTGTTAAAAATCCCTCATCATCGTAATGCGTTACTATCTCTTGAGCACATGCGCTCCCTGCACTAACATGGACAGCATCACTTTGGATGTCTAAAAAAAGATTGCCTCCTTTCGCAAACAATGTGTTTCCGTCCGGTTCAAGCAGAGGCATATTGATAAAATGACACCCCATGTGGGAAATATCTTTTTGCAACCGCGGTAGGGGGTTGTTAATAAAATAAATATCGTTATCAAGAAACAAAGCCCATTTAGTTTTAATATATTTTAATGACTCATTTCTTCCGCCGCTTACCCCAAAATTTTCGCCTAATTCAACAATAGTAATTTTTAATTTATATTTATTTTGCAGTTCTCGAAGAATCTTCAACTCTTCGCGCGAACTTCCATTGTCTACAATTAAAATTTCGCCTTTAAAATATGGAATGTGGTTAGAAATGGAAGCTACTAATTTTTCAGTAAGCGCGATGCGATTCATTGACAAGCACGTAATGGTAAGATTGATACCATCATTACCAATATTAGCACCTTCTGAACATGCCGCATCTTGTGCAAGCAATGCATGCATATCTGAATAGACATAAGGTGTGGTTTTTAATCCAGGAAGATTCAGATTATTAGTCATGGTTATTTCCTGAAAAGGCGGATTGAATTTATAATAATTCTTTTAAGTGGCTGAGGTATTAATTTCGCTAACTTCATATATCTGTAGTAAGGTACTTCCATTAATGATATTTGAGACAACAACTCGGCGTTTTTGGTTTGAAGATTATAACACAATGCTATTCTTTCACTTATCTCTGCTCTAACTGCCGCGTTCTCAGCTCGAATTGCCGCAACCATTAGTTTTGAATTTTTTAGTTGCGAGCTTAATGTGTTAATATCTTCCCGCAAAATATTTAGAGCTTTTTTATTCTCAGCTTGATCATCTCTTAAGGCTTTAATAACGTTATTTTCTAATTCTTCACTAAGTCTTGAATACGCATCCATATTCAATGGGAAAACACTATTACCGAAGCTTGCTTTAGGCGCATTCCAGAGCCCAACAAAAAAGCTACAGTTTTTGGCATTGACTGTTTCGAGTTCGCTATTATTAATTAATATAGAGCGGTCTACATTAGCAACCTGCAGCCAAGACGAACCAATATTATGATATTGCGTTTGCTCAATAGGAGATGTGGTAAATCCCATTGCTGCACATCCATAAGCCCATTGCGCGTTGTCACCTAATATTGATGTAGTTAGAGCATGGAACTCTTCAAAATTATATTTTCTTACGTG
Source organism: Citrobacter freundii (assembly GCF_011077955.1). Classification (GTDB taxonomy): domain Bacteria; phylum Pseudomonadota; class Gammaproteobacteria; order Enterobacterales; family Enterobacteriaceae; genus Atlantibacter. The sequence goes on from NZ_JAALBX010000009.1 coordinate 135,358, forward strand.
ATATGGATTTGACTCTTCGTCAGTAGGGTAATACCAGTAATCGTTAGGGCAAGTTACATAATATATCGCATTTTCTTTTGAAACGCTTTTAATAGCCTTTAAAAAAACTTCCGGCGTATCAATATGCTCTAAAGTCTCAATTGAAACCACAATATCAAACACATCGGAGCCGAACATTTCAGAAACAGTGTTCGCATCGCCAGCGATATATTCAGCACCATTAACAACAAATAATTTCTTTGCATGTTTAATTGAATCTTCAGAAATATCAATGCCTACGACTCGTTTAGCTCCAGCCATCCTCATTAATGCAGAACCGTATCCTTCTCCACACGCTATATCAAGAACAACCTTATCTTTCACTAAATGCAAAATATTTGCATACCGAGCGCAATGAATTGCTGACTCTTGTAAAGAATGTGCAGGTTTTTGACTTAAATCTAATCTTTCCATAAAAAATCCTATGGCATATATAATTTTTGGATGAAATTAAAAAACAACCATTCAAAGTAGTTAAGATTCTTTTTGTAGGTGTAGAATCTTCATAAGCTTCATATTAACTACTACTGAGTCAAACTGATTTTGAGCAATATGATGGCTTGCTTCACCCATAGTTGTAATTAATTCAGGATGCATAAGAAAACGAAACATCTTTTCTGCTAATGCTGAAGGTGAACGCGGCTCAACCAAAAAGCCGTTCAGCCCATCTTGTACGGTTTCCCTGCACCCTGGCACATCACTGGTTATTACCGCACGTCCGATGGCCATAGCTTCCTGGGTACTGCGCGGGAAGCCCTCTCGCCATGACGGGAGCACAAATACACTGGCTTTTGCTAACCAATCCTGGACATTATTAACGTGTCCTGGAAGCTCGATAATATTATTACATTTAAGTTCATTGAAGCGGTCAATTGTTAAGCTTCCTGGATTTTGTAAGTCAAGATGACCTAACATGCAAAATTTTGCTTCCGGAAATTTGTCCTTAACAATTCGTGCCGCTTCTATAAATTCGTACACACCTTTTTCTTCAAGGAACCGTGCCACAAATATAAAAGTTATTGGATCGATGGGGGGCGGGCAGTAAGGATAATCAGAGATATTTAATCCTATTCCGCCTAGTATATGGACATCCTTGACATATATTTTTTCATCTACTAATAGATCTTTTTTGTCATCCGCATTAAGTAAAATCAAGCTATCTACGTATTTGAAACTTATTTTATACAATAGAATCAGGATTTTTTTTAATAATTTTGTTCGAAAAGAAACTTTCCGACCTGACTGAGTAAAGAAGAAGCCCAACCCTTCTAACATTGCATAGCGTTTTTTTATTTTTGCTAATTTAGCTGCCAGCGTTCCAAATATTGCGGGTTTTGAAAAATAGGAAAATGCCACATCTGGTTGCAATGCTTTTAATAATTTATAAAGCTTATAGGTGTTTATTACATCTGAAATGGGATTAAGCCCTGTACGGCTAAATTCATAACGCACAGGAATAGCGCCAAATGACTTCACCTTTTCTTCAGTCATCTCATCATAATCTACTGCAAAAGCATAAATAACATGACCGTTTTTATGTAATAAGTGGATAAGTTCTTTTCTAAATTGAATAAGGCTTTCTGCAGTCGTACCGATCAATGCTATTTTCATGATTATTTGTAACTTCTTTTTTTCTGCAATGCTTGATAGAGATCTTCCCATGTAGTAACGATTTTATGAATCGAAAATAGGTTTATTATTCTTGAGCGAGCCTTTTTCCCATTAATGACACGAATTTCATATTTTGTTTGTTCTACGGTTAGCATAGCGTCTGCCAGTTCGCGCACATTATTAGTTGGAATCTGTTTACCGATGCTTTCATCATCACCCAGGATTTCACTGGGGCCACCGCACCGAGTTGAGACTACAGGTAAACCGCATGCCATTGCTTCAGCGACAACAAGAGCGAATCCCTCATAGTCGGAAGTCAGCACAAAGCCATCAGCATGTTGATAGTCATACACAACATCATCTTTTTTTCCGCAAAGAGTGACGCGTTCTGTTAATCCATGACTATCAATATAGTTTTGAAGACTTTCTCTTTGATTTCCCTCTCCGATAATAAGAAGTTCACTATCGGGCAACTCTTCCATTGCTTTAAGTAAAATAGAATGATTTTTTACGTCAACCAATCTACCGACAGCAACCCATCGGAATTTTTTATTTTTATCTCTCTCAAGGGGCGTAAAATGTTCTGTATCGACGCAATTATAAACAGTGAGCGTTTTATTCTCTGGAAATACTTTATCATTAACAAAACGAGATCGTGCCGCATTGCTTACCACAGTATTCATATCAGAAAAATGATTTGTCAGCCGGTATGCCCAATCCCGTAACCGCCCCCCTTCTCGAACGCTATGGGCAGTACAGATTAAAGGGGTATTGCCAATAAATGGCCGGATCAATCTGACAAGAATATTGGCATGAAACATATGACCATGAATAATATCGGGAGAATGTGCCTTTATACATTTAACTAATTTAATGGCTGCGAGAGGAAGTGACAACTTTGTGGTCATTTCTAGTGAAATGACCGGAATTTCATGATTTATCAATGGCAAAGTTAAGTCTACAGGTGGCGTAAGTGAAATAAGCCTTACATCATGTCCACGTCTTTTGAGCTCCAGAAGCAAGCTAACTACTTGCGTCTCTGCCCCGCCGGTATCCATTCCAGTTATGACATAATCAATTTTCACTCAAACCACCTGATAGCATCAAACAACACTTTCCATATATTTACTCATTACAAGCTCAGGCTCCCCAATCATTTTTGGTTTACCCCCTTCGAGCCACAGTACTTTGTTACAGGTGTTTAGGATTACATTGTTATCATGAGAGGAGAGCACCACGACTTTTGCCCGGCCTTGTAGCTCCTCAAACCGTTTCTTCGCTTTGTTAAGAAAAGAAGCGTCACCGGTGCCAATGATTTCATCAAGTAAAAGAACATCAGGGTCAACAGAAGTTGAAACGGCAAATGCAAGTCTTACGCGCATCCCAGTGGAGTACACGCGTATAGGCAAATTGAGATAATCACCTAATTCAGTAAAGGTAGCAATTTCGTCAATTTTTGATTCAATTTCAGCGTTCGACATGCCCAGCAGCAAGCCGCGCAATTTAATATTTTGATAGCCTGTTGAGTCATCATCCATCCCTAACGCGATATCCAGTAAAGGAACAATTTTACCATGTCTTTGGATAGAACCTGATGTTGGCTCATAAATACCAGCCAAAAGTTTTAATAGCGTTGATTTACCGGCGCCGTTATTACCAATTAAACCTAATTTATCCCCTTCCTTAAGACTGAAAGACAAACCATCTAATGATTTAACGGTAACGGTACTGCTTTCTTTCTTTGAAGAAATTACACCGCGCGTAAGGTTTGCCACTTGTGCTTTGAAAGAGCGGCTTTTAGCATCATAAACAGGAAATTCAACACCAACATCTTTTAAATCAATCAAATGAGTCATATTAAACTATACCCAATACGCAATACGGTTTTTGCATTTGGCAAAAGTAATTAATGCCACAACAACACCAACACAAGCCAGAATAATGGAATTGTAATAGCAATATAATGCAGGCACTTTCCCAACTAGCGGAGAACGTATAATCTCAATGAACCACGCAAAGGGATTGAGTTGTAGCAAAAGGCTATATTTTGCAAGCATTGTGCCAGAAAACAGAATGGGTGTTATATAGAAAACAACCTGCATAAAGCTCATCACCATCTGCGGGAAATCTCTGAACCTCACAGAAATCACAGCAAAAAGTGTTGCTATCCATAACAGATTAATCAAAACAATAGCAAATCCTAACAAAAAGAGCGGGAACGTTTTTAATGAAAACATATTAAAAATCAGTAACACACCCACGACGATAACAATATTATGACAAAGCATCATAAAGTTACGCCACAGCATTTGCATAATATAAATAAATTTGTTTGTTGGTAATTGACTAATAAATGAACTTGATGAGATGAACGTTACGCAGCCTTCATTAATGACGCCACTTATAAAGTTCCAGAATACTAAACCAACCGCAAGCATCGGTAAATATTCTTTCACCTCAAGTTTAAATAACTCTCCATATATTACCCCAAGCGCAATAATAAGCACTGCCATACTTAGCGTAATCCAGAAGGGACCAACTATCGATCGTTTATATCGTTGCCGAAGCTCCAACCACCCCAGGGTTGTCCAAAGATGCCAGGCTTTGACCGATAAAAATATATCATTTAAAGATTCTTTCATTGCTTCAACTCTTTATACAACTGTTTTTTTATTTGATCTAGTTTACGATTATAATCAGAAACAAAAATTTCCAGTAAATTCTTTATCTCGTTATAATTATCGCGCACTAAAATTAAACGGTTTCTAATAGAAGTTGGATTATCAACTTCTTTTTCCACCAAATACGATTCAAGTTCAGGAAAACCTTTATAAATATTCCCTGCCGGACCAACAATACAGGGCGTACCTACGCTGGCTGCCTCAAGAGCAATCATTGGAGAACATTCTGTGTTTGTTACATACGAAACCACATGTAACTTGGCTAGCAACCGGATGAACCTCTGATTATTTAGGTTTTCTGCTAATGTCGTGAGTTTTATATTTTCTGCAACCCACGAGACATTTTTTTCTATATGTAGGTTAGTGACTAATTCACTGCCGCTTAAGGAGCCGATAGCCAGCAACTGAGGGAAAGGATTTTTATACCAGCTAAACATGGCGGCAAACAAACCAATTCGGAAGTTACTTTCTTGCGGCGCAGTTAACGAATTAGTGACATCACTAGAAACAACATAATTTGATACCGAAAACGCTTTAATATTGAAAGCATTAAGGGTGACATCTAAATCTGGCTTAAACGAGATAACACCATCAATCGTCTTGGCATGGTAAAGTTCAAGCCAGCCCTCAAACGTCGTGTATTGCGAACCATCAACCCACTGTGCTGGCGAGCCGTGCCAGGCAAAATAAATCTTTATAGCCGGGTTAGCTACTTTTAAACGACGAGCAAGCTCCATTTGAATTTGAGTTCCGCCGCTCATAATCACACTCTTGAGCGTAGGTGACTGACTTAATAGCTCGCAAAGACGGTTGAGATAAACGTGGCTGTTAACCTGCGGAAACTCATGTGAGTAATAGGGATATTGTAAGCTATCTTCTTTGAAAAAACTTGCTGTAGAGGTTGCTACGCCTGACCAATATGCAGAGTAAAACGCAATGACCTCTTTGCCAGCAATCGCATTCTGATAAAATGGTTCAAGTAATTCGTAATCCACCTCATTTGATACTCTGCCTACCATCTTTTGGTAAATTTTTCGCAGCAAAGTATATTGCTTTAGGGTATCCATGAGATTTAACCGAAGCGCTATTCTGCTCAGATTAAATATTAATATAGAAACGATACGTTGAGATAATGAAGGTGACTTAGCTTTTTGCAAATAGGTTTCTTTGAACTGATTAACAGGCTTTGCTGTTATAGCATTAAAAAATTCAGCCCATCTATCATAAATATGAGTTACTTCAGAATAAGTATTTTTAAAGGCTTGTTGATTTTGTTTTTTTAACTCATTAATTTCTTGTCTATTATCTAATAGGGATTTCAAAGAATTATAAAAACAATCTGCTTCTCTTGCCACAATATACTTTTGTTGCGATTCTGGCAGTATATCTTTTGCAATACCCACGTCAGTTGTCACAATCGCACAACCATTTGCCATCGCTTCGATAAGTGGCAATGGCGTACCTTCGTTTTCTGAACTAACAAGTAAGATATCTGCTTTCGCCAGTGTTTGCAGAATTTCTGAATGTTCAAATTTGTTTTTTGAACTATCAAATTCTATATAGTTGAAGTTATACCCTTCAATCTTTAATTTATTTAAAGCCGGGAGAAGGACCGAGTTCAACCCTTTATAGTCCTTATAACCCAGGTACTCGCCCCACTTACTATTTCCAACCCAAACGATAGTGACGTCACTATTATGTTCTTCAAGACTATTATCAAGGATATTTATTGCGGGATAGTCATAAATGACACTATGGGGGGCCGGGAAATCGGTTTGCTCCGTATACAACTTTTCTAATTTTTTTGACGTTACAAAGTATCCGTCAACAAAATTCATTAAATTGATACGTTTTTCATAATTGACAATGTCTTCATTCGTAAACAAATGATCTGGAATATGGGTTGTAATGACGTTGTCTATGAAAAGATTTCTATACTCAGAATGTTGCTGAGTGTAATTCAGAGCTTCCAGGAGATAGTCTCGCCAGAAAAAGTGAATGATAACCTTTTCTGTAATGCGTTGTTGAAGATTTTTTAAAAAATCCCCTGTTGAATGATAATCACTCGTGCATATAATGCTTACATTATATCCTTTTAATCCTGCCTTGATATTTTGGGCAATTTTTCCAAATGCCCAATCCATTCTATCAACTACAAAATATAAGTTCATTTAATGCCATCTTAAAAAATTTACTAAGATATCAACATTCATTTACTGAGATTCATAGCCGTTGGGATTCTGTTTCTGCCAATTCCAGGTATGTTTCATCATGTCAATAATGTCATATTTTGCTTTCCAGCCGAGAACTTTCTCAGCTTTAGAGGCATCAGCCCAGGAAGATGCAATGTCGCCTTCTCGTCTGGCAACAATTTCATAATTTATCTTTTGATTACTCGCTTTCTCAAAAGCGTCAATTACTTGTAACACCGAGACACCATGGCCTGTGCCTAAATTAAAAATCTCATAGCCGCTCATGCTATCAAAATATTTCAGGGCGCAAACATGGCCAGCAGCTAAATCATCAACATGAATGAAATCTCGTACGCCGGTGCCATCGACAGTATCATAATCTCCACCATAAACTGCCAATTTAGCAAGTTTGCCAATAGCGACTTGTGAAATATAGGGGACAAGGTTATTAGGAATACCGTTAGGATCTTCCCCAATCAACCCACTCGGATGCGCTCCCGTAGGATTGAAATAACGAAGGGCTATAATTTTCATTTCACTGTCTGCTTTTGCATAATCCGACAGAATTTGTTCCAACATAACCTTGGTTGTACCATATGGGCACGATGCATTACCTATCGGATAATGCTCAAGATTAGGAACTGGCGAATGGTTACCATAAACGGTTGCCGAGGAGCTAAAAATGAATTTTTTAACATTGGCTTTTCTCATTGCATCAAGTAGCTGCAATGAACCGCTCACATTATTAATATAGTAATCAATAGGATTCTTAACCGATTCACCTACTGATTTTAATCCGGCGAAATGGATAACTGCATCGATATCATAGCGACTGAAAAGAGAGGACAAAACCGCTTTGTCGTTGATATCACCTTCTACGAAGGGAATAGCCTTAGAAACTAACGATTCAACTCGACGCAGTGATTCTTGTGAAGAATTACTGAGATTATCGAGTACAACAACATCAAATCCACCTTCAATTAATTGTAATACGGTGTGTGATCCAATATATCCCGCCCCGCCAGTCACAAGTATAGTCATAACCACTCCAACATAAACTTTCGTTATAAATTTTATTTAAGTAATCAATAAAAATCTTTACTTTTATGAAAATATCAGGGTGCCATCAACATGTTTTTTTACTCGTTCAGTCTTTGATGGCTTGTCAAAAACATGCTACCGCCCCTGGCTCTACAGCTACCAGTATACTGCTTGCTAAAATCATCAATTAAGCCTAATGGGATATGCTCATCAGGCCTGGCGGCTATTTTTCGCTTTTATGGCTAACGAAACAAGGAAAATCCTAAAAGGATAGTCAAAAACGTAAAGTAAACTACCAATTTTAAGTAAGTTATTGATTTATTCCGATAAAAAAAGACAGCGGAAGCCGACTAAGCTTTACGCTCCCAGCGACTCCCTACTGCCTTTGTTATACAATCTATATGCACAAAATTACATTATTGCTTGTTTAATAAGCTCTTAATCGACTCTCTGAATTTTGCGCCTTCTTTCAGGTTACGAAGACCATAATTCACAAACGCCTTCATGTAGCCCATTTTTTTGCCGCAGTCATAGCTTTCGCCCGTCATCAGCATCGCTTCAACAGGTTGATGCTTATTGAGTGCGGCAATGGCGTCAGTTAACTGTACACGCCCCCAGGCGCCCGGCTCAGTACGTTCAAGCTCCGGCCAGATATCAGCAGACAGCACATAACGGCCCACAGCCATCACATCAGACGCCAGCGTCTGCGGCTGGTCCGGTTTCTCGATAAAATCGACAATACGCGCGACTTTGCCTTCCGTATCGAGCGGTTCCTGAGTCGTAATAACCGAGTACTCAGAAAGATCGCCTTCCATCCGTTTTGCTAACACCTGGCTGCGGCCGGTTTCCTGGAAACGCGCGACCATAGCGGCAAGGTTGTAACGCAGCGGATCGGCGGATGCGTCGTCCAGAACAATATCTGGCAGCACCACGATAAAAGGATTGTCGCCCACGAGCGGGTGTGCGCACAGGATAGAGTGACCAAGGCCCAGCGGTTGCGCCTGGCGTACGTTCATAATGGTCACGCCCGGCGGACAAATTGATTTCACTTCTGCCAGCAGTTGGCGTTTTACGCGCTGCTCAAGCAGAGCTTCAAGCTCATAAGAAGTGTCGAAGTGGTTCTCAACCGCGTTTTTCGAAGAGTGAGTAACAAGCACAATCTCTTTGATACCAGCGGCAACGATTTCGTCGACAATGTATTGAATCATTGGTTTATCGACGATAGGCAGCATCTCTTTCGGAATCGCTTTGGTGGCAGGTAACATATGCATGCCAAGGCCGGCTACCGGAATTACTGCTTTCAAATTAATCATTATCAATCCCACCTCAAAATGGTCGATGAATTATAGTCTTTTCGCGCCCCGACGCCAGCACGTTTTGTTAATTGAATCTGTAAGTCAATTCTACGCCTCGCCAGAGTGGCATGAAACGACAAAATGCCGCGAAATGCGCAATGGGCGCTAAGATTAATCGCAAAAACCTATCGAAAAACGTTACTTCGATTTTGTTGGCAAGCTAAAGTTAAGCGCGGAGGCATGGATATATTCCTGGTCCACGCGATCGATATCGACTGAACGCTCGCCCTTATTATTGATTGCTTTAATATTACGCAGCGACAGCAAGGTTTCGTCACGCGCCATAAAGCGCCCACGGACATCTTTGCGCAAATCAAAGTGTAGCTTAAGCGCGGGCCCTCGACTTGCGTCTTGCATGATGTTGATATCACGCATAAAAAGGTGTTGCGGTTTGTTATGCACCTCAAGCGACGCGCCATGAATTTCCACGTTTGTGATAGCCACAAAGGACGTGGTGTTACCTGAAGAAATTTGTAAACCGCGCAGCTTCATGGTGCTTTGACGATTATCGAGCGAAACATTATTCAGGCGAAAATTTTGTGGGATCGACAAATATTTGCCCTTTACCACGCCATAGCCAATCAACATGCCCGCGCTATTTTCCATCGTGACGTTGTCGATGGAAAAATCATCACAGCCATATATCGCAACGGTGGCGTTATCAATCCCGGCATTGCGACTGTACTCTGGAGTAATATTTTGAGCAGATATATTACGAATAATAAAATGCTTGCCATTTTCGACATGGACTAATTGGCGACAATTTCTTCCGCTGATATTAGCCACCACAAAATGCTTCACCGCCTGACTGTCCGGGTAGGCATTGTCATAGGTGCTCCCGGCAAGGCCAATCCCTATCCCCCAGTTGGTTTTCCCGTTCGTACAGTCGATGTCTTCTATGACGTGATCGGAGATAAGCAAATCCCGGTCATTGATAGCGACATTCCACTCGATGGCGTCTCCCTGCAAGCGACTAAAATGGCCGTTCGTGATGCGCACGCCCTCAATACTATTATGGAATCCCTGCCGTAATATCGCGTAGTTGGCATCGTGCACGGTAAGGCGGTCGAGGGTTAAATTCCGCATGGCTTGTGGCGCGCGCTTACCAATGAAGATCAGTGCGACCGGACCGAACCCGCTCATATCAAGTTTATCCACACGACAATCGGAGCCGCGGATATCAAGGATGACATTGTGAATGCTGCCTTTCGCGTCACCGCTTACCGTACAGTTATCTCCCAGAACAAAACGCCCTTTGCCATTCCCCTCAAGACGTCCGCGCACCAGCAGCGTCTTACCCGGCGGCATAAAAATCGCGCTGTTGATATTGTCGCAAACCACATTTTCCGGGACCTCTACCGTTTGCCCGGCTTCCAGCGCGCGTTTAAACGCATCCGGCCAGTCGGTTTTGAAATAATTTTCGATATTCACGGTGCGGTCAGGTTCAAGCGCGCGAACAACGGGGCTATGAAGGAGGGGAAGAAGCGCCACCGTTCCGGTGGCTTTAAGGAGTTTGCGTCGTGAAATTGTCTTTTCGTTGCCCATAAATCCTCAACGTGGTTAAAGCGTTTGCAGCAGGCTTGCCAGTTTGCGATCGATAATCTGCTGATTGAATTCACGCTCGACTTTTTGTCGGGCACGCTGGCAGAGCGGCGCCAGTTGCGCTTCACTCAGGCTCGCCACCCGTGCCAGCTTATCGGCGAGGGCCTCGGCATCGTTTTCTGGCACCAGCCAGCCGGAGGCCTCGTTATCAATCAGTTCAGGAATGCCGCTATGGAGTGTTGAAATCACCGGGATCCCCACCGCCATGGCTTCCATTAAGGCCACCGGAATGCCTTCCATATCGCCATCGGTGCCGGTTACCGACGGCAACAGAAACAGATCGGCGTTATTGAGCATCGCTTTCACTTCATGGCTGGGCTTAAACCCCGGCATGATTATCTGGTCTTCAAGTTGATACTGCTCAATTAAGGTACGCAGCCGGCGTTCCCAGGGACCAATCCCCAGAATGTGGTAACGAAACGGCACGCCGCGCGCTTTTAACTGGCGACAGGCCTCTATCGCCACATGCAGCCCCTTTTTTTCGGTTAAGCGCGCAACCGAGACAATCTCCAGCGGCGAACCCGGCGTTTTCACCGCACGCTGCGCGAAATTTTCCATATCGACGCCCATTCGCGACACGGCAATCTTATCGGCAGGGCATCCCATGGCCGCAAGTCGCTTCGCCCATAAGTCACTGATCGGCAGCATGATATCGCCGCGTGAAAAAAGTTTTTGATATTCCGGCGTGTAGTGCTCAAGGACTTGGCGATGCGAGATATCGATGCCGTGAAAGACCGTGGCTATCTTGCCCTTAAGCAATCCCAGCTCGCGAAGCTTCGCGGCCGTTACGCCTGCCGGGCCAAAATGGGCGATAAACACATCTGCCTGATGGGGGCGCGCGCTCGCGCAAATGGCGGATAAAATCAGGTTCCGGGCCTCATCGCCGTAGCGCACCATATTCATCGCCCGCCATACCGGGGCGCGATAAAGACCTTTCGCGGTTTGCATGGCGCGATAACGCATTTTTTTAAGCTTGCCGTCGGGTTCATCCAAAAGCCAGGTGGTTTTTTTCGCCAGTTGATACTGTTCGAATGCCGCATGGGTGTGCGCTAAATCCCCCTTATGGATGGCGATAATTTCCACCTCATAACCCATCTCGATAAAACCGACGATCTGGTTCAGAACAAAGGTTTCGGACGCCACCGGGAATTTCAGTAAAAAGAAACCGACTTTCATTTCCCCTCCTTGATACGCGCCAGCACCGACTGCACCATCGCAAAGCCGCGCGACCGCTCTGCCGCCACTGCCTTTTCAAGCTGAACGTTTATCGCGGGCAGCTGACCCAGCGTATCGGCAACCAGACTCTCGAGCGTACCGTCGAGCAACTGGCGAATATCCACCGCCATCTGCGGCATACCGAGTTGCTGCATAATGCCCGCCGACTTGTGTTCATAGTTAATAGCGATAGCCGGGGTGCCGAAATTCATTGAGATAATCGCCGAATGCAGGCGCGTGCCGACGGTCAATTCGCAGGCCCCCAGGATTTTGCCCATCTCCAGATCGTTGAGCTCGTCCATCACTACGTGATAGCGCGTGGTGTCTTTCACAAGCGAGCGCAGTTTCAGCGCGATCATTCGGTCATCTTTGTTATAACTGTCGATCCCGGTGCAGGTAGACAACGCCAGCACCTGGTAGCCTTCATCAATCAGGCGATTGACCACGCCGGCAAACGCCTTTTCATAAGCCTGCTGGGTAGTGCCGAGTCGTTTATCAAAGGGCGCTAAATCACGAAGGGTAATCGCGACAGTTTTCTGCTGGGCTGCAATGCCAAGCCAGTGTTTTACCGCGTAGCTTGCGACAAAATCCTGTTCATGGGGCGCGACCAGCCAGGCGGTATCCACGCCCTGCTCAACTTTTTGCTGATTGATTTGGCTTTGCTGCATCAAGCGCAGCGAGACTTCTTCGCGCAGGATCAAGGCATCACACTGACCAAAGACATAGTTTGCGAGTTGATTGAATTGCGGGTCCTGGAATGGCCCTACGCTATGACCAACCATAAATAACGGCTTTTTCGCCATAAAGGTACACAACGCATGTTCAAACTGCGGCGTGCCGTATAAGTCGACAAAAAACGAGCCGCCCACCTGGATAATGGCGTCATAGCCGGAGAGCTGTTTTACAAAATCCAGAAACCCTGCCGGGATCGCGATATTGCGCAGCTTGCCGTCGCCCGAGGCTTTTGACAGCAACACCTGGTGTTGATAACGCCGGCGCAGGACTTTTTTGACTCGCCCCATCAACCCCACGGCGTTGTTATGGCGCTTCATTTGTTGATACAACGGATCGGTCAGCACCGGCCGGTCCAAAAGCCAGGCGGAACTCACCGGATAGCGGCTCATCACATCCACGTCCGTTTCCGGCGCAAGCTGACTGATGGCATCCACCAGACCGCGCAAAATAGCGCTATCGCCACGGTTGCCGCAGGTGTGATTGCCCAGAATTAATACTTTCATAATGGCCTCATCAAAGGATTGTGCTCAGCCGCGGTATTACCCGGCACGCAGCAGCACTTTTAACGTTTGGTTGCGACAAAACGGACGTTTTACCTCAAGGATCAGGGGATTGCGCGAAAGCGCGACGGTCAGCGCAAAGGCGAGCACGCCCGCGGCTATTTGCGCGGTCAGCACCAGCGCCACTTGCCAGTAAGGCGTTAACGCGATACCGGTTAAATAGCTCGCCACTACGGTGGGTAACGCCAGTCGAAACGGCAGCCACAGGCTGTAGAGATAATCCCGATAGCTCGGGCCAAGCACGGGTTTTAGCAGGACGAAGTATGTCAGCACCGTGTTGATGACCTGAACTGCGAGAAAGCCGAGGGTCACACCAATCACCCCGTTCCACATACCGCCTGCGATAATAAAAGGAATAAACAGAAAGGTTTTGAAGACATTGAATTTAAAGCTTAAATCGACACGCGAAGTGGCCATTAAGAGTGACCCAACCGGATTACCGATAGCCCGCAGCAGGCCAACCACGCACAACAGTTGCAGCACCGGGATAACACCGCTCCACTTCGCGCCGAACAGCAGCGGCACGACTTTATCGGAAACGACTAAAAGCCCCAGCAGCGCCGGAAAATTAATGATCCCCACCAGCGAAATAAGCTTATAAAAGTTAACCCGCAGGCGCGCGGTGTCGTCCTGCATTTTGGCAAACGCGGGGAACAGCACACGGGTGATGATGGGATTGAGTTTCGATGGCGGAACCACTGCAAGATTCCACGCCAGATTAAAGCCCCCTGCTGCTGCCGCGCCTAAAATTCGCGCCAGTACCAGCGTTGAAAGATTGGTATTGAGATAGTTAATCAGGCTATCGGCGGTAAGCCATGCGCCAAATTTCAAATTTGGCACCACGGCGCGCAGAGAAAAGCACAAACCGGGACGATAAATTTTACGGCCCATAAAGCCAAACAGCGCCGTGCGCACCAGGGTATTTACCAGATAACCGATAATTGCCATCATCGCGTTCGGCCAGTACCAGGCGCCAATGGTGGTAACGCAAAACCCTGTAAAGACGGAAACGGTCTCGATCGTGCCGATTTTGTTGAACGCCAGTTCTTTTTGCATCAACGCGCGATATTGCTGCCCGTGTGGAATAACGATAAACGCCAGCGATAATGCCTTGATAAGCGGCGCTAAATCGGGATTGCGCAACAGCGTTGCCAGGGTATCGCTTAGCAGGAAAACGCCCCCGCAGACCACCCAACCCAGGCCGACATTCAGCCAGTACAGCGTCGTCAGTTCAACGTTAGTGATATTTTTACGCTGGATGATGGAGTTGGCGATACCAAAGTCAGAAAGCGTATCCGCCAGGGCGATAATCACAAGCGACAGGGTCAACAGACCAAACTGATGCCCATCCATCAGGCGGGCCAGCAAGGTCATTTGAATCAGGCCCAGCGCAATAATCGCAACCGTAGACATGGCAGACCACTTTGCGCCGCTAATCGTTTTTTCTCTAAGGCTCATGGTCTTTCCTTAATACGCGGCTTTGTTCACAAAGCCTTTAAAGACCGTGAGGAAAACGATGCGGATATCAAACCACAGGCTCCATTCGCGGATATATTCCAGATCGAACTCGACACGCTTTTCCATCTTCTCAAGGGTATCGGTTTCACCGCGCCAGCCGTTGATTTGCGCCCAGCCCGTAATACCTGGCTTCACTTTGTGGCGCAGCATGTACCCTTCAATCAGTTCACGATACTGCTCGTTATGGGCAACCGCATGAGGACGCGGCCCGACAATCGACATACTGCCGGTTAACACGTTAATAAACTGGGGCAATTCATCAAGCGAGGTACGGCGCAGAAAGTTGCCAACGCGCGTAACACGCGGATCGTTTTGTGTCGCCTGTGTCACCACGTCGGCATTCTCCATCACCTTCATGGAGCGGAATTTCCACACCATAATCGGCTTGCCGTCCATGCCGTAGCGGGTCTGGCGAAAAATAACCGGCCCTTTGGAGGTCATTTTCACCGCCAGCGCGATGCAGCACAGAACCGGGGAAATCAGCAGCAGAATCAATGACGCCAGCACGATATCTTCTGCACGCTTCAACACGCGATTGATGCCATTTAACGGTGTGTCGAATAAAGGCACCACCGGGACGCCATTCACTTCATCGGTGCGCGAATGAAGAATGTTGAAAGTAAAGACATCAGGGATAAGCATGACCGAGCAGGTGGTATCGGTAAGCTGTCGCACCAGTTGGCGAATATGTACCTCATCGCTCATCGGCATGGCGATATAGATGTTGTGGATCTTGCCGGCTTTGGCATCCTCAACCAGTTGCTCAAGGTTGCCTGCCCACTGCGCGGGCACGCCGCCAGGTTGCGGATCGTGATAGATGCCCACGACTTCAAAACCAAGCCATGGCTGATTTTTAAAACTTTCCGCCAGCTCGATCCCGACCGGCAGCGCGCCGGCAATGGCCACCCGACGGGTGTTATAACCGTGATGACGCAACCAGCCTGCGCCGAAACGAATGCATGACCGACAGGCCACCAGCCCTAAGGTCGAGAGGACATACCAGGCGAACCACACGGCAAAGCTGTTATTAAAATCATTGTTGAATGCCAACAGCCCGGCACTAAACACCAGACTCAGCGTCCAGTTTTGCAGCAGCAGCGTTAATTCAGTGGTGATATTGACGCCGCGCCATGAACGATAGAAATCCGTGATCCCGCCAATCATCTGGAATACGACCAGTGTCAGCAGCGCCATCAGCAAATGCATATATAAGAAAGGCAAGCCGGTGATTTCGCATATCATCCATAATCCACCAAACATAATGGTGATATCGGAAAACCGCTGCACCATTGAGATTAACGATGCATTTGTTTTGGCTCGCTCGCGCTTTTTTAGAGTCGTCATCGTTGGTCCTGTAAGTTGCGCTGACGCGCGGTAAGAGTGTGGGAAGTGGCTTGATAACCGGAGCGTTTCCTCCCCGGTTATCCTCAGCCATTGCCCCCGTTATCAGCGTTCCGCTTTTAATAACGCCAGAATGTCTCGCGTTCGCGCCTGCATCAGCGCCGCGTCGCCACGGGATTCCACGTTTAAACGCACCACCGGCTCGGTATTCGAACTACGTAAATTGAAGCGCCAGTCGGTGAACGACATGCTTATTCCATCGGTGTGATCCACTTCCAGCGCACGCGCGGCGAAATGTTCTTTCACGCGCGCAATAGCGCGAGCGGGTTCCTCAAGGGTATTGTTAATCTCACCGCTTGCCGGAAATGCGGCCATACGATCGCTGACCAACTGGGAAAGCGATTTGCCGCTGGTACACAGTAATTCCGTTACCAGTAGCCACGGGATCATCCCGCTGTCGCAGTAAGCAAAGTCACGGAAATAGTGATGTGCGCTCATTTCTCCGCCGTAGATAGCGTCTTCCGCACGCATACGCTCTTTGATAAAGGCATGACCCGTTTTGGACATCACCGGGGTTCCACCTGCTTCAGTGACTACATCCACCGTATTCCATGACAAACGCGGATCGTGAATCACCTTCGCGCCGGGATGCTTTGCTAAAAACGCTTGCGCCAGCAGGCCGACAATGTAATAGCCTTCAATAAACTGCCCGGATTCATCGAATAAAAAACAGCGGTCAAAATCGCCGTCAAAAGCAATACCCAGATCTGCGCCATGTTTAATGACCGCATCCCGGGTGTCGGCACGGCACTCTGGTAATAAAGGATTGGGGATACCATTCGGGAAGGTGCCATCTGGCGTGTTATGTACTTTGATAAAGCGCAAAGGAACACCCAGCGCATGAAGACGCGATTCCAGCGCATCAATTACCGGGCCCGCCGCACCGTTACCGGCATTGATTACCAGCGTTCGCGGCTGAATATTTTTAATATCGATGTAGGTCAACAGATGATCGATATACGCATCGCGGATGGCGATTTTCTGATAGCTGCCGCGTGCTTCAGGCGCTACGGGTGGGAAATCATTTGCTTCGGCGAGGCGCTGAATATCACGTAAACCGGTGTCCCCGCTGATGGGGCGCGCACCTTCGCGCACCAGTTTCATCCCGTTATAGTCAATAGGATTATGGCTGGCGGTGACTTCAATTCCGCCGCCCACATTTAAATGGAAAGTTGCAAAATAAATCTCTTCCGTGCCGGCAAGGCCGATATCCAGTACGTCAACGCCAGCGTCCTGCAAACCGCTCGCCAGCGCTAACTTAAGGGCTTCGCTGGTCAGTCGGGCATCTCCACCCAGCACGACCTTTTCCGGTTTGAGATAGTCACCGAAGGCGCGGCCGATACGGCGCGCTATCTCTTCATTAAGCTCTACGTCCAGCTTTCCGCGAATATCGTAGGCTTTAAAACAGGTTAATTTTTGCATAATGACCTCGTTTTCAGGCAACAGTCAGCCCTGGCCAAAAAGTGGCCATAAATTCATTGCGTATATTTCAGGGCTTAGACGCGCCCGTAGCGATCCTCGAAACGCACCACATCATCCTCTTCCAGATAGGAGCCTGAGCGCACCTCAATCAGATCGAGAGGAATTTTCCCAGGGTTTTCCAGGCAGTGCGTCGCGCCTAGCGGAATATAAATAGATTCATTTTCACCGAGCAGTTTGATGTCATCATTGATAGTGACCTTTGCGGTACCCGCGACCACAATCCAGTGTTCAGCACGATGATGATGCATTTGCAGCGACAACCCTTCCCCCGGTTTTACGCTAATGCGTTTAACCTGGTAGCGGTCGCCCTCATCAATGGAATCATATTTGCCCCATGGGCGATAAACTTCGCGGTGGATATGATGCTCGTGGCGGCCATCCGCTTTGATTTGCTCCACCACTTTTTTCACGTCCTGCACCTGATTTCTGTCGGCAATTAAGACGGCATCTTTGGTTTGCACCACCACCAGGTCTTTCACGCCCACGGTAGTCACCAGACCGGACTCGGCATAGACGTAGCTGTTCTCGGTTTGATGGCTTATCACATCACCGTGATGCACGTTACCTTCCGGCGTGTGTTGACTGATTTCCCACAACGATGACCAGGAGCCCACATCGCTCCATCCGGCATTCATTGGCACAACCACCGCGTCGGCAGTACGTTCCATCACCGCATAATCAATAGACTCTTCGGGACAGGCGAGAAAGGCTTCTTCATCCACGCGGATAAAATCAAGGTCAGGATCCATCCCGTTCATGGCATTCTCGCAGGCGCTAAAAATGTCCGGGCGGTATGTACGCAACTCGTCGAGATAACGGCCTGCACGGAATAAAAACATTCCGCTGTTCCAGTAGTATTCGCCACTCGCGACATAGGCCTGCGCTGTGTCGAGATCGGGTTTTTCTACAAACTGGGCGACAGAAAACGCGACGGCATCGACTGCGTGCTCGGGGTGAATAACCTCGCCACGGCGAATATAGCCATAACCGGTTTCTGGTTTATCTGCCACGATGCCAAACGTCACTAATTTACCCTGTAACGCAAACGGCATCGCCGCTTCTACCGCCGCCCGAAAGGCGTTCTCATCCTCAATCACGTGATCGGCGGCCAGCACCAGCATCAGCGGATCATCTGCGGGGTTTCGCCGTGTTGCCGCCAGCGCCGCCAGCGCAATCGCCGGCGCTGTATTACGCCCGGCAGGCTCCAGGATGATATTCTCTGTCAGTTTATTCAGCTTGCGCAGTTGCTCAGCCACGATAAAACGATGCTGCTCATTGCAGACCACCACCGGGCTCTCGCACTCAATACCCTTCAGACGACATACCGTCGCTTGAAGCATCGTGAGATCCCCTTTCAGGCAGAGGAACTGTTTTGGATACAGCACGCGAGATAGCGGCCACAGGCGGCTGCCTGAGCCACCCGCCATAATGACGGGAAAGAGCGTAGATTGACTCATGGCGTAACTCCAATATCGGCAATAAATTTACGCAACACGTTCTCTTTTTCGAGCGTGCGTTCGGCATATTCACGTGCCACCGTGTTCGTTTCCGGCATCATTAAGGCGCGATGTATTCCCTCTTCCAGCGCATCCGCAGACTCCGGCTCCACGCAAACCGCAATGCCAGGCGTCGTCAGACAAAGTTGGCCAAGCTCGGTATCCGGCTCGGCCGTAATAACGGCATTGCCGCCAACCGCCAGGATATTGGTGAGCTTTGACGGCAAGACGGCGTCCGCCGCTCCCCGGCGCTGGATAACCAGGTGACAATCGGCAAGCGCCAACAATGCGGGTAAATCTTCATAAGGCTGTAATGGCAAAAATAAGACGTTGTGCAGTCCGCGCTCGGCGACGAGCGTTTGCAGGCGGGCTTTACCACCGCCCTGCCCGACAATAACAAACAGCCACGGCTGTAAACTGGCGCGTTCCGCCACATCAATCAGTTTTTCAAGCCCCTGTTTTTCACCGATGTTGCCGGAATAAAGCACGATTTTTTTATCGTCCGGCAGTCCTAAACGAATACGTAAAGCGTCGACATCCGCCGCAGCGACATGGCGAAAACGGGCCACTTCGGACCAGTTAGGAAAGAAAATCGTCCGTTCAGGCGAAACGCCCTTCTCAGCGGCTTTCTTCATCATTGAGTAAGAGATAGTGGACACGTTATCCACGCCAAGCAGCCCGCTGCGCTCAAACGCGGCGGCAAGTTTTGCGACCGCGCCGCGTTTGCCGCCCGCCATGCCGAGTCCAAGCATGGCGTCCACTTCATAATCCTGAATATGTAGTAGCGTTTTCGCGCCGGAGAGTTTCGCCAGCAGCCGCATACCCGGCGTACAAAAAAGCGTCGGAACCACCCCGATGATGCGGTCCGGTTTCCAGCGGCGCTGCGAAAGCAGCGGGAACAAGGAGCTCAGCGCAAAACTGCCTAAATGGATTAGGCGTTTTACGGTTGATGGCTGTTTCGGCACATACAACGGGCAACGCCAGACCGTGGCGGTGCCGGTTTCTTTGCGCCAGCGCCACGACGAATAGTTTTCGCCCACTTGCCAGTCTGGATAGTACGGCGGTGCGGTAATAACGCGCACGTCATGTCCCTGGCGCGTCATCCACTCCACCATCTCACCGGTGTATTTACCGATGCCGGTCAATTCCGGGGAGTAATTAATGCCGTACACCAAAATTTTCATAATCCAGGCACTCCGTCCTGAAGCGCTTTGCTGAAATAGGCTCGCGTATTGTGATGGACCTGCTCATCGGCAATTAAGGTGGCAGGGGAAAACCAGCGGTAAGCGTCATGTTGCTCGTCTGGTAATTCCAGCGCATCACTGCGCACCTTCAGGCGATAACCCAACACCACATAGTGAGTTGAAAATTCATCGCCCGCGAAACTGTCAGCATAAAAGTGCTGCCAGACGCCGTAGAAGCGAGCCTCGGTTTGGCAAAAGCGCGTGCCTAACTCCGCCTGAGTTAGCCGGCTAAAGGCCTGCTCCAGCGTCTCATCCTTCTGGACGCGCCCGCCTGGAACAAACCAGTAGCCCTGCGCGGGACGGTTAGTGCGCTTACCCACCAGAAATTCGCCGTGCTCGTTTTCCACAATCAAATCAATGGAGATAAGTGGAGTTGAACGTACCACTGTTGTGAAGTCTTTCTGGCTGAGAAACATCCTTACCCCCGAAACTGCTGCTGATTTTCGAGAAACCACTGGTAGGTGCTGGTAAGCCCCTGCTCCAGTGAAACCTCATGAAACCAGCCGAGGCTGTGCAATCGCGTCACGTCGAGTAACTTTCGTGGCGTACCGTCGGGTTTTGTCGCGTCAAACACCACACGCCCTTTGTAACCGGTCACTTGCGCCAGAGTCTGCGCCAGCTCGCGAATGGTGCAGTCCACACCCGTGCCGACGTTGATGTGCGATAACATCGGTTCGGTGTTCTCTTCCCATACCTCTTTCGCCAGTTCCATTACGTGAATGCTGGCTGCCGCCATGTCGTCGACGTGCAAAAACTCGCGCATTGGCGTTCCGCTTCCCCACACCACCACATCCGGCGCATTTGCGACGGTCGCTTCATGGAAACGGCGCAGTAAGGCAGGTATGACGTGCGAATTGCTGGGATGGAAATTATCGTTCGGCCCATAGAGATTGGTCGGCATGACCGAGCGGTAATCACGTCCATACTGGCGGTTATAGGATTCGCACAGTTTTATCCCTGCTATCTTGGCAATGGCGTAAGGCTCGTTGGTCGGCTCAAGGGTCCCCTGCAAGAGTTCGCTTTCCTTCATTGGCTGATTCGCCAGTTTCGGGTAGATGCACGACGACCCCAGGAACAACAGCTTATTCACGTTATGGCTGTGCGCTGCGTGGATCACGTTGCTTTCCATCATCATATTTTGATAGATGAAATCAGCCGGATAGCGGTTATTAGCCTCAATGCCGCCCACTTTGGCGGCGGCCAGATAAACCTGATCGATGGCTTCACAGGCGAAAAACGCATCCACAGCGCGCCCATCCAATAAATCCAGTTGCTGACGGGTGCGCAGGACCAGTTCAATATCGTCTCGCTGGCTGAGCTGTCGAACCAGGGCGGAACCCACCATTCCCTGATGGCCCGCCACAAAAATACGCTGTTTTTTCATGATCAGGACTCCAGTGCGATGGCGACCTCGTAGCCGTGCGATTTCAGCAGTGAATGCTTTTTCGCCGCTTCAAGATCGTGAGCCACCATCTCAGAAACCATTTCCTGCAAGGTAATTTCCGGCTTCCAGCCCAGTTTCTCGTGCGCTTTGCTCGGATCGCCAAGCAGCGTTTCTACTTCCGCCGGACGGAAATAGCGCGGATCGACTGCCACCATGACATCCCCCGGTTTCACACCCGGCGCATCATGACCCGTGACAGAGACAACAATCCCTTTCTCTTCTACGCCTTTGCCTTCAAAACGCAGTTTGATACCCAGTTGTGCGGCAGCCATTTCGACGAACTCACGTACGGAATACTGCACGCCTGTGGCAATAACGAAATCTTCCGGCTGTTCCTGTTGCAGCATCATCCACTGCATTTTCACGTAGTCTTTGGCATGACCCCAGTCACGCAGGGAATCCATATTGCCGAGATACAGGCAGGATTCGAGGCCCTGGGCGATATTCGCAATGGCGCGGGTAATTTTGCGAGTGACGAAGGTTTCGCCACGGCGTGGGGATTCATGGTTAAACAGGATGCCGTTACAGGCATACATGCCGTAGGATTCGCGATAGTTAACCGTTATCCAGTAAGCATAGAGTTTGGCGACTGCATAGGGTGAACGCGGGTAAAACGGTGTGGTTTCTTTCTGCGGTGTTTCCTGCACCAGACCGTACAATTCAGACGTAGAGGCCTGGTAGAAACGCGTTTTCTTTTCCAGACCGAGAAAACGAATCGCTTCTAACAGACGCAGGGTGCCCATTGCATCCACATCAGCGGTATATTCCGGTGATTCAAAAGAGACCGCTACATGGCTCATCGCGCCAAGGTTATACACTTCATCTGGCTGCACTTCCTGCAAGATACGCGTCAGGTTAGACGTATCGGTCAGATCGCCATAATGCAGATGGAATTTTGGGTTGCAGGTGTGCGGATCCTGATAAATATGATCAACACGTTCGGTGTTAAAGGACGACGCACGACGTTTGATGCCATGCACTTCATAACCTTTTTCCAGTAACAGTTCGGCCAGATAAGAACCATCTTGCCCGGTTACACCCGTAATGAGAGCCACTTTACTCATGATTTGCTTTTCCTCTGTTTGAATCTGGCTTGGTCTGGCGTGCCAGACGTATTTACTCTTCTACTCGCAGGCGTATTACCTTCGCCGGATTACCGCGACAGATGACATTGCCGGGTAACGCGCTAAATACGCTGCTTCTTGCCCCGACAACGGCGCCATCGCCAATCGTCACGCCGGGCGCCACGAAAACATCTGTTGCTAACCAGCATTTCTCGCCAATCACAATTGGACGGGCGTAAATATCAAAATGCGCGCTCTGATAATCATGACTGCCGGTGCATAAATAACTTTTCTGAGACACCACCGAATTGGCACCCACCGTAATTTCTCCCAGGGTATATAACACCGCGTCGTCGCCAACCCAGACGTAATCCCCCAGGGTTAATTTCCATGGATAAGTAATTTTTACTGAGGGGCGAATAACCACCCCTTTACCAATTTTGGCGCCGAACAGGCGTAATAAAAAAGCACGCCAGCGATATAATATTTGCGGCGACCAGGCAAATAAGGTTTTCTGAACCGCCCACCATAATTGAACTTTTACAGGATGCCCGCCGCGGAAATTTTTTGGTACCGAGAATCCTCTTAATTCTTGCATCGGTTTTCCTTATATTTTCTTTAGCTGTTGCGAGAGTTTTCTGAAATTAGGGTTGTCGCTACCCCCGCCCGATAAAGAGCGTAAAAAATGAACCGCTAATTAATTAATCACATTTCGTTTTTTTGATAGATGGCTTTGGTTTTCCCGGTCGTGCGCAACCTTAATCGGTAGGATATTTCAGCCAACAATCCCGGCACATGTAAAATCGTGCGCTGTACGTTTTTCGCATCCTGACATAATTCAATATTATTAGAGGTCGACACGCCACCCATGGAAAACTCAGACACCAAACCCTGAATGCGCTTGAACGGATACCCGGATTTATAAAGTTTCGCCGCAAGTGCATAATCCGATGAGACTTTATAGCGCAGGTCATAAGGGCAGAGTTTTAGGCCCTGCATGGGGAAAAATATTGCCTGATGGCTTGCGGGCAAGCTGTGGTAAATATACCAGCCCTGTTTCGCGCGCCGGGTGGTTTTATGTCCATTGCCAAAATCCAGCAGCGCGTCGCCGATAACCATTGCAGGTTTATTACGCGGAATGCTTGAAAGTTTGCGCACAAATGCCGCCGCATCAGGATGAAAAATATCGCCTGAATTTAAGAACAGCGCGTAGTCGCCGCTGGCAAGTTGAATCCCCTTATTCATCGCATCATAGATGCCGTTATCTTTTTCACTGATATAGCGTAAACGGTACTGTCCGTTGAGATTTTTAAGAAATTCCTCAGTACCATCGTTTGAGCCGCCATCCACGACAATCCACTCAAACTCAATATCCGGCGCAGCGGCAAGATAAGAAAGCGAACGCCACGTTTTTTCGACGCCGGCGAGGTTTTTCCAGGCCACCGTGATAACACTTAATCGCATAGTTAACTCCTGATGTCGGGTTGCCCGATGGCTTTACGCAAAATAAAAGGACAGACAATTAAAAAAGCGTATTCAGGACTGAATATTGAGCCGGTAAAAAACAGGGAAATCGGGGTGAATAACCACAACTGCACGCGAAAATTAGGATTATCGCCAAAGGCATTCAACATCATTCTCACCACTTTCCACAAATACCAAGCCGTTAAAATAATTGCCAGCCATGAAAAATAAATAATTAATAGATACAAGCCATTGTCTATGGTTTTCCCGACGTCCGCACCGTTAAATATTCCGAATGATGCAACATATTCGTAAAGCGAACCGAAACGAACCACACCATCTATGTGGGTTAATGAATACCCCACCATCACTAACGGGCCGATGATACGATAATAAGATGACGATCCTTCGGTGCCCAGATCGCCAAGACGGGTCGCAATATAAGGAAAGGCGAAAATCAGACCAACCATAAACACCCCAAGCGAAATAATCGCCAGCGGTAATTTTTTACGCAGGGCACTTTTATTAAGATATTTGAATGCCCATTCCAGCAAATAAAATAAGATAAACGTCATCACACCGGAAAACGAACCGGAAAGAATGATCCCAACCAAAATCATCGCATCGGCTTTTGGCGTTTTGATCCCAAACTGTTTAATGCATAACCATATTGAAATTAAGGCTAACGCAAAAAACGCGGGTTCAAAATATAGCGCCGTGGTGCGTCGTCCGCCAAACTTGATAAAATTCATCACATAGCTGTTGCTGTAGATGAGATATTTTGAAATGGCCTCCATAATGGAGCTGCCACCGCTCAAAATAATCTGCGCCATCTCCACTGCGGCAATCGCCACGATAATGCCAATCACCAGGTAAAACAGCCGCAATACTTTGCGATAGTTACGTAACGACAGCGTTTTGAAGCGTATGCTCCACGTCATGCCGATAATGATGACGATATAAACAAACAGCATGGTCGAGGTGACATACTTCGACGCATTCAGTGACTGACCGAACAAATAGTTAAAGGCGGTTAACCCTGCCCCGATACCGAGCGCTATCATCAATTTCTTAAGATTGATGCGCTCAACATAGAGCAGCAATAGCGCCGGTAAGAACGTCACCACCGTGATGGGAAAGCTTTCCCCCAGTTGCAGCAGCTTGACGTTTACCAGCAGATAAATGAGCGGCAGCAACAGATAGCTACAGACCCTGATAGAACGAGACATACTCCTCCAGCATCTGTTTACCGCTGTATGCTTCGCGACTCACCGCTTTAAACTCCTCAAGCGGCATACCGAAAATGGCCTCAGCTATCTGCGATCTTTTTTGCTGCGCAAGCGCAAGTGCTTGTTGTTCATCTACCGTATGGCCCCCCGATTTTTCCAGCACTTCGCGTGCGGCATCGCTGTGGGTGGCAATCACCGGAACCCCGATGGATAGCGCTTCGCACAGGATAAGCGGGTAGTTATCAACGCGGGAGCTAAACAGCAGCGCATCCATTTGGTTTAACTCACTCATCAACTGCTTTTTGTCGGTGAGGAAACCGTGATTCACTACGTTTGCGCCTTCAAAGGGTGAAAATTTTCCAAAGGTGTGCACTTCGACCTTGTCACCCAGCGCGACGAGATCGCGCACCAGTTGTTGACGCGTTTTACCGTCGTAGCGCAGATCGTGAGCCACCACCGCGATTTTTGGCGCGCCGGTGGACGGCTGCGGCGCTGGCAATTCGGCGAGAATTGACTCGGTCGCCACGTCAATACCGTTATTAATGATCTGGCAGCGCCCGGCGCCATAAATCTGATTAAATGCCTGGGCGACATGGTGGCTTGGAGAGATAAACACACAGCCAAGCGCCAACATTTTGCGAAACAAAAATCGTTTGGTGCCAAGTTGGCTATGTGCGCGGTCGATTTTAACCGGCGGATAATTGCTAAGCGTCGGGCATTTTTTACAGCCTGACGTCCAGCCGTCGCAACCGTCGAGAAAGGCGCAGCGTCCGGTCACGCTCCAGTGATCGTGCAGCGTCCATACCAGCCGGACATCGGGTTTATGGGCGGTAATTTTTTCCGCGAACGCCACCACCTGCTCAAGGTTAAGCCAGTAACTGTGCAGCACATGGAAATGCAGCACCACCTGCCCTGGGGTGCGCGTCACCCGGCGATATAAACCGTTCAGATTGCCGAACAGATCGCGGTTGAAAAAACGAAACAGCGCGATATTGGCTACCGATGTCAGGCGGGGCGTGTGCTTTTCGACTTGTGCATACTGCTCATGACTGACGCTTTTTTTGCCGCCTTTGCCATAGCCATAAACAAAGCGCGATGAAATCCCCTGCTGGAGCGCGCGCTGATGCAGATCCAGCGCAACGCCTGCCGCACCGCCTTCGGCAAGACGCACATTTAATTGCACAACGTTCATTTGATCACCTTCACGCGGGCTTTTTCTCCCGTCACCAGCGCGTTATCCGGCACACTATCCATTACCACGCTTCCGGCGCCGATGGTGACGTTATGACCAATGGTGATATCGCCAATCAAAATGGCGTTCGCGCCTAACTCCACACCGTGACCAATCACCGGGCAGGCGAGACTGTCTCCGCCGCGATTACCGATGGTGACCCCGTGGCGAATAACGAAATCATCCCCCGCCACCACATTTTTATTAATCACCACGGCATAGCCATGATGAATAGTGAACCGACGTCCAATAGTGGCCGCCGCCTGGATTTCATAACCAAACAGGCATTCTGTTATCAGGCGATACAGCACCAGCACCGGCGCGGCCCAGATATTGTTCAGTACGTTTTTTTTGCGCCACACCGAGCAAAAATGGGCGATGCGATAGGCGATAACCATGCAGCACGGACGCAGGCTCCAGCTATTGGCGCGGCAGTCTTCCAGCAGCATTACTTCCCCCGCAGGCTGTATGCCAGCCGTTTGGTATTGCGCAGCGACAGCAGCGTCAGACAGGTGCGCCAGTTCATCGGTTTATTACGGATCTGATATAGCGTGAACAGTTGATACTTCTTACTGGCCCGGTCGAAAATGCCTTTATGCTTGCGGTAAAACTGGAAGTAGCCGGAAAACTGTTTCGGCGACTTGGTGATTTGCATTTCACCATGGTTGATATGCAGGATTTGCGTGGCGGCTTCGACTTTCCATGGCTCGCCATAGCGCAGCACCATACGCAGAAAGATGTCGTAATCCTGGGCGGCTGCAAGTGAGGTATCAAACAGTGAGGCTTTAAAGCGCCACGCCAGGCTAAACACCTGATTGCCGATAATATTGCGCTTGTAGAACAGTTTTCTCGACCATGGCGATTTTGGGTATAGCGGCAGGCTCGCCGGCTTGTGATAAACCTCCCCTTCGCACACATAGTCGTTGGCATAGAGAAACGCGTGATCGTTAAGACGATGCGCTTCACGCAGAAACACCGAAAGCCTGTCCGGCGTCCACTCATCATCATCATCAATACCGGTGATGTATTCGCCTTTTGCTTGCAGGATAGCCTGATTGCGCACCGCGCAAGCGCCGCTATTGATTTCATTACGCACGTAGCTCACGCGCGGATCGTTAAGCTGTTCGACAAATTCGCTCAACTGTTGCCAGGAGGAGGAACAATCATCTACCACGATCATTTCCCAGTGGTCGTAATCCTGACGCAGCACCGATTTGATGGCGCGTATCGCCAACTGCTGGCGGTTCCAGGTCGGCATATATATTGAAATTAAAGGCCGTTGCGCATGTGCCATATTCCATTCCCTTACGTCAAAAAGGTGTTAATGACGAACTGCACCCCGGCGCGAACCGGGGCGCGAATTATTTGCTGTCTGACTGGTATTCGTACTCGTAATAGCCGTAATCCTGATAGCCGGTGGCGCGCCGGAAAATGGAGTTCAGGATAACGCCCTTAACCGCAATACCGTTTTGCTCGAAGCGGCCAAGACTGGTTTCCACTTCCTTCAGGGTGTTGACGGCGTAACGCGCCACCATCAGGGTGGTGCCGGCATGGCGTCCGGCGATAGCGGCATCGGTGACCGCAAGGATTGGCGGCGTATCAATCAGCACCAGGTCGTAATGTTTGCTGGCCCACTGGATGAGCGCGCCGAAGCGTTCGCTCATCAGTAATTCAGAAGGATTGGGCGGCACCTGACCACGCGGCACCAGATCGAAACCGGGGATGGAGGTAGGACGTGCGCATAACGCGACATCCCCCTGCCCGGCTAACATATCCGACAGGCCATTTACGTTATCGGTGCCCAACAGCTCGTGGGTGTAGCCTTTACGCATATCACAGTCGATAAGCAGTACGCGCTTCTGGGTCTGGCTGATGACGGCGGCCAGGTTGGCGCACACGAAGGTTTTCCCGATTGACGGACTGACGCCTGTCATCATCAATACATTGTTGTTGGCCTGCATCATGGCGAAATGAAGGCTGGTTCGCAGGCTGCGGATCGCCTCAATGGCGAGATCCGTCGGGTTGCCCACCGCCAGCAATTGTCTTTGCTTAAAGCGCTTAACGCCTTTCGCGTTTTTGACGTTATCCCGCGCTTTTTGCCATTCTGACAGCGGAATACTCGCGTATACGCTGATACCCGACTCTTCCAGCGCCTGTGGGCTTTCAATGCCGCGATTAAACAGTGAGCGCAGTAATACCACGACAATCGACAGCATCAGCCCCAGTAAAATACTCCCCAGAATGATGAGCGCTTTTTTCGGCTTCAGTACGCCAGGCTGGGTGATAGCCGGGTCAACAATACGCACGTCCCCTACCGTACTGGCTTCGGTGATTTTCAGCTCCTGCTGTTTGTTCAGCAATTGCATGTAGACCTGCTGACCGGATTCCACATCACGGGTCAGACGCACAATTTCCTGCTGCGTTTTCGGCATTGCGGTGACGCGGTTGCTCAGGCGATCCTTTTCCTCTTCAAGCGCGCGCCGTTTTTCAAGCAGGGTGCGGTAAGCCGGGTGCGCTTTGGTGTAAAGCTTGGAGATCTCAGCTTCTTTGAAGGTCAATTCATTGATTTGCGCGTCGATGTTCACCATCGAGTCCAGTACCGCTTTGGCTTCGAGCGGCAGGTCGACAGAATCTTTTTCCTGGCGATAAGCATTGAGTTTGTTTTCCGCCATATCCAGCCGCGAGCGTACTTCCGGCAGCTGTTTTGCAAGGAACGCTAAACTCTTCGCCGCTTCTTCAGACTTGCGCTGAATATTTTGCTCAAGATAGTTGCGGGTAATGCTGTTGAGGATGTCGCGGATTTTATCTTTGTCTTCGCCGGTAAAGGTGAGGCTTAACACGCCGGTATCTTTGCCGTTTTCCGTGACCGAAAGGTTGTTTTGCAGTTGGTTTATCATGCCAAGCGTTGAGTATTTGGTGACGATAAACTCACTGCCCGCGCCGGCTTTTATCGCCTTCACCAGTATGGATACGCCGTCTTTGGTGAGCGGCTGTCCGACCTGGCCCTGGGCGCTGAATCCGGCATCACTGGTGAGTTGATACTGCTGCGGGTTTAGCACCTCAAGTGTGAAAGTGTCTTTCCCCATGCCCGCCGGCAAGGTGAAGGTGCTGACATCCACCGTGTCATTCTGACGGCCCATTAACCGATCCCAACCCGCGCCGAAAAGCGGAAAGGTTTTTTTCTCAACCGCGATATCAAGATCAAGCTCGTCCACGGTTTTGCCCAATACCAGACGCGACTGAATTAACTGGATTTCAGCGTCCGAGGCCGGAGGTTTATTGGCAAGCGCGGTATTAATGTCCTGTACGATGGCGCTTCCACCGTTTTGCTCGATTTGCACCAGCGCGTCGGCGCTGTAAATGGGAGTCGCGAACATCGCATATACCGTCGCCAGTAGTGCAAATACGGCGGTGATGCCAAGCACCCACCAACGGGCTTCAATAACGGTGCCAATCAATCGCCCGATATCAATTTCATCACTGCCCTCAGTCGCGGCAGAGGGGGTCATTTTTGTGGTCATAGTTATCCCTGCTGTGTTTTCAGTGCCTGCGCCCACTGTCGGGCGGAATCATCCAGCATCGTGTAAACGGCTTCGAAAGCCTCGGTGCTTTTGCGATACGGATCGGGAATTTCCCGCTCCTGATCCCAATGCCCAAACAACATCACTTTGCCGCGCATCTCCGGCGCCATTTCGCAAAGCCTGGCGATATGGCGTTTTTCCATCGTGAGGATCAGGTCATATTCCCGGCACATCTCACGGGTGATTTGCCGCGCGCAATGGCCTTCAAGAGAGAGGTCGTGCGCGGTGGCGACGCTTATCGCGCGTTCATCCGCGCCTCTGCCCACCAGCGCCCCGAGGCCCGCGGAGCCGACCGTTAATGTCGGCTGATAGCGCTTTAGCAACCGCTCAGCCGTCGGGGAACGGCAAATGTTCCCCACGCATACCACAAGAATTTTGTTGAACATCGCGATTACCAGTTGTGGATATCGCTTGCCGTGTCCGTCATATAACGAACCCCACTGATGGTCGGCAGCAATTGGTTGATCAGGCGGTTCCAGCGCGAAACCGGCGCGGTGGTCACATACACCACGTCATACGGCTGGAGACGGAATTCCGTCGCCATAATGAGCGATGTGGCATCGGACATATCAAGCTGGTAAATGTTGGCAATCTTGCCGTTGGTGTTGCCTTTTTCTTTCAGCGGTCGGATCACGAAGATGCCGCTGGCGTTGGAGGTGGTCATGTCAATGCCCTCCGCCTGACCAAGCGCTTCGGTTAAGGTCATGCCGCTGAAGTCCATTTTGAGCGTGGACTGTTTCTTCACTTCACCCATAACAAACACTTTCAGATCGTCATTACGCGGTACGAAAAGGATGTCGCCCGGATACAGCAGTTTGTTCTGGCTAAGATCGCCGTTTTGCATCAACGCCTGCAGCGACAGACGTTGCTCATGGCCTTTATGGGTGAGCACGACATTACGCCAGTCGGCGTTTTCGGTAAGCCCGCCCGCCGCGTTAATCGCGTCCAGCACCGTCAGGGGAACGTTGGTAATCGCCTGTTGGCCTGATTTATTCACCTGCCCGGATATGTAGGCTTTTTGCGAGCGAAACGCGGCGATATTAACGTCTACCTGCGGGTCTGCGATGTACTGCGCTAAGCGGCCGGTAATATCACTACGGATTTCTGATAAGGTTTTTCCCGCAACATGCACTCTACCGATATAGGGATAAAAGACGGTGCCGTCCGGCTGAACCCAGTTGCCGGCGTCGCTTGAGCTGCGGTACTGACCGGCCGGGGTGGTTAATTCTGGGTGATCCCACACGGTGACGTTCAACACGTCCCCTGGGCCTACCCGGTACTGGTACTGGGCGATTTCCTGGTCGAGGGAGACATTCGGCTGCGCGACATTAGGACGCGGTCGTAATTGTTCTACCAGTCTCGGCGTCAAAGGATAAACGTTGACCATTTTATCCAGGTCAAAGTCGGCATCCTGTTGGCGGATAACATCTTTACCCATTGTTGACATATTGCTGCCCGGAAGGACCGTGCATCCGCTCATTAAGCCGATCGACACCAACAATGGCATCAATTTTAATCTCGTCTTCGTCATTGATTATTTTCACTATGGCAGAGTAATAATTCCTGTCGCATAAATAAGCTGCGTCCAAACTCGCGTATTAACACTGGACGCATCCATGATTAAAAATAAGTGGAATCATTCCGAAAAAAACTTATTTAAACGATGATTTCTGACAGCGCCATTAAAGCTTACCGACACCTTCAAGGCACGCTACCGCCCCTGGCTTTCAGCTACCAAATCACTGTAAAAGAAGAATATCTTTGAAGAACTTCGCGCTAACTGGAATTATCCTAATTGGCGACAGTTATTTATTGCAGTTTACTGGCGAATAAAAGCCGCGATAAAAAATCGCCGACGCCTTCCGTATTAGCCATGAAGGATGGTACAGCTAATTTGTTAACTGACAAGGTTCTCGATTCCGGGAAAAGTCATTTTAAGATTAGTATGAAGCGCCACAAAAATGACTTTTTAGGATTAGCCTCACATTGACAAGGTAATAACAAATCGATCTGTTAAATTAATTATTAGGATTATCCTCAGGGTTATTTTTATCATAAGATAATGTTATTCATTATTCCGAGATAATAAACCACAAACCAAAAGCGGCTATTATTACCCGGATGATAATAATGAATATCCAATAGTTACACTGAATAACTGCCTGATATTTACCCGAACCGTTGAGTGTTTTGTTCTTAAAAACGGGCTTCGCATTGCAATTTTCGACGCCATTACCCATGATCTGTTTATCTTTCATTTACCCGTCTCCCTCAGCCTGACTGAAAGGGTGGCGCTGACTCCCCCGGC
The DNA here is from genome assembly GCF_011077955.1 of Citrobacter freundii. Taxonomy (GTDB): domain Bacteria; phylum Pseudomonadota; class Gammaproteobacteria; order Enterobacterales; family Enterobacteriaceae; genus Atlantibacter. The sequence goes on from NZ_JAALBX010000009.1 coordinate 167,851, forward strand.
CAGACGTCTCTTTCAACGCATGAGCGCAGTAGGGTTTTACTACAGGTCATCGTTTTTCTATGGAATGGATTGCTGATCCATCAATTTGGGCGGGATTAGCCACGCTGGTGGTACTCGAACTGGTACTGGGTATCGATAATCTGGTGTTTATCGCCATCCTCGCGGAGAAGCTGCCGCCCGCCCAACGTGATAAAGCCCGAATTACTGGTCTTATTCTCGCCATGTTTATGCGCTTGCTGCTGCTCGCGTCTATCTCATGGCTTGTTACCCTCACCCGCCCGCTGATCGTGCTGCACGGTCACGGTTTTAGCGCCCGGGATTTGATAATGCTGTTCGGCGGGCTGTTCCTGTTGTTCAAAGCCACGGTGGAATTGAATGAACGACTCGAAGGCAAGGATCACCAAAATCCGACCCAACGCCGTGGCGCGAGGTTTTGGTCCGTTGTGGCGCAAATTGTGTTACTCGACGCCATCTTCTCACTCGATTCGGTCATCACCGCCGTCGGCATGGTAGATCATCTGGGCGTGATGATGGCGGCCGTAGTGATTGCGATTTCCCTGATGTTGTTAGCCAGCAAAACGCTGACGGCATTTGTGAATAATCACCCGACAATTGTCATCCTTTGCTTGAGCTTCTTACTGATGATTGGCTTTAGCCTGATTGCCGACGGATTTGGGTATGCCATTCCGAAAGGGTATTTATACGCGGCCATTGGTTTCTCAATCATGATTGAATGCCTTAATCAGCTGGCGATGTTTAACCGCCGTCGTTTTCTGTCAGCCAATATGTCGCTGCGCCAGCGCACGACCGAGGCGGTGATGCATTTACTGAGCGGCAAACATGAGACGGCGGAACTGGATGCGCAAACCGCCTCGCTGGTGGCCGACGCCGATAATGTCCCGGTGTTTAATAAGCAGGAACGGTTGATGATTGGCCGGGTGCTTAATCTCAACCAGCGCAGCGTCAGCAGTATCATGACGTCGCGACATGACATTGAGCATATCGATATTAACGCACCTGAGGAGCAAATCCGCCTGTTGCTGGACAGAAATCAACACACCCGCGTGGTGGTGACCGCCGACGATGAGATTCTGGGCGTGGTGCATATTCTCGACCTGCTGCAACAGTCTCTGGCTGGTAAACCGCTCGATTTGAGCGCGCTGGTGAAGCAGCCGCTGGTTTTTCCTGAGACGCTGCAACTGCTTCACGCGCTTGAGCAATTTCGCAACGCCCGCACCCACTTTGCCTTTGTGGTGGATGAGTTCGGCTCGATTCAAGGGTTGGTGACCCTGAGCGATGTGATGGAAACCATTGCCGGTAACCTGCCTAATGAGGTGGAAGAGATCGACGCCCGCCATGATATTAAACGCAACCAGGATGGCACCTGGACTGCCAACGGCCATATGCCGCTTGACGATCTGGTGCAATTTGTCCCGCTGCCGCTTGATGATAAGCGGGATTATCACACCATCGCCGGGCTGTTAATGGAGTATCTCCAGCGCGTTCCCGTCGAGGGTGAAGAGGTTGAAGTGGGGGATTATGTGATTAAAACGCTGGAGGTGGAGAATCATCGCGTGCAGAGAGTAATGATTTACAAGCCTGCGGCGCAGGCCATCTGACGCGAGGCGCAGAGGCGCAATTCGCCTGGCTGGCGGGGCTGTTTATGCTCTTTTGTATTGTTCCGTTCGCCACGTTAGCAGGGCTTTTTGTGTTAGTGGTATTGTTCCGTTCGCCTGGCTCGCGGGGATTTTTGTGTGTAGTGGTATTGTTCCGTTCGCTATTCGTTCATGGCTCAACGGTACACGGTAGCAAGCGAACGGGTTGGGGGCGCTCGCCGCCGCGCCCCCAACACCCCCGGCTCCCCCTGTCGCCCTCGCCGCTTCGCGGTGCCCTCGGCTTTCCGTGTCCCGCTTCGTGACCGGGCGCGACGCCACATCCATGTGGCTCACGCCCTCTGACGGCATCCATGCCGTCAGTCCCGGCCAGCCACGCACGCCTCGGCGATGGCGATGGGGTCCAACTTCCCCCGCTGTTCTTTCAGGTGATAAGTATAAAAACCACGCTGTCGCTGAAGGCATCGGAAAAAATGAAAACGACAAAAGTTATCCTTAAAAAAACAAATGCATCCATGCCATCAGTCCCGGCCAGCCACGCACGCCTCGGCGATGGCGATGGGGTCCAATTTCCCCCGCTGTTCTTTCAGGTGATAAGTATAAAAACCACGCTGTCGCTAAAGGCATCGGAAAAAATGAAAACGACAAAAGTTATCCTAAAAAAAACAAATGCATCCATGCCGTCAGTCTCGGCCAGCCACGCACGCCTCGGCGATGGCGATGGGGTCCAACTTCCCCCGCTGTTCTTTCAGGTGATAAGTATAAAAACCACGCTGTCGCTAAAGGCATCGGAAAAAATGAAAACGACAAAAGTCATCCCGAAAAAAACAAATTCAAGATTGAGTTCGTTGGGTCTGGCACTAACACCGCCGAGGCGTAACTGACGAGCCAGATGATGTTCACACGGGTACCATCAAACTTCATGAGCATGAATTCATTACACGTCACAGAAGTCCCGGTCATAAGGGTTCTGTCCGGTATTAACCTTGCCGAGGCGTAACTGAGAAGCCAGTTAATGTTTAAATGGATTCAATCAAGCCTTATGATCATGAATTTGATACACAAAATAAAAACTCCAGCAGTGGGATTGTATCCGGCATCAACTTCGCGAGGCGTAACTGGCGGGCCAAGTCAGGCCCACAGGGACAAAAGCGCCGGGATCGCTTTGAACGCCGGTTGCGGCGGCCGAAGAGGGACGAGGCCCAGGGATGGGTCGGGTAATCCGGTACAAAGAGCGTGCGCTACAGGATGTAGTATCCAGACCGACTTGAAACGAGGAAATGAAGCAGTGGGAACCTCAAAGCGGCGAGGTTGCCAGACGGGAGCGGGGATGACAAAGGGGGAGCGATCCCCCCCTTTGCTCGTTCGCGAACATCAGCGTCGCATTGCGCCACCAGCGTCCTTGCGAACGTGACTATTTCACTAAACGGAACGACTCAACCAATCGGAACCATTCCACAAAACGAAACACTTCCAGCAAACAAAACAAGACTAGCGAACGAAAAGCATCTCGCTTCTCGGGCGAACCATCACCCGTCAATCCCTTTGCTGCGCAAGTAATCTTCATAACCGCCGGAGAAATCAACCACCTTCTCTGGCGTGATCTCAATAACGCGGGTCGCCAGCGAGCTTACAAATTCGCGGTCATGGGAAACGAAAATCAACGTGCCCTGATACATTTCAAGCGCCGCGTTCAGGGATTCGATAGATTCCATATCCAGGTGGTTGGTCGGTTCATCCATGACCAGAATGTTTGGTTTTTCCATCATCAGCTTACCAAACAGCATGCGGCCCTTTTCACCACCAGAGAGCACTTTAGCAGGCTTTTTGATATCGTCCTGGCTGAACAGCAGACGGCCAAGAATACTGCGCACCGCTTGTTCGTCGTCCCCTTCTTGCTTCCACTGGCTCATCCAGTCAAATACCGTCAGGTCATTTTCAAACTCGTACTCGTGATCCTGCGCGTAATAGCCGATCTGCGCATTTTCAGACCACTTCACGGTACCGGCATCAGGCTGAAGTTCGCCAACCAGCGTTTTCAGCATGGTGGATTTACCCACGCCATTCGCGCCGATGATGGCCACTTTTTCGCCCACTTCCAGCAGCAGGTTGAAGTTTTTGAACAGCGCCCCCTCATCAAAGCCTTTAGTAAGCGCTTCCACTTCCAGCGCATTACGGAACAGCTTCTTGTCCTGCTCGAAACGGATGAACGGGTTCTGGCGGCTTGAAGCTTTCACTTCTTCAAGCTTGATTTTGTCAATCTGACGGGCGCGCGAGGTCGCCTGACGAGATTTCGAGGCGTTGGCGCTAAAGCGGCTCACGAAGGATTGCAGATCGGCGATTTGCGCTTTCTTCTTGGCGTTATCCGCAAGCAAACGCTCACGGGCCTGCGTCGCGGCCGTCATATATTCATCGTAGTTACCCGGATAAACGCGCAGCTCACCGTAGTCCAGATCCGCCATGTGGGTGCAGACCATATTCAGGAAGTGACGGTCGTGCGAGATGATAATCATGGTGCTGTCGCGATCGTTGAGCGTCTGTTCCAGCCAACGGATGGTGTCGATATCCAGGTTGTTGGTCGGTTCATCGAGCAGCAGAATGTCAGGGTTCGAGAACAGTGCCTGTGCCAGCAGCACACGCAGCTTCCAGCCTGGCGCGACTTCACTCATTGGGCCGTAATGCTGTTCTACCGGAATACCAACGCCAAGCAGCAGTTCGCCCGCGCGCGCTTCGGCAGAATAACCGTCCATCTCGCCGTACATCACTTCGAGGTCGGCGACTTTGTACCCGTCTTCTTCGCTCATTTCCGCAAGCGAATAGATACGATCGCGCTCCTGCTTCACTTCCCACAGCTCGCCATGCCCCATGATCACCGTATCGAGAACGGTGTAGTTTTCAAAGGCGAACTGATCCTGGCGCAATTTACCGATACGCTCATTAGGATCGAGAGAAACGTTGCCGAGCGTTGGCTCAAGGTCACCGCCCAGAATCTTCATGAATGTAGATTTTCCGCTACCGTTGGCGCCAATCAGGCCGTAACGGTTGCCGCCGCCAAATTTGACGGAAATGTTTTCAAACAGCGGCTTACTGCCAAACTGCATAGTGACGTTGCTGGTAACTAACACGACGATATCCTGCAAGAAAATGTGATAAACACCGCATTATGCCATAAGTCCGAATTTAAATCGCCCCGCAACGGATGGGCTATTATCAGGCTGTTAAATGAAAAAATGAGATATCGTCCACATCTCAATTCCCAGCGCGTAATAATCCACCTATAATGCGCCCCCGGAATTGTTATTTAATCGCCGCTTAAGGCTCGACTACTCTGCACAAGATGAACATGAAATTACGCACGCTTTTAGTAGCAGCTTTCGCTGTTATCGGTTTTTGTAAAACCGCCAATGCTGTGACTTACCCTCTGCCGACTGACGGTAGCCGTGTCGTCGGGCAAAATCAGGTCGTTACTATTCCAGAAGGCAACGCTGAGCCGCTGGAGTATTTCGCCGCGCAATACCAGATGGGTTTTTCCAATATGACGGAAGCAAACCCGGGCGTGGATCCTTACCTGCCGAAAGGCGGCACGATTTTGAATATCCCGCAACAGCTTATCCTGCCGGATACGCCGCACGAAGGGATTGTGATTAACAGTGCTGAAATGCGCCTGTATTACTACCCGAAAGGCTCTAATACCGTGATCGTGTTGCCAATCGGTATTGGTCAGTTGGGTAAAGATACGCCAATCAACTGGGTGACCAAAGTTGAGCGTAAAAAAGCCGGTCCGACCTGGACGCCAACCGCCAAGATGCACGCAGAATACGCTGCAGCGGGCGAACCGCTCCCACCAGTGGTTCCGGCAGGCCCGGATAACCCGATGGGCCTCTACGCGCTTTATATTGGCCGTCTGTACGCAATACATGGGACGAACGCCAACTTTGGTATTGGCCTGCGCGTAAGTCACGGTTGCGTGCGTCTGCGCAACGACGACATCAAATTCCTGTTTGATAACGTGCCGGTTGGTACTCGCGTACAGTTTATCAACGAGCCGGTGAAAGCGACCGTTGAGCCGGATGGCAGTCGCTATATCGAAGTTCACAATCCGCTGTCCACCAGCGAATCGCAGATTGAGAACAACGAAGTTGTGCCGATTACGCTGACCTCTTCGATTCAGGCCATTACCAGCCAACCGGATGCCGATCAGACGATTGTTGAACAAGCGCTTCAGAACCGTTCTGGTATGCCGGTACGGTTAAACTAATTCGTCAGTAAGTAAAAAACCACCTGCATAGCAGGTGGCATTGAAAACGCCCCATAGGGGCGTACTAAGTCCAGACTCTGAGAGCCTTCCCTTCACACCTCTTTTAGTGG